>CAXXRV010000015.1:0-10280 GCA_963674525.2 uncultured Psychromonas sp. | reverse complement strand
CAGTAAGCCAGGTACCGATAGCGATGATTTTACCTGCATTAGGCATGGTTACAGGCTTATTGATTGCGGTATTTTTCAGTTATCGTAAACCACGTGATTACCCGCAAACAGAGCCGCTAATTAAACAAACTGAGCATAAAGAACTGGACACACGCCATATCAGCGTTGCGCTAGTCGCTATTCTTGTGACATTAGCGGCACAGCTTTCATCCGGCTCAATGATCATAGGTGCATTAGCCGGTTTTGTGGTCTTTACTGTCGGCGGTGTTATCGCCTGGAAAGAAACCCAGGATGTATTTACCAAGGGTGTTCATATGATGGCGATGATCGGCTTTATTATGATCGCCGCGGCAGGTTTTGCAGCTGTTATGAAAGCTACTGGCAGCGTTGAAACCTTAGTTGATATGCTCTCTAATGGCATTGGCCACAATAAACCGTTAGCGGCATTGTTAATGCTTGTTGTAGGTCTGCTGGTAACTATGGGCATCGGCTCTTCATTCTCTACCATTCCAATTATTGCTACAATCTATGTGCCCCTTGCCGTTGCCTTTGACTTCTCACCGATGGCCACCATTGCTTTAGTGGGTACAGCGGCAGCACTTGGAGATGCAGGCTCACCGGCATCCGATTCAACCTTAGGCCCGACGGCCGGCCTAAATGCCGATGAAAAACATGATCATATCTGGGATACCGTAGTACCGACCTTTATCCACTACAATCTGCCGCTGATTGCATTTGGCTGGATTGCGGCCATGACCTTATAGTTTTACAGTTGCCGAATTAAGCACTGAAAAGGGAAAGTCGTAACTGCTTTCCCTTTTTTATTGGCCGTTAACTAATGTTTAAGCCAATGATTTAGCAAGAATTAAATAAGAAATGATTGCATAATAGCTGTTTAGACAATAAAATTATAACCATCTCTTCATAGCTCAACAGGATAGAGCACCCGCCTCCTAAGCGGATGATCGGGGTTCGAGTCCCTGTGGAGAGACCATTCTTAGCAAAATACACAGTGCAACCATCAGCAACTTAGCAATTCTCTTTACCCTTGCAAGCTAACCAAAAATACTAGCGCTTTTTTATAACAACGAACGCTAATCAGTGAACTAAGCGTAATCGGTCGCCTTTTCTAAACTTGTTTGGCCAAGGTGAAAAATATCAAGCATATTGAACGCTGAAATAATTAGCCCTCTACTATCAATACAGCTGCGAGTAATAGAATGTCGATGATTAAAAATCAAAAAAAGGCCACTTTATTGGCATTGATAGCCGTGCTGATGTGGTCAACCGTCGCCACTGCCTTTAAGGTTACCTTGAACTATTTTTCCCCGATTCAAATGTTGTTAGTGTCTTCCACCAGCACTATTGTATTGCTTATCGGCATCTGTAGTTCTCAAAAAAAACTGCACCTTTTACAGCCTTACTTTTTAAATCGGCCCTGGTTTTATCTGCTGATGGGGCTTATTAACCCTTTTTTATATTATCTGATTTTATTTCAAGCTTATGATTTATTACCTGCGCAGCAGGCACAGTCATTGAATTATACCTGGGCCATCACCTTAAGTATTTTAGCGGTGCCCTTTCTTGGCCAGAAGCTGAGAAAAAATGACGTCGCGGCCATTGCGCTTGGTTATAGCGGCGTGTTAATTATCGCCACCCAGGGGGATCTGTTAGCGTTAAATTTTGTCAGTCCGTTGGGCGTTTCTCTTGCTTTGCTCAGCACATTGCTGTGGGCGATGTACTGGATCCTTAACAGTAAAAATCAAGGCGATCCTATTGTTTCTTTACTGTTATGTTTTCTGCTTGGCTTTCCTGCAACCCTGATAGCAACGCCAATATTAAGTGATTTCGTTATGCCGCACTGGCAAGGATGGCTAGGTGCAATTTATATCGGGCTTTTTGAAATGGGATTTGCCTTTGTCGCCTGGCTGACGGCTCTACGTTATGCTCAAAATACGGCAAAAATAATTCAAGCTGTTTTTTAGCTTCTCGCTCGTTATCAAGCTGTTGCTTTAGTAGCGTATGAATAAGGGCGCTGCCCAAGCTTAATAATAACAATAATATTGCAAAATAAAGTAAAGCTAATTGAAATTTTTTATGTTTAGAATTTACAGCATTACTAATTTTCGCGTCGCTCATTCGCACCTGTTACCTGTCAATTTTATATTTTAGAAATGTATTTATTGCAACTGAATAACCATTTATTTAGTGTGGCCTTAATCAAAAACATTGGCCGATAAATGAAGCTTTCTGCAACTGTTTTTAATAATACTTACCAATTAGTATTGATAACTATTATCATTTGATCTAGAATTTTATCAATATTAACCTTTGGAGTTAGCTGATGTATATTTGTATTTGTTATGGTGTGACTGACAGTAAAATTAAAGAGTCGATTGATAATGGCGCGCAGACCATGAAATCACTCACTAAAGAATTAAAGGTAGGTTCACAATGTGGCCTATGCCGTTGTTCTGTAAAGAAAACACTTAATAACCACCTGGTACAAATAGCAGAAGCAGAGGATGCGATCGCATAACCTTTTTATCCTGCATATTCATTCTTTTTTTCTAAGGCGACATATCTCTTTAATTAACGGGCCTGCCACTCTCCTTCAATAAAATCACTTTAATGGTTGATTTTTTTTGTTATCGCTGTATTTTCAATCTATGTTTAATTGTTACATAGATGTAAATAAGAGGTTGCGTATGAAAGGTAAAGCGGCAATATTAACCTGTTTAAATCAAATCTTAACGATAGAACTCACTTCCATTAATCAATTCTTTTTGCATGCGCGCATGTATAAAAACTGGGGATTAGAAGCCCTGGATAAAAAGTGCTATAAAAAATCCATTCTTGATATGAAGCAAGCCGATGCACTCATCGAGCGTATTCTCTTTTTAGAAGGATTACCTAACTTGCAGCAGCTCGGCAAACTGCAGATTGGTGAACATACCGCAGAAATGCTGCAGTGCGATCTGAATATCATCTCCGAACAAACCACTCCTCTACGCAATGCTATCGCCCTCTGTGAAGCAGAGGCGGATTATATCAGCAGAGAAATTTTAGAAGAGATTCTTGAAGCCGAAGAAGCCTATATTGATTGGATCGAAACGCAACAACTTTTAATTAAAAATACAGGCATTGAAAATTATTTACAATCCATGATGGAGGAAGATTAATATGAAAGGCAATACAACCATTATTGATCTATTAAATAAACAGCTCACCTTAGAATTAACCTCTATGGATCAGTATTTAGCCCATGCGCAAATATATGATGACTTGGGGCTCAGTAAATTACATGAAAAACTCTCTCATGAGCATGGAGAAGAACTTGATCATGCTAAGCGCCTAATAGAGCGTATTTTATTTTTAGAAGGTCAACCTGATACTGCCTCCCGCGAGGCTATTCATATCGGCAGTAACGTAAAAGAGATGCTCGAAAATGATTTAAAAGCCGAGTACACAGTGGCTGAAAGTTTGCGCAATATCATGGGGGTATGCGAAGCCGAGAAAGATTACGTTACCCGTGACATATTAACTGAATTACTTAATGATACCGAGACAGATCATATCTATTGGCTAGAGCAACATCTGGGGTTAATAGAGAAAATCGGTTTACCCAATTACATTCAAGCGCAGATGTAACCTATAGCATTTCGCATATATAGCTGTTCCAGCTATCGCTGGGGCCTCGGCCTCACCCGAGCTATGCATATTCAAGCACATAACAGCGCGGCTGAGCCCGCGGCATTAAAACTCCGCATTCATTTTCGCCAGACACTGCAAGAGTATCGCACGTTCGTTGTCATCTAAATTAGCTGTGATCTCTTCTGTTAGAGAAAGGTGCAGATCATCATGTTCGCGGTAAAGGCTTTGTCCGTCATCGGTTAATTCAACCAGAATAGAACGCCGATCTGAGTGATGCGGACGACGCTGAATAAACCCGGCGTTAACCAGCTTGTCGACCTGCACCGTCAGTGTGCCTGTGGTGATCCCTAACCTGCTCGCGAGCTCTTTCATGCGCATTGCCCCATGGCTACCCAGTACCTCAATGGTATGGGTTTGCGCAAGGGAAAGGTGCTTGTCTCTTACCACAGACTGCTCCCAGGAAGAAAGTTTATCGTAAAATTCGATGATACAATGGTTGAGCTTTTCAATCTCTTTCATAGGCAAGCTAATCTGTCTCTGTGCAGTGATTGACTTCAATGGTCAGGTGATGAACTTTAACAAATTTATCCAGTAATTGCTTGTAATGAGCAACAGGCTTCGGCGCGTGAGTCACTATTGAGATCATCGCTGCGTAGTGATCCGCGCTGATTTTCCAAATGTGCAGATCACTGACTTTATTGTCATCTTGCGCTTCCAATACCGTGATGATTTCACTTTGATAGTCAGGCTCAATACTGGCGTCCAGCAGAATAGGGCTGGTTTGTTTCAGTAGAGCCATTGCCCAGCGCGTAATGATCACTGAACCGACAATCCCCATCACAGCATCTACCCAGCTCCAGCCCCAATATTTTCCGGCCACTAGCGCAACGATTGCCAGCAGTGAGGTCAACGCATCGGCTAAAACATGGAAGTAAGCTGCTTTGAGGTTGTGATCATGGTGATGATGATCATGACCATGGTGGTGGTGATCATCTTTAAGTAAAAAGACGCTGATAATATTAACGGATAGACCAATAACGGCAACCAGAATAGCCTCATTAAATTGAATTTCCTGCGGTGACATTAAACGGTGCACAGATTCGCCAAGCATGATCACAGCCACTAAGCCAAGCGCGATAGCGCTGCTGAATCCCCCTAATACACTGGCCTTGCCGGTACCGAAAGTAAAGGATCCATTGTTGGCATGTTTGCGTGCATATTGATAGGCAAAAATGGTGATCAGAAAGGCAACGACATGCGTGCCCATATGCCAGCCATCGGCCAATAAGGCCATAGAGCCGTAGAGAGTGCCTGCGACAATCTCTATCAGCATAGTAATGACGGTGAGGATAAGCACGTAATAAGCGCGCCGTTCCCCGTGATGGTTATGCCTACTAAAATCATGGCTGTGCTGCCATTTTTGTATACTCTGAGTATGCATTACACTTCCTCTTTTAGTTTGATTATCAAATTAAATAAATAATATATAGTTTGATTATCAATGTAAATTGATATTTTATACTCTTTATGAGTTGATAAATGAGCGCAACTGCACTGCTACTGCCACAGCAAGACTGCCTATGAAAATAAAGATAGATGTAAAATTATCTAAGCTTTTACTTATTTGACCTCAATCAAATTACTGCGTGAGCTAGAATTAGTTGAAGGGTTTCATTTAACGAGAATTCATTACTGATTTACTAATGAAAAGAGGGTCTGATGCAGAAAATCGACCTAGACGGGTGGCGTTTGCTACGATATGCCCTGTTTTTTTCAGTCTATTTGTTATTAATGACTATCTTATTCGTTCTGTGGTTTTCAGACGGTTTCATTGATGCCTGGCAAAATGCGAAAACGCTCACTGTATTGCAAGTTAATACAGCACTTTACTTAAGTTTGGCTGTTTTTATCTGTATTAGTTTTGCTGTTCTGCTCGCCCGCTTTTTATTCTATTTTGCTGACATGCTCTATCGAGGTCGGAATCCCGGCATTTCTGTTATTACCTACAAAACGCTTTTTAATCCTTTTAATTTCCTGTTGTTTCCAAGCCTGCTTAACCGCCACGGTATGGCTTGTAGAGCACGCTGTTTATGCTCACTCATTCTGTTAATACTGGTATATTTGCTGATGCTTTTAATTATCTGATATCGGGCTGAATGCTTGCCCTTGTATTGCTGGTAAAGATTTAAAGGTCAGCTGGATATTCCAGAAATTGTGCTCTGAAAACACCGTTTATAAGTCATGCTTATCGATATTGCTTTAATTTATTAATTGAAAAGCGTATTTTGTGCGTTTTATGCAAGAGAGCAAAATCATGAGCAAAAATACTTTTTATCAAGGCTTATACCGTCAAGCAGAAGCCCTGCTCAGTGACGAGCCTGACATTATTGCCAATATGGCCAACCTTAGCGCTTTATTATTTGAGCAGCTGGCAGAAGTGAATTGGGTTGGCTTTTACCGTATGCTCGATAATGAATTAGTACTGGGTCCCTTTCAGGGTAAAGTAGCCTGTATCCGTATTCCTTTAGGTCGTGGCGTTTGTGGCACTGCAGCCAGTGAAAATAGCACGCAGAGGATTGCCGATGTCCATGCCTTTTCCGGGCATATCGCTTGTGACGCCAGCAGTAATGCCGAAATCGTTATTCCGGTCACGGTCAATGATAAAGTCATTGCTGTTTTAGATATCGACAGCACGGCTTTTAACCGCTTTGATGGAGAAGATCAGGTCGGTCTGGAAAACATAGTGCGTTTATTAGAAAGAATCGTAGCTAAACATGGCTAACAGAGTTTGTTAGCCCAGATATAAAAAATCCGCCCTGGCAGGCGGATTTTTTTATAAATAACAGCGTTATAACAGCGTTTAAGCAGAGGCTAACTCGTCTTCTGCCTGCGAGAGCAGCGCAAATTCTTCTTCAGCACTTGTTGCCACCAGATTTTTACGGCCAATTAAGAAGTAGTAAACCATACCGACCACAAACAGCACTAATGTGAACAGGAATGCACGCACATCGTAAGCATAGACACCGGTAAGGGCCACTAAAGACAGCACAAAGGAGATGCCTGAAGTCACAATACCGCCCGGTGTTTTATAAGGACGCTTCAGCTCCGGCTGCTTGATACGCAGTAGAATGTGGCTACCGGACATCATCGCATAGGATACGGTCGCACCAACCACCGCCATTGACAGGATCAGATCACCTTCACCGCTTAGCGAAATAATAAAGCCTAGAATACCCGGGTAAATTAGTGAACGTACCGGTACTTTACGCTTGCTGGTTAATGACAGTTTTTGCGGCAAATAGCCAGCACGAGACAGTGCGAACACTAAGCGGCTATAACCATAAATAATAGAGAAGAAAGAGGCGATTAATCCCGCCAGACCCAATACATTAACCATAGTGGCGATATTATTGTGGCCGGTCAAGTTTAGCGCATCGACTAGTGGCACCGCACTCTCTCCGGTAACTTGCGCACCGGCAGCCCCCGCGACTAGAACAACCACCAGAACCGCAGTACCAAGAAGGAAAATCATCGCCGCAATAATCCCTTTGGGCACATCCTTGGCCGGATTTTTTGCTTCTTCCGCCGCTAGAGGCACCCCTTCGACCGCAAGGAACAACCACATAGCAAATGGCAGTGCCGCCCACACGCCGTAGTAGCCCATCGGCAGAAACTCTGTACCATTGATGGCAGGTTCGATATCAAATAAACGGCTCGCATCAAATTCCGGTAATAAGACCACGCCGGTAGCCACGATAGCTAAGACCGCCAGGGCACTGATCACCATCATCACTTTCAGCGCTTCACCCGCACCAAAAATATGAATCCCCACGAAAGCCAGATAGAACACGGCATAGACCATAGGCCCGTCAACGCCGAGCAGCTCATTCACTGCGGAGCCGATAAAAATAACAATCGCCGCAGGTGCGAGTGAATATTCGATTAATACCGCCAGTCCGGTGAGGTAACCACCAGCAGGTCCCATCGCCTGACGGGCAAAACTGTAACCGCCGCCCGCAGCAGGAATCGCCGCCGACATTTCCGCCAGAGACAGCACCAGGGTTAAGTACATGATGCCCATCAGCACAGCGGCAACAACAAAGCCTCCCCATCCGGCTTGTCCGATACCAAAATTCCATCCCGCAAAATCACCCGAGATAACATAGGAAACCCCCAGACCGGCAAGTAAAATCCACCCTGCGGCCCCTTTTTTCAATTGTCTTTGAGCAAGATACTCTTCATTACTTGACATAATTTTTCCTCTTCATTACGACTAGATAGTTAAATAAAATTGTTGTGTTGTGCTGCTTTCCAGCTGCACACTCTCAGAGCGATCTTTTAAGTTCACCCCTGATAACTGCATACGCAGTGATTCCTTTAACAGGTAACTGCACTTATGCGCTGCCGCCTGGTAGTTAAGTCCCTCCGGTCTGATATTGGAGATGCAGTTTCTCAGCGAATCTTCGCTACCACGTTGAGCATTCCAGGTAAGATACAGGCCCATACTATCCGGGGAACTCAGCCCTGGGCGTTCACCAATCAGCAACACCACCTGTTTCGCATTGAGCGTTTGCGCAACATCATCTCCGACCGCCACGCGGCCCTGTTCAACAACGCAAATCGGGGCAATTTTCCACTCTTTATCGGCCTCCTTGTGCAGACTGTTGATCAATATTTCTAAAAACGCTTGCGCATGGTTAGCGATAGCGTAGGAAGAAAGACCATCGGCAATCACAAAAACCAGGTCATAGGATTTTTCTTTACGCTGCTCACTAAGCTGATAAATAGAAGCTTCGTCGAGCTGTCGGCCAAGATCCGGGCGCTGCAGATATTCCATGCGTTCGCGCGCTTTACTGTGCAGTTTTTGCAGCGGCAGATAAGGCTGTAAAAGAGTCGACTCGGCAAACTGCTCAGAGAGCTGCTCGACATTTAAGGGCACATGCACAGCATCAATCGCCTGGGCATGGGAAAGCTGAAAACGCAACAACTCTTGCGTTGGAATGCTGGTGCCTACCCGGCCAAGGCCGATGCGCGCGTCGGTAAACTGACGCAGTTTTTCCCATGGATCTTTATGAACAATCTCTTGATTGATCGGCACTACATTATTCATGACGCCTCCTGGATCATTTGTAAGGGTTTAGCAAAGCTAGCCGGCACTTCGTTAGTAAGTTGAGAGCGGTTATCCTGTGGCGATATATTCATCTTCTTCAGCCACTTATCGAACTCGGGTGCCGGGCGAAGTCCCAATGCCTGACGGGCATAAAGGGCATCATGAAAAGAGGTCGTCTGGTAATTAAGCATAATGTCATCAGAGCCGGGAATGCCCATAATAAAGGAGCATTCCGCCACCCCTAACAGGGTCAGCAAGCTATCCATATCATTCTGATCGGCATAGGCATGATTGGTGTAACAGATATCGCAGCCCATAGGCAGGCCAAGTAATTTGCCGCAAAAATGATCTTCTAAGCCGGCGCGAATGATCTGCTTACCATCAAACAGATATTCCGGGCCAATAAAACCAACCACGGTATTGACCAGTAGCGGATTGAACTTGCGCGCCAGCGCATAAGCACGCGTTTCACAGGTCTGTTGGTCAACACCATGATGGCCATTGGCGGACAGCGCACTGCCCTGCCCGGTTTCAAAATACATCAGGTTATTACCGACGCTACCGCGTTTTAACTCAAGTGCCGCCTGATAGGCTTCATTAAGCACATTGAGGTTGACGCCAAAGCCCTGGTTGGTCGCTTCCGTCCCACCGATAGACTGAAAAACCAGATCCACCGGCGCCCCAAGCTCAATCGCTTCAATGGTATTGGTGACATGGGTAAGCACGCAGGACTGGGTGGGGATTTCATAATGCTGAATCACATCATCCATCAACTTCATCAGCTTGACCGCCTGCGATACGCTATCCGTGGCAGGATTGATACCGATCACCGCATCCCCATTGCCGTACATTAAGCCGTCAAAAATGGAGGCGGCAATGCCATTAACATCATCTGTCGGATGATTCGGCTGCAGGCGTGTTGATAAATGGCCTGACAAACCTATGGTATTGCGAAACTGAGTAATAATCTGACATTTTTTAGCGACCAGGATTAAATCCTGATTGCGCATAATTTTGCTCACTGCCGCGACCATCTCCGGAGTAATGCCGGAACGAATTTTTGCCAGCTCAACTTCAGTGGTTGTTTCTTTTAATAACCAGTTACGAAAATCGCCAACGGTAAAATGAGCAATCTCGGCAAAAGCCGCGGCATCATGCTCATCAATAATAAGCCGCGTGATTTCATCGCTTTCATAGGGAATCAATGTTTCCTGAAGAAAGACCTTTAAAGGTAGATCTGCGAGCAGCATTTGTGCGACCACGCGCTGCTCAGCGGAGAGTGCGGCTACCCCGGCCAGTTGATCGCCAGAGCGTAAAGGAGACGCTTTTGCCATCACATCAGCAAGACTGGCAAACTGATAAACCTGGCTGCCGAGCTGATAACGATAATTGGACATTGTGAATACCTCGAATATTAAATTAGGCGTAAACTTTGCATGCATCAGCATGAGAACCTAATGAGATAACAGCGAATATCGTTCCAAATGAATAACGCAATTGTGCAAACTTTTAAAAC
>CAXXRV010000014.1:0-8898 GCA_963674525.2 uncultured Psychromonas sp. | reverse complement strand
GTTGTTTAAGACCTAGAGATACACGAGTACGCTCACGATCGAATTTAAGTACTTTAACGTTGATTTCATCACCAACATTAACGATTTCACTTGGGTGTTTAACACGTTTCCAAGCCATATCTGTAATATGTAACAGGCCGTCTACACCACCTAGATCTACGAAAGCACCGTAGTCTGTCAGGTTCTTAACGATACCTTTAACTTCTTGACCTTCTTGAAGATTTTCAAGTAGCTCATCGCGTTCAACACTGTTTTCAGTTTCGATAACAGCACGGCGAGATACAACAACGTTGTTACGTTTTTGATCAAGTTTAATCACTTTGAATTCAATATCTTTGTTTTCAAGGTGAGCAGTGTCACGTACCGGACGTACGTCAACTAATGATCCTGGTAGGAAAGCACGGATACCGTTTAATTCAACAGTGAAACCACCTTTAACTTTACCGTTGATAACACCGATAACAGTTTCCTGGTCTTCGTACGCTTTCTCTAATTGGATCCAAGCTTCATGGCGTTTTGCTTTTTCACGAGAAAGTTTAGTTTCACCGAAACCATCTTCCACCGCGTCTAGCGCTACATCACAAACATCGCCAACAGCAACTTCCAGTTGACCAGCTGCATTTTTAAACTCTTCAGCAGGAATTGCAGCTTCAGATTTCAGGCCAGCATCAACGAATACTAAGTTGTTACGAATTCCTACGATTGTACCTTTAACAATCGTACCGGGGCGAGTTTCTACTTGTTGAAGAGATTCTTCAAACAGTTCAGCAAAAGATTCCATCATCTATTTATTCACACTTATTTTATACAACCACTTACAATCCATTGGTAAGGGAGGCTGAGAAAGATTACTACTTCATCCATAAAGCAGTATTTCGTTAATAGTTGTTTATTCAACTACCAAGTTTAGTTTAAGTTTCATCAATTCAAGGATCTGATTCACAACCTGATCAATAGTTAAAAAGGTTGAATCGATCACTAAAGCATCTTCTGCGGCTTTTAAAGGCGCAACAGGACGATTTCGATCACGAAAATCTCGTTCTTTGATTTCGCTTAAAATTTGCGCGATGCTAACATTAAAGCCTTTACTTTGCAACTGATTAAAACGCCGCGCTGCCCGCTCTTCGGCACTTGCATCTAAGAATATTTTAACCGGCGCGTCGGGAAAGACCACAGTGCCCATATCGCGTCCATCGGCAATTAAACCGGGTGCTTGATTAAATGCTTTCTGGCGGGCTAATAACGCATCACGGACAACCTGCAGTGATGCCACTTGAGAGGCAGCCTGCGCAACGATTTCTGTTCTTAATTTATCACCGACATTCTCGCCGGCTAATAAAGTATCAACCCCTGCTCCGTTGGACTGAAAAGAAACATCAAGATTCAACGCTAACTCAGACAGGCTTTTTTCATCATCCAGGCTGATTTTTTGCTGCAGCGCGGCAAAGGCTAAAATGCGGTATAAAGCGCCACTGTCCAGTAAATGCCATTGCAGTTTTGCCGCCAGTATATGGCAAACAGTGCCTTTTCCAGATCCGCTTGGGCCATCAATAGTGACCAGATTAATGTTAGACACATAAACTCCTAGAGTAGTTTTAAATTATTTTTTCTTCTGATTAAAACGGTTATAACAAAGGGAAAATCATGCTCATAAGGCATGGATTTAAAGATATTATGATGGCCCTGCAAAATTTATTACACAGATAGCTTAAGCAGCAAGGTTGAGCAGATAGTTATGCGCAATGCTATTAATCAATCTCATCCATAAATTCATCCAGGTTCAGCTCTGTTTCCTCCTGATCTTGCGCTGTTTTTTTAATAAACTGCTCAAGCTCCGGGCTGCTGGAGTAAAACTTGAAGGCTTCGTACTGAATGTAGGCTTCTTTAACAAATAGATAGGGATCAAGAGATTGTTCAAGCAATCCTTCCTGATCCATCAGTCCTGCCCGTATCTCTACGCCGTCAAGCCCCCACAACGTTAAGCTTTGCCAAAAAGTTACATAACTGGCTGGAAAATACAAACTGTCGACAATATCACCGACTAATTTTCGGGAACTGCGAGGTCCGATTACCGGCACCATTAAATAAGGGCCGTTTGGAACAGACCATCTGCCCAGCACATTACTGAAGCTTTCACTGCGTCGCTCAATGCCGATCGCAGTCCCGACATCCAATAATCCGAAGATGCCGACGGTAGAGTTAAGGGTAAACCTGACCAATGCATTTAATGAATCCTTAAATTCGAGGAGCAATAAATTGTTGAGCACAGTCGTTGGCTCTTCCAGATTTAACACAAAATTATTAACCGCAGTCCGGGCATCATCGGGCATCACATAGAGGTAACTTTTTGTTACCGGACGATAGATAAAAGCATCCAGCACCTTGTAGTTAAAGTCCCAGGAAAGACGGTTAACCGGCTCCAAAGGATCACTCATCTGATATTGGCTACCGCCATTAACCGTTTGTGCAACAGTGCTATTGGCGCACAACAAAAAAACAATAAACAATCTTTTTAGCATATAAACATACTCTTTCCTGCGAGTAGAAACAAAATCAGTATTTAGCATATAAACATACTCTTTCCTGCGAGTAGAAACAAAATCAGTATAATGTTACGGTGAATAAACAGCCTCCCATTCATAACCTAACCTTATTGTAAAAGCTCAGAGACCAGCACTTTAATATTTTCCTGTTCTCCGGCAGCAATGGCGTCACTCTGCCCCTGCCACTGCCCGGCGCTATTATTGACATTACCATCAGCCGAAATACGCGCTTTAATGATGAAGTTAGGGTAATCACTCAGTTTTACCCCCGCCATCATTGAATTGGCATCCGACAGCTCAACGCTGACAGGGAACTGCGGTAACGGCATTTTTATTGCCGCAATCGGCATCGCAGGACCTGCAACGGCTTGCGCATAGACAAACAAAAAGCCGTCCGGGGGAATCGTCACTTTATCATCCACAGAGATCTCTACCTGATAAGTTTCGCCGACGGACGCCACTTTCTTGTTCGTATTGCCGTTCGGATCAGCAACCCGGCTACTGGCATTATTAGCGGTTTTCGCCGCAGCCATCTGCTGCTGCGCATAAGCAATACTGTCACGCAGGGTAGCAGCCTGCTGCGAATTTTCTGCAACCAGGGTTTGCATTTTTTGCCAGCGCGCAATAGCAGCGGCATAATCCTGCTTTTCAAGCGCCATAAACGCATACATCGACCATGCTTCGAGATCATCAGGATAATCCCTTAACAACTGGGCTAACAAAAATTCAGCTTGATTTTGCGAATCTTGGTCGCCGCTCTGCATTTTTATTTGAATATAGACAAGACGGATAGCAATTGACAGAGGATCTAGCTGATAGGCTTTGTGAATGGCCTCTGCAGCCGCATCGGTATCTCTGAACAGCAAGGCTAAACGGCTGTATAACAACCACCCGTCCGGATCATCCGCCTGCAGACTCAATCGTGTCCGTAAACCGAGCATAATATCGCGCAGATCCTGCTCGCTTGGACGGCTGTTACGGTCATTAAAGAGCCTGTTTTGCAGGTCAGGATAGCGCAGCAATACCGATTGCCAGCTATTTACCTGCTGATAAGCACCTACCGACCAATACATTGCATAACTGCCAAAAATCACAACAAAAACAGCAGGCAACCATAGCATTTTACTCTTTTTGTAAACTGTCCGAGGCTGGTTATCGCTAATATCATCAAGCAAATTATGCTGTAATTCAGTCACTAACGTTTTTTTATCGGCAATAATATCTTGCGCATCATCCGCCTCAAGTTCAGCTAAACGCAGATCGTATAACGCGCGATTTAATTGGTTACGGCGATCACTTTGCTGGTGATTTTTATAGGCGCGTATAAAAGGAAGAGTGAGCAGGGTACTGGCGATTATCACAAGCAAAATACTGACCAACCAAAACTGTAAAATCATTGCTTATTCCCTTGTTGCGGCTTTTTATGTAAGGATTTTTTATTTCCAAGAATTTCCTGCAAGCGCTGCTCTTCCCCTGGCTGTAAATGCTCAACTTGTTTATTTTGCCGTTTTATTTGCAGATATAACAAAGTAAAACCGGCCAGAATAAAAAGCAGTGGCCCCAACCACAGGAAAATAGTGGCAGGCGTCATTGGCGGATCGTAACGCACAAAGTTTCCAAAACGGGCCACCATGTATGCAATAACCTGCTCCTCATTTTTACCCTGTTTAACAAGTTCATAGGTTTTATTGCGCAGATCCTGGGCAAGCTGGGCATTGGAATCCGAAATATTTTGATTCTGGCATTTAGGGCAGCGCAGCTGTTTGGTTAATATATGAAACGTCTGCTCTTGTTCAGCGTTATCAAATTCAAAGGTATCAATCGCGCTAAAAGCTAACGGGCTGAAAAAAAAGATCATAAAAAACAGATAGCAGATGCAGTGAAATCTGCTAAAACGACCCTTGTGAAAATAATGATGTAATGAAGTTAGCGGCATTGGTTACTCCATATTAGCAAAGATGCTGGATAATTGATCCTGCCAGACACGTGAATTTAAATCCCCAACATGACGGTACTGAATAATACCTCTGCTATCAATAAAAAAGGTTTCAGGTGCGCCGTAAACCCCCAGATCCAGCCCGAGCATGCCATCTTTATCAAATAAGCTGATCGCATAAGGATCATTAAGATCAGTCAACCACTTGATGGCTTTAACACGATTATCTTTATAGTTCATACCGATAATATAGATACCCTGTCCGGCCAACTCATTTAAATATTTATGCTCGGCATAACAGGTCGGGCACCAGGTAGCCCAGACATTAAGCAGCAACTTTTGCCCTGTAAAGATAGAAGCATCATACTGTTTTTCTGGTGTATAAATATCCTGCAGTGTAAATTCAGGCACACTTTGACCGATTAACGCCGAATCCAGTTTGCGCGGATCGCTATACAGACCTTTAAACAGGAAATAACATGCCATCAAAAAGATCACCAGCGGCACTGACAATGTAAGTATTCTTCTGCTATTCGCCATTTTAAACAACCTCCGCTGTTGATTGAGAAACTTTTTTTACCCGGTAACGCCGGTCAAAGATCATCAGCATTCCAGCAAATGCCATCAGCACAGGACCAAACCAGATCCAGCGTATAAATGGCTTGTAATAAATCCGTACCGCCCATGCGCCATCCGGCAGCATCTCCCCCATCGCAATATACAGATCCCGGGTAAAACCAGGATCAATAGCCGCTTCAGTCATCGGCATTCTCTGCACTGTATAGATTCTTTTTTCCGGTTTCATAATGGCGATAGTCTGCTGATCATGTTTAACCGTAAAGATGCCGACACTGCCGGTATAGTTTTTGCCGTTAAGCGCCTGAAGTGCATCAAAATGAAAATCGTAGTGCTCAAAGGCGATACTTTCTCCGATCCCCAACTTAACATCCCGTTCGATAGAAAAATTTTGGGTCATGGTAATGCCAATAATCATGACCGCAAGCCCGGCATGCCCAAAACACATTGCCCAGTGACTCTTACTTAATTTGGTTATTCCGGCCCACAGGCTGAAACGGTGTGTCGCACGCAGGTAAATTTCTACTGCAGTGCCTGCCAATATCCACATACCGAGAAATACGCCTAATAATGCCAGCCAGGTAAAATGGAATGCAAAGGCAAAGAGAAAAGCAACGGTTGCAATGCTGCTCATTATTAATATGCTAACCATGGGTTTGAATAAATCAGCTAAATTCTGACGTTGCCAGCGCAGTAAAGATCCAACCCCTAAAAAGAGTGCAAAGGGGACAATTAAAACCGTAAATATACGGTTAAAGAAGGGTTCGCCAATCGAGATGCTGCCTAAACCAATCTCTTTATGAACAAGGGGTAACAGGGTACCCAGTAAAACCACAATCAACGCCGCGATTAACAATATGTTGTTAGTCAGCAGCATGGTTTCACGCGAGATAAAACTATAACGCCCGCGACTCTTCACTTTTGCAGCCTGCACCGCATAGAGTAACAACGATCCACCAATCACCAAGATCAAAAAAGCGAGAATAAACAGACCGCGGGCAGGATCACTGGCAAAAGCATGCACTGACACTAATACCCCGGAACGCACCAAAAAAGTGCCGAGCAAGCTTAATGAAAATGCACAGATCGCCAGCAGAACAGTCCATGATTTAAAAACACCTCGTTTTTCGCTGACCGCTAAGGAATGGATCAAAGCGGTGCCTGCCAGCCAAGGCATAAAAGAAGCATTTTCAACGGGATCCCAGAACCACCAGCCTCCCCAACCGAGTTCGTAATAAGCCCACCAGCTTCCTAAGGCGATACCCAAGGTTAAGAAGATCCAGGCCATCATGGTCCAGGGACGTGACCATTTAGCCCAGGCACTGTCCAGACGCCCTTCCATTAATGCGGCAATGGCAAACGCAAATGCGACAGAAAAACCAACATAGCCCATATACAGCATCGGCGGATGGATAATAAGACCAACATCCTGCAGGAGAGGATTAAGATCCCGGCCATCAACAGGAAAATAAGGCAGAGTACGCAGGAAAGGGTTGGAGGTTAATAAAACAAACAGATAAAATCCCAGAGAGATTACCCCTAATACCGCGAGTACCCGCGCAATTGACTCAACAGGTAAACGTTTACTCATCAGTGCAACAGCTGCACTCCATAGCGACAATAGCAACACCCATAAAAGCAGTGAACCTTCATGCGCGCCCCACACCGCAGACAAGCGATAATACCAGGGCATTGCAGAGTTAGAATTGGTGGCGATATAAGTCACCGTAAAGTCATTAACAAAAAACAGATACGCTAAGATAACAAATGACAATAAAACAAAAACAAACTGTAAAATAGTTAAAATCTTTGCCGACGCAATAGCACTTTGCTGACCGCTATATATGCCGTAGAGCGGATAAACTGTCTGCAATAATGCAAACATACAGGCGATTGCCAACGCGAACTGACCTATTTCAGGTAGCATGAAATATCCTTATGGTTGTTTTTTATTGATTTTTAAATGATCCATGCCAGCCAGCGCATCTGCCACCTCGGGCGGCATATACTCTTCGTCATGCTTGGCTAACACTTCAAATGCATTAATTTGTGTGGCATTAAGCAATTCCCCCTGAGCAACAATGCCCTGCCCTTCACGGAACAAGTCGGGTAGAATCCCGTCGAAAAAGACAGTAACTATCCCTCCCCCGTTGTCGAGCAGATCAAAGCTTACCTTTAAACTCTGCGGATCCCGTTTTACCGAGCCTGGCACGACCATGCCACCGACACGCAAGCGCTGTCCTACTTCAGGTTTTATACCGGTTTCATTTTTGCCCTGCACTATTTCTGTCGGCGTATAAAAAAGATCAATGTTTTGCTGCAGTGCAAACAGCACCAATCCTACTGCAAGTGATAAAGCAAACACTAATGAGGAGGTGATTAACAAACGTTTTTTACGTCTCGGATTCATAATGTGCCTTCCATCTTTTTTGCCTTATTGATACGTTCTTCACGTGCTATACGTTGCGTTACAACCCGAAATATTTTCTTTCTTTTAGCTAATGTATTGAAAATTAAAATAATCAGGCATAAAAAAGAGATACCATAGGCCAACCAGACATAAAAGCCGTAGCCGCCCATGGCAATAAAATCTGCAAATGAATTAAATGCCATCTTAATAATTCTCCGTTATATTCATATTATGCTGTATTAATTGCCTTACCCAGGGGCGGTGACTTTCCCGTGTTAAAATTTCATTTCTAAAACGCATCAATGTCAATGCGCCTAATAACGCCGCAAAAGCTAAAATCATAATCAGCAGAGGCCATAACATTTCAGGCGCCATTGAGGGTTTAGCAAACTTACTGATCGTTGCCCCTTGATGCAAGGTATTCCACCAAACCACTGAATAATGAATAATGGGTAAATTAATCACGCCCACCAGGGTCAAAATTGATGCAGCTCTTCCAGCCAGCAGCTTATCGGAAAAAGCATTATATAAGGCAATAATGCCTAAATACACAAACAGTAAGATCAGCTCGGAAGTTAAGCGTGCATCCCACACCCACCAGGCCCCCCACATCGGTTTACCCCAAGCTGCGCCAGTAAACAGTGCGATAAAAGTAAAAACAGCACCAACGGGGGCGGTTGCCGCAACCGTCATTTCAGCTAACCTGATTTGCCACACTAAAGCCACAAATGCGGCAATGGCCATGCTGGAATAGGCAGCCATCGCCATCATGGCAGCCGGCACATGGATATAAATAATGCGGAAACTATCCCCCTGCTGGTAATCAGCAGGCGAAAATAACAGCCCCCATACCAGACCGGCAGAAAATGTAATAATTGTAAGCACAATAAACCAGGGCAAAAGCTTACCGGCTAATTGATAACTCCGCTCTGGTTTTGCATAGGGGTGAAGCCATTTCCACATAATTTGTCTCTATCTTTTTTTATAAATATACTTGTCTATTATCAGCTGACACTAACACGTAATGAAGCGGCTATCGCGAAAGGTGCCAGGGTAATTGCGGCAATTAACATTGCGCCTAATAAAGCCAGTAATCCAATATAGGATTGCCCATAGGATGCCGCATCGACCGCCATGGTTGAAAAAATTAAAATTGGAATACACAGCGGCAGCATTATCAAACTCAGGAGAATGCCACCTTTTCTTAACCCCACGGTCAGGGCAACACCTATCGCCCCGAGCAAACTTAAAATTGGCGTGCCGATCAAAAGGGTTAAAAATAATGCAAAATAGGTATCAATATCAAGTGCTAAAAAAGCCGCCAGAAGCGGGGAAACCAATAAAACAGGTAATCCGGTCAGTAACCAGTGGGCCAATACCTTTGCGCTGACCAGCCACGCAAGAGGAAAAGGAGCCAGCATCAGTTGCTCCAG
>CAXXRV010000013.1:0-174076 GCA_963674525.2 uncultured Psychromonas sp. | reverse complement strand
CTGCAGAGATCTAGATGGTTAAATTGGCAATCTATTTCATAATAAAGAGTATGACTAACTCATCAATATGACTAAGAGCCAGGGTATTTTATGCCTAATGTTTCCAAATTAAGAAAAAAATGCTTCCATTTGCTTGAAGATGATATTGCCGAATCATCGACGGGCAAACATATTAACCGCTTTTTAATCGTGCTAATACTGCTCAATGTTATTGCTGTGATCCTGGAATCGGACAATGCAATAAACCAGCAATACACCCTACAATTTACTTTGTTTAATATATTCTCCGTATTCATCTTCTCAATCGAATATTTAATCCGTGTCTGGGTTTGCATTGAAAACAAAGCTATTAACCATCATTCCTGCTTCAAAACCCGTCTTTATTATGTGATTTCCCCGATCGCTATCATTGACTTAATCGCTATCGCGCCTTTTTATCTGTCATGTTTTATTATTATTGATCTGCGTTATTTGCGCCTATTGCGTGTATTACGGCTGTTAAAGCTCAGCCATTATTTTAAAGATTTTAATATCTTTTAACCGTACTCGTAAAGGAATTAAAAAATATCGCAGCAGCAATAATGGTAATGATGTTTCTTATTATTATCGCTGCCAGCTTAATGTACAGTTTAGAAAGTAAAGCTCAACCTGAGGTATTTGGCAATATATTGCACTCACTGTGGTGGGCGGTTGTCACCATGACAACCGTTGGTTATGGTGATGTCACGCCTGTGACTACTTTAGGGAAAGTAGTGGCAACCGTTATTATGCTGATCGGTGTGGCTCTGGTCGCTTTACCCACAGCGATTCTTGCTGCCGGTTTTAGTGAAGAATTAAGAGAGCGAAAACGTAACCTTGATGCGCGTGTAAAAGACGTTCTCTCTGATGGGATTATTGATAGAGATGAATACCGGGAGCTTAAAGAGATAACAGAAAAATTAGAACTTAGCCCGGAGGATTTAAAGCATACCATAGCCTTCTTAAAAAAAAGTCTGCATGCGAGAAATGTCCGCATTGCGGTAAATCTCTATTACGCAAAGAAAATAAAGATTAAGACAGGAATATATTACATCCAAGCCACCCCAAAACATTCGATTCTCTGCTAAATATCGAATACACTACCTGCAATTTTATAATTTAATTACTTGGGAAAATTTAATGTATAAACTTGTTGCTTTAGATATGGATGGCACCTTACTTGACAGCCAAAAAGAATTAACCAGCCGTGTCCGTTCAGCAATCGCCTCAGCTAAAGAGCAAGGTATAAAGGTTGTCTTAGCTTCCGGCCGCCCTTTTGAAGGCATGTTGCCAACATTAAAAGAACTTGGTTTAGATAGTGAAGAGGATTATGCTCTGACTTACAATGCCTCGCTTATTCTTAAAGTTGCTTGTCAAACAGTGATCAACAGTGCCATTTTAACGGGTCAAGATGCGATTGAACTGTATGAAACAGCGAACAAATTAGGCGTTAATATCCTCGCTTATTCTATGACTCACGGCTTGATCACTCCGAAACAAAATAAATACACTGACTACGAAGCAAAACTTAACAATATTGAATTTACTGAGTTTGACTTTTATAACCTTGATGCCGATGAAGAGATTGTAAAAGTGATGCTGATTGACGAGCCCGAGCTGCTGGAAAATGCAATTACGCAATTACCGCAAGCACTGCAGGACAAATACTCTACCGCGCGCAGTACCCCCTTCTTTTTTGAACTTATGAATAAACAGAGCAATAAAGGTAATGGTATGGAGGCATTAACAGCCCATCTGGGACTCAGCCCTGAACAGATAATTTGCGTAGGTGATGCCGCCAATGATGTAGAGATGATCAAATACGCCGGCTTAGGTGTGGCAATGGAAAATGCAACAGATGAAGTCAAAGCACACGCCAATTATATTACGGCAAGCAATGATCAAGACGGTGTTGCGCATGTTTTTGAAAAGTATGTTTTAAAATAATGATTTAGTCGAAATCAACGAGGGTAAGGCAGCTCAACGCCTGTACATTACCCAATCAGCGGTATCGCAACGGATAAAACTGTTAGAAACGCAGCTAGGGTAACCTTTGTTGATTAGAGGCCCCCTTGCACCCTATTCCACTGGGCCGGCAGCTATTAGGCCATTATCAACAGGTATTACAGTTAGAGGATGAATCTCGAACATGGGAGCGCATGCACAGCAGCGGGGCCTTAGCATACGTGACGAGCAAAGCCGATGGGATAGCCGATAGCGGCAGTTGTTTTTTGGGCTATATGGAGTATTTATGTGTAGCAACGCTTTTTTAAAAACGGCATCAATAAACAAAGCTTAAGGCGTCCCCCGGCAATGACTTTTGATCAACATGATGATATTCACCTGCAGTTTCTACGGCAGCATTTCGAGCTGCAGTCAGGGGAATACCCTTGCCATACCATACGTTCATCTGAAGCCTTCGTCGATTTCACTTTAGTTAGTGGCGGTTATAGCCTTAATTCGCGATTTCTTGCTGACAAGTATTTACGTAATGGTGAACTTATTAATCTTTTACCTCTGCACCAGGTCAGGATTCCGTTATATTGGCATCACTGGCAGTTAGCCGGTGAGTTAATGACCCGGTTAACTTAAAATGTACTTAGTTATACGCAATTGTGCTTACCTAAAAAGTAGCTTGAAAGTTGAATAATCAGGGCTATATTAAAAAGAAACAGACAAAAGAGGTTGCTATGCTGCTACGACACATTTGCAAATTACTACGTGGTGATAATGTCCTTGAGATCGATTACGACACTGTAGATTTTAATATTTATATCAATCTGCATAAAGCTCAAGCAAGTGATCTCACTGAGGATGAATTAGATGAGCTAAAAGGTTTTTTAGAATTCCGTCATCTTAAACTTAATACCGGTGCCAATTTCAAAATAGATCATTACGGCCCACCAAGCCATCTTTTATAAATTAAAGGGCAGCGCCGAGCAGCTTCAGGATACGCTTTAGCATCTTGAGGTAACAGCTTATATTCTTAATTTACCTTCCTTAAGTAAACAGCAAACGAACCGCTCACAGATTCTTTTTTCTATACTAACATACTGATTTTGAATTACCTTTTATTGCTTTAAGCGAATGCCTGACCTATCTTTTTATTAACAGCTAAGCCTAACTGAGAGCTGCTGTCTGTAATCTAGCTAAAGCACGGAAAATACAGATTCAAGCTTGACTGGATAACATTTTTTTCTGTAGTTATAAAAAAATAAGGAACGCTATGGACAGGCTCAATATAAAAAAACGTATTGTCTTAACAGGAGGGCCAGGAGGAGGAAAAACAACCGCACTGGATCTGTTTCGGCGGGAATTAAAAGGTAAAATAGCATCTGTACCCGAAGCTGCAACCATGATTTTTAGTGGTGGTATTGAACGCACAGATGATGACCAGGCAACATGTGCTCAACAGATTGCCATATTTAATCTGCAGAGACATTTAGAAGATATTCAGCGAAAAATGTATCCTGATTGCCTGATCTTATGCGACAGAGGCTGTTTAGATGGCCTTGCCTATTGGCCCGGTTCAAATGAGGACTTTTTTCAGACCATGAACACTTCATTAGATGAGGAATTAAACCGCTATGATGCGGTGATCTTTTTTGAAACAGCAGCAAAATCAGGCCAGGAAATAAAAAGTAATAACCCGATCAGAAATGAATCAGAAGAAAAGGCGATTATATTAGATGAACGACTTCAGAAAATTTGGTCTCAGCATCCCAATTTTTATTTAGTCGGCAGTTCAGAATCCTTTATCAGAAAAATCATGTTTGGCATTATGACCATTGAAAATGTTATTCATAAAATTTAATATTTTCAGATAGTTAGTGTTTCCATACCAATCTACTGCAAACTGCGGCACAGAAATAGAAGCCATTTATAACGGCACAACATTATGTGCACAGGGGCCTTTTTTGCCTTCGCCTATATTAAACTCGACAGCTTGTCCCTCATTAAGTGAGGCATGACCTTTAATGCTTCTGATTTCCGAATGATGTACAAAAAGATCCTTACCTCCATTTTCAGGAGTGATAAAACCAAAACCTTTCCCTGAATCAAACCACTTGACGGTACCTTTACTCATTTCAGACTTTCCTATCAGCTATTGAGATGAACATTTTTTCTCTAACTATTGATAATTGTAGCCTATGATTAGCTGGAAATTTGCGGCTTTTTATATAACCCCATTTACTATTCCGGCCAATTAGCGACAGGATACGGCTTAACTTCGCTGTTATAGGTCAAAAACAGCATAATTTGATATTGATAAACACTCAGACTTTTACCAAAACGAACAAGATTGTCATTGCTTTGCGCTGTAAATAACACCACAAAAAACTGCATAACCACCACTAAAAGCATAACTAATTTGGCTACTCCCATCAAAAAGATAAATAGCAGCATAAATAAACCACGTACCCATGTACTACGATTTTTATAGAATTCTGTTTTGTTGTTTTCCATTTCCGACACCTTGTACAAAAAGTTTAATCATGACCTTTTGCTTGAAAATGCTTTTATTTTTTCATTATCTCCTTTATCTTTTTTTCCTCCCACTCCCGGCCTAAAAACTTGCCTTTGAAAATGAATACATTTGCGGCATGAAGAATAATGCCAATCCCCCAGAAAATAGTCACCCAATAGAACCATAAGCTGTCAGGACTTGTAACTAAATTGATAATGATAAGAATGATATTAATAAAGATATAGGTAATAAAGCTTCGATAAAACTCTTTTAACTCTTTTACATGCCTCCTGGCCGCTTCATACTTTTCGTCATTCATAACAACCGTCTCTTGTTGGTAGTATTTAGATTATCTGACGTTTTTTATAACTGAAAGAAAATTACTTCCATTCACTCTTTAATACATTCATTGACAGCGCTTATCGTACTGTTAGCAATCAGGGATGCATGATCTGCTCGTTAGCGATTTCACGTCTGACAAGGTGGCACAGGTTATTCATCGCTTCAGCAAGCAACTCAATTGCGTCATCAGCACTTATTATGCCCTGCAGGCTACCATTATCAGCAACCACTATTATTCTGCGCACACCTTTACTGTGCATCAGTGCGATGGTATTTAACAGGGTTTCCTGCTCGATAACAGAAACAAGCTCTTTATTCATCACATCTTTAACAACTAACGCATCTACCGGGACTTGCTGTGCAATAACGTCGATCACCAGATCCCGGTCGGTAATAACGCCAATTGGATGAGGCATGTCTCCTTCCCGCTCGACTACAACTAAGGTACCGATATGATGTTCTCTCATCATAGAGGCAACCTCTGAGATGGAAACCTCCGGCTCGACAATCATCACCTCACGATTACAATATTCACCTGCAGTCATGATTATACGCTCCTTTTATTGAGATAATAACTAATCAACAATATGATGCTTGCCAACCAGATGTACTGTGCTCGCTTGGGGACCTTGATCACCGTCTTCTTCGTCAAAACGCACCTCATTACCTATTTCCAGGGCATCAAAATCGCCATCGACCAAACTGTTACGATGGAAATAGATCTCTCTTCCATCCGGCGTGCTGATCCTGCCGAAATCCTTATCAGCTTCAATCTCGGAGACTTTGCCATGACTCGGGGCTTCATGTTTTTTCACCTTATTATGCTGCTTTCTGGCAAAGTCCTGCAACTGTCTGCGTATTGATTTAAAAGCATCGCGCGTAGCCACATAAGCATCTTCATGGGCATGATTGTCCTGGGGTGTTCGGTTCGCCACAAGTTCCGCGCCAGGCACGGTTAAATCGATCGAAACCTCAAATAGTTTGCCCTGCTGTTGATGTGAGTGCGGCTGTTCAATAACGACATTGCAAGCCATTATCTGAACATTAAGCTCATCCAGTTTTGCTACTTTTTCGCGAATATAAGTTTCCAGCGCATCTGAATGCGGTATATTACGAAAGGTTATTTGTAGAGGCTGCTTCATAAATATAGTCCTTTTCTATTTAACACTTCTGTTCTGAATATAGTACATTACCCAGTAGAAACAACGCGCCCGGCAATATATCAACCATCAGTTATGCATTTAATTAGCCGCGTTCGTCATGGTGCTTGTTTCTATATGCGCTGCTTTACCTTAATAGCAACTGTGCCTACCCCAATAAAAGTAATTCCCATTAGGATCAGTGTAATTGGCCAGCCCAATGTATTGGCAAAATACTCGGCAGAGTAATAACCGATAAATGAAAGCATGGCAATAACACTAGTCAGTAACAGCGCTCGGCTTTGCAGTACTAAACAGGCATACAGAGCAGATGCGCTGACGGCAAGGTAGAGGATTTCGAATGATGTACTGTACAGCAGATCAAACAACCCGGTATAGGCCATAATCGAGCCGATGAAATAGCCGAGCGCGACCAGACGATAATAGCGTCCGGCTTTCTGCAATCCGTAAGCAGCCATCATCACACACCCCCCGGTGATCAGACTCGCCCAGTTGGCGGATGTAAATAGCGCAATACAACTAAACACACCACTGTTCAGCCAGCAGTTGCCAATGAGCAAAGCCGGCTCTGCCAAAATACGCTGCGCTGTTTTTTCCAGTGCACTACCGACTAAAAACAGCGAAGCACCTAACACAATAGCAATATACTCGATGGGTACTGCAAGCATATCCAGGCCAACATGCATAAATCCGTAGACAAAAAAGAGGGCCGTAAATGCCAGTACTGTACGTTGATATTGAACAAATAAGATCCCCTGATGCAGAGCCATCGTAGCAAAGACAAAGAGCACGGTAGCACGCCAGTTATCGCCAGCCGGAAACAGCTCGTAAATAAAAACAAACCAGCCACTGGTCATCATCACCACAGAGAGCAATGCCAATGGCAAAATAAGCTTCGGAAATTTAGACTCATGAAGAGCGGAGATCAGAACAATAAAAAGAATATAACCCACACCCAGAGTCACCAAAATCCGCATCGCACTGCCCATGCTGTCCCAGAACATGCCGATATAGGTGCTGATACCAGAGAAAATAAAAATAGCACCAAGATAAATAAACAAGGTTTTAGCAATGACACTTTTTTTCTGTCGCGGTGGCGCAACAGTTGCCGAGACGCTTTCCAAAGCAGCCGCTTCGACTTCAGAAAGGGTGATATCATAAGTCTTCATCAGTTGTGCTATATTCTTCAGCGCGCCGGGCTTATCAGTGATACTCGAGATACCAATGGCGCCGGCCAGCAACGGCCATCCCCAGATACCACCGCCAATCAGCAAAATTAGAATAAGGGCTAAGAGCAGGATCATAATGGCAACACCCAACCGATAAAGCGGGTGTTCCGACTGTAATACTGCCCCGCGGAATTCGGCAGGCGGATATTACGCCCGCTTTTAGTCAGTACTGCCTGATGACGGTTACGCGAGGCATAGAATAGCTCGGTGAATACAGATCTCGAATAAAGCCCTGTTCCTGATCTGAATTCATATCCATCAGGCGCAATGCTCGAAGAATCAACTGTCAAGCCTTTCAGATCAGGCACTTCGAGCAGGGTTGATGGTAAAGCTTCAACGCCAGCCGCCTGTTTTTTTTCAGCGGCAATGACGGCCGCCGGAAAGATAATGGCCACTTCCTTTACCGCCCCGGTTTTTGGGTTATAACGCCAGATGTGTGGCCTTGGGTAGCCCTCTGCTTTGCCCTGATAGATGACTTGAACCTGTCGATCAACCACAGAGATCTGCACACCATTTGGGTAATCATAGTATTCCGTCGCATAAAGCACATCGTACTGCGGCGCCGCAACCAACAAGGCCGGAATCCCCGAAACTAAAAGGAACACCGTAACCAGTAACAGCGGTAAACCCAAGCCAAAAACAATAGTGGGATTCTCACGAAGGAATGCTTTCATGCCAATTTATCTCTTAATATGGTGATTAGGGTTATGCGTCATTTATATTTGCCTATTCACGTATTGAGAATAGACAGATTTTCCCTGCCAAAGGTATATGATTGCTTTAGTTAAACTTTTGTTTATTCTAAAGAATAAGACAAAAAACCAGTATTTCCAGAACTTTTTTAAAAGGCGTGATCTGACAACAAACAGCACTGCTTGTTACCTTGTTTAGCAGCACTGTAATATTAACCAACAATTTTCAAATTGCTTATTTTTAGCCTGCTCTTTGGGAACCCAAAAATAAAGCATACCGCAATCCCCCAACATAACATCTAAATCATCGTCACTACCAAATTGCAATAAAAGCCTCCTACCTGGTGAAGTGGCTGCGCATTCGACTCTTCTGCAGCCATCTCACAGTATAAGTCAACTTCTTGATCTGTAAGCTGTAAAGACTCAACACTAGGATCATCGTAGTTGGGCAATATATTCGCCCGTTGCGCAGAGATAAATGTCTCTTTAATCTTACCTCTGTCCTTAGGATCAAAGCCCCATGGCATTTCCTGCGCTATTTCGAAAAGATCTATTTGCGCCAGAAAAGCCATTGGCCTGCCGTTACTTTTCGGCCAAATAAAATACTTTGTTTCAACTAAAGGGCGCCCTGCAAATTTGGACCTGGACTTAGCTGTGCTTTTTACAACCTCAGTGCAGGTTTGCGTAAGTCGCCTATCTTTACCTGTAACAATTTTTTGACTTCATCCGTGTCTTTTTTAGAGGCAAAGGAAAATATTCTTTTTATGAAATCCATTTATCTTTCTCCATCGAGTTAAACTTGATAAGCAATTTTCTGGTAAACAGCTATTCAAAACCTTGCCCTTAAATGCCTGCGGTAGCACAAAGCAGATTGGATCCCAAGCAGGGTTACCAAGCTGCTCAAGCGTAATCGATTGCGGAGTATAGGAACGCAGCGTTTGGTCATGCTCGGCGCATTCAGCGCAATGATCTCGATTGGTGTAATTTTCAGGAGCGGCATTGCTGCTGAAAACCTGCTCTACATATCGTTTGACTTGTGCTTTATTCATAAACCATACACCTGACTAGCGGGCAAAATGATTATCGTGGAAGATGATGAGCTGGACACTATTCACACTCTCGCAGCACTTTTACCTCAGCGATTATCTTGGCATTATTGGGGATGACTCCCGGCACCCCTTTCTCGCGATAAGCCAGATGGGGAGCAATAGCCACCTTTCGATATCCACCTATTTTCATACCCTGCACTGCGTAAAATATGCCTGCAATCAACTGTTCCCTGTCAATTCTGATGCGACTTTCAAGAAAACCATCCTCAGCGTCAATAGTGTGAGCAATACAGCTATCTGCTTTTTTAATGATATCCCCCCTATTGAGGGTGATTCTAATGGCCAGCAAGTAGATTGCCTGTCGACGGACCTGCTTTCCCGTGCCCGGCGTCTCTTCCAGTAACTTAACACCTTTCTTTATCCACATCCTTGTTGCCTGCTATCTTTGCCAAAATGATTTACCTTTGTTTAATATCTGGATATAGGATATATCGCTAAAATTAATTTCAACTTGTTGTTCACTAAAGCTTAATTGCATTTTTCCCATTTCAGGATGCACAGCAGAATATTTATTATTGCTGATATTACGGATATCTAAGAGTATCGGGTTATGTGGCCAGCCTTCTGCCATTTGAAAAAGCAGCTTATTTGGCGTGTAAAATATTTCCATCCCGTCAAAGTGTCCATTAGCTGCCCGTATATTTGAATAGATGCCAAAGTTATTCTCTTGCGCCCGCGCAGTTACGGCCAGCATTAACAGGCAAATTACATATTTCATCCATCACTCCAGATCACAACATTATCTGCGATTATCCTTCGTCGATATCGTCATCTAAAAGCTTAGAGCGATGGAAATCATTTGCAAAGTGAAAGTGTAAAAACAGGCCGTGGGGGGTATTAGCGAGCAACTAAAATTCAAGAGGCAGGGAAAGAGACAATCAATGATACCGCCGTGCCTGCAACTTCATGCGCGGCGGTTTGCCTAGGCTGGGAACGGCATATAAAGCTTTTAGCGCTGATGCTCTTATCGAGTCAGCGCTTTCTTCATAAAGCCAACATTGCGCTCATTACTGTGCAGCGGAGGCCCGCTCCACTAATGACTGCGCCTGTCTGCGCAAAAACCAGTCGGCTCCCAGGCTAAGCGCCTTTTGTCCCAGTGAGCGCGCTTGCTCATAGAGCCCCTGCTTATAACGCAGTTCGCCTAAACGGAAATAACTTTCCGGATAGCGCGGCGCAATGCGAATGGCCCGCTCTAAAGAGGCAGCCGCCGCCTGCTGATCCCCTTGATTTTCCTGCTGCTGCGCACGTTTCAATAAAGAGATCACCGCCGCCGGTGCTTTTGCCGCATTATCGACAGGAGCTGGCTCAGGTTTCACCTCCGGTTCGATAATAACCTTAGGTGCAGAAGGTCGCTGCTCAATTTCATAGACAGGTGCAGCTTCGCGCACAGGATCGACTTTAGGCTGCGGCTCGTAAACCGGCAGGGTACTACAAGCGACGATAAACCATGATAAACACAGCACGATTAGCTTTTTAATCATATTCATTTTTCTCTCACCTATTTCACTAAACCATTGAACCAATCAACCACCCGCTCGACACCTCGACGACAGCGAATTTCCAGTTCCGGCTGCTGACCGATTACAAAGGGCAGTGGAATGGCATTATCACAGGATTCCTGACTTCCCTGCCCGGTATCACGATCAACCCAGCTGATGGTAATATTTTCCGGCGGCAAATTCTGCACCGGCAAATGCGAACGCTGACGGAAGATCTCTGCCCAGACCCGCAACGCACCACTGGATCCGGTTAATCCGGTACTGCCATTATCATCACGTCCGAGCCAGACGACCGCCTGCATATCGCCGGAAAAACCAGCAAACCAGCTGTCACGCAAATCATTGGTCGTTCCGGTTTTACCGGCCACCGTAAAGTCAGGCAGCAGCCACTGCAGGGCTTTGCCCGAGCCTTCTCGAGTAACGGCCTGCATAGCCGTGCGCAACAGATACACAGGAATGGCATCAAAACGTTGCTCAACCGCTAGCGGGTAACTTTTTAATACCTTGCCGCCTGGCTCCATCACCGCACTAATGGTCTGCAGCGGCGTATAAAAGCCATCTGCCGAAAGTGTTTGATACATCTGCGCGACCTCTATCGGAGTCATGCCCACAGCACCTAGGGTAATCGCCGGCAGCTGCGCAATCTCCTGCTCTATCCCTAGACGACGCACAGTATCAAGAACGTTATTTAGTCCCAGCGTATTGCCCAAACGGGCTGTCGCCTGGTTATAGGAGTTGGCTAATGCTTTATATAACAACACTTGACCATGATCCTGACGATCATAGTTTTTCGGCGTCCAGATATCTCCGTTGGCTAATTCCTGACTGTATGGCTCATCATTAAGCAGGGTCGCCAGCGTGTATTCCTGGACCTTTTCAAGGGCTGTTAAATAGATAGCCGGCTTGATCAGCGAGCCGACCTGGCGGCGCGCATCAATAGCCCGGTTAAATCCGGCATAACGGGCATCAGCTCCGCCAACAATAGCGACCACTGCACCGGTATTAGGCCGCGTAATAACCACGGCGCCCTGCAGTTCGCCACCATTATCGCCGCCGGACTGTTTGCCGATGCTAGCTGCAAGGCTCGCTTCAGCCGTTGACTGCAGCAAAGGGTCAAAGTGCGTAAAAATAGATAAGCCGTTGGAACTGAGATCCTCGTCCTTATAATCCCGTTGTAACTGACGCCGCACCAGATCCAGATAAGCAGGGTAACGTTTACTGCTGCTGACCGAGCGCTCTCCTATTCCTAATGGTTGTGCTTTGGCCAATGCCGCCGCATCCGCATCCAGACGCTCCTCGCGCACTGCAATATCCAAGACCAGGTCCCGGCGCTTTAACGCCCGCTGCGGATTACGCCATGGATTGTAATAACTCGCGCCACGTACTAAAGCAACCAGCAGTGCCTGCTGCGAAAGCGACAGATCCGCGAGTGGCTTTTTAAAATAATACTGGCTGGCTAAGCCGAAACCATGAATTGCCCGCGGGCCATCCTGCCCCAAGTAGATTTCATTGATATAGCCCTGCAAAATATCACTTTTACTGAAGTGTAACTCCAGAAGTATCGCCATCAACGCTTCCTGCGCCTTGCGCCATAAAGTTCGCTCAGAGCTGAGGTAATAGTTTTTGACCAACTGCTGCGTCAGTGTCGAAGCCCCCTGAGTAATGCCGCCCTCTTTAATATTGGCAATCAGGGCACGGCCGATACCGCGCAATGAGATACCAAAGTGGTTATAAAAGTTATCATCTTCAACCGCCACCAGCATATCCTGCAGCGGCTGCGGCACTTCTGCCAACTGCACCAACAGACGATCCTCATTATGGGCAGGATAGATACCGCCAATCATCACCGGCTCCAAGCGCAATAAAGAGGCACCATCATCAGTAACCAGGCGGGAAACCATCCCGTCACTAAAACTCAGCTCTACACGTCGCGAAGGCTCCAGCTCATCACTGAACTGAAAACCCGGAGTAAAAATATTAACCCGATTGGCCGACAGCGAAGCCTGCCCGGGTTTAGTTATTTGCGTAACAAAACTATAGCCGAGCAAGCCGAGCTCTGTTTTCAGATCAGCCAGGGTCAGTTCAGCCCCTTCATATATCTCCAGCGGCCGCGCATAAACAGTTGACGGCACAGACCATTTTTTATCAGCAAAGGTTGAACGAATAACGGAGTCGAGATAGAGAGTGACGGCTAAACCTATCACCATCAATATCAGCAGTATCTTCACCCACAACTTACTCTTGTACTTGTTAATTAAACCGGTCACATTTACCTCTTTTCCATCACAGCAGTTATTGCAGCAGTTAACCTGACAACGAATAAATCCCTGCAAACAAAGCAGGTAATATTCACCCTATGTGTGATCTAAATAAAATTGCTATTCATTGCTCTGCTTAATATGCAAGAAAAAACCCGTTAATATTAAGCAATAAGATGCGCAATAATAGCACAGCAGCGGCGATCGCAAGGAGGTTGCGGTCATAATAAAAAATAAAAAAAATGCCTGTAGCAATCAAGCTAAAAGCATTTTATTTAAAATCATAGGGTTAAACAGGAGTAAGGATACCGGCAAGCCAATACGCCTTTGAATCAGAGTACCCGTTCACCAAAATGAAAGACGCAATACTCGCCTTCGGCCATTTTATTCCACTGCTCATCGCTCGTCAGCGGACGAGTGGCAATGACCGTGACGATATCTTTAGCTGTGGTTTCTTTCTGAAAATCAACGGTCATATCTTCATCTATTAATTGTGCTTTGCCAAATGGAGCGCGCCTGGTCAGCCAATGCAGATTATTAGTGCAGTAACACATCACATACTCGCCATCACTTAACAGCATATTGAATACGCCCATGGCTCGCAAACTGTCCGCATAGCCCGCTACTTTTTTAAACACCTCGAGCATATCCTGCGGCTCACTTTGGTAGCTTTGGTAGAGCTGATCGATTATCCAGCAAAATGCGCGTTCACTATCGGTTTGCCCGACGGGATAGGCTCTGCCCATCGGCAGCACTTCATAACCGCTTAATTGCCCGTTATGCGCATAGGTCCAGTTTTTTCCCCATAACTCACGCGTAAAGGGGTGGGTATTTTCCAAACTCACGCCACCGCGATTAGCTTGACGAATATGACTGATCACCGCTTTGCTTTTAATTGGATATTTTTTAACAAGTTCAGCCACTTTCGAGTCACAACTGGGTTGTGGATCTTTAAAGCTACGGCAACCTTTACCTTCATAAAAGGTGATACCCCAGCCATCTTTATGGGGTCCGGTTACGCCACCCCGTTTAACCAGGCCACTGAAACTAAAGCAGATATCAGTAGGCACATTGGCACTCATTCCAAGTAATTCACACATCTTAAAACCTGTCCTTAAAACTACGCCATTTTCTTTTCAATTAAATAGATCAAAATATGAATGATCTTGATATGTACTTCCTGAATACGATCGGCAAAGCCAAAATGCGGTACACGGATTTCTACATCGGCAAGCCCTGCCATTTTTCCGCCATCTTTACCGGTTAAGGCAATAATGGAAATGCCTTTTAGCTTGGCCACTTGTATCGCCTGTAAAATATTCTCTGAATTACCGCTGGTAGAAAGGCAGAACAGCACATCACCTCGACGGCCAACCCCTTCTAAGTAACGGGCAAAAACCGCATCAAAGCCATAATCATTACTCACACAAGAGAGATGGCTGGGATCGGAGATTGCTATCGCAGGATAGGCCGGACGATGTTCGCGGTAACGTCCGGTTAGCTCTTCGGCAAAATGCATGGCATCACAATGAGAGCCGCCATTACCGCAAGCAAGCACCTTGCCTTCCTGCTTAAATGAATCCGCCAGTAATGTGGCAGCCTGCTCGATATTTTTTAAATTCTGCTCATCTGCTATAAAGGCCTGCAGTACCTTTTCAGCATCTAATAGTTCATCTTTGATAAGTGTTAAATTCATTATTTTTCTGCTTATGCTTATTTAGGGAAACAAAAGTATTTTACACGGTTAAGAAGTTGCTGACAGTCTCTTAATTGAATTAGCGCCGTTAAAACTGCACATGTTCACACAGCAGGCATTTTAGATGCGCTTAGCTGCAGTCAGGCTTTAAGCCTTGAGCAGTACTTTGATATCTTCAATCGCGAGATACAAACACGGAATCAGCAACAGCGTCACCAGTGTCGCAAACATCACCCCAAATGCTAATGAGACCGCCATCGGAATAACCATTTTTGCCTGCAGACTGGTTTCACTCATAATCGGCAGTAAGCCGATAAAGGTGGTTAATGAAGTTAATAAAATAGCTCTAAATCGCCGCCCGCCCGCTTCAACAACGGCAGCACGGATATTAACACCCTGAGCGCGAGCAGTATTGATATAATCCACCATTATCAAAGAATCATTGACCACTACACCGGCAACCGCAATAATACCAAACAGCGATAACATGCTCAGGTTCAAGCCGAAAATCATATGCCCCAATAGCGATCCGATAATGCCGAAAGGGATCACCGCCATAATCATCAGGGGTTGCGCATAAGATTTAAGTGGTACGGCCAACAGCGTATAAATAATCAAAAGCGCCACAACAAAATTACGTATTTGCGTATTTACGCTGTCGATCTCCTCCTGAATTCTCCCCGCCACCTTGCTCTGCACTGCTGGATAACTTTTTAATAATGCCGGAATAAAGTTATCGCGAATAGTCTGCGCCAACTTCAAAGGCTCAACCTGAGCAGCATCAACAGAAGCCCAAACAGTGACTGTTCTTCGTCCATCTTCACGGCGGATACTATTTAATCCCTCCGTGATGACAATATCAGCCAACTCCGAGAGAGGAACTTCACCGCCCTGCGGCGTTTGAATCAATACCTTCGCCACTAAGCTGAGCGCATTACGCTGTGCCTGCGGATAACGTAACATCACTTTCACCTCATCACCATCACGCAATAAGCGCTGCGCTTCCAAACCATAAAAACTATAGCCAACCTGCATGGCCACATCTTTCAGGGTTAAGCCTAAACTTTTCGCCAATGGTTTTAATGTAAACTGCACCTCTTTGCTGCTTGACTCATAACTCGAACTAACATCAGAAACGCCCTGCAGACTTTTCAGTTTATCGCTTAATTCATTCGCGGCGCTCAGTAACGCGGCAGGCTCTTTCCCCTGCAGGCGGAAACTCACATCACCATCATCACGTTGGTCAGCAAATAGGCTATCGCGTATGTTCAGGTTTTTTAAGCCGGCGATTTCCGGCATTTGCTCGCGCCACAATTCAGCCAGTTGAAAGGTATTAATCGGACGCACTTCAGGGGCCACCAATTTGCTCATGATCTCCGCTTCAATACGCCCCTTGAGCTCCACCTGTATATCCGCCAGCATCTTTTGCCCGTATTGCTCAAGCAGCGCGCGATCCACCCTCAAGATGGCCTGCTCTACTTGCAGGATCGCCTGCAACGTGGCTTTATCAGTGGCATCACTGTGCATCTCCAGTTTAATCCGTGGAAAATCATGCGGAATTTCAGGTTGACCAATATAACGGATAAAGCCCCCCTGGTATAAACCGCCTGCCACTAATAACAGACTGATAAAGGCCATGATCACCGTATAGCGGTAGACTAAGAGGTGCGTTAATAGCGGCTGGTAAATACTGGCAATAAAGCCCAGTAAAGCGCGATCCACTCGGCTTTGCAAAAAATTGACGATATTGCGCAACCAATCCAGTGGATTTTTAGAGCCGGGTTTAACAAGGGTTTTGCCTTTCATCGCCGCAAGATGGGCGGGCAAAATCAGTTTTGATTCAATCAAGGAAAAGATCAGGCATAAGATCACCACCAAACCAATCGACTTGGCAAATGCCGAGCTTGGGCCTTCACCTAGCGTAATCGGCAAAAAAGCGGCAATAGTGGTTAACACCCCGAAGGTGGCCGGTACGGCAACACGCTTAACACCGCGCAGGACATTATCAACTCCCTGCCCTTTTATCGTGCATTCATGATGCGCGCTTTCTCCGATCACTATTGCATCATCAACCACAATGCCGAGCACCAGAATAAAGGCAAATAAACTGACAATATTAACCGTCACGTCAATCATTGCCGTGGGCATAAATAACAGTGTGCCGAGAAAACAGATAGGCAACCCCATCATCACCCAAAAAGCCAGGCGCACACGCAGAAACAGCGCCAGTAAAATAAACACTAACAGTGCGCCGCTTTTCATACTATCGAGCATCAGATCCAGGCGCCCCTGCAGATAGTAGGTCATATCTATCCAAGGCTCCAGCTTTACCCCCTGCGGCAGAGACTGCTGTTTATCGGCAATATAATCTTTAACGATCTGAGCCACGTCGGTAATGCTCTGCTTCCTGGTTGCCCCGACAAAAAAAGTGACTGAATTTTTGCCATTAAATTTAGAGTATTGAATCCCCTCCTCGAAACCATCGCGGATCGTGGCAATATCGCCCAATCGCACTTTACTGCCGTCACTTAGAGTAATTATCGGCAGCTCTGCAAACTCAGCACCGATATAAGATTGATTCTGCACGCGTAAATTTATATAACCATTGACCGTGCGCACCTGCCCGGCAGACATATTTTGTGAAAAGCCGCGTATAATATCGGCCACATCCATAAAACTTAAAGCAAATTCACGCAATTTATCTTTGCTTACTGCAATCTCAATTTCATAATCCAAGCCGCCGTAAAACTCGCTGACATTCACACCGGGCAACTCTCTTATCTGCTCGTGCAGGCGATTACCCAGCTTTTTTAACTGCCGCGGCGTCAAATCACCATAGAGACTGATATACAACACTTCCTGGCGTAGTTTTATACGCTCAACTTTAGGACCTTCCATCGCACTCGGAAAACTGGAAATTGAGTCAATCTGTGCTTTTATCTCTTCCAAGAGCACCTGCGGATCGTAGCCCTCGGCCACGCGAAAATATCCACTGGCCATATTCTGATTAGAACGGGTAATAATGCGGTTTAATCCCTGTATGCTCTGCAGCGCTTCTTCCACTTTAATGGTAATCCCCTCTTCCACCTCTTTCGGTGCGGCACCCGGGTAAGTCGCGGAAAATTTAATCCAGTTAATCTCAACTTGTGGAAAAAGCTGCTTGTGAATGTGATTTGCCGTGAGTAAACCTGCGACAATAATAATCAACATCAGCAAGTTTGCCGCAACCGGATTACGGGCAAACCAGACAATAATACCTTTATTGTTGTCGAACATCCCTGCTACCTCTGCAGCGTATTAATGACCGGAAACACCCTGTTCAGCTATGCGGCTTATCTGCACAGGCATGCCTTCAATGGGGTAATCTAATGGCGATGTGATCAGCAAATCGCCCTCTTTTAATCCCGCGCTAATAAACAGCTGCGCGCCGACGGTCCGTGCGATCGTTACCTCTTGCAGGTGCAGCTGCTGCTGTTTATTAACCAGCGCCACTTTGCCGTCAATAAGCAGATGCCGGTCGATAATACTCATATCATGCATCATTCGCCCGTTAATAATAGCCGTCACATAGCTACCGTAGCGCAACTCATTTTTAATCTTTGCAGCAGCAGATAAAGCATAGGGGTCGTTAACTTCGGCAACCAAATAATTCATACGATTACGCTCATCAATGATCCCTTCGCTGCGAATAATAGTGCCCGGCCATTGTTGCCGAACACCGGCCAGCTCAGCAAAGAGCGTCACTTTTGCTCCAACCCCTTTATCAATCAGATAGCGCAGTTCATGATCCGCGACGGGCAGGCGAATTTCCGCCTGCGCCGTGCTCAGAAGATTTGCCACCGGCGAGCCGACGCTGAGATAGGAGCCTAAAGCAATTTTACGGCTGTCGATCAAAGCATCAAAGGGGGCCGTTATCAGTGTCCGCTGCCTGTTTTTTTGTGCACTTTGTAATGCCGCCTTTGCCGAGAGCAAGCGGGCCTGCTGTTGCGCAACTTGCGGTTCGCGCAAAGCGAGCGGTGTTGGTTGTGAATTTTTAATATCCCGCCACTGCTTTTTAGCCACTTCGGCCTGCGCGCGCTCCAGAACTAATGCCGCTTGAGCGGAGGCAATATTCGCTTGTGCCTGGGTGACCGCCACATCGTAGTCACTGCTATCTATTTCTGCTAATAACTCCCCCTGCTTAACAAAACCGCCGCGTACAAAGTTATCGGAGATATAAGTAATTTCGCCCGCCACCTGCGCCACCAGTTCTGTGGCATATTTCCCTTTGACCACGCCATAAGAGCTGACCGAAAAATGGCTATTGACCAGCTGGTTTTTTAATACTGTGACTAACGGCCTATTATCAGCAGGCGGTTTTTCCGCGGGCGGTTTATCCATTGCGGCAAATCCCCAATAACCGGCGACTCCCAATAACAAAACGACCAGCGGAAAAATAAACTGTTTTTTATTCATCTGGCAGCCTTACCCCCTAAAGGACAAGAATCAATTCCTATAGCAATAAATCCTGCTTTTAACTTTCAGTTTAGACAAGATCATCACTAAAGTGTGTTACGCCCAGGTGAAAGCCTATGCTGAAGAAGGCCGCTTTAATTTTGTAGCACAAAAATACAAAAGGCAGCGTCTAGTACTGCCTTTTGGTGACTTGAAGAGAATTGAAATTATATGCTTAAGCTAATAATAGTTTGCTGATAGTCGCTACACCATGGCCTTTACCGCCCGTCGCCCATAATCCGTTGCCGCTTGGCTGATAGCTGCCGGAAAGATCAAAATGCAGCCAGTTAGCTTGCGGCTGTTTTATAAATTTAGCTAAAAATGCAGCGGCAGTGGATGCTCCGGCCATGCCTTCGCCACTGTGAATATTGGCAATATCAGCAAAAGATGAGCCAATCTGTTCAAGATGAAAATCAGCAAAGGGCAAACGCCACAACATCTCATTTTCCTGTTGAGCACAGCGCTCGGCAAGCGCCGCGAATTGATCATCCATGGTCAGTAGTGCATTGTAATCGCGCCCGACAGCAAATTTCGCTGCGCCGGTTAGCGTGGCCGCATCGATAATGTACTTGGGATCACTTTCCTGCGCCGTAATTAAACCATCCGCAAGCACTAAACGCCCTTCCGCATCGGTGTTTAATACTTCCACTGTCACGCCATTTTTATAGGTGATCACATCGCCTAATTTCAATGCATTGCCACTGATTAGATTTTCTGCACAGCATAAATACAATTTAACACGCTTATTTAAGCCGTTAATAATTGCTAATGCCAGAGCACCGGTCAAAGTCGCCGCGCCGCCCATATCACTCTTCATGGCCGCCATGGAGTCGCTCGGTTTTAAACTGTAACCGCCTGAGTCAAATGTGATACCTTTGCCGACCAGGGCATAATCGACGGCAGCATCGGCAGCACCGCTCGGGTTAAAGTCAAGCTCCAGCATACAGGGTGGCCGGGCACTGCCTTTCCCAACCTGATAAATTCCCTGCAGCCCGGCTTTAATTAATGCCTCGCCGGAGATAATCTGATGGGTAACGGATAAGCCTTGCGGTAACACCTCTTTTATTAAGGATAGCGCCTTCTCGCACAGCTGCTCCGGCGATAAAGCCTGAGGTCCCAGGTTAATGGTTTCACGCACCCACTCCAGAATACGCTTGCGTGAAGCGAAGCGCTGCTGTTGAGTTTTGTCGAGATTTGTAAACTCTATCTGCGCGCCATTTTTAGCATTATAAAACCCCTGAGAAAAAGCCCAGCACAGCTCCTCATTCCAGCCTTCGCCGTGTAGCTTAATACGCTCAATTGCCATAGTATCGAGTTTACGTGCCGCGCTCTGCACCTGCTGGAAAAGTGACTTTTCCTGATCTAAATGGATAACCGCCTGCTCCTGCGCAAAACTTAACAATGCATTCTTTCCCCACACTGCCGATGCCGCATTAAAGCTTAAGGAAACTACAAAACAATCACTCATACTCTTACCTTTTTAATAGTTTATAGAAACAAAAACGCAAGCCGAAGCTTGCGTTTAAATAATAATGAGAGCCATCAAATCTCGTCAATCCAGCATTGCTGCACAGCTTCTAAAATCCGCTCGCTGCAATGCCCGGGATCATCATCAAAGTCATCAAGCGCCAGAATCCATTCACGCAGATCGGTAAAGCGTATTGTCTGCGGATCCTGCTGCGGATATTTATCCATCAAAGCTAAAGCTAACTCAAGTGAATCTACCCATTTTAAAGCCATACTCTCCTCCTCTCGTTCCCGCGTAGGAATGGATACTTTCTGGTGCACATAGCACACCCCACACTTTACTTTTATACTGCTTTTGCTAATTTAGATTAATGATTTTCGGAAACGATATTAACCGTGTATTTAGGAATATCCACGACCAGATCTTCGTCGGCAACACAAGCCTGACAGCTCAAGCGCGACTCCGGCTCAAGTCCCCAGGCCTTATCTAGCATATCATCTTCCAGTTCATCACTTTCTTCAAGTGAATCAAAGCCTTCACGTACCACAACATGACAGGTTGTACAGGCGCATGATTTTTCACAGGCATGTTCAATTTCGATATTATTTTTCAGTGCGACATCTAAAATCGTTTCCCCTTCAGCCGCATCAACGACTAAACCTTCCGGACATAACTCTTCATTGGGTAAAAATATTATTTTTGGCATCTTAACCGTACCTTTCACTTTATCAACTGTTATAGCCATGCCGCCAATTAAACAACTTGTTCATCAGCGCATTGGCTATCATTATATTTCTTCAACCGAATGGCCTGCCAGCGCCTTCTTGATTGATGCATCCATGCGCAATGCTGCGTAATCAGAGGTGAGCTTGTCCATAGCAGCAAGGGCATCTTTAATGGCATCAATATCATCGCCTTCGGCAATCTCGGCAAGCGCTTGAATATTATTTTTAATATTTTCATATTCACTTGCTGAAAGCAGTTCACTACCATCCTTTTGTAATGCCGCTTCAATATTTTCAATCACACGCTTGGCTTCAACTCGCTGCTCAATCAGCATACGCGCCTGAATATCCTGCTCGGCATACTTGGTCGAATCAGAAAGCATCTCCATGACCTGGCTGTCACTTAATCCATAGGAAGGCTTAACTTCAATATGCGCTTCTACGCCTGATGATTTTTCCATGGCGGTAACGCTTAACAGACCATCTGCATCAACCTGGAAGGTCACGCGAATATGCGCAGCACCGGCGGCCATCGGCGGAATATCGGTCAGCACAAAACGCGCTAAAGAGCGACAATCAGCAACCATTTCCCGTTCCCCCTGTAAAACATGGATCAGCATCGCTGTCTGGCCATCTTTAAAGGTAGTAAACTCCTGCGCACGCGCAACAGGAATAGTGGTGTTGCGTGGAATCACTTTCTCAACCAGCTCCCCCATAGTTTCCAGCCCTAAAGACAGAGGCAATACATCAAGCAGCAGCATTTCCGAATCCGGTTTATTACCGACCAGAATGTCTGCCTGAATAGCCGCACCTATGGCGACCACTTTATCGGGATCAATACTGCTCAGCAGCTCTTTTTTAAAGTACTCACTGACCTTTTCGCGCACCAAAGGAACACGTGTCGAACCGCCTACCATCACCACTTCAACAATGTCATCAAGCGTAACCTGCGCATCCCGTAGCGCCCGTTTACAAGCACGCAGCGTTTTATTCACTAATTTAGCAATCAGCTTTTCAAAGGTACTTTTATCAAGCTCCCCGGACCAGTTCAGATGCTGCAGTTCGATAGTCACCTGCTCCTGCTCGGTTAAGCTTTGTTTGGCATTCTGTGCCGCCTGCAACAGTTCCTGCTGCAGCTGCGGAGTGATGCTTCCGTCAATATTGGCCTGCTCTTTTATCCAGTTGACAATGGTCAGGTCAAAATCATCGCCGCCCAGTGCGGAATCCCCGCCGGTTGCCAGTACTTCGAAAACACCTTTATGCAGACGTAAAATGGAGATATCAAAGGTACCGCCGCCTAAGTCATAAACCGCAATCACGCCTTCCTGACCGGAATCCAGTCCATAAGCGATGGCAGCGGCGGTCGGCTCATTTAATAAGCGTAAAACATGCAGACCGGCCAGGCGCGCCGCATCTTTTGTTCCCTGACGCTGAGCATCATCAAAATAAGCCGGTACAGTGATCACCACGCCATCTAGTTCACCCTGCAGACTCTCTCTGGCGCGCGCACTTAAGACTTTTAAAATTTCACTCGATGCCTGCACCGCATTGATGGCGCCATAACGCGTTTCAATCTGTGCCAGCCCGCTTTGATGGGCGCTCAGCTGATATGGCAGGTGCGTTTGGTCGAGATCCTGCAATGACTTTCCGAGTAAACGCTTGACCGAAACCAGGGTATTGCGCGGATCGGTTAGTAAATATTGTTGTGCTTCACTGCCGACACTAATCGCAGCTTCACCCTGTGCATTCTTTTCACCGTAATGCACCACTGACGGCAGCATATCCTGCTGCTGATGATCGACTAAGGTACTGGCTTCACCACTGCGCACACTGGCGACCAGAGAGTTAGTCGTTCCTAAATCAATACCAACGGCTAATTTTTGTTGATGCGGCGCGGCAGATAAACCAGGCTCTGCAATTTGAAGTAATGCCATCGTTTATAATCCTAATTAATGTTAATCGAACAGTTTTTCTTCAAGCAATTCGAGTTCGCTTTGTAGTTTAAGCATAAATTTTAACTTACGAATACTATCCGCCGTTGCCTCAAAATCTTCATCCTGCAGCTGCAATGCTATCTGTGCTTCTAAAGCGCTTGCCCGCTCCTGTATATTTTCGGCAAATGATGCAATCTCATCTTCATCGTCCGGCGTAAATGAAGCCATGTTTTCACGCCACTGCATCTGCTCGATCAGGAAGTTAGTGTCCTGCAGTGTTTTTTGCAGTTCGATATCGTGACCTGCTAATAACAGCAGGTATTCCGCCCGCAGGCAGCTGTTTTTTAATGTCTGATACGCATCGTTAATTTCGGTGCTTTTCTGCATGGCAGCGCGGCGCTCACTGTCTGCCTGCATGGTAAATTTGTCAGGATGATACTGCTTTTGAAGTTCACGATAAGTGACAGATAATTGGCTTTGATCGACGGAGAATGATACGGGAATAGAGAAGAGTTCGAAGTAGTTCAAAACAGTGTCCTAATAGAATGAGCGAGAAACAAAAACACCTTTATCTTAACAAATTTAAAGATAACAGGTGTTATTATTATGCCTATGGGATTGAATGCTTAAGTTACTTGTTTTTAAACGTTAAAACTTTCACCGCAACCACATTCATCACCAACATTAGGGTTGTTAAATTTAAAGCCTTCATTAAGGCCCTCTTTAACAAAATCTAATTCGGTGCCATCAAGATAGACGAGACTTTTTTCATCAACAATCAGCTTGATCCCTTTATCGGTAAATACTCGATCATCTTCATTAAGCGCATCGACAAATTCAAGCATATAAGCCATACCTGAACAGCCTGATGTTTTAATTCCGACACGCAGCCCCACCCCTTTACCGCGATTGGCAAGAAAAGAGGCAACATGTTTTGCTGCAGATTCTGTCATTGTGATAGCCAAAATAAACTCCAATTACTCTTTTACTTATATTTTAATGCTTAAGATAGCCTGTTTGTCTCAATTAAGAAACAAACAGTTGCGCTATTCCTAGTTTTTATCCGGATGTTTACTCTTATAATCAGCAATGGCCGCTTTAATCGCATCTTCAGCAAGAATAGAGCAGTGGATTTTCACTGGCGGTAAAGCCAGCTCCGCTGATATTTCCGTATTGGTGATGGCGCTTGCCTGTTCCAGTGTTTTACCTTTCACCCACTCGGTCACTAATGAGCTTGATGCAATTGCACTGCCGCAGCCGTAGGTTTTGAATTTTGCATCTTCAATCACCCCCTGCTCGTCAATTTTAAGCTGCAGCTTCATGACATCACCACAGGCCGGCGCACCGACCATCCCTGTTGCCACATTTTCATCATCTTTATCGAATGAACCTACGTTACGCGGGTGTTCATAATGCTCGATTACTTTTTCGCTATAAGCCATAATCTGTATCCTTTAATCTTTTATCTTGTGTTATTACTGCCTAACCGTGATTAGTGGTGAGACCAATCAATACTGTTAATGTCGATACCTTCTTTGTACATATCCCAAAGCGGTGACATTTCACGTAAACGGCCAATATTTTTACGGATAATGTTAATTGCGTAATCAATCTCTTCGGCAGTGGTAAAACGGCCGATACTAAAACGGATCGAACTATGTGCCAACTCATCATCGCGGCCAATGGCACGTAACACATAAGAAGGTTCAAGACTTGCAGACGTACAGGCACTGCCTGATGAAACCGCCAAATCTTTTAATGCCATAATTAAGGACTCACCTTCAACATAGTTAAAGCTGATATTCAGATTACCTGCAACACGCTGCTCGAGCGAGCCATTGACATAAACTTCTTCCATATCACTAAGGCCGTTTAATAAACGTGTACGCAGAGTCAGAATACGCTCATTTTCAGCAGCCATCTCTTCTTTAGCAATACGGCAGGCTTCTCCGAATGCTGCAATTTGATGTGTTGCCAGCGTACCGCTGCGCATACCGCGCTCATGACCACCGCCGTGCATTTGTGCTTCTAAACGAATACGCGGTTTACGTCTAACGTATAATGCGCCGATACCTTTAGGGGCATACATCTTGTGTCCGGAGAAAGAAAGCATATCAACTTTCATGGTCTGCACGTCAATCGGAATCTTACCGGCACTTTGCGCGGCATCGACATGCAGAATAGTTTTATTGGCTCGGCATAACTCACCAAATGCGGCAATATCCTGAATAACGCCGATTTCATTGTTCACATGCATCAGACTGACCAAAATAGTATCTTCACGCAACGCTGCTTTTAACTGCTCAGGTGTCACTATGCCATCGCTTTGCGGATCAAGATAAGTCACTTCATAACCTTCCCGCTCTAACTGTCGGCATGTATCAAGCACGGCTTTGTGTTCAGTTTTAGCGGTAATAATATGCTTACCTTTCTTACCGTAAAAATGAGCAGCGCCTTTAATAGCAAGGTTATCCGATTCAGTTGCCCCCGAAGTGAAAACAATTTCACGCGGATCGCCATTGATCAGATCCGCAATTTGTTCTCGGGCAATATCAACGGCTTCTTCAGCCTGCCAGCCAAAACGGTGCGAACGAGATGCCGGGTTACCAAACTCTCCGTCCATTGTCAGGTATTGCATCATTTTATCGGCAACACGCGGATCAACCGGTGTGGTTGCTGAATAATCAAGATAAATAGGTAGTTTCATTTTAGTCTCCGCTGCCAATTGTTAAAGGTGTGATGTTTTAACATTAAGTTGGGCAGTCTGGTTATATTTATTATTTTGAATTTCTGAAATATGCAGTACATGCTCGGATGTTATTAACTCTTCCAGAGTGATCTTATCTAAAAAGGTGGTAATGCGCTCGCTCAGCTGTCCCCATAAGGCATGGGTTAAACATTGAGTACCATCTTTAGCACAACCACAGTTATCGACACAAGCGCGAATACGTACCGACTCATTGACGGCATCAATAATCATTGCCACGGAAATATCGCTACGTGCTTTGCCAAGTTTATAGCCGCCGCCGGGGCCGCGTACACTACAGACTAACTCTTTTTTACGTAATTTAGAAAACAGTTGTTCTAAATAGGAAAGAGAGATTCCCTGGCGCTCAGAGATATCTGCTAACGGCACGGGTCCATTATGCTCTTTAAGCGCGACATCGAGCATGGCAGTAACCGCATAGCGGCCTTTTGAAGTTAGTTTCATAATACTTCACCCATATAGTGAAAAGATAGAGATTTCCATTGACTTTATAGTGTGAAAATATAATACCCGACAAGAATAGTCAAGTAAAAACCCACATTGATTAGTAGGTTTTATTTGTCTGTTTCACTCTTCTGCGCCAGCCTTGCCGCAACAAGTGATTTTTGAATACTGCTGAAAATACCACGCCACATGCGTAACTCTTTCACTTCTGGACGCGCACGATTAAAAAAGCGACGTAATTTGGTCATCACTAAACCCGGATGGGCAGGTACGATAAAACGGGTATCAGTTAATGTCTGTTCAAGGTGATTAAACATACCTTCAAGCTCTTCGCTTAACGGGTACTCTTCCTGCTGCTCGGGGTAGGCGGTTGCGGCTAAAAATGCCATGCGAATTTCATAGCTTAAAGTTTGTACGGCCATCGCCAGATTAAGGGAGCTATAGTCCGGATTTGCAGGAATAAACACATGAAAATGACACTTCTGTAATTCATCATTCGTCAAACCACTGTTTTCACGTCCGAACACTAATGCCACAGGATATTTCTGACCTTCAATACACACTTTTTCGCCCATTTCCCGAGGATCAAGCATAGGCCAGTCTAAAGTGCGTGGACGTGCACTTGCACCAATAACCAAACCGCAGTCAGCGACCGCTTCATCTAATGTTGCAAAAACCTGGCGGTTTTCCAATACATCACCGGCACCGGCAGAAAGCGCCTTGGATTTACCATCAACAGTGCATTCCGGATCGACAAGCACTAGATTTGATAAGCCCATCGTTTTCATTGCTCTTGCAGCGCTGCCGATATTGCCCGGATGGGAAGTCCCAATAAGTATGATGCGCACATTGTCTAGCATTTGTATTCCTTGTTGAGCTGAAATTAAAAAGAACAAAGTTTAGCATTAATTGGATTACAAAAAAACAGCACTGACCGCCATAAACATTTGCAGATTAAGCGGATCCCTGTATAATTTTGCGCCGAAGGATTTTCCTTCATAGCAAATTAGCTTTTCTCTTTTGCTACCCATGTTCTTTTAAAATCTAATGGTGATCTAATGCATCCAATGTTAAATATTGCGATCCGTGCTGCCCGTAATGCAGGTAAAGTAATTGTTAAAGGCTTCGAAAATCTGGAAGCAGTTGAAGTTGAAGAAAAATCGTTAAATGACTATGTCAGCAGCGTTGATAAAGAAGCTGAACTTGCAATCATTGGTACGTTGCGTAAATCATACCCGGAGCACTCCATCATTGCTGAAGAATCAGGCATTGAGCAAGGTAAAGATAATGATCACCAATGGATTATTGATCCGCTTGATGGCACCACTAACTTTATTCATGGTATCCCGCACTTTGCCGTCTCAATTGCGTTAAAAATTAAAGGCCGCACTGAAGTCGGTATCGTTTTTGATCCCATTCGTAACGAGTTATTCTCAGCGGTTAAAGGACAAAGCGCACAAATTAACGGCTACCGTACCCGTACTAATAACTCACCTAAGCTAACAGGCAGCATTCTGGCAACAGGTTTTCCATTTAAACAGAAGCATCTCACAGAGACCTATCTGGATATCTTTAAAGATTTCTTTATTGATGTTGCTGATATGCGTCGTGGCGGCTCGGCTGCACTGGATCTTGCTTATGTAGCAGCAGGTCGTATGGACGGTTTCTGGGAATTTGGTTTAAAACCATGGGATATCGCAGCGGGTGAATTACTGCTTAAAGAGTCCGGCGCAATGATGACAGATTTTAACGGCGGCAACGATTATATGAAATCAGGTAATGTGGTCGCGGCTAACCCGAAACTGTTAAAAGAGATGTTAACCGTTATTCGTAAAAACAATATCTAATAAGCTTTTAATCTCTTAGTAAGCGTAGTTATCATTATGATATCTGCGCTTTTTTGTGCCTGTAGATAACCAGATTACAGACTAAAAGATTAAGGCTGTACGGCTGACTTCAAGGCATGAAAAAGGGGCTTATATAAGCCCCTTTTTATTACTTTGCCGAGTCAATGCCGATTAGCTTAATTTACCATGGCATTGCTTGTATTTTTTACCGGATCCACATGGGCAAGGTTCATTTCGCCCGATCTTGCGCTCCTGACGGACAAAACTCTGTGCGTTTTTTTCCTCTTTACCTTCACCTGCCGTGGCACTTGCGGCTTGCGCATGCTGCATCTCAATTTTAGCTCTTTCTTCAGCCTGACGGCGCTGCTCGGCAATTTCATCAACCTCTGCTTTGCTTTGCACCTGCACTTTAGAAAGGATCATCACGACATCGTGTTTTAATTTCTCCAGCATCTCCAGGAACATCGCAAAAGATTCACGCTTATATTCCTGCTTAGGATCTTTTTGCGCGTAACCACGTAAGTGAATCCCCTGGCGCAGATGATCCATTGAAGCAAGATGATCTTTCCATAGCGTATCAATGGTCTGCAGCATCACAGATTTTTCAAAACTGCTGATAACCTCTTTTCCGACCTGCTCTTTCTTAGCTTGATAAGCTTCTTTGGCATGGTTAATAATATTCTCGCGAATGGTCTCTTCCTGCAGGTTGGGCTCATCCACCAGCCATTGCTGAACGGGTAATTCAATGAGAAAGTCCGCTTTTAAACGACGCTCCAGCCCTTCTAAATCCCATTGCTCGGTCAATGATTGCTGCGGTACATATTCATCAATGCAGCTGTTAAATACATCATCCCAAATTTGCTCAATGGTATCGCTGATAGATTCACTGTCTATTACGCCATTGCGCTGTTGATAGATAACTTTACGCTGTTCATTAGCAACATCATCAAAATCGAGCAGTGATTTACGCATATCGAAGTTACGCCCTTCAACTTTGCGTTGTGCATTTTCAATGGCACGGGTCACCCACGGGTGTTCAATCGCTTCGCCATTTTCCATGCCCAGTTTTTTCATCATATTCGATACTTTTTCTGAAGCGAAAATACGCATCAGCGGATCCTGCATGGACAGATAGAAGCGGCTTTCACCGGCATCCCCCTGACGACCGGAGCGTCCGCGCAGCTGGTTATCGATACGGCGCGATTCATGACGTTCAGTACCGATAATATATAACCCCCCTGCTTCCAATACTTGTTGATGCTCTTCCTGCCAGGCAGCCGTTTCAGCTTCGACCTGCTCAGATGTTAATTTACCCAGTTTTTCAAGGCGCGCCTGCAGATTGCCGCCTAAAACAATATCTGTACCACGGCCCGCCATATTGGTGGCAATAGTCACTGCGCCCAATGCACCAGCTTCCGCGACAATATCAGCTTCTTTTTCATGGAACTTAGCATTTAAGACATTATGTTTGATCTTTTCTTTATTCAGCAACTTAGATAGCAGTTCCGAGTTCTCAATAGAAACGGTACCGACTAACACGGGTTGACGACGCTCTACGCGGGTTTTGATATCGGCAATAATGGCCTGATATTTCTCTTCTTCAGTCAGATAAACTAAATCACCGCAATCTTTACGGATCATAGGCTTATTGGTTGGCACAACAATGGTTTCCAAGCCATAGATGGATTGAAACTCAAAGGCTTCTGTATCCGCGGTGCCTGTCATACCAGCTAATTTTTCATATAAGCGGAAAAAGTTCTGGAAAGTAATGGACGCTAAGGTTTGATTCTCATTTTGAATCTGAACGCCCTCTTTTGCTTCCACCGCCTGATGCAGCCCTTCCGACCAGCGACGTCCCGGCATAGTACGCCCGGTATGCTCATCAACAATCACCACTTCACCTTGATCATTGACGATATAATCAACATCTTTTTCAAAGAGCGTATGCGCGCGCAGCGCCGCGTTAACATAATGCAGTAAACTAATGCTTGCCGCTGAATATAAGGACTGGTTCTCATCAAGCAAACCACGCTCGTGAAGAATACGTTCAACTTTTTCCTGACCGCGCTCGGTGAGTAACGCCTGTTTACTTTTTTCATCAACCGTATAATCACCATCACCCGTATATTCTTCAGTATCTTCCTGCTCCTGCCTGGTTAACATTGGAATAACTGCGTCTAATTTGTTATACAGCGAGGCATCACCATCAGTCGGACCGGAAATAATCAGTGGCGTTCTTGCTTCATCAATTAAAATCGAATCCACCTCATCGACAATGGCATAGTGGAGCGGACGCATTACGCGCTGCTGCGCTTCAAAGGCCATATTGTCACGCAGATAGTCAAAGCCAAATTCGTTATTGGTTCCGTAGGTAATATCGGCGGCATAGGCCGCACGCTTTTCTTCGGGCTGCATACCGGAGAGGTTAATCCCCACCGTCAAACCGAGAAATTCAAACAGCTGCGCATTCCATTCTGCATCACGACGCGCCAGGTAATCATTGACCGTAACAATATGCACACCTTTACCGGTTAACGCATTTAAGTATGCCGGTAATGTCGCGGTTAATGTTTTACCCTCACCGGTACGCATTTCTGCAATTTTATTTTCATTTAAAATCATGCCGCCCATTAGCTGCACATCAAAATGGCGCATGCCAAATACGCGCTCAGAGGCGCTGCGTACTACCGCAAAAGCTTCCACAAGAAGCGAATCTAAATTTTCTCCTGCGGCAATACGCTCTTTAAACTCTGCCGTTTTAGCTTTCAGTTCGGCATCGGAAAGAGCTTGTATCTGAGGCTCCAGTTTATTGATTTCATTAACGACTTTGCGTAATTGTTTTAAGTAACGGTCATTACGACTGCCGATTATTTTTGTTATTAGCTGTGTGATCATTGTGTTTTTCTCGTAATATAAAAATGAGTTATTTTTGTGGTAAACAGCGTGCTGCTGAATAGCCTAATTTGAATTAATTTACCTGCCGTTTTTTAAAACTTCATGATGCACTGCCGCACTGTTGAACCCTCAGTACTTCCATGACTGCTCTATTCTGTCCTTTGCTTAGCGTTCCAACAGACAAATTTAATTATTTCTATCATTCAGGCGTAGCGCCTTTTAAACTGCTTGCTGCCCAATATCATTGCCGTAGCGCAAAACAGACTGGCTGAGCAGGTACGCCCCTATCAATCGCCCGGTAAGAATAAGATTAACCTATGAGATGGAGGTTATTAACTGCCATTTCAAGGTGCGCTCATTAATTTCCCCCTTTTAATTAAAAGGATAAGCGAACATCCATTTTTTAAAGAAAAGTACTGTTCTTTTTCTTCCTGCATGAATTAACGTTATACTTACTGTTCTTAATTCTCTGTTGACGATGTTAATGAATAGAAGCCGAAAACCTAAACCTGTTTCTTTATTATTAAAGAAAAGTGGATTACAGCACAATACCTGTCAAACCACCAAGTTGAATAGTCTACTACAAAGCTATTTAAAACAACATAATATCCCGGATTGCCGAATAGGAAGTTTACAAAATGGGAGCTTGTTAATAGAAAGCCCGGATGCAACCTGGCTGCTGCGCCTGAAGTTTATGCGCAATGAGCTGCTGACGCTATTGCGCCAGGAGGTGCCCGGACTGCTGAATATTAAATTCAAAGTAAACCCGAGGCTAAAACAAGCTGCGCCAACAACGGCCAAAAAACCACAAAAAGCCATTAAGCGCGCCAGTAAAATGCCCGGCGATGTTGCCCGGTCATTTTTAGACTTAGCTGAGCATGCCGATCCGGCTTTACAGGCTGCATTGCGCTCTTTAGCGAAATATTCAAAAGAGTAAAAAACAAAAAGGGAGCAATTAAGCTCCCTTTTTATATAGCCATAAGCCGCAATTTAGTTTGAATGCAGCATGCTGTTTAATTCCACGGCGCTTTTATTGGCCAGACATTCGATTTGTCCGGTCATTGAGTTGCGACGGAAAAGCAGATCATCTTTGTTAGCCAGTTCACGCGCTTTTGCAAATCCAGCTTCTTTACCTTCCTTATCAAGTAGCTTGATTTTCGAGCCGGCAGTCACATACAGACCAGATTCAATAGTACAGCGGTTACCCAGTGGGAAACCCAGTCCGGCATTGGCACCTAACAGGCTGTTTTCACCGATAGAAATGACCATTTTACCGCCGCCGCTTAGTGTGCCCATAATAGAAGCACCACCACCGATGTCGCTGCCTTCACCAACCATAACGCCAGCAGAAATACGCCCTTCAACCATGCTCACACCTGTTGTGCCGGCATTGAAGTTAATAAAGCCTTCGTGCATCACTGTGGTACCTTCACCAACATGCGCGCCTAAGCGTACGCGCGAAGTATCTGCAATACGCACACCCGCAGGGACAACGTAGTCAACCATCTTCGGAAACTTATCGACACAATCAACACTGATAGTTTCACCTTTTAAACGCGCTTCAATTTGACGATCAGCAAGCTCAGGCAGATCAATCGCACCTTTATTGGTCCAGGCAATATTGTGCAGTACACCAAAAATGCCATCTAATACCACGCCGTGCGGTTTCACTAAACGATGTGAAATAAGCTGTAATTTAAGGAAACCTTCCGCTACCGTTGTTGGCGCTTCATCGCTTTCTAAAATAACCAGTACTAACGGCTGTTCTGACTTAGCGGCTGCTGTCGCAAAATCAGCATTCGCCGTTTCATTTGCACCATTAAAGGCAGCAGCCAGCTGCTCAGCGACGGCTGCAGTGATTTCAATGACTTGATTACCTTGCTTATAACCCACAATTGCCGCAATAACAGCAACAAGATCATCACTTGGATTTAAAAGAGGGTTAGGAAAAAATGCTTCAATAATTTTTTGATCACGGTTTTTAGTTGCAGTACCAAAAGCAAGTGCAAATGTAGACATGAATTAAGCTCCAAGTTAAAAGTCTAAATATGCTATATAACCAAATCGCTGAGAAAACTGGTTTCAAAGTGGTTTGACTGTATAACACTCAGGTTAAATAAATTTGTATCGCTGCATAATAAAGAACTAGATCACATATTTAAAGTTAAATAGATTCAAAATTATAAATTAATCCGGCAATCATCTTCCCGGCGCTAAAAAAGCGCTCACTTGATTTTCTCAGAAGCGCTTTGCCGTTTGCGGGTAAAATAACCGCGCAGGCGTCGGCATTGCCAGTGCAGCAGAAAGAACAAGCACTCTAAAAAGAGGGTCACCACCAGCGCAGAGAGCAAACCCACTTGAATTGAATTTTTGTTGAGTCGCAGTTCAGCATTATAATTGGCTTGCGTTTCCAACCACAGCGGACGGTTGATCTCGCCGAGAAGAAAATATAAACGCGCCATAAGCGGGCCCTGCAGCGCCTGTTTTTTCGCCTGTAAATAATGAAAGCGGCGCTGTAGCTTTTCAATCAGCAACGCTTCCTGATTAAATAAGGTCACCTCACTGCTTTTATGCTTTATGATCAAGGCCTGCAGGTCACCAGCAAAGTGTCGATCGGCAAGCGCCTGGTACTGCTGTAAGTGCATTTCTGCTTCTATATAGTGCGCATCTAAACGCTGTTCATACTGCTGTAAAAAATTGGGCAACTGCAGGCCGACCAGCAGCGTTAAAGCAAAAACCATTTTCAGGCTGTAACGCTGCAGCAGCTGAATAAACATTTTATTTAAAACCGCGCGCTTTACGCAGCGATTCATATGCGCTTTGAATATCCTGCGCCTTTTCTTTGGCCACCATCATCATCTCTTCCGGCAGTCCTTTAGAGGCAAGTTTATCCGGGTGATGCTGGCTCATCAGTTTACGGTATGCCCGTTTAACCTCTTTATCGCTGGCCGTTTTTTCGATACCGAGCACTTTATAGGAATCCTCTTCGCTGGCAGCCTGTTGCTGCTGTCGTTGCCCCTGGTGAAAGTGTTGCTGTCCTTCAATCATCTGCAGCAGACGATCTAATTCAAAACGGGAAAAGCCCAGCTGCTCGGCAATATCATAGAGGATCTCTTTTTCTTTACTATCGAGCACACCATCAGCATAAGCAGTCTGGACTTGAATCCCTAAAAACATCTGTAATACGTTACGATCCCCACGCACCATCTGTACGAACTCGCTCAGTTTTTCCTTAAGCGGGAAATTTGCGTCTTTGCCTACAGAAAATGAAGCCTGCGCCTGGGCACGACTTTCTCCCTGCAGGCGCATCTGATCCATATAAGCATTGGCGACCTGAATATCAGCCTGAGTTACCTGACCTTTGGCTTTGGCCATATGGCCCATGACCGAGAACGTCGTGTCAAAGAACAGTCTTTGCCTTTCCTGGCTGCTCGCCCCACCACCGAACAACCCCTGCTGCGCATTAAAATTAATCGCGGTGGCGCGATCGAAACGGTGGCCTAACCAGATTCCCAGCAACATGCCGAAAATATGGCCAAACATAAAGCCAAAAAAACCACCCAGTATTTTTCCCCAAATACGCATAACTGTAAAAACCTTATTGATTAGTGCTAGTAAGAAGCAATTAAGAAGCAAGATGGCTGTTATTTTGACTAACTATTTCCAGTTTTGCCAATTTTTTACTTAAAATAGGCAAATTTGCGCGATTTACAAAGAACAATGATTGGAGCGAACTTAACTTTGCTCTATTATTACGTGCTCGGATTTTCTTTATGTAAGCCTTAAGTTCTTAATACACCCTGGTGAATTGTAAATGCTAAAAAATTTTCCCCTGCTACTGCTTTTGTTTCCTTTTTCTCATCTATCAGCCGATGAGACAAACACATCACCAACCCCTGCCCAAGCAGATAGCACCCAACAAACTAGCAATAATGGCGCACGACTAGCCAATCAACCACCCACAAGCACGCCCCGCTCAAGCGCCTATTTTTTCGCGCAATGCTATCGTAATGTGCCGCCGGTGATCACCGACAGTAATAACTTGCCCCTTAGTCAGGTACCTATAAATATACGCGCGAAAAAAATACGTGCTGTGGCTGATACCCTCAGCTATCAAGGGGATGTACAACTGACTCAGGGCATTAAATATTTAGCGGCCGATGAATTAACCTATTTTAAAGAAGAAGAAAGAGCAACGGCGAGCGGCAATGTCAACTTTGTCAGCGGAGAGATCACCCTGTATGCGGACAGCGTGGAAACGCAACTCGATAGCGAACAAACGACATTGCAGCAGGCGGACTACCAGTTTCATGGCCAGGGCGGACGGGGCAGTGCACGGCAAATTTATGATAATGGCGCAGATCTTTATGAATTTAAAGCATCTTCCTACAGTGCCTGCCCACCGGGAGATAACACCTGGTCGCTTGATGCAAGCACCCTGTATATCGATAACGAGAAAGGTGTCGGCAGCGCCTATAATGCCGTCTTAAAAATAAAAGATGTGCCAGTCTTTTACCTGCCTTATATCACTTATCCTACTAGTGATAAACGCAGAACAGGTTTGCTATTTCCGTCCTATGAATATTCCGATACTGACGGCTCCACTATTACCCAGCCTTTATATCTCAATATTGCAGAAAATATGGATGCAACCCTGACACCCGCCTATATGGAAAAGCGCGGCACCTTGCTGGCCGCTGAATATCGTTACCTTTTCGATATAGGCACGGGGAAAATGGCGGCTGAATATCTTGATAATGACAGAATTCGTGATGAAAACCGTTACCTTTATCACTGGAATCACAAGGTTAATTTTGCCCGAAACTGGAAGTTCACCTCTAACTACTCCAAAGTCAGTGATGATAATTATTTCACGGATATCGATACAAACTACGGCTCACGCAGTGATAACCAGTTACTGCAGACGGCCAAACTCAGCTTTACGAAGCAAAACTGGAACAGTGAATTGGAAGTGCGCGACTTCCAAATTTTAGGTGATGGCGATACGCCCCATAAGGTGCTGCCAAAACTTGCCTTTAGTGCTTATCAGCCGCTTGACTGGAAGAGCCTACAGTTAGACTGGTATTCTGAAGTTTCCCGATTTGAGCATGATGATGAGGATACCTATACCGGCACCCGTGTTCACCTGCAGCCCAAATTATCCTTACCGCTTTATTACAACTCGCTGTTTGTTAATACTGAGCTTAAATATATGCTCAGTTTTTACCAGCAAACCTTAAATGCATACAGCGATTTAGAAGAGAGCGTCAGCCGTTATATTCCTTCGTTTAAAATTAATTCCGGTATTAATTTTGAGCGCGATTTGAGTGCTTTTGGCAGTTCATATAAACAGACCTTAGTCCCGCAGATTCAATATTTATACGTTCCCTATCGGGATCAGTCCACCATTGGCACCTATGATACGACAAGGATGCAGCAGGATTACTATGCCCTGTTTCGTGATAATCGTTTCTCCGGTTATGATCGCATTGCCGATGCCAACCAGATAACCTTAGGCATTTCCAGCAGTATTCTAAATGCACAAAGTCAGGAAAAAGTGCGTTTTGCCGTGGGACAGAATTATTATTTCACACCTTCGCGAACCGAACTGCTCGATGATGACGATGATGCAGATACCGCCAGCCGCTCTTCTCTTATTGCGGAGTTTGATGTTAACTTTGCCGATAACTATTTCTTTCATACCGGCATTGAGTGGGATAGCGATGAAAATGAAATCACCAGTGCCAACGCCGCTCTGGAAAAACGCTGGTTATATAATACCTATGCACAGTTAAACTATCGTTATGTCGCCGTTAGCGATGACGGTGACGAAAAAGATTTAGTGAATCAACTCGGCAGTAAAATCAACTGGTCAATCAACGGCCAATGGAGCTCTTTTGCCAGTTATTATTATGACCTTGAATACCAGCACCTTTACGAAAGCATAATTGGTATAAAATATCAGTCATGCTGCTGGTCCATTGGTTTCAGCTACGATAAACATATGTCCGCCTACTATGGTGATATAGATACGATTGCCGATGATTATGAAAGCGAAAGCAGTTATGAAATTAATTTTGAACTAAGAGGCTTAGGCGGTGCCGGAACAGGCTCTAATGAAAGCCTGTTCGATTACGGTCGCCCTTTTTACCTACAATAATGGACAACAAATGAAATTGATAAAAAAGATAATTCTGCCCTTGCTTTGCTCTGCCTTGCTGACTCCGCAGGTCTTTGCAGAAAGGCAAGCAGTTGACAAAATTGAAGCCGTTGTTAATCAGGAAGTGATCTTAAGCAGTGATCTTTCCCGTATAACCAGAGAGTTGAAAAAGCGTTATCAAGAAAGCGGTCAAAGCTTACCTGCAGATAATATATTAAAAAAACAGCTGCTTGATAAGCTGATTGGTGATCGCCTGCAGCTGCAGATTGCACAGCGCATGGGACTGCGCATTAATGAAGCGCAGCTCAATCAGGCACTGCAGCAGATAGCAGCCGATAAAGGCCTGACGCTCGCAGAGTATCAGCAATATCTGGAGAATAATGGCGAGAGTTATCAAGCCTTTGTCGACAGTATTCGCGATGAATTAACCATTAATGAAGTGCGTATGCTGCAAGTACGCCAGCGCATCAATATTTCCGACCAGGAGGTGCAGCAGATGGTGGAGCGCATTAATGAGCAGGGACAGAAAACCACACAGTTTCAGTTCGTCCATATTCTTTTAAAAGTCAACAGCAACGGCCCGCTTGCCGAGCAACAGGCGGTCGACCGGCAAGCCAAACAACTGCTAAGCCGAATTCAGCAGGGTGAAGATGTATCAGCACTCGCGGTACAATACTCGCAGGGCCCTAAAGCATTGCAGGGTGGCGACTGGGGCTGGCTGACAATTGATGAGATGCCGACCTTATTCGCCAATATTATTGATGATAAAAAGACTAAAAAAGGCGACCTGATTGGCCCGTTCCGCAGTGACCTTGGTTTACATATTCTTAAAATAGTTGATAAAAAAGGCGCGCAAAGTGTGATCACCCAGGAAGTCAAGGCCCGTCATATTCTTATCAAATCCAATATTATCCTTAGCGATCAAAAAGCACAAAAATTATTAAGCGGCTACCGCCAGGCGATACTGGAGGGCAAAGCAACCTTTGCCGAGCTGGCTAATGAGCACTCACAGGATCCCGGCTCTGCGGTCAGAGGCGGGGATTTGGGTTGGGCGGATCCAAATATTTATGTGCCTGAATTCAGAGAGTTGGCACTATCGCTGCCGGTCGGTGAGATCAGTGCGCCATTTCGTACCGTGCACGGCTGGCATATTCTGCAGGTGATGGATAAACGGGAGTCGGACACCACCGAGCAGGCCACCAAGCAAAAAGCCTACTCGATATTATTTAAGCAGCGTTTTCCCGAAGAAGTCTACTCCTGGATGAATGAAATTCGCCAGGAGGCATATATTAAAATTAATAATCCCGATTATATTATTGAGGCACAATAATGGTTAACTCTTTAGTGATCACAGCAGGTGAGCCGAGTGGCATCGGCCCGGATCTTGTTCTACAGCTTGCCAAGCAGCAATGGCCACTGCAATTGGTGATCTGCAGTGATAAAAATTTATTGGCCGCGCGCGCCAAGTTACTCAATCAAGCGATCACCTTTATTGACTATGACGCCAGCAAACCGGCAACGGCATCGCAAGCGGGTGAATTAACGATCGCCCATCTGCCTGTGCAGGAGCCGGTGCAGCCGGGCAAGTTAAACAAAAATAATGCACAATTTGTGTTGGATACCTTAGCTTTTGCCAGCCGCGGCTGTTTATCGGGCGAGTTTGCTGCCGTGGTCACCGCACCTGTGCACAAAGGCGTCATTAATGATGCCGGCATTACTTTTAGCGGCCATACCGAGTTCTTTGCCGAACAGGCAGATGTCGATCTGGTGGTGATGATGCTGGCAACAACAGGGCTGCGTGTAGCACTGGCCACCACGCATTTACCCTTAATCGATGTGCCGAGCGCCATTACCGAAGCGCGTTTAAGCTCAGTAATTAACATTCTGCATAGCGAATTACAAAAAAAGTATGCCATACAATCACCTCGCATCTATGTCTGCGGACTCAATCCGCATGCCGGTGAAGGCGGGCATATGGGCCGTGAAGAGATTGACACCATAGAGCCGACGCTGCAGAAATTGCGTCAAAAAAATATAGATTTAATCGGCCCCCTGCCCGCAGACACTCTGTTTCAGGAAAAATACCTGCAGGATGCCGATGCGGTGCTTGCCATGTACCACGATCAGGGTTTGCCCGTTTTAAAATACAAAGGCTTTGGCAAATCCGTCAATATCACCCTAGGGCTGCCGTTTATCCGCACCTCGGTGGATCATGGCACAGCACTGGATCTTGCCGCTACTGGTAAAGCCGATGCGGGTAGTTTATTCTGCGCGGTGGATGAAGCAATCACAATGATAAACAGTATTAAGTAACAAGGCATATTTAAAATGAATGATAAAACCCACTTAGGGCATACGGCGCGTAAACGTTTCGGACAGAACTTTCTCCATGATGATTATATTATTGACTCCATTGTGGCTGCTATTGCACCGCAGGCCGATGATAATATTGTCGAAATTGGTCCGGGCTTAGGTGCATTAACTGAGCCTGTTGCGGCAAAAGTAAACTGCTTAAATGTGGTCGAGCTCGATAGAGATCTAGCCGAGCGTCTGCAGAAGCACCCTTTCCTGCGTGATAAGCTCAATATCACCCAAGCCGATGCCATGCAGTTTGATTTCGGGCAACTGGCCAGCGAAAATAAACAGCTGCGCGTTTTTGGCAATCTTCCTTATAATATCTCGACCCCACTGATGTTTCATCTTTTTAGTTTTGCCAATAAAATTAAAGATATGCATTTTATGCTGCAAAAAGAAGTGGTCAACCGTTTATGTGCCGGGCCAAACTGCAAAGCCTACGGACGATTAACGGTCATGGCACAATATTACTGTAAAGTTATTCCTGTTCTAGAAGTACCACCCAGTGCCTTTAAACCTGCGCCGAAAGTGGATTCTGCCGTGGTCCGTTTAGAGCCTTATGATGTCCCGCCTTTTCCCGCGAAAAGTCTAAAAGTGCTTAACCAGGTGTGCTCGATGGCCTTTAATCAGCGCCGCAAGACTATCCGCAACGGCCTGCGCGATCTGCTTAGTGCCGAGCAGCTGCAGGAGATAGGTATCGATGTGACAAAACGGGCAGAAAATATCACCGTGGAAGAATACGTTAACATCGCCAACTTTGTTTATGATTTAAAGGTGGAGTAAGAATGGCAACCTATATTGTTGGTGATATTCATGGCTGTTTCGATGAACTACAACAACTTCTGGAAATCGCCGATTTCAACAGCGCGCAGGACGAACTCTGGGTAACCGGTGATCTCGTTTCCCGTGGTCCTAAGTCACTGGAAACGCTGCGTTTTTTAAAAGGTTTGGGAAATAAAGCCAAGGTCGTACTGGGTAATCATGATTTGCATCTGCTGGCCATCCATCAGGGCCTGCAGGCCAACAAAGAGAAATACCAGCTCAGCCCGATATTAAACGCGCCTGATTGTGATGAATTAATGGCCTGGTTACGCCAGCAGCCGCTGCTGCGGCGCCATCCTGAATTTAACTTTGTGATGGTACATGCCGGCATCTCACCGCAATGGACCATTAAACAGGCAGAAAAACTGGCCCGGGAGGTCGAGCAGCAATTACAGTCGGATAACTTTACATGGCTGCTTCAGGAGATGTACGGCGACCATCCGGAATCCTGGTCTGACAATCTGCAGGGCATCGAACGCCTGCGCTTTATTCTGAGCGCCTTTACCCGTATGCGTTACTGCTTTTTAGATGGGGCGTTAGAGTTTGATAATAAACTCGCGCCGGAGCATACCGATGATACCGTGCTTAAACCCTGGTTTGAAATTGACACCCTGGACCGCAGTAGTGATATTCTCTTTGGCCACTGGGCGGCACTGTTGGGCCGGGTCAATCAATCGGGTATTTATGGCCTTGATACCGGCTATATCTGGGGAAACAGCCTGACCATGCTACGCTGGCAGGATAAGCAACTGTTTTCACTGGCCTGCCCTATTACCGAGTCCTGCCCGGTTGCCCGTTAAAAAATCCGGATAACAGATTTGACTAAAATCTGTTGTCCGGCCTGGCAGATTGACATCCTCCCCCACCTAAAGGAAGGGGATTCCGGTTAGTAAAAAACGGTGAAGAACTCTCGCGAGCTTTCAGGTTTCTGCTTCAAAGTACACTGCCCAGAGAGCGATGCTTGGTTTTCGCGTTTAGCCCCCACAGTGGGAGCTTTTACGCGCTTCACGCAACTCATGCTCCCCAGGTCTGACACGTACTCCACAGACTTAAAATCCCGCATGTCCTGCGGTATATTTTAAGTTTAGAAGCAGAAACAAAATTGTCAAACCATCAGCGCTTTGCGCTAATTACCTTATATTCCCTCCCTAAAAGGAAGAGGTTTTACGGCAAAACAGATAAAATTCTACTACTCGACACGCTCCAATGTAACAAACTGGTAATTATATTGATTTTTTTGATCCGCACTGTGCGCCTCACGCTCAATCTCCCGCCACTGAGCAACCGCCTGATAATCAGGAAATTGTGTATCACCGGCAACCTGCAAATCAATAAAAGTCAGATATAGTCGAGTCGCCCGCGCTAAAAACTGCTCATAGATAGTGGCACCGCCAATGACCATCACCTCGGCAACGTCCTGTACAAGCACCAGTGCCTGCTCTACCGTTTGTACGCAGGTCACCCCTTCAATCTGCAGGTCTTTATCGCGGGTTAAGACAATATTCACTCTTCCCGGTAGCGGGCGACCGATAGACTGATAGGTTTTCCGGCCCATAATCACCGGCTTGCCTAGAGTAACGCGTTTAAAATACTGCAGGTCGGCGGGTAAATGCCAGGGCATGTTATTGTCTAAACCAATCACACGATCTTTGGCCATTGCAGCAATCATTGAAATTTTCATATTCTTCCCTTCTTATTTTCAGGCAAGATTAGCATAACCCCGTCGAGCTGAAAACGACTAATAGGTCGCTTTTCCCGGTAAATTTATTGACATGGTTAGCAGGTGCTTCAGGTGTTTTTTGTAAAAAGCGACAAGCACTACCACAGAGAACACGAAGGCGCTATGCGCTACACTGAGAAAAGGCTAAGCAGAGCTTGTAAGCTTAATTATCCCTTGGTTTTGTGTTTTTCTCTATTAGCTCAGTGTCCTCGGGGGTGCATTGTTAAGGAATTTTATTTTACGCAGAGTGAAGTGCATCGCCATATTTATTGAAAATTTTAACAGTACATAAATATAGAAGGTTTTCTATTTGCTATGCTATTGCAGACCATTTTACAATACGGATTAAACAAAAATTAAGCATAAGCAGTTTTAAGGAAGAGACTATGAAAGGAGCAGGCGGAACATCTGGCGGTATCGGCCAGTTTTTTATCGGTTTAATAATGATGACCGGGGGCTTTTATCTTTTGCTAAACGCCATATCAGTCACCTCGCACTTTGCGTTAAGCAGCCGACTCTATGGATTTTCCGGATTCGGCGGGCACTTTGCCATTACCAGCGGCATGGTGATGATCCCATTTATGTTAGGCATCGGCATGGTCTTTTATAACAGCCGCAATATTCTTGGCTGGCTGCTCACCCTTAGCTCCATTAGCGCACTGATTTTTGGGGTGATCTCTTCAATTCATTTCAGCTTTAAAAGTATGAGTGCCTTTGATCTTATCGTGATATTAATCTTGGCAATCGGCGGCTTAGGGCTGTTTCTGCGCTCCTTGAAGTCCTTGGATTAATGAATAAAAAACCGTTAAGCCATTAACGGTTTTTCTGCCGCTGCTAAGCACAGCATTTTTTATATTTTTTACCGCTGCCACAGGAGCAAGGTTCATTCCGCTTGAGCTTTTTCTCAAACCTTGTGGTTTTGGGCTTATTTAACACCCCTTCAAGTTCACTGATATCCTCGGCAACGTCAGCCTTGACTGCAATATCGGCAAACAGTGCATTTTCTTGAAGGACTAATTCAATCTCTGCTTTTCTCTCAGCGCTGCTGACCATTAAAGTCAGTGGCGCCTCTTTCGTACCAAGCTTGATAACACGTTTGGTATTAAAGCCATAACTGGCATGTTTCGGCTTTTTTTCTTTCTTACCTTTAAAGAAAAATTTATCAGACATTGGCAAATCCTATTTTGAAAATATTTAATTGCGCGCAGCTTACACAATAGGACAGCCGCGGTAAATTAATATCGATGCTAATGGCAAAGCAAACCTCAGTACAGCGATAATAATCTAACAAAAATAACACGTTAAACCACTTAGACTAAACGGAGGATCTCAAAGGTTAATTTATTGAAAAAATAAAAACAATCACCTACTTTATATCGGCATTTGACTTCGCCTAGAAGTTGGATGTATTGTTGCTCAAAAATTTATATTAAAGGAGGTTGTTGTGAATATTCAAATACCAGAGATAGAAGATAAACGTAATCTTCTGCAACGTGTTATCGGCGCGTTACTTCTAGAAAAATGTCCCAAATGTAATAAATATGCCTTCTCGGCCGCAAATTACGGCAATGAAGGACATTGCTCTGTCTGTGGCCATACAACACCTTCCTTAAAATTAAAAAATAAAGATAACAATTGACGGACTCTCACAAAATACTAAAAGATCGGGACACCCATATATTAATGACAACTACAGCAGCAACTTAAGGTTTTAAATCTTTGGGTGTCGTCAATTTAATTTTATGAACAACTCTAGTCGAAACAATCAATCATGCACAATGAAAGATCTGACCCCAGAGGTTTTTCCAGCCAAACAAGTTATGGGTGGAGAATTCCGCAAGGTTCGTTAAACCAAAGGCGAGTAAAAAAATAGAACCGATGAGTAATTTATCTTCATATGCGCCGAAACAAGGCTTGTTCGTATTGTTCTTCGGTACCATAATCATTCATGAACTCAAATAAGCTGTAACCACGTTGAAATTGAACCTGATTCTTAGACATGAGTGCCCCCCTAAAGTGACTAACTTTATAGACTGTTTAATCCATGGCTGAAGATCATAGGTAATCAAGAATATTATTGACCGTCCGGCTCATATTAATACGCAATTTTCACATTTTTACAATTCTTACCTCCTGTGTTGCCTTAAGCTTTGCCATCATGAGAACTATAAAGGACAACAACAGATGATACGAAAATTAAAACTCTATACAGGCCTTATTGGTTTGATTGCTGCATTGATAAGTCCCCCCCTACTCGCAGAGCGCAGCTTGCAAATAGGGTTGGCAACATCAGCTAATAACTCCTTTTACAGTGGTGTGGATGAGGAGCACTACATTTTCCCTCTGGTGATTGCTGAATATGACCGTTTCTATCTGAAGGGTACTCATGGCGGATACCGATTACTTCAAGATAAGGAGGGGCAGAGTCTGGCGCTGGAATTCCGCCGTACTTTTGATGGTTTCAGTAGTAAAGATAGCAATGCATTAATGGGCTTAGCGGATCGTAATGGGGCCTGGGAAGCAGGCCTGGCCTATGAAAGAAACCTAGCTGGCGGTCAGGTGAAAGCTAAATTGCTGCATGATATATCAAACAACCATAACGGATTTTCGTCGCGCCTTGAATATGAGCGTCCGTTATTGATAAATGAGCCCCATATGGTGACTTGGTACGCAGGAGCAGAATATTGGAATAGCAAGAAAACCAATTATTACTTTGGAGTGACTCGTGAAGAGCAGACGTCCGTGCGATCTACTTACGCAGCAGATGAAAGCTACAGCCTTTTTCTTGGTAGTAACGCCTTGAAGCGTATCAGCAAAAAAATCACTCTGATTGTCAGCGCGGAGTATCTCTGGATGACAGATGTCGTCGATGACAGTCCTTTGACCACTAGGCAGGAGCAGTATTCTGCCTACGCAGGTATTTTCTACCAATTCTAAAATTCAAAGCGATACACAGTAACGCTGATCACAACCGGTAAACGAGCACATAGGAGAGAGAAAATGATTAACGGCTTTAACTATCAAGGCAGAAACTACTTTTTGGCTGTATTCATAGGCACATTTATATTCTGGGGTATAGGAAGCTATATGAGCTTCAGCCCCGATTGGGCGAATTATTATATGTTGCCCATGCTGCTGGGTTTGATAATGCCTGCCGTTTTTGCACTGGCGTTTATCTGGGGACAACCAGAATCGAAAATTAAGCGGGATTTTACTTGCCGCCTGTTTAGTTTGCGCCTAATTCGAATAGGACCGTTTCTGCTCACTCTGGCTATAATGCCTTTGTCAGTTGTGCTTTCGATTCTTATTTCGCTGGCATTTGATGGATCAATTGAGCAGTTTCAGGTCTCAGAAGCATTCTCGTTCAGTACTGGAGTTGTGCCTGTCTTTGCCTTGTTATTTCTGGCTGCAGTTTTTGAAGAGCTGGGCTGGCGAGGGTATGGCTTTGAAAGCCTTGAAAAAGGCCGCAGTTTTCTAGCTGCCTCTCTGATTTTTGGAGTACTCTGGTCTTTGTGGCACCTACCACTGCTTTGGGTGAATAACTCTTACCAGTATGAGATCTATCAACAGAGCCCTTGGTATGCAATGAACTTTTATCTGGGTACCACGGTGTTGGGCATAATTGTCACCTGGGTGTGTCATATCAATCGGCGCAGTATTCTGGTGGCGATTCTGTTTCACTTTGCCGTCAATCTGTCGCAGGAGATGCTGAGCATGACGCAACCAACAAAAAGCATTCAGACCTTTGTTTTAATCGCTTTTGCGCTGGTGATTATTACCAAGCAGTGGCCGCTGTTTCGTCGTCAGGGTTAACCGCTACCAGTACCAGAGATATTGGCTATGTTGATCAAAGTTAGTTTTCAAGTACTGCCCCGGGGTCATCCCCGTATAGCGTTTAAAGTCCTTGATGAAATGTGCCTGATCGAAATACCCACGGCGATAAGCAAGCTGGGTCAGGCTAAGTGGCTGGTGTTTTGCCAAGGTCTGCCATAACTCCTGATGGGCGCTCTGAAACCTCAAGTTACTTTGAATCTGCTTAAAGGACATGCCATAGACTTCGGCATAGCGTTTTTGCAGCCAGCGATTACTTTTATCGTACTGCTGAGCTTGTTGGGATAGGGTTTCATCTATATTGGGAAGAGGCGGGACAAAAACCTTCGGGTTGATGATCTGCCATTTGTTCGAGGTTGAAGGTTCACCGCTATGAACCTCTAATCGCTTAAGGCTGATCTGCTGCGTAAGGTGCTGAAGAAGGTGGCGCTCAACAATCCGTATCAGCCCTTCTCCACTGTTGGTCGCTTCCATCTCCTCCAGCATCAGGCTCGCACGAGCCCGGCCCAGCAGGTCGGCAAGTTGCAGATCTTCACCGACAAGCTCCTTTGGTGCGCATTGGAATAGTTCATAAAATGCCATCGGGTAGAGATCGACTTTGAGATTTTTGATCGGACGACTTTGCTCTTTGCTGGCGAGCTGATAGATGTCGAACCAGCTACCTAGACCCTGCTTGATATAGGTGCGTTTCCTGATCATAACGCCCTGGTTTGCCAATCCCCTCGAGGAACCCGTCTCTGTCTCTGTTTTAACTCCCTGACCAAAACCATGCTTCTCTCCGCGTATTTCACTCATACCACCATAAAACTCAAAATAAATTTGAGTCATTACCGTGGGATAAGCGCGGGTAATCAGTTTGGCGTCTTGCTCTCGCAGACAACCGACACAGTAGGTATAACCGGCGATATAACGACTTAACAGGGGATGTGTTGAACTGGCCGAGCCAAAATCAGCCCAAGACTGGTGCTCGTTTTGCTCGGCTAGCCTCTCAAGCCGACGGCTTTCATTAAAGTGATAAATGGAGTCATCCATTAGTAAGTTCCGATCAAGTAAATCTGTAAATTTCGTTGGCTTTGCAACTACCTAGTGCCAACGTTAATCCAGTTCTTTGCAGCATCAAGCTTGGCCCCCAAAAACTTAAAAGCATAAGCTGTTGATCTATTTATAATCACTATATGGGTGTTCCTGAAATCTTCTGTCAAAAGTCACTTCGCGTTCTGAAGTGCTGCCAGGTTACAATTAACAATTGCCTCAAGATTTGATGTGATTTTTTCTGACGACCAATCCCACCACGCTAACTGAAGTAACTCATTAATGACTGGCTGTTCAAACCGGTCTTTAATATGCTCTGCCGGATTACCAGCAAAAACACTGTAAGCAGGAACATCTTTTGTAACAACAGACTTACTTGCTATCACTGCACCATGCCCAATTTTAACACCAGGCATTATTGTTACATCATAACCAATCCAGACATCACTGCCTATTTCAGTATCACCTTTAAATGGTAACTCGCCTTCTTTCGGCATGACTTTCTCCCAGCCGTTGCCGAAGATTTGAAATGGGTAGGTAGAAAATCCGGAGATTTTATGGTTTGCCCCGTTCATAATGAATTTCACATCTTTCGCAATTGCACAGAATTTTCCAATAATCAGCTTATCGCCAATAAATGGAAAATGGTAAAGCACATTACTTTCAAAGTTTTCCGGACCGTCAGGATCATCATAATAGGTGTAATCTCCAACGATGATATTTTCACTTTTAATGAAGTTTTTTAGATAGCCAACTTGAGGAAATTCCTTCATTGGTTCTTTATCATTAGGATTTGGACCAAACAAAATGTACTCCTTACTTCTTCTGACCTTGAGCTCACAGGCTGACAGTGCGTCAATGCTGGCAATTCTGGTGGGCTATTTGTTATGCATTTATTTGCTTCAGGCTAGTAAAATATTCTTCTCCTGCCACAGCTAACTGATTAGCCCATTTACCAGAAAGGAATTTTAATTCTCATTTGGTAGTTTAGCAATTTCATACATTTCTCTGCGACTAAGATTACCTTTGCAGTTATTATTAGGCAAATAAGGCTCTTAATTTTTAACATTTAATAATGCCGTAAATTTATACACAATTTAATACCTAAACTTTGAATCTTAACAAATAGGCTTTCGATGATAAAAACATCACAGTACAGTGTATTATGAGCGTTCCTGCTGGCAGTTCCAGCAAACTTCAAAAGATGCATCATTCTCTTCTGAACAATGTTTACATGTCCAGTCTTCCCCACCCTTTTGATCTTGAAGTGACTTAACGACATTCAGCGCGCACTCAAAATCTCCGTCGTTTACAACCCAAACCTCCGGCCAAGAATCGAAAGCCGATATTTCACCAACAGCCCCCTGGGCAAACTCATTTTTAATAATAACCTCAACACCTTGCGCTTCAATGAGGTTTTTCATGTTGTGCACGAGAAAGCTATTCTCGCTAGTGTAAACTTTCTTCATATTGGAATGCTCATGACGCCCGCATAAGGGGCACCGAAACGTAGCGGCGATTGGTTTAAAATTGGGCGAAGCACCAAAAACTAATCACCGCGTAGTTTTGGTGTCCCGACGAAAGTATGGGGTCTGAATGGCACTTACTAATAGATGACACCCACCAGAGTTTTTATAGAAAACAACAGTTCATCGTCATTTTTTCTGAAGCAGAACAGCTAAGCCCATTTTATGATCAACACTGCTAAGACTGAGGTTGGCATCTATTAATTGTGCTACCTCCCTACACGGCTCTTTGTAATGCCAGGATCCTTTTCTCCAGAGGGGGATGACTCATCAACAGCTCTGAGAGTGCCTGTTTGCCATTTATACCAAAGGCAGTTAACTGTCCATCCAGCTGGCTCTCTGTTCTATCATTTTGTAAGCGCTTTAAGGCATTGATCATCTTTTGCCGGCCAGCCAAGTTGGCTCCGCCTTGATCGGCACGGAACTCTCGGTAACGAGAAAACCACATGACAATAATACTGGCCAAGATACCGAATATTATCTGGAATGCCATGACCGTCATAAAGTAAATAAATTGGTTATCGCTTCCCCTGCTTAGCGCTCTTGCCACTATCCGGGCAAAGAAAAAAACAAAGGTATTCAATACCCCCTGAAGTAATGTCATGGTCACCATATCTCCGTTAGCCACATGACTCATTTCATGTCCGAGCACGGCTTCCGCTTCATCCTCAGTCATATTTTCCAATAAACCTGTGCTCACGGCCACCAAGGCACTGTTCTTGTTCATGCCGGTGGCAAATGCGTTAATGTCAGGGGAGTGGTAGATGGCGACTTCAGGCATTCCCACAGCGGCTTTTTCAGCCTGTCTTTTAACGGTATTTAACAACCAGTTTTCTGTCGCATTACGTGGCTGCTCAATGACATAAGCACCCACGCTTCGCTTAGCAATCCACTTTGACATTGCCAGGGAAACAAAAGCCCCCCCAAAACCAAATACAGCAGAAATAACAAATAGCTCACTCGTTCCCTGTAAATAAACACCAAATAAAGGCAAGATAATATTAAGAATAATGCCTAGAACAATAAGTATGGCCAAATTAGTGGCAATAAACAGAAATATGCGTTTCATAAACTCTCCTAGTGTGTATTTAACCTCTAAACAGTAGCAACAATTACAGCAAAGATATTGTTAAGCATAGCTGAATCTTCGGCAAAGATTTAAGCACAACTATAGCCAACGGTCGGATGATACAGATTCAAAAACTCTGCTCGCGAATAATCGACTTAATTTTAAAAAGATAAAAAGATAGAAAAAGATAGGGCCAGGTCTTTCATTTTGCACTTTCTTCAAAGTAGATTTCTTTTCTGCCATGACCACGCGATGTAGCATGATAAAGCGCTCCCGCAAACTCCAGACGTAAAGGCCGACTCATGCATGCTCCTATTTAATTTCTGAAGAATCCAATATCTCTACCCTAAGTTATCAATAATGCACAATGAAAGAGCTGCCCCGGAAGCTTCTTTAGTCAACAATTACTGGACAGCCAAGCCAACAATTACTGGACAGCCAAATAATTTTACAAATATAAAAACTCATGAAATAACAGGCTTGCGCACCAAAGTTTTTCTGTTATAAGTGGCTTCCTCCCATCAGATGGGTAAAATCCTCTATCCACAACACTAAAAGGGAAATATGAGACAAAGTGCTTTCTTAGCCGAAGCTAATAATAGGTTTTGTAAGGTATTTTCAGAGTTGAGCCGTGGATTAATGCAAACGTCGTCGCAGTTCATTTTTTCGGGCTATCCAACGCTTACCGGTATGGCTGGCAAATAAAGCCAGCTCTTCTAATGAACCGACCGCTCCCTGATAATTTTTACCAAAGCCACTGGCAAGCTCAAGCCAGCATTCATCTTGCAAGCCCAGTACAGTGAGCAGTCTCGGGTGCTTAGCCAAAATGGCGCCCCGTTTATCTTTGCGAAGAATACGCCCTGTCCAGTCCAAAAGTTCAAGGTAATCAATTAAAGAGTAAGGCACGCCCTGCGGGTTATTGTGGTGTGCATATCCAACAAAACCCGCTAATGATTTCTTGTGAAAATGGTAGGTTTCCGGGTTATCAATATCAGCCACACCATGGATACGCTCATAAGCAGATGTATAGGCTGAACCTTCCACACTATCGGCCATTTTTGCACGTAGCGGATTTAAATCCACATAAGCCATGCAGGCCAGCAAAGCTTCTTCATCCAATAAAGCCTGCGATTTAAAACGTCCTTCCCAAAAACGCCCTTTACAGTTATCTTCTTTATTCGCTTTGCGGGCGGTAAATTCATTCAGGCAGCGCATAAACCAGGAGATATCAGCCAACCGCTGGCGCCAGTTATTGATAATTGCCAATGCAGCTTCTTGCTCGACCTCACTTTTCAACGACTGTTGCATCCATCCTTCGACCAGGGGCGGTGCATTATAAAGCTGGCACCATCGCCTGCATACCTCTTCATCACTCATCTTTTTGTTGCTAGCAATATCAACAAATAAAACCAGATGATAATGATTCGACATGATGGCATAAGCACAAATATCAATAGTAAACAGGCCGGCAAGAAAATGCATTCGTTCAGCGATCCATTGCCGTCGGTGACTGAAACTTTGTCTGGTAAATTTGTCTTCACCACACAAAAAAGCGCGGCGGACACAGCGGGAAATGCAATGGTAATAAGGCGTATCAAGCAGTGAAACTTGTGATTGGCGGGATTGTGTCATAACTGTCTCCCAGTAAAACAAAGCGCATTATTAAAAGATAGCTCCAGCTTACTTACCCGTCAAAATTTATGGGTGTCTAGTAATTTAGTTATGACGGTAAGGTAACCTTCCAATATAAGGAAAGTAAAAGCAAACAGTTCAAAACCATTACCGAACCGGCAAACGCTTTTCTCTGGCGTATTTTACAGCATGTCTTACCGAAAAGTTTTCGGCGGGCGCGCAACTATGGTTTTTTACATGGTAATGCCAAGGCAACGCTGCAACGGCTGCAGCTAATTCTAAAAGTCAGATTACCATTTAGCGCTGTAAAACAGAAAAAGACGGTTTGCTGCCCGAAATGCCAACATGAAATGCAGCTATATATAATGCGTATCGGTACTCGCCTAATCAATATTGGAAGCCCGATATAAAACAGGGAGGTGACTGAGCAAAAGGAGTTGTGGCGCAATCGACTTTAATCAAAAGAGGAGTCAGCAATGGAAAGATAAAACAGCGGAAAATCAACAAACTGCAAATGACTTCATCTGCAGTTGTGGTCGCACTTACCCGGAAGAAAGTGAGATCAGAAAATTTATTAAAACCATCCAGCCTTCATTATAAATATTTACTATAAATAGCAGAAACACTCACGGGCTTGTCCAACAATAGGATTAGGTTGTGGTTCGCGTTGCTCACACTACCTATCCTTATTAGTTAGGTGCTTTTGGCCCATTTTGATAATACCTCTTCAAATGGGCCTGTATAAGTAAATCGATTAATAAAGTACTTTTTCTCATCCCTTGGAAAGGTTGATGCACAATAAATAAACGCCATTTTCTGCCAGTGGTCCATATTATTATAAGATTCTTTATGTTCTCTTAACCAGTCAACTGCATCATTCTGGTAGGCAGATAAAAGGATCTCTCGCCTAGCAAATGAATCTGAAGAGTTAAAAATCTTGGACATGTAAGAAAAATGATTTATATGTGAATTTCTTGAGAATAAACTAAGAATTGAGAGCCTAAAAAACTCATTCTCTTGAATCTCATCATTATTTAATAACACCAATAGCTTACTACCAATGTCTTTCCACTGAGATGGTTCAATGTTTTGAATCGACGATATATAAAAACAGATGTTGGCCAAACATGGAGCAAGTGAATCGAGTTTCTCAAGAGATATATCTATTGCCCCCGGATGCCCTACTTGTGCTAGCCTCCGATAAAACCACCTTAATCGAATATAGTCCACATCGGCTTTAACTAAGTATTCATTGATAATTTTACTGACTATTTCGTTTGAGAATTCTGACCAATCTTCAGCTGAGATTGAGTTGTAAGAAATGCTTTGATATGGATCTCCTCCCGTATATTTACGGATAATTCTAAGTAACTTGTCTTCATTCGGATCTATTGGCCTATCTTCAATCATTTCACTGCATAATTCTTTAAATTCTTGAGGCTTAAAGATTTTTGTTTTGTGGCGCTGAAGCATTAACCTTTGTTGTTTATCAAGAATAGAGGCAACCATCGCCAGTGTAGATTTTGCAGCCTTTTCAGAATCGCAGAAAATAAGAATGTCATCAGCATACCGAATAAAGTCAAAACCATATGTTTTTAAACTATTATCGATGGGAATCAACGTAGATTCTGCAATTAAGTGAATTGGGTGCGGTCCAATTGGAACGCCCCTCGATACACCAGCTGTAGTAGACTCTAGAAGTGCAATAACCCATTTAAGAGCCTGATTAGGAAAGCCTGATGCAATCAATTGATTTTCAACAGTATGGTGATATATCTGATTATAAAAATCAGCAATATCAAGGTATAAAATAGTATTAGCATCTTCAGCTTTTTGATTGGCTTGCTGCCAGAATTCATTCCATGCATTTTTATTACTATATAGGCCATCTTCTTGGGTAGGAGAAAATCGATAGCTATAAACTATACTTTTTTCCAATCTCCTATTTTCAACGCCTTGACCATATTGATGAACTAATGCTGACAATATTAGAGAGTCTTGAGGATGTAATTGAGTTGCTTGTCGATAAGAGATTTCATCTTTAGGAACAATAAAGCGCCTACAAGGCATTGGTTGAAAACTGGAAAGCTCTTTGTTTTCAACTGCGTTAATAAATAGCTCAGATTTAGCTTTTATTGCATCTATTTCAATAATTTTAGGAAACAGATCACCATCTGAGTGTGCAGATACAAACTCAATTGCCCATTCTATTGAATCCTTACAGAGGGTCATTTAATTCTCCTAGCACCTAACGCCGCAAACAGCGGCAACCGTAGGGCAGTCCGTTGGTTTGCCTTGTTAGTTTTATGAGCAGTGATACAATAGAATTATTTTACACAATGGTTACTTTTATGGAAGAAGTCTTAAGTAAAATATTTAAACCTCTATTGATCGCTTTAGGAGGTTGGTTAGTGATTGCAATATACAACAGAGTAATGTTTTGGAAGAGGTGTAAGTATTACCTTGGCATACAAAAGAAAATTAACTCAGTGAGAGAGCATTACATCTCATACCTCTATTGTCATGGGTACAACTCTCACCTTAATGGTAGAAGATTAACCCTCAAGCAGAGGATTACAGACATAGATTATTCTCTTCTGGAAGAGTTAAAAAGTAATCTTAGTAGGTGTAGTTGGACGTTTGGTAGAAGGAAACATATAGCTAATAATGTAGTAAAACAAATTGACCTGTATGTAAAAATCCATAAAGAAGCTTTAGAAAACCTAGAACGAGGCTCAGATTTATCTGGAGTATCTAAACAATTATTGGATATGCATCTGTGCATATGCCATTTTTTTGAAACATTATTAGAAGGTAAACCTCTAGAAGATGGTAACATAGTAAGCACACGCTATAAGAAACATAACCTTGAAATGGGTATTACAAAAATACCTAGATTCTATAAAGGTTACAAAGTTTACATAGATAATGTGGTATATGAGTAAAACTAACGCCGCAAACAGCGGCAACCGTAGGGCAGTCCGTTGGTTTGCCTTGTTAGTTTTATGAGCAGTGATACAATAGAATTATTTTACACAATGGTTACTTTTATGGAAGAAGTCTTAAGTAAAATATTTAAACCTCTATTGATCGCTTTAGGAGGTTGGTTAGTGATTGCAATATACAACAGAGTAATGTTTTGGAAGAGGTGTAAGTATTACCTTGGCATACAAAAGAAAATTAACTCAGTGAGAGAGCATTACATCTCATACCTCTATTGTCATGGGTACAACTCTCACCTTAATGGTAGAAGATTAACCCTCAAGCAGAGGATTACAGACATAGATTATTCTCTTCTGGAAGAGTTAAAAAGTAATCTTAGTAGGTGTAGTTGGACGTTTGGTAGAAGGAAACATATAGCTAATAATGTAGTAAAACAAATTGACCTGTATGTAAAAATCCATAAAGAAGCTTTAGAAAACCTAGAACGAGGCTCAGATTTATCTGGAGTATCTAAACAATTATTGGATATGCATCTGTGCATATGCCATTTTTTTGAAACATTATTAGAAGGTAAACCTCTAGAAGATGGTAACATAGTAAGCACACGCTATAAGAAACATAACCTTGAAATGGGTATTACAAAAATACCTAGATTCTATAAAGGTTACAAAGTTTACATAGATAATGTGGTATATGAGTAAAACTAACAGTGTATTATATTGCCATCCTACTAATACACACTTGTTATCTAATTAATGAAAAACTTTACAGCATAAATAAGACCTTTTAAACAACAAGTTAACATTTTTTATTTATATTATTATTAGAAAATTATCTGCAGAAAGTGCGATCTGTATTTATAGGGAACGCTATAAATACAGATCACATTTGTTAATCTATTTAGTTTCAATAAGTTATATATTTTTAATTGTAAAATTAACGATTAATCGTCGTTATAAACACTTAAAAACTTGCAATATTCATAAACTCTCATTATACCTGTTTATATGATCAACTGTTGTTATGAATAGTAGTATGGGACGTTCACCCTTTATTGAATCAATTCGCTCCGAGCTTAGAACTCGGCATTATAGTTACCGGACTGAAAAAACCTATTTATATTGGATCAGGCTTTTCATTCGCTTTAACGATCTCAAACACCCAAAAGAGATGGGGAACGTTGAGATTGAACGTTTTCTTAATCATTTGGCTGTAAACAGACAAGTAAGTGCGAATACGCAAAATTTAGCCTTATGTGCAATTATTTTTATGTATCGTTATGTCCTTCATCAAGAAATTACCGATTTAAATTATGCATATACAAGAACACCTAAAAATCTTCCAACAGTGCTGTCAGAGCAGGAAGTCGCAGAAGTTCTTAAGCAATTAAGTGGAGAGTATTGGCTGCTAACAGCAATGTTATATGGTTGCGGCTTAAGGATTCAAGAAGCACTGTGTTTACGGATCAAAGATATCGATTTTTCTTTAAAATCAGTTTTTTGTATTTCGCGGTAAAGGCAGAAAAGATCGTTATACTTTACTGCCGGCATCGCTAGAATCTGCTATAAAACAGCAAATCGCAAGTGTACATAATATTCATGCTCAAGATCTCCAGGATGGAGAAGGTAGAACTTCAGTACCACCTGCTTTACATCGCAAGTATCACGGCGCATTAAAAGAATTTAGCTGGCAGTATCTATTCCCATCAATGAACCGTTGTAAGCACCCTTTATGATAATTATATCTGCCGCCACCATCTGCACGCTTCGACTTTTTCCAAACATCTACGCAATGCAGTTAAAAAAAGTACTGTAAACAAGCGTGTTTCTGCCCATACCTTCAGGCACTCCTTTGCAACTCGTTTATTGCAAAACGGTACGGATATTCGCACAGTTCAAGAGCTGTTAGGTCATAGTGATTCTGCGCACCACTGAAATATACACTCACGTTATTGGCAACCGCAGAGCAGGCACAACCAGCCCGATGGATTTTCTTAATGGATAACTTAAATGTTAAACTAAATTTAATAAATCCAAACTTACAAGCCGGGAGCAATTCTGTGCCAACTCCATTGTCTGACTTACAATTCCCCCTCACTCATCAACACGGCTGTCAATTAAAACATCTAAAAGAACATATTTTTGAAAAGATAAGCAGGCTGTTTGCTTTCTTTATAACTCAAGCTACACAATCGGCCGGCCGCGGTAAATTAATATCGACGGCAGTGCCAGGCCAAAACTCAGCGCACCGATAATAAACAGTGCCCGTAAACCATTTTCTACGACTATCTGCACCAGCTCCAAACTATAGCCGCCGGAATTGAGCTCTACCAGGCCGATCATAGTAGTAAAGGCAAAACTGCCCGGAATCATGGGAATAACAGAAGCCACGGTGAACACCGGGCGGGGAACCAGCAGTTTACGCGACCAATACAGGCCTAAAAAGCCCATACTGCTGGAGGCGATTAATGTCGCCCACTCAATCGGCATGCCGAAGTGCATCATCAGGTAGCGAAAACTATGGGCAAAGGCGCCGCCCATCGCACAATACTTAAGCATTTTTTTCGGTACATTAAAGATCATGGCGAAGCCGACGGCGGGGATCCAGGCAAACCACGCATCAATCAATAACGCTTTTATTAGCAGTAACAGTTCCATTAGCATATCAAATCTCCCCCGCCATCGGCTTTGCCGAAAAATCGCAAACCACTATACCTAACAACAAGTGTATCCAGGCAGACCACGCATCAATTAATAACGCTTTTATTAACAGTAACAGTTCCATTAGACTATCCACCCCCATACACCTGTGACCACCATGGCCGCAACGATACCAATAGATGCGCTGATAGTAAGCAGAGTAGCAAATACCCAACGCGCAATACCGGTACCTATATGTCCTTTAAGCATATCAGAAGCGGCATTAATTAATGGGAAACCAGGCACCAGCAATAAAACGCATGCAGCCATGGCTATTTTCGGATCTTCGCCAAACTGGTTGATAACCCCGATACTGGCGATTGAAGTGCCTAAAAAGGCCGATGCGGCAAAATTGACAAAGGGATTATGGTGACGATGGCCAAGCTCCTGACGCAAGATCATCGCCCCGGCAGAAGCAAAAAAGGTAGTAAAATACACCGGCCAGTCACCGCCGAAAAAATGGCTGAAACTGGCGCAGGCAAGCCCCACCATCAAGACAACCAACCAGCGGTTATATTTAAAGGGCACCAGACGGTCTAAACGCTCCTTGACCTGCTTACCGTCAAGTAACTGCTTTTCAAGCATCACGCAAATACGCTGTACCTCACAGACCATATACATATTGATGCCGCGATCATAACAGCGCCGCGTTGTGGTCACACAATGGCCATCAAATAAACTGGTCATAACAATGGCATCACTGCTTACCGAAAGTTCGACGCTTTGTGCTCCCAACGCGATACCGATACGCTGCGTGGTTTGTTCGACAATGCGGCTTTCCGCGCCGTGCTGCAGCAGAATCTGCCCGGCTTTCACCGCAATACGTGTTAACTCGCTTTGCTGTTCATGACTTAAGCTCTTCATATACATCCCTTTCTATCAAAAACTTATTACTTGAAAATTACAGTTGTGATTCAGCCAGCTTAAGATCTAATGTGGCTTTTAATAATTTAAATAACAAGATTGCCGCATCAATCTCTTCTTTACGATTGGTTAAACTTTCAATATTTAGCCCCAGCGGTATCTCCAAAGGCAAGCAGGCCTGCAGAATCTGCTCAAAGTTATTACGGCTGATCTGCAGTGATTCTTTAAGGGGATTTTCCGACTGCAAAATACGTAAACTGGTTGCCTCGGGAACAGAAATACCCAGCCACTCAATAAACTCCAGCGTTTTTGCACTACCGCATGGTGAGAAGGTTAAAATAACACGCTTTGGCTTGACCCCCTGACTTTTGCATTCCAGTGCATAGCGTGTTAACAGATCAATAGTTGCCTGGGCGTTATAAACCGCCTGCGATATAAAGAACTCACAGCCCTGCTGCTCCTTGGCAAGCAGGCGCAGGTGCTCATCCCCTTTACTGATATGACGCTCTGCAATCGTCACTCCGCCCAAATGAAACTCCTGTTGATGATTGCGCAGTGTGCGATAAGCATCAGACAAAGAAAGCTTAATTTCGCCGCTAGAGGAAGGGCTGCCCACCAGCACAATATCGCGCACCGAAAACTGGTGCCAGGCATCGGATAACCAGCGTGAAAAATCAGCCTCATCACGTTGCGAGACACTTTTATAAGTGATCACAGGCTTGGCTGATTTATCATGCAAGAGTTTTGAATATAAACGTGAATCGTGGGTATATTTAAATGGAAATGGGCGCGGTTTATCAATGCGCGAGGTTTCATCTTGAATGTCATAGACAATCAAGCCATCGTATTCAATGCCATCGAGGCGCTGCAATAATTTATCTGCAATGCCGGAAACCAATTCGATATCCGTATCTTGTTTAGGCGGCGTAGTACCTATGAAATAAACCCCTTGTTTCGGATCACTGGACTTACTTTTTAAAATCGAATCAGACATAACATTATTCCTAAACTGGCAAACTAAAATAATAACATGAAATTGTCGCATATCTGCCGAGTAAATGAAATCAACTCAATTTTTTGAAACTTAAATAAAACAATTGTAAGCCGTCGTTTTATGTAAACTTTTTAGTTTACACCTGCCTTTTCTTCGCTTAGTTAGAAAACATAAAATGAAGCAGGCTGTCTCTTATACACAAGTATTAAAAAGCTAAATGTTCTCTATGTCTGCAAATTCAGTCGTAGGCCTTCGCTTGCTGGCTAATGGTTTTAACTCATCTTTGGTCTTCCGCCCTTGACGGCGTGTTACTTTTCTTTGTTCAGCCAAAGAAAAGTAACCAAAAGAAAGGCTGCCCAAACCATTTTTTTATCTTGCTCCGCCCAACTACTTTTTAACGCACCATCTCAGACAGTACATCCCTGTACTGACTGAGATTAGGAAAATCATCCATGATTTTCCTTGCTAAAGTATTTGTTCATAGCAAGAAAAATGGATGGGGAAAGCGTAGCCGATTTGGCATTTTAATTCATTGAATCACCTATAAAGACAAATATGCACTTGTGTATAAGAGTCAGGGAAGCAGGACTTCGCATTAGCATTCATATATAGAATGGGTATAATCCTTCTATTTACTGAACATAGAAAGCTTATGCGTACCCTTAGATTTTATGAACCACAACCTTTAACTGTTGCTGCTGAAGTTTCACTCGGAGATGATGCCACCCAACATATTCGTGTTTTACGCTTAAAAGCAGGCGCTGAAATCACCCTGTTTAACGGTTTAGGCGGACAATACAGCGCCACATTAACTGAGGTACAAAAACGCAGCTGTACTGCGCGTATCGACGCTTTTCAGGAAACAGATAATGAAAGCCCGCTGCATCTGCATTTAGGGCAAGTTATTTCCCGTGGTGAGCGCATGGAGTTTGTGATTCAAAAAGCAGTGGAATTGGGCGTTAACGAAATCACTCCTTTGCTTAGCGAACGTTGCGGGGTAAAAATTAATGCCGAGCGGATGCTTAAAAAACAGCAGCAATGGCAGAAAATAGCCATTGCCGCCTGTGAACAGTCAGGACGTAATATTGTCCCGACTATTCATAGCACGCAAGCTTTACCCGCATGGTGTGAAAGCGTCGATCAAGCGACTAAACTCACTCTTCACCCGCGCGCAAAATATTCAATTAATACCTTACCCAGTGGTATTGATAGAATTCGCCTGCTAATCGGTCCGGAAGGGGGACTGACAGATGATGAAATTACTTTAACCGAGACGCTTAACTTCACCGAAACCGTATTGGGCCCGCGTATTTTACGCACCGAAACAGCCGCCTTAACCGCCATCACCGCACTGCAATGTCGTTTTGGTGATCTTGCTTGATAAATAGCTAACTCAATAGCACAAAGGAAAATATATGACCATTAAAATTGGTATCGTCATGGATCCCATCTCTGACATTAAAATCCATAAAGACTCTAGTTTTGCAATGTTATTAGAAGCACAGTCACGGGGTTGGGAACTTTACTATATGGAGATGCAGGATCTGTATCTGGAGAATGGCCGTTGTTTTGCCAGCAGCAGAAAATTAACCGTACAGCGTGATCCTGAAAACTGGTATCAACTTGAAGAAACTACAGAGCACCCGCTTTCTGAGTTGGATGCGGTACTAATGCGCAAAGATCCTCCTTTTGATACCGAGTATATCTACGCCACTTATCTGCTTGAGCGCGCCGAAGATGAAGGCTGTTTAATTGTCAATAAGCCGCAGAGCCTGCGTGATGCCAATGAAAAACTCTTTACCGCCTGGTTTAGTGAATTTACGCCGACCACACTGGTTACCCGCAGCAGCCATAAAATCAGAGAGTTTCATGCTCTGCACCGTGATGTGATTTTAAAACCCCTTGATGGTATGGGTGGCGCGTCAATTTTCCGTATTAAAGAAAATGATGCTAACATTGGCGTCATTATCGAAACGCTGACCGAACATCAGAAACGTTATTGCATGGCTCAGGTATTTATTCCTGAAATAGTCGCGGGTGATAAACGTATTTTAATCGTCGATGGCGAGCCGATGCCCTATGCGCTGGCACGTATTCCAGCACGGGGAGAAACACGTGGCAACCTGGCAGCCGGTGGCAGCGGTGTCGCACAACCTTTATCGGAAAGTGATTGGCATATTGCCAAGAGTATCGGCCCGACATTAAAAGAAAAAGGCCTGATTTTTGTGGGGCTTGATATTATTGGAGATAAAGTAACTGAAATTAATGTGACTAGTCCGACCTGTATTCAAGAGATTGATAATACTTTCGGCACCAATATCAGCGCTAAATTAATGGATGCGATTGAAAAACGCATTGCAAAAACGCAGTAATATCTGTAATTGTTGCCATACTTAATAGGGTGACAACGATAAATAGTTACAAAACAGGGGGCATCATATGGCAAATGCAAAAATAAACAGCAAAAATCATCCCCCTGTGCAGCAAAACAATTCCCCGGAAATGGATGCAGACAATAATGCGGAGGTTATTGACTCCCTGAAAGACCATTTATTGATTGCCATGCCCTCTTTAACCGACCCCTACTTTAAACATTCGGTGGTTTACCTTTGTGAGCATAATGAAAAGGGTGCCATGGGCTTTATTATTAATTTTCCGGTAAAATTAACCCTGCAGGAATTATTAAAACACGTTGAGACTATCTCTTATCAACCGGACCCGCCTTTGCTTGAGCCGGTTTTTTTAGGAGGACCACTGGCACTGGAGCGAGGTTTTGTACTGCACTCGCCTGTTGCTGATAACTCGCAAAGTACACAATTAAACGAACAACTGATGATGTCTAATTCCAATACCATTTTATCAACCTTAGGCACAGAACAAGCGCCTGAAAAATATATGGTAACACTCGGTTATGCCAGTTGGGACTCCGGCCAGTTAGAGCAGGAAATAAAAGATAATCAATGGCTTACTATAGAAAGCGAAAACGATATCATTTTTAACACGCCGATTGAAAAACGCTGGATTGAGTCACTGCATCGTCTTGGTATCACGCCCGAGCAACTGTCAACCATCAGCGGACACGCATAGCCATCAGCGGACACGCATAGCGGCAAATGCTGTTACTATAGTGCCGAGCTCAATATGCCTGCTTCAGTAAGGCAGTCGCTCCCTTAAATTAAAACTTCAATGACAAAGGTAAATAACGCAAATATGACCACAAAAACAGACGCGCCAGCAACCCTGCTCGGTTTTGATTTCGGCACCAAAAGTATCGGAGTGGCCACCGGACAAATGATAACGGCAACCGCACAACCGCTGGCAGCTATTAAGGCCAATGACGGTATTCCGAACTGGCATACTGTTGAAAAAGTCATTGTCGACTGGAAACCGGATTTAGTCATTGTCGGTTTACCGCTTAATATGGATGGCACTGAGCAGCCGGTCACGCAACGGGCAAAAAAGTTTGCCAACCGTCTCAACGGCCGTTTTGGCGTAAAAATCGCCTTGCAGGATGAACGTCTTACCACAGCCAGTGCCAAAGAATTTATCTTTAGCCATGGCGGTTACAAAGCCCTTGATAAAGGAAAAGTAGACAGCGTTTCTGCGGCTCTGATTTTAGAAAGCTGGATGCAGAACGCTCAATAGCGGTTTATTTGCGGCTCTGTTAGCTAACAGAGCCTTTTATCGGCATTGACTAACATGATTGGCAGGCTGGTCGCTTCGCGTACACTTATCAACGACAACGGCATTCAATGTCTCTCTTTGCTCTGCTTAATAATCGCGGCTAATTTGCGATATTGATCGGAAATATTATCACCGAACAGTGGATCACTGTATTCCTGATGCTGCCATTGCTGCTTAATTTTAGCCCAGTCGTCATCGGACAAGCTCTTCTGAATTAACGGTAGTATCTGCTGCTCTTCATAAGCCATATGGGCCGATTGCAACTCCACAAAATCACTCAATTTTTTTAAGCATTGCTCCTTGGGCACAATCGCATCGAGTAGAATCATGGTCAGTAACTCATCAAGTTCAAGGGTTAGCTTTTTAATAATTTTATGCTCTTCCAGCAAACGGTGACTGGCAGTATCGGGCGCATCGCAGTTTTTTATATAGTAATCATAAATAATATCTTCCATAGGATGATGGTATTTATCTGAATAATTTTTTAAATAGGTAATAATGGTTTTAATTAAACGAAAATCGATCCTTTCATCTTTTTCTAATAAAGCAATTTTCTCTCTTAATATTTTTAAAAGCTGATTCATATTGATGTGATCATTATGGATAGTTGCTAGCATAATAAATACTCAGTAGATAATAGAAAGAGTGATCAGTATAGTTGATTTACTGCAATTAAAGCGCAGAAGCAAATCACAGAACTCATTTATTTATACTTATAAAAAGCGTAAAAAACAATTATTCTTACCACTTAATAGCAGCCTCGCCCCTGTCACTCAAGATTTCATTTACCCGCTTAAAGTGCCCGCAGCCCAAAAAACCACGATATGCCGATAATGGTGAAGGATGAGTTGACCTTAACACAATATGTTTTTGATTATCGATTAAGCGGCCTTTTTTATGGGCATAACTTCCCCATAATAAAAAAATAACGCTCCTTGGCACGCTATTTATTTCACGGATAATATTATCAGTGAAAGTCTCCCAGCCTTTAGCCGCATGGCTACCGGCATTGCCCTTTTCTACCGTTAATACCGCGTTTAATAATAACACCCCCTGCCTGGCCCAGTGCTCTAAATTTCCCGATTCAGGTATTTGATAACCGGGAATACTGCTGGCCAGCTCTTTATAAATATTACGCAATGAAGGGGGAATCTTTACCCCTTCAGGTACTGAAAAGCTAAGGCCGTGTGCCTGCCCCTCACCATGGTAAGGATCCTGCCCTAGAATCACCACTTTAATGCTGTCCAGCGATGTTAACTCCAAGGCATGGAAACGTAACGCTTTAGGCGGGTAGATAACTTTGCCTAAATTTTCCTGCTCCTGCAGAAACTGCTGCAGATTTTTGTAATATTCCATCTGCGTCTGCTGCGCCATAAACTCATTCCAGCCCATATTAATTTTCCTTTTTTGATTATTTATATATGCGCAATCTACCTCAAAATACAGAGATCAGCACCTTAAAATCGTTTGTCCATAAACACCACGCACACCACTGTTAAGCAAGTGTTAACATTTAACAAATTTTTACACACACTCCAAAAACCAACAAACAAACAAAAGCAAGCGCTAATAACGCACGCTTTTTGATGCAAATCAATAAAACATAAATTAAGGCGCACAAAAAACCTGTGAATTTTAATTTACATCAACAAACTTTATCCATATAATAATTATTGATTAATTAGTCACGACTTAAAAAATTCGCTTGTTACCAAATATTAACTTTATTTACATTAATTAAGGAGCTTCCTATGGCTTTTGGTATCCAAATTACTAAATCTGAAAACCCATCTTTACTAAACTCATTCTGGCTGTTGGATGAAGCCAATGCACAGGCACGTTGCCTATGCGTTAAAGACAATGCTTACGAAGAAGATCAAATCGTTGCCATTGCTGACCTGGGCGATATTGAATATAAAGAAGTAGCAGTTCAGGCGCCGGCAGCACAGGAAGGCGGTCAGCATCTGAATGTCAATGTTTTACGCCGTGAAACCTTAGAAGATGCTATCAAGCACCCGGAAAAGTACCCGCAACTGACGATTCGTGTTTCAGGTTATGCTGTGCGCTTTAACTCATTAACGCCGGAGCAACAACAAGACGTACTAACACGTACATTTACAGAAAGCCTGTAATAGACTCAAGCTGTTAGTGACCATAGAAAATCTGGCATTTGCCAGGTTTTCTATAATTAAATCAAACGATTAAGATTTTAAGGCGCTTATGCAAAGCGTTTTTCCTCAATACTTAATACCTTTTATAGGCCGAAATACTGTTGAACACCGGCCAGCGTATTCGCGGTGGCTACCGATGCCAGAATTAACCCCATTACTCGACTGATAACACTCGCCCCGCTATTGCCGATAAAGCGATGAATCCATCCTGCGCCTAGCATTAATAGAAAAGTGACCAGCAATACCACCAGCAAAGTGGCTGTTACCTGCAGTTGTTCGACAATGCTGACTCGAGAATTTTCAGTCAGTAAAACCGCGGCCAGCATCGCTCCGGGACTGGAAATAGAGGGAATGGCCAGCGGAAATATTGCCGTTTCGTTGATATTGGCCGCCATCTTGACCTCCTCTTCCGGTTTACTCTCACCAAAGATCATAGATAGCGCGAATAAAAACAGAATGATCCCCCCTGCTATTTGAAATGCTGAAAGAGGGATCTTCATGGCGCCAAGAATAAGCTCTCCGGCGACAATAAAAAAAACCAAAATAGAGGCCGCTGCCAGGGTGGCAATAAGTGCAATTTTCTTTTTTTCGCTTGCCTTATGTTGCGCGGTCACGGCAATAAAAACAGGCACTGTGCCTATGGGATCGACCACGGCAAAGAAAAAAATAAATGTTGAAATATAGTCAATCATGCGAGCTCCTCTAGTACATCTAAGCGTGCCAGGCATTGAATAAAGCTGGCTAAAATTTGTAGGAGGCGAGCACAGCCAGCTATTTTGTGTCGAGTGCAAAAATAACAGATAAGCAGATTACTTCGAAAATTAAAAATAACACAACACGTAGCTATTCACTATCTCTCAGCCATACAAAAAACGCTTTTAGCGGCGCTATTACAGCATAATTAGCTATGAAAAACCTTAGACTGCTTGTCATCTTAGCAGCAATTAATGATAGGAGCTGTTGAAGGTTTAACGCATTAAAATATAAGCGCCGCTAAAAATGTTGCTCTGTCTATCAGCCTTTGTCGCTACGGCTAAAAAACTGAATGCTGAATTTATCTTCACGCTTGATAAAAATTGCCATGCGCACAGCGAGCAATAACAAAAAATAACAAACAACCAATTATTTATTGCTCTCTCACTTATCCGTTATACATTTTTTCCTCTGTAACACAATTTGATAAGCGAATAACAACCACCTAAAGCGATAATAATAATGCCTAAGCCAATAATTGCTAAGGGCTCATATTTTTCCAGATCGAGTAAAATTACTTTTCGGGAAACAGCGATAACAGCAACCAATAAAACAACCTCGGCATGTATAATATTATCTTTGAAATACATTTCTACTGTTTCTATAAGTTCAAAACCAATAAGAATAATGAAAAAGAAACCAAATATTCTAAACAGTTCATCTATTTCAAGAAAAAGCACCTCGTCTGTCGGATCAAACAAGTCTAAATAAAGAATAATACCAAGCTCTACTATCGCGATAGCAACAATTGTTGTCATTAGAATAAGAACCAAAAACGACATCCATTTTTTTGCTGTACGAATGACAGATACAGCTTTATCAATACTTTTACTCACTAATTAGATACTCCTATTTCTATATAATGACTGCTTACCGGCGAGTATGTAGGTGTTGCTTTTTGTTTTTAGCAAGAACTGCGGCAACTGCAGCGAGTCCGAGTGCAGCAACTTGTCAGTCACAGCTTCCAGTATTGACCTTCAAGCCATCTTTTTTCCGTAATTTTCTTTACTTTTCAGTCACTTATTTTATTGGAACGCCTTTATAGTAGCAAAAACATCTTCTGATATTATTACTCCTATAACATAGATTGCTTCATGGCGATCCAGGCTTTTTCTTGTGAGTTTGGCAATTGTTTCAGATCTCCACAAGAGGCGTTTGCGATCTGCTGGAGGTTGTCATAACAACATCCTGATGATGCAAATCAATGCATAGCTCAAAGATAGGAGGCGTTGATTAATAAGTCAAAATCTTTGAGTGTCCGGTAAGGCTACTGAAATATTTATTATAAATGAAACTAGAAACTTAATTTGCAGCTATTCTTTTAGAGAGTAATACAAAGGAGGGAGTTATGAGGGAGCCATCCAGGTATGAGCTGTTGCCCGGCAAAACTCACCCTATCGGTGCCACGGTTGAAGATGATGGTATCAATTTTTGTCTGTATTGTGATGAAAGAGCAACGGCTGTGGAATTGCTCTTGTTTGAGCAACATGATGACATTGAACCTTATGAAATTATTCAATTAGATCCATTGATTAACCGTAGTTTTTATTTCTGGCATGTGTTTGTTAAAGGTTTATCTGATAAAACGCATTATGCTTATCGCGTTGATGGCCCTTATCAGCCGGAAAATGGTTTACTTTTTGATAAACAAAAAGTGTTAATCGATCCCTATTCCAAAGGTAATAATCACAGTTTATGGAAGCGTGCGGATGCCTGTAAACCCGGTGATAATTTGCATACTTCGATGCGCAGTTGCGTGCTTAATGTAAGGAATTATGATTGGCAGGGTGATCAGCCTTTAAACCGCCCGCTTAATGAGTGCATTATTTATGAAGTGAATGTACGAGGTTTTACAAAATCACCCACATCTAAAGTAAAAAACCCTGGAACCTATGCCGGATTAATTGAAAAAATTCCCTATCTGAAAGCATTGGGTATTACTACCGTAGAGCTGTTACCCATATTTGAATTTGATGATTCTTACGTACGCTATGTAGACGGAAATAAATTAATTAATTATTGGGGCTACAGTACAGTCAATTTTTTTGCCCCGCATTCAGGGTACTGTATCTGTCCTGAAAAAGGCCGGCATCTTGATGAATTTAGAGATATGGTAAAAGCACTGCATAAAGCCGATATAGGGGTAATTCTCGATGTTGCTTTTAGTCACACCGAAGAAGGTGACCATGAAGGCCCGCTCTTCTCATTTAAGGGGTTAGCCAACGACAGTTATTATATTTTGCAAGAAGGTAACAAAAAATACTATTGCAACTATTCCGGTTGCGGCAATACTTTTAAATGTAACCATCCGATTTGCGAAAAATTTATTCTCGATTGTTTAGAGTATTGGGTGCGTGATATGCACATTGATGGTTTTCGTTTTGATGAAGGGACTATTTTAGCACGTGGGGAAGATGGACGCCTGGTTAGCAATCCACCTGTTGTATGGGCGATTGAATTATCCGAGGATTTAGCTGATACCCTGGTGATAGCTGAGGCATGGGATGCAGGCGGAGCTTATATGGTCGGCTCATTCCCGGGCAAACGGTGGGCTGAATGGAACGGTATTTTTCGCGATGATGTGCGCGATTTTGTACGTGGTCGAGCAGGCATACTCGGGCGTATCGCTGGTCGGCTTGCCGGAAGTGCAGATCTCTACCAGCAAGGAAGAGAACTACCAAGCAATAGTATTAACTTTATTAATGTGCATGATGGCTTTACCCTCAATGATCTTGTTTCTTATAACAGTAAGCACAATGAAGCAAATGGTGAAAATAACCGTGATGGAGTTAATAACAATAAAAGTTGGAATTGTGGTGTAGAAGGGATCACCACTAATAAAAAAATAAATGCGTTGCGGCAGCAGCAGATGAAAAATTTTGCCACTATTTTGATGTTATCTAAGGGGGTGCCGTTATTTTCTGCAGGTGATGAAGTTTGTCGCACTCAACTTGGTAACAACAATGCTTATTGTCAGGATAATGAAATATCCTGGTTCAATTGGCAGTATCTGCAAACGCATAAATCGATGTTGCGCTTCTGGCAACGGCTGATCGCTTTTCGCAAACGCCATCCGCGTTTTTCCCGTAATCGATTTTATGATGGCGAAATTAATATGCGTGGACTCGCTGATATATCATGGCATGGTTGTGAACTCGGAAAACCAGGATGGCGAGATCCAACAGGATTAGCTCTGGCAATGACTTTAGGGGCACGGGAGGAGGGGGTAGATCTGCATATTATGTTTAATATGTACTGGGAGGCGCTTGATTTTGAACTGCCTGAAGTGCGGGGTAGAAACTGGTATTGTGCGCTTAACACCGCGTTAGCCTCCCCCAATGATATTATTGAAATTGGTCAAGAAAAACTACATAAAGACGCTTATTGCAAAGTGCAGGCTCACAGTATTGTTGTTTTAGTTTCAAAGTAAAATATGGTAAATATTGAAATGGGCAATACCTATGAGGGCGTTCAAAATTCTGTGTCAGCTTAAACATACCCTAGATATCGAGCACCTTATCAAGACGCCCATCAAAGTAAATAGCTAATTGGGACAATGTCAGATTCCAGTTCTGGATTGGCATTGTCCATTTCTTCGAGGCATTCAATATGCCAGCATACAGCAGCTTCATCAAGCTATTTTCATTTGGAAAAGCCTCTTTGGTTTTAGTCAATTTTCGGAATTGCCGATGAACGGCTTCAATCGCATTAGTCGTGTAAATTGCCTTTCTGACATAATCAGGATATTTGAAATAAACGCTTAAGTTGTCCCATTTTCGTCGCCAAGATTCAATTGCCGTTTATGGATTCTTTGTGACAGCTATCGGATGGGAGCATGCTCTCTATATTTGGCTTTATGCCATTATTTGGTTTTTGATAAATGATATGATTAAAATCAGTGCTTATAATATTTTGAATAACAAAACGGCATCATAAGCGCATCCAATCATATCTCTGGCAATAAATATGTATAAACTCGTTGCGCTCCGGACTGCTTGTTTAAAAAGAGGTTACTTATCAACATTTCGTAACAATGCAGTCCGTTATAAGTTTATCACCCCTCCGGAACAGATGCGTAAGTGTGCGACCAACGCATACGGTTCCTACGATACGCCAAATTTCTAGCAAAGCCCGGCCAGCTTTCACCATCTACGTCCGTGGTGATTTTCTATTCAGATGTTTATAAACCTGAATAAGCAGTGTTGGGTAATATGATGCAGTAAGTTATTGAATCGCAATGAGCGCCCTTCTTTAGTTTTTACATGCAGGCGAAGCAGTCTTGACGATCTTATTTCTATGCTCTGTGTCATAGTCGGATCCGACTTTGCTCCTCGTTTCCTATTGTTAGTTCCCTTGGCTCCACCGATTTATCTCGACGCACTGGGTGTCCATATAGTTTAGTTTATGCCAACCCATAACTCGAATCTGACATTGTCTCAGTTAGCAATTTACTTTGCCGAACGTCTTCATAAAGTGCTCGAGATATAAGACCTTGTAAAACGGACACTGAATGTGGCCCCCTAAAACAGGGATTCAGACAGGTCAAATAACTCTTGATTGAAAGGTCGTTTCATCGTGTTAATACATTCGATGATATCATAGTGGACCATTTTTGAATTTACTATGCCGACACAACGCCCGCCCTGACCTTCTAATAACAGCTTAACAGCATAGGATCCCATACGGCTTGCCAAAATTCGGTCCCGGGCAGTGGGTGTGCCGCCACGTTGTATATGACCTAGAATTGTTGCCCGTGTTTCACGGCCAATTTCAGCCTGAATATCTTTAGCAAGCGTATTAACATCGGTTACGTGCTCACACATGGCGACAAGCATATGTGTTTTACCTTTTGCGATGCCGGCTTTAATTTTTGCTAACAACTCAGCTTCGCTATAATTTCTTTCCGGAACCACAACAAATTCAATACCACCAGCGACTGCTGCAGCTAAGGTTAAATCACCGCAATAGCGGCCCATAATTTCAACAATAGAGATACGTTTATGTGATGCGGATGTATCACGTAAGCGATCGATGGCTTCAACAACAGTATTTAGTGCCGTATCATAACCTATGGTATAGGTCGTGCCGGGAATATCGTTATCGATTGTGCCTGGAATACCAATACACGGAAAGCCCATTTCTGTGATTTTTTCAGCTCCCATATATGAACCGTCACCACCAATAACCACCAAAGCATCAATCTGATGTTTTTTAAGGTTTTTAATGGCTTCTTTACGTACACTTTCTTCTTTAAACTCTGGAAAGCGTGCAGATCCCAGAAAAGTGCCGCCATAATTAATAACATCAGAAACAGAGTGACGATCAAGCGGTTTAATTTTATCTTGATGCAAACCTGCATAGCCCTCATAAATACCATAAACTTGCAGGCCCTGATGTAAGCCTTCACGTACCACTGCACGGATTGCCGCATTCATGCCGGGTGCATCACCTCCACTTGTTAAAACCCCTATTTTTTTAATCATTAACGCCTCCTGTATAAGATTTACCTGCTCAGAACTGCTCTTCTAAAAGCTAAGCATATGATCTTAGAATAGTCTTGACATCCACCTCTCCCTAAAGGAAAAGGATTCCGGTTAGTAAAAACCGGTGAAGAACTCTCACGAGTTTTCAGGTTTCTGCTTCAATGTACACTGCCCAGAGAGCGATGCTTGGTTTTCGCGTTTAGCCCTCATAGTGGGAGCTTTTACGCGCTTCACGCAACTCATGCTCCCCAGGTCTGACACGTACTCCACAGACTTAAAATCCCGCATGTCCTGCGGTATGTTTTAAGTTTAGAAGCAGAAACAATATTATCAAACCATCAGCGCTTTGCGCTAATCGCCTTATATCCTCTACCTAAAAGGAAGAGGTTTTACGGCAAAACAGATAAAAAATTATTATCACAGAGTGGAAGATGAAAAAACGCAACAAGAACGTTATAAATAACAGAGAGATGACTCAAATTTTAAAACTGAAGCGCTAATAGCAAGAGTGCGCAGGAATTTTTTTAGCGATCCGGCGCTTGCGGCGATGGTTGGCGAGCAGCGTTCTCTCATGGCAATAAAAAGGGAAGCTTTTAACTTCCCTTTCTTTATTAGGATTTAACTTGTCTTTGTCTAATTAATCCTTCCTGAATCGTCGATGCGACCAGTTTTCCTTCGCGCGTAAAAAACTGTCCTCTGACCAAACCACGGCCGTCTGATGCAACAGGACTTTCTATAGCATACAATAACCAGTCATCCAAATGGAAATCGTTATGGAACCACATGGAGTGATCCACAGTAACCGCCTGCACCCCTTCCGTGAAATAAGAAACGCCATGAGGCTGTAATGCGGTCGGTAAAAAAATTAAAGTCCGATGCGTAAGCTAATAAATAGCGGTGAATGGACGGATCATCGGGCATTTTACCGTTTGCTTTCATCCAGATCAGGCGTTTAGGCTCTTCAATATCGGGATCGACTGGGTTAATAAGGGTCACTGGACGCATCTCGAGCGGCTTTTCAGCCACCAGCTTTTTGCAGATAAAATCCGGTAACAGGTCGGAATGGATCAAGGCCATCTCCTGCTCAGAAATCAACTCTTCAGGCGCAGGTACATCCGGCATTTTATCCTGATGTTCAAAACCTTTTTCTTCGGCTTTAAACGAAGCGGTCATATAAAAGATCGCCTGGCCGTTCTGCACCGCTTTGATACGCCTTGTTGCCAGTGATTTACCATCACGAATACGTTCTACATCATAAACAATTCGCTGCTCGGTATCCCCTTTCAATAAAAAGTAGGAATGAAAAGAGTGCACTCGGTACTCCTCTGGCACCGTCCCCTTAGCCGCAGAGATAGCCTGCCCCATCACTTGTCCGCCAAAAACAAGCCCTAAACCAAGATCCTGACTTTCGCCTCTAAATAAATTTGCTTCTAATTTTTCTAAACTAAGCTGACCCAAAAGATCATTTAAGACTTTACTCATTTTAAGCTCCAATAAAAAAAGAGCGTTTATCACGCTCTTTTTTATTTGTACATTGCCTTATTTCCAGTGCCTATAGAGACATTAGCAGTTCACGCACCTTCGCAAAGTCGACCGGAAATTCTTTCGAAAGTAATGGTAAATCCGCACGTGATGCAAGCTCTTCAGGAATGAAGATATCACGTCCTAGAATTTCTTCAACACTCTCTTTAAATTTAGCAGGGTGTGCTGTACATAAGAATAAACCTGTTTCACCTTTCTGCAGCTGTTTCGTTAGTTCACTGTATGCAATTGCGCCATGCGGCTCACATAAATAGCCTAACTTATCCATTTCAATTAATACGGTTTTGGTCTCTGCATCAGTTAATCTGCCGTAACCCAACTCAGATAAAGACCAGCCCTTGACTTTAAACAGCTCTTCGATACGCGGCCAGTTATTCGGCTGACTGACATCCATGGCATTGGAAAGTGTTGGAATTGTTGCTTTTGGTGACCAGGTACCTTCAGCAAGGTAACGAGGAACAGTATCATTTACATTAGTTGCCGCAATAAAACGTTTGATCGGCAAACCTAATGCTTTTGCTAATAAACCAGCTGTCAAATCACCAAAGTTACCGCTAGGTACAGATACCACCAGCTCCTTGCGCTGCTCGTTATTTAACTGCGCAAAGGCTTCAAAGTAATAACAGATTTGTGCTAATAAGCGGCTGATATTAATTGAGTTGGCAGAGTTAAGGCCAATCGCTTGTTTTAGCTCCTGATCATCAAAGGCTTGCTTAACCATTGCCTGACAATCATCAAATGTGCCTTCAATAGCGATTGTGGTGATATTGCCACCAAGTGTGCAGAACAGTTTTTCCTGTAACGGACTGATTTTTCCTTTTGGATAAAGGATAACGACATTGATATTTTCCATGCCGTAAAAAGCATGCGCCACAGCGGCACCAGTATCACCTGATGTTGCTGTTAAGATAGTGATCTTGCCATCATCGTTAAACTGCGCCAGGCATTGCGCCATAAAACGGCCGCCAAAATCTTTAAAAGCTAATGTCGGCCCATGAAAAAGCTCCAGTGCATTGATCTTATCCGTTACTTTTTTAACTGGCGCCTCAAAAGTAAAAGCTTTAGAAACGATGCCATGAACAGTTTCTTTACTTAATTCATCCCCGATCAGGTGCGCTAGAATCTCTGTTGAGCGATCCACCAGATTCATTGCTAATAATTCATCAATATTTTTTCAGTGGCGTGATCGTCTCCGGAAAAAAAAAGACCTTGTCCGCGTCCTAATCCTTGTTTGACAGCCTGTTGAAAGCTGACTTGTTCACTGTGGTCGATGATATTGTATAAGTTCATAGTTCTGTTCCTAACACGCGTGCGCCTTGTTCATCAAGACGACAAATATGACAAAATCCTTCATCATTTTGAAGGAAGTTTTCGGTTAACCAAGTTTGTAAAGATTCTGCTTGTTGAAGATCGGTCATTACGGCAAAAACCGTTGGTCCCGAGCCGGAAATGCCCATTGCTAAAGCGCCACTTTGCTCTGCAGCCAGTCGCGCTTCTTTAAAGCCGGGAATCAACTGCGAGCGGTAAGGCTCGGCAATGACATCTTTGAGCATTTTTGCAGCCAGCTGTGGCTGGTTACTATAACTGGCATGGACAAAGGCGCCTAAAACGGCGGCCATAAGTCAGCGTTTCCTTTAAGCGGTACTGTGCCGGTAAAATATCACGTGCCGCTGAGGTGGAGATGGTAATGCCGGGGTAAGCAACCACCCAATACCACTCCTTAAAAGAAGGAATGGTCTGACTGATAATACCACCTTCATTAATCATCGAGCTGCATACCGCCCAGAGTAACAAGGGGCAACATTATCATAGTGTACACTGCCGCTGATCTGGCCTTCCATTTCGCCCATTAATGCCAGCATGCTGGTTTCATCAAGCAGGTTATCATGCCAGGTATTGAGCGCTTCTAATGCCGCCACAATGGAGCTGGAACTTGAACCTAATCCACTGCCGACGGGTAAGTTTTTCTCCAGCGTCATCTTAACCGGCAGAATCTCTTTATTAAGCTTAGCGATAGCATCCCGGTAGACAAGATAGCATTGATAAATAATATTTTTTTCCGGCTCTTTAGGTAATTTATGGGCATAGCGGCCGATACAGTCCAGTGAAAAAGCAGAATCTCCAGCTGCTATTTTTACCCGATCACCGAGTAATTCACCGTTAATTGGCGCCAGGGCACCGCCCAATACATCAAACCCTACACTGACATTTGCTGTCGAGGCAGGAGCATATGCTACAACACTCATTTAAAACTCCTGTTTCCAGTTCAATGTACGCAATACATCTGCAAACACGCCTGCTGCGGTTACTTCCGTACCTGCGCCATAACCGCGTAATACTAATGGAATCGGTTGATAATATTGGCTGTAAAATGCCAGTGCATTCTCACCATCTTTTACTTTATTGAGCGGATCATCACCATCCACTGCTTTAATGCTGCATTTACACTTACCATTCTCAATACTTGCCGACATAACGCAGTACCTGTCCCTGCTCATTGGCTCTTTCCTGCAGTTCATTGAAATAAGCATCCGCTTCCGGAAGACGCGCCATAAACTCTTCGGTTGTGCCGCTGTCATCAAAACCCGGCGGCAGCGCCTGTTCAATCTCAACATCTTCCAGCGACAGCTCCATGCCCGCTTCACGCGCTAAAATAAGCAGCTTGCGCGCGACATCGGTACCGCTTAAATCGTCACGCGGATCAGGTTCAGTAAAGCCCATGCTGCGCGCCTGTGCGGTCACTTCGGAAAACGATAAACCGTCATCTAATTTGCCAAAAATAAAGGATAATGAGCCAGATAAAATACCGTTAAACTTGATCAGTTGATCGCCGGCATTAAATAGATTCTGCATATTTTCAATAACAGGTAAGCCCGCGCCGACATTAGTGTCATAGAGGAACTTACGACGTTTCATCAATGCCGTTAAACGTAATTGCTGGTAATACTCCATGCTGCTGGTATTGGCTTTTTTATTGGCCGTCACCACATGGAAACCGGCACCGAGAAAGTCAACATAACGTGCGGCAATGCCATCATTGCTGGTACAGTCAACAATAACCGGGTTAATAATATGTGAGTCATTAACCAACGACTGCATACTCTGCAGTGATAAGGGCTCTGTCGCCTTCTGTAACTGCTCTCGCCAATCTGCTAATTCGATGCCTTGATCATTCATCAACATAACGCGGCTATTAGCAATGCCGCAAACACGGATCTGAATATTACGCTCATGTAAACGCGCCTGCTGACGATAAACCTGATCCACCAGAGCACCGCCAACACCGCCACAACCAATCAGGAACATATCGATATACTGCACGCTGCCAAAAAATTTGCGATGACAAGCGATAACCGCTTCCTGTGCTTTTTCCTCGGAAACGACTACCGAAATTGAGCGCTCAGATGAACCTTGAGCGATGGCCGCAATATTAATTGATGCCTCGGTAAGTGCGGTTAAAAAACGTGCGGCAACGCCTTTGGCTTTTTTCATGCCATCGCCAATCAAAGAGACAATAGCCTGGTTTTCCACGACGTCAATCTCTTCAAGAAGGTTATTTTGAAACTCTAAAGCAAACTCTTCATTTAAAGCATTGAGCGCCTTTTGCGTATCATCAGAAGCGATACAAAAGCCCAGGCTGTATTCAGATGAAGACTGAGTAATAAGAATAATGGAGACACCGGCACGGGAAATAGTGGTAAAGATACGTCCGGCCATACCGACAATGCCCTTCATACCCGGTCCGGAAAGGCTCAGCATAGCTAATCCTTTCAGATCCGAAATTCCTTTCACCTCCAGCGCTTCATCACCATGCTCAACGCCGATCAGCGTGCCCATTGCTTGCGGATTATGGGTGTTTTTAATCAGGCAGGGAATATGATGCTGGGCGATCGGCGCAATGGTTTTAGGATGCAATACTTTAGCTCCGAAATAGGAAAGCTCCATCGCCTCTGCATAGCTTAGTGAGCTTAGCAGCTTGGCATCTTTGACTAAACGCGGATCGCAACTATAAACGCCATCAACATCGGTCCAGATTTCACAACATTCCGCTTTTAAGCAGGCAGCCAGCACTGCAGCTGAGTAATCAGAGCCATTACGTCCGAGTACCAGGGTTTCCCCCTGTTCATTACCTGCGGTAAAACCAGGCATCAGGTAGATGGCATTTTTCACCAGCGGCTTTTTCAATAATAAAGCGCGCGAAGCTTCGATATCTATTTGCGCTTCAAGATAGCCGCCTTTATAGGAAATTAACTTTTCCTGGGGTTTGATCACCTCAACTACATGGCCTCTGCTGATCAGCAGTTGCTTCATACAAGGCAATGCTTAACAGCTCCCCCTTGGATAATATCTGCGCCTCTATGCTTGCCGGGCATTGCGCTAATAAACGCACGCCTTCAAGTAAATCACTTAAGTGCGATAATTCCCGCTCAAAAATTGTTTTAAGGAGATCATCGGCAAATTCTTCATAAGTACTTTTTAAGCCTTTAATCAAATCGGCAAAAATACGCTGAATATCAATGAGATTACTTTCTGCAGACAGCCCTTTACTGGTCTTTTCTACCACGGCAACCAGATTGTTAGTCACCCCTGCGGGAGCCGATAAAACTAAAGCAATTTGTGATTGCTGCTGATTATTAATAACAATATCTGCAACTTGATTAAAACGTTCGGCATTTGCTAATGATGTGCCGCCAAATTTAAGTACACGCATGTAAACGATCCCTGCTGTGATGCAAAAAAACCCGCAATTGATCACGGGTTCAAAAAAGTCTGATTTATTTCATAAATTCAACGCTAACGAATACTTAAGACAAATTCGTTGTCTAATAGTTAAACTGAGGAAATAAAGCATAAATTATAATAGAGTTTTGTAGATTAAGTTTAATTACTGAAAGAGTAAAGCACCTATCATAACAAAGCTTTATCTTGACGGAAACAAGCGACTGTTTAGTTATTCCGATTTTATTGCTAAAAGTGCATATTAAGGCGTTTTTTGTGCTTTGTCCGGATTCGATTTAGCCCCTGTTAAAAATATAAACTATTGAATATAAAAGACAATTTTACATAACAACAGCGACTCAGATAAAGGCCAATAACGGACAACGTCTGACACATTACCCTGCTTTACAATAAGGCGCCTTTTGCCTCGACGCTTAGCTGCGCAGTAATAGTCATTATTAGTTCCCTCAGGCTTGGAAAGGGAAGCTTTTACGTTAAAAACACTAAAAACCTTGTTATTTGTGCTTATTTATCGACTTTCTAGTTGTTATCTGAATGTTAAGTAATTATAGTTATTCAAATAAGATGAAGGAATAAATACACACGCAATTATTCTATACAGCTATTTTACTGAAAATGGTTAACTCAACTCCTAAAAGTCGCCTCTCAGCATAATGAAGCACTGATTTAAAACGCTACCGTTTCACCTTAACGCTTGGAATACGGTAACGCTCGACCCGCCGATTTTACATATTGAGGTAGATTGAGTATGTAAGTGTAAAATATTTGTTTAAAATAATAACAAATACTTATTTTTAAAAACAAGGAGCATGCCGTAAAGTGACGCTTGTTAGCTGCATGTGCTTTGCTGTTTTTAAAACCTTCTTCGCAAATTAAAAAATATACAGGATTCAAAAATAGGAGTTCCCATGTCCACAGCAAACATTTTGATTGTTGAAGATGAATTAGTCACACGTAACACCTTAAAAAGCGTCTTTGAGGCTGAAGGTTATCACGTTTTAGAAGCCGACAATGGTGATGAAATGCACCAGGTCGTCAAAGAAAACACTATCAATCTGATTATTATGGATATTAACCTACCGGGTAAAAATGGTTTATTATTGGCTCGAGAGCTGCGTGAAAAGCAAAACATTGCACTTATTTTCTTAACCGGTCGTGATAATGAAGTGGACAAAATATTAGGCCTGGAGATTGGTGCTGATGACTATATCACCAAACCCTTTAATCCCCGTGAGTTAACGATTCGTACCCGCAACCTATTGGCGCGGACAATGAAAAGTAACCTGCACTCGGAAGAAACTGAACAAAAAATCGAAACTTATAAATTTAACGGCTGGACTCTGGAAATGAACAGCCGTTCATTAATCAGCCCGCATGGTGATGTCTTTAAATTGCCGCGCAGTGAATTTAGAGCGCTACTGCACCTTATTGAAAATCCGGGCAAAATTCAAACACGTGCCGAGCTGTTAATGAAAATGACGGGCCGTGAATTAAAAAGCCACGATCGTACCGTTGATGTGACAATTCGCCGTATTCGTAAACACTTTGAAAGCATTCCTAATGCGCCTGAAATTATTGCCACTATCCATGGTGAAGGTTACCGCTTCTGCGGGACAATTGATTAATTTTCTTTATACTCTTCCACAAAGGCGTTTTACAGCGCCTTTTTATTTTCTCTTCCAGCCTCCCCCTCGCTCTAAACAGAAAATCTTAGCGTGCACTTTATTTTTGTTGAAATTTAAAGCTTAAAGTACGGTTCTATATTATCAACAGAAAATATAAATCCAGAAGGAATAGCGATGAAAACAACTACCGCTCTGCTTGGGTTGAGCCTGGCCTTTAGCCCTGCACTCTATGCACAGGAGAAGCTAGCCGTCTCGAACTTTGCATTGGAGCCGTTATCGGCCTGGAGTACAAAGTCTTTTTCCGGCAATACCCATTATTCGCTCATCACGCTAGATAATACAGCAACCCTCAAAGCCGTCAGCTATTCATCCGCTTCCGGGCTTGCCAAAGAGCTGAAAATCGATTTAAAAAGAACGCCCTATATCAATTGGTCATGGCGAGTAGACAACCGCCTTTCCGGATTGCAGGAAACGAGCAAGGATGGCGATGACTATGCTGCGCGTATTTACGTTGTTAAAGATGGCGGTTGGCGAATTTGGCGGACACTGGCACTTAATTATGTCTGGTCGAGCAATCAGGAGGCCAATAGCGAATGGGGCAATGCTTATGCTTTCGACAACGCAAAAATGATTGCCGTACGCGGTAAAAACAGTGATATCGGCACCTGGTACACAGAAAAAAGAAATGTCTACCAGGATATGATTACCCAATTCGGCGACCGGGGAAGCGCGCAGAAAAATGAAAAAGCCTATCGTTATATAGATGCCATCGCTCTGATGACCGATACCGACAACAGTCAACTCAATGCGACCGCCTACTATAGAGATATCTATTTTTCAGCTTATTAGGGCTGGTCAAATTTCAGATATAAAAAAACCAGCTGAAAGCTGGTTAATTTATAGAATTGGTGCCCGGGGACGGACTTGAACCGTCACGCTCAGAAAGCGAGGGATTTTAAATCCCTTGTGTCTACCAATTCCACCACCCGGGCGAATCTATAATAGATGTGGAGGCGGAACCCGGAGTCGAACCGAGATGGATGGATTTGCAATCCACTGCATGGCCATTCTGCCATTCCGCCAATATAATTTTTTATTATGCTATTTAGTTTTACTTCTTAAAGAGAAGTTGGAGCGGTACACGAGACTCGAACTCGTGACCCCGACCTTGGCAAGGTCGTGCTCTACCAACTGAGCTAGTACCGCTTTATTATTGTTATTCTTTAACAGCCTGCAAAAACTGTCTTTTAGAATTGGTGCCCGGAGACGGACTTGAACCGTCACGCTCAGAAAGCGAGGGATTTTAAATCCCTTGTGTCTACCAATTCCACCACCCGGGCGAATCTATAAATAGATATGGAGGCGGAACCCGGAGTCGAACCGAGATGGATGGATTTGCAATCCACTGCATGGCCATTCTGCCATTCCGCCAATATAATTTGGAGCGGTACACGAGACTCGAACTCGTGACCCCGACCTTGGCAAGGTCGTGCTCTACCAACTGAGCTAGTACCGCTTCATATTTTTTATGATTTAATAACCACGAGCAAACTCGTGACTCCAGTCAATTCTTGTCAAGGTTGGCCTTAACGAACTGAGCTAGTACCGCTCTTAAATCATCATCTTAAGGTTTGTAAAAACTGTTTCCCTTTCGATGGGTTGGCATTCTAATGATAATCACAATTGAGTCAACTCTATTTTAATGGTTTTTTAATCTTTAACGACTGTTCGCCGTTTTTTTTAAACTGAGCGTTCATATATTCCGCAATAATTGACCTGATTTGCATCTAAACTGCGAGAGCGTTAGGAGTTCTGGCTCAATGTCGGCCAGGCTGCTTTTAAATAAACAAACATAGACCAAAGCGTCAATGCGGTTGCTATATATAAAAATGCAAAACCGGCCCACTCCATTTCCGGTGAGTACTGCCAAATCAATAAAAACAGCGCCAGCATTTGTGCGGTCGTTTTAAATTTCCCGATCCAGGAAACAGCAACACTGGCACGCTGCCCTAATTCAGCCATCCACTCGCGCAAGGCTGAAATAATAATTTCCCGACAAATCATCACCATGGCCGGAATAGTGATCCAGATAACGGCATAATGCTCGACGATCATCACCAGTGAAACAGCCACCATGATTTTATCCGCAACAGGATCTAAAAATGCGCCAAAAGCCGTTTGTTGATTTAACTTTCTTGCCAGATAACCATCCAACGCATCGGTCAGCCCGGCTAAACAGAAAACCAAAGCCGCAGCCGCGTGCGCCCAGGTTGCAGGAAAATAAAACAGCAGTACAAAAATAGGGATTAAGAAGATTCGAAAGCCCGTTAAAATATTGGGGATGTTTAGCATTAATATGTCCTTTATATTGCAGATACTCAGATGATTATCGTAACACCTTGAGCATTAGCCTATTTTTGCATTTTATTGTTTCGCAATGCAAATAGTTAATAGCAAATATAAAGCGATTAATGCAAAGCCTCATGTATCTTTTCCGCTAAGGCATAACTGATACCGGGAACTTTTGCCAACTCATCAACACCGGCGGATTTTACCCCCTGCAGGCCACCAAAGTAATTGAGCAGATCCTGGCGGCGCTTTGCGCCGACACCGGTAATCCCTTCTAAACTGCTGATGCGTCTTTTTTTATCCCGCTGCTGGCGATGCCCCATAATGGCAAAGCGATGTGATTCGTCACGTATCTGCTGTATCAGGTGCAGGGCAGGAGAGCTTTCAGCAAGCTCCAGAATCTCATGGCTTTCTGCTAAAATCAGCGTCTCTAACCCGGCTTTACGAGTGACCCCTTTGGCAATACCTATCAGTAGCGGGTATTGGCCGGCAAAATTATGCTCAAGTGAATTGATAATATTTTCCGCCTGCTGTAACTGCCCGAGCCCGCCATCAATAAAGATAATATCCGGAATATTTTCAGGCGTCTGCAAATCTTTAAAACGACGAGAGAGCACCTGTGCCATCGCCGCATAATCATCACCCGGGGTAATGCCTGTTATATTAAAACGCCGATATGCCGCTTTATTTGCGCCTTCACGGTTAAAAACCACGCAGGATGCGACCGTCTTTTCTCCCATCATATGCGAGATGTCATAACACTCCATTCGTTTAATGGGCTTGGTCAACTCGAGCTTTTCTTCCAATAACTGATAGCGCTGCTGGATGTTTTTTTTTCTGGCAGAGATGAGTTTGCAAGGCTATTCGCGCATTGGCATGCGCTAGTTTAATAAATTTTGCACGCTCGCCGCGCACGCCAATTTTAAGCGCGGTTTTATAACCACAGTACTCGGAAAACAGCTTGCTAAAAATGGCCCGCTCAGCAAAGTCATCACTGAGCAGGATCTCTTTAGGCATGCTGCGACCATTTTGGCCGGACAGATAAAACTGGCTTAAAAAGGAGCCCAACACTTCATCTTTGCCGGCATTTTTAGGCACTTTAGGAAAATAATTGCGGCTACCGAGAATGTGCCCCTGGCGGACAAAGAGCATATGAATGCTGGCAACCCCCTGCTCATAGACTAAGCCTAATATATCAAGCTGCTCAATATCGCCGCTCACCCATTGCTGCTCCTGCACTTTTTTTAAGGATTGAATTTGATCGCGGCGCAGCGCTGCTTTTTCAAATTCCAGTGCCTGACTGGCACGCTGCATCTCCTCGACCAGCTGACTGATCACTTTTTGGCTTTTACCCTGCAGAAACTCACTGGCCAGCTCAACCTGATGAGCATACTCCTCTTCCGGCATTGCCTTAACACAAGGGCCCAGGCAACGCTTTAATTGGTACTGTAGGCAAGGACGGGAACGATTGTTGTAATAGCTGTCTTCGCACTGGCGAATGGGAAATAACTTCTGCATCAGAAGCAGGCTTTCACGTACCGCCCCACCGCTTGGATAAGGACCAAAATAGGTGCCCTTGCGCTTTTTGTTTTTGGCTCTTACCAGCGTCAATTGCGGGTGTTTGTGATCACTTAAAAACAGGTAAGGATAAGATTTATCATCGCGCAACAGAACATTGTACTTAGGCTTATATTGCTTAATGAAATTATGCTCTAAGATCAGCGCTTCTGTTTCAGTAAAGGTCACCGTTACTTCTATATTGGCAATATGGTTGACCAGGGCTAATGTTTTCGGGTGTTTTTGCGTTAAGCTAAAGTAACTGCTTAGTCGTTTTTTTAAATTTTTTGCTTTACCGACATAGATTACCCGTTGTTTATCATCAAACATACGGTATACACCCGGCTCATTGGTCACCGTTTTTAGAAACTGCTCAGGGGAAAATAAACTCATAAGAAAATGGCACCCGCAGGTGCCACCTTGTGTATTAGCAAAAGATTAAAGGGCATTGGAATCAAGCATGCCATAACGAATAGCTAAGTGGGTTAACTCCACATCGCCATTGACCCCTAATTTATCAAACAGACGATAACGGTAACTGTTCACTGTTTTTGAACTTAAACTCAGTTGCTCTGAGATATCAACCACACGTTGCCCCTTGGTGATCATCATCATAATCTGCAACTCTCTTTCCGAAAGTACACTAAAAGGGTCGTCCGTTGCCGGTGATATTTGCGAGAGCGCCATCTGCTGCGCAATTTCCGGCGCCAAATAACGTTGCCCGGAATTAACACTGCGAATCGCACGCAGCACTTCATCCGGATTAGCTGCTTTACTTAAATAACCGGCAGCCCCCGCCTGCATAACTTTTGCTGGAAAAGGATTTTCCGTATGCATGGTTAACATAATAATTTTGATATCTTCATTGATACGTAGAATACGATGCATTGCATCTAAACCGCCAATCCCCGGCATATTTATATCCATTAACACAACATCAGGATCGTTGCTGCGACACCATTTCACAGCCTCCTCTCCACTTTCAGCCTCTCCTATTACTTTCATGCCTCGAACATCATCAATGATACGGCGAATCCCTGTACGAACTAATTCATGGTCATCGACCAACAGGATATTTATCACAAAAAATTTCTCCGTAAATGCCTAAGCAGAACACTTACACATCAAATAAAAACCGCTGCTATTTACAAACAGCTGATTGGATAGTAAACCAAAAAATAATGTTTCTCTAATCAAAAAACAGTGTGGTTTGCATTACCTAGGCTCTGTTTATCTGCGCAGATCAACAGATCTCTGACAATAATGTAAATGACTCCATGCTAAAACTCAATCTTAATATAAACACCGGCCTATGCTTTTGACTGCAAAAACAGGCTTTAACTCAGCACCTTAGATGAGTGATGAGTGATGAGTGATGAGTGATGAGTGATGGGTGATGGGTGATGGGTGATGGGTGATGGGTGATGGGTGATGGGATTTGAAACCTGCCATAGGGTAAAAGCAAGCGCAGAAACGAAAAAAACCGCTATAATAACAGCGGGTTTCAATATGGCAGAATAAAGAATAGGAGAGATTTAAGCTCTCGCTACAAAATAAAAGCAAATGCTTAGAACGCAAAAAGGCATCTCAAATGAGATGCCTTTTTAATATATGGCAGTAAAGAGCAGGAGAGATTTCAACTCTCCTAATATTACAAAACCAATCTTATAAACGAAAAAACCCGCCGTAAGAACAGCGGGTTTAAATATGGCGGAGGAGGAGAGATTTGAACTCTCGGAGAGCTATTAACCCTCGCCGGTTTTCAAGACCGGTGCATTCAGCCACTCTGCCACCCCTCCGGAACGGGGCGTATAATACAAGCCAACAGCTTCATTTGTAAAGCTTTAAATCACGACAAACAAAAATAATTGAAAAAACATTGGATTTAACATCTTACTCAACTCCCTGGAAATCGCATTTTCTGCACTGCAAGTATCTCATCAATCCCGCTTGAGCATGATCCTCCATCATTCGCTCATAGACTATACCCTGAACTATACTCAATGGGCTCATATGTTTTGAGCGGCGCTATTAACAAAGGATAATTTTATGAAAATTTATGCTTATCTATCTGCTTGTATGGCTATTTTCCTGGGCCAGAATGTATCTGCTGATGCCCATGACAAATCTCAAACACTCCTTGCGGATGCATTAAGTGCAGCCCCACCAACCCTAAGAGCAACAGTTACCGTCATGGACTGGAACAACAATGTCTTGCAAGAAGGTACAAGTAATTACACCTGTTTTCCGACACCCCCTCAATTACAAGGCAAAGCGCCTATGTGCTTTGATGCGCCTTGGCTAGAATGGGCTGATGCCTGGACAAACAAGAAACCCTTTCAAGCCAAAACTATTGGTATCTCTTATATGTTAGCTGGTGATGAAGGTGCCAGTAATATCGACCCTTATGCAGAAGGCGAAACTGCAGATAATCAATGGATTGTAGAGGGCCCACATCTAATGATTATTGTTCCCGATGCGCAATTATTAGATGCTTTGCCGACAGATCCGAGTCTTGGCGGACCTTATGTGATGTGGAAAGGCACACCTTACGCGCATATTATGGTGCCAATAGGAGAAAGGAAATAAGAGGCTGGGTAATGCGTGATAAGTGATGGGTAATGAGTAATGAGTAATGAATAATGAATAATGAATAATGAATAATGAGATTCTAACTCTCGCTACAAGATAAAAGCCATGCTTAGAACGCAAAAAGGCATCTCATTTGAGATGCCTTTTTAATATGGCAGTAAGAGTAGGAGAGATTTGCATCTCTCATTACACAATAAAACTAATCGCCTAAAACGAAAAAACCCGCTGTAAGAACAGCGGGTTTAAAATATGGCGGAGGAGGAGAGATTTGAACTCTCGGAGAGCTATTAACCCTCGCCGGTTTTCAAGACCGGTGCATTCAGCCACTCTGCCACCCCTCCGGAACGCGGTGAATAATAGCGGCTATCGACTTGCCTTGTAAAGCCTAAAATAGCAAAAAAGAACTGTTCGCTTAGAAAAACAACAATAACGTTTGAAAACAATGGTTAAAAGTTAAATGAAGAGCCCTTCTTTATATTACCACCAAGAATATTGGCTAATTATTTAGCGGCGATAAAAACAAAAAGGCTGGTTATGAGTGATGCGTGATGCGTGATGCGTGATGCGTGATGCGATTTAAAACAAGTCATAGGATAAAAGCAAACGTATAAAACGCAAAAAGGCATCTCATTTGAGATGCCTTTTTAATGTATGGCAGTAAAGAGCAGGAGAGATTTGAACTCTCCTAATATTACAAAATCAATCTTAGAAACGAAAAAACCCGCTGTAAAAACAGCGGGTTTTTAATGTATGGCGGAGGAGGAGAGATTTGAACTCTCGGAGAGCTATTAACCCTCGCCGGTTTTCAAGACCGGTGCATTCAGCCACTCTGCCACCCCTCCGGAACAGGACGAATAATAGCGGCTATCGACTTACCTTGTAAAGCTTGAAATAACAAAAAAAAACTGTTCGCCTAGAAAAACGACAAGATGGATAAACAACCGCCGAACTTTGTTGTTTTTTAACCCGTCGCGATAAAAGCGAGCTTTTCAGTTGCCCTTTTAGGAAAGAAATTATCAGGAAAAAAGCGTCTTATTTCTTATATATATTGTTGCTAAGTCCTTGCTCCTGTATCCTAGCGCCTTATTTATTATTTCATTTATTATTGCTAGGCAGACTGAATATGCAAGAGTTATATAATCCGAAAGAGATTGAAAACAAATTCCAAACCCAGTGGGACGAAAACCAATCATTTAAAGCCATCGAAGATCCGTCAAAAGAAAAATATTACTGCCTGTCAATGTTTCCCTACCCAAGCGGTAAATTACATATGGGTCACGTGCGTAACTACACTATCGGTGATGTGGTTTCCCGTTTTCAGCGCATGCAGGGTAAAAATGTTATGCAGCCTATGGGCTGGGATGCATTTGGCCTGCCGGCTGAAAATGCAGCCATTAAAAATAATACCGCCCCTGCCGGTTGGACTTACGAAAATATTGAATATATGAAAACCCAGCTTAAACAGTTAGGTTTTGGTTATGACTGGAGTCGAGAACTGGCAACATGCCGACCTGAATATTACCGCTGGGAACAGTGGTTTTTCACTAAACTGGTGGAAAAAGATTTAGTTTACAAAAAAATGGCAACGGTAAACTGGGATCCGGTTGATCAGACGGTACTTGCCAATGAACAGGTTATCGATGGCCGCGGCTGGCGTTCCGGCGCGCTTGTCGAGCAGAAAGAGATTCCGCAATGGTTTATTAAAATCTCCGCCTATGCACAAGAGCTATTAGATGATTTAGACCAGCTTGATGAATGGCCTGAACAGGTACGCACCATGCAGCGCAACTGGATCGGTCGCTCAGAAGGCATCGAGATGGACTTTAAAGTAAGCGGAACGGATGAAACCTTTTCTGTTTACACCACCCGCCCCGATACGGTTATGGGCGTAACCTATGTAGCCGTTGCCGCGCAACACCCACTGGCGCTTGAAGCCGCTAAAAACAATCCGGCACTGGCAGCATTTTGTGAAAAATGTAAGAACGTAAAATTAGCGGAAGCTGATCTTGCCACCATGGAAAAAGAAGGGGTTGATACCGGCCTGAAAGCTATCCACCCTATTACCGGTGAAGAAGTGCCAATCTGGAGTGCTAACTTTGTACTGATGGGCTATGGTTCAGGCGCTGTTATGTCGGTACCGGCGCATGATCAGCGTGATTATGAGTTTGCCAAAGAGTACGGACTGGAAATTAAGGCAGTTATCAAACCTGCCGATAGCGATGTTGATGTATCGGCAGAAGCTTACACAGAAAAAGGGATCTGTTTTAATTCCGGTGAATTTGACGGTCTGGATTTCACCGCGGCATTTGATGCGGTAGAAGCCAAGCTGGTCAGTGAAAATAAGGGTAAACGTCAGGTTAACTTCCGCCTGCGCGACTGGGGTGTTTCCCGTCAGCGTTACTGGGGCGCACCTATTCCGATGTTAAACCTGGAAGATGGCTCGGTTGTACCTGTACCGGAAGATCAACTACCGGTTGTACTGCCTGAAGATGTGCAGATGAATGGTATTACTTCACCTATTAAAGCGGATCCAGAGTGGGCAAAAACCACCTATAACGGCCAACCGGCATTCCACGAAACCGATACCTTTGATACCTTTATGGAATCAAGCTGGTACTACGCGCGTTACTGCTCGCCGCAAAGTGACGATATGATGCTGGATCCGGAAAAAGCTAACTACTGGCTGCCTGTTGACCAATACATTGGCGGTATTGAGCATGCCATTCTGCATCTTTTATATTCCCGATTCTTCCACAAACTGCTGCGTGATGTTGGCCTGGTGAACTGCGATGAGCCATACAAAAAACTGCTGACGCAGGGTATGGTACTAGCAGATGCTTATTACTATGAAGATGAAAAAGGTGGTAAAGTTTGGGTTTCCCCTAATGATGTGATCACCGAAACAGATGCTAAAGGTAAAGTGATTGCCGCTAAGACGAAAGATGGCCGAGCTGTTATTTATGACGGCATGAGCAAAATGTCCAAGTCTAAAAATAACGGTATTGATCCGCAACTGATGATCGATAAATACGGCGCAGATAGCGTACGTCTGTTTATGATGTTTGCCGCACCGGCTGATCAAACCTTGGAATGGTCAGATTCAGCATTGGAAGGCTCGCTGCGTTTCTTAAAACGTCTATGGAAAGTGGCATATGAGCATGTTGCTTTAGGTGAGGTTGCCGATTTAGAGCTTAAATCACATACTGATCAGCAAAAAGCACTGCGTCGTGAGCTGCATAAAACCATCGCTAAAGTAACGGACGATATCGGTCGACGTCAGACCTTCAATACCGCCATTGCCTCAGTGATGGAGTTAATGAATAAGCTGACTAAAGCACCGGCAAAAACAGAGCAGGATCGCGCCATCCTGCAGGAAGCATTAGTCGCAACGGTGAAACTGCTTGCGCCTATCACACCGCATATCTGTGCTGAGCTTTTTGCCGCTTTAGGTGAGTCGGAAGATCTTCTCAATGCAACCTGGCCAAATGTTGATCAGGATGCATTAGTTGAAGATTCAAAACTTATTGTTGTCCAGGTTAATGGTAAGCTGCGCAGTAAGTTAACCGTCGCTGCCGATGCACAGCAGGAAGCAGTTGAGAAGCTTGCTATGGCAGATGAGCATGTCAGTAAGTTTACCGATGGCAAAACCGTACGTAAAATTATCTACGTACCGGGTAAGTTACTCAATATTGTTGCTAACTAGTAACAAGTATCAATGCGAGCGCAGCTATTGCGCTCGCATTTTTAGTTAAATAACTACAAGGTTTTCTATGCACCTTTCTTTTAGCAAAGCTTTTTACTGCAGAGTAGCTGTTATTTTATTATCACTGCTGCTACTCAGTGGCTGTGGTTTTCACCTCAAACATAAAGGCGGATTAGCTGATAAATACCCGCAGGTATTCCTGCAAAGTAACAACCCGAACGGCGAATTAGTGCGTTTTCTGAAAATGCGTTTACGTGGTGCCGGTATTAAAATTGCGCAGACAGCGGCCAAGGATGTCACTATCCTGAAGATCGATGGAGTGCGCAGCTCATCGAGAACCATATCGCTTTATGTTACCGCACAAAATGCCGAAGAAGAGTTAAGTTATAATCTTGACTATTCTATTCAAAGCCCGGGTTACCCGGCCAAATATTTTACCTTTAATCTGTATCGTGATTTTCTTGACAATTCCGAGCAGGCCTTAGCTAAATCTCGTGAAGAGGAGCTTTTAGAGCAGGAGATGAACAGCATTGCTGCCGATCATATTATTACCACTATGCTGAGTCTGGAAAATGAAAAAAATAAGCAAGCCGCCAATAATATGGACAACGAGTAGTTAACAATGCGCATCTATCCCGAGCAATTGTTACAACATCTCAAGCAGCAGATACCCAGTTGCTGCCTGATTTTTGGTGATGAGGCGCTGCTTTGTCTGGAAGCGCTCGAGCAGATACAACAGGCCGCCAAGTCACAGGGTTATCTGGAAAAAATCAGTTTCAGCCTGGATGGCAAATTTGCAGGCGATGCTATCTTTAATGAGTTGAACAGCCTCTCTCTCTTTTCAGAGAAAAAGATCCTCGAATTAACCTTAAGCAAAACGACAAAAGAAAATACCGCTTTTATTCGAGAAATCAGCACGCTTTTAAACCCTGATATCCTGTTGATTCTACAGGGGCCTAAACTCAATACTCAGCAGATGAACAGCGTCTGGTTTAAAAATCTAGAGCAGCAGGGAATCTACATCAGCACCAATCAGCCACCGGCGCATCGTTTTCCGCAGTGGGTTTTCCAGCGTCTGAAGGCCTTACAGCTGCATGCCGATAAAGAGGTCGTCGATTATCTGTGCCTGCATTTTGAAGGCAACTTATTAGCAGCCAAGCAGGAGTTTGAAAAACTGGCGCTGCTCTATCCCAAGCAACATTTAACCCTGCAGCAGGTTGAGCAAAGCATTACCACGCATAACCATTTCAGCCTTTTTCAATGGCTTGATACGTTACTCTCAGGTGAACGGACACGCTCACTACGGATTTTAAAGCAGCTTAAAGCCGAAGGCACTGAGCTGCTACTGCTCAGTGCAACCCTTAGCAATGAAATACAGAAACTGCTGAAACTCAGTTATCAGAGTAAAGAGATCCCTTTGACACAACTGCTTAATCAGCAAAAACCTAAACTTTGGCCGGCCAAACAGCAACTGATCAGCGCAGCTTTATCCCGCTTAAGCAGCACACAACTGGAAAATCTGCTGATTGACTGTGCGGCAATGGAAGTCGCCATCAAGGTTGACAATGATGATAACCACTGGTTAAAACTTGAAGCGCTAAGCGCCGCGTTTTTCGAGTTGAAATAAGAGAATAAAAATAGATGAACAATAGCAACCGGCAACGCGCGATTGGATTTTTAGGCGGCACTTTTGATCCCATTCATTTTGGCCACCTTCGCCCTGCACTGGAAATAAGTGAAGCCATCGCACTGCAAAAACTTTATCTGATGCCTAACCATATTGCTCCGCACAAATCGGCCAGTCACTGCACTGCCGAACAACGTAGTGAGATGGTGAAGTTAGCCATCGCCGGACAACCGACAATGGCAATAGATACCCGTGAATTAAAGCGCCATAAAGCCAGCTATACTATCGATACCTTAAAAGAGTTAAAGAGGGTTTATCCGACAACCCCGATCTGTTTTATTATGGGTATGGACTCCTTAGTCAACTTTGACAGCTGGTTTAAATGGCAGGAGATACTTGACTATTGCCATCTGATTATCAGTCAGCGGCCGCAATGGCAGCCACACTTCAACAGCACGGTACAAGCCCTTGTTGAGCGCTGTACAACCCGCGATAAACAAGAGCTGCATGATCTGCAGTGCGGAAAAATCTATTTTCAGGACACCAGCCAGCTGGATATTTCATCCACAAAAATTCGCCGCCTATTGAGAAATGCTCACAGCATCGATTACTTAGTCCCGGAAGCGGTCAATCACTATATTAAAGAGCAACACTTATACCAAAGCGTTTGACATCCTCCCTCCACTAAATCAAAGATTTTAGTGGGGGATTCCTACTGCTAGACGCTCATGCCCGAGCGCAAGAATGTTTTTGGCCGCGTTCACATCGCGGTCGTGAGTGACACCACACTCACAGGTCCATTCTCTTATTCCAAGTCCTGCTCTACCTTTCGGACTGTTTTGGCGAGAGCCACAACACGAGCAAGTTTGGGTGGTGTACGATTCATTGATTTCTTCAAAAACAATACCAGCGTGAGCGCTTTTGTATTCCAATAGTGTTTTTAATGTAGACCAGCCAGCATCTAAAACGGACTTAGCCATTTTAGTCTTGACCAGTTTTTGACTACTTACGTTGCCAATGAATATCGCCGCATTCTCATTGACAAGTTTGCGGCTGTATTTATGCAAAGCATCTACTCTGCGGTTTTTTATCTTTGTATGGATCGCTTTTGCTCGCTTTTTGTTCTTTGCACGCTGCGCAATACCTAAATCTTCCTCTAGCTCGCGGTATTCACGGCCTTTTAGTTTGTAGCCGTTACTGTCGGTGGCTGTTTCTTTACAACCCAAATCAATACCCACACTGGCTTTGCCTGTACCCTGTTCTGCTTCCACCTCAACCACAACGTTGAAGTACCACCGGCCTCTTGAATCCTCATTGAATGATCCTGATTTGAACGTGTATTGAGATAATCCGTAACTATCCCAAATGCTAAAATAGTGGCGGTTATGATAAACCTGACCATTTTTGAAGCCAATGCAGTCTTTACGAACCGGGATCCAACCCAGTGAACGTCTAACACCCCCCTGACTTACGCCAATTCAATCTGTATTTCTTGAATTGTTTGCGGCGGGTAGCATATTCATGCCCAACCATCTGCACGGTCGCAGAATTCAGGCCAAGCGTTTTATTCATGCCTTTGGTGTACTTTTGAAGATCGTAGCCTGACAGGAAAGCGGGTTTTACCGGACCAAATTCACTCACATTGCTCAGTGCCTTCATCGCCGTTTCATTGCAAAAATTCCACACCTGATTCACACCGTAAGCCCATTTGTTTAGGGTGCTTAGATGTTTATCACGGATCCTTATTTTTAGCGTTTTTGTGTGTACTTTGCTTTTCATAATGATCATAGTAGACCTGATCTACCTGGATGTAAACACAGTCAAAAATAATAGTGTATCCAACTAAGATAGACCAACCTAGCGGCTGGTTTGCTATCCATCTCCCCCCAAACAAGTTATGGGTGGAGAATTCCGCAAGGTTCGTTAAAAATGGTAAGTAAAAGTCAGCGAGCCAAAGCGGGAGCGCTGATTCTGACCATGATACTGATCGCTGAATTGCAGGAGTGTATAGACAATATTCCACTGCGCAATATTTGCCATCGCCCCTATTGAAGCGCCATATTGCTGGTGAATAAGATCAACACTATGGCTTTCCTGAAAACTATTGCCATCGATAAAGATATCGTTGAGCACATAGAAAGCCGACATATTAGTAAAAAGATACCAGCCATCACTACTATGATGCGCGTAGTTTAATTTTTGCATCGGAAAGGCAGAAGCTGATGAAAAACTGCTTTGTAAATCCATTCCCCAACGCAGTCCCACCGCGACGCCCATATCAGAGCGCAGATTACCTATACCTGCATTGGCGGCTGTCAGCAGATCCATTTCCGTGTGCTTAAATTTTTTCTTATAAACACGCCATGAGCGCTCGGCCTGCAGCTGCAAAACGGCTTCATTGCCGATTTGATTATTCCAGCCCTGCGGATGATTTGCAGATATAACGTAATGGGCCAGCTTCTGCAAAGGTTCAGCAGCAGCAACAGGCCCAACCACCCCCAGAGTTAAACTTGCGCGATCCAGAGTGAAGGCGTCATAGGCACTTAACTGCCCTCTCCAAGCCAGCATGCCGACATAGGGGGCATCTTCTCTAACAAGCTCGGCAAGCTTTATATCAATTGCTGTCTGCAGCAGATGAGCAAAGCTGTAAGTAATAGCGTAGCCCTGATACTGCGCTGAGGATAAATAACTTTTCTGGGCAAAATAGGCCAACCAGCCAGGTAAACTTTGTTTATCCAAAGCTGCAACATCATCATATCCCCAACTGAGGCTCAAACCATTGCTGTACAGGCCATCATCTCTGAAAAAGGAATCATTTTCGGCCTTAAAACTCATAAAATCAATGTTATTGTCGGCATCAGCAAAGGCAGTCAGTAGAGTGAGTCGCATACAAATAAATCTTTTCATTAGCTTCACTCATGATCTTTATTACGGGCAGCAAAGAAAATCGCTGCCTGCACCTGTCCGACACAGAGACTGGCATCATTAGCGGGTAATTTTTTATGCCACTGCACCTCTATGCCCTGCTTTTGTAATAGCGCAGCCGTTGTTTCAATCAGCAGTGCATTTTGAAAGCAGCCTCCGGTTAACAGCAGTTGCTTCACAGAGTAATGCTGCGCTATTTTTAAAATAGCAGCAGCCGCACTGTTATGAAAGCGCCGAGCAATAACGGCACTATCCACTCCCTGGCTGATATCGGTAATGATCGCCGTCAGCATCGGCCGCCAGTCGATAATATTAGGAGTAACAGCAAAATCCACAGGCATAGGATAAAACTCACTATGCGCTGCTTTTTTTGCTGCAAACTGCAGACGCATCGCCGCTTCGCCTTCAAAACTGTTGATCTGCACTAAGTTTAACAAACTGGACACCCCGTCAAATAGGCGCCCGGCACTGCTGGTTAACGGGCTGTTTATATTATTGGTGAGCATTTTCTGCAGCAGTTTTATGGTCGCAGGCGTAAAGGGGGAGAGGGAGTGAACAGTCGCTTTTGAGCTCATCGCCTGCCCATAAATTTCATATAACAGGGCTAACGCCACCCGCCGCGGCTCCTTGATAGCACTCGATCCGCCCGGCAATCTAAAAGGTAAAAATGTCGCCAGCCGCTGCGCTTTATTATCATCAGTGAGCGCAATAAACTCTCCTCCCCATAAGCTGCCGTCTTCCCCATAGCCATTACCATCCCAAACCACGGCAAACGCCGGCGCTGTTATTTGCTGCTCAAGCATCGCCGCATAAAGATGGGCAATATGGTGCTGAGTCTCAATCACAGGCAGCCCGCCCTCTTTAGCCAGCTGCGTCGTCACATAGTCAGGGTGCAGATCACAGGCGAGCGTCTCCGCTTTAACAGCCAGCAGACGCTGCATAATTTCTCGGGTTTGCTGATGGCGCTGCACAGTAGCCATATTGTCCAGATCACCGATATACTGACTGAGATAAAGGCGTTTACCTTTGCTCAATGCGATGCTGTTTTTCAGTTGTCCCCCAAGCGCCATAATCGCCGGCGACTCGCTTGCCAAGGGCAGATAATCCGGTACATACCCGCGTGCCCGTCTTAACAGCATAGGCTGATCGTTAACGAACTGCACAATCGAATCATCCAGCCCCTGATAAATCTGCCGATCGTGCATCACAAAGCCGTCGACCAATGGCCCGAGCTGCTCAAGCGCCTGTTGGTTGCTACAGCAGAGCGGCTCTCCGCTGCGGTTGGCACTGGTCACAACCAGCGGTTTATTGAGCGCTCGGCAAAATAAGCTGGTGCATAGGCGTATAGGCCAGCATCACCCCGAGGTATGGATTATGCGGTGCAATCGCCGGACTCAAAGCGTGATTACTGTATCTGTTTTCCAATAAGACTATCGGAGCAATCTCACTGCTGAGCAGTGATTTTTCTTTGTCCGTCAAAAAACAATCCGCCGCAAGCATAGATAACTCCGGATACATAAGCGCAAAGGGTTTTTCCGGACGCTGTTTTCTTTTGCGTAAACGTAGCACCGCGTTATGGTTAGTCGCATCAACAACAAGATGAAAGCCGTGTTAAACCTTTAATGGCAAGAATATGGCCTGCGCGCAACGCGCTGATTGTATCCGTTAATGCCTGCTCTTTTCGAGAAAGCACCTTTCCCTGTGGATCGACATAACTTAATTGCGGGCCGCAGCTCTGGCAATTAATCCCCTGCCCATGAAAGCGCCGATCGCCAGGATCTTGATACTCCTGCAGGCAGGCTGCGCACATAGGAAAGTCATTCAGGGTGGTCTGGCTGCGATCAAAAGGCAGCGCCTTGAGAATGCTGTAACGCGGGCCACATTGCGGGCAGCTGATAAAGGGGTAGCGATAACGCCTATTGTTACTGGAAAAAAGCTCCTTCTGACACTGCTCGCAGATTCCAAGATCTGGGGGAATATTGACCACACCGCTATTCTGCTCGTTACTGGGCACGATATGAAAGCCGCTATCATTTTTAGCATTGATCTGCTTTTTATCAAGCTGCTCTATTCTGGCAACCGCCGGCAGCTCGCTGTGCAGTTGCAGCAGAAAAGCAGCAATTGCCGCCGGCTGCCCCTCTATCTCAATTAAAACGGACTGGCGAATATTACGCACCCAACCGCAGAGATGCAGTTTAGTTGCAGTCACCGCCACAAAAGGCCGAAAGCCGACCCCCTGCACTCGCCCCTGAACAGTTAGCTGATAACGCTGTTTTTCCATATGTACGCCCGTAAAATAGTTGCTGGGATTATCTATATTGTAGTTTCATCGCGTATTTATGATTGTCACTTGACATCCTCCCTCAGCTAAAGCAGGGGGATTCCGGTTAGTTTAAAACCAAATCCGATAACTTGCTCTCTCGAACAAGTTGGGTTCCTGCTTCAACGAGCTGGCTAATGCCAATCTCTCCACAGGCTAATACGCGATGCCCTCGCGCTAAAACGTTTAATGCGCCAACATGATCCGCATTGTCTTGATACCCGCATTTTACACATTCAAAATGCGTTTGTGTTTCGCGGTTACCCTGACTTTTGTGAGCACACGCGATTACGCAAATATCATGAGCACTTCGTGCTCAAGAGCGTAAAACTGATAAGCAAGTAATTATAATGCTGTTACTTATTCAATGCATTATTCAGCCAGCTATTAAACTGCGTCTTGGCAAGCGCCCCGCTTAACATATCGACTCTTTGGCCGTTTTTAAATATCATTATGGTCGGAATACTACGGATCTGATACTGGGCAGCAAGTTGCTGGTTTGCTTCCGTATCGACCTTAACAAACCTTAGGTCTTTTCTTTCCCGAGCCACTTCTTTAAATACCGGAGCAAAGCCCTGACATGGCTGACACCAGGGTGCCCAGAAATCGACAACAACAGGTTTGTCACTGCAAAGAATAGCATCAAGATTATCAGCAGTCCCTTCTATCGGCGCGCCGTCAAAAAGTGCTGCCTTACATTTACCGCATGTGGCGGCCTCTGAAACCCTATCTTTTGGAACGCGATTCATTGCCGAGCAGGAAGGACAACGAGTATGAAATGATGACATTGACTACCTCACAATATTTCATTAAAAACTTAATTAGAAAACCCTAATAAACAGTAACCATCAATAAAAGCAATAGTTAACCTTGTAAAGGACTTAGCTCTGTCTATGGTCTACTATTATAGAAGTGACATCAGCTATCTGCAGTGAATTTATTATTTTCAGGAGCGTTTAAAATGGATAAACCTCTTACTGCCTATATCCACAACCAAGTGAGAGAGTATCGGACTAACCCTGCTTATCTACTGCAGATACTGCGCAATATCCAATTTTCCTGCGGCCATATTCCAGCCGATGCCATCGCCCAACTGGCCACTGAGCTGACAATATCCCCTCCTCGCATCTATGCACTGATCGAGTTTTATCACTTTCTGCATTATCGGCCGCGCGGCCGTTATGATATCTATATCAGCGACGATATTATCGATCATATGGCGGGTAAAAATGAACTGACGGCTTATCTCTGTGAAACATTGCAGGTGAAGTTAAACCAGCCCAGTGCCGACGGCCGGGTAACAGTAGCCAACACCTCCTGTACCGGCATGAGTGATCAAGCTCCTGCTGTATTGATTAACGGTTACGCACTGCCCCGCTTAACCCGTAAAAGAGTGCAGCAGATTAGTGATAAAATCAACGCCGGCATTGCCGTTGAGGCATGGCCGAAGGCATGGTTTAAAGTAGCGGATAATATTTGCAGTAAAGGGGTGTTACTCAATGCGCAAACACAGCCCGGCGCTGCCATCCAAAAGGCATTGGCAAACGATCCGCACGACTGCCTTGCAGAAATTGATAAATCAGGTCTGAGAGGCTGTGGTGGTGCCGGCTTTAACAGTGCTGAAAAATGGCGCTCCAGCCTGTTAAGCCGCGATAAGGAGCGTTATGTCATCTGTAATGCTGATGAAGGCGAGCCCGGTACTTTTAAAGATCGCGTTCTGCTTAATAGCTATACCGAGCAGTTAATCGAGGGCATGACACTCTGTGCTTACGTGATTGGCGCAGAGAAAGGCATTATCTATCTCCGTTATGAATATCAGTACCTGTATAAAAAGTTGCTGGCAGTAATAGAAAAGCGCCGTGCGGCAAATTTATTGGGCGCGCATATTCTCGGCAGCAAGCTGAGCTTTGATATTGAAATATTTATCGGCGGTGGCTCCTATGTCTGCGGCGAAGAGTCCGCTTTACTGGAGTCCCTTGAAGGGAAACGCGCCATTCCGCGCATCCGGCCGCCTTACCCGGTTACTCACGGCTACTTAAATAAACCCACTGTGGTTAATAATGTCGAAACCTTTTGTTATGCCGCGCTTATTATGGAAACAGGCGCGGAAAACTTTTCCCAACAAGGGCTTGCCGGCTTTAGCGGTTGTAAAATTTTAAGCATCAGTGGCGATGTCGAAAAAGCCGGCATCTACGAGATTCCGTTAGGTATGACGGTAAAACATGTGCTTAATTTATGCGGCGCACAATCAGTACAAGCCGTGCAGGTTGGCGGCCCTTCCGGCACATTAATTTCTCCAGATGAATTTAATCGCGTTATCGCCTTTGATGATCTCAATACCGGCGGCTCTTTTATGGTCTTTAATCAGAGCCGGGATCTACTCGAAAATGCGCTTAACTTTACCCATTTTTTTATGCAGGAAAGCTGTGGTTTCTGCACGCCATGCCGTGTAGGTACTAAACTGATAGCTGAGTTAGCCGATAAGGTTGCAGCCGGGCATGGTGCCAGACTGGATCTGGACAGCATAAAAGAGCTTAACCATGTGATGACCGAGATGAGTCATTGCGGTTTAGGGAAAAGGGCTGCCGAGCCGCTTCTGCAAACACTGGAAAAATTTTCGGAGTATTTTATAAAGCGGATGACAGATAAAGAGTATCAGCCTTCATTTGATCTAGAAAAATCGATTCAACGGGCCATTGATATCGTTGAAATACAAGACGATTAATAAGGTTATCAATGACTATGGGCAAGACAAACAATACATTAACGATAGATGGCCGTGAGATCCCTTTTATAGAGGGTGAAACTGTTATACAGGCAGCCAGGAAAGCCGGCATTTATATTCCGCATCTCTGCTTTAATCCGGAATTTACACCCAATGGCAGCTGTAAACTCTGTACCTGTGAGATTAACGGGCGCAAAAAGTCAGCATGCTGCACACAGGCAAAGCCAGGCATGCAGGTCAAAAATGAAACCCATGAACTGACGCTGATGCGCCGTATGCTCGTGCAGATGCTGTTTGTTGAAGGCAATCATTACTGCCCTTTTTGTGAACGCAGCGGCAACTGCCAACTGCAGGCCCTGGCCTATGATTTGGAAATGACGGATCTGCATTTTCCGCAGTTTAATGCGAAAAGAAATGTCGATGCCAGTCACCCCGATATTATGCTGGATCTCAACCGCTGTATTTTTTGCGAACTGTGCATAAGGGCTAGCACGGAAGTGGACAAAAAAGATATTTTCAGCATTGCCGGGCGCAGTATCAATAAAAGGCTGGTCGTTAATTCTCCAAGCGGCCAGTTAAAAGACACCGATATGAAGGTTTCTGACCGCTCGGCTCATATCTGCCCGGTAGGCTGCATTATTATTAAAGGAGAAGGCTTTAAAACCCCTATCGGTCAGCGAACTTATGATCTGCACTCCATTCGAGAGATGGACAATGAGTCAGCAATCAAAGAAAAAAATCAAACTAAAGCAACCGTTCAAACAGAAAAACCGAAGAAAAAACTTAAACTGGCTACCTGCTCTTTAGCCGGCTGTTTCGGTTGTCATATGTCATTTCTTGATATGGATGAGCGTCTTGTTGAACTACTGGAGAGGGTTGAATTAAGTCGCACCCCGTTTAACGATATCAAAGAGTGCGCCCCGGATTGTGATCTGGGATTAATTGAGGGTGGCGTTTGTAATACCGAAAATATTAAAGTGCTCAAGCATTTTCGGAAAAATTGTAAAATTATTATTGCAGTGGGCTCCTGCGCTATTAACGGTGGCGTTCCTTCTCTGCGCAATAACATTGACGTTAAAGACTGCTTAGATGAGGCATATCTTAACGGCATTGGCGTGGTCAACCCTAAGATCCCCATCGATAAAGAGATTCCCTATATACTCGAAAAAGTATACCCCATTCATGAAGTAATTAAAGTCGATTATTTTCTTCCCGGTTGTCCGCCTTCTGCGAATGCCTTTTGGAAAATACTCAACGATTTACTAGATGGCAAAGAGCCGGAGTTACCCTATGACCTACTACACTTTGATTAACGGATACTCCTATGACAGATACGCTAGAAACGGCAGATAACCCGGACAGCCTGAAACGCATTGTGATTGAGCCGGTATCAAGAGTGGAAGGTCACGGTAAAGTGACACTACTCGTCGATGATCACAACCAGGTGCAACAATGCCGCCTGCATATTGCTGAATTTCGAGGTTTTGAACGTTTTATTCAGGGCCGCCCCTATTGGGAAATCCCGATACTGGTACAGCGACTTTGCGGTATCTGCCCGGTAAGCCATCACCTTGCCGCCGGCAAAGCCATTGATATGATTGCCGGTGTCAGCGAGCTCACAGAAACGGCTTATAAACTGCGATTATTGATGCATTACGGGCAAACCCTGCAGTCCCATGCACTGCATTTCTTTCATCTCTGCTCTCCGGATCTGCTGTTTGGTTTTGAAAGTAAGCTGGCCAGCAGAAATATCGTCGGCGTGATAACTAAATACCCGCAACTTGCACTGCAGGGAGTCAAGCTAAGAAAGTATGGTCAGGAGGTAATAAGGATCATTTCCGGAAAAAGAATTCATGGTACAGGCTGTGTTCCCGGCGGAATGAACAAACCCTTGAGCAAGGAAGATAAAAACTATCTGCTTACTGATATAGAGCAGATTATCGACTGGGCTGATTCTGCGGTTCGAACAGCAAGAGATTGCTATTTAGCTAATGAGCCCTTTCATAAAAACTTTGCCGGTTTGCGATCAAATTACTTAAGCATGATAGGCAGCAGGGGCGAGCTTGAACTTTATCATGGCACATTAAGATTAAAGCATAGCAGCGGTCAGATCCTCTTTGATAAGCAAAATTATTGTGACTATCAGCAGCTGATTAAAGAAGAGGTCAAATCCTGGACCTATATGAAATTTCCCTTTATTGAATCCTTAGGCAAACAAGACGGCTGGTATCGTGTCGGCCCCTTAGCGCGGATCAATAACTGTGACTCTATTGCAACGACGCTAGCTGAAAAAGCGCGCCAGGAATTTATCGCTTATGGCGGCAAGGAGCTTGTCCATTCTACCTTAGCCTACCATTGGGCACGCATGATAGAGGTACTTTTTTCTGCCGAGAAGATCAAAACTTTACTCCACGACACCAGGATCACCGGAACGGATCTTATTGCCGAGGGTAAACGCCAGAGCGAAGGGATAGGTGTGATTGAAGCGCCGCGCGGAACCTTGTTCCATCATTACCAGGTAGGAGAAGACGATCTGATCAGCAAGGCCAATCTGATTGTTGCCACAACCCATAATAATTGTGCGCTCAATGAATCGATACGCATTGTCGCCAACCGGCAGATCAGCGGTCGCGAGCTCACTGAAGCGGTGTTAAATAATATTGAGGTTGCTATTCGTGCTTATGATCCCTGTTTATCCTGTGCCACCCATGCGCTCGGGAAAATGCCGCTGAAAGTAGAGATGCGCCACCAGCAGACTGACGAGCTTATCTGCCAGTTAAGCAGGAATGCCAATGGCACGCTGCAACATTAACCATACGCCTCGGCCGGCTTTAAACCTCTTTACCTGGGGTAATCCAAGCCGTGGCGATGACGCTATCGGGCCTGAACTGCATCGAATTACTGAGCAGTTAATCGTTCAGCTTGCAGTTAAAAATATTCAGCTGATAGAAGACTTTCAACTGCAGCCCGAGCACGTCTTTGATATTGATGAGGATGCCTGTATTGTTTTTATCGATGCCAGCTACCAGGGTGATAACGCCTATCAGATCACTGCGGTCAAGAGTACAGGGCATATCGGCTATACCACTCATGCCTTAAGTCCGTCGGCATTACTGACACTCTATGAAAAAACCCAGAATAAAGCCTCTCCTCCTGCATTTCAGATCAGCGTGCGCGGTTACTGCTTTGATTTAGGCAGCCCTTTGTCCAGGCAGGCAGAAGAAAATATTAAACTGACCACACAATTTTTAAAAAAATTATTAATCAGCCGTAATCCACTGCAACTGCTGCATCATGCCGCTAAGGCCGGCAGCGATGCATGAACTCTCTATTGCACAAAGCCTGATCGAGCAGCTTGAAGAGCATGCCGCAACGCATAACTTTAAAAAGGTGACTAGAATTACATTAGAGATTGGTGTGCTGGCCGGCATTGAAAAATCAGCGCTGTTTTTTTGTTTTGACAGTGTCGCAAAAAACACACTGGCAGAAGGCGCACAACTGATCATTGTCGATAAAGCCGCCAGGGGCATCTGCCAGCATTGTCAGCAACAGGTTAGCCCTCGTAGTTGGTATGAGCCCTGCCCACATTGCGGGCAAATGGGAATGACCATGAGCGAAGGGCTGGAGATGCTCATTAAATCCTTACAGGTGGAGAATTAAATGTGTAATGTTTGTGGTTGTACTAAAGCAGATGCGGCAATAAAGAGCGAACACCAGAATGAAGCGGGCACTGTCCACCAGCATGCAACCGCTAACCCGCGCATGCTCGAGATTGAACAGGATCTTTTATCTAAAAACAATTATTACGCAGCGCAGAACCGGCAAGCGCTGCACAGCAGCGGCATTTTTGCAGTGAACCTTATCTCCAGCCCCGGCGCGGGTAAGACCACATTATTGGCGGAGATCATCAGGCAATTAAAAGAGCAGCATAATATCTATGTGATTGAAGGTGATCAGCAAACCTCGCTGGATGCAAGCAGAATTAGAAATACCGGCGTTAAAGCGGTACAAGTCAATACCGGCAGGGCTTGCCACTTAGACGCGCATATCGTCGGCCATGCCTGTGCTGACCTGGGCATGCAGGATAACAGTTTCCTGTTTATCGAAAACGTCGGTAATCTAATTTGTCCGGCAGGTTTTGATTTAGGGGAAGCACAGAAAATCGTCATTCTATCGGTTACCGAAGGTGAAGATAAGCCTTTGAAGTATCCGGAAATTTTTCATGCCGCCGGGTTAATGATTATTACTAAAACCGACCTGCTGCCTTACCTCGATTTTGATCTGCAAAAATGCTGTGAATATGCAAAACAGATCAACCCGAATATAGGGATCATTGAACTTTCCGCCACCTCCGGTGAAAATATTCAGCAGTTCAGTGACTGGTTAATAACGGCCAAGGAGCAATATTAATTATGTGTCTAGCCATCCCCGGGCGTGTTATCTCTATCAATCACTCAGCAACACCAGTCACCGCCATGGTCAATTTTAGCGGGATCATAACCGAGGTTGTGGTTGAATGGGTGGATAAAGTCGCCGTTAACGACTATGTCATTGTCCATGCCGGATTTGCTATCAGCAAACTCGATCAACAGCAAGCCCTGGCAACCCTACAACTGTTTGAACAGGCAGGTAACGGCGAGCAATAACATACCAGCTAAATTCAACGGCAACACTTAGGATAAGTTATGAAATCAGCCAGAATCACACTCGCCCATGGAAGTGGCGGTCGCCTTTCCAACGCACTTATCAATGATATTTTTTTCCCGGCATTTAACAATGCTATTCTAAATCAGGCGCACGACGGCGCGCAGCTGAGCATGGACAGCGCTAAACTGGCGTTCTCCACAGACTCCTTTGTCATTAATCCCTACTTCTTTCCCGGCGGCAATATTGGTGAACTGGCCGTTAACGGCACAGTCAATGATCTTGCTATGTGCGGGGCTAACCCTAAGTTTCTTTCTGCTGCTTTTATTCTCGAAGAAGGTTTCCCTATTAAGCATCTAAAGACGATAGTTAACAGTATGGCAGCCGCTGCCCAGAATGCGCAGTTGCAGATAGTCACAGGTGATACCAAAGTGGTCGAACGGGGCGCGGCTGACGGCATATTTATCAATACCTCTGGAATAGGAATTATTAACCACGCGCAGCAGATTCTACCGAGCAATGCGCAAGCCGGAGATGTGGTCATTACTAACGGCTATATCGGCGATCACGGCATTGCCATTTTGTCACAGCGCCAGGGACTTTCCTTTGCAACCACTATCGAGTCGGATACCGCTGCGCTGCATAGCCTGGTAAATACGATATTAGCAGCCTCCTGCCACACTCATGTATTAAGAGACCCCTCTCGTGGCGGATTAGCCAGCACCTTAAATGAAATTGCTCAGGCCAGCAACATCGAAATACGCCTGCAGGAAGCGGCCATTCCCATGCGCCCTTCTGTTCGCGCGGCCTGTGATTTATTGGGATTGGATCCCTTAATCATTGCCAATGAAGGTAAATTAATTGCCATTGTTCCGCAGGCGGAAAGTGATGCGGTGCTGCAGGCGATGCGTCAACACCCGCTTGGCAAAGAGAGTGCCATTATCGGCCAAGTCTTAGCTAAGAACTGCGGCAAGGTCACCCTGGAAACCCGCATCGGCAGCTTAAGAATGGTCGATATGCCGCTCGGCGAACAGTTACCGAGGATCTGCTAATGGAAACAAAACTCGATTTGGATGCTTTTAAAAATAAGAAGATTGTCAAGCAGCTGGCGAATGAGATACAACAGCTCAGCAAAGATATGACACCGGTAAGAATAATGCATATCTGCGGCAGCCATGAAAATGCCATTGTCCGCTATGCCCTGCGCCAGTTTTTACCTGCGCATATTGAGCTTATTGCCGGCCCGGGTTGCCCGGTGTGTATCTGCCCGGTCGAAGCGATTGATGAAGCGATTGCCCTCGCGCTGCAGCCTGGTATTACCCTGCTTACCTTTGGCGATATAGTGCGGGTGCCGGCAACGAAAACAACCTTAGAAAAAGCGCGCAGCAATGGCGGCAGTGTCAAAGTTATCTACAGCCCCCTGGATGCCATAAAATCTGCTCAAGAAAACCCTGAGCAGACCTTTGTTTTTTTCTCTATCGGCTTTGAAACAACGGCGGCCGGTATTGCCGGACTGATAAAAACAGGAGTACCGGAAAACCTGTTTTTTCTGATCGCCAACCGTTATGTTCCCCCCGCATTAAAACTATTAATGCGCGTGCACCAACAAAGCCTGCAGGGTTTTCTGCTCGCCGGTCATGCCGCTACCATTAGTGGTCTGCAGGTTTATGATTTTATGCGAGATGAATTTCAGCTCCCCTGTGTTGCCGCCGGCTTTGAACCGGTCGATATTCTGCTGGCCATTCGCGAGCTTTTAAAACAGATAAAAAGCAACCGCTATGAGATCCTTAACTGCTACAGCCGGGTTATTAGAAATGAAGGCAATCTGCTCGGCCAGCAATGTCTCGATCAGGTCTTTGAACTGACCACGGGCGTCTGGCGCGGCATAGATGAGATCGAAGATTCAGCTTACCAGCTGAAAGCGAAATATGCCTTTCTCGATGCAAGAAAACAGCTCAACTGTACCCCCGCCTATCCGCCACAAGCGCATCACCCAAGCTGTCTTTGTCACCGCGTTATGTTGGGTGAAGTTGAGCCGCAGCAGTGCAAATTATTTAAAAAGGCCTGCACGCCGAGCAAACCCTTTGGCCCGTGCATGGTCTCTCCGGAAGGCACCTGCCATGTTCGATATAACTATGCGCATATTGAGATAGAGAGTCTTTAACGAACTTTGCGGAATTCTCCACCCATAACTTGTTTGGGTGGAGATGGATAGCAAACCAACCGCTAGGTTGGTCTATCTTGATTCTCTATATACTCTTTCAGTGTATCAAGCGGGGCACCGCCAGCGGTCAACAAACAGTATGCTCTTGACCATAAAACAGGCTTCCAATAATAATTTTTTAGGTGCTCAGTGTATTGTTTCCGTATCAATCGGCTGGTTACTGTTTTTAGGCTGTTGATAAACTTGGCAGGCTCAATAGTTGGGTTTAGCCCCAGCAGCAAGTGAATATGATCTGATTCGCCGCCAAACTCAATTAGCTCGACACTCCATTTTTCGCACTGGTTTTTACAAATCAGTTCCAAGCTATTTAGAATATCGTTCGTAAAGCATTTATTTCTGTACTTAGTGACTAACACCAAGTGATATTTCATATCATAAACACAATGATAATGTGATTTCATCTATTTACACCAAGCAAAATAAAGTCTATTGTTTCAGTTATGAAAACGAAAGTCCACACTAAAACATTAAAGGTAAGGATCCGTGATAAACATGTAAGCACCCTAAACAAATGGGCTTACGGTGTGAATCAAGTGTGGAATTTTTGCAATGAAGCGTCAATGAAGGCATTGAGAAATGTCAGTGAACTTGGCCCGGTCAAACCCACTTTTCTTTCAGGCTACGATCTTCAAAAGTACACCAAAGGCATGAATAAAACGCATGGCCTCAATGCTGCGACCGTGCAGATGGTTGGGCATGAATATGCCACCCGCCGCAAACAATTCAAGAAATACAGATTGAATTGGCGTAAGTCAGGAGGTGTTAGACGTTCACTGGGTTGGATCCCGGTTCGTAAAGACTGCATTGGCTTCAAAAATGGTCAGGTTTATCATAACCGCTATTTTAGCGTTTGGGATAGTTACGGATTATCTCAATACACGTTCAAATCAGGATCATTCAATGAGGATTCAAGAGGCCGGTGGTACTTCAACGTTGTGGTTGAGGTGGAAGCAGAGCAGGGTACAGGCAAAGCCAGTGTGGGTATTGATCTCGGTTGTAAAGAAACAGCCACCGACAGTAACGGCTACAAACTAAAAGGCCGTGAATACCGCGAGCTAGAGGAAGATTTAGGTATTGCGCAGCGAGCAAAGAATAAAAAGCGCGCAAAAGCGATCCATGCAAAGATAAAAAACCGCAGAGTAGATGCTTTGCATAAATACAGCCGCAAACTTGTCAATGAAAATGCGGCGATATTCATTGGCAACGTAAGCAGTCAAAAACTGGTCAAGACTAAAATGGCTAAATCTGTTTTAGATGCTGGCTGGTCTACACTAAAAACACTATTGGAATACAAAAGCGCTCACGCTGGTATTGTTTTTGAAGAAATCAATGAATCCTACACCACCCAAACTTGTTCGTGTTGCGGCTCACGCCAAAACAGTCCGAAAGGTAGAGCAGGACTTGGAATAAGAGAATGGACCTGTGAGTGTGGTGTCACTCACGACCGCGATATTAACGCGGCCAAAAACATTCTTGCGCTCGGGCATGAGCGTCTAGCAGTAGGAATCCCCCACTAAAATCTTTGATTTAGTGGAGGGAGGATGTCAATGAGCGATAAATTGCACCGACTTCAAATTATTGACAGAACAGGATTGTAAACGATTACACTTTAGCGGTAATATCTCAACCATCATGACAAAAACAGCCGTAAAGGAAAGAATATGACCACTGTCCCAGAACAACCGCAAGCGAAGAAAGTGAAACGACCGCTGCTGGTCTGGATACTATTTATTTATGCGACCTTTAGTTTATCCAACTTGATCAGTTACTATTTGATCGTTTCCGGTGATTTAATTATCGAAGGTCCGGCCGGAGAGTACCATCAAAGTCTGCAGACGCTTGACCATGTGCTTAACGTCTTTGCGCCTATCTACTTCTATCTCTGTGCCCTGCAGCTATTCAGATTAAAAGCATCGGCATTAAAATTATTCCTTGGTTATATACCGCTAATGGCGGCTCTGCTCACCCACAACCTGTTTTCCCCAACCTGGCGCGCATTAGTAGAAGCACAGCCTTTAGGTTATTACTCTGCAGGCATTAATTTCATCCTCTATTTTGCTTATGTCTATTATACTTACCTATTGATTAGAAAAGGTATTTTGAAATAAACAGCGCATATTAGGCGGGAACCTGTGAGCCCACTCCGTGGATATTGCAGGTTCATGGCAACTATATTGATTATTTTTGTTTAAAAAATATTCAATATATTACTATCTATTCCTTAATGTATAGGTTAGTATGACTTCGCTCTGTTATTCAGAGTTATTAATGAAATTGTAAAGTCCAAGTTTTCCTTCTGCTGCATCATCCATGTTGTCCTTAGTGTTTCCTTTAGCTTCATCGTAACATTCAATAATTCCATCTCAGCGCATCGCTTTTGGCGATATTTTTTAATGAATTCAAATAAGGGACACACTATGTCTAATACAACTACTGGTTTAGTAAAATGGTTTAACGAAGAGAAAGGTTTTGGTTTTATCTCTCAAGATAATGGCGGCGCTGACGTCTTTGTACACTTCCGCGCTATCGCATCTGAAGGCTTCAAAACACTTGCCGAAGGGCAAAAGGTGTCATTTGACATTGAGCAGGGTGCCAAAGGCCCGCAAGCTGCCAATGTAGTGGCGCTATAAAACTATAATAGCGAAAATACAAATACCGGAATGCCGGTATTTGCTTTATCAACAAATAAGACAAAGAAAATAATTAAGGAAATTTATGGCTCGCTCGACAGGTAGAAAAAGATTTTGGTTTCAACAAAGCCGCATCATTAATCAACCACAAACAACAGAAAACGCTCAATAAGTAAAACCCCATAAACTGATCTGCAAGCTATTTGCGGGGAGCCTTCATCCTCTTTCAAATAGCAATATATCGCAGTTAATTAAGCAGCCAATAATATTATTGCGCTCGCTACGAAAAACAGTTCACTATTCATTTCGATCCCAATACGGCACCTCGCCGTAATAATCACTGATAAAATCAACAAAACTGCGCACTTTGCTTGCCAGAAATTTACGATGTGCATACACGGCATACAGGCCGACAGGCTCAGGCGCATATGCGCTGAGAATTTCCTGTAATTTTCCTGCGGCAATAGCTTCGCCGGCAATAAATGTAGGCTGAATAGCGATTCCGCCACCATAAATAGCGGCAGCAACTAACAGATCACCGTTATTGCAGTTAATACTACTGCGCAGTTTAAGATCCTGGCCCTCTTTACCGAACTGCGCAAAAAGCATGGCATTATCAGCATAACTGTATTTCAAATAAGTATGGCCGTGCAGCTCCTGCACTGTTTGCGGTGTGCCCTTTTTTTTCAAATACTCAGGCGAGGCACAAATAGCAATGCGTATCGAAGTTAAGCGCCTGGCAATCAGCGATGAACTTTTTAATCGTCCAATGCGCAACGCAATATCAATCCCCTCTTCGACAATATCGACTTTTCTATCGGTTAATTTCAGGTCAACTTTCACCTCGGGATATTGCCTTTGGAAATCGACCAGCAGTTTCGCCAGATGTTTAGCACCAAATGACATCGGCGCACTGATGGTCAGTACACCCGAGACTTTTTGATGCAGGTTACTTAACGCGCTTTCCATCTCTTCAATATCAATCAGAATTTGCTGACAGCGGGCAAAGTAAGCACTTCCCGCTTCGGTCATGCTCACTTTACGCGTAGTACGATTGAGCAGGCGCGTATGCAGCGCCTCTTCCAACCGGGAAACATATTTGCTGATCAACTGCGGTGATAAATTAAGGCGCTGCGCCGCTTTGGCAAATGAGCCTTCCTGGACCACGGCTGAAAAGGCTTTCATGGTCTCTATTTTATCCATTATCCCCCTCCTGTTTATTGAAAATAAGTTTAACTTGCACAATGGCAATTATGATTATCAATATAACGTTGTTAATCATTAAACAATAGCGTTATTTATTAAACAAAATGAATAGATTACATTTAAAGCAACTTAAAAATTGTTGTCAATATAAGGAAACAACACCATGAACAAACAACTCTTCAGCAAAATACTGACTTCCAATGCAGCGCTATCATCATTCATTCTGCGCGTGCCGTTAGGTATCGTTTTTGCCGCACATGGCGCGCAAAAGTTATTCGGCTGGTTTGGTGGCTATGGGCTGGAGGGCACCGGGCAATGGATGGCGAGCATCGGCTTTACACCGGGTTACCTGATGGCACTGCTGGCAGGAAGTGCAGAATTTTTTGGTGGCATCGCCCTACTGCTTGGCCTGTTGACACGACCTGCTGCTTTGGCTACCGCCTTTACCATGTTAATGGCAATCACCTTCCATATCGGCAACGGATTATTTGCGGCCAATAACGGTTATGAATATGCCCTGATACTGTTTATTGCTTCAGTCACGCTACTACTGCAGGGTGCGGGCCGCTTCTCAGTGGATCAGCTGCTCAGCAAGCGCATTAAATAAAAGCACGACAGCAGCTAAAAATTTTTATCGAATAGAGCAGAGAAGTGCTATTGATTCCAGGGATTGCCGGGATCGTATGGCGACTCTGCAATACGCTGCGTGACTGCTTTTTTAGCGCTGGTCTCTTTGTAAGTTCTTAATCTCGAGACTCTATCTATCTGCGCAATAACCTCTGCAGTGATCTGCACAGGCTCACCAGCCTGTTGTTCTGCTGCAATAAAACGATCCCGAGGGGCAATCGACAATTGCTTGTCGTCAGGGCAGGGAAAATTTTTATACTGATAAAGATAAAAATTTTCCACTTTATCTTTTGCCCACTGCTGATTACGTAAAAATTTAATCGTCGATTTCATCCCCGTATGATATTGAAAACGCTCAATGGCTAATGCTTCACTTAATAGTTCCCAACCGTAATGTTGTGAAATTTCAGTGAGCAGCAGATCCATTTTCAGGCCATACAGGGGGTTATTGTTTTTTTTAGCTGTCATTGTCATTCCTTACTGGCAGTGCTTAAAAATAGCGCTGCAGCGGCCGCTTCCAACAAACTGCAAAAATCAGTTTCGCCAGAAAGTGCGGCATCTTAAGTAAAATGACATCAACCATTTTACTTATTTATTGACGCGTTAAGCGACTTGGAACATTTCCTGCTGACTGGCAAAGTATTCATCCAGCGTGCCTTGGAAGTTGATCACCTGGTTATCTTTGATATCGATAATACGTGTCGCTAAAGAAGAAACAAACTGACGATCATGGCTGACCACAATCAGTGTGCCTGTAAATGCCTGCAACGCATTATTAAGCGCTTCAATCGCTTCTATATCCATATGGTTGGTGGGTTCGTCCATAATTAAAACATTAATATCATCCATCATCAGCTTGCCAAAGAGCAGACGGTTTTTCTCGCCACCGGAACAGTTACGTGCCTTTTTATTGGCATCGTCTTCACTAAATAACAGCCGTCCCAGCATAGCGCGCACCATCAGGTCATTATGTTTTGCTGTACGCCACTGCGACATCCACTCCATCAGCGTCAAGTCATTATCAAATGCCGCGCTGCTGTCCTGCGGGCAGTAACCTATTGCGGCATTTTCAGACCATTTAACCACCCCCTGCCTGTGCTGCAGTTCATTAACCAGACAGCGCAGAAAGGTCGTTTTACCGACGCCGTTTTCGCCGATAACCGCCAGTTTAGCCCCGGCTTCTAAAATCAGATCGCCACCTTGAAAGAGCAGTTGCCCATCAAAACCATGACCAAAGTCTTCCAGAATAAGCGCCTGACGGTGCATTTTTTTGCCTTCTGCAAAGCTGATTGACGGGGTAATACGGCTCGACGATTTCACTTCATCGAGTTTTATTTTATCCATTTTTTTGGCACGAGAACTGGCCTGCTTGGCTTTCGATGCATTGGCTCCAAAGCGATTGACAAAGTCCTGCAACTCGTCAATTTCAGCGCTCTTCTTGGCGTTAGCCGATAAAAGTTGTTCGCGCAACAGTGCCGATTGGGCTAAGAAATACTCATAATTACCCGGATAGATGCGCAGTTCACCATAATCTATATCGGCCATATGCGTACAAACGGCATTAAGGAAGTGCCGATCATGAGAAATAATGATCATGGTACATTTACGCTTGTTTAATTCGCCTTCCAACCAGCTGATAGTGTGAATATCCAGGTTATTGGTCGGTTCGTCGAGCAAAAGAATATCCGGGTTGGCAAATAACGCCTGTGCCAGCAGAACGCGCAGTTTCCGTCCCGGAGCAACCTGCTGCATCAGGCCATAATGAAATGACTCTTCGATGCCGGCTTCAATTAGAATTTCACCGGCTCGGCTTTCGGCGCTATAGCCATCCATCTCAGCAAACTGGCTTTCCAGATCGCCGACGCGCATGCCGTCAGCTTCACTCATCTCTGCCTGCCCATAAATACTGTCTCTTTCCTGCTTCACTTTCCATAAGGCGCTGTCGCCCATGATCACCGCATCAATCACACTGTATTGTTCAAAGGCAAACTGATCCTGGCTCAGGGTGCCGACTTTAAATCCCGGGGTGACAGCAATATTGCCGGCGCTAGGCTGCAGCTCGCCACTGAGGATTTTCATAAAGGTCGACTTGCCGCAACCATTTGCACCAATTAAACCATAACGGTTGCCATGGCCAAATTTAGCGGAAATATTTTCAAACAGCGGCTCAGGACCAAATTGCATGGTGATATTTGAAGTAGAGATCAAAGGAATATTCCTAGATTTGCTGACGCATAGTTGCGCGCGCGAGTGATTAACGAATATTGAGAGGACCCACAAGCCACACAATCAAAGGTACGCTTAGTCACAATAATGAGATTGCCCAGTATACAGTAAGCGCAGCAGGATACCCACCCTCCTCTGCCCAGAATTATTACGAGTTAAGTTTATTTTCTTTATTGCCGCTGCGCAGGTTGTTTTAGCAAACTAGTACTATACTAGTACTAGTTAGATGGAGAAATTGATGCTGCGCGTAAGTAAATTAACAGATTATGGTTCGGTCATTCTCGCCTATATGGCCGCCCATCCGAAGGAAACCATGAGTGCGGCAAGACTCGCCAGGGGCGTGTTATTGCCACCAGCCACGGTCAGCAAGCTATTAAAAATGCTGGTTAACAGCGGCTTGCTCTTTTCCAGCCTCGGCAAACAGGGAGGCTACCAGCTTGCCAGGCCCGCAGATCGAATCTCTCTCGCTGAAATTATCACCGCCCTGGAAGGCCCGATTGCCTTGACCGAGTGCTCTGTCGAAAAGGGCGCCTGCGCGCTGCAAAACAGCTGTGAGATTGGCCGGCACTGGCGCGGCGTGAACCGTATTATCGCAGAAAGTCTCGCGCAAGTGACTTTGCAGCAGATGCTGCCGCTTAAAGTGCAAAATCAAGCACTTATTTTCAGTGACTAGCCGGCAGCAGCGCCAAGCGGAGGAATAAACAATGACAGCAAAACAACAGAATCTGGAACGCTTTGTCGGCAGCGACTATCCTCATGGCTTTGTCACCGATCTGGAAACAGACAGCCTGCCACCCGGTTTAAATGAAGAGATTATTCGCCAGATATCTGCGCGCAAACATGAGCCGGAGTTTATGCTGCAGTGGCGTCTCAAGGCTTATCGCCATTGGCTGACCATGGCTGTTCCTAAGTGGTCAAAGCTTCATTATCCCCCCATAGATTACGATCAGATTGTTTTCTACAGTGCCCCGAAAACCAGCGCCGATGGTCCGAAAAGCCTCGATGAGGTAGATCCGGATATTTTGCGTACCTATGAAAAACTCGGCATTCCTCTCCATGAGCAGGCACAATTGGCAGGCGTGGCCGTGGATGCCGTGTTCGACAGCGTCTCGGTAGCCACAACCTTTAAAAAACAACTGGCGGAAGTCGGGGTTATTTTCTGCTCCTTTTCAGAAGCGGTGCTGGAGCATCCCGAGCTGGTGCAAAAATACCTGGGCAGCGTGGTGCCCTATAGCGATAACTATTATGCAGCGCTCAATGCCGCGGTTTTCAGTGACGGCTCTTTCTGCTACGTTCCTAAGGGGGTACGCTGTCCGATGGAATTATCCACTTATTTTCGCATCAACTCGCTGAATAGCGGACAGTTTGAGCGTACCCTGATCGTGGCCGAAGAAGGCAGCTATGTCAGTTACCTTGAGGGCTGTACCGCACCGATCCGCGATGAACATCAACTGCATGCGGCGGTTGTCGAGTTGATTGCCCTAGATGATGCTAAGATAAAATATTCTACGGTGCAGAACTGGTATCCCGGTGATAAAGAAGGTAAAGGCGGTATTTATAATTTTGTCACCAAACGCGGCTTATGTAGAGGGCGTAACGCCAAAATATCCTGGACGCAGGTCGAAACAGGCTCGGCCATTACCTGGAAGTACCCCAGTGTTATTCTGCAGGGCGATCACTCCCGCGGCGAGTTTTACTCGGTGGCCTTAACCAACAATTACCAACAGGCCGATACCGGCACTAAGATGGTCCATATCGGCAAAAACACCTCCAGTACTATTATTTCCAAGGGGATTTCGGCCGGCCATGGCTCCAATGCCTATCGCGGTCTGGTCAGTGTCGGCAGAAAAGCGCTGAATGCCCGTAATTACAGTCAATGCGACTCTTTATTGCTCGGAGAACTGTGCTCTGCTCATACCTTCCCTTATATTGAGGTGAAGCACCCCACAGCTCAAGTCGAGCATGAAGCGACCACCTCGAAAATAAGCGATGAGCAACTCTTTTACTGTATGCAGAGGGGTATTCCCTCGGAAGATGCAGTGTCGATGATCATTAACGGCTTTTGTAAAGAGGTGTTCCGCAAATTACCGATGGAATTTGCCGTTGAAGCGCAGGCACTGATGGAAGTGAGTTTAGAAGGTTGTACCGGTTGAGCGCAACCGAGGAGGCAAATATGTTACAGATAACTAATCTGCATGCTCAAATTCAGGACAATGAGATCCTTAAAGGACTTAATCTCTCGGTGCAGGCAGGGGAAGTACACGCCATTATGGGACCCAATGGTTCGGGAAAAAGCACCCTCGCCAATGTGCTGGCCGGTCAGGAGGAATATCGAGTAACCGCCGGTAGCGTGCACTTTAAAGGTACTGATTTATTGCAGCTGTCGGTTTCCGAGCGCGCCTGTGAGGGGGTATTTGTCGCCTTTCAATACCCGATTGAAGTACCGGGTGTCAGTAACGTGCAGTTTCTGAAAACCGCGCTTAACAGCCAGCGCAAATACCGGCAGCTTGATGAGCTCGATGCAATTGATTTTTTACAGCTGCTGAAAAGCAAAGTACAAGAAGTGGGCATGGAAGAGCAGCTTCTATACCGCTCGGTCAATGAAGGCTTTTCCGGTGGCGAGAAAAAACGTAACGAAATATTACAGATGCTGGTACTTGAGCCGAATCTGGCGATCCTCGATGAAACAGATTCGGGACTGGATATTGATGCGCTGAAAATGGTCGCACAGGGGGTTAATGCTTTCCGCAATACAGGGGTTGGGAAGGAGCGGGCCATTATTCTGGTCACCCACTACCAGCGCTTGTTGAATTACATCAAGCCGGATTTTGTCCATGTCTTGTTTGACGGGCGTATTGTCCGTTCCGGCGGCCCGGAACTGGCACTACAATTGGAAGAAAAAGGCTACACAGGTGTGATAGCCGAAGAAGCTGCAGGCAGTTGAACAAATTACCAGCGGCCTTAAACCTTAGCAGTAAGGCCTAAAAACGAACAGGAGGCAGACAATGAATGCCTGTGAACGTTTTATTAATGATTATAAACAAAGCAGAAAACAGCTGCCGGGACAGGCATTGCCCTGGTTAGCCGCTATGCGGGAAAGCGCAATGGCAAGCTTTAGCGCGCAGGGCTTACCTGATGCAAAGAATGAAAGCTGGAAATACACATCGCTCACGCAGATTGAGCAAACAGATTATCGCCTTGCGCAACGGCTGCCGAAAGAAACCATTGAGCGCCTTGCCGAGCCTATTAAACGCCGCTTCAACAACGCCCCTTGTCTGGTGTTTCTTAATGGCTATTATGAAGCTAGCCTGTCAACGTGCGGCGCACTGCCAAAAGGCATTATTTTAAGCAGTATCAGCGAGGCGCTGCAGGAGCACCCTCAGCTAGTGGCATCCGAGCTCGGCAAAGTCGCGAATCTGCAGGCTCACCCCTTTAGCGCGCTCAATACCGCCCTGCTCTGTGACGGTGTGTTTTTGTGGGCAGCCGAAAACAGCAGCATGGAGCAGCCCATCCACTGCCTGTTTATCTCCCGCGCCGGCGAACAGCCCGTGCTCAGCTCTCCGCGGCTGCTGTTGGTCCTTAAAGAAAATGCGCAGCTGACACTGCTTGAGCACTACATTGATATCGGCAGACTCAAGGCCGGCATAGCCAAGAATACGCACAGCCAGGCTAATTATAATTTGCTGAATACTGTGACTGAAATATCGCTCAGCTCTGCGGCTAACCTCAACCATTATAAACTGCAATATGAAGCCGATAACAGCGCGCATATTGCCGCCATGTATGTACAGCAGCAGGGAGCCAGCCGTTTTACTTCGCATAGTTACTCACTCGGCGCGGCACTGGCCCGACACGATATTCAGGTCAAGCTGAGCGAGCGGCAGAGCGAATGCTGCTTAAACGGACTGTATTTAGTAAATGGCAGTCAGCATGTCGATTACCACACGCAAATTACCCATCTCGCCCCCGCCTGTCAAAGTCAGCAACTCTATAAAGGCGTCATTCAGGACCGGGCTCACGCCGTCTTTAACGGCGAAGTTATTATTGACCCGGTGGCACAGCAATCTGCAGCCCGACAGCTTAATAAAAACCTGCTGCTCGGTGAGCAAGGCGAGGTCGATACTAAGCCCGAATTACAGATTTATGCGGATGATGTGATCTGCAGCCATGGTGCGACCGTCGGGCAATTGGATAGGCAGGCGCTTTTTTACCTGCAGTCGCGCGGTTTTAGTGAGCAGGACGCACAAGCCTGGCTGGTCTATGCTTTTATCAGTGAGCTGCTGGAACGCATCGACAGTCGGGCTTTGCGCAAACTCATAGAGCAGCCGCTGATAGCAAATTTACAACAACTGGTGGGTGGCGAGAGTGACCTGCAGCAGCTGTTGCCTTCAGAAAACGGAGATCTGCCATGTCCTTAACTCCCCGATTAGCAGAGCATGGCAGCCTGCCTGACGCGGATATTGACTGGCGCGCATTACGCGCGGACTTCCCGCTATTATCAGAAAAAGCTTATGGTAAACCGCTGGCTTATCTGGATAATGCCGCCACCACTCAGAAACCCAATAGCGTAATTGACTGCATTACTCGCTTTTATCGTGCTGAAAATGCCAATGTCCATCGCGGCGTTTATCAGTTAAGTGAGCGCGCTACGCAGGCTTATGAAGCTGCACGGGATAAGATTCAGGCCTTTTTAAATGCGCCACTGCGTGAAGAGATTATTTTTGTGCGCGGTACCACTGAAGGGATCAATCTGGTCGCACAAAGCTATGCCCGGCCGCGCCTAAAACCCGGCGATCAAGTATTAATAAGCGCGATGGAGCATCACTCCAATATCGTGCCCTGGCAGATAGTGTGCCAGCAAACCGGTGCACAACTGCAGGTTGTGCCGATCAATGATCGCGGCGAAATTCTCCTCGATCGTTATCAGCAGTTGTTAAATAACAAAACGAAAATAGTGGCAGTGACCCATCTTTCCAACGCGCTGGGCACCATTAATCCGGTACGGCAAATGGTTGCGATGGCGCATGCTCAAAATATTCCAGTATTACTCGATGGCGCCCAGGCCGCGCCGCATCTCAGCTTGAATCTGCAGGACTTAGATTGCGATTTTTACACCTTTTCCGGTCATAAAATTTACGGCCCGACCGGCATTGGCGTTTTATACGCTAAGCGCAGCTACCTTGATGTCATGGAGCCCTACCAAGGGGGGGGGGATATGATCAGCCGGGTCAGTTTCGAGCACACTGAATATAACGTTTTACCCTATAAATTTGAGGCGGGTACGCCCAATATTGCCGGCGCAGTCGGTCTCGGGGCGGCCATTGATTATGTACGAGAAATCGGCATGGACAATATTGCTCAGCGTGAACAGCAGTTATTAGATTGTGCCAGCGAGGCATTACAGCAGATTCCAGGATTACGCATTATCGGCACCGCGAGAAAGAAAGCCAGTATTATTTCATTTGTCATGGCCAGCGCGCATCCCCATGATATCAGCACCATTCTCGATCAACAGGGGGTGGCGATTCGTGCCGGGCATCACTGTGCCATGCCGGTAATGACGCGTTTTAATGTTCCGGCGACGGCACGTGTTTCCTTTGCCTTCTACAACAATGAAAACGATATTGCACAACTGCTTCAGGGCTTGCATATGGTCACGCAAATTTTTGCTGAGAAAACAGGTGAACCCCATGAATGAAGAACTGCGGGCACTCTATCAGGAAGTGATTATCGATCATGGCAGACATCCGCGCAATTTTAAAAAGCTTGCACATCCCAGCTGCAGTCAAGAAGGCGACAACCCTGTCTGTGGCGATCATTTAACCCTCTATTTACAGATTGAAAACGATAAAATTGTTGATGCCAGTTTTGAAGGCGAAGGTTGCGCTATTTCCATGGCCAGTTGCTCATTAATGACTGAACGGCTGAAGAATATCAGTACCCAAGAGGCACAAAAGCTCTTTGCTGCTTTTCATATTCTGGTTACACAGGCAGAGCCGCCGGCAGAAACCAGTCAATATTTAGGTAAACTGGCGGTTTTAGGTGGCGTCAGGGAGTTTCCGGTGCGTATAAAGTGCGCCACCCTGGCCTGGCATGCTCTTAAAGCCGCGCTGGATAATATAGACACTAAGCAGGTGGTATCAACAGAATGAGCATCCTCTTTGAACATGTCACCGTACTGCGTGACTGCCCCGCCATCACTATTCCCAGCGGGGTCAGTATCACCCTGCAGAAAGGCAGCGAAGTGGTTATTACCCAGTCCCTGGGGGGCAGTTATAGCGTTAATTATCAGGGACAGCTGCTCCGTATTGCCGGTGAAGATGGCGATGCGCTGGGTAAGCCAATTATCACACAGAGCAAAACAAATAAGCACAACAGCAGAAATCAAGGCGTTAACTTTATCGAGGTATTTGCACAGCTGAAGACCTGTTATGACCCTGAGATCCCGATCAATATTGTCGAACTGGGCCTGATCTATGACGTCAACTGCTATCAGTTGATTGACGGACGCAACCTGCTGCGTATTACCATGACACTGACTTCTGCGGGCTGCGGCATGGCTGATATTTTGTCTGAAGAAGTAAAGAATCGATGTCTGGCAGTCGCCAATGTCGATGAAGTTGAAGTGAAACTGGTCTTTGATCCGCCCTGGAGTGACGAGATGATCTCCGATGCGGCAAAACTGCAGCTCGGGCTGCTATAGGAGAGGAAAATGGCTCAATGGGTAGATGTGTTAGCGGTCAATGAATTAGCGCCCGGCATGCATAAGCTGGTGGCATTAAACCAGACGCAGATTCTCCTGGCCAATGTAGCGGGCGAATTCTACGCGGTGGAGAACAGATGCAGTCATGATGGCGGCAGCTTAAGCGGCGGAGAGATCTGCGCAGGCGAAGTTACCTGTCCGCGTCACGGTGCACGCTTTGATTTGAAAACAGGCGCAGTATTATCTCCCCCGGCATTTGAGGATATTGCCACTTATCCGGTTAGGGTCCGCGATAATAGGGTGCAGCTGTTTGACCAGCTGAGCGCGGATTAGCACTGGCAAGTTGTTTAGCTGCAGGCAGTTTTTAATTGTGATCCTGCGGATAGCGGCCACTCCTGCGCAGTCGCTTGGCCACACTGTAGTGATAATAGCGGGCCAGCAGTGGCCGGATAAACGGCAGGCCAATAAAATAAGCCAGCGGTTTAAGCAGCCTGACTCGGCGCATCAGCACAATATAGGCATCGAGTTCGCTGACAATCTTCCCGCTGGCGGTTTTAACATGCAGTTCGGTTAAGGCTTTCACGGGATCGATACCGAGCTGCTGCAACTGCTTTTCCTGCCCGGTAATATCAACCCAGCATACGGAAGCGCCCTGCTCACCTGATAGCTTCTGATAATTATTGCGGTCTTGGATACAACGCGGACAGCTACCATCATAGTAAACCGTTACTTTTTCATCGCTATTTTTCATCTCTCTCTCGCAATATTGACGGCTTTCTTAGTCAAAAGCTTAGTTCGCAATCGGCTAACCGCCATCATTTTCAAAGTGAACTAAAATAACAACAAGTAATAGCTAACGGTGCTGCTCGAGGAATCATGGTTGTCGAAGAGCAACTGCACCTTTATCAAGTGAACAAGATGCTCGGAAATCCCGGAGACATAAAAGCATTTAAACCTTGGCAGGCAAGCTTTGCCGCGGCCTTTTCCGCTATGCCTTGCGCTGCATGGCTACACAACGAGCAGGCTCAGAGCCTGCTTGTGGTATTGCTATTTTTGCCCTTTATCACGGTTCTGCAACTCTTCATCAACCCAGCTCAATGCCGCAGAAACGGCAGGAAAGCCTATCGTACTGGTAAGCAGAAGTATCGTATGCTGTATTTCCCGCGCTGTGGCTCCTGCCTCAAGCGCGCGGCGAGTGTGACTGTGAACCGCCCCTTCCGAGCGGATGGCAGCCGAGGCCGCCAGCTGGATCAGTTGCCCCGTCTTGCTGTCCAGCGGACCGGCTTGGCGAACTGCGCAGCCGAGATCATCAAGCGCATCGCTAAGTAGCGGATAGCGCGCTTTTAGCGACTGATAATGGTGCGGAAGTGTGTTTGATTTTGTCATGCTGACTCCTTGTATTTGCCGAATAGCACTCTGAGCCGTTAGCGCTTGCGCCAAATGGTCATTTGCGAAAGCGTATGCTGAAACTTGCGCTGCGTTTCACGAATAACAAAGGGGATCTCTTTGACCGCAAGCAGCTCGAAGTTAGCGCTCAGAATTTCAGTTAAGCCGTCCAAGGTGGTGAAGTTTTCACCGTTTACCTTTATTCCGCCCAACCATTTACTCTTTTGTGTATACTCCTCCAGCCAGGTGTAGGGAGAGGTTATGACCAGATGGCCGCCGCTGTTAAGACGCACTGCGACACTTCTAAGAAATTGCTCGGGATCATTGAGGCGATCAATAAGATTCGCTGCATAGATAAGGTCATAGCCGCTATATTGTGCTTTTAGATTACAGGCGTCTCCCTGCACAAAATTGACCTTGTTAAGCAAAGCTTGATAGCCGAGCTCTGCTAAAGAGACGCTCTTAAACTCAACCAGATCGCCTTCCGTACGAATGCTATAACGTATTTCGCCATGTTCACTTAATGCGTAGGCCTGTTGAATAAAGCGGGCTGAAAAATCGATAGCATCGACATGGGCGAAGGTTTTCGCCAGCTCAAAAGTAGCACGGCCAACGGAGCAGCCAATATCCAGCGCTTTGCCGCAGTTTAACGGTTGAATCTCCTGTAGACATTGCGCGACCGCATTGACACAAAAATTGGCCACTGAGAAATATTCCGCACCATAATGAAATTCCAGGTATTGCGCAATCAGCTCGTCAGTCTCATAAATATTTACCTTGACTGTCGCAGCTGGATCCTGCTGCGAGTGCACATACCTGAATCCGGCATGTTGGTAAAAGTGACGGCGAAAGGCATAGCGGGAAGAGCGGAGAGCCTCATTACCGGTAGAGATCCAGGAGCCGCCTTTAATCAGATTGTGCTGGCCCATAAAGGTCGGCGTGGAGAAGTCATCATATAGCGGGTGCACCTGAAAGCCGCTAAAGCCATCGATCGGGGTTTCCGTCCACTGCCAGACATTACCGATAATATCGTAAAAACCGTTATGCTCGAAACGGTTAACCGGACAGGAGGAGGCATAATATTCAAGCTGTATATTACCCGGCGCTTGCGACCAGTATGGCGCATCGCTGCTGATATTTTCCCGCAGAATATACCATTCCGCTTCGCTTAATAGGCGCAGACTTGTTTGCGTCTGCTCGGACTTCCAGTTACAGAAGGCTTTTGCCTCCAGCTGATTGACTTCCACCGGCCAGTTAAGCGGCAGCGCTATCTCTTCGCTTAAATTACGCTGCAACCACTCACCATCGCGATAACGCCAAAAGCGTGGCATGCTCGCTTTGGTATAGGCCAGCCATGCTTGCCCTTCTTTGTTCCAGTAGCGCGGCTGAGCATAGCCCTCCGCTTCGACAAAAGCCAGATACTCCTGATTAGAAACCAGGTATTTAGCCGCTTTGAAATCTTCGACCGTAACAGTCTGTTTGCCGTATTCATTATCCCAGCCGAAGGTCGGATCATCGGCTTTTTTACCTAAAGTGATGCTTTTCCCGGCAACGGGCAGCAGGCAGTTACGCTCGGCCTGATCAGCATCGCGACAGGCAGGCCATTGCGGATGGGGGCTGACATCTTTAATAGCAAGCTGGCGTATAATGACCGATGAGGTTTCAAGATGAATGCGTTCATGCTCAATGCCCATCAGAATAATCCAGGCCGGCGCAGACTGATTAATAGGTAAGGCCAGCGGCATTGCATCGATAAAGAGATTAATGCGCTCTTTAACTTGCCGGCGGTAATTGCGCACCGCTTCGACTGACGGCCACTGGTAATGGGTTTCATCCAGATCATCCCAGGACATTTCATCGACACCAATAGCAAACATAGATTCAAAATCTTTATTGATGCGCTTATCAATCTGCTTTGCCAGCTTGAGTTTATTGATATAGAAACTTGCCGTATGGCCGAAGTAGAAGATCAACGGGTGGCGAAGCGGCTCCGCTATTTTAAAATAAGCCTGCTCATTATTTATGACGGCAAACAGTGATTCATAGAGCGCCCAAGTTTGATTGAAGTAAGCTTTAAGTTCCCGGCGCTTGCTCTGCTCATTTGTACCTGTGAGCAGGATAGTGCGAGCATTTCTTAGCAGTTTATTATTCATATATTTCCTAAAAAGCAGCAAAGGTCCAGTGACGCCAGAATTGCTTGCTGACCTAACCTAATTTATAGTTGGTATCAACATCACCGGGCATTTTGCTCCCTTAACAATCCCCTGACTGACACCGCCAAGAAGAATGCCAGTAAACACGCCATGTCCATGAGTCCCCATCACAATGACGTCAGCACTGACTTTTTGCACAAATTCCAGTATCGACAGGCTGGGAACACCCTCTATAAAGATCGCATGCGTTTCTATGTCCTCATTGCGCACCTGCTTGGCAAGGGCATTCAATTTTCCAGTTTCATCCAGGTAACCCTTTGCCATTTCTGCAATCGGCTCACCATTATCGCGACCACTGCTATCTTTAATGGGCGGCTCGACATGCAGCAGATAAATAGATGCGGAAAACGCTTTTGCCATCTGCATCGCTTGTTCAACTATCTGCTCAGTTCCATCGGAAAAATCGACAGGAACGACAATTTTCTGCATAGTTCAGTACTCTTCAATTAAGGTCAGTGATCTTCACCGGCATTTTAAATACTCGCCAGATAAAGTCATATTTGTGCAGGAAGCCTACGCTTAAAATCTCTATTACCACCTTTAATCTAGTCATTTATTGCCATTCGTCAACGCCCATACCTGATTAGAATGCTTGGTTATTTTTCAGTTAAAGTAAAACTCTGCATTTTTTGCCTATACTTTAAAAACTGTGTCACCAATATAGGGAATAAAGCATGAGCCAGCAAAATATCATTATTCCTGATATTGCTTTTAATCACAGTGAACTGCAAAAACTCGGCGCTTCCGTGTATTGTGAAGATTACTACCAGCACCAAAGTAACCTCGTCTGCTCACACGCTGCCGGAGGGTTGGCTGGAGACGATGACTGGGCTTACCGTAATGATGCCTATCTGGAAATTCTTGGACAGATTCCTGCGCTTCCGAAACTGAAAGTCAATTTATGCTCGCCGGAGCAGAGCCTGTTTCCTCTTTTTTCCGGGCAGTTAAACTTTATTACTGCCAATACAGAAGGTTACTGGCATCTGGTTTTAAATGTCAGCAATACACGTCAGTTACTGCCTTTTTTATTGCGCAGCAATCAAGTTCCTCAGGTCATTGCACTGATAGATGCCAATACGCGCCCTGGCGCTCTGCTCGATAATGAGCAGATCATGGCACTGCTAGCCAGGCAGCTGAACATTGACAGGCAACAGCCGGCGCTCGAACTTCATAGCAGGTACCTCAATGATCATGAAGGGTTTCAGCAAATGAAAAACGGCAAGTTCGCCTTAAACATCTTCTCCAATCATAAAAAGTGGGATACAAAATTCCTTTGCGAGCTTTGCGATATGGCCGACAGACAGCGGCTTGGACGCATATACCTGACTAGCGGACGGTTACTGCTGATCAAACATATTGAAGAAAATCGCACTTTAGTTAATATAAAGGAAAAAATCATTCACCACCTGCATGCTGAAGGCCTTTCTTTTCAAGGCTTATATATCGCACTCGACCGAGTGAATTTGACTGCGGCGCACAAATTATCATCAGCAGTCAGCAGCAGGCAGCGCAGGACAGCTATCAGGTTTTTCACAAAAAAGATTTCGATTATCGTTACAGCGGATTTCTCTGTGCCGCGAGCAAGCTTAATTTCGAAGAGCTGCTTGATACCTTATATGCGCTACGTGAAATGTTCTTTGAGCAGAGTTCAAGGGGCAATATTGTGCGCATGCTGGCACTCAAAACAACTAAGCAGTACTTTCGCAAAGTGATAGAGAGCTGAGTTAATCATCATAAGTGATAAGCAAAAAACGTTCTCCAACAGGGAGGTATCATGAAATTAGTATTAGCACAGCTAAATTATACCGTCGGTGATATTGAAGGTAATTTACACAAGATACTTAATGCCTATAACGATATCAGTGACGATAATGCCCTGCTTATCTGCTCTGAGCTTGCCTTGAGCGGTTATTATCCTCAGGATCTGCTGTATCGGAAAAGTATCTTAAGCCGGCAGGAGCAGGCATTAGCGCAATTACGCGAGGCGACGCGGGGTAAACCCTGCGCCATTATTGTCGGCTATGCAGCGAGAAATAAGCTCTCTTCCGGAAAAGCCCTGTTTAATGCGCTGGCATTCTTAAGCGCAGGAAAGCAGCTCTTTGAATATCATAAACGCCTACTGCCGACCTACAATGTCTTTGATGAAGCCCGGCACTTTCATCCCGGCAGCAATAGCGGTGTGTTTCGCTATCAAGGTTTACAACTGGGCTTTCTTATCTGTGAAGATGCCTGGGCGCGGAGTGACAGCCTTATGTATGCCCATGATCCAGTGAATGAATTAAAACAGCACACACTCGATTTGGTTATTTGTATTAATGCTTCGCCAAACAACCTCGGTAAGATGCAGGAACGGCTGACCATTGTCGCTAAAGTGGCCCGCCAGCTCAATGCCCCCGTTGTTTATGTCAATCAAGTCGGCGGCAATGATGAACTGGTCTTTGACGGCGCAAGCTTTATTGTCAAACGCAACGCACAACTGGCTTATCAGATGCCGGCATTTGCGGAGCAGATTGGCGAAATTGAGTTTGCAGCGCTCAATCAGCAGCATGCATCTCCCCTTTCACTGCGTAATAGTGAGCTGATTTTCAAGCAGACAGTACTGGGCATCAGAGATTATGTGCGTAAATGTGCATTTACTAAGCTGGTTATCGGCTCATCCGGCGGTATCGACTCAGCGGTAACACTCGCAATTTGCGCTGAAGCAATTGGCAGCAAAAATGTCACCGCCATTACTATGCCTTCGCAATATTCATCCTCCGGCAGTGTCGATGATTCGCAGCTTTTATGCCGCAATCTGGACGTCAAACTGTTAACAGCCCCGATTAAGAAAGAGTTTACCTTGGCGGTTAAACAATTTACCTTAATGAGCGGCGAACAACCTTCAGGGCTGACGCAGGAAAATATGCAGGCGCGAATACGCGGGCGAATATTGATGGAATACAGTAATCATTTTGGCGCGCTGGTTATTTCAACGGGTAATAAAAGTGAAATGAGTGTCGGTTACGCGACTCTGTATGGCGATATGAATGGTGGGGTCAACCCTCTGGGTGATCTTTATAAAATGGAGGTTTATGCTTTAGCGAAATATATTAATGAACAAGCCGGACGAGAGCTTATTCCTGATGCTATTATTAAAAAAGCACCGAGTGCGGAACTTTCTGAAGATCAGGTGGATAGCGATTCGCTACCTGAATATCCGTTACTGGATGCGCTATTAAAACTTTATATCGAAGGTGACCTGTTAGATGCAGCAGAAAGGCGCCACTGCGAGAACATTATTGCGCAATGGCATTGTTCACAGGAGACGCGCCTTAAAATTCATAAGCTAGTCGATAACGCGGAATTTAAACGTCGTCAAGCACCGCCAATAATAAGAGTACAGAAAAGAAGCTTTGGTAAAGGCAGATGGTTGCCCGTAGCCGCTAAATATTAAGGCTTTTCTTTGCCAGCACTTTCTCTTTAGCAATGAGTGCCACGACCCCGCTATACAGATCCTGCACACACTGAACCTCTGTTACACCTAAACGCCTGCGGTTGCTGATATCATAGATATCCCCTTCGCTTTGTGAATGCTCGCCATGCACGCCGCGAATTTGCAGATGGTATTGCTCCGTGAGGGCATGGAATGCCGCTTTGTTTCTGCTTAAATAAGGCAATTTAATATGCACGCTGGCGCGCATCGCTGTGCCTAAATTAGTCGGACAGCTGCTGATATAACCAAGACGATCACAGAAAAGAAACGCCAGGTGTCGTTGCAGCTCGGTTAATGCTTGCGTTAAACGCGAAAAGACCTGCTGAATATCCCCGCCCGCCTGCATAGAGATAATACGCAGTTGATCTTCTTCATTAACCCAGACCAGAAAGCTTTTCTCATCATTATGATAGATACCGCGCCCGGCTGGCCAGTCACGATTTAAGCCGGCTGCGGCAAGGTATTTATCACCGGCTTTAAACAGAAAGTGATCTTCAATCAGGCGCGCCTGCAGCGCCGTGCTCATTCCGCCTAAAGGGTAATAATGGCCGGATAATGAATCAGGAAGCTTTGTTAACGCCGCCACAACCCGGGCTTCTACTTGATCGCGCTGTGCTTTGGATATCGCCGGCCCCAAGGGCATATCCGCAAGATTACGGCCGACACGGATTCGTGTAGACACAATATAATGATTTTCTGGGTCAGGATTCTTCGGGTTAATCTCAGCAGGATTAAGGTTGCTTGTATGCAACTGAGCACCGGAAAAGCCATGATAGTGTTCAATAATGGGGTCAAATAAAGGCGCAAAACAGCGATACGAATTAAGATCACCGGCATAGACACCAATACTGCTGTCAGGGTTAGCAAGTCCGGAATTAATCACATCCTGCAGGCGGAAACCATTTTCCGTCGTAACATTTTTTAACTGTGCAAACACTTCTTTAGTTAAGTACTTTGCCATTAACGACTGATATTCTTCTGTAAATTCCGGATACTCCATAACGCCCTACTATTTGTTCCTATCGGTAATATCCTTTTAAATTACAGCTAAAACGTACTAAATACTAGCGCCGTTCATCTTAGCTGCTGTCAATCTGAGCGAATCTACTACTGATTTTTCGGATTTATATGCAGAGCGTCCAGCCTTATAACCAATATCACTAATTAATAAACATTGAATTGCTAATAATGATTGCAACTGCTCAGCGATGCCCCAATATGGATATCTAAACATCTAGATAGCCATACACATAGCAAATATAAGGGAGTAGATAAATTTATTCATTAAAGCAAACAAAGAGATGCTGATACTTGATGGTGGCATGGGTCGCGAACTGCTGCGGTATTGGCCCCGAGCATATTCGTGAGCTCGCCGTATCTTTTCAGACCAGCGCTTCAAAAATTAGTAATGGGTAATAAGTGATGAGTGATTAGTGATGAGTCACCATTCACCCTTTACCCATTACCCATTACCCATCACTATTCACTGTTTACCCATTGCCATTATCCAAACGCACCGGAATCCTGCGCCGCCCGAAATGGCCATGATCTTTGCTGAACACCCCCGGCAAGGGGGTTTGGCAGTGCGGACAGCAGAAATCGTCACTCAGATCAAATTTGCCCAGCTCATACCAGTTACGCTCAATCAGTTGTGCGCCACATTGATGGCAATAGGTGCTGCCTCCTTTGCCGTCAAAAATATTGCCCGTATAGACATAATGCAGGCCATTACCCAGCGCTATTTTCCGTGCTCTGAACAGTGTCTCTGGTGGTGTCGGTCCTTTATTAAGCATCTTAAAGTCAGGATGAAAGGCGCTGAAATGCAGAGGTACATCCGCACCGAGATTTTTGAAGATCCACTTAGTCATCGCATCTATCTCTTCGTCACTGTCGTTTTCTCCCGGGATCAGCAAGGTGGTTATTTCAAACCAGACTGAGGTGTGGTGTTTCAGATAGATCAGTGTATCCAGTACAGGCTGTAAATGACCATGGCAGAGATGCCGGTAGAAATCTTCAGTGAAACCTTTCAAATCAACATTGGCCGCATCCATATACTTGAAAAATTCGACGCGCGGCTGATCGCAGATATAACCAGCGGTCACGGCGACCGCTTTCACGCCCACTTTATGGCATTCTTTGGCAGTATCGACTGCATACTCCATAAAGATCACCGGATCATTATAGGTAAAGGCAACACTCTGACAACCATAGCGCACAGCCGCAGCGGCTAACTGCTTAGGTGAGGCCTGATCGGCCAGGCTATCCCAATCCCGGGACTTGCTGATATGCCAGTTCTGACAAAACTCACAGCTGAGATTGCAGCCCGCCGTACCGAAGGACAGCACCGATGAGCCCGGCAGAAAGTGATTCAGCGGTTTTTTTTCAATTGGATCGATACAAAAGCCGCTGGAGCGCCCGTAGGTAGTGAGTACAATCTCGCCCTGATGATGCATGCGCACATAACAGGCACCGCGTTTACCTTCTCTGAGTTGACAGAGTCTCGGACATATATTGCACTGTACGCGGCCGTCAGGAAGCTTTTGCCAATAATGGGTCGGCCAATATTCGTTGGACATAAGCAACTTCTCCCGATTGTTTATGGCAAAACTACTTGCCTATACCTGATCCTAGCCCAACCCTTAAAGTTTGCAATTTCGCTTGTTTAAGGGCTGTTTATCTTAATCCCTGTTATCACCATAATAACGACAGCTTTATCTTCACTTGGCTGATGGATTTATCCTGATAACAGACCTAATATCATTTAAGACGCTTAATTTTAACATCATCGTTAACAATAAATTGAGTTAAAAAATGCTAAAAGAGAACAGCCAAAACCAGGCCACTAATTGCGGCGTAATCATCTCAGTACGAGGCAGTGTTGTGGATATTCGCTTTAGTGAATATTTACCCCCCATTCACAGCTTATTGTACGCGGCAGAAAGGCTGATTGTTATTGAGGTACTTGCTCAACGCGATACGCAGGTGGTACGCGGCATTGCATTAACCCCTACTCAAGGTCTGGCGCGCGGCATGCCGGTGGAAGATAGCGGCGGACCGTTAACCGCTCCCGTTGGTAAAACAATTATTTCACGTATGTTTGATGTTTTCGGTAATACCATAGATAACGGACCCGAGTTGACCGATTTGCAATGGCGCACAGTCCATCGAGCCCCGCCAACTTTGGCACAACGTTCAACACAGTCAGAAATTTTTGTTACCGGTATCAAAATAATCGATGTTTTAGTGCCCTTGGAGCGCGGCGGAAAAGCCGGTTTGTTCGGCGGTGCCGGTGTCGGTAAAACCGTCTTACTGACGGAGATGATTCATAATATGATCGGTCATCATAACGGCGTCAGTATTTTCTGCGGCATTGGCGAACGCTCCCGTGAAGGTGAAGAACTGTATCGCGAAATGAAAGATGCCGGGGTATTGGAAAAAATGGTGATGCTCTTCGGGCAGATGAATGAACCGCCCGGCGCCCGCTTTCGCATCGGGCATAGTGCGTTAACCATGGCGGAATATTTCCGCGACGATGAAAAGCGCGATGTACTGCTGCTGATCGATAATATTTTCCGTTTTATTCAGGCCGGCTCGGAGATCTCCGGGTTGCTCGGTCAAATGCCTTCGCGTTTAGGCTACCAGCCGACCATGGGCTCAGAACTTTCCAGCTTAGAGGAGCGTATCGCCAATACCGACAGCGGCGCCATTACCTCTATTCAAGCAGTATATGTACCGGCGGATGACTTTACCGATCCCGCCGCTGTACATACCTTTTCACATCTCTCAGCATCTATCGTTCTTTCCCGCCAGCGTGCCAGTGAAGGCCTCTATCCCGCAATTGATCCACTGCAATCCAACTCGAAAATGGCTAGCGCAGGAATTATTGGTGAACGACATCACCACCTCGCACAGGAGATCCGGCAAACACTTGCACAATATGAAGATCTTAAAGACATTATCGCCATGCTCGGTCTGGAGCAGCTGACCGTGGAAGATCGCAAGCTGGTGGGGCGTGCACGCCGCCTGGAGCGTTTTTTTACTCAACCTTTTTTTACCACAGAACAGTTCTCCAATATCAAAGGAAAATTAGTCAGCCTGGAAGATGCCCTGGACGGCTGCGAACGGATCCTGCGCGATGAATTTGCAGACACCCCCGAAAGCGCCCTGTACATGATAGGTGCCGTTGATGAAGTAAAAACAGCAAAGATACCTGAAGAGGAGAAAAAAGATAATGTCAGATCTGATGCAACTTAAAATATTACTGCCCTATGCCACTTTCGCTGAAAAATCCGACGTGTTACGCATAGTCGCTGAAACCAATCAAGGGTCGATCGGTATATTGCCCAATCGCCTTGATTGCAGCGCAGTCTTAACGGCAGGTATTTTCTGTTACCAATGCAAAAATAAACCGGAAGTTTTTATCGCGGTGGATCAAGGGGTGCTGGTAAAAACAGGTTTTAAGGTCATGGTCTCGGTACGCCGCGCCGTCGGGCAAGCCGATCTCAATAAACTAAATGCCCTGGTTAAACAGGAGTTTTTGGTTTTAGATGAACAGGAGCAACGCATGCAGGCAACCCGAGCAAAATTAGAGGCCGGATTTTTACGCCATTTAACCGATTTTCGACATCAGTAACCGGCCCATATAGGCAATAAAGATGAATGCTAAAAGCAATAACCATAATGCCAAGAAGGCAGACAGCAAAAACGCTATTAAGGAGTCTTCTAAGTCTTCAAACACCTCAGATTTTTCCAAGCAGATCGGCATAAAAACGCAGCGCAAACTGAGAGCACGGCGCAACCTGACCCCCGGTGTCTGGTTTGGCTTGGGTATGATGGGGATTATCGGCTGGTCGGTGGTTATACCCACCTTGCTGGGAGCGGCACTGGGCATATGGTTAGATGGTTATTATAACGATCAGCATTCCTGGACGCTGGCGCTGTTAATCGCAGGATTAACACTCGGTTGTTTCAATGCATGGTATTGGGTTGATAAAGAACAGCAGACGATGCGCGATGAAGAGGAACAGGAAAAAAAACACAATGGTGAATAATATGCTCGATAAAATGCTTGCTAGCGATATAACTTACAGCCAGATACTCTCCCTGCTGCCGGTGCTGCTTGGCGGAGCAGTATTAGGTGTGATTTTCTTCGCCGGGCTTTGCTGGACAGTACGGCGAGGAATTAAATCCGCGCACCCTGCCCTTTGGTTCTTCAGCAGTTTTTTATTACGCACCACTGTTGTTTTAGGCGGTATTTATCTGCTCACTGACGGACAATGGCCAAGGCTATTAGCTTGCATGCTCGGTTTTATAGGCGCGCGAATGGTCGTTATCACAATAACAGGTCCTTCATCGCAGAGCACAAAAAAACAGGAGGCCAGCGATGCGCCTTAGCCCTGACGAAATCATATTCTGGCAGATGGGATTTATCAAGCTTAATGCCACCATTGTCTTTACCTGGCTGCTGATGCTGCTGTTGGTGGTCGGCTCTCTATTCATCACACGCCGTCTTTCTAAAGATCTCACCCGTTCGCGCTGGCAGAACTTACTGGAAATTATTATTACCACCATAGAGCAGCAGCTAAAAGAGGTCGGTTTGCACTGCCCGAGAGACTATATTGGTTTTCTCGGCACGCTATTTTTATTCATTGCACTCGCCAGTTTAGGCACCATTATTCCCGGCTTTGAACCGCCGACAGGTTCTCTGTCGACAACGGTTGCACTGGCTTTATCTGTGTTTATTGCCGTCCCTTTATACGGCATTGTGCAGCTCGGTATTGTCGCCTATCTAAAATCTTATATGCAGCCCACCTTTATTATGCTGCCATTTAATCTTATTGGTGAAATTTCCCGCACCATTGCGCTGGCAGTACGGCTGTTTGGCAATATGATGAGCGGTGCACTGATTATCGCTATTTTACTGGCAATTACGCCTCTGCTCTTTCCGATCGTGATGACCTTGCTGGGTCTGCTTACGGGCATGGTACAGGCGTACATTTTTTTTATTCTGGCAGCAGTTTACATTGCCGCAGCCACCGGCTCAAACAAGCGCCAAAGCAAACAAAGCAGCAACTTAAAACAGTAATCGATGAACAGGAGTTGAGACCATGGATAGCATGACCTATATTGCAATTATCTCGATCATTATCGCGGGGGTGACTACTGCCTTTGGCACAATGGGCCCGGCGCTCGCAGAAGGCAGAGCGGTTGCAGCGGCAATGGCTTCACTGGCGCAGCAGCCCGATGCTTCATCGACCATTACCCGAACCCTGTTTGTCGGCTTGGCGATGATTGAATCCACTGCCATTTATTGTTTTGTGGTGTCGATGATAGTGCTATTTGCCAACCCGTTCTGGAACTTTGCCATTAACCAAATTGCAGGAAAATAAGCTATGTTAATTGATTGGTTTACCGTCGCAGCGCAGGCCATTAATTTTCTTGTTTTAGTGTGGCTGTTAAAACGTTTTCTTTATCATCCCATTCTTGATGCGATTGATGCGCGTGAACAGCGTATCGCCAAAACACTGGCTGATGCAGCAAGCAAAGAAAGCCAGGCGCAGCAAGAGCAGGAGTTGTTTGCACAGAAAAACAGGGAGTTTGAAGAGCAGCGCAGTGCGCTTTTAGAAACAGCCACAACAGCTGCGAATAGTGAACGTCAACGTTTACTTGAAGAGGCCCGCCTGGCAGCTGATGCACTCAGTTTACAAAGGCAGAAAAGCCTGCAGCGCCAGCAGCAAAGCCTGAGTGTCGAACTAAGTCGAAAAACACAAAAGGAAGTATTTGCTATCACGCGTCAGGCGCTGTGCGATCTTGCCGACGCGGAGCTCGAAGAGCAGATAGTAAAGGTATTTCTCTCGCAATTACGAGCACTCGATAAGGACAGCAAAGCAACGCTTTGTTCGGCAATCTCAACCAGCAGCAAGCCGCTACGTGTGCGCAGTACCTTTGTCCTGCAGAGCGCGCTGCAAAAACGGATAAGCAGTGCGCTTAAGGAAAGCTTCGCAACCGATATAGAGATCAGTTTCGAAACCGCCCCCGAGGTTATTAGCGGTATTGAACTATCCATTAACGGCCAAAAACTAGCGTGGAGCATTGCCCAATATACTGACTCGCTGGAAAAACATCTGCAGCGATTACTGCAGCAGGATCCGGCAAAACAGACAACCGGGAATGATCCGCTGTCGGCAGAACCGGACTTAAGCACACAAAATAATGAGCCGGGTTATGAATGAGTTACAGCAAATAGTCACGCGCACTTTTGCGCAACTGCAACAGGGTCGGACAAGTTTTAGCCCGCAATTAAAGCCGCTTGAGATTGGTATTATCAGTAGCGTCTCCACGGGTATTGCACATGTGAGCGGACTGGCAGGTGTGGCTGCCGACGAACTACTGAAATTTCCAAATAATATTTATGGCATCGCTTTTAATGTCGATGCTGACAGCATTGGCGTGGTTTTGCTTGGTGAGCACTGGCATTTACAGGCCGGCGATGAAGTTGAACGAACCGGTCGCGTGATGGACGTAGCCGTCGGAGAGGGATTATTAGGCAGGGTTATCGATCCGCTGTGTCGTCCGCTCGATGAGAAAGGTCCCCTGCAAAACACCCAAAGACTGCCCGTTGAGCGCCCCGCCGCAGCCATTATGGATCGCGCCCCGGTAACCATACCGCTGCAAACAGGCCTGAAAGTGGTTGATGCGTTGATCCCGATTGGACGCGGCCAGCGCGAACTGATTTTAGGGGATCGGCAGACCGGCAAGACCAGCATCGCAATTGATACCATACTAAACCAACAGGATCAAAATGTGCTCTGTGTCTATTGCGCGATTGGTCAGCGTGCATCGGCTGTCGCCAAAACCATTGCCGTTCTGCAGGCGAAAGGCGCGATGGCTTATACATTAGTGATGGTTAGTGAAGGTCATGCTCCTTCCGGTTTGACCTATATCGCCCCTTATGCCGCAACCAGTATTGCTGAATATTTTATGCAGGCCGGAAAAGATGTATTAATTGTTTACGACGATCTCACCCAGCATGCACGCGCCTATCGCGAACTCTCTCTTCTGCTGCGCAGGCCCCCCGGACGAGAAGCTTTTCCCGGCGATATTTTTTATCTTCATTCACGCTTACTCGAACGCGCTACCCATTTAAATGCAGCAAATAATGGTGGTTCGCTGACCGCGTTACCGATTATCGAAACTGAAGCACAAAATATTTCCGCTTATATTCCTACCAATCTTATATCAATTACTGACGGACAGATTTATCTGTCACCAAGCCTGTTTGAATTAGGGGTCCTACCCGCCATTGATGTCGGAAGATCGGTGTCACGGGTTGGCGGAAAAGCACAGCGTCCGGTCTACCGCGCGGTTGCTGCGGCGCTCAAATTAACCTATGCACAATTTGAAGAGCTGGAAACTTTCGTCCGCTTTGGTGCCCGCCTAGATGACGAATCACGTCGAGTCATTGACAACGGACGACGCATCCGCGCTTGCTTTAAGCAGTCGCAATCCTCACCGGTGAGTGTAGTGGCACAAATTACTATTTTGCTGGCTTTAAGTGAGAAGCTATTTGATAACGTGCCGCTTGCGCAAATGACGCGTGCTGAGCAGGCGTTATGCCAAGCAGCAGCTGAACTTCCTGAACAGCTGCAGGCTCGCTTAAACAGCAGCGACACCTTGCGCAGCGAGGATCGCAACAAGATCATCACTATTGCCCGTCGTACACTTGCTCCTTTTCAGTCTGTTACGGATAAGCATGCTAAGGAAAGCGCCTCACCACCAGCAAAGCAAACCATGCCCGCAGATAACACGGAGTAAAAGTAATTATGAGTGACAGCAGTGCCAGTCTGCAACACAAAATGAACAGTGCGACAGATCTACAGTCTGTGGTGCGCTCAATGAAAGCGATAGCGGCAGCCAATGTCGGGCAATATGAAAGCGCCGTAGTGGCGCTGGATGATTATTATCGGACCGTACAATTGGGGTTACACAACTGCTTTCGACAGCATCCAGCAGTCGCTCATAAACAGCCGACAAGACAACGCATTGGCGTGCTGGTGTTTGGTTCAGATCAGGGGCTAGTCGGACAATTCAATTCCATACTTGTAGATTATATTGTGACAACGCTGGCCAAACAGCCTGGAGAAAAAACAGTCTGGTGCGTAGGTGAACGTCTGCAGACGCGGTTAATGGAAACAGAATTGGCACTGTCTACAGGATTTATTTTACCTAAATCTCTGCATGCTATCCCTTCCTTGATCAGCGAAATTCTTCTGGAGATAGAAAACCGTCATGGCCAAGGTGATATTTCCGAGGTACTTATTTTTCATAATCAACCCAAATCAGGAACCATTTACCAGCCTTTTTACCAGCGCCTGCTGCCACTCGATAACATCTGGCAAGCTCATCTAAAATCGCTCAGCTGGCCTTCAAAAAAGTTGCCGGAAGTGATTAATGCCGGCGAGGAAACCCTGCTGGCATTTATTCATGAATATCTTTTTGTATCACTGTACCGTGCCTGTGCTGAATCTCTGACCAGTGAAAATGCCAGCCGTTTAGCCACTATGCTGCGTGCAGAAAAGACGATTGAGGAGATGTTAGCAACAATGCACAGCCGTTTTCATCTATTAAGGCAAAGCAATATAGATGAAGAGTTGTTTGATCTGATATCCAGTTTTGAACTGTTAGAGTAAAGGTCCACCTCTGAAGATATGACCTACTTCACACCCGCAATTTAAAAACGCGATGCAGATCGCGATATAAAACTAAAACAGTTCCAACCAAGGCTGAATCGGTTCAGTATCTAGCTCAACCGATTCAGCAAGATTGTTAAAAGAGCATCTCTTTAAATTTTGCCTCAATAAAACAAATGCTGATATCACTCAGTTGTTTTCAAAAATAGTTGGAAATAACCGAGCACAAGCCGATACTGATTTTTTTTAACCCTTTGCTGAAACGTTTCAGTTGCAAGCTGAAATTTTGATGCAAAAAGATGATAACTGAATTACAAACTAGTGAAACAGAGGAATGTAAGATGAATATAGAAAACAAAAAAATTGTTGCTATTACCGCCTGCCCAACAGGTGTTGCTCATACTTTTATGGCAGCAGCAGCTTTAGAAGATAAAGGGAAAGCCCTTAATCTGCAGGTTAAAGTTGAGACTCGCGGCTCTGTAGGTGCAAAAAACCAGTTAAGCGAACAGGATATCCAGGAAGCGGATCTGGTTATTATTGCCGCTGATATCGAAGTGGATTTAGCACGCTTTGACGGTAAAAAACTGTACAAAACAAGCACAGGCTTAGCACTTAAGAAAACTGAGCAGGAGATCAATAAAGCATTTGCTGAAGCAACAGTTTACCGCCATCAAGGTGCCAGTGCAGGTGCCGCACCGGAGAAAGAGAAAGCTGGAGTTTATAAACATCTTATGACAGGTGTATCACATATGCTACCGGTTGTTGTCGCAGGCGGTCTGTTAATTGCCCTCTCTTTTGTGTTCGGTATCGAAGCCTTTAAAGAGGAAGGCACAATGGCCGCTGCACTAATGCAGATTGGTGGTGCTTCTGCCTTTGCACTGATGATACCTGTTCTCGCCGGTTTCATTGCCTTTTCGATTGCTGACCGACCTGGTCTTGCACCCGGTTTAATCGGCGGTATGTTAGCAAGCTCAACAGGTGCCGGTTTCCTTGGCGGTATCGCTGCAGGTTTCGTTGCCGGTTACACGGCTAAATTTATTGCCGATAAAGTCGCGCTGCCGGAGTCAATGAATGCCCTTAAACCTATCCTGATCATTCCATTAATCGCAAGCTTAGTGACTGGTTTGGTAATGATTTACATTGTCGGCGGCCCTGTTTCTGCAATCATGTCCGGGTTAACTGAATTCCTTGCAGATATGGGCTCAGCAAACGCAATCCTATTGGGTACACTGCTTGGTGCAATGATGTGTTTCGATTTAGGTGGTCCGGTTAACAAAACAGCTTATACTTTCGGTGTTGGTCTGTTAGCTTCACAAACTTACGCGCCGATGGCTGCAATTATGGCTGCCGGTATGGTACCAGCACTGGGTATGGGTCTGGCTACATTCCTGGCTAAATCTAAATTTATCGACAGCGAAGCAGAAGCTGGTAAAGCATCATTCGTATTAGGTCTGTGCTTTATCTCTGAAGGTGCGATTCCTTTTGCCGCTAAAGATCCAATGCGTGTTATCCCTTGTTGTATCGCAGGTGGTGCATTAACCGGTGCTCTGTCCATGTTATTTGGTGCACAGCTGTTAGCTCCACATGGTGGTCTGTTTGTACTGCTGATTCCAGGTGCAATTACTCCAGTATTGATGTATCTCGGCGCGATTGCAGCGGGCACGGCGGTAACCGGCTTCAGCTATGCATTCCTTAAGAAAAGTGATACACAAGCAGCACTGGCTACTGCTTAATCATCGCCAATATCAAACGAAACAACCCCGGCATTTAGCCTAATACCGTTCGGTTAAGGATCTTTTAATAAAACTTGAACGATCCTACCATTCGATCACAATCCCCAATCTTATTATTTAAGATTGGGGATTTTTTTGTTTAATCAAGAAATGGAATTAGTTTATGAATCATTTGAAAATAAAGATTCATATGACAACGTACTGACTGCTATTGATTCAAAATGGATCGAAGAAGCGTTATTTAGCACTCAAAAAGCAAGCATTCGACGACGTCGCTTACCCGCAGAGCAAGCTGTGTGGCTCATTATTATGATGGGCTTAATGCGTAATCGTTCGATCAAAGAAGTTTGTGGTTCTTTAGATATTGCCCTGCAAACCAATCCAGATGAGATGTATTACCATGTTGCCCCTAGCGTACTCACTGACTGTCGTAAGCGATTAGGTGAATCTCCAATGAGCTACTTGTTTAGTACAACATGTGCAGCATGGCATAACACGATTATTTCTAATAAACATTCACTAGATTTGCATTTACTCGCAGTAGATGGAACGACATTCGGAGCACAAGATTTATTGGGAGCGTTGGGAAATAGAACAAAGCTTCGGTGAACTAAAAAATAGCCAACTGAATGGGGAAGTCACATTACGCAGCCGTTTTCCGGAAGGCGTTCGGCAGGAACTCTGGGAAATATTGCTTGGTTTTGACATCCTCCCCTACCTCGCTTGCGCGCCCGACAAGTCGGGAAAGGAAGGGGATTCCGGTTAGTTTAAAACCAAGTCCGGCAGTTTGCTCTCACGAGCAAACCTAGTTCCTGCTTCACTGAGTTGGCTAATGCCATGCTCTCCACAGGCTAACAAGCGGTGCCCCCGCTCTAAAATATTCAATGCCCCAACATGATCAGCATTGTTCGTGTAACCGCAGGCCACACACACAAAGTGTGACTGTGTTTTGCGGTTGTCTTTGCTTTTATGCTGGCAGACCGGACAAGTCTGGCTGGTGTACTTCGGATCAACAAAAAGCACCTCGCCTGAACGCCAACCTTGTTTGTATTTCAGCATCTCTTTGAATATGCCCCAACCCTGTCCCAGGATCGCGCGGTTAAGTCCGGATTTCTGCTTAACGTTCTTGCCCGGCGACGCCTGATCACCCTGACTGCTTTTCGTCATGTTTTTGATTTTTAGATCTTCAAGCACAATGATAGCGTGGCTTTTGCTCAATAATGTTGAGATCTTGTGTAATCGGTCATGACGAATTCGGGCAATCTTGTTGTGCAGTTCCGAAATCTTTTGCTTTATCTTTTTCCAGTTGTTTGAAAACTTAACTTTCTTAGCCAGCTTTCGCTGTAGGCGCTTTGTTTTTGCGGTGTATCGGGCAACATCAATCGGTTCAAAGTGCTGGCCATTGGAGAGCGTCAGCAGTCGCTTTACACCCATATCGCCGGCAACCATACTTGCTGATGGATGAATGGACTGACCAATCTCCTGCTCTACCTGTAGCGAGACAAACCAGTGTTTTCCGGATTGGGAAATCGTGACATTTTTAACTTTACCAATCACTTCTCGTGACTTTCTGAAGCTCACCCAACCCATTTTCGGCAGAAAAATACGCTTCCCTTCGACCTTAAAACCTTGCGGCAAGCTAAAACTGTTCGAGCCATGGCGCCTTTTAAAGACAGGCAGGCGTTTTAGCGGCTGCTTCTTATCAAAAGCATCCTTAAAAGCCCGTTCAAGTTGTTTGAGTGTTTGCTGTAGGGTTTGTGCCGGGGAAAGTTTTAAAAAGCCATATTCTTCACTCTTTTTCCAGAGCTTGGAGAAAAAATCAAACTCTTGGTAATAGCAAAGTGGCTGTTTATTTTTTAACTTAAACAGGTTAACTGCCAATGCCTTATTCCACAAAAAACGACAATTACCCGCATATTGGGCCATCATTTGTGCAGCCTCAGCATTGGTATTAAGTCGAAATTTGTAAGCTTTGCGAATAAGCATGGCGCTCCCTTTCTCTTGTGCCTGTAATTATAACCAGCATTGTTTGTTAGTCAATATTCAAACAAGAAAACACGCGGGATTGCTTCGCAATCCATGCCTTATATTCCCGGCCTAAAAGGACGGGGTTTTACGGCAAAATTGATAATCTAATCCGGCTTGAAATGGTACAGATCGCTCAAGAAGCGAAGGTTGAACCAAGTAGGATCAGCTTTACGTCTGGCATTTGTATCATCGATATGCAAATCAGAGGATATGCATTATCTGGAGATGGCACTATTCCCAAAAAACTACGACTTATGCGAGAAGACTTTAAGCATTTTATTCTTCCTAAAAAAAAGAAAGCAGCAAACGTTTCCACGTTCAGTGCTTTATATATCATCGAGATATCCGTTAAGATACAAGCCTAAAATTGCTTAACCGAACGTCATTGTGGTATTTAGCCTGGGTTTGTTTTTAGCACACCTAACGACTCTTCTACATGCTCAGCGCTACTTATAACCTGGCTATTACTTACCACTGCTTTGCATGCGAGAAATAGCCGTTATCATGGACAGAGTCACCAGCGCCAGCGGAATATCCAATAGGTTGGACACTTGCGACAACATATTCAGGTTCATCAACTCAGAGAGTTCAACGGCCTCTGCAGATAAACGGAAAACCGATTGATTTAACAGGTTAGAGGTGATCCACAGCGCCCACCAGGCAGGTAAAATAAGCGGCGTTTTAATGGATGGCCAATCCTGAGGATTTTTACTGGCCATCCAGATCTCTTTCATTGCCTGGTATGGCTTCCAAAGATTAAAAACGGGAATAAAGTAATAGCCGATAGACCAGGCCGGCGTATAGCGCATATTCTGTGCGCCAAGTTGACGTGCATTGGCATTAGCACGATAAATCCACTTCAGAATGAGTAGCGCAGAAGCAATAAAGGCAATCAGCGAAGCGATACCGGTTCCCTGCAGCAGGACAATAGTCGTATTGCCATCGGCAAAAGCCGCCTGCAGTGAAGCATAAGCCCCATCAGCATAAGCGGATAATAATTGCCGCTCTAAAAATCCTAATATCATTGCCAGAATGGCAATCACAATCTGCGCATAAAGCACATAGCGAATCCACTTGCTCAAAGTTGTTAAACTTTTAAATTCTTCTTTTATCTTAGCCAACTTACACCCCCTTGTAAAAAATAAACCAGTATCGACAGATACTGGTTTTTAACTGCAAACTTACATTTTGTTTGTGCTTATTTCGCCATTTCCACCGGCACAAACTCTTTTCTTTTGGCGCGTATATCAAGAATAACAGTCAGCGCAAATGCCATGACAAAGGAAATCAGCATGCCGATAACGTAAGGTGTCACATCGCCGGTACGGATAGAGATAATACCCGGCAGACCCGCTGCCCCCAGTGCACTCGCCTTAACATTAAACAGTGTGATAAAGGCACTTGAGGTCGCTGCTGCTGCAATCGCGGCAATAAACGGGTAGCGCAGTTTCAGGTTGACACCGAACATGGCCGGTTCAGTAATACCCAGTAGTGCGGTCACACCTGATGGAATAGCAATACCTTCAAGTTTGACATCTTTGGTTCTAAAGCCAACCGCTAATGCCGCACCGCCTTGAGCAATATTAGACATGGCTGCAATCGGGAAGATAAAAGTACCGCCGGTCACGGCAATATCCGCCAGCAGTTGAATTTCAATGGCGATAAAGCTGTGATGCATACCGGTAATAACAAAGGGTGCATAGATAAAACCAAACACGGCACCGCCTATAAAGCCGGCTGAGTCGTATAACCAGTTTAGACCGTCGCCAAGCAGGAAGCCAAGCTCACGGGTAAACGGACCAACGACAGTAAAGGTGATCACACCGGTAATAAAGATAGCCAGCAGAGGCGTCAGCAGGTTATCTAAGACTGATGGGATGAATCTACGCAGCCCGTTTTCCACTTTCGCGAGAATATAGGCAGCCACTAATACCGGTAGTACCGAGCCCTGATAACCCACTTTTTCAATTTCAAAGCCGAAGATATTCCACACCGGGATATCGCCGGAAACCGCAGCACCAGCAAAGCCCCAGCCGTTAAGCAGATCCGGATGCACCATCAGCATACCCAAAGCCGCACCTAAGAAAGGATTACCGCCAAACTTTTTACTGGCTGAAAATGCGATAAGGATAGGCAGGTAAACAAAAGGCGCATTGGCAAAGGTATTGATCATGGCGGCTAAATCGGCCAGCCCAGGGTACGCATCAACCAGTGATTGCCCTTCAATAAATAATCCTTGTGCCACCAACAGGTTAAAGATCCCCATTAACAGACCGCCGGCAACGATAGCCGGAATAATAGGGACAAAGATATCCGATAAGCCTTTCACCGCGCGCTGGATAATATTTTGCTTCTGCGCCCCCGCTGCGGCTACCTCTTTGGTACTCATCTCATGCATACCGGTCAGCTTTTCCATCTCATGATAAACCTGGTTAACAATACCGGAGCCGAAGATAATCTGGTATTGACCGGCAACCTTAAACTGCCCTTTCACTCCTTCAATGTCTTCAATGGCTTTTTCATCAATCAGCGATTCGTCTGTAACAGCAAGACGTAAGCGCGTGGCACAATGGGCCATTGCAGCAATATTGCTTTTACCGCCCAACTTTTCAAGAAGCTGGCTGGCAACTTTTGGATAATCCATAAATCTTCTCCTTATATGAAGATGTCTATATCATCACCTGCAAAGTGACAGGCGACAAACCGGGAACGTTTGCAAAGAGTTTAAATCGCTTCATTTATTAAGCAAGTTGCTTGTAAAACAAATGTGATTAAGATCGTTTTTGTACAGCAGGCAATGAGCTATGTTTTGCTCTCCGTCTCATTAACTGCGCATTCATTTTAAGTTTAGACGAATCTTTTAATCGACGCTTTTTATTTATAAAAAATTCGATTCTTTGCAATAACTTAGCCATTCTTGTCACTGATAAGGGGTTAGGGCTGACTCAACAAAAGCATCGCGCTTTGCAGGCCATAAACAGACTATACTCAAGTTATTGCTCAGTTAGGTGGAAGAGGGTTTTGCATTACAACTTACAAAAAGGCATAGACATGAAAAAAGTGTATCTCCTCTTAACAGTATTATTAACTTACTCTGCTACCCTTTGCGCAAGCGATCTGAAAATCCGCCATGTTCGCCCTGAAAGTGCTGCTGATATTCGTAGTCATTATTATACTGATATGCTGCGTTTAGCATTGCACAAAACCAGCGCGGTAAACGGCACAGCAACATTAGTGATGACCAACAAAACCATGTATCAAAACCGGGCGATTGAACAGTTAAAGCTAAACAAAGACATTGATGTACTATGGACTATGACCTCGAAGAAACGGGAAACTGAGTTACGGGCCATACGCATTCCTTTGCTGAAGGGGCTGTTAGGATACCGCATTTTTATTATTCGCAAAGGGGAAGAAGCGAGATTTTCAGCCATTGAAACCTTAAATGATCTTAAGCTGTTAACAGCAGGTCAAGGCAGAGACTGGCCGGATACAAAAATTCTCAGAGCCAACGGTATCAAAGTCATTGCCGGTAGCAATTATAAGGGGTTATTTGGCATGCTGCAGCATAAACGCTTTGACTACTTTCCTCGCGGAGTAAATGAAGCATGGGCAGAAGTTAAAATACATGCGGATAAAAATCTTGTCGTGGAAAAAACACTGTTACTGCAATACCCCGCGCCAATCTATTTTTTTGTTAACAAAGAAAATAAGCAACTTGCCGATAGATTAGAAAGAGGCTTACGTCTTGCGATTAAGGATGGTTCCTTTGCACAACTATTTAAAAACCATCCTGCTAATAAGGAAATTTTGCAACTGACTGCGATAGATAAACGAAGGATCTTCAGGCTGCATAACCCGTTTTTGCCTCAAGCAACACCGCTTGCGGAAAAAGCCTTGTGGTATACAGCGGAATAGCAGGCAATTCTGTTTCAATATAACCAGCAATCCATTATCTTCACTTCGCCGTCACGGCCAATCTGGGTGGCCTCTTTATCAGTAAAGATACGCGCCGACATCACAGCTTCACCATTATTAATAAAGATCTCTAACGAGGAATTATCGGATAATATCTGTAACTGCACAGATTCACAGTCAGGCAGCGTTAATTCACGCACGCTATCACCTTCACGTATTAAGGTCTTAGACCTGTCTAAAAACAGCGTGCACGTGGCTTTATTCAAGCGAATTTCACAATAACCCTGCGGCGATTGATGCAGACGCAATGTGCTGCCCCAGGCCATATCCACCTGTAACTCAAACGATTTACTGTGCAGATCAAAAGAGCTTGCATCTTCCGGCACATGAATAGACTCGCGACGCAGCTTGTGCAGCTCTTTGATTGGCGTCTGCAGCAGCTTACCATTGACGTATGACAACTCACGGAAGGTGGTTAACTGGTGGATCCAGCCATTATCACAACTCGGATGGTCGACTTCATCCGGCAGTCCCATCCAGGCGGTCATCACTCGCCGACCGTCAGGCGTCTGCAGAGATTGCGGCGCATAAAAATCAAAGCCATGATCCAAGGTCTGAAAACCAGATAAGAATATTTTATTGTTTTCATCTAGTTGGGCTTTGGCAATACCATTCCGGTGGATAACAGTATGGTATTGCGACGAAGATTGAATGCCCTGCGGACAAAAAACCATAAATCCCTGACCGTTCAATAAGAAATAATCCGGGCACTCCCACATATAACCGAAATCACCCAGCTCATCACCACACAGGGCCAGGAATGACCAGCTTTTCAAATCCTGTGACTGGTAAATGGCCAGACGCCCTACCTCATCTTCGCGCTGCGCGCCGAGCAGCATTAACCAGCGGTCATTATGGTGAATAACCTTAGGGTCACGACAATGCGGCGTCACGCCGGGCGGCAGCTCAGAAACAACCGGCCCCTGTTTAGTAAAATTGATCCCGTCCGTTGAGGTAGCAACACATTGCGTGGTGTGTCTATCTCTTCGTTCATCAATACGCACATTACCGGTATAGAAGAGCATTAACTGCTCACCTTGACTAAGAGCATGACCTGAATACACGCCATGACTGTCAAACCAGTCAGATGGGGTCAGTGCCACTGGTTGCCACTGCCAGTTAACTAAATCAGTGCTGCTGCGATGTGCCCAGCAGCAACCTTCAGCTCGACCGGGTTCGGGAGACCAAAGGTGAAACAGATGGTATTGTCCCTGATGATAGATAAAGCCCGTCGGATCCTGCATGTGTCCCTGCGGGGAGGAGATATGCCACTTTGGCCGGTACTCACAGTCAACAGGTTGCGCACAAGCCTGCAACTTTTGTAACTGTCGCGCAGCTAGTTGCCGACCAACCAGCACTAACTGTTCGACAAATTCATCTTTATCTTCAATAAGCGCTTTGCTGTAGGTCAGTTGTTGCAAATTGGCATTATAGGTTTGCTGCTTTGCCTGCTCAGATAACAGAGTAAAATCCCTGATTTCGATGATGATACGGGAATCGGGGATCAGTACGCGGCTAATATTATCCATACCGCCACACTCTTTAATCATCGATAATAACGACATACGGCACCTGCATAATTAATAGAGGGAATATTTCCAATACACATAAAAAATCCGAGTGCTTATACTCGGATTTTAATCGTGCTAGTTAACGGTTAATATAACCAGCAATCCACTATCTCGACTTCGCCTTCACGGCTAAGAGTGGTGGCCTCTTGATCAGTAAAGATACGCGCCGACATCACAGCTTCACCGTTATTAATAAAGATCTCTAACGAGGAATTATCGGATAATATCTGTAACTGCACCGAATCACAGTCAGGCAGCGCAAGTTCACGTACTGTATCACCTTCACGTATTAACGTCTTAGACCTGTCTAAAAACAGGGTGCGTGTGGCTTTATTCAAGCGAATTTCACAATAGCCCTGCGCCGATTGATGCAGACGCAATGTGCTGCCCCAGGCCATATTCGCCTGTAACTCAAAGGACTTGCTGTGCAGATCAAAAGACGTTTCATTCCCCGGCACAGTAATAGACTCGCGACGCAGCTTGTGCAGCTCTTTAATTGGAGTCTGCAGCAACTTGCCATTGACGTATGACAACTCACGGAAGGTAGTTAACTGGTGGAGCCAGCCATTATCACAACTCGGATGGTCGACTTCATCCGGCAGTCCCATCCAGGCGGTCATCACTCGCCGGCCGTCAGGCGTCTGCAGAGATTGCGGCGCATAAAAATCAAAACCATGATCTAAATGCTGGAAGTCTGATAACTGGGCACGGCCATCTGCATCAAGTTGCGCTTTAACTATGCCGTTATGATGCGGCACGTGATGGTGCTCACTGGGAGATTTAATCCCCTGCGGGCCAATCACAATAAAGTCCTGCTCAGCTAAGGTGAAAAAATCAGGGCATTCCCACATATAACCAAAATCACCCAGCTCATCGCCACACAGGGCCAGGAATGACCAGCTTTTAAGATCCTGTGACTGGTAAATGGCCAGGCGCCCGATCTCATCTTCACGCTGCGCGCCGAGCAGCATTAACCAGCGGTCATTGTGACGAATAACCTTAGGGTCACGACAATGCGGCGTCACACCGGGCGGCAGTTCAGGAACAACCGGCCCCTGTTTGGTAAAATTAATCCCGTCCGTTGAGGTCGCGACACATTGCGTCGTGTGTCTGTCTCTTTGCTCGTCAATACGCACATTACCGGTATAGAACAGCATCAGCTCGTCGCCTTGACTCAGCGCATGTCCGGAAAAAACGCCGTGACTGTCATACCAGTCTGATGGCGTCAATGCCACCGGCTGCCACTGCCAGTGCAGTAAATCTTTGCTGGTTAAATGTGCCCAGTACTTATCTTTATGCTCACAAGCATAGGGGTACCACTGATAAAACAGGTGATATTGCCCCTGATGATAAATAAAACCATTAGGATCGTTTAACAGCCCCTGAGGCGGGGCAATATGCCAGCTCGGACGATGCGCACATGCAAGCGGCTCACTATAAGGCTTGAGCGCCTGCAGCTGCTGTTCGGCAATTAATTTGCCCACTTCTGCCAGCTCTGAGTCAAATTGCGCTTGATCGGCAATGGCACTTTTATGGTAGGTCAACTGCTTTAAGGCGGCATTGTAATCCTGCTGCTTGGCCTGCTCGGAGAGCTGCGCTACATTTTTGATCTCGATAATAATGCGCGAGTCCGGAATAAGCACACGGGTCACATTGCTGATACCACCGCATGCTTCAATCATTGCTAGTAATGACATAGAACACCTATAATTGTTAAATTCTAACCTTCGGGAACGTTTGCAAAAACGGTAAGCGAAAACGTCGCACTTTGCAAGATAGAAAGTGCTTTAATTTTAAAAATTGCCATTGAGATCGACTTTTAATACATCTCACCTCTATTGAATAATATCAACAACTGCTACTAAATTAATTCGCCAGGGCTGGTTATTTTTGAAGAAGTTTTCAGTTACCTTTAAATAGCTCACGGCAGGGAACCTACCGTAAACATTATGCTCTTAATTAAGGTTTTCATTTTACCGTCTGATCTATGCAGACCAACGCATAGCAAAAATGATTCATAGAATATAAATTATAATAGTACATGGTGAGTGATCTGTACTATTGACATCCTCCCCCACCTAAAGGAAGGGGATTCCGGTTAGTAAAAACCGGTGAAGAACTCTCGCGAGTTTTCAGGTTTCTGCTTCAAAGTACACTGCCCAGAGAGCGATGCTTGGTTTTCGCGTTTAGCCCCCACAGTGGGAGCTTTTACGCGCTTCACGCAACTTATACTCCCAAGCCTGACACTTATTCCACATGGCCTACATGTATCATTTTAAGTTTAGTCGCAGAAACAGGTTTTACTGCGTTTTTTGATAAGGTTTTTCAACACCTCATAATGCTTGCCAGTGCAAATTCCAGTTTGCCCACGCCCACTTTATTAATCATCACTTGCTATAAGGCAGTTGAGATTCTCTGCACTGCTGATTGAGCCAGAAACCGGGAAGCTTTGCAGCTTTTACAGAAAACACCGACAAAAAACATAAACAGATCACAGTAAATGCTCGATTATCGAGCAAAAAGCAACATTAATCACATTTAACCTATCTTGCGCTTGCTAAAGCAGCCTGATTATTGAAAAATCCTGTTCGCAAACGTTCCCAATTAGAATATTATTTTAAAACTAACTCAAAACACGCTTCACCTGGAGAAAATTATGAACTATCCAAAAGTTGCCACCCAACTTATCGAAAAGCTCGGTGGTAAAAACAATATTAAAGCACTGGCTCATTGTGCGACCCGCTTACGTCTTGCTGTTGAAGACGAGTCACTGATTGACGAGGAAGCCATTGACGACCTTGAAGGTGTTAAAGGGCAGTTTAAGGTTGCCGGTCAATACCAGATTATTTTCGGCTCCGGCATCGTTAACCAGGTGTATGCGCAAATGGCAAAACTGACCGGCCTGGAAGAGATGAGCACTAAAGAGGTGGCTTCTGCCGGTGCTGAAAAACAAAACATTGTCCAGCAAGCAGTAAAAGGCTTATCAGATATCTTTGTCCCTATCGTACCAGCGATCGTTGCCGGCGGTCTGTTAATGGGACTATTTAATATATTAGTTGCCCAAGGGTTATTTATTGAAGGACAATCACTGGTTGATGCCAACCCGGGACTGGCCGATTTAGCCGCCATGATCAATACCTTTGCCAATGCACCTTTTGTGTATCTGCCTATTCTTTTAGCCTTCTCTGCCAGCAAAAAATTTGGCGGTAACCCCTTCTTAGGCGCGGCCTTGGGTATGCTGATGGTGCACCCGGATCTGCTCAACGGCTGGGGCTTTGGCGGCGCAGCTGTTTCCGGCAATATTCCGGTATGGGACATTCTTGGTTTTGAAATCCAAAAAGTGGGTTATCAAGGCTCGGTATTACCGGTATTAGTAGCTGCCTATATTCTCGCGAAAGTGGAGAACGGCCTGCGTCAATTTATTCCATCTGTACTGGATAACCTGCTAACCCCGCTGCTGGCTATCTTTATTACCGGTGTCATTACCTTTACCATTGTCGGCCCGTTCACCCGTGATCTCGGCTTCCTGTTAGGTGACGGCCTGAACTGGTTATACGACTCAGCCGGCTTTATAGGCGGTGCCGTGTTTGGTTTTATCTATGCGCCCTTTGTTATTACCGGTATGCATCACAGCTTTATCGCCATTGAAATTCAACTGCTGGCGGATATGGCCGTGACCGGCGGTACCTTTATCTTCCCGATTGCAGCAATGTCTAATATTGCACAAGGCGGCGCAGCATTAGCAGTAGGCTTCTCAACAAAAGATATCAAACTAAAAGGTATTGCCGTGCCATCAGGTGTCACTGCCCTGCTGGGTATTACTGAGCCGGCACTGTTTGGTGTCAACCTGAAACTGCGCTACCCGTTTATCGCTGCTATCACAGCCGCAGCAGTAGCAAGTGCCTTTGTTACACTGTTTAATGTAAAAGCGGGTGCACTAGGTGCAGCGGGTCTGCCGGGGATTATCTCTATCCGCGCTGGTGATGTGACACCTTATATTATCGGCATGTTGATTTCCTTTGCAACGGCATTTGCACTGACATTAGTACTTGGCGCACGTGCTAGCAAGAAAGCAAAAAATGAAGCAAATGAGATGAAACAAGCAACTGCATAACAAGCAATAATAAGCAATTGTTAATCATTATTTCAAAGCCAGTATTGAATTTTCAATACTGGTTTTTGCATATTACAAATTAAAGGAGTGACCATGAACAAGATTTGGGTAACAGGTGATGCTGTTGTCGATCTAATTCCCGAGGGTGACAACAGTTACCTGAAATGTCCAGGCGGTGCGCCGGCCAATGTTGCCGTTGCCGTCTCTCGCTTAGGTGGTGAAAGTGCCTTTTTCGGGCGTGTCGGTCAGGATCCGCTCGGCCGTTTTATGAAAGAAACACTTGCTGACGAAGGCGTCAATACTGATTTTATGCTGCTTGATGAAGCGCAGCGCACCTCGACTGTGATTGTTGATTTAGACGATAGCGGCGAACGCAGCTTTACCTTTATGGTTAAACCCAGCGCCGATCAGTTTATGCAGCCTGCAGATATTCCCACTTTTGCAGCAAACCAGTGGTTACATGTCTGCTCTATTGCGCTGGCTAATGAGCCGAGCCGCAGCAGCACTTTCCAGGCAATGCAGCAAATAAAAGAAGCCGGCGGCTTTGTCAGCTTTGATCCTAATCTGCGTGATGAAGTGTGGGCCGATCAAAGCGAAATAAAATCCGTGGTACTAAAAGCGGTGGCGATGGCCGATGTGGTTAAATTCTCAGATGATGAGCTGCTGTTTTTAACAGAGACGGATACCTTAGAAGCCGGTTTAGCAGCGATTGCCCAGTTTGACAATACCCTGGTGCTGATCACTCAAGGAGCCAAAGGCGCCTTGGTGATAACGAAAGGGCAACAGGAGCTGATTGCCGGTAAAGCGGTCAAACCTGTTGATACAACAGGTGCCGGTGATGCCTTTGTCGGTGGATTAATTGCTTACCTGGCGCAAAGCAACAGCTGGAGTGAGATTGAGCATATTCGTCAGGCGGTAAAATGGGCCAATAGCTGCGGTGCTTTAGCCACCACGCAGAAAGGCGCCATGACCGCCCTGCCTTTAAAAACTGAGCTGAAACAATACCTACTGGACTTATAACAAATTTTTACGGGATTTACTGGAATATAAAATGACAAGACGTACAAAGATAGTGACTACATTAGGCCCTGCGACTGACAGAGATAACAATTTAGAGCAGATTATTGCTGCCGGCGCAAATATGGTACGCATGAATTTCTCTCATGGCGATCCTGCAGATCACGTAAAGCGCGCTAAAGAAGTACGCGACATAGCGGCGCGTTTAGGTAAAGAAGTTGCCATTATGGGTGACTTACAAGGCCCTAAGATTCGAGTGTCTACATTTAAAGACAATAAAATTCAATTAGCTGTCGGTGATAAATTTACTCTGGACAGTGATATTGAGAAAGGCCAGGGCAATCAGCAAGCGGTTGGACTTGACTACAAAACATTGCCGCAGGAAGTGACGGCAGGTGACGTGTTATTACTTGATGATGGTCGTGTACAACTGCAGGTTGAGCAGGTCACAGGCAACAAAGTGGAAACGGTTGTGATTATCGGCGGCCCACTCTCCAATAATAAAGGTATTAATAAGCAAGGTGGCGGTTTATCCGCACCAGCACTAACAGATAAAGATAAAAAAGATATTCTCACAGCAGCACAAATCGGCTGTGACTATTTAGCCGTTTCTTTCCCGCGCAGCGGTGAAGACCTTCATTATGCACGTAAACTGGCTGCCGATGCCGGCTGCCATGCCAAAATTGTGGCTAAGGTTGAACGTGCAGAAGCCGTGGAAACTCAAGAAGCATTAGAGGATATCATTCTTGCATCGGATGTGGTGATGGTTGCCCGCGGGGATTTAGGGGTAGAGATCGGTGACGCCCGCTTAGTCGGCGTGCAAAAGAACATGATCCGTACCACACGCCGCTTAAACCGTGTGGTTATTACCGCAACACAAATGATGGAATCGATGATTAATGCCCCCATGCCGACACGTGCAGAGGTGATGGACGTTGCCAATGCCGTACTTGACGGTACTGATGCGGTCATGCTATCCGGGGAGACCGCTGCCGGTGATTACCCAGTTGAAACAGTAAAAGCGATGAGTGAGGTTTGCCTTGGCGCAGAAAAACACCCAAGCATTAATGTTTCCAATAACCGTATGAATTACACATTTGACGATCCGGGCGAAGCGTTAGCCATGACCACCATGTTTGCCGCTAACCATACCCATGGCGTTAAAGCGATTGTTGCTTTAACCGAGTCAGGCACAACGCCGCTATTAATGTCCCGTTTAAGCTCCGGGTTACCTATCTATGCGCTTTCAAGCAATGCGCAGACATTAAGCTATTGTGCACTGTACCGTGGTGTTACACCGGTCAAATTCAAGGCAGCAGCAACGGACAGTATTGAATATATCAAGCATGCACTGCAGACGCTAAAAGATGCTCAGCACTTGCAAGAAGGCGATTTGATCCTGCTTACCCATGGTGACAGCCATCAACAAGGCTCAACCAATACTTGTAAATTAATTAAGCTTTAAGATAAATTTTTAGGAGAAGAATAGTATGGCATTTTTAAATAAGATTAAAACACTGATAAAAGGTAAGAGCGAAAAGAGCGCTAATATTTCTATTCTCGCGCCTTTAAGTGGTGAGATTGTGCCAATCGAAGAGGTTCCGGATGTGGTTTTCGCTGAGAAAATAGTAGGCGATGGTATTGCCATTAAGCCTTCCGGGGATGTGATGGTCGCACCTTGCGCTGGGACGATCGGCAAGATATTTGAAACCAACCATGCATTTTCAATGGAATCCGATGATGGGTTAGAACTGTTTGTTCATTTTGGACTCGATACCGTTAACCTTGAAGGCGAAGGCTTTACTCGTATCGCAAAGGAAGGCCAGCGAGTAAAAGCAGGTGAGCCGATTATAGGCTTTGATCTTGCCCTGTTAACAGAGAAAGCGCCATCGGTTATTACGCCGGTTGTTATCTCCAATATGGATGAAGTTAAAGAGCTGAATAAGATGTCCGGTTCGGTAACTAAGGGTGAATCAGTTATTTTAAATATTATTCGCTAGGCGAATGCCCATGAAGCGGGTAGCGAGCCGAGTGCTATTGCCAACCTGAGCCATTCAATACTCTCAGGAAAGCAAGGCATTTTCTCGGCTTGGCACCCGCAATCTTGAAACCTGAAAAGCAACTGGCCATTGCTAGCTATCTTTTACAAGCCAGCCGAATAACATATGGCTGCATGGGATTCACTGGACGTCAGGACAGGCACAAAATAGCTTGGTAATTAAAGCATGACAAAGTCGCTTGGTGTTAACACAATCAGCTGTACTAGCTCATACTCAATCTGACAGTTCAGCCTGCTAGACTCAACTTAATCTGACAAATCTACGCTCACTAACTGCTTCTTAAAATGTATTTAAATATATTTAAGAATTAATTCGCACTCTGTTAATGCCTCGTTTCGAGTATGTAACTAGAGCCTTGGTTGGTCAGTTCCAACCGATAGCGATCTGTCCGTTCCTGCAAGATGGATTTTACTTTCTTAAAGTTCATCCAACGACCAATCTCCTGGTCGTCAAGTCTTGCAAGAATGTTTCTCGCAGCATTATAATCTGCCTGCACAACTTCCCCGTTTTCACGGTAAAACTTATCTCCCCTTCGAGTGCCTGTTAAAAGCCCTTGATTGAAAGAGTCCATTTGCGAAGTATATGCCGCATTGATTAAATGCAAAGACGAACATCGTCTTTTAGATATTGTCTCTAACGCTTCTGCCAGTATGCCTTTTACCCACTGGTTCAAGCGCCTATTTGTGTTCTTGTCGTAATTAGTTTTGCTTGCGATGGGACTAGTTAAGTCCTCTGCTACAACCATTCCTGTTTTATCAATTAAACGATGGGTTGCAGTAAAAATGAGTGTGCGCAGCTTAGCGACCTGAATATCTTGTCGTTTATCCAGTTTTTGACGGCCTAAATTATTTTTCTCTATCGCTGCTCGCTTATGTGGTTTCTTTCTGGCAATAGTGCGTAACTTATTGCGGTTACGGTATTTCTGATTTAAGCGATCCGACTCTTTGGAAATCAGATCACCTAATCCCTCACCATACCTAGCGTTGTCTGAATCGACAAACGCTTCCGTATAGCCCTTATCAATGCCAACCACTTGATCACCACAGTTTTGCAGTACCTCAACTTCCTGTTGGCAATGCACTTCAACTTTACCTTGGCGAAGAATAAGGCGCAGTGTGCCAGTTGGCGCATGCTCGATTGTTGTTTTTAATGGTATGCAGATAACCCGTCTTGGAACAAGGCCTGGTATTTTTAGCCAACATTGGTTATTTAGTGCAAAGTTTTGCACATATCGGAACGAACAATAATCTGGTTTTGTGTCTGGTTAACACCATGTCTAAAATGCTTACGCATTTGTCTACGCAAGAAAGGATCGCTTTGCCAATCATCGTATTTTAGTAAGGTATAAAGCCGTTTCAGTTCTTTATCATCACTGGTACGAACGCGAATTGCCTGCTTAACTTTATCTTTAGCGGCTTCGCGGTACGCTTTAATGTCAGCCATGGCATCACGCAAGGTTTCTTTCCAAGCGTTTGCACTAACACCAAAGTTTCGCTTTTCTTTCATCCACTGATCGCGGATAGTGCGATCCCGCAACTTAATGCCGGAAACAGAGCCAAACCGTTGCCATACCTCACTGCGCACAAGGCCAAGCAAGCGAGCTTGTGCTTGTAACTGCTCAAGTTTCCCCTGGTTTAGTTTGTGGCTGTAAAGTATGCGTGTGACTTTCACGGTTATTCAACTTCCTTAGTATTTATTGGAATTTACGGATAAACGTAATCCCTTTTTCGAACTGTAATTATAAGGCGGTGTTCCCTATGAGTGTTGGGCCGACTTAATCGCCTCATTAAGCCAGTAACTATTTTGATTCGACTCTTTATTTTCCATGAAAATAAACCATGCAATATAATTATCTAAGTAAGCTGTTCCTACACCAAAAAATCGTTTCATCCATGTTTTCCAACGCATGGTTAAATTGTTAAGTGTTTGAATATGGTATATTTTATCAATAACTTTTTGATTATCTAAAGCAATAAGTCGTTTGTGATCGATATTAAAATCAAGCTCTTTAACGATACTTTTATAAGATAAATTACCATCTGTACACAATACTGAATCAGCAGTTAAAAGCGGTTTTAATGCGAAGCTAATTTCTTCTTTAGTATCACGCTCTAATACATGATGGTTTACTGAACCACTTCTATCTAACGCAAGTAGAATTGGAACTTCTTGACGACCTTCTCCGCCACGTTTTCTTGACTCCCTTGGCATTTTTTTAGAACCTTTGAAACTTTCAGCAACAAACGTTTCATCCGCCTCAATAATACCAACTAGTTCAGTAGGTTGATGAGCACAAGGATTTTTTAATAACCTATGCCGCCATTTAAATGCGGTTTTTAGATTGATACAAGCGTTTTGGCTGCTGCCCTTAAAGTAGTAGACAAAATCATGCAGTTTATATATTTCAACCATTTATCTGGTTTTTTCATTCGATATAGGCTTGTTCCGGTGAGGGTGCTGAATGTTTTATGGCAGTCACGACAGAGATAACGTTGCCTTCCTTGAGCAGTAGAGCCCCATTTAGATAAAGTACGACAATGGCAATGAGGACAGCTTGAAATTTGATTTTCGTGCTTGGCCAGAACTTGACCGACTTCATCTTCAGAGAGAAGGGACTCGACTTGATGATTTAACCGTTTTAATTCAGTATAAGAAAGTTCTTTAATATGCTGTTGGCAAACAGCAAATGTAGCTTTATCCATAATATTAACCCCATGATACTTATCGCTATTATCAGTATAGATAAAGTTTCAACACTCATAGGGAACACCGCCAATTATAACCAGCACCATGTATTATACAAGTGCGTAGGCCCATTTTGGGTGTGTTTGACTATGTTTAGGTAGATAATCGCTATCTATTAATTTCTCCAAAAGCGAGCATAATTTAATTCTGGGAACGAAAATATCTAAGCTCCTAAACAATCTCCTTGCTATATTTGTAAGTGAGTAATCAGAATATATTTAAGCCGAATATACCTCGAACATCAAAAAGAACTTTTTCGCTATTTTCTCTCGCTGCTTGACTGCCTTCCTTAAGGATATTAATCAATTGAGCTTTGTCATTAAGATATTCAGCTCGTCTCTCACGTATTGGTCGAAGCATATCTTGCAGGCATTCTTCTAGAATTTTCTTTGTTGTGCCATCCCCCAAACCTCCTTGTCTATAGTGACTTTTTAAATCACCTATATACTTTTTGTCGGGGTGGAAGGCATCTAAATAAGTAAATACGATATTCCCTTCTACTTGACCTGGATCTTCAACTTTTAAGTGACTGGGATCGGTATACATAGCCTTCACAGCTGCACTTATCTCTTTTTCTGATGCACCAAGATTAATAGCATTACCCATTGTTTTTGACATTTTATTTTTACCATCGGTACTTGGTAGCCTTGATGCGTTACTAAGAAGAGCTTTGCATTCCTTTAATATTTTCTCTCCTGCTAACTTATTGACCTTTCTAACTATTTCATTGGTTTGTTCTAGCATGGGCAATTGATCATCACCTACAGGAATTAATGTCGCTTTGAATGCTGTAATGTCAGCAGCTTGAGATATAGGGTAAGTAAAAAAACCAGTAGGAATTGAGCGCTCAAAGCCTTTAGCCTTAATCTCACTCTTAACTGTTGGATTTCTTTCTAATCGTGCAATTGAAACTAAGTTACTGTAATACATAGTTAATTCTGCAAGAGCTGGTAATTGTGATTGGAGGCATATTGTTGTCTGGGTAGGATCAATACCTACAGCTAAATAGTCAGCAACCACATTGAGAATATTTGAAGAAACCTTTGTTGGATTATGAGCATTATCAGTAAGTCCCTGCATATCAGCAACAAGTATTGTTTGTTCATGTGTTGACTGAAGTGATACTCTTTGTTTTAACGAACCTACGTAGTGTCCAAGATGTAATGGTCCCGTCGCTCTATCACCAGTTAGTATTATTTCTGATTTTTCAAAGTGCTGTTCTTGTTTCATGATTATCTCCAAAAAATAAAAATGCTACTGGAGATAAAAAGATCGTATATTCTTTGCTACCTTCAGCAGCTTAAGAATATAGAAATTCTGCGCCGCTCTAATTTGAGCGCCACCAGAAAAGAATAGATGTAAATATGGAAGTATTGATACTGTTCATCCTTTTACTTTATCAAGGTTATTTTTGAAGAGCAACTCTAATTTAGTTGGCACATAAATTAGAGTTTGTTGATATATAGATAAGAGCGGACTAAAGAAGCAACTTCACAATATGCTCCCTATTTGATCAGAATAGTAAAAATCGTCACGCTCGCTAATTAGATGGTACGCCCAACACCTACCCTAAACTCAACATGGTTTAGTTAAATAAATGAAAGGTGACCATTATGTCTAATATTCACGTTATCGGTATAGATTTAGGAAAGAACACATTTCACCTCATCGGTCATGATTATTCAGGTAAAGAGGTCTTTCGTAAGAAGCTGAGCAGACCTAAAATGCTTCTATTTTTATCTGCTTATGAACCAGTGACCATTGCTATGGAAGCATGCGGTGGGTGCCACTGGTTAGCAAGAAAATGCGCCTCTTATGGACACCAAATTAAATTGATTCCGGCTCAATATGTAAAACCTTATGTTAAAACCAATAAAAATGATTTCATTGATGCAGACGCTATTGCCGAAGCTGCTACCAGACCCAACATGCGATTTACAGATCAAAAAACTTTCACATATTTTTATATGATATTTTTCTTCCTAAACATCTTATCAAGCTGCCTTCTAGCGTTTGGCTAATATGGCATTTCTAATTTTTTGCCTTAACCTGACATCGTGGTGTTCACTTTGAAACGTGTAATGCAGCCCAAACAACCTCGGCAAGCACAGGTATTATTATTTACCTCATAAAGGTGCTGGCGCCTTGTTAATTTGTTCATGCTTTAGCTTTAAACACAGCTTCCTCATATCGACCACTTTTTGTTCTAGAATTAAGGTGAACAAGCGCATCTGTACAAGCATTTCCGACAGGAATGCCCGCAAAGATTGGCTATCAAGAGGAAAAGATGCTATGAACCAACGAATACTCCCCGTTATCTATTTTCTGACCACTGTGCTTGCCCTGCTCTGGGGGGCCTCACTGCAAGCACAGGTCTATGACGAGACGATACTGATCCGCACTCCTGTCGATCATGATCTCTATACTGCCGGTCGCCAGATCGAGATCCAGGCCGATGTCGCCGGTGATCTGGTCGCCGCCGGTCAGATAGTTACTGTCAATGCAACTGTTGAAGGCGATGTAATAGCCGCCGGTGAAACCATCAACCTGCGCGCTAGAGTACTGGACGATGTGCGTGCCGCCGGGCGCCAAGTGTTTATCAGCAGCGAGATTGCCGATCACCTTGTAGCAGCAGGCGAAAGTGTCACACTGGAAGCCGGAAGCAAGATTGGCAGTTGGGCATGGCTGGCCGGCGATACGGTACGAGTATCCGGCCAGATCGCTTCTGAACTGAAAGCGGCAGCCCGGCGGATGATTATCAGCGGGGAAATTCACGGGGATGTTGAACTGTTCGCCGAACAGATAGATATCCTCGACGGTGCCCATATTCACGGCAATCTGATCTGGCATAGCAAGCAGTCTCCCAATATTGAAGAAGGAGGCATTATCAATGGGCAGCTTATAGAAAAGCCGTTTGATTTTGGATATAAAGAACATGATAAAGGGCTCCCACTGGCTGGCACAATCTTTTTTGCCATCAGCCTGATGGCCACTGGTACTGTGCTCTATCTGCTGTTCCCGCAGCTGACCCAAAGTGCCAGCACCAGCCTGCAACAGCGGCCCTGGCTCTGCCTTGGAATAGGGTTGGCGGTACTGTTTGTCACTCCGCTCGTCATCATGCTGCTGTTTGCAACCCTCATCGGCTCCCTTCTGGCATTCATACTGCTGGCATGCTACCTAGTAATACTTCTACTCAGCGTGGTAATCGGTATCTTTGCTGTCAGCGAACAAGGTTTGCATCGTTACGGCAAGTGGGAAACGGCGGGCAGGGGGCAACACCTGCTTGCCTTTGTCATCGCTGTCATTGCGTTTTGGATACTACAGCTAATCCCCATTATCGGAGGCCTGATTCAACTGGCAATCGTGCTGTTCGGGGCCGGAGGGGTATCACTGGCAATCCATCGTGCCAGAACGGTGGCTATTGCCACAGCCTGATCCGCAGTCATAAACAGCGGGGAGAGCATATTTTCTCCCCGCATTTAAACGTACTGTTTATCTCTTTGTTCAAACTAAAGGCATATAACTTCCCGTTTTCAGGTTAGAGCGCGTTGTCTGATATGATTTAATTGTATTAGGAAAGATAATCATCTAAAAAGAATGAGTTAAGTCACCGGACGAAATGTGAAATTTATTAAAGATAACCGAGGCGATCCGCTAGTCATTCGATTACATCAATATCACAAACGTAGCGGCTTAGTAAAAATGTCCATTATAATATTGCTCCATTTTTGCCGTTAAGGTATGTCCACCTATGATAAATATTTGAAAAAGCTGTAACCATTAGATCCATGATCACCGTGAACTGTTTGATCATTCTCAAAAATCCTCACGCTCGAAAGCTCCCAATAGCGAGCGAAGCGAGATAGCCAGCCGTATTCTGTCCTTGTTGATTAATTTATCTGTTTTGCCGTAAAACCTCTTCCTTTTAGGTAGAGGATATAAGGCGATTAGCGCAAAGTGCTGATGGTTTGACAATATTGTTTCTGCTTCTAAACTTAAAACATACCGCAGGACATGCGGGATTTTAAGTCTATGGAGTACGTGTCAGACCTGGGGAGCATGAGTTGCGTGAAGCGCGTAAAAGCTCCCACTATGGGGGCTAAACGCGAAAACCAAGCATCGCTCTCTGGGCAGTGTACATTGAAGCAGAAACCTGAAAACTCGTGAGAGTTCTTCACCGGTTTTTACTAACCGGAATCCTCTTCCTTTAGGGAGAGGAGGATGTCAAAAGCTCTTGGCTTGAAATGCCACGTGATTTTTTAAGTCCATATATTACAAAACACAATGAAACTATCTGTTGCGCCATTAATATCGGCTTATCTTGTAGTAGCATTAATGTAGCCATACTTAGATTCATCAGCATAAAGAAGAACCAGCCTACAGGATTATTCTTCGCTATGGAGTAGCTACCTAGCAAAAAGCCGAGCATCACACCTATTTCTAAAACTTGTGAAATAGATGTTATTCCACCGTGATGGATGACACTGTAAATAAGTCCAAATGCTAGTGATGAATAAGTACACAAAGCGACAAACTTATTAAACCATTTATTTTCTTTTTGATTATCATGATAAGTATTGTACAGACCCAATAACATAGCAGGAATTCCTCCTGCTTCAATAGATGCTGCAATCCAATCTTGATGGCTAATCAATATAGTTACCCAGGCAGGTACGCCGAGAATATAAATAACCCAGCCTTTAATTTTAAAGCTTCTTTTTACCTTCTCCGGTTTACTTTCAGAAAGGGCAAATAATATTTTATTGACAAGGTAAAATAAACCACCCCAAATTTGAAATACTAATTCCATGTATATCCTCCTTCCCGTTTGCGAGCATTACTAAGCGAAACATCTACGTTTAAATTATTCTTTACGGCGTTGTTCAAGGCATTGTCACTGATTAAGTAACTATTTAATTTAAGAAAAAAGTCGCGGCTTAAATATTTTGAATTTTGGAATGTTAATGAAACCTATCAAAACACCACTGATCACACATAAACTAGCAATAAATTTTACGACGCCAATCTCTTCCTGATAAAAGATTACGCCCCCCATCAGGCCAAAAACAGGTACTAACAGAGTTAATGGTGCAACGGTGGTTAAAGGATAAGACAATAATAATCGATTCCAAATCCAATAACCTAATAACGTCACAGGATAGGCCTGGAATAATATCGAGAAAATTACTCTGCCATTAAATTGTTCCGATATCAGCATAAAAGCATCACTGCCGGACTGTAAATAAACAATTAAAAATAAAGGGATAGGAGCAAATAGCATCGCCCATAAGCTAAAAGCAAAAACGTGTTGGGTACCTGCTTTTTTAATCGTGATACTGGCTAAGCTCCATGATAATGCTGCACATAAAATGAGTAGTAACCCCGCTTGTGTGACAGAGCCATCGGTAACGGTTAAACTCAGCAATAAACCGCCTAGCGCTACTCCACTACCAATTAGTTTGTTTAGAGAGATTGTCTCTTTTAATAAAAAGTGTCCTAAAAACAAACCAAAGACGATGTTCACCTGCAACAGAACGGATGCCATGCCTGCACTTAATCCTGCTTCGATTGACCAGGTTGCCATCCCCCAAACTCCAATAGCAAAGAGCCACCCATATATAATCAAATACCACCATGAGACTTCTGGTTTTTTCACAAAAAAGATGGCGGGTAAAGTGGCTAAGCTAAATCTGAATGCCGTTAACAGCAGAGAGTCTATTTCATTAACACCTAATTTGATTACTGAGAAATTTAATCCCCATATAATCATGACTAAAACACCTAAGATTAAATCACTCTTTCTCATTGCTTATTTCCCACTACAAATGACTATTACTGACCTGGTCGTTATTATCCAGTAAACTCACAAAGAGAACAGATACAAAAACAAACTTTTAAAAGGGTACAGTTTTATGCTCTATATTGAATTAGCCAAGCAGTGTGTGCAACAGATTGAATCGGGACAATTAGCCTTACATAGTAAAATGCCCTCATTACGAAAGTTCAGGTTACAACATGGTGTCAGTATGACAACTGCATTAAATTGTTATCAACATTTAGAGTCTTTAGGTTGGTTAATAGCGAAACCTCAATCGGGTTATTATGTAGCACAAAAGTCACTGCTAACCGATAAACTTGAACCACCTACTTTGGTTTCATTCCAAAGCTCAGCAACGAAACCAAAAGCGCCTAAGCTGTATAACCCATTTATTAACCCGAGCCCATTAGGTATTGCCTGTTACGACCCTGAACTAATTCCAATAAATAAGTTACAACTGAGCTTTCGTCGGGCAATGAAACGACAAGGCACTCAATTGAGCGATTATCCTGATCCACAAGGGGAGAAAATATTACGAGAGAGCCTGAGCAAGCATTTTAAGAGTATCGATTTTCATTTTTCAGATACGCAATGTGTGATCACCAATGGATGTTTAGATGCGATCTATCATGCTATTGAAGTTACGACTGATGTAGGTGACGCTGTCGCAATCAGTTCACCCTGCTACAGCGGGTTACTAGACTTATTAGGAGGGATGAACCGCCGTGTTGTTGAGATCCCATCCGTTGAACAAGGAATTGATCTTGAACAGTTAGAAAAACAGATGCAACTTGGGACGATAAAAGCAGCGTTGTTTTGCACTTCTCATATGAATCCACAAGGAATTTCAATGTGTGCGTTACAAAAGAAAAAGTTAGTTGATCTTGCAACACAATATGAAATACCGATTATTGAAGATGATGTTTATCTTGAATTAGGCCATCAAGGTGTGATCCCTTTGCCGGCAAAGCACTGGGACAGGAAGGGGTACATTCTATGGTGCGGTTCAATCTCTAAAACAATTGCAGCTGGATATCGATTAGGGTGGTGTTTACCGGGCCGTTATTTTGATGCCTATTTACAGAAACGTTTACTGGCAAATCAGGGGGGAAGTTCTCCTATGCAATTAGCTATTGCAGACTTCATCAAACGTGGTGATTATATCTGTCACCTGAAAAAAATACGCTTACACATACAACAACAGTGTCTGCTGTTTACCTCTTATTTACAAAAAAATTTACCAGTTAATAGTAAGGTAAGTCAGCCTACGGGTGGCTTTGTACTATGGATTGAAGTCCCATTCTTAAATACTCGTAAGTTGAGAGAGCTTGCGCTAATAGACAAGCTCGATCTTCTTATTGGAGAGAATTTTACTACATTAGATTTATACCCAAATTGTTTTCGTTTGAATATTGGTTTTAGTACAACTAACAAAGAGGTTGAATTACAGTTAAACCTCTTAGTCAAATTAATTAAAGAGTGCTCAAAAGAAAAATAATTAGTTGTATTTTGACCTTTGAGTTAGCTACTTTTACTGGCTTGTTTTGGTCCATAGCGGTTCAGGTAGTGTAAATTTGAGCCGCCATGACGCTCGCTTTTTACCGAAAGCAAACAATCCCATGAACGAATATAATATAGATATAAGATCTAATATCATCCTTACTTCAAAACTGCCCTAGCAAATCCAAACTAATGCAATCAGCAACTTTGCCGCGCGATACTCTCAAAGTTCATCACCATTTTACTCACTTCAACCTGTTTGTTTTCAATTAAATCCAGCAACATCTGCGCTGCTTTTTTACCTGTCAAATCAAAGCCATAATTAAAAGTCGATAAACTAGGCGTACACACCTGAGCAAGTTCATCATTACCTACTCCAAGCACTTTTATATCTTTACCCGGCACTTTATTAGATTCAGCGATGGCCTGCATAGCACCGATGGCAATTCTATCGGTTGCACAAAACAAACCGTCTAATTGCGGCCAATCAAGCAACAGCTGTTTGGTCTGTTGATAACCGGAGTCAATAGTGAACTCGCCACGGCTATGAAAAAGCGGCGCACGCTGCTGTGCATGTTGTAAATAGTGCGTCAGCCCCTGAAAACGGCATTGGTCAACGGCAATATCCTGACTGCTTACGCCAATAAAGCCGATATTGCTGGCACCCGCTGCAACAAGGCGCTGCCCGGCAGTAAAGCCGACACTGAGATCATCATAAATAATGCTAGGAATATTAAACAGCGAACCGTCCTGACCGATAACGACCACAGGCACAGCAGAGGCTTTAATTGCAGCAACTAACTCTGTACCTAAATGGGTGGCATAGAGTAAGATGCCTTCCACCCGCTTTTGATTAAAACGTTTGATATATTCAATCTCTTTAGTATTATCCTGATGGCTATTGGCCAATAGAACATGTTTACCTGCTTGTTCAATCACCGGGCTTAAACCATCAAGTCCTTTCGCAGTCGCATTGGAAGCAAAACGCGGCACTATCACACCAATCAGATTGGTTTTCTGTGATTTCAGATCTCTGGCTACCTGATTAGCGACATAACCGCACGCTTCAATCGCTTTCTGCACTTTTTCTTTAGTACTCGCCTTTACACCATATTCGTTATTAATGACGCGCGAGACAGTAGACTTCGAGACACCTGATAATTTTGCAACATCGTGCAAACTAGCCATAACTTGTTTCCTATAGACTGGGAATGTTTGCAATAACTATAACAAAACCCAAATAAAAAATAGTAAAAAGATCACATTAAGCGGCCATTTATCGGAGAAAGCGAACTCAATCACACTTACTCGACCTGCGGCTTGCTGTCATTGCTTAAAAACAAAATGCTACAGTTCCCTAAAATAAACTTTACTGAGAATAAAAGCTGCCCATAACTTCTTTCCCAAGTGCTGGCAATACTCCTCACAAGAATACTCAGTTGAAAAATACCTAAAAGGTCACATTAAAAGCTCCTTATTCACTCTAAAATGTGATCTAAGTCACGCCGAGACCCATTTATCACCTGAATATATCCTTGAAGAAACTCAGTGATTGTTTAGAATCCAATCCTGCAAACGTTCCCGAAAATTAAATGTTATTTTAAAGCTAACGAAATAGAGATCTTTACTCGGAGAAAATTATGAACTACCCAGAAGTCGCCAGCCAACTTATAGAAAAACTTGGTGGTAAAAACAATATTACAGCACTGGCGCATTGTGCCACGCGTTTACGTCTTGCTGTTGCAGATGACACGCTCATAGATGAAAAAGCCATTGCTGATCTTGACGGTGTTAAAGCTCAATTTAAAGTGGCGGGTCAATACCAGGTTATTTTCGGCTCAGGTATTGTTAACAAAGTTTATGCGCAAATGGCAAAACAGACCGGCATGGAAGAGATGAGTACCAAAGATGTGGCTTCTGCCGGTACTGAAAAACAGCATATTGTTCAGCAAGCCGTAAAAGGCTTATCAGATATCTTTGTCCCTATTATTCCGGCTATCGTTGCCGGCGGTCTGCTAATGGGTCTATTTAACCTGTTAGTCGCACCAGGGTTATTTCTTGACGGTCAGTCACTGGTTGATGCATATCCGAATTTAGCGGATCTGGCCACCATGATTAACACTTTTGCCAATGCCCCCTTTGTCTACCTGCCGATTCTGCTTGCCTTCTCTGCCAGCAAAAAATTTGGTGGTAACCCCTACTTAGGGGCTGCGCTGGGTATGCTGATGGTGCACCCGGACCTGCTAAACGGCTGGGGCTATAGTGGTGCTGCTGTTTCCGGCAATATTCCGGTGTGGAATATTCTTGGCTTTGAAGTGCAAAAAGTCGGCTACCAGGGCTCGGTATTACCGGTATTAGTGGCAGCGTATATTCTCGCGAAAGTTGAAAATGGTCTGCGTAAATTTATTCCATCTGTACTGGATAACCTGCTGACACCACTGCTGGCTATCTTTATTAGCGGTGTCATTACCTTTACCATTGTCGGCCCGTTTACCCGTGATATCGGCTTCCTGCTGGGTGACAGTCTAAATTGGTTATACGATTCCGCGGGCTTTATCGGTGGCGCTGTGTTTGGTTTTATCTATGCCCCCTTTACAATCACAGGTATGCAACACAGCTTTATCGCAATTGAAATCCAACTGCTTGCTGATATGGCCGTGACCGGCGGTACCTTTATCTTCCCGATTGCAGCAATGTCTAATATTGCCCAAGGCAGTGCCGCACTGGCTGTCGGTTTCACTACTAAACATATCAAACTAAAAGGTATTGCCATTCCATCGGGTGTCACTGCACTGCTGGGTATTTCAGAGCCTGCTATGTTCGGTGTTAACTTGAAACTGCGCTACCCGTTTATCGCTGCGATCACAGCCTCAGCAATAGCAAGTGCATTTATCACTCTGTGTAATGTAAAAGCGGGCGCACTAGGCGCAGCGGGTATTCCAGGTATTATCTCTATCCGTCCGAATAATTTTACACATTTTATTCTCGGTATGCTGATTTCCTTTGCTGTGGCATTTACACTAACATTAGTACTTGGTGCTCGTGCTAACAAGAAAGCAGTCAATGAAGCAAAAGAGATGCAACAAGCAACTGCATAATAAGCTATTGTTAATCATTATTTCAAAACCAGTATTGAATTTTCAATACTGGTTTTTACACACTACAAATTAAAGGAGTGCTCATGAACAAGATTTGGGTAACAGGCGATGCTGTTGTTGATTTAATTCCCGAGGGTGACAACAGTTATCTGAAATGTCCCGGCGGCGCGCCGGCCAATGTGGCTGTTGCAGTATCCAGGCTAGGTGGTGACAGCGCTTTTTTTGGTCGTGTCGGTCAGGATCCGCTCGGACGTTTTATGAAAAAAACGCTCAATGACGAAGGGGTCAATACCGATTATATGCTGCTTGATGAAGCGCAGCGTACCTCTACCGTAATTGTTGATTTAGACGATAGCGGCGAGCGCAGTTTTACCTTTATGGTTAAACCCAGTGCCGATCAGTTTATGCAGCCGGATGATATTCCTGCTTTTGCAGCAAACCAGTGGTTACATGTCTGCTCTATTGCGCTGGCTAATGAACCGAGCCGCAGCAGCACTTTCCAGGCAATGCAGCAAATAAAAGAAGCCGGCGGCTTTGTCAGCTTTGATCCCAATCTGCGCGATGAAGTGTGGGCCGACCAAAGCGAAATAAAAGCGGTGGTATTAAAAGCGGTAGCAATGGCCGATGTGGTTAAATTCTCTGATGACGAACTGTTGTTTTTAACTGAGACGAAAACTTTAGAAGCGGGTTTAGCAGCCATTGCCCAGTTTAACAACACATTGGTCCTTATTACCCAAGGAGCAAAAGGCGCATTGCTGATAAGCCAGGGTCAACAAGAGCTGATTGCCGGTAAGGCAGTCAAACCGGTTGATACAACAGGTGCCGGTGATGCCTTTGTCGGCGGTTTAATTGCTTATCTGGCACAAAGCAACAGCTGGAGCGAGATGGAGCATATCCGTCAGGCGGTAAAATGGGCCAACAGCTGTGGTGCATTAGCCACCACGCAGAAAGGCGCCATGACCGCCCTGCCTTTAAAAGATCAGCTTGCACAATATCTGCGTGCTTTATAAATAGATCTTTACTGACATGATTTAAGCAGCGTTTTTTCCGTAACTGCACAATAAGATTATCTTATTGCGCAGTTGCTATTCTTATCTGCTTTATTCCTAGCAAAGCAGGTACGATTCTCATCGCCTGTAAAACACACGCCCCAAAAATGCGATCCAGATCGCGCTATAAACAAGCAATCAGAAAAAACTGCCCATAAGATTTGCAATAAAAGCTGAATCGTTTCAGTATATCAGGCGAAACGATTCAGCAATAAGGTTAAACAGATACTTTCTGGGCAAAAGCCGTTATTCATTATAAATAACACAACAGTCAAATATAAGAACTCTCTGGTCCTTAACTAATGACTGCCCTTTAAACAACTTTATTTGTCTGAATATTTTTTTACTTCCAAAGCTGAATCGCTTCAGCTAAACAACAAGAGATAAGGTGAACAAGCCATGTTAACAATTAACACCAGTGATATTGTTCTTGCACAAAGCGCTGTGAATAAAACCGAAGCTATACAATCTGTCGCCAGCAGCCTTGCAGAGAAAGGCTATGTTGAAGCCGGTTACCGTGATGGTATGCTGGCACGCGAAGCGCAAAATTCAACTTTTTTAGGCAGCGGTATCGCTATCCCTCATGGCACAACAGATACTCGTGACATGGTCAACAATACCGGCGTTATCCTGCACCACTTTCCAGAAGGTGTCGACTGGGGGGATGACAACAAAGTTTATCTGGCTATCGGTATTGCCGCGAAATCCGATGAGCATTTAACCATACTCACACAACTTACCAAGGTGTTGTCTACTGATGGCGTAGAAGAGCAAATTAAACAAGCCAGCACAGCTGACACTATCGTTGATTTACTCTCGGGTAAAGTACAGAGCGAAAGCGAATTTAACAGTGAGCTTATCCAACTGAACCTTCCAGCCAGCGATCTGGCAGAGCTTAGTGCCGCGGCAGCAGGTTTAATAGAAAAGCAAGGCCTGGCAAATGAGGCATTTGTTAGCGAAAGCACTGCTCAGACAACTCATTTAGGCCAGGGTCTGTGGCTGACCAGCGGTAGTCAGGGCGTCGCAAAAACAGCACTTTCTTTTGTCAGCTGCGCTGAGCCTCTAGAAAATGAAGGTACCCCGATTAAAGGCTTGCTTTGTGTGGCCAGCAATAGCCAGCTGCATGAGAAAAATCTGAACTTTCTGGTTGAACTTTTATATAAAAATAAAGTCGAGCAGTTATTTGCAGCGTCCGAAAAGCAGATCATCTCTTTACTGACTCAAGAACAGTTAGAAGGCTGCCAGCAAGTCTTCACCATTAAAAATCCGCATGGCCTGCATGCCCGCCCCGGCGCTATGTTAGTTAACACTACGAAAAAATTTAAAGCAAAAATTCAGATGACCAATCTCGATGGCTCGGGCAAAACGGACAACGCTAAAAGCCTGATGAAGGTGATGACTCAAGGCGTCAAGTTCGGTCACAAAATACAGTTTACCGCGCAGGGTGAAGATGCAGAGGAAGCATTGGCGGCAATAGGTAAAGCGATTAGCACAGGCTTAGGTGAGAAAATCTAATGAATACAAAACTAAAAGTTGTCACTGTGACATTAAACCCGGCGCTGGACTTAACCGGATCGCTTGAATGCCTGCAGACAGGCACGGTAAATTTAATCGACAGCGGCAGTCTGCACCCGGCAGGAAAAGGCATCAATGTTGCCAAAGTACTGGCTGAATTGGGGGCAGAGGTCACCGTCACCGGTCTGCTTGGCGCAGAGAATCAAGATACTTTTGTACAGCTGTTTGCTTCGCTGAATATCACAGATAAATTTATCCGTGTCGATGGTGCCAGCCGTATCAATGTGAAAATCGTTGAAAAATCAGGACGAGTCAGCGATCTCAACTTTCCCGGCGTCGCGGTTAAAGAGAATGAGATCCAGCAGTTTGAAGAAACCCTGTTTGCACTGGCTGAAACACATGACGTTTTTGTGATTGCCGGCAGTCTGCCACAAGGTATTTCACCCGAGCAGCTGGCGAGCTGGATTAAACAATTACAGAAAGGCGGTAAGAAAGTCATTTTTGACAGCAGCAATCAAGCATTAGTCGCAGGCATTGCAGCGGGTCCATACCTGATTAAACCTAATGATGAAGAGCTTAGCGCCATTGTCGGGCAAACACTGAACAGTACTTCCGACATCACAGCAGCAGCAGAAAAGCTACAGCAGCAAGGCTGCGAAAATACAGTCATTTCGCTCGGCGAGAAAGGTGTGCTTTGGCTTGACCAGAGCGGCTGGATCCAATCAATACCGCAAAAGATGGACGTAGTCAGCACCGTTGGTGCAGGAGATACTTTAGTCGCCGGGCTTTGCTGGTCGGAACTGAACCAGTGGGACAAAGCACAAGGCTTAAGTTTTGCCAGCGCACTTGCTGCACTTGCAGTGACCCAGGTCGGCGTCGGTGTTGCAGATATTAAGCAAGTACAAGCAATGCAACAAAACATCCAAATTACCACTCAATTGACCAATATATAGAAGGATTGGAAAATGAAATTAGCAATAGTAACAGCCTGCCCAAGTGGCGTAGCCAACAGCGTGATTGCTGCCGGCTTAATGAAAAAAGCAGCAGACGAATTAAACTGGGAGGTTAATATTGAGAGCCAATCCAGCATCAGCCCGGTTGATACTCTTACTCAAGCACAGATTGATGCTGCAGACTGCATTATCATTACCGCCAGCACAAGCGTCGATAACAGCCGCTTTAAAGGCAAAAAAGTCTATCAGTCTGATATTGCCGAATGTCTCAAGGATGTTAAAGGCTACCTGCAAAATGCAGTTGAGCAAGCACAAGTATTGACGCAAGTGACACAAGCGGCGGCGCCTGCACAAGCAGGTAAGAAAATTGTTGCCATTACTGCCTGCCCTACCGGTGTTGCCCATACCTTTATGGCGGCGGCAGCTTTGGAAGAGGAAGGTAAACGTCTTGGTTATGAGGTTAAGGTTGAAACTCGCGGCTCTGTCGGTGCCAAAAACCAATTAACGGCAGAAGATATCCAGGATGCCGATATGGTGATTATCGCCGCCGATATTGAAGTTGATTTGGCACGCTTTGCCGGCAAAAAACTGTACAAAACCAGCACTGGTCTGGCACTGAAAAAAACTGAGCAGGAGATCAGCAAAGCATTTGCACAGGCAACGGTTTATCAAGGCCAGGGCAATACTGCAGGCGCAACTGCTGAAAAAGAAAAAGCCGGTGTATATAAACACCTGATGACGGGTGTATCACATATGCTGCCGCTGGTTGTTGCCGGCGGTCTGCTTATTGCCCTTTCTTTTGTCTTTGGTATCGAAGCCTTTAAAGAGGAAGGCACATTGGCTGCTGCACTTATGACTATCGGTGGAGGCTCTGCCTTTGCGCTTATGGTTCCGGTATTAGCGGGTTTTATTGCCTTTTCAATTGCCGACCGACCAGGGCTTGCACCGGGTTTAATTGGCGGTATGTTGGCAAGTTCAACGGGTGCCGGTTTCCTTGGCGGTATTATCGCCGGTTTTGTAGCGGGCTACGCGGCTAAATTTATTGCCGATAAAGTCGCGCTACCGGATTCAATGAATGCGCTTAAACCTATTTTGATTATTCCATTAGTAGCAAGCTTAGTGACCGGCTTAGTGATGATTTACATCGTCGGCGGTCCGGTATCGGCAATTATGACAGCACTGACCGAATTCCTTAGCAATATGGGCTCAGCAAACGCGATATTACTGGGTATTCTACTTGGCGCCATGATGTGTTTCGACTTAGGTGGTCCGGTTAATAAAACCGCTTATACCTTTGGTGTCGGTCTGCTTGCATCACAAACTTACGCGCCTATGGCGGCAATTATGGCTGCCGGTATGGTGCCGGCATTGGGTATGGGTCTGGCGACATTCTTAGCTAAATCTAAATTTATCCCTAGCGAAGCGGAAGCGGGTAAAGCATCATTCGTATTGGGACTGTGCTTTATCTCTGAAGGTGCGATTCCTTTTGCGGCTAAAGATCCTGTGCGCGTGATCCCTTGTTGTATCGCCGGCGGTGCCTTAACAGGTGCTCTTTCCATGCTCTTTGGCGCACAGTTAATGGCGCCACATGGCGGTCTGTTTGTATTGCTTATTCCAGGCGCAATCAGCCCGGTATTAATGTACTTAGCGGCGATTGCTGCAGGTACTGCGGTAACTGGCTTTAGTTATGCGTTCCTTAAGAAAAGCGATAAGCCTGCAGAAACAAGTGAACAACAGGAAGAACTTGCTACAGCTTAAAGGGTTGCTCGTTAACCGTTAACTCCAATATAAACAAACCCTGCGGGGTTTGTTTATCTCAGCAAACACAGAGCCGGATAAGAGACTTATGATCACGCTTGATGAATATATTATTAAAAAACAACATGAATATCCTAATGCAACAGGCGAATTAACCGCCCTTTTAGGTGCGATTCAATTGGCAACAAAAGTTGTCAACCGAGAAATTAATAAAGCAGGATTAGTTGACATTATCGGTGCGACAGGTATCGAAAATGTACAGGGTGAAGTACAACAAAAAATGGACTTGTTTGCCAATGACAAGTTCAAAGCGGCACTAGAAGCCCGTGGCGAAGTCTGCGGTATCGCCTCAGAAGAAGACGAAAAAGAAGTAATATTTAACAGCAAACGCGGTAATAACAGTAAGTATGTTGTGCTGATGGATCCGCTGGATGGCTCTTCTAATATCGATGTCAATGTCTCGGTCGGGACTATTTTCTCCATTTACCGCCGCGTCAGCCCATTGGGCGGGCCTGCTCAGCTAGAAGATTTTCTGCAGCCGGGAAACCGCCAGGTTGCAGCCGGTTATATAGTTTACGGTTCTTCAACCATGCTTGTCTATACAACAGGTAATGGCGTACACGGCTTTACCTGTGATCCGTCACTGGGCGTTTTTTATCTTTCCCATGAAAATATTAAAATTCCGGAAGATGGTTCTATCTACTCAATCAACGAAGGTAATTACCTTAAATTTCCTGAAGGGGTGAAAAAATACCTGAAATACTGTCAGGAGATAGACGCGCCATCAAAACGCCCTTATACCTCTCGCTATATTGGTTCACTTGCGCCGGATGTGCATCGTAATTTACTCAAAGGCGGCATTTACATGTACCCGTCAACAGCTTCTGCCACAAATGGCAAGCTGAGATTACTCTATGAGTGTAATCCGATGGCATTTCTGGTTGAACAAGCCGGCGGCAAAGCCACTGATGGTTTCAAGCGGATTTTGGATATCGAGCCAAGCGAAATACATCAACGCGTGCCGCTGTTTTGTGGAAGCACGAATATGGTCGAAGATGTAGAAGCGATGATGAGAGAATACTCTCCGGAGTGTGACCTGGCGAGTTCACAAGATTCATGCCAAAAGGTTATCGCTTAACTCTCTGCTGTCTGGTTTAGATAATTAATCGAGAGTGGGGAAATAGTTTCCTCAACTATTCAGTAATTTTAGAAGGTATATATTATGAAAATTGCAATCGCGTGCGATCACGCAGGCTTTACTTTAAAAGAAGAAGTTAAACTGTTACTAGAAAATCAAGGTCATGAAGTTTTGGATTTTGGAACCGGCAGCGAAGCATCCTGTGATCTGCCCGATTATATCTACCCGGCGGCACTGGCCGTTTCCAAAGGTAAAGCAGATCGTGGTATCTTTATTGATGGTGTCGGTTATGGCAGTGCATTAATTGCCAACAAAATTGCCGGTTTATATGCCGCTGTATGCCAGGATCCGTTCTGCGCGCAACTGGCCCGCTCGCACTCCAATACCAATGTGCTTTGTATCGGCGCTAAAATAATCGGCTCGGCCATTGCAGCTGAGATAGTCAACACCTGGATGACAACAGAGTTTCTTTGTAATGAAGAGAAATACAAAAAGCGCGTTGATAGAGTTGTTGCAATATCTGAAGAGCACCTCAAGCCTCTGTTCCGCTGTGAAATTGATAAATATGAAGCGCATATTGACAGTGTGATTAACAAATCTGAAAATCAACAGCTGAGAGTTGTAGCAGCTGGTTGACATCCTCCCTCCACTAAATCAAAGATTTTAGTGGGGGATTCCTACTGCTAGACGCTCATGCCCGAGCGCAAGAATGTTTTTGGCCGCGTTCACATCGCGGTCGTGAGTGACACCACACTCACAGGTCCATTCTCTTATTCCAAGTCCTGCTCTACCTTTCGGACTGTTTTGGCGAGAGCCGCAACACGAACAAGTTTGGGTGGTGTACGATTCATTGATTTCTTCAAAAACAATACCAGCGTGAGCGCTTTTGTATTCCAATAGTGTTTTTAATGTAGACCAGCCAGCATCTAAAACAGACTTAGCCATTTTAGTCTTGACCAGTTTTTGACTGCTTACGTTGCCAATGAATATCGCCGCATTTTCATTGACAAGTTTGCGGCTGTATTTATGCAAAGCATCTACTCTGCGGTTTTTTATCTTTGCATGGATCGCTTTTGCGCGCTTTTTGTTCTTTGCACGCTGCGCAATACCTAAATCTTCCTCTAGCTCGCGGTATTCACGGCCTTTTAGTTTGTAGCCGTTACTGTCGGTGGCTGTTTCTTTACAACCCAAATCAATACCCACGCTGGAAGTGCCTGTACCCTGCTCTGCTTCCACCTCAACCACAACGTTGAAGTACCACCGGCCTCTTGAATCCTCATTAAAATTCCCTCAAACGATATAGTGCGAGGGGATCCTCCATACAAACCGAACAAAAAACTGCCCTCCTCTGCTATACTTAGTCTATGTAAATAAGGCTCCCAAGCTATTTGAAGATATAGGAATCAACATAGCTATGAGATATCCACTAAAACTTCTAAATATAATGCTATTGACGCTGATATTACTCAGTCTCCCTTGTCTAGCAGATGAATGTGTAGGCGTTGTCACAGCCGGGGGTGGTCAAGGATTCTGGAACAATGTAATTGAGGGGGCAAATCAAGCAGGCAAAGAGCTTGATATTAAGATATATGCCCGGGGTGCCATTGATGAAGTCAACGAAGAGGGACAACGTCACATTATAGAGTCGGCAATAAAACTTGGCTGTACAGGTTTAGTACTTGCTCCAAATTCTGAAGCTCAGAAAAAAGTGGTAAATCAATTAAAAGAGCAAGGGATCCCGACAGTATTTATTGATCGTGATATTGGCGGAGAGAGAGTAAGCATCATTAAAACAGAAAATTTCCCTGCCGGAGAAAAGGCTGCCATGGAAATGGTAAAAGCCCTTCACGGGAAAGGAAAAATAGCGCTGCTTAGAATGAATGAAAGTGTAGTGGCGACAACAGCCAGAGAAGAGGGATTTATTAAAACAGCAACCCGTGAAGGCCTGGAAATCGTAGTCGATCAATATATCGGCACAAGGATTGGGATCGCAAGAAATAATGCCTATCAGATTCTAAAAGAGTTAACGGATATTGATGGCATCTTTACCCCTAATCAATCAACAAGTCTTGCTGTAATAAAGGCGCTCGAGCAGCTTAACAGATCAGGAAAAGTAATCCATATAGGCTTTGATGCCCATAGCATTATGATTGAGGCATTAAAATCACAGCATATTTACGGTTTTATGGTGCAGGATCCTTTTCAGATGGGCTATCTGGGAGTACACACAGTATATGCTGCAATGCACGGAAAAGTTGTCGAGCAAAAAGTAAATACAAATACAATTTTTATCAGCAGAGAAAACATAAACCATGCCGAGATTAAAGAGATACTCGGGTTGCAATTGGATTAATCGCCAACCGGACACGCTCTTATGGTAAAAGTGAACAATACAGCGGCGCTTTTTTCACAACAGTGCGTTTTACCTTTTAACCAACTTGCGTGGAATAACGTCTATAGATGTCTCATGCTTCCCTTTAGCAGCTGATAATG
>CAXXRV010000012.1:0-64172 GCA_963674525.2 uncultured Psychromonas sp. | reverse complement strand
GCATGCCGGCACTGAACTTGGCCATAGATTAAATACTAATATTGCCGTCACTAATCAATATTTTGAAGTTATTGAGAAGCGCTTATTGACAAAAATAATCTCCGATAAAAATACCAGCCCTTGATAATAAGGCGTTTACTATTAAGCGCTTAAATACTGATTCCATGCCTGCTGATAAAGCTGTTGCGACTCTTTTCTCAGCTTGTTTACGGCAGCCTGCTCTATTTCACTTAACGGCCGCTTATCCGTTAATTGTAAACGCTCTATGTGTTGGATTCGTTCATAGTTATTATGCTCTTTACCGTTTTTAATCAACGAAAAGGCTTCAAGATGTAATTGTATTTCCGCAATCATTTGGCTCTCGGGCAAACGAACCAGTAAGCTTAAATCTCGATAACCGGACTTTCCTGGTGTTTTAAAACGGTTTTTTCACACGCAGCAGTTGCGTCTCCTGCTCCAACAATTCAAAAGCATCAATAAGTGCAGGCACATCTTTAGCGACAATAGAGGTACGTACCAGATCTGTTATCTGCTCGCTATGACCGGCAAGCTTTGTATTAATTTTATTCAGCGCCCGCGGTTTAGACTTTATACCTGATGATAAAGTCGCCGTGTTACTTTGCAAAGCAATGCGTGCCGTCAGCATTTCTAATTCGCTCTGCGCTGCAAACGCATGTTGATAAAGCTGATTAAAATCACCATAGGGCTGTTTAAGATATGCAGATTGAAACGCTTTAATATTATAGAGACCATTCAGGTCTTTCGAGTAGAGGCCGGCGCGATTCGTTTCGCTAAAAGGTAAAAACTTGTTGTTATCAATATTCTGATACAGTTTTACCGGCGTCGCATTTGCCTGAGAAGATAGCGTCAGTAAAACACAGAAGGTTTGAAATAAATTTTTCATCAACTCACCAATCTAAAATAGCGCTGCTTTATCCCAACAGCACAATAAACATGAGGTTTGAATATATCTATTTCAACAACAAAAAAGTAAATACAAGTGAAGATTTGTCGACTGTAACGGTTATTAATGAGAAAATGTGATGGACTTCAAACGGCAGTAAGATTGAATCCAGTGGCAACATACCTTATTGTTTAAGTACAAAATATAACGACACATTTATGATGCAGATAAAATGGTGCAGCAAGTAGCACGCTATGCCGCCTTTATCGTTTCACTGCTCATTATTTAATCAAGAATACGTTTATTAACAGGAGCTCCATGGACTCAATCCTTATTATTATTTCCGTTTCATTAGCCATCGCCAGCGTGTTAAATATCATTCTGACCAAATTCTCTATTTCCCATATTATCGGCTATATTATTACCGGCACGATTATCAGCAACCTCTTTGATTTTAATAACAGCGACAATCTCTCTGCGCTGGAGCTAATTGGTGAATTTGGTATTGTTTTTCTGATGTTTACCATCGGTCTGGAGATGTCTTTTTCTAAACTGAAAAAAATGAAAGAAGTGATTTTTTTTAACGGCTTTATGCAGGTGGTCTGCTGTTCACTGCTTATTTTTCTGCCGGCATTTTATCTCTTTAAGCTAGACTTTACTTCGGCCATTATTATTGCCCTGGCCTTCAGCTTATCATCAACGGCCATCGTTGTTAGCTATTTAAAAAAATCCAAAGATATCATCACACCTTATGGTGAAAAATCGGTCGCTATCTTAATTTTTCAAGATCTCGCGGTGATCCCGATTCTATTACTTATCGGATTCTTAGCTCAAGAGAATCTGTCGGTCACTGATGTTTTATTAAAAACTCTGCTGTATGCCGCGTTAATTATCGCTTTTATGTTTACCCTGGGTAAAAGAATCATTGAATGGCTATTACATTTTTCCAGCAAAGCGCAAATGGAGGAGCTGTTTTTAGGCTCGGTATTGACCATTGTACTGGGTACATCACTATTGGCCCATGCCATGGGCTTTAGTTATTCACTAGGCGCATTTATCGCCGGAATGATTATAGCGGAGACACACTTTCATGTGAAAGTAGAGTCCGATATCTCATCCTACAAAGATCTGTTATTAGGGGCATTTTTCTTTTCGATTGGCACAAAAATAAATATTCTTTACTTTATAACAAACCTGCATTGGGTGTTTACCATTTTAATTTCGGTGATGCTGATCAAAGCTTTGCTCGTCTATTTTCTGATCAGAACAAAATCCAATAAAAGCGATGCCATCAAAACGTCCCTTGCCCTGTGTCAAGTCGGAGAGTTTTCTTTTGCTATTTTTGCACTGGCAAGCAGTGAAGCTATACTGTCCGATGAATTGGGCAGTTTTCTGATCTTAGTAACAGTCTTATCTATGATATTAACGCCCTTTATGGTCAATAATATCTACAAAATCGCCTCTCTTTTTGTCACCGAATTTTTTGAATCCGACAAAATCACCCCGATCAAAGCCAATCAGCATACTGTCATTTGCGGTTTTTCCAGCGTCGGGCGCATCACGGCACGCGAACTGAAAAAGAAAAGGGTCAATTTTGTGATTATCTCCGATAATTTACAACATGTTTTACTGGCAAGAAAACGCGGTTATAACGCTTATTTCGGACACTTAGATAAACGGCCGGTATTAGAATCACTGAAAATAGAGCACTCTGCCAACATAATATTGACCCTTGATTCACTAAAAAATAAAAGGATCATTTGTGAATCTGTACTGAATTATTACCCGGATGCAAATTTACTGGTGAAGATTAACACCATAGAAGAAAAACAGGCGCTATCGGATCTCAATATCGCCTCTTTTGTTCACGCTCAATATGAAACAGCCCAGTTGCTGGTGAAAAAAAGCCTGATTTAACAGCTATATTCCCCTGATGTTTTCAGGGGAATATTTACGTAATCAACAGGCGCAACTTGCAGACGCTCTTCCACAGACAGAAGATATTAATGCTCAATCTGCTTACGAAAAAACTGCACCATCTCATTACGCGTTTTCAGATGGTCAAGATGAAAAATATCCATCGGAAAGAGCAGTTCAATCACACCAGTATCAAAGATACGTTTTACTTCATATTCATTATGCGCTACATCCTGCTGGTACATATAGTTTAACCAGGTCTGATTGGTATGGATAATAAACTCTACGCGCATACCGCCTAAACGTGCAAAGAATTTCATCATGGATGTTTTGTTACTGGAGCCGACAGCCCGACCGCGATACTGAGTTCGCTCAAATAAGGTGTCTGAAATATCCTCTAGTACCATTAAAGAATGGGCACGGGAAGCACTGCGCGTAAGATGCTGCTGAAAGGCCCTGACATCACTTACCGAGTCCAGAACAGCCATCAAGCCCAATTCATCATCAACCGCCACAGCCGGATTTTTTTCATTTTTTCGTAGTAGCTTTAAAACTTTAGCTTCCGGTGGTTTCTTTCTTATCGATACATAGATCGGTGTTTTTTTCTCGCCGGCATTAAAACTTCTGCGTTTAATTAAGGTTAACTCTTCTCCCTTCGCCTGTTTCACCAGTTTCGCCTGCAGCGGCGTTAAAACCGTTACCCCAGTACAGCTATAATCGTCACTGCTATGTGTAGAATAAAGGTAAACAGGGTCTAAATCACCAATTTTCAAGTTGGGACTCCACACATAACCATTTAGAAAATCGAGAAAAGCAGAAAACTTATTTTCAATATCCGTTTCTCGTTCACGTTGATCAATACTGCCGGCAAGCGTCATTAGAATCAGTTTACGACGCGCTTCAAAGCGTGCTTTTTTATGGTAGTTATCGTTAAACATAATCAATAACAATTCAACCGGATCGTTCGCGACTTCGATTTCATTGGTTGTTTCAATATGCGAGGCATAGGGTGAAAGAATTTTGCCTGTCAATGAATAGATCACCGCATCGGCAGTACGCGCATATTCATCGACACGGCTTTTTATTTCATTAAGGTTACCGTCAATACCGAACATATTACCTAACAAATGCAAAGCACGCTCACTTCGCTGCTGCCTAAGTATTTTATCGCTAATCAAGGATTGAATCTGCTCAATGCTATCAACGGCTAAAAACTCAAATATTTGACTACGCAGTGCCCGGTATTTGGCAATATTATTCGCATCCTGCTGCAGGCGCTTAACCCATTGCCGGGTTTGCAGAGAAAAACGCCCGTCATTAAGCGCATCGTCAGGCACTGCAAAAGGACCATCCTGCTGAAGAGAAGTAAATACACTATTTGGAGAAAGAACCGACATAAATTAACCTGACAAATAATAATTGTGTAATAACCGTTGAGGATAAAGAAATATACACTAATAAGCTACTTCACTAAATAGCAAACAATAGTTATAACTGATTGTTTATTGTTCATATAGAGGTCCTGCTGGTAGGAAGGTGCTAAAAACAGCTCTTTAACTGAGGGTTTTGATCTTTACTCTGCCCGTTTTACATAACGTCCTTTTTAAACTTAACTGCAGAGTCAGGGTCAATGAAACACTGATCATCACAAAGATGGCAATGAAGATCACCAGCTGATACTTAATGGCCAGCATCGGATCTGCTCCGCCAAGTATCTGCCCGGTCATCATTCCGGGCAAGGTCACCAGCCCGGTTGTCACCATTGACGCTAAAATAGGTGCCTGCGCTTTTTTCAAAGCATCCTGGACAAAGGGGCTGGCGGCTTCAGATGGCCTTGCCCCTAAGGCAATGGCGCCTTCATATTCGTCTCTACGCTGCACAAAGGCCTCAAACAGATGCTGCAGAGCAACGATATTACTGCTTAATGAATTACCTAACAGCATGCCGGCAAGTGGAATAACGTATTGCGCGCTATAGACAGGCTGAGGACGAATAACCACATAACAAAGCAATAGCATCAGCGGCAGCAAACCACTAGTTAATCCGCAGACAACCGGCCAGAGCATCACTTTTTTGGGTAATTTGGCTTTTCCGACAATGGCACTACTGCCGATCAGTATCATCACCATGATCCAGCCAATATTGATAAACAGGCTATTGATTGAAAAAACATATTGCAGGTACACACCGACTAATAGCAATTGCACCGTCATACGCGAAACGGCAATTAATATCTCTTTACTCAGCGCTAGCTGATAATAACGATTAATTAAAAGAGGAATAAAAAGCATCACAGAAAAGAGTGCAACTTGTACCCAGCTAATATCTAAACTGCTCTGCATAATTGGTTTCACTTATCAAAAAATAAAAAGTCTGCTTACCTTAGGGCCTGTTTGTCTTTCGTCGTCGTTCCTGCTGGAGGCTATTTTTTACTCTGGCAAGGCGACAAATTTAAGTAATAGCCATCTATAGTTAACATTTGCCAACGCAGTCAGAGTGAAAAAGAGTCCCAGCCCTTCGGGTAGTGCCTAAAAATAACTCAATCTGTGTTGCTCAAAGTTCATTTAGAATAACTAAACCACACTTCTCGCGCCTTGATTGAGTGATTTCTAGGCGACTACAGGTTAGACTGCGAAAGATAAACAGGCCCTAACTATTCTGCAGAGTCCCCTCTTTAACAGAATTAGCGGCTTCACGACCGAGCAGGTAACCAATAACAGCAATGGCAAACTCACCAGCCGTTCCCGGGCCGCGGCTGGTTATTATATTAGCGTCTTGAATGACGCGCTCGCTGCTAAAGTCAGCGCCTGTCACTTCACCTTCAAATCCGGGATAACAGGTAAACTTTCGCCCTTCCAGCAGCCCTGCTCCACCTAATACCAGTGCAGGTGCCGCACAGATAGCCGCCAGCAGTTTATGGCTATTATTCATTTTATAAAGCAGCTCAGTTACTGCTTTTGATTGAGCAAGATTTGATGCACCGGGCATTCCACCGGGCAATATAACGCCATCAAGATCAGCCGGCAACGCAGCAACAGTAGTGTCCGCTTGAATAACAATTTTATTGCTGCCGGTAACCATTCGCTCGCCGATACTGCTTATAACAACCTCTATTCCGGCTCTTCTGAGAAAATCAGCACAAGTAACAGCTTCCACCTCTTCAAATCCTTCTGCTAATAATAATGCAACTTTTTTCATATTGAGCTCCTTCAAAAATTAAAGGTTAAATAAAAAAGAATAGCCGTTAACAGCCAGCAGTGTCCACTATCGATTGGCTAGCATATATATATTTATCAAAAAAACGCCGTAAATTCTTTTGGGTAGAGGATATAAGGCGATAGGTGCAGAGCACTAAAGTATCAAATATACTGCAAACCCATCTAATTATGGGCATGGTTTGCAGTAAACCCTATTTCTGCGACTAAACTTAAAACATACCGCAGGACATGCGGGATTTTAAGTCTGTGGAGTAGGTGTCAGACCTGGGGAGCATGAGTTGCGTGAAGCGCGTAAAAGCTTTTTCTATGGAGGCTAATACAAAAACCAAGCATCGTTCTCTGGGGTGTGTACATTGAAGAAGCAAAAACCTAAAAACTCGTGAGAGTTCTTTACCGATTCGTCATAATCGGAATCCTCTTCCTTTAGGGAGAGGAGGATGTCAAATAACAAGTAGATTGATAGCAGATATACCTGTCCTTATTCCACTCTTCCATTTTATATATAATGACAGCAGATCCTTAGCGAAAATGTTTAATGTGGTTTTTCGATAGGGTGTTTAAGGCATCACTGTTTATTTTCTAAATTATGGGAGATAAGTAAGTTGCAAAGTAGAAATCTGCAAATTGATACATTAAGAGGCATTGCCTGCGTATTACTGGTTGCTTTCCACACTGTTGGATATAATGAGTTTCAGGGGTTAAAAATAGACAGTGGTTTTTACAGGGATATTAATAATACCCTTTTGTATATTAGAATGCCCCTTTTTACATTCCTTTCGGGAATTGTTTATTCATACAAACCATTTTCAGGTAACACAACAGCGTTTATTAGAGGAAAGTCTAGACGATTACTTATTCCTATGCTGGTTGGCGGAACACTATTCGCTTTAACACAGTATTTTACTGCAGGAAGTAACTCAAGTTTTAATAACTGGTATTTGTTGCATATTATCCCTGTCGGTCATTTTTGGTTTATTGAAGCTATTTTTATTATTTTTATGGTGATGATACCATTAGAAAAATACAAAATATTAGAATCAAAAAGTAGCTTTATCATTGTTTTTATTATCTCCGCGCTGCTGTTTCTATCAAATATTGATGTGCTATATTTTTCAATATCAGGTGCTATCTACCTTTTCCCATTTTTTCTTTCCGGTGTTGCGTTACACAGGTTCTCATTAATTCATTACGTTAATAATAAAGCGCGTTTGATAATCGTTTGCGGCGTGACCCTAACGTTTATTCTTATATATTCGGATGTTATAAATTTAAAATCAGAACGGAATATTATACAACTAATTTTAGGTATCATGGCTTGCGGAAGCTTGATATTCATAGAATTCAAATCTTCTGTTTTTGCTCAAATAGGTTTATTTTCTTATTCAATATATCTGTACCATGTTTTTTTTACCGCAGGAATAAGAATCACACTACACAAACTGGGTTTTTTCGATGTCAATGTCATTTTTCTTTTAGGCATAATATTTGGAGTCATTGGTCCAATGTTAATAGAGAAAATATTTGATGGTTCAAATTTAACTAGACGCTTGTTTTTAGGAAAATCTAAGACTCAAGAATCTGAGCTTTGGTTAAGCAGATTTTTAGGCAAAAAAAATTAAAGCTGGGCCTCTGTAAATGAGTTCTCGTATTATTCAGAGCCCTTTACAGTGACCATACGCATATCGTAGTTATTGACATCCTCCCCGAGCTAAAGCACGGGGATTCCTACAGCTAGACGGCGATGCCCCGCCGCGAGAATGTTTTTGGCCGCATTAATATCGCGATCATGCTCTGCTCCGCATTCAGAGCAAACCCATTCTCTTATTCCAAGCCCAGTCCTACCTTTCGGACTGCTGACAGGAATTTTCCCACAGCACGAACAAGTCTGGGTGGAGTACGATTCGTTAACAACTTCAAACACAACTGACCGCGCTATCGCTTTATATTTCAACTGCGTTTTGAGCATTGACCAGCCTGCATCTAAAACCGATTTGGCCATCTTAGTTTTGACTAAACTGCTGCTGCTCACATCACCAACGAATATCGCAGCATTGTTATTAACAAGCTGCGTACTGAATTTATGCAAAGCATCTTTACGACGATTTTTAATCTTCGCGTGAATCGCTTTTACACGTTTTTTCTTTCTGGCTCTTTGCGCTATACCTAAATCAGATTCCAAGTCGCGATAGAAACGTCCCGACTCCAATTTAGTGCCATCGCTACAGGCTGCAATATCCTTTAACCCTAAATCAATGCCTACGGCTGCTGTGCCAGCTGTTACTGGCGATTGTTCCACTTGTACACAAACATTGAAGTACCAGCGACCTCTCGCATCCTCTGAAAATGAGCCGGACGTAAATTCGTATTGCGATAAGCCGTAACTATCCCGCACACTAAAATAATGCTTGGCAAATACTACCTGACCATTTTTCCACTTAGCAGAGCCTTTTTTGAACGGAACAAAGCCAAGTGAACGCTTGCTACCAGAACTGACTCGCCAGCGCAGTTTTGCTCGCTTAAATTGCTTTCTAGCCTGAGCATGTTTAGCACATACCTCTTGGGCTGTATGGGAAGGAATAATGAAACCAGCTTCTCGTCTGAGCTTCAAAACAGGCTTCTGGGTATCGTATGCGGACATCCAGAGAGGTTTAACCGGACCAACTTCACTGTAATGACGGCTGGCTTTCATGGTTGTTTCATTAGCAAAGTTAAAGATCTGATTAACTTCATACGCCATTTGCCTAAGTAACTTCGCATGTTTATCTTTAACTCTTACATTTAATGTTTTTGTCTGCATACTGTAATTATAGCCAGCAACAAACTATTCCTCATCCCAAATAAAATGTTTCGCATCAAATGGCTGAAAAGTTGTTTTCATCTGATATACAGATTGAGCATTCATTGCATCCTGAATAGCAAAAACTATTTCATTTACATGGATTATATAATCTGGCGATAAAAAGTTATCACGCTCATGGGTTAATGACAGCGCCATTTCAGCGATCCCGCGCGCAAAATCATGCTCGAATATTCTTAGCGGATTACTGAAAACTCTTGATTTTAAACTTTTTTGTCTCACCAATTTCATTTTTTTACTGGTCAGTCCCATTAACCAGGACAGTAATTTAATTCTTTTTGAAAAGGCTTTCAGGTATTTGCCTGCGCTCTTGTCAATATATTTCTGGTAATAACAAGGAGCATAATAATTCCAGCATTCATTCGTCGTTATAACTCCCCGATCTCCAATGATGGATAATTTATGATTAAAAGGCGCTAAAATACTGTTTGTTAATCTTACGACTTCTCCCGATACAAATTCGATACAAGCACAGGAAAAATCGGGTGTTGTAATGTGTAATTTTTTATTCTCGACCTCTTTTTCAGGCAGTAGCACTGTCGAAAAAGGAGTTATTCTTTTGACCGGTCCGAAGAAAGCACAAAACCAGGATATATAATATGCAGCATGTTCGAAGGTGCACCCGGTATTAAACTCATTCTCGTATGGCCAATCTATGCCCAGTTTATTCTTTATCATGGGCGTCAAAACGTGAAGCGGTCCCTCATCAATTTCAGCATAAACAAGTTTGACAGTACCTACCCTATTTTCTTTAATTCCCTGCCAAATTGTCTGCGCGGTCTCACTCAAAATAGTACAAGGCGAGCCAGAAAGTTGTACCTTGTGCTTACTGGCAATGTTAAACAGATCCGTCACCTCATCTAAATTCATTGCAATCGGCTTTTCAGAATAGACATGTTTACCCGCTTCTAAACATGCTTTGGTTATTGCGTAATGATTCTCGGGCTCTGTGAGGTTAATAACGATATCAACTCTTTTATCGGTAAGGATTTCTGATAAGTCTGAGTAAATATCAAGCTTAAAATACTTCGCATGCTTTTTAGCTCTGACCTGGTTCTTATCGCATACCCCTAATAAGTTCAGATAACTATAGTTATGAATAATTGCGTTCATATACTGATGAGAAATATAACCACAACCTATAATCACGACATTTTTATTCATCATATAATCACCTTATATTTTGTTGTCATTTTCAAAAATGAAGGAGTTTTTAGCTAAACATTTTGCAATTTAATTTGATCCACAATGTGCAAAACAGCCTGCGTGTCAGCCCAACTCATTTTCTCAGACTCCAGCCGACCTTCGGTTAAACACTTCGCGACTTCATCTGCTTGATAGTGATAGCCATTACCTTTCACTGCTATCTTTTTAGTTTTACCTAAATACTTCTCTTTAATCTTATCAACGATTTTTCCCAAAAGTTTATCTTGATAACTATAAAGATTAATCTTTAACTTCGATGCGCGATACATAGGCTCCTTTATTGTTATCATTCCTTTTGAGCCATATATTTTTATATTATTGTCGTAATTGGCATTAAACCCGGCAGCTAAAAGAGCTTGACAACCATTGTCATAGTTAAAAATAATCGCGACCTGTTCATCGACCCCTGAATCACCATGAACTAAAAAGCCTTTCACGTCGCTGGGCTTGCCTAGAAAATGTACCGCCAATGAAATTGGATATACGCCTAAGTCGAGTAAGCATCCCCCGCCTAACTCTTTTTTATAAATATTATTATTAGGATCAAACTTTTTTAATTTTGAGAAACTGGCAGAAAGCATTTTTAACTCGCCAATTTTTCCTGACTGTATCGCAAATCTGGCATATTGAATGATAGGCATAAACCTTGACCACATGGCTTCCATACAGAATAATTTTTTGTTTCTGGCAAGTTCGATAACTTTAACGGCTTCGATTTCATTTATCGCAAAGGGTTTTTCACATAAAACAGCCTTATTATTTTCCAGACATAAAATACTGTGCTGCGCATGCAACACGTTGGGGGTCGCTATATATACAACATCTATATCATTGGATGCGACTAATGAAGTGTAGCTGTCATAAGCTTTAACAACATTGTGTTTCTTAGCAAACAATTGCGTACTTTGCATCTCCCTTGAAGCGACACCGAATAGTTTTGCATGCTCAGAGTGCTGTAGACCTCGCGCAAAATTATTTGCCATTACCCCTGTACCGAATATTCCCCATTTTATAACTTCCATTGCTTGTCCCTCTGGGTTTTTAAATAAGCCGGCAAAAATTTCTGCAAACTTTCATCTGTTGCCTGTTTTCATTGTAGTACGCATTTTATCAGTTTTGCCGTAAAACACCGTCCTTTTAGGGCGGTGATATAAGGCATTAACCGCGAGGCGGTTATGGTTATAAAGCTTGCAAACAAATGATAACTGTATATAATAGGCTCTGTTCCCGAATACTGTTGTCACCCGTAGGCAGACTGTAAAATCTGTTGATAATTAAGGTTTGAGCTACTTTCTCTAAACCAAGCCAGGTAATGTGGTAAATACTTTGTCGCTACATAATACTGAGTATCTTTTTATATGCGGCTCTAAGTGAGTTTCAATTTCATCTTTTGTGTCTGCTGATAACACACCATTAATCATATGCTTACTGCGATCAATTGATAAAATAATGGGCACTCGCTCATCCTTTGTTTTTTACTTGCATCGCCACCTCTCTTCCTAGCTTTTCGGCCATTCAGTAACTTTTTAGAGCCTTTTTCTGAGTACGCAAGAAAAAATTCATCAACCTCAATAATTCCAGACAATTTATCTGGATACTTTTCTGACTGAGCGGTAAGAAAGCGATGCCGCCACAAGAACGCTGTTTTCAGAGTAATATGACATTCAGCAGCAGCTTCTCGTAACGTCATTTTTAGTACCATACAGTGCGCATACTTTTCCCATTTATGGCATTTATGTAACCTCGCTAAGGGAGTTTTAGTTTTGTAATTAAAGGTCTTATGGCATTGTTTGCAATAATATCTTTGTGTTTCACCCGTTTTCCCCCCATTTTTAAAAGTCAGATGAATGGCAATGAGGGCACTGCGATAAACTATCAAATAGTGGTTGAAATAACCCTGTGACGTTGATTTCAGCTTGTGATGATTGAATTAATTGGTTAACCACATCCCTTTGGGCAGGAGTCATAGCTAATAAAGCTTTAGTTATTTGGTTAAGCTTTTTAACGAATGATTTAGTCTTCATAGCCTTTACCTTCAATAAGTTATGCTTATTAATAAGTATAGACAACAGTATTCGGGAACAGAGCCATATAATAACAGGCAAGAAGAAAAAGGGAGCGCCATGCTTATTTGCAAAGCTTACAAATTTCGACTTAATACCAATGCTGAGGCTGCACAAATGATGGCCCAATATGCGGGTAATTGTCGTTTTTTGTGGAATAAAGCATTGGCAATTAACCTGTTTAAGCTAAAGAATAAACAGCCACTTTGCTATTACCAAGAGTTTGATTTTTTCTCCAAGATCTGGAAAAAGAGTGAAGAATACGGCTTTTTAAAACTTTCCCCGGCACAAACCCTGCAGCAAACACTCAAACAACTTGATCGCGCCTTTAAAGACGCTTTTGATAAGAAACAACCTTTAAAACGCCTGCCTGTCTTTAAAAGGCACCATGGCTCGAACAGTTTTAGCTTGCCGCAAGGTTTTAAGGTCGAAGGGAAGCGTATTTTCCTGCCGAAAATTGGTTGGGTGAATTTCAGAAAGTCACGAGAAGTGGTTGGTAAAGTTAAAAATGTCACGATTTCCCAATCCGGAAAACACTGGTTTGTCTCGCTACAGGTAGAGCAGGAGATGGGTCAGTCCATTCATCCATCAGCAAGTATGGTTGCCGGCGATATGGGGGTAAAGCGACTGCTGACGCTCTCCAATGGCCAGCACTTTGAGCCGATTGATGCTGCCCGATACACCGCAAAAACAAAGCGCCTACAGCGAAAGCTGGCTAAGAAAGTTAAGTTTTCAAACAACTGGAAAAAGATAAAGCAAAAGATTTCTGAGTTGCACAGCAAGATTGCCCGAATTCGTCATGACCGATTACACAAGATCTCAACATTATTGAGCAAAAGCCACGCCGTCATTGTGCTTGAAGATCTAAAAATCAAAAACATGACGAAAAGCAGTAAGGGTGATCAGACGTCACCGGGCAAGAACGTTAAGCAGAAATCCGGACTTAACCGCGCGATCCTGGAACAGGGTTGGGGCATATTCAAAGCGATGCTGAAATACAAACAAGGTTGGCGTTCAGGCGAGGTGCTTTTTGTTGATCCGAAGTACACCAGCCAGACTTGCCCGGTCTGCCAGCATAAAAGCAAAGACAACCGCAAAACACAGTCACACTTTGTGTGTGTGGCCTGCGGTTACACGAACAATGCTGATCATGTTGGGGCATTGAATATTTTAGAGCGGGGGCACCGCTTGTTAGCCTGTGGAGAGCATGGCATTAGCCGACTCAGTGAAGCAGGAACTAGGTTTGCTCGTGAGAGCAAACTGCCGGACTTGGTTTTAAGCTAACCGGTGAAGAACTCTCACGAGTTTTCAGGTTTCTGCTTCAATGTACACTGCCCAGAGAGCGGTACACTGCCCAGAGAGCGATGCTTGGTTTTCGCGTTTAGCCCCCATAATGGGAGCTTTTACGCGCTTCACGCAACTCATGCTCCCCAAGTCTGACACGTACTCCACAGACTTAAAATCCCGCATGTCCTGCGGTATATTTTAAGTTTAGAAGCAGAAACAAAATTGTCAAACCATCAGCGCTTTGCGCTAATTGCCTTATATCCCCTCCCGAAAAGGAAGAGGTTTTACGACAAAACAGATAAATAGATATGTAACAAATACGGGATAACGAAAAATGCAGTGCAGGTTTGCATATTTCCCTAAATACTGAGAAATTAATGATAAGAAGTTTTACTGAGAAATGATTTGCTATGGCTATTGTGATGAAAAATAACAATCGTTAATTTAAACAATAAGCCAGTATATAAAAAGTGTAGAGTTAAGAAAGACAAAGAGGAGTAAAAACATTGATAGCCTCAATGTAATTGAGGCTATCAATAAAAAAATAGCGACTTAAAATGATAAGTCGCTATTATATAGGTTTCAACTAAATTAATTGGCCATTAAATAGATTGAGAAATCAGCCACACCTGTTGGCCCCCACCCCTGTTCACCCATTTCAAGGACACGCATATGCTCCCATGGGATACCTTTCAGGTCAGTCCAACTGCTATCAAACCAACCTGCCGGATACGGGTTTTCCGGATAGCTCTGAGGGTTTATCGCATAAAGAGAAACGGCACCGCTATAATCACCGACATAAGCGCCATAGTTTTGCAGGGCTTCAGCAATAATTCGCTCATAAGGCTCCATCTCGAACTGATCCAGATCCAAGCTTGGATCCAGCTGCAGATGCGCTCCCTCTGGAATAGCACCGGTTGTACTTACCCAGCCATCACTTGCCGTGGCAGGGTAAACAAATCCACCACTAGCGGCAATTGGCAGTGCCATGAAAAGCGCATGGTCAATACGACCTTGTTCAAACTCTTCCGGCCAAATAATACCCGCCATTGCGGCAAAACCTGAGGCTTTGGCACCGGATCCGGTTGGGAAGATACCATTACTGTCCAAGGAAATACGATTCCCCCAGGCCGCTTCCCAAGAGCCATCAGCGTTTTGTTGCGCCCGCCAGAAGTCATATTCATAACCGCTTGCTATATCCATAATAACCATATGCCCATCACGTTGCGGATCTGGCGCGGCACCATCGGGAATAGGCACATCGATCATTGCCTGAAAACCGTATTGGGTATTCGAACCATTAATTTTGACAGAATAGCGCGGTGTATCGGCATCAGCCACATACACGGGAACAGACCACTGCTTTACATTCAGCGTCGGATCATATCCGGTACGCGCAGCCGTAACCAGAGCATCAATCATCACTGCAGATTCTGCATCGATTGCAGGCTCACTTGGAATTGTCTGATTCCAAACACTGTCAGCAGAGTATAGCGGCAGTGCCTGATAAGGAGGTAAAAGTTCTCCTGAAACAGTTGTATTCGATTCTTCAGCTACCGGCGTATCAACTGTCGGTTCTTCAGTTACCGACGTATCAACTGTCGGTTCTTCAGTTACCGACGTATCAACTGTCGGTTCTTCAGTTACCGACGTATCAACTGTCGGCTCTTCAGTTACCGACGTATCAACTGTCGGCTCTTCAGTTACCGACGTATCAACTGTCGACTCCACAACAGCTGACTCATCAACAGACTCTGTAATATATATATCTGCATTACCTTGGTTATTTATATTGCCTTGACCAGGAGTATCGATAGGTTTAGGCCTAGTTTCTATTAACTGACTATCTGCAATAGATTCACCTGTAACATCGCTATCATTACAAGCTGTCAGTGAACCTAAAGAAATACAAGCCGCAATCGAGATCCACAATTTTTGTCTCACAAAGAATTCTCCTGTTTTAAATGTATGCGAAAATATATTAAAGGGTAAATAAAATGTTTAATGATGACTTAATAAAATCTTACAAAAGTCACCACATGGTTAATTAATAAACATTTCGAGGTCATTGTATGGTTAATCAACAAGCATTTCTGTAAGTTTTTTATAAAATAAAAATATGAGCGCAACACTTTGATATAAAAAGAGCAGAGTGATGCAACTCACAAAACCACCTGATAAAATATTTCCAGCATAACCAAAATCAGAAATATCCCTCTAACAGGAAGTATGCTTATTCATATAAAAACATTTATATTTTAAATAGCTTAGATAAAAAAACAGCCCCCACAGGCTACAAAACCGTAACAGAAATAAAATTCTGCAACATAAAAGCAACACAAAATAACCATTAACTCCGGTATGCCAAAAATAAGTCTAAAAAGGTAAACATAAGATAATTAACTTGCATTAAAACCACTTTCAAACTTCATAATAAAATGTATTTGCTTTGTTTTTTTAAATACAAAAAAATAAAATAAAGTCAAAAAAAGGTGTGATTTTTGATGGGAGGTTGACTTTTACCGAAAGAAAAGTGTCTTCATTAATTTAACTTTATGCATTAAGGTAAAGCATGCATAATATTTAAATTAAGCTGGCTCTTATTACGCGATAATTTAAAATATTAAAATTACATGCTTATGCTGACAATTCAGATTGTCCTGAACAGGTGTAAATAGGAGACGGGACTCGATTACCCAAGCATCAAAGCTATTACATTACAACCTGAGCGGAACAGCACCATGTCAAAAAAAATGGCAGCTTAAAGTTATAAGCCGCCATCATATAGGTTTTAGTTTGCAACTAAATTAGTTTGCCATTAAATAGATTGAAAAGTCCGCAACGCCTGTTGGTCCCCAGCCTTGTTCGCCCATTTCAAGCACACGCATATGCTCCCATGGGATCCCTTTAAGCGCATTCCAATCACCATCAAACCAACCATCGGGATATGGGTTTTCCGGATAGCTCTGTGGATTTATCGCATAAAGAGAAACGGCACCGCTATAATCACCGACATAAGCCCCATAGTTTTGCAGGGCTTCAGCAATAATTCGCTCATATGGCTTCATCTCAAACTGATCCAGGTCCAAGTTTGGATCCAACTGCAGATGCGCTCCCTCTGGTATAGCACCGGCTGTACTTACCCAACCATCACTTGCAGTCGCAGGGTAAACAAATCCGCCACTGGCCGCAATTGGCAGTGCCATGAAAAGCGCATGGTCAATACGACCCTGTGCAAACTCTTCCGGCCAAATAATACCCGCCATTGCCGCAAAACCTGACGCTTTGGCACCGGAACCGGTTGGAAAGATACCATTACTGTCTAGAGAAATTCGATTCCCCCAGGCCGCTTCCCAAGAGCCATCAGCGTTTTGTTGCGCCCGCCAGAAATCATATTCATAACCGCTTGATATATCCATAATAACCATATGGCCATCACGCTGCGGATCCGGTTGAGCACCGTCCGGAATAGGCACATCAATCATGGCCTGAAACCCGTATTGGGTATTTGAACCGTTAATGGTAACGGTATAGCGCGGTGTATCGGCATCAGCAACATACACGGGAACAGACCACTGCTTTACATTTAAAGTCGGATCGTATCCGCCACGTGCGGCTGTAACCAGAGCATCAACCATCACAGCAGATTCTGCATCGATTGCAGGCTCACTCGGAATTGTCTGATTCCAGACACTGTCTGCAGAGTATAGCGGCAGTGCCTGATAAGGAGGTAAAAGCTCCCCCGAACGATCGATAGTTGAATTTCCATTATCCGAAGTACTTGCAATAAGTTTCTCTTCACCATCTGATACTGTAGCATTGTCTGATGCTAGAACGTCACTAGCACTTCCCCCATTACAAGCTGTCAACGAGCCGAGGGAAATGCAAGCCATAATCGTTATCCAAAGTTTGTTTTTCACAAAAATTCTCCTATTTAAATCTATGCTAAAAAACCTGTTAAAAGGGTAAATAAAACATTTAAGAACGACTCAATTAAATCTTATAAAAGTCATCACTCGGTTAATTAATAAACACATGGAAGTCATTGTATGGTTAATTAATAAACATTTCTTGTAGTTTTTTATAAAATAAAAATATAGGCACAAGGCATTGATATTCAACAGGTGTAGTGATCCACATCACAAATTCTCCTGGCTAAAATAGTTTCAAGTTAACCAACTTCAGCAGTTCACTTCTAACAAAAGGTATCCTTAAACTAATTATATTTTATATGCTATAGATAAAAAGCAATGCAACTCCTAGTTGTAATACTGTTTCAACAACGCAATCTTGTAACATAACTGTCACACCACATTACCATTAATTTCAACATCTCAAATAGATATAGGAAAGTAAACCCAAGGTAATGAATCTGCATTAAAATTACCCATTACAATTCATAACAAGATGTAATTATTTGTTTTTCTAAATAGATTAGAGCAATATAAAATCAAAAAAAACAAATGAAAAAGAAGAAGTGAGAATTTTTAAGGTTGACTTTTACCCAAAATAGAGCTAAAGACTTACTGATATAACTTTATGTATAATATTTAAATTAGGAAAGCTGTTATTACCCGATAATTTATTGCACAAAAACTAGATACTGGCTAAAAGTCATTATCTCAGCTATTACTGTACAGCCTGAGCTCAACTACTCCATGCATATCCCCAAAAAAATGGCGGCTTAAAATTATAAGCCGCCGCAATATCAGTTTTAGGGTTCAACTAAAGTTAGTTTGCCATTAAATAGATTGAAAAGTCCGCAACACCTGTTGGCCCCCAGCCTTGTTCGCCCATTTCAAGCACACGCATATGCTCCCATGGGATCCCTTTAAGCGCATTCCAATCACCATCAAACCAACCTTCCGGATACGGGTTTTCCGGATAGCTCTGAGGATTTATCGCATATAGAGAAACAGCACCGCTATAGTCACCGACATAAGCCCCATAGTTTTGCAGTGCTTCAGCAATAATTCGCTCATATGGCTTCATCTCAAACTGATCCAGGTCCAGGTTCGGATCCAGCTGCAGATGCGCTCCCTCTGGAATAGCGCCAGCAGTACTTACCCAACCATCGCTTGCTGTCGCAGGATAAACAAATCCGCCACTGGCAGCAATTGGCAACGCCATGAAAAGCGCATGGTCAATACGGCCTTGTGCAAATTCTTCCGGCCAAATGATACCGGCCATTGCAGCAAAACCTGATGCTTTGGCACCGGATCCGGTTGGGAAAATACCATTACTGTCTAGAGAAATTCGATTCCCCCAAGCTGCTTCCCAGGAACCATCAGCATTTTGTTGCGCACGCCAGAAATCATATTCATAACCGCTTGATATATCCATAATAACCATATGCCCATCACGTTGCGGATCTGGTTGAGCACCGTCCGGAATCGGCACATCAATCATGGCCTGAAACCCGTATTGAGTATTCGAGCCATTAATGGTAACTGAATAGCGAGGCGTATCGGCATCAGCCACATACACGGGAACAGACCACTGCTTTACATTCAGCGTCGGATCATATCCGCCACGTGCCGCCTTAACCAAAGCATCAACCATCACTGCAGATTCTGCATCGATTGCAGGCGCACTTGGAATTGTCTGATTCCAGACACTGTCTGCAGAGTATAGCGGCAGTGTCTGGTAAGGAGGCAAAAGCTCACCAGAAAGACCGGTAGTTGAATTTCCATTATCCAGAGCACTTGAAATAAGTTTCTCTTCACCATCTGATACTGTGGCATTGTTCGAACTCCCGCCGTTACAGGCGGTCAATGAGCTCAGGGAGATACAAGCCATGATCGTGATCCAAATTTTTTGTTTCAAAAAATAATCCTCTTTAAAATTTTAAAAGAAAGTAAGGGAAGTAAAACTCTTCATTCAAGATTTCGTAAAATCTTATGGCGAGCAGTATATGATTAATTATTAAACAACGATCTTAGATCTTTATAAAATAATAATGTTGTTTAAATGCTTTCGTATAAACAAACCATTAACTCCTACATTCTGATTTTGTGTTTTATCTCGCTAAAAAGCAGCTTGGCTATCTTGAGGATTTAACGGAAATATTTCCCATCGACCAATCAATATAATTTCAAGATAAGTTCACTATTAAACTGTGCTTAGAAGTACTTATGGAAAAAGATAAGAATGAAGACTCTTCTCTATATTATTAAAATTATTGATAAATTTATCTTATCTGCCGCTTTCAGCGAAAGTATAAAGCTCAAATCACAATCGTTTATTTTTAAGGAAGCTGTTAGCAAAAGCGCATTGCATGAACAAATATTGCAGGGTTTAACCAAGTAGATAAAGTGTATATATTGATTGCCATAACCTTATTAGTAGAAAGATCAATCAATATAAATATCTAATCAACTTGGCAGGTTGAAATGAACGATTATTGTGTTGTTTTTAATCCCAATAGCCGCCTACCAGCTAATCAAATACTTTATTCTCGTTAATTCACCAATATAATTTTGGACAACTTACCTATATAAAGTGCCCTATAAACGGCAAACAAGAAAAGTATCTAACGAACCTTGCGGAATTCTCCACCCATAACTTGTTTGGGTGGAGATGGATAGCAAACCAACCGCTAGGTTGGTCTATCTTAGTTGGATACACTATCATTTTTGCCTGTATTTACATCCAGATAAATCAGGTCTACTATGATCATTATGAAAAGCAAAGTACACACAAAAACGCTAAAAATAAGGATCCGTGACAAACATCTAAGCACCCTAAGCAAATGGGCTTACGGTGTCAATCAAGTGTGGAACTTCTGCAATGAAACGTCAATGAGAGCCTTGAGCAATGTCAGTGAATTTGGCCCGGTAAAACCCGCTTTCCTGTCAGGCTACGATCTTCAAAAGTACACCAAAGGCATGAATAAAACGCTTGGCCTGAATTCTGCGACCGTGCAGATGGTTGGGCATGAATACGCTACCCGCCGCAAACAATTCAAGAAATACAGATTGAATTGGCGTAAGTCAGGGGGTGTTAGACGTTCACTGGGTTGGATCCCGATTCGTAAAGACTGCATTGGCTTCAAAAATGGTCAGGTTTATCATAACCGCCACTATTTTAGCGTTTGGGATAGTTACGGATTATCTCAATACACGTTCAAATCAGGCTCATTCAATGAGGATTCAAGGGGCCGGTGGTACTTCAACGTTGTGGTTGAGGTGGAAGCAGAACAGGGTACAGGCAAAGCCAGTGTGGGTATTGATTTGGGTTGTAAAGAGATAGCCAGCGACAGTAACGGCTACAAACTAAAAGGCCGTGAATACCGCGAGCTAGAGGAAGATTTAGGCATTGCGCAGCGGGCAAAGAATAAAAAGCGCGTCAAGGCGATCCATGCAAAGATAAAAAACCGCAGAGTAGATGCTTTGCATAAATACAGCCGCAAACTTGTCAATGAAAATGCGGCGATATTCATTGGCAACGTAAGTAGTCAAAAACTGGTCAAGACTAAAATGGCTAGGTCCGTTTTAGATGCTGGCTGGTCTACATTAAAAACACTATTGGAATACAAAAGCGCTCACGCTGGTATTGTTTTTGAAGAAATCAATGAATCGTACACCACCCAAACTTGCTCGTGTTGTGGCTCTCGCCAAGGTAGAGCAGGACTTGGAATAAGAGAATGGACCTGTGAGTGTGGTGTCACTCACGACCGCGATGTGAACGCGGCCAAAAACATTCTTGCGCTCGGGCATGAGCGTCTAGCAGTAGGAATCCCCCACTAAAATCTTTGATTTAGTGGAGGGAGGATGTCAATGTTGTCAAAAGTAGCTTTCCCCCGGCAGAGCCGGAGGATTCTTGGCTTACAGCTTAAACAAGTTAAATCACGGGGTGGTATTATTTTTAAACTCACTTCCTTTTGCATAACCGTAGTGATCATAATAACCTGCGTAACTACCCTCTTTACTATATTTTTCGATATCGACTTGATTTAAAACAACACCGTCAATTTTAGAGGTGACTTGCAATAAACGAGATAATCCTTGTTTCACAACCGCTTGCTTAGTCATTTCTGAGCGAACAACATAAATAACGGAATCACTTTGTTGCGCTAACACTAAAGCATCACTCACCGCCTGGGTAGGAGGGGAATCTATTATGATCCGATCGTATTTACTTTTTATACTCGTTAGTAAATTATTAAACTCGCTTGAAGATAATAATTCCAATGGATTTGCAGGGATAAAACCAGCAGGCAAAATATCTAAATTCGATTTTTCATCTCTAAGGAGCACCTTGTCTAACTTTTCCGGAGCGGAAATAACATTCGACAACCCTTCCTTATAAGGTGCAAAATGAAATGTCTTGGCAAAGCTCGGTCTGCGCATATCCGCTTCAATTAACAAGGTTTTTTCCATCTGTGCCATCGCAAAGGCAATATTGATTGCTGTTGTTGTTTTTCCTTCATTGGGAACAGAAGATGTTACCAATACAACCTTATGGTTATCATCAAAATGCGATAGAACAAAAGAAGTTCTCATTGTCCGTACAGCTTCAGCAAATGCTTTATTCTTATCCTCGAAATAAGCATGAGCAGATAAGTGTTGTTTACGTTTCAATTTTATCAAAGGCAATAAACCTAACAAACGCATTCCAAGTTTCGACTCAACATCAGAGGGTGTTCTGAACTTGTCATTTAAAGAATCCACTAGCAACGTTACGATGACAGCCAAAATAAGTGACCCCAGCAAAGTTAATAATATAATCAAGCGTTTTTGCGGTTTTACTGGGACTGACGGTACTTCAGCAAAATCTACAATACGTGCCTGCTGCACTTCTAAGTCAGTGGTGCTCTCCATCTCCTTATAACGGGCTAAAAAAGTACGATATAGATTACGATTTGCTTCTACTTCACGCTGCAGCTTTAAATATTCCTGCTCTTTATTTGTAACTTCCTGGAACTTGCGCTTTTCAATTTCAAGCTCATTAAACAAACGACGTTCGTTATCTTTCGCCGCTTTTAACTCTTTGGCAATACCTTTAACTAATTTATCTACGTTTTCCCGTAAATTTTCTCTGACAGCTGCAAGCTCAGCTTTTGCAGAAATATACTTTGGATGTTTATTACCATAACGGAAACTTAATTCTGAAACTCTCTTTTCCGCTTGTATTTCCACGCTTTTAATACCAGCGATCAGTCTATGATTACTTATTTCAGGTAAACTCAGCAATGAATCCAAATCATTACCTTTTATATTACTGACAAAGAGGTAAATAGTTTCGGCTTCAAAACGTGTTTTTTTAGCTTGTAAATAACTTGCGGTCAAGTTTTCAAGTTCATCCGAAGCCATGCTTCGGACCCCTTTGGACTCTATATCAATTAAATTTTCCTTAATGCGATAATCTTTCAAATCATTAACAGAACTCTCTAAATTTAAACGCAGCTTTTCAAGCCTCTGTTTAAGCCAGTCAACGGCTTTTTGGGTGATATTTAGCTGCGCCAACATCTCCTGTCTGATGTAAACATCACCAACAGAATTTGCCACCAAAGCGGCTAATTTGGGATCTTTCGCCTCAAAGGAGATATTAACTAGCTGCGTATTACGTATCGGTGTAATAAACAATCTGTCTTGAAAGCTGTTAATCAGGCCTACTTTTTTACTACGCAAATCAAGTACATTTTGTTGCTGCTCTTGTTGTAGAAATTCCTCAGGTATCAATGATTTTATATAGCTTTTAGCCTGAGTAAGCAGGGATGGTTTTTCGTCAGGTAAAAACTCAGGATGAAGTGCAAGCTGTAATTCATCAATAACTTGTTCTGTTACCGCTCGAGATTTCAATATCGCAAATTGCGTTGCAAAATAATCTTTGCGCGAAGTATCAAAAGAATACACGGAATCAATTGACACTGTATTATCACGACTCGCTTTAATAAGTAAGGATGAAGTGGCGCGGTAAACAGGGGAGAGGCTCATGACTATCACTGTGGCGGCTAATGTCGTCAAACATAAAAAACCAATAATTTTCCATTTAGACTTCATAACGATAGTCCAATACTCTTTCAGATCTATCATTTTTTCTCGATTATATTCATTTACGGATGACATATCATATAACCCCTTATTAGAAAAAGCTTTGTTCAATAATGATAGTATCTCCAGGTCCAACACTGTTGGTAAGTGATACTTTTTTTCTGGATTTATTAGTCGAAAAAGCTTTTTTGATATACATTTTTGAAGTTGATGCTCTTTCTGTAAAACCACCGCCAAGAGCAACGGCCTGATCGACAGTTAACCCCGGTTGATAGGGATATCCGCCAGGCCTATTAACTTCTCCATGAATATAAAATGGCCGGTAAGTAATGATATTAACTTGTACGGAAGGATTGAGCAGGTAGTCTCCTTTTAAACCACTGTGAACTAACCTTTCAACCTGCCGAGTTGTTTTACCTGTCACGTAAATCGAGCCAACCAATGGAAAGTTAATCTTTCCATCGTCGGTGATAAATCGCTCAACCGTTAAATCAGGCTCATCGTAAACTAAAATACGAATCTGATCGCCAGCATCAAGAAGGTAATCACTGCTTTGTTGTGCTTGTAAAACAGAGCAAAACAGCAAAAGGAATACTACTGAAATATTTTTCATCATAACCCCGCTCTTAAAGTCAAAGTGAATATATTTTGGTCATAGTCATAATTATTTATATTCGAACTGCTCACTAAATGTTGCACACCAGCCGACAAATTTAACCAACGCGAAAAACCATAAATTAACTCAGCATTTATATTAGTGGTTTTATCTTCACGATCCGCCCCAATATAGTCTTCATTTGTATATGCAAACTGAATATTTGAATCAAATTTATTTGTCCATTGATGCTGCCAGCCAACTGCTCCGGTAAAGTTTTTAATATAATCCACTGTTTGATCCCCTATGCTGCCGTAATCCTCAGCAGCCCGCCTTAAGGTAATGGAGTATATATCCCTTGGTTTGGGTAGCCAGTTAATCCTTAAATCAACGGTATTGCCCTGAAAATCATCGCGAGCAGCATCATCAAATGTTTTATATTGATAACCAATGCTTGCCCTTCCATTTATTAAACTAGAGCCTCTCCAGGTCAAACCGACTAAAGCTTGAGTTTCTCGGTTATCCTTGTCACTAAGATTTTTATAACTGATATCAGCAGTAGAAATATCAAACGTCAAAAAAGTAACATCACCGATTTGATAATCGGCATCAGCTGAATATGTGACCTTATCAAAATCATTATCTCTGGTGAGTTGTGTATAAGACTTATATTTTTTATCATAATAGGATACGCCAGCACCGATGCGCATCTTGGCATATCGCCCACCAAACTGGTAATGGAAGTGCGCTATTTCTTGATCATATTCAATCGGAGTTGAAAAACGTAATGGCCTTCCATCAGTAAAACCTGAGCCACGTCGTTCATGGAGCTTATCGTAAGCAAAATAAAGATCAGTACGATGTTTTGAAGTAAATTCATTATAAGTGAATAAAGAAAATTCATGATCCGTCATATCATCGTTATCATTTGCTCCTTGATTATCGGAATAAATAGAAGAAGTTAAAGTATATTCCCCCCCGTAACGGTTTGCTCCGTCTTCAATAGTAAATGCAATTGAGGGCTTTAAGTAATAGATAAAAGAAGAGACGGTTGCCGATTCTTCAGTATAAATATTGTCATCATACTGAACAATGGTTGTAAGTTGAGGCTCGAAAATATTAAAGACTTTAGCAGGTTGAAAGGGAGCAGCCAATGCATTGGAGATAGTAAAGACACCCAGACTCAATGTTATTATAAATTTCATATTTTCATCCCTTAAAATACTCTGAAGCTAAACTGCTTCAAATTTAAGAATATTGTAGATAGCCGCTTGCTGTATAGCATTAGCCTGTTAATCGATATTAAATTATCGCTTACAAAAAACATTATAGTTTAATTCTTGCATATCGCTGTATTTCAGGCATTAATACTTGCTTTAACTCTCATTTTATATAAGGAGCTAAATTAATCGCACTAACGCCTCCTGAATATTCGCTTATATATAAAATGTCGGCACATGGCGAAATAACCATATCAGCCACTCCAGCAGCAAAATTCCCGCGAATTTTCTCCCAGGAGATTCCTGCATCATTACTAATAAATATTGTGCCATTATTGTTATAAGACCAGCCATTGATGCCTACCACGATTCTCTTCTTCTGCTTTGGATCTATTGTGATCGCCTCGACGGTACCAACCAGTGCAAAATCTTTGAGTAATTGCCAAGAAGAGTTTATTGTCTTTTTCTTGGCAATAGTCGCACCTGTTACTGAAGTACTGCCAATACCGGCATAGATAACGCCATCACTTGTAGCTTGTAAATCAAACACTTCCTTACCTTGCAACCCACCTAAACTCCAGGAATGACCATTATCTATTGATGTGTAGACACCACCACCGACACTCCCCCAATAAATAATATTATGCTTGGGATCCAAAGCGAGGCCGTTATAGATACGTAAATTATCAGGTTGCCGGTAAGATTTATGCCAGTGATATCCGCCATCCTGCGAGATAAACAGCCCATGGCCATCGATACCTAAATAAAGTTTATTTTTATTAATCGGATCCTGGATAAGTGCTCTGGCATAGCCTTTTTCCCAGATGGTATTTTCAGTTGCATAATTTTCAGGTAATCCATCCCTGATTATCTTCCAAGTCAGGCCAGCATCTTCACTGATAACAACCTGATTGGCGAATGACTCCCAGGGACTGTTCGTTGCAATCATGCGCTTGCCTGAAACTAAAATATTCCAGAAATGTCCTGCTACTAATTTATGCTCAGAATAATTTTCATTATTGGGTAAGAGAGTTGATATATTGGCTTTGTTAGTAAAATTGTCCCGACGATAACGCAATAAGCCAATGTCCATGGAGGCTGTTATCAGATCTCCATTTTCAGCGATAGCAATCGACGATCCCACAGTGTTTGATGCCCCCGTTTTAAAATTCTCATGCCATGTTTTTCCTGAATCTGAAGAATGCCAAATTCCCCAGTAGGTAGAAAAATACCAATTATCAGGGGCTTTTTTATCTATATATACAGACATAATCCGATCTAAAAAATCAGGCTTCCAACTACGAGTAGGATTGTTTTCAGCAAAGTGCAATTTTTCAATAGGATTTTTCCAAGTTCTTCCATAATCGACACTGACTAGAACCCCTGATTTCCAGCCTTTGCTCCAACTTACCAGAATAGACAAATTGTTATTTTTATTAACGGCTGTTGCCACCCTATTGACTTGAACACCATTGCCAACAGCCTCTGATATATCATTTTTAAACCAGGATTTAGCTTTATTATCAGAGACGTATACATATTGCCCTCCTACCGAGACAATAACCTCCTTACCGCCAACAGTTACAGATTCAAAGTCCAAAGCAGCAATAGCTTCTATATTTTTTAACTGCCAGAAGGATTTACCTCTTTCATAAAGAGCACGCTGCTTACTAGACCCAACTAATAAAGAAGCGCCATGATTAAATGTGATTAAACTGGATATTGCTGTAGAAAACGGAGTTGAAATGACCGCCGTAATTTGGCCATTAGCATATTCATAAATATTTCCAGACTGATCGCCAAAAATAAAAGACCTGGGATCATTTTCATTAATTGCAATATTGCGATAACTATCCCAGCGTCTGAACTTGACGCTATCCGGCAAATTATTGATGGTGGACCAAGTTAATCCGCCATCCTCAGTGGTAGAAATTCCAGTTCGAGTCGTGACATAGCCGCGCAAAGGATTTTTTTTTGAAAACTCAATATTAGAAATTTCCAGATTTTCTAGACCAGCATTACTTTCTTCCCAAACCGGAGAACTTTGCTTTGCTTGCCATATACCTGCCACATCTGAAATCAAATAAATTTTGTCATTACTGATCGTTATGCGCGGGTACGCTCCGCCACCGGTCCAAGAGTAATCAATCTCTTTAAAGGTACAAGATTCCGCCTGAATCCTTGCCTGCCCACCAGTAAGGAAAGATAAATAAAAAAACAAGGCAATCAGTGATTTCATCCAGCCTCTCTTGGAAAAGTTTAAATTAGTTAAGCTTTAGTGAATATGACATGGTAGAAAAACTTTGGAATGCCAATAACATACCGATAAAACATACGCTTAGGCTCCATATATAAGCGATATAACCACTCCAGCCCCATCTTTCTAAATAGAAAAGGGGCTCTGGAATAGCGATTAGCCTGAAAATCCAGAATCGCACCACCACAAATAATGATCGCGGCAACATCTGAGCTCTTTTTTAATAATGCAGCGACTTTTTCTTGCTTAGGCATTCCCATTGCCAGAATAATTATATTTAATGCCGTAGCGCTGCCGTGCAGCGAAAAATGCTCTACATAACTTTGCTCTGGAAGAAATCCCTCTAACTGCTCAAAATCTTTATGTTGAAATAATGCTTTTGCACCGTTTTCAAGCCAAGGCTGTTTGGTTCCATAAGCAAAGAATTTAATCTCCCTTTCTTGCAAACTTAATTGCTTGATAATAACTGGTATTAAATCTGTGCCATTTAGATTTTCTCCGGGGGAAATACCATAGTATTTACAGGCCATTTTGATTCCAACGCCATCTCGCAGTAGAAAATCTAAATCGAGAAACAATGATTTAACTTCTGATGATTCTGCGATCAAGTTGTAACCATACTGATTCAAAAACCCAATTGTTAGCGCTTTATTTTTACCTAGCAAAGAGTTAATAAAAGGAGGAATCTCATGCTCAGCAAGATAGGTCATTTTTTTTAAAACATGATTACTCGTCATGCTTCTTCCTCCTTACTGTTCGCACCCAATCTTTCTGCCTTGAAGTGAAAAATGTTCTGTATATTGAGAATTTGCTAAATATATACTCAAAAGCACCTAATATATCCTTAAATTGGAGAATATCTCTTGCATGGACTATCCAGGAAATAAAAATAGCCGTCGCTAACAGTATAAAACAGAAAAAGAGAATTATTGCAGGAAGGTAAATGGAAAAAAGCAATAACAAAGTTGATAATATGCCAATAGCAAATACGAGCATCAACCATAAGATGGTCGGGGGAATGGATGCATCTAATGCCATCCAAAAAACATCACTCCTTCTGTCTAACATTGCTTTAAACATCATTTTAAATAACAAATAGATTGCCGATAAACGCCCGTGCTCCCAACGCTTTCGTTGTATATTCAGCCCTTCATTCGAAGAGGGGAAGTAACTTACAATCACAGCACTATCATCAAATAGCACTTTTTCACCCCCCTGGAGTAATTTTAGACCTAATTCAAAATCCTCGACAATATTGGCACTTGCAAGAGAGACCTTATCAAAAACAGCACGAGGAAAAGCCATCCCGGATCCCTGCATATGGCTGCTGATCCCTAGACGAGTTCGACCAATTGGACGAATGACGTTGGTTATTAACCATGCAAATTCTGCAACTCGAATCTTACTGTCGGCATCGCTTGGTGCTTTCATTAAATATTTTGCCTGCACAATTTTGTCGTGATATTGACTGCGCTTAACAAGCATATCTAAACTGCCGGGTTTAAACTCACAATCCGCATCAACAATAACCACGGTTTTAAATTGAGAGTTTTGCAGATGATGGATACCAAAATCTAGCGCATACCCCTTTCCGATTCTTTCTTTATCAGTACGCTCAATAACCTCAATTCCATAATGCTTGCAGATAGTGACGGTAGAATCTGTGCAATTATCAGCGACCACTAAAATTTCATCAAAGCTTGAAAGCTCTTTCTTTAATTTTTCAAGTGTTCTACCAATAACAGGCTCTTCATTGTGAGCAGGAATTAAGATAACACAAGATTCTCGTTTTATATTGACAGTCCCAGGTTTAAGAGGAAATTGGCCTAAAATAAGCTCTAAAAAAAGAAGCAGCGAAGGCATTCCTATTAACACTAAAAGCATGCCCACCAGCAAACTTTCAACACTTAACATATCATACCCCTTCCTTGAAATAACAGGCTAGTTTTGCTGCCTCTGTATCAATATTATGGTGCCGCTCAACACTTTGATATGCCTGCTGCCTCATTAATTCAAGCTCATCCTTTGACTTGCTCAAAAAACCCACCATCGCTTTTTTAGTCGCGTCGATATCACCTGCTGGAAATAAAATGCCATTTTTATCGTTTATAATAAGCTCTGGAATTCCGGCAATATATGTCGTTAATACCGGGGTCCCTATCGCCATCGCTTCCATAATAGCGACCGGCAAACCTTCAGCAAAGCTGGGCAGTATCATGGCATCTGAATTCATTAACAGCTGTTTAACTTGCTTGGAGCTTATCCACCCGGTTATTTGCACATGATTTTGCAGATTGTTTTTATTAATAAAGGTTTCAATAGCATGGCGCATCTCCCCGTCGCCAGCCAAAATCAATGTAACGTTTTCACCTGAATCAATAACTTTCCTCAAAGACTTTAATAATAATAGCTGACCTTTTTGTTCACACAAACGCCCGATACAGAGTAACTGCCTTATTTTATTGACGGGAGGTTGATCTAGTTCCCCCTGCAAAAAACTGCCGTCCAATCCGCAATGGACAATTTTTATCTTATGCCAGTCTTTATACTCGGCCCAACGATAGAGTTGTGCACGGCCATAACTGCTAATTGCCACAACAAACTTTGCATGCTCAACTTTTTCTTTTAGGTGTAACCCTAATGGTTTATCAAACTCTTCCGGGCCATGTACCGTAAAGCTATAGGGAATATTACTAAGCAGATGGGCGAGCAAGGCAACTTCTGTAGAATTAGTGCCAAAATGAGCATGGATATGCTGGCTATTAAAACCTCTGCATAATGAGGCCACTTTGCATGCTTCAAATAAATAGATAATATGGTAGATTAAATTTCGTTCTGACATTCGACTCATACGAAGCGCGGTGATCAGTGCTTTAACGAAAAGCAAAGGGGTTATTAGCAACTGCCGGAATACATAAGGTAGCAATGCGAGCAGACCTGACACTAAAATATACTGCGTCTTTGCTCTTTCATCTTTATCTGTCTCATCTGCAATATCAGCATTCCAGCCTCTTAATGCAATACGCTGAATATTAAACCCTTGTTCTTCCAAAGCTAATATTTCTCGGCGAATAAATGTATGACTAACTTGAGGGTACTGATTGATAAAGTAGGTTATTTTCATATGCTGATCCATTATTGTCATTGAAAATAAAATTAAGCCTATATTTTACTTTGCTTAATGAAGTAGAAGTTAATGATTCAACAACATTTTAATTGTTACTCTGCTGTCAGCTTGTAGCTTGTTTGCGGCTTAATACAAGAAAATACCATACAAAAATTTAGCGTATAACTTTACTGTTCAGCGTTTCTTTTTTGATGTTTTCATCCACTGCATTCGCCTTTATTTTAGCGTCCGTTTCCCTGGCTAGTTGAGGAGGTAAATAATAAAAAACCCCCATTAAAAACCAAAAATACCAGTTATAAGACAAATAAAAGAGCATGTTATCAGAGAAACCGACCAGCAAATAAGAAAGCAACAGGCCCAATAACACAACGCCACCTTTCTTATCATAGCCAATTAATTTAAATAGGCGAATCAGAATTCCGGCAAAAATAATTAAATATGCAAGCAGCCCCAGGAACCCCATATCGAATGCAATTTGCACATATACATTATGTGCATCAAATCCACTGGCTCCTTCTAGCGGGGTAAATTCCAGAGAATAATATGAAAAAGTATCATAGCCATGCCCCATAATTGGTTTGTCCAGAATATAGTCCAAAGAGGCCAGCCAAACTATTTCCCGCCAGGCAAGAGAGTTTAGTCCTTCCTCTGCAATATTATCAATACTGCCACCGGAAAAGAGATCAATGATACGCTCATGTACCGAAGGGATCATCAATGCGAGCACACTTATGATAGAAATGTATAGAAGATACCTTCTTTCTACCATTACCCCATAGACGATAAAAACCACTGCCATTGCAATCCATGCGCTGCGTGTTTTGGTCGCAATCAGGCAAACCAAACTGGCCAGGAATATTACTTTAACGTGCATTAAGAAACGGCTATCAAAGCGAATCAAGGTTGATTTAAGAGCATAGAAACACAGAGATGCAATGAGTACTAAGTAAAATGCAAATATATTGGGGTGTGAAAAAGATCCGAATAAACGAAAACCATCTTTGGTTATACTTTCCTCAGGAGAAATAAACTCCATCAATGTAAAAGAGAAAGGAATAACTGATGAATAAATAATTAATTTAATAAAACCTTTTAAATCATCCTTTGATTTCAACAAATAAAATGCAAATGTAAAAAATGAAAAGTATGTCAATATAGAAAAAAATGAACGCATTGAGGCGATTTTTTCAGGTGAAAGTAGAATAGACATCAAGCCTAACAATAAGAAGGCCCCCCAGATTTTAAGTAAACTCAAGGGTATTTCAAATTTAAATTTAGCAACAATTACAAAAAGTATAAGCAGGGTAAGTAAATTTAATAATGCCCCTAAGCCAATACCTCCGGATTTAGTGAGGTCGAGTAAAGGATCCAGGGAAGCCCTGAAAAATAACAGGAAAAATAGCGTAGGAGAAAACAGATAGAGTGAGTTTTTCATTGTAAAATCATCCGTTTGAAAATTTGTGCCAGCCTTCGCAGACGCAGCCCTAACACCAAGAAAACAAAATCCTTAAAACATAAATTCATTTGATGGTAAGTATACATCGTCTCCGCATGTTTTATTTTTTCAGTTAATGTAAGGGGGGCCAGTTTATCTTTTAATAAATTAAAGGCCTGCTGAATTTGAGTTGCTTTTTTTTCTGATATTCTGCTTTCACCATGCGCCATATCAATAACATAAGAATATGAGTGCACATTCACAAAATTCCCGTACTTTTCGGCCAAACGGATCCATGTTTCCCAATCCTGCAAAGCAGGCATGCTGATATCAAACCCCTTAACCTGTTTAAGATATTCAACCTTGGTAAATATTTGATTGCCGACCTTATTTGAACGCCTTAAATCTGAATATGAAACTTCGGAAGTTTCATTATATTTATATTTACCGTCTGTCCTCAATTCGATAACGCTATCAAACAGACCTGCAATAGGTTTCATATTCATCGCGTTACTTTCACACTTCCGCCAAAAGTTTATAAATGTCTGTATGCGCCAACTTTGCAGATAATCATCATCATCTAAGCCAGTTATAAATTCCCCCTTTGCTAATTGAATCGCTTTATTTCGACCGAAACAAGCCCCTTTCGGGGTACCATTATTAATCACAGCTGTAAGTAAGCCTCTTTGCTGCATCTGTTTCAGGTAATCATGTGTTCCATCCGTTGAACCGTCATCTACAACAAAAAGCTCAATATTTAAATAGCTTTGATTAAGTACTGAATCAACGGCTCTTTTTAATAATTCCAGCCTGTTAAACGTTGTAATGTAAACAGATATCAGTGGTTCCATAGAGAGCGACTCTTTTTAATTAAAATACCAATCAATTGTTTTTCTCAATCTCTTTTATTACTTCGTTAATTTTGTTTTTTTAATTTTAAATTATTGAGTAATTGCCTAGGAAGCGTAATGACAGCTAAGCGTTTCAGTGTAGCCCACCTTATTTTTCTAACGTAAAAACAACTCAGACAAAAATATTTAACCCCCGAAAGCAGGTTTTTTTGCCCTTCCCAGTACATCAAATCATCATAAGTATCCGATATAACAACATCTACAAGTTTTTTCTCGTTCCGGCCAACCATCTTTTTAAAATGATTTAATGTCGGTAACCTGCTAGCAAGAAATTTAATGGTAAAGTCTGGGTTGCGATTGTTAACACCTGTCCAGGCATGCTCATTTTCAACTCTATAAACGCTCATAACCTCCGGCAAATAAACCATTTTTCCATACACAGCTGACAACACTTCTAAAAAATAATCCCCGGTAGGAGCATCTGCAAACCAATCAGGCAGGGTGTTAAAAACATCTTCTTTTATAAAATATGATGCAGTCGGGCTAAACTGCCCATAAGCCCTCTCTTCACTCAATATGTCATGCAGAGTGCTGATATAACGGTGACTGCTCCAAACCTTCACAGTATTAAATTTAGATGTTTTTACAGAGAGCGTTACAGCACCATGTCCAACAAAACTAATACCGGGATCCTTTTCACAGATATCTAACTGTTTTTGTAATTTATTCGATGTAATCCAATAATCATCTCCCTCGCACAAAGCAAGATATGCACCTTTCACTGCTTTATGCATATATAAAGTTGGCTTGAATTTACCTTTTGAGTATTGGTTTTCCGTTTGATAAATGGGCTTAATAATATTCGGGTATTTTGCTTGATATTCTCTTACTATATTTGCCGTACCATCGGTTGATGCATCATCATGAATAATCACCTCAAAAGCAAAATCCGTCTCTTGCATTAAGAAACCTGTAATAGCATCGGCAATAAAAGATTCATGATTATAAGTCGCGCAGAGAACGCTGACTTTTATTTTTTCTTTATCCCGCCAGGATGAGATGATCTCTTCTTCGCTTCTTAATTTCACTGATTTGATATCAAACATATTTAAACCTTCATCTATTTTTAATAAAGGAAAAAGCCAGACTATAAATCTCAGAATATGATTTTGTTTTTAATAAATAATTCAGCATAAAAAACAACAGGCAAAACAGCACTGACTTTATTAGAAACATAAACAACATATTCACGTTTATTAAACTTACGATCTGAAACGTAATTATTACCGCTGTAATATTTAATAGCATTTGCGTAAAAATGGGTTTGATAAAACTTAACATTCCAACCTTAAGCTCTTTACTGGCAAATAAAATATTCAAAAACACAGAAATGAGAGAAACAATCACCAAACCATATAAATAGATTTCAATACCATAATAAACAGCATTGAACAGATTTAAAGTGAGAATAATTTTCTTTATTACCTCTAATTTTAAAAACGCTTTTGAGTTACCCCTGCTACTTAAAATATTAACTAATAACGCACTTAACGGATAACCGAAACCACTTAATAACAAAAGTTCTAAATAACGAACAGATGGCAACCACTTATCAGAAAATAAAAATATAATTAATTCTTGAGAACTTAAATATAGACCACCTAACAATAAAAATATAACAAAAGATAATATGTTTAACGCTTTAAAAACTATCCGCCGAAATCTTGCTAAATCATCCTGTACCTTACTTAATATTGGAAACATCACGGACATCAAACTGCCAGATGAATACTGAATAATGAGCGTGTTAAACTGTTTTGCTCTTTGAAAATAACCCAATGTAGCAGCAGAAAATATTTTACCTATAATAAGAAAATCAATCCGCATATAAATAGCATCGAGTAAATTCGATAAAAACATTCGAAAACCAAATCCCCATAACTGCCTTAAGGCAGTAAAGGAAAATATTAGTTCAGGCGTCCAATCTCTATATTTCCAGAGAATAATATTGTAAAAAACACCCTGGGAAATGATTTGTGCCACAAGAGCCCAAACGCCCGCACCAGTAAATGCTAGCGTGATGCCAATAACCCCACTTAACAATGAAGATATAAACCCCGCTTTAGTCAGCAGCCCGTATTTAAGATATTTCCTTAACCTAATCGCCTGCACACTGCTTAACGCGCTTATAATAAATAACACACTGATGGTTTGGGTTAAGGGAACTAATCTTGGGTTACTATAAAAGTCAGCTATTAATTCGGCAGAAAAAAAGGTGACTAGGGTTAAAACACCTGCAACAAACAGCGTAAAGTAGAACACCGAAGAGTAATGCACCGGTAATGCATTACGTCTTTGTATTAATGCCCCCCCCAAACCGACATCGGTGAATACCTGTGCAATACCGACCACCACCATCAGCATGGCTATCAAACCAAAATCACTAGGCTCGAGTAAACGGGCAAGAACCATAGTAACGATAAAACCCGTCCCCTGGGTTGCCAGCTTCCCTGAAAAGTCCCAAATAAAAGCAGTAATACCTTTTGCTTTCAAATTATCCAAAATTAGTTTCTCAAGTTAAATCGCTTAAAACACTTAATCTGCTCGAAATAGTTCTACAATCTGTTTCTTTTAGTTGCACTTTAAAGGAGTATTTAAGAAAATCACCTTATAAGGCTCATTAAATACTCTCCGTATGCAGTTTTCATTAAAGGCTTGGCGATCTCTTTAATTTGCTCTTTTGTCAGCCAGCCCTGGTTAAATGCTATTTCTTCAAGGCAGGCAATTTCAAAGCCTTGCCTTTTGACAATTGTTTGTACATACTGCCCGGCATCCATCAAACTGTCATAAGTACCGGTATCTAACCAGGCAAATCCGCGCCCTAACAGTTCAATATTTAAATCTCCACGCTTTAAGTATTCATTATTCACACTTGTAATTTCAACTTCACCACGCTCTGAAGGTTTGATTGCCTTGGCTATTTCAATCACATCGTTATCATAAAAATACAGCCCGGTTACGGCGAAATTTGATTTGGCTTTAAGTGGCTTTTCTTCTATCGACAGTACTTTTTTATTCTCATCGAATTCAACAACACCGAAGCGCTCCGGATCTTTTACTTTATAACCAAATATAGTCGCCCCTTTTTCTCGGGCGGCGGCCTTGACCAGTTTTGGCGAAAAGCCCAATCCGAAATAGATATTATCCCCCAATACCAAACAAACCGACTCATCACCAATGAACTCTTCTCCGATAATAAATGCCTGCGCCAGGCCATCCGGACTGGCTTGTATTTCATAACTTATCTTAATTCCAAACTGGCTGCCGTCACCCAATAATCTGATAAAGCCGGGTTGATCTTCAGCAGTTGTAATAATTAAGATATCTCTAATTTTTGCCAGCATTAAAACTGACAAAGGATAAAAAATCATTGGCTTATCATAAATAGGTAGTAACTGCTTAGAGATACCTTTTGTTATCGGATGTAAACGCGTGCCCGTGCCGCCAGCTAAGATAATACCTTTCATTACAGCATTCCTTATTTTTGGGTACCTAATCTTTCTCTTGAATAGGAGCCGTCCAGTACTCTGCTCCACCACTTTTGATTGTTTAAGTACCAGAGGACGGTCTTGCGCATACCGCTTGCAAATGTTTCCTCTGGTTTCCAATCAAGCTTATTTGCAATTTTTGTCGCATCTATGGCATAACGAAGATCATGTCCGGGCCGATCTTTCACATAAGTGATAAGATCCTGATAATACTCAACACCTGCTGGTTTAACAGGAACAAGCTCTTCTAATAAGCTGCAGATTGTTTTAACTACTTCAATATTGGTTTTTTCGTTATGACCGCCAATATTGTAGGTCTCACCAACACTACCTTCGCTAAGCACTTTATATAATGCGCGAGCATGATCTTCCACATACAACCAGTCACGTATCTGCATGCCATCACCATAAACAGGTAACGGTTTGCCTTCTAACGCATTTAAAATAACTAAGGGAATAAGTTTTTCCGGAAACTGGTAAGGGCCGTAATTATTGGAGCAATTTGTTATCAGCGTAGGTAAACCATAAGTACGCTGCCATGCTCTTACTAGATGGTCACTTGCGGCCTTTGACGCGGAATAAGGAGAGCTTGGCGCATAAGGTGTTTGTTCAGTGAATAAATCGTTAGCTCCTTCTAAATCGCCATAAACTTCATCTGTGGAAATATGCTGAAAGCGAAAAGCTGCTTTGCCTGATTTATCCAATTGCTGCCAATATTGCCGAGCAGCTTCCAGCAACTGATAGCTACCACCAATATTTGTTTCAATAAATGCCGCCGGACCATCGATGGAACGATCAACATGCGACTCAGCAGCCAGATGCATAACCGCATCGGGTTGGTATTCTGTAAATAAATTATCCAGTTCGCTGCGATTGCAAATATCAGTTTTAGAAAATGAATAGCGAATATTTTCCGCAACAGTCATTAGAGACTCTAAATTACCAGCATAGGTTAATTTATCGACATTAAGAACAGAGTGCTCAGTGTTATTGATAAGATATCGAATTACGGCAGAGCCGATAAACCCTGCGCCTCCAGTAATTAATATTTTCATTTAAAATATCCCTTTTGCAATAATAAAATCATAGTTGCACATGGTATTTAGTCAAGTGAATGTCAGCCCGTACGAAGACCAAGATATGGATAATGAATAACCGTTTTGCAAAGGAAAATAGTTTGCCCTGAGAATTAAGGACAGTGTTCAAAAGCTGCTTAAGAGGGATGATGTAAACTGTCTTAAAAGTATACTGTTAATACTAAAAAATGACTTTATTAGTCATCGACAGCCTGCTGGCGAAGCATATTAAACAGCGCTTCTTTGCTTTTGTATACGGCAAAAAAGCCGCTTTGGTGGACAAACTTGGCATGCTTATCCGCCTCTAGCTTGGGGTGAGCCAGCGTAAAATCAGTTTCTTTAACAGCGGGCACTTGAACACACCATTCATCTTTTTGCTCAACATACCAAATGACCCGAGTAATATCTTTATATTGAGTTTGCCCGTTTATAAATTCAGTCCACCCTTTACAATACTCAGGTAACACCAGAACGCGTTGCCTGCCGACAATCTCTACTGGCGCTGTTTCTATCATTTTTAATGCCGGCAATCGCTGCTGTTGTTTTTCTATTAAGGAGTTCAGCAAACTTAATGCGACTGCCAACGCTTTATTAAAGGCCATTAGCTGCAGCGTTTCTGCGAAGGGGTCGCGAGTATTATAGGATGCAATAATATGCGCAAATGAAAAGTCCGGCATCATGCGCACACCACAGTCGTGCGCATCTACTGCTTTGATCAACGCATCAATTTCCGGATATTGCTGAGAATTATTTTTCTTTATCCACGCCCACACTAAACCGGCACTGGACACTGTTCCTTTCACTATTTGATGATGATCAAAACGTAAAGATTGCTCATCATGAAGCCCGCCCACATCGACGACAATATCCGCTTGCTCAATGATGTGTTGATCGCGAGTTCTGCTGATATTCACCTCAGCTAAATTTATTTTATCAAAAAGGTGTAACAGCGCGATGGCGGTAACTTCATCTGCATGAAACTGCCCATTATGGGTCACTAATTGCACTGTCTTTTCTTTGCTCATCTACGCTTCCTATTAATACCATCATGCTCTATTTAGCTATTAAAAACTCGCCACAAGATAATAGCGAGTAAATATCATCATAACCTAACATACGCATTTAGCTATACTCCCCACATTTAGCTTGAAGATATAAGGCCTATTTGCTTAGTTTTCTTTTTAGCACTAGGCTTTCGTTATAACGCAGAAGATACAGGGTTTAAAGTCTGTGTAGGCTACATGAGGCTTGGAGAACATGGCTTGTTATTCACAATTAAATAAAGATGCAGACACACAGTAAAGAACAGGGCCTCAGCTCAGCAGAAGCACAGAAACGCTTACTGAAATATGGTGAAAACCGCCTTCCTGCAGCGCCATCAGCAAGTCTCGCCCTGATCTTTATTAAGCAGTTTCTCAGCCCCTTTATTTATATTTTATTAGTGGCAGCAATTGTCTCTTTTGCCGTTCAACAAATACCCAGTGCTATTTTTATTATTGCCGTGCTATTTATCAATGCCATTATTGGCACAATTCAGGAATATTCTGCTCAAAAATCCGCCTCTGCCTTAAAACAGATGGTCAAAGGCAGCGCTCATGTTATTCGCGATGGTAATGCACAAACCATTGATACCACAGAAGTCGTTCCCGGTGATCTGCTGCTGCTGTTTTCCGGTGATAAAGTAGCTGCCGATATTGAGCTTTTATCCGCACAGGATCTTGCTGTTGATGAATCTATGCTCACCGGTGAATCTTTAGCGGTGGCCAAAAATACCCATAGCAAAGTCAAACATGATGCGCCGCTCAGTGAGCAGTTTAACCGCTGCTTTGCCGGCAGTATTGTGACCCATGGCAGAGCACAAGGACTGGTAGTCAGCACAGGAGTTAATACCGAAATAGGTAATATTGCCAGTCATGTATCAGCACAACGCATTTCAGAGCCTCCCCTTTTAATTCGAATGCGTCGTTTTACCTATAAAATAGCATTGGCAATCACTATCTCGATACTGATACTGGTTGCGTTAATGCTCTTTATGGGCGGTTATCAAACAGACAGAATGGTGATGATGGCTATCGGACTCGCCGTATCCACTATTCCTGAGGGCTTACCCGCCGCGCTGACCGTTGCTTTAGCCATAGGGATGAGGCGCATGGTAAAACATAATGTCATCATTCGAAAGTTAGTGGCGGTTGAAGCGTTAGGATCCTGCACATTTATCTGCTCAGACAAAACCGGCACCTTAACAGTCAATGAGTTGACCGTTCAGCGAGTGGTTTTACCCGAGGGGGATGTCTATCAAGTAACAGGCGAAGGCATTGCCGATGGTAAAATTAAAGGTGAAAATATCACTGAACTTAGAGAGCTTTGTATTACGGGCGTCTTAGCTAATGAAAGCCACTTAGATTATTCAGGCGGAGAGTGGGTGTCAGATGGCGATATTGTCGATATCGCCTTTTTAGTACTGGCTAAAAAGCTCGGACTGTCTGTCTCCGATATCAGAAAGCAGCAAAAACAGCTGGAGATCATTCCCTATGAATCCGAAAAGGCCTTTAGTGGCAGTGTCAATCTAAACCAGGAGCAACCCTGCCTCTATGTTAAAGGCAGCCCGGAGAAGATGCTGGAGTTATCGACGCATATGCATTCCCCTGCCGGCCCGGTGGCTATCGACCGCAAAAAAATCCAAGCACAGTTTGAACTGCTAGCAAAGCAAGGGTTTCGCATTATTGCCTTAGCACGACGCACTATTCCAAGTTATACAAATGCAGTCGAGCACCTGCAGGAAATGACCTACTTGGGCATGGTTGCCATGATAGATCCGGTCCGCAGTGAAGCGCGAGAGGCCATCAAAAAGTGTCGCACTGGTGGTATAGAGGTGGCGATGATAACCGGTGATCACCCTGCGACCGCATTAGCCATTGCTATCGAGCTCGGTCTGGCTGAGGCAAACAGCCTTGTTGTTACCGGACAGATGATCAAAGATGCGCAAAAAAACAGTATGCAGGCATTTCACAACCTGGTTCGTCCCGCCAGAGTGTTTGCCCGCATCGAGCCCACCCAGAAAGAGATGATTGTTGACAGCCTTATGCAGGACGGCCACTTTGTTGCCGTTACCGGCGATGGCGTCAATGATGCTCCGGCCATGCGCCGTGCCAATGCGGGTGTTGCCATGGGGAAAAAAGGCACAGATGTCGCCAAAGAAGTGGCAGATTTAATTATCACCGATGATAATTTTTCTTCCATCGTTAATGGTATTGAGCAGGGGCGAATTGTTTACAACAATATTCGTAAAGTGATCGCATTACTCATTGCCACTGGCTTCTCTGCCCTGCTGCTCTTCTTTCTTACCGTTATGGCAGGATTGCCCATGCCGTTGACCGCCATTCAATTACTGTGGCTGAATTTAATCGCCAATGGCGTACAAGATGTGGCATTGGCCTTTGAGCCTAAAGAGGGAAAAGAGTTAAGCGTCGCACCGCGCAACCCCAATGAGCCGATCTTTGAACGCAGCATTATTGAACACGTATTAGTCAATGGCACTGTGATGGGTGCGCTGGCCTTTACGACTTTTTTCTATGCGTTAGAGCAGCAAACAGCGCTGCACAATGCACGCAACTTAACGCTAATGCTAATGGTGTTATTTGGCAATATACATGTGCTCTCCAGCCGTTCCGAAAAAAGATCGCTTTTTACTATGCCGTTTTTTGCCAATCCATTTTTAATTCTGGCCGTTCCTATCGCACAGCTTATCCATATCGGAGCAATGTATACACCAGGGCTCAGTGATGTCTTGCAAATCACCCCCATCACTGCCCGGCAGTGGATGGGTTTACTACTGGTTGCCATTACTTTACTCTTGGTTGAAGAAATTCATAAATATTTTTTAAGAAAAAGGAAATAGGTATACTGCCCTTACGGCTTGTTTTTGGCTACTGCACTCGCCGCTTTAATTTACTCCTATACTGAAGATTATTATTCACGGCACTAAGGTTTATTCATGTTTATCTATTATCATTCGCCATCAGCCTGGCTAAACAACTGTTTTTATAAACTTAAAAAAAGTACTGTAAGCGCTTTAATACTCTGTTTTATGGCTATTATCCCCCCCCTGCTTCCTGCTTCAGCTGCTGCAACGGCATACTCAATACCCGAAAACGGCTCGCGCTTAATTGGTTCGCATGAAGTCTATACGGTTAGGCCGGGTGATTATTTTCATTCAATAGCTCGCTTTTATAATATCGGGCTTATCGCTTTGATGGAATCCAACCCGGGTATTGATCCGCTCCTGCCTCCGGTCGGCACTAAATTACAGATTCCAATTCGTATGTTGCTACCTGATGTGCCATACCGGGGAATCGTCATTAATTTACCTGAATTTAGATTATATTATTTTCCAAAAGGCAGCAATGCAGTACATGTTTTTCCCGTTGGCATCGGCCGAGTAGGCCGCACAACGCCAGTAATGCACAGCAGAGTTATAAGAAAGGTTGAAAAACCAAGCTGGACCCCCACTGCGAGGATAAGAGCGGATCATTTAGCCAAATATGGTAAAGAGTTACCCTTGACTGTACCTCCTGGTGAAGATAACCCCTTTGGAGACTATGCACTGCAGCTGGAGTTTGGCGCTAATAATTATTGGATCCATGGCACGAATCAAAACTTTGGTATTGGTATGCGCGTCAGTGCCGGCTGTGTTCGTATGAATCCCGACGATATTGCCTGGCTATTTCAACAAATAGCGATCAATGAGGAGGTGAGAGTCATTAATCAGCCCATTAAAATTGCAGCAGAGCCAAACGGAGAAAAGATACTTGAGGTACACTCGCCACTATCGACAACTAAAAAACCATCAAAGGCGCAGACGGATTTAATTCAAGTGGATGAAATAGTGAAATTTAAGAAGCAAAATAAACTAGATCATGAGCAAGTAAAAAGAGCCTTGTTACTGCATCAGGGAATACCTGTTAATGTCGCGATTTAGGATTTTTCAGGATAAATTGGGTTAGCAAGAAGTTTAACAATGCCAACCCATACTTATGTCACGGATGAGAGATTACTTTTTGTATGACTCAACCATATTATCGATACGAGCATTGGCTCGTGCCGCTTCATCAGCCGCTGCTTGTGCCGCTGCCGCTGCCGCTGCTGTATCAGATGCCATCATGCCATGATCCGCTGCTAATCCATCCACTTTAGTAGATAAATCGCTTACTTGATTAGTCAGTGAATCCACTTTATTTTCTAGTCCAGTGTTACTAGAGCAACCAGCCAGTAAAGCAGTAGTTGCAATGGCACCAACAATTAGTAATTTATTCTTCATTGAAATACCTCTCTCAGTTAGTCTGGAAATATAAAAATATATGCTTTGCATACACCACTGTTAAGTATGTCAGAGGATTACAATTTTTCCAGTAATGGCTGGTTAAATTATTGATAAAACCGCTGACTTTAATCGCCGCACAGGAAATTAACATGCCTTTAAGAAACTAAGGTTCATAGCAGGTACGGTTTTAAAATAAAGAATAGATTAAGCAGCCCTGTGCTGCTTTCCATAAACCAATAGTTGCCCACAGCAGCGACTTAAATCCAGCAGTACAGGCTGATAAATCCCTTTACAAGGCGGCGATCTTGGCTATCTTGGCTATCGCATTAGCGACATAAGGGATCTGCTTTTCAGCTAGTCCGGCAATATTGATTCGGCCATCTTCGACACCGTAAATGCCATACTCTTCACGCAGCTTTATCATCTGCTGTTGTGAGAAACCCAGTACTGTAAACATGCCTTTATGACTTTCAATAAAATCGAACTGTGGCGCACCATAAGCAGAGCGCAACTGTGCAGATAATGATTTTCTGATGCCGAGCATACGTTGCTGCATCTGCACTAATTCCTGCTTCCACAGATGGGTCAATTTATCATCGCTAAGAATAGTTCTCACCAACGCCGCGCCGTGATCAGGCGGCATAGTATAAGTCGCACGAGCAAGCTGCAGCAGTTTACCTTTGGCGTTATTGGCTTCCGCGCTATTCTTGGCAATAACCATCGCCGCGCCGGTTCTTTCGCGATACAAGCCGAAATTTTTTGAGCAGGAAGCACTAATAAGCATTTCTTCAACATGGTCAGCCATATAGTTCATACCTTTGACATCTTCAACTAAACCGTCGCCAAAGCCCTGATAGGCGATATCCACAAAAGGGGTAAAACCATTTTTCTGCGCTAATGCTGTGATTGCCTGCCATGCAGAAAAGTCAATATCGGCACCTGTCGGGTTATGACAGCAGCCATGCAGCAGCACAACATCTTTGCGCCCTGCTAGGGCAAGATCATCGAGCATTTTCGCCACGTCAACCTGCTTGGTCAGCGGACAAAAGTAGTTGTAATACTTTACTTTCAATCCTGCCGCTTCCATCACCGGCTTATGATTAACATAGCTCGGGTTACTCAGCCATACCGTTGTCCCCGGCTGAGCGACATGCATCAGATCGCCAAGCATACGCAACGCTCCACTTCCTCCCGGTGTTTGAATCGCTGACGCGCGATCCAATACAGAACTTTCACCAAGGACAAGATTGAGCATGCCTTGATTAAACTCCTCACACCCGGCCAGGCCGACATAGACCTTGGTTGTCTGCTCTTCTGCTAACTGTTTTTGTGCGACTTGCACCGCCTGCATAATGGGTGTTTGCCCTTGATTATTACGATAAACACCAATACCAAGATCAACTTTATTATTACGGGTATCATCACGGTATAAAGCGGAAAGCGACAGAATGGGATCTGTCTGAGGAGTGGGTAATTGAGAAAACATGGAGGTCACAATCCTTTGAAATATAAATGATGACTTACGTTATCACTAGAAAATAAAAAGCCCAAGAAATTTCAACTTAATTATTTTATTTTTAAACTTTTCTTATCCTTCATTATACTTTCAATGCATTACATATATTTAGGCTAAAATTACTGCAGTGGGTCACTTTTAAAGGGAGATAAACAATGCAGGATAAACAGGCGCTGAGCCCAAAGAAGACTGCTGATAGCGGCCTCAGCCTGAAAGTTGCAAAAATATGCGCCGGCATAAGCTTTAGTTTGTTTGCTTTGATAATAATGGTTGTAATTTTTACTGGTGACCGAAGCACTCAACATACTCCTCAGAAGGCTGTCGAACTTTCCAAACCATCGGCAATAGATAAGCAGATAGAGCAGCTATTAGCCGCAGAAAATATCAAACCCGCCAGGATTATCAGTTCTAAAGATATTAGCTTGGCAACACGCACACGACGCTATACTTTTCTTTTTTCCTCTAAAGCAGCCAATAATGATCAATTGCTGGCTACAGCAGCCGATGCAGCCATGCGCATCCAAAAAGAGATGGCCGTTCAATATTCATCGGTTGTGCTATTTGATTCACAAAATAGGGAGGTCGCTTATTTGACCGTTGATTTTGCTCCGGACAAAAAAGGAGCAAATGGCGACACAGATTCCGGCAACCGCTTTAAGGTGACTTGGTATAACAAGCTTCCCGCTCACGAAACTAAGGAGTAGCACTATGTCTATGGCAATTATCTGTTCAGGCGGCGATTCCTGCGGAATGAACCCGGCAATAAAGAGTTTTGTTGACAACTGTTACGAGAAAAATATTGAACCCTATTTCATCTATGACGGCTTTGAAGGCCTGATTAATGGCAATATTAAAAAAGCCTTTCATGAAGATGTAGCAGGGATCATGCATCTTGGCGGCACTATCATTAGAACCTCCCGTTCACAAAGGTTTTACAATTATGAATACCGCAAAACAGCCTATAAAAACCTGCAGAGATTTGCCATAGATAAAGTCATACTGCTTGGCGGAGATGGTTCATTTAGAGGTTTTAATCAGTTTTCGCAGGAGTTTGGTATCGCTTTTATCGCCATTCCATCGACTATTGACAATGATATTTACGGAACAGATTACTGTCTAGGGGTTGATACTTCATTAAATATCATCAAACACGCTTTAGATGAAATACGGGATACATCCGCTTCTTTTAAACGCGCCTTTGTTGTCGAAACGATGGGTAGAGATTGCGGCTATCTGGCGCTGATATCCGCCATTATCAGTGGCGCTGAAGTCTGTATCATACCGGAGCTTGAATATGATCTGGCGTCATTGCAAATCAGACTTAAAAAAGAGCTAGATAAGGGCCGCGCTTATATATTGGCTGTCGTTGCGGAAGGCACAAAACAGACTCAACAACTCAAAACATGGTTTGAGCAGAACTTGGCGATAGAAACACGGGTCATGATCTTAGGCCATATCCAAAGGGGCGGTAACCCAAGCGTATTTGACCGGCTCATGGCCGCGCAGTTTGTCACTCTTGCTATAGAAAAGCTGCTAGCAAGCAGAGCAAGCAAAGCAGTGATTACTTATAAGCAGGCTGAATTTATCTTTCTTGATATCGAAACTGTCACTGAAAATAAATATAGCATCAATCCCAAGCTGCTGAAAATGGTAAAAAAACTAACGCGATAGGCGTCTTCGCGCAGCAAGCTTGCCGCCATTCAAACGTCACTATCGCGGGAATTTTTTATCTCCAGCAGCAGTAATTTACGCAGCAGTCTTTCCTGGAGCGTATTGACCCGCCAGAGTCCTATGCGTTGCAGGTAAGGTTTATATTTATGCGCCAGCGGCTGTGGCAGCAATGCCTGCAGCAACAGTTGCAGGAGCAGTTTTTTAGAGCGCGATTTATTTTTCAATGACTTCAGTGCACGCCCGACAACACGCTCTTCTTCACTAAAATCGCTACCAAATGGAAATCGCGGGAACAGCCCCTGAGATTTAAATCTCTTTATTTTCTGCGCAATAACCTGCGGATAATTATGACTGTATGGCTCGGGTATACGGTGATCAGGTGCTAATTTACCGGCTTTTTTCGCCTGACGCTGCAATTTTGCCTGAAAGCGGGAGTCTGTAATGTTAAGCAGCTCTGCGATAGTTTCCGAATCCGTCTTGCCGCGCAGATCGGCGATACCATATTCAGTGATCACTATATCGCGCAGATGACGGGGAATGGTGACATGCCCATAACTCCAAACAATATTGGATTCCACCTTATCACCCACTTCACGCGTAGCACGCAAATTCATTAGAGAGCGTCCATCCGGCAGAGCATGCGCCATCGCCACGAAGTTGTATTGTCCGCCAACACCGCTTACTACCCGGCCATCTTCAAGGCCGTCGGAGACGATATTACCCAACAGGGTAACCTTTAGACACGTATTAACGAAACGGGCATTTTTACGCTGCAGGCGATCTATCTCTTCATGACCATAAAGCTGATTAATGCGCTGTACGCTGCGCATATTGATCAGCATACGCTCTGCTTCGGGTAACGCTTTGAGCTCCTGATAAAATGCCTGCGGGCCGAGAAAGAAGCCGCCGTGGATCACCGCGCCGCACTGCAGCTCTGTTCCCAGGCATTGCTCAACTATCTGCTGTTTATATTGCGCTTTTGTTAAATCCGCAGGAATTTTCTGCCCATTAGCCGTTTCGATAACAGCGTTGTGGTAACTTAAATCTTGCTTAAAAATACCGTATTTGAGCAGATAATCAAAATCCTCTCGAGACAGATGCCTATGAACAGCCCTGCGCTCAAGGAGCAGTTCAAGTGTCTTAGCGGTCACGTTATGGCCGATCAGCCCTTCGTTAATCAGACGCTGTAGCGGTAAGCTGTCGTAGACCACACGTTTTAATATGCCGGCTTTATACAAGTGGACAAAACCGTCGATCAGCATCTCTGAAGCGCCAAACAGGCCTTTATCAAAAACACCGCAACCGCCTGTTTTTTCAATCAAGGGGGCAAATTTATCGGTTGCGCCTATTTCCTTGAGCACTTGCCGATATTGCACATTATCCTTATGGCGCATAAGCAATGCATTGACCACGGCATCCCCCAAAGCACCGATACCAACCTGTAGTTCACCATCATCTTTGATAAGGCTCGACACATATAACCCTATCAGGTGTTCACGCTCAGGCACCGACGTTTTTGGCGGTCCAAAAATACGATAATAATAATCGGGATTATCGAGAATATAGTCAAACTGCTCGGGCTTTTGCAGTGCATCACCGTACATAAATGGCAGATTGGGATTGATTTGTCCGACCATGGCATAGGGTATTCCCTCCTGCTGCTCACGTAGGCGCATCTGTTTAAGAAGGTCGATGCTGACATCCGGATTACAGCTGAGGCTGAACATTTTCTTGCCCTCTATTTCCCCCGGCGCGACAAGCTGCAACAGAAGATTAATACCTCTATCCATAATATCGCGCGCCACATGGGTGTAATTACTGCTGATATAATTTTGTTGTGCCTGTGGGTGGTTAAGAAATTTACCGGGCGGAAAATAAAAATCGATAATTTGGATATTATCAGGTATCTGCTCATTACTTCGATCCAGCTCATAATCAAGATCCGGGTAATCAGCAAATAACCGCTCGACAATAGGCTCGAGAAAACGTTTTTCCAGCAAGCTCTTACCCTTTGGACGCTCTAGTGTCAATGCGCTAATGATGGTAAGGCTGAGCGTCGCGTCGGCTTTTGCTCGGCGGTAAAAAGCATTTAAAAGGTGATTGGGTTTTCCTGCAGCAAGCGGCGTTGCCACAACCAGTGTTTTGCCCAGTCGCCGCAGGATATCATCAACAATTTTGTTTTCATCGCTGTAATTGACGGGCCGAGTATATTCCATCAGCAATCTGACTCCAGCTTTTTGACCTTAAACTTTCAAGATAAGTTATTAAATCTGCAGTCAGCGAGACTATTACACAGTAATAACTATCATGATATTCATAGTTAATAGTTTAGCTTAAATTAGCTTTGGAGAAGATCTCTTATAAGTTCAATACATATAACTTTAAATAGCATAGATAATTTGACCATCTACTTGCTCTACCATATGCTTCCATCTATTGTGAATAAGTAGAAAGCATGTGGAAAAGACAGACTTAACAGTCAGGCATAGTATGCAGAAAGTATCCTTTTACGAAACGATTGATCCGGCAACTTTAAGTCAGGAGGCTTTGACAGCATTTCGCCAAAAGCTTTATGCCATCCATAGCCAAATTTTCGATGGGGTTGACACAGCTCAGTTTGAAAAAAAGTGTTCGACGTGAATGCCAAATGGAGCAAAATCTGTATTTTTAAAAATATTAAAGGAAAAACTATTGGCTATTATGCTTTGCATGCCTATGAAAAAATTTTGATAAATTCAGAAAATATAGTTATTTTTAGTGATTTCTCTTTTTCTTGTGGATCACGGATCAATGTTTAACTTTTACCGTCCCCGCCCGCTGCGCCAGATAGAGAATAGCAGCCAGATCCCGCCAAGGCCTGCACCGATAAACCCAAGAGTTCCAAGCATAGGTAACCCAAACAGAGTCGGCCCGCCTTTGACGGTCATCACGATAGAAGAGCCAATAATCAATGCAGCGATGATATTTCCCACGGCCATACGGCTCGCTGCTCGATCCAGTTGATTGCCAAATTTTTTCAGCCGTGTGACATCGACATGCAGCTGGAACCGGCCACTGCGCGCGGAGCGTAAAAGCTGGCGTAAGTCCTGCGGTAGCCCGGTTAACAGTTCAACACTGCCGGTCACCGCCTGCCAGCCACGTTTTGCCAAGGCATCGGGGGCATAGCGGGCCTGCATGGCGCGTTGCAGAAAAGGAGATGCTTCCGCCACCATATCGAAATCCGGATCCAACTGCCGGGCCACCCCTTCAAGCGTGATAAGCGCCTTAATAAGCAGCACTAGATCAGACGGCAGATTAAGCGCGTGATCACGCAGTAATGCCGTTAAATCGGTGAGCATGCTCCCTAAATCAAAGCCCTTTAAAGGAACCCCGTGATATTGGTCAACAAAAGCTTCAACATCAATAATCAAACTTTCAGTATCTATCGGCGTATCTCGCGCCCAATCCAACAACACATCAACCACACCAGGCGCATCCTGCTCGACCATACAGTGTAAAAGGCTTACAACTTGATATCTACGGCGTTCCGGCAGGCGCCCAACCATACCGAAATCAATAAAGGCGATACGATTTTCAGGCAGATAAAAGATATTACCCTGGTGAGGGTCCGCATGAAAAAAACCATCTTCCAGGATCATCTTTAAGGCTGTTTGCCCCCCCTGCTGCGCCAGTACTTTTCGATTCAGGCCGGCTTGATCGACAGCATCGAGATCTCGTCCGGGAATACCGTCAATATATTGCTGCACATTGACACGCTCACTGCACCACGGCCAGTAGACTTTGGGAATGACAATCTCCGGATGCTCAGCAAAATTACCCGCCACTCTTTCAGCATTACGGCATTCTGCCAGCAGATCCAGTTCACGGCGTAGAGACAGGGTAAACTGACGCACTACCTCGCGCGGTTTGAAACGACGCAATCCTGCCGACTCGGCTTCCGCGATCTCTGCCACCCGCGCAAGCAAACGCAGATCCGCTTCCATAACCGGCCGAATATCCGGGCGGCGCACCTTGACGACCACAGCACTACCATCCTGTAATCGGGCTCGATGTACCTGAGCGATTGATGCAGCAGCCAGAGGCTCAGGATCAAGTTCGGTAAATACTTGCTGGGGCGCAGCGCCAAGGTCTTCCTGTAATTGTTGATAGATAGCTGCAAATGCCACCGGCGGCGCCTGATCCTGCAGTTTTTCAAATTCGTTAATCCACTCCGGAGAAAACAGATCCACCCGCGTGGAGAGGATCTGCCCGAGCTTGATAAAGGTTGGCCCCATATCCTCCAGGGCATGTCGAAAACGCGCCGGCGGTTCAAGGCAAGCCAGCTCCGCTGCCTGTTTCCAATGCAACACCTTACCCGCGCTCTCAAGCACACCGGCCAGCCCCACTCTGCGTACCAGATCACCAAAACCATAGCGGATCAATATCGACGCAATGTCGTTAAGTCGACCAATATCACGCGCAGCCCCCAGGGTTTCCCAAAGCATGACTTATCCTATTTCTTAGTTGTCGGAGGTGTCTTCTTTAATTTGCCGTCCAACGTTTGCGCAATACCATCAAGGAACCCCGCTGCAGCATGAGCAAGCTGGCTCGCTACTTTTAATGTTGACTCGCTACCTGCAGTCACGGTTTCATTCAAGGTTTCGCCCAAATCACGCGTTAATAATTCAACAATTGCCGTTGCATGCCGGCCGACCACAGTGCCACTGTGACGGGCGTGCGCGAGCAAATCCTTGAGTGTCTCGGCGATGGTCTCGTCCGCTTCTTCTGCGACCTGTTTGAGTATATCCAGATACATCTCTTCCAAGGCCAGCAAATCATCTGTGGCCCGTTTAAAATCCTCTTTTGTAAAGCTTTTAATATGCCCCGCCGCTTCTTGCAGCGCCAGCTTGGACGCCTCGGCGACGGCAGACAAGGCATCATCGAGTCCGGAAACAGCCCTGGCCAAAACATTGCCTGCTGCCGCGCCATGACTTGCTGCCCCCAGCCCGGCTCCTTTTACTACTGCGCTCGCCACCTGACGAATCTCTGCGCTATCCAGCTGACCTTCGCTTAGTGCCTTAAGCGTGATACGCCGCACCGCATCCCGAACATCACACTCCATCTCTACCGCCCCTTTGATCTCATCCTGGAGCGCCTCATGACTGTTTTTTAGATCACTTTTATCTTTTTCCATCAGCTTATCCTATGCTATTCACTGTTTACTTTAGAGTTAAGCCCTTTCTTTATAGCGCTTAGTCTGGTGTATAACTGAACTTCTGCCCTCCTATACTGGCTTCATACATTAATCCCCCTTTAGCTAAAGTAAATACAGCATAACCACTTACATAATGTGCTTTGGCCTGTTTGCTGCCGGCTGCAGCACCGCTACCCGATGTTCCGGCTTGAGCTGATGCCCCCAATGTAAGCGCCACAGCACTTGCCTGTGCTGCAAATTCAAAACTGCCGCTGGTAAACTCATCAAAGGCACGTTTATCCTGCAGGAAAATAATCTGCCTGAAAACTTGCCCGCCTAACTGCAGGCCGATGGTGACCTGCCCCATTTTCACCTTTCCGGTTGCTTTGCCCTGCCTGTAAACCTTGCCCTCACCGTAGGAGCCGCCAATACCAAAACCACCTTTACCGATATTTGGAAAAACCGCATAAGCATAGGCATTATTAAAAAACGAGGTGGTTTGAGCTGATTTTTTAAACTCGTCAATTGTCACCTGATATTCGTCAGCAAACGCCTGAAAACTTAATAGCCAAACAGCAGTAGCGAGTATTAACCCTTTTTTCATATTTTTTCCTTAATTTATAGCTTGCACGATGCAATAGATTAATAAAAGCGTAGGTAGGATGCGCAGATTAGTCAAAAGCTTTCAAGGACAGTTTTTCAGTTATTTTTCACTTATTTAGAAACAACCTCCAGGCCATTTTACGGCTATAAATAATGCCCTGGCTAAGTTATACTTTTCTTTGCCGTGGCACTATTAGACAAGAGTTCTTTCTTGAAAGAACAAGGGGATAACGTAAAATATTTACAAAAGTTAAGCAGCCGGCAGTTTACCATTCAGTTCTTTTCTGGGCTTTATTCCTGAGCGCGACTTACAGCCTTGGCGGTTTTTTGCTTTTGCCCCATATTATTCATAATACCTTGGTTGAACAGGTTAAGCAGCAACTCGGCTGGCAGACGGAAATTGAAAAAGTTGCATTCAATCCCTATGCCTTGACCTTAACTATCCTTGACATCCTCCCCTACCTCGCTTGCGCGCCCGACAAGTCGGGAAAGGAAGGGGAGTCCGGTTAGTTTAAAACCAAGTCCGGCAGTTTGCTCTCACGAGCAAACCTAGTTCCTGCTTCACTGAGTTGGCTAATGCCATGCTCTCCACAGGCTAACAAGCGGTGCCCCCGCTCTAAAATATTCAATGCCCCAACATGATCAGCATTGTTCGTGTAACCGCAGGCCACACACACAAAGTGTGACTGTGTTTTGCGGTTGTCTTTGCTTTTATGCTGGCAGACCGGGCAAGTCTGGCTGGTGCACTTCGGATCAACAAAAAGCACGTCGCCTGAACGCCAACCTTGTTTGTATTTCAGCATCTCTTTGAATATGCCCCAACCCTGTCCCAGGATCGCGCGGTTAAGTCCGGATTTCTGCTTAACGTTCTTGCCCGGCGACGCCTGATCACCCTTACTGCTTTTCGTCATGTTTTTGATTTTTAGATCTTCAAGCACAATGATAGCGTGGCTTTTGCTCAATAATGTTGAGATCTTGTGTAATCGGTCATGACGAATTCGGGCAATCTTGTTGTGCAGTTCCGAAATCTTTTGCTTTATCTTTTTCCAGTTGTTTGAAAACTTAACTTTCTTAGCCAGCTTTCGCTGTAGGCGCTTTGTTTTTGCGGTGTATCGGGCAACATCAATCGGCTCAAAGTGCTGGCCATTGGAGAGCGTCAGCAGTCGCTTTACCCCCATATCGCCGGCAACCATACTTGCTGATGGATGAATGGACTGACCTATCTCCTGCTCTACCTGTAGCGAGACAAACCAGTGTTTTCCGGATTGGGAAATCGTGACATTTTTAACTTTACCAACCACTTCTCGTGACTTTCTGAAACTCACCCAACCAATTTTCGGCAGAAAAATACGCTTCCCTTCGACCTTAAAACCTTGCGGCAAGCTAAAACTGTTCGAGCCATGGCGCCTTTTAAAGACAGGCAGGCGTTTTAGCGGCTGCTTCTTATCAAAAGCATCCTTAAAAGCCCGTTCAAGTTGTTTGAGTGTTTGCTGTAGGGTTTGTGCCGGGGAAAGTTTTAGAAAGCCATATTCTTCACTCTTTTTCCAGAGCTTGGAGAAAAAATCAAACTCTTGGTAATAGCAAAGTGGCTGTTTATTTTTTAACTTAAACAGGTTAACTGCCAATGCCTTATTCCACAAAAAACGACAATTACCCGCATATTGGGCCATCATTTGTGCAGCCTCAGCATTGGTATTGAGTCGAAATTTGTAAGCTTTGCGAATAAGCATGGCGCTCCCTTTCTCTTGTGCCTGTGATTATAACCAGCATTGTTTGTTAGTCAATATTCAAACAAGAAAACACGCGGGATTGCTTCGCAATCCATGCCTTATATTCCCGCCCTAAAAGGACGGGGTTTTACGGCAAAATTGATAAAGACGGCATCAGCAATTTCCAGCATGCTTATCAATTACAGCAAGCCCAAAGGACGCCTCAAGCAGCGGACGAAATTGAAGACAAGGCAGACAGTGCCTCGCCAAAGCTGTTATTTGATAATATTAATATTATTGCCGGAAATATTAATATTATTGATCAGAGTCGCGCACAAACTGTTAAACATCAACTTAACCCGCTCACTTTTAATTTAAAAAACCTGGCAACCTACGGCAAAGAAGAAGGCAACTATCAGCTTAATATCGCGCTGGGTAAGGAACAAACCTTAAGCTGGAACGGAACAATAGCCGTTGCTCCCCTGCGCTCCAAGGGCTCGCTCACGGCAAATGGAATTAAAGTGCATGAATTCCGGGATTATATCGAAGCGCAGGCCCCCTACAGCCTAAAACATGCCCTTATCAGCTTCTCAGGTGACTATAAAGTAAAGGTGGCAGAGCAATCAACAGAGCTTGATATTCACCAGGGGATGCTGCAGATTGACGATATGAAGCTGACAAACAAAGGGCAGGAGCAGGACTTTGCCGCCATACAGAAAATCGTTATAGGCCCGTTCAACTTTGACTTGGCAGAGAAACAATTACAGGCTGAGGCAGTGAAAATTGATGCGCTCGACCTAAAGCTTGAGCGCAATAAACAGGGGCTGCTTAATATACTCGCCCCCTTCGCCACTGTCGATACAGAAAGTACAGCTACAAGTGGCAACAATACAGAAGCATCTTTTCAGTGGGCAATTAATAATTTTATTATCAATAACGGTCAGCTTGATTTTCTTGATAAACAGCCGACGGAAAACGCGCAAATCGCACTCCACAAGATTAACTTTAATATACACGGGCTCAGTCAGGATCTCTCGCAAAGCCTGCCTTTTGCTCTCTCTTATTATGTTGCTCAGTCCGGCGAAAACAGGCTTGACGGACGAGTTACTCCTACGCCGCTCAAGCTGCAAACCCGTGTAGCCGTCAATAAATTAGCACTGCCGGCATTACAGCCCTATCTAAGCGGTCTGGCCAAGGTTAATTTAAAGCAGGGAAAACTCTCTGCAGACGGGGATCTTAAGCTAAGCAACGATCAACAGGGGCAGATTCAAGGGGATTTTCAAGGCGCCGTGCATATTAATGAATTTAATACTAGCGATCAGACGCTGAACAAACGTCTGCTCGGCTGGCAGACTCTGGCCATTGATCCGGTCAAGATTGATTTTAATCCACTCAGCATTGCCATCCGCGAAATAGCATTGACACAACCCTATGCGCGTTTTATTGTCACCGAAGATCGCAGTACCAATTTTGCTCAATTAGTCGTTAATAATGATCAGCAAAGCAGCGAAAAAACCACCGGCAGCGAAGAAAATAAAGAACCACCTTTAGCAATTAAAATAGACAAAATAACAGTTAAGGACGGCGATGCTTATTTTGCCGATTTGTCTCTACAGCCGCAGTTTGCAACGGCTATCCAGAGTATTAACGGCAAGATAAAAGGCCTATCTTCCGGTAATTCGGCGCGGGCCGACGTCAATATCAGCGGTCGTATTGATGATTATGGCAAGATGCTGATAAATGGAAAAATAAATCCGTTAGCCGGGGATCTTTATACCGATCTCGCTGCTGATTTTGAGAAAATAGAACTCTCATCTCTCACCCCATACTCAGGCCGCTATGCAGGATACAGCATTGATAAAGGCAAACTCAGCCTGCACCTTAATTACCAAATAGCCGATAATTTACTGAACAGCAGTAACCATCTTATTTTAGATCAGTTTGAACTAGGCTCGTCCGTAGAGAGCAAGGAGTCTTTAAACCTACCGCTAAAACTGGTGCTGGCGCTGTTTAAAGACAGGCACGGCATCATTGATATCTCGCTGCCAATCAAAGGAGATATGAATGCGCCGGACTTTGCGCTTGGCGGCTTAATTATGCAGGCATTTGTCAATATAATCAGCAAAGCCGTTACCTCCCCCTTTTCGATGCTTGCAAATCTAGTTGGCGGTGATGCCGAGCAGTTAAATTCAGTAGCCTTTGCGCTGGGCAGTGCAAGATTGGCTGACGATCAGATCACCCAACTGGGTACACTTGCGCAACTATTAAACAAACGACCTAACCTGATCTTGGAGATTCAAGCTGTGGTCGATAAAGAGCAGGACGGCCTGGCCTTAAAAGAGCAGAAACTCCAGGCGCTGTTAAAAGAGTCCGGTGTAGATAACCTCGAGCAGCAACAACGCATCGCACTAATAGAGCAACTGTTAATAGAGTATAACGGCCAGGAAGAGCAGGCAAAACTTCACAGTGCTATGCAGGCAGCATTATCTGCGCCAAAAGGTGAGGAAAAAGCCCCCCATCAGCAGTCCGTCATCAACGAATACCAGGGCTCCCTTGAACAGGCGCTATTAGTAAAACAACCACTGCCGAGTCTAGCGTTCACTGAGCTTGCCCAGCAACGGATCAGTGTTATCAAAGCGCAGTTGATCAAACAGGGGCAGGTTGCCGATGAGCAGGTGTTTGCCCTACGCTCCTTATTAACAGGAAAAGCGCAGGAAAAGACTATCTCGACAACCTTTTCACTGACAGCTGATTAGTGGTTAGGCTCTGTTGATCTTTCACGTATAAAAGCGCATGCGAAAGATCAACTTTCCTAAATAACCTTGTAACTATGTAACTATAGTCATCAACTTATATTTTCACTCAGTTTAAGCGCCACAGTACGGCGACTTTGAATCAAGGTATAAGCGCCGCTCGCGACAATAAGCAGACTTCCAAAAAGGGTCAGCGTATCCGGCTTTTCAGCAAAGACAAGCACTTCCCAGAAGCAGCGCAAATAATAACCTTGTGTAACGAAATGGCGATACCACTGAGACCTCATACGAATGCACGAATGAAAATGAGTATAATGCCCTTTAGTCCATTTAAATGTTAGCTAGTTAGCAAGCATATATGAGTCGATAATGATTGGCTTGGCTTTTATAGACTATACTCTGTAGGGTGATAGGAGATAAGAATATGGCAAATGAACTTGATCCGCGCATTGACCAATGGTACGCCCATCTTGATAAAGGACAGCGTTTTTATGTCATTGCTGTTGACGAACAAGAAGAGACGGTTGAAGTACAATATTTTGATGCCGATATTGAAGAATTCAGTTTAGAGGAATGGCGAGAACTGAAGATTGAATTGAGTGAGGAGCCGGAGAACTTTACTGGCGCCCTCGACATCGCAGAGCAAGATGATCTGGGCACAGAAATAACCGACACCAAGCCTGAAGATTGGGCCGAGCCCGGCGAATATTTCCGCCGTCCCGAGGAATAAAAATAAAGCCCTCTTGGACAATGTTGCTTGCCCAGGCTACTTCACTCCCCTACAGGCGAAAGATTGGACTGCTACTTAGTCGTTTCCTGCAGCCTGCTGCTCTAAATAAGCAAATGCGCTCAGCATCGCCTGCTCCTGAAACTTCTTTAACCCCAGATCACGTACATCCGGCATTACCTGTGCTTTCGCCAGCCCTTCCTTTATATAGGCACTGGATAACACATAGACATTAAAATCCGCCATTAACTGCAGCGCACCTTCAATTTTAAAGCTCAGCGGGTTACCGGCATGTTTACCCTTTAAAGCACGCTGTTTAATAACAACTGTTTCAACTTTATAATCTTTCATTAACTGCTCAAAATCAAATTGAAACTTTTTCAGTGGCTCCGTATTAATCGCATCAGGCAAGGTTAATTTTGCCACTCGCACTTTAGGGACATCATATAAGCCATTATTTAACTGCATTATGCTGATAATGGCTTCATTACCCGTTAACTCTACACCACATACTCTCATGAAAAATCCCTCCGTTTAAACAGCGCGCATTATTATGTAAATAGCGTTTTCAAGCAACCTGCAAATTAAAATTGATTTGTCCTTAGCATTACTAACGTGCAGCCAATAACAACCTCAATATTATTCTCAATCAACTTTTCTTGTAACTCAGGATGTTCGGTCCCTGGATTTAAAATAATTCTTTTGGGAGCTAAGTATAAAATATCATCAAGATATGACTCTAGAATTTTAGGGTTTACATAAACAGTTAGAGTATGAATATCATCATGGCGATCTTTTAATGCAGCTAAACTCGGAAAAACATTATAACCTTCAACTTTTTTATAACTTGGATGAACGAGATGAGTTACGTGATTATATTCCTCTAACATTTTTAATGCCTTATATGCATATCGATCTGGTTTATGACTTGCCCCTAAAATCGCTGTATTTTTCATTTAATTCTTCCTTCTTAATTTATATTGATATTAATAAGTTTTGACATCCTCCCTCCACTAAATCAAAGATTTTAGTGGGGGATTCCTACTGCTAGACGCTCATGCCCGAGCGCAAGAATGTTTTTGGCCGCGTTCACATCGCGGTCGTGAGTGACACCACACTCACAGGTCCATTCTCTTATTCCAAGTCCTGCTCTACCTTTCGGACTGTTTTGGCGAGAGCCGCAACACGAACAAGTTTGGGTGGTGTACGATTCATTGATTTCTTCAAAAACAATACCAGCGTGAGCGCTTTTGTATTCCAATAGTGTTTTTAATGTAGACCAGCCAGCATCTAAAACAGACTTAGCCATTTTAGTCTTGACCAGTTTTTGACTGCTTACGTTGCCAATGAATATCGCCGCATTTTCATTGACAAGTTTGCGGCTGTATTTATGCAAAGCATCTACTCTGCGGTTTTTTATCTTTGCATGGATCGCTTTTGCGCGCTTTTTGTTCTTTGCACGCTGCGCAATACCTAAATCTTCCTCTAGCTCGCGGTATTCACGGCCTTTTAGTTTGTAGCCGTTACTGTCGGTGGCTGTTTCTTTACAACCCAAATCAATACCCACGCTGGAAGTGCCTGTACCCTGCTCTGCTTCCACCTCAACCACAACGTTGAAGTACCACCGGCCTCTTGAATCCTCATTGAATGAGCCTGATTTGAACGTGTATTGAGATAATCCGTAACTATCCCAAATGCTAAAATAGTGGCGGTTATGATAAACCTGACCATTTTTGAAGCTAATACAGTCTTTACGAACCGGGATCCAACCCAGTGAACGTCTAACACCCCCTGACTTACGCCAATTCAACCTGTATTTCTTGAATTGTTTGCGGCGGGTGGCATATTCATGCCCAACCATCTGCACGGTCGCAGAATTCAGGCCAAGCGTTTTATTCATGCCTTTGGTGTACTTTTGAAGATCGTAGCCTGACAGGAAAGCGGGTTTTACCGGGCCAAATTCACTGACATTGCTCAGTGCCTTCATTGAGGTTTCATTGCAAAAATTCCACACCTGATTCACACCGTAAGCCCATTTGTTTAGGGTGCTTAGATGTTTGTCACGGATCCTTATTTTTAGCGTTTTTGTGTGTACTTTGCTTTTCATAATGATCATAGTAGACCTGAACTACCTGGATGTAAATACAGGCAAAAATGATAGTGTATCCAACTAAGATAGACCAACCTAGCGGCTGGTTTGCTATCCACCTCCACCCAAACAAGTTATGGATGGAGAATTCCGCAAGGTTCGTTAAAACACGATATTGTACTTTTTCATTTTACGAAATAGCGTGGTTTTATGTATAGCCAATGCTTTTGCTGCAGCTATCTTACTGGGATTGTTCTTTAACGCTGCAATAATCATCTGTTTTTCAGTCTCCTCTTTGCTACTTCCTAAACTCCCCTGCAGCTCACTTTCTCCCCTGTCAGACTGTAGCTTTTCGTTAGTTGCAAAGGGAAAACAACTTGCTTGTATATAACTGTTTTTGGACAAAACACAGGCCCGCTCAATGCTATTTTCTAATTCACGAATATTTCCCGGCCAGCTATAAGACTGCAGATGCTGCAATGCTTGATGACTGATCCCCTTTATCGATTTTTTATGCAGCTGGTTAAAGCGTTCAATAAATTGCTCAACTAAAAAGGGGATATCTTCAATACGCTGTGCAAGCGGTGGCAAGTTTATTTTTATGACATTGAGGCGGTAATAAAGATCTTCTCTAAACTTGCCCTGTGCAACCAGATCCAATAAGTTTTTATTTGTTGCTGCGATGATTCTCGCTTCAGTTTTTTGTGGTTTCTGACTGCCGACCGGCTCAAATTCACGCTCCTGCAGAACGCGCAATAAACGAACCTGCAGTGCAGGTGAAATATCGCCAATCTCATCTAAAAACAGCGTACCCTTTGCAGCCCTTGCAAAATATCCCTGCTTGTTCTCATGCGCACCGGTAAAGGCACCTTTTACATGGCCAAAAAGAGCCGACTCTAATAAGTTTTCCGGTAAAGCCGCACAGTTAACGGCAATAAATGGCTGTTTTTTCCGTTCACTCAATTGATGTAATGCTTTTGCCGTCACCTCTTTGCCCGTTCCCGTTTCCCCGTTAATCAGTACCGTTGTCGAGGTTTCAGCAACAGCCTCGATCATGGCAATAACCGGCTTCATCGATTGACTGTTACTAAACAAACGGCCTGATTTTGTCTGTTTAGATAGCTGTTCTTTTAATACTTCAATTTCAGACAGATCACGAAATGTTTCCGCGCCACCGATAATATTTCCCTGGGCATCTTTTAACACGGCGGTTGATAAGGTCACTGGAATTTTTTTTCCGCTACTGTTAATAAAATAACAGCGTTTATCGATAATCGCTTTAGTTGTGCGCAGAGTATCGCGCAATGCGCATTGCTCACCACATAAACTGGAGCGAAAAACCTCCGAGCAGTAACGCCCTAATGCATCACTACGTTTAATACCAGTGATCTGTTCAGCCGCACGATTAAAGGAGGTGATTTTCCAATCATTATCAACAGTAAAAACACCATCAGAAATACTTTCCAAAATAGTGCTGTTATCTAAGATTTTTCTGCTATCCATCTGCCTACCGTAAGCAAAAGAGCGCCTTCAGCACTCTTTATTTATGCATTTTTAAATTAATCATGCGAATGGTCGCACCTATACCAGCAAGCACCTGATTGGTGTTTATTCCGCGCGTGGTCAGTTTCTGGCCATTATCAGACCAGGTTATTGAACACTCGGTAAGTGCGCCAGTCTGCCCGCCGGGAGGAATACGCAGCTGATAATCGAGTAATTCCGGAAATTCAAAGTGTTCTTTATTCAGTATTTTTTTCATGGCTGAGATAAAGGCATCAAAACCACCGTTACCACTACCGCTGGCCTTATAAATATTGTCATTGCAGCGTACTCTGACACTGACCGTCGATTCTAAGTCTAAACCGGAATTAATGGAGCAGTTTAGCAGCTCAAGGTAGTTATAATCATTACGCTCAAGCAGATCCGCAATAATAAAAGGCAGATCATCGGCGCTGATCGTCGCTTTCTGATCACCTAAACGGACGATACGCTGCAGCAGTTTTTTCTGCTGCTGCTCGTCAAGCTCGATATCCATCGCTTCAAGGTTTTTAGCCAGTGATGCTTTGCCGCTCATTTTACCGAGAGCATAACTGTGCGAACGTGCAAAACGCTCCGGTGTTAATGCCGAGATATAGAGACCGCCTTTCTTATCACCATCAGCATGAATACCGCTGGTTTGTGTAAAGACATCGGCACCGACAATTGGCGTATTATCTGCGATAGGTTTACCCGAAAACCTTTCCACCAACAGACTTAGATTATGTATCTCACTTTCATTGATATTAACGGCTTTGCCAAGCTTATCTTTTAAGGCCACGGCAACTTCCGTTAATGATGCATTACCGGCCCGCTCACCAAGACAGTTCATCGTACAGTGAATAGATGATACTCCAGCCTTTACCGCAAACATTGCATTGGCGGTAGCAAGACCGTAATCATTATGGGGATGAAAATCAAAGTTAAGATTTGGAAAGCGCTTGATCATATCGCTTAAGCTGGCAAAAACCTCATCGGGTGACATTACCCCTAATGTGTCCGGCAACATAAAATGGTCAATACCTGCATCCTGCAGTTTGTTAAGCATATCATAAACATACTCAGGACTGTCCTTATAGCCGTTGGACCAGTCTTCAAGGTAGATATTAACGCGTAAACCTTGCTGCAGCGCATAGTCCACTGTCTGCTGTATATCAGCGATATGTTGCTCCAGGCTTTTACCTAACTGCTCGGAACAATGTTTCAAGCTGCCTTTGGCCAGCAAGTTTAACACTTTTCCGCCTGTATCTGCGATCCAGTCGACGCTTAACTTGTGATCTACAAAACCCAGTACTTCAATTTTATCCACTAAACCTTCCGCAGCAGCCCAACGGTTAAGTTTGCTTACAGCATCTTTTTCGCCTTCAGAAACACGCGCAGACGCCACTTCGATACGGTCAATCTGTAATTTTTGTAATAATGCCTTGGCAATGCTGACTTTTTCAGCAGGAGAGAATGAAACCCCTTGGGTTTGTTCGCCATCGCGTAATGTTGTGTCCATCAACCGCACAGTGGCATTTTGTTGCGTCATTACCTTACTCCATCTATAAACGGGTTTAAAAGCTTATTGGATTGATAATCTAAATCAATCCAATCTGTTTTTATATAGTAAAAAGGCGCAATAGATGCGCCTTTTAAAAACTAACAAAGATTATCCTTGCAAAATTTGCAGGCGATCTTTATTTCCATAACCATGGTAGTTCTTGTTTTTGCTTTTCTTCAAAGGCAGTGATTTTATCTTCGTGTTTTAAAGTCCAGGCAATATCATCAAGACCTTCAAGTAAAGACTGTTTACGGAATGCATCAACTTCAAAGCTGATTTCCAGGCCGCCAGGTGTCGTTACTTTTTGTGCTTCAAGGTCGACAGTAAACTGCACGCCTTCATTAGCAGCAATTTCAGCCATTAATGCAGCCAGTTCATCTTTGCTTACTTTAATCGGCAGAATACTGTTTTTAAAACAATTGCTGTAGAAAATATCAGCAAAACTTGTTGAAATAATAGTGTTAAAACCGTAATCCGCGATTGCCCAGGGAGCATGCTCACGGGAAGATCCACAACCGAAGTTTTCGCCGGCAACTAATATTTTAGCGCCTTGGAAAGCGGGCTTGTTTAATTCAAAGTCAGGGTTTGGCGTAACGTTATCAGCAAGGAAACGCCAGTTATGAAACAGGTGAATACCAAAACCGGTGCGTTCCACTTTTTTCATAAAGTTTTTAGGAATGATTTGGTCTGTATCAACGTTACTGCGATCCATTAGTGCCGCAATGCTAGTATGTTTAGTATATGGTTGCATTATCTTCGCCCCTATTTCCAATCTCGAATATCTACAAAGTGACCGGCAACTGAAGCCGCCGCTGCCATCGCTGGCGATACCAGGTGAGTACGCCCACCTTTACCTTGACGACCTTCGAAATTACGGTTTGAAGTAGAAGCACTACGTTGACCGTCTTTTAATTCATCGCCGTTCATTGCCAGACACATTGAACAGCCCGGATCACGCCATTCCCAACCGGCATCAATAAAGATCTTATCTAAGCCTTCTTTCTCTGCCTGTACTTTTACAGGGAAAGAGCCCGGAACAGCAATCGCCTGTACACCTTGTGCAACTTTTTTACCTTTCAGTAATTCTGCTGCAGCACGGAAATCTTCAATACGGCCATTAGTACAAGATCCGATAAAGACAATATCAATATTGATGTCGGTAATTTTCTGACCGGCTTTAATATCCATATATTTAAGTGCACTTTCACAAGCCTGTGCTTTAACTGCATCATCAAAATCAGATGGAGCAGGAACGACACCATTTACAGCAACAACTTGCTCTGGTGATGTGCCCCAGGAAACTTGCGGCGCAATATCTTCAGCTTTTAGGGTGATCACTTTATCAAACTCTGCACCTTCATCAGATGCCATTGATTTCCAGTATGCAACAGCGGCATCCCAGTCATCGCCTTTAGGTGCAAATTCACGCCCTTCCAGGTAATCAAAAGTCGTTTGGTCAGGCGCAACCAGGCCGGCACGCGCACCTGCTTCGATTGCCATATTACAAAGTGTCATACGGCCTTCCATTGACAGATCGGTAATAGTATCACCGGCAAATTCCATTACATAACCTGTACCACCAGCAGTACCCGTTACGCCGATAATTGCCAGGGCAATATCTTTAGCCGTTGCAAATTCTGGAAGCTTACCTTCAACTTTTACCAGCATGGTTTTAGCTTTCTTCTGTTGTAATGTTTGCGTTGCCAGTATATGTTCAACTTCAGAAGTACCGATACCAAATGCCAAAGCACCAAATGCGCCATGTGTTGCAGTATGGCTATCACCACAACAAACCACCATGCCCGGATGTACAAAACCGTGCTCCGGCACAACGATATGGATAACACCGTTTTGGTTACTGTTCATTCCGTACAGATTAATTCCATTTTCAGCACAGTTTGCCGTCATTGTTTCAACTTGTTTTTTAGCAATAGGATCAACAATGTTGAAACGATCTTTTGTTGGCACACAATGAT
>CAXXRV010000011.1:0-63448 GCA_963674525.2 uncultured Psychromonas sp. | reverse complement strand
ATTCACTTTGTTCTTGCTCAACCTGCGCCTTGATTGCAGGGCGCATATTGAGAAACTTACCGTTTTCGTCCTTATAATCATCATTTTTAAAGCGTTCAACAGCAAGGTTATACGAGCGCCGATACAAAGCCAAAGCATCAAAGTAGGCCGCTTCATTCTCTGGATAGAACCGGATCTTTTTCGAGGCTATTACTTTTACGCCTTTCAGCGGTTCGCTTTCCGTAGTGGCTATTACAGAACGAGGTAATGAAACCGATAAGCTCCGCTGTATCGAACGATTCAGAGGTGTTATCCGTGTCATCCAAGATCTCGATCCGTCCACCTGATAGTTCAACGAGCCATTTAATAAGCTCGAACCCCGACCTTGCGAGCCTGTCTTTTGTGGCAACCACAATGTGGACTGAATGACCGAGCATTGCGGATTCCAAAATGGACTGCAATCCTTTTCGTTTAAAGTTGAAAGCACTGGCAATATCAGTGATAAATTCGGCATCCGGGTATCGCCCAAGGAGGAGGCTTTGCTGTGTGTCGATGCTCGACTTTTGCTTGCTTGAGCTAACTCTTGCATAGCATATCCTCCTTTGTTGAGTTATAAAAATGCGGTTATGACCACCCTCAGTATGCTTAACTTTATCGTAAAATCCGCTTTCTATTCTTCGCCTGATTGTTTGGGTTGTAACGCCCTCAATCTTAGCGAGTTTTGTTGTGGAAACCCACATATCAAACCTCTTTGCTGTGGTTATATACAGTTCAAGCTTAGCACTATTATTGTGAGCAAGCCAACAAACGTTGCGTTTGTTGCATTAATCTTCAACTGTTAATGATTTTCTTTGTAAATATTGATAGCGCTTAGCGATTTCAAGCAATGAAATTTGCAGCCAGTCTTGAGCAAAGGTTGCATGATTCTTATCGCGCCAGATAAAGGTTTTTATCTGCTCGCTGGCACTGATATTAGCAGCATAATTGCAATCCGGCAGCGCCTGTATTTCAGGCTTAGAAGCACAGGAAACAATGCTTGCTAAGCCGATAATTGAAGCCGCACTCAAAAGCGCTATTTTTATTTTGTTGCTAACTGAGTTCATCATTTTATCCTATTCGCTAATCAATATAAAAATTATAGCCGAAAAAATAAAATGAACTTTGCCTAAGCTGTGATGAAAATTACTTCATGGGTTTTTGTAACGGGCGGGACAAATCCTATTTAGCAATAAAGCACAGAAAATACCACAGCCGATGCCAATAGCATTGACGAGCAGATCCAGCCAATCCCGCTGGTGATAAAAGTAAGGCTGCAGCATCTCAATGCCGCCGCTCCAACAGAAAAAAAACAAGCCAATCAAAAACCAATGTCTGGGTCTGCTGAGCACAACTGGAAAGGTCAATGCTGCGTAGGCAATAAAGTGTCTGATTTTATCATTACTGGGAATGCCCGGAAAACTAGGCAAAGGCGTGAGTGAGAGCAGCGTAATAACAGCCAGTAAGATAAGCGTAATGATGATCCAATAAGTTCGAATCATGGTGATTAGGGCTGCCATTTAATCTATTCCTTAGCAGATAGTTATAGTAAAACAAGATCCTGTCTTATATTAGTGTTATGTGCAAGTTTTAAAAGTACTCAAATATGGCAGTTATTATTTAATGATAGCGGTAAATAAGTGAGCCTCAGCCTCTACTTACGGACAACTCCAGTTGACATCCTCCCCTACCTCGCTTGCGCGCCCGACAAGTCGGGAAAGGAAGGGGATTCCGGTTAGTTTAAAACCAAGTCCGGTAGTTTACTTTCGCAAGCAAACTTAGTTCCTGTTTCGCTGAGTCGGCTAACGCCATGCTCTCCACAGGCTAACAAGCGGTGTCCCCGCTCTAAAATATTCAATGCTCCAACATGGTCGGCATTATTCGTGTAACCGCAGGCCACACATTCAAAATGTGACTGTGTTTTGCGGTTGTCTTTGCTTTTATGCTGGCAGACCGGACAAGTCTGGCTGGTGTACTTCGGATCAACAAAAATCACCTCGCCCGATCGCCAACCTTGTTTGTATTTCAGCATCTCTTTGAACATGCCCCAACCCTGCTCCAGGATCATCCGGTTAAGTCCGGATTTCTGCTTAACGTTCTTGCCCGGCGACGCTTGATCGCCCTTACTGCTTTTCGTCATGTTTTTGATTTTTAGATCTTCAAGCACAATGATAGCGTGGCTTTTGCTCAATAATGTTGAGATCTTGTGTAATCGGTCATGACGAATTCGGGCAATCTTGTTGTACAGTTCCGAAATCTTTTGCTTTATCTTTTTCCAGTTGTTTGAAAACTTAACTTTCTTAGCCAGCTTTCGCTGTAGGCGCTTTGTTTTTGCGGTGTATCGGGCAACATCAATCGGCTCAAAGTGCTGGCCATTGGAGAGCGTCAGCAGTCGCTTTACACCCATATCGCCGGCAACCATACTTGCTGATGGATGAATGGACTGACCCATCTCCTGCTCTACCTGTAGCGAGACAAACCAGTGTTTTCCGGATTGGGAAATCGTGACATTTTTAACTTTACCAACCACTTCTCGTGACTTTCTGAAACTCACCCAACCAATTTTCGGTAGAAAAATACGCTTCCCTTCGACCTTAAAACCTTGCGGCAAGCTAAAACTGTTCGAGCCATAGCGCCTTTTAAAGACAGGCAGGCGTTTTAGCGGCTGCTTCTTATCAAAAGCATCCTTAAAAGCCCGTTCAAGTTGTTTGAGTGTTTGCTGTAGGGTTTGTGCCGGGGAAAGTTTTAGAAAGCCATATTCTTCACTCTTTTTCCAGAGCTTGGAGAAAAAATCAAACTCTTGGTAATAGCAAAGTGGCTGTTTATTTTTTAGCTTAAACAGGTTAACTGCCAATGCCTTATTCCACAAAAAACGGCAGTTACCCGCATACTGGGCCATCATTTGTGCAGCCTCAGCGGTGGTATTGAGTCGAAATTTGTAAGCTTTGCGAATAAGCATGGCGCTCCCTTTCTCTTGCACCTGTAATTATAACCAGCATTGTTTGTTGGTCAATATTCAAACAAGAAAACACGCGGGATTGCTTCGCAATCCATGCCTTATATTCCCGCCCTAAAAGGACGGGGTTTTACGGCAAAATTGATAAAATTCGACTTTCTTCGCACACTTTCAATACCAAGCCAGAAACAGATTGAACTAGTAGCTGCTTATGTATATCTTAACTTTTATTTTGAAAACAAATAGCTAAATTTTAGACAAGGATGATAAAAATGGTTAATACAAACAGTGCTGCGCAAAGCCGCAATAAAAGAAAATTGAGTCTGCTGTGGCTGATTGCTTTTTTGTTCCCGGCAATGACGCTCTTCAGATCCATGTATACCATTGATGAAGGACATGTTGGCATAGTGAAAAGGTTTGGCGAAGCAACCGAGCAGGTTAACCCCGGCCTGCATATTAAAATTCCTTTTGTAGACAGCATTGAAGTGCTGGAAATCCGCACACGAAAAAACCTTGAGAGACTCAATGCCTCTACCCATGAGCAGATGCCGGTTACCGCTGAAGTCTCAATTAACTGGACGGTTCGCCGGGATCAGGCCTTTGAGCTGTTTAAACGTTATGGTGGCCTGAGTCAGTTTGAATCGCGCATTCTTGATCCTAAGCTGCGCTCGGCAGCTAAAGATGCACTGGCAAGATATAAAGCAGAAGAGATTGTGCAGAACCGCAGCGCCGTTATTTCCCATATCGAAGAGCTTTTAGTTGAAGAGATGCAGGAATACCCGGTCAAGCTTGATTCCGCACAGTTAGAGAACCTTGGCCTGCCGAAAAAGTATATTCAATCGATTGAAACCAAGCAGACAGAGAAAAACTTAGCGGCCGCTGAAAAACATCGCCTGGATCGTCAGCAACTGGAAGCACAACGCGAAGTCAATACAGCCAACGCCAAAAGAGATGCGGCAAAAGCAACGGCGGACGGTAAAGCCTATGCCATCAGAACCGAAGCAGTCGCAGAAGCTGAAGCCATCAAGCTGAAAGGCCTTGCCGAAGCACAGGCAATACAAAAGAAAGCGGAAGCATTAAAGCAATCGAATCTGCTGGTCGAATATGTACGTGCGCAGCAGTGGGATGGCAAAATGCCGCAAACCATGATGGGTGAAGGGCAGAATATTCTTTGGAATATGTCTGAAAAATAAAAGAGAATAAAAAGTATAACTTATCTCGATGCGGCTTGCTTAAATACCTCTTTGATATTTAAGCAAGCCGCAATACAATTAATGTGCAGATCATCAAGATAATCACCTGAGGCTCTATGAAATTTGACGTTGATACTCACACCCACACTTATGCAAGTGGCCATGCCTACAGCACTTTAATCGAGAACGCTCAACACGCAGAAAAAAATGCGCTGAAAATGTTTTGCACCACCGATCATTCTCAGTCGATGCCCGGCGCGCCTCATTACTGGTTTTTTAATAACCAGCGAATACTGCCGAGATTTATTTCCGGTGTCGCAGTGATTCGCGGCGTGGAAGCAAATATTTTAAATATTGACGGTGATATTGATATTCCCTTAGAAACAGATCGCTGTCTTGACTGGGTTCTTGCCAGCCTGCATCAGCCTGTGTTTGCTCCGGTCAATAAAGCAACGCATACACAGATGCTGCTCAATACCATTAAAAGTGGTCGTGTCGATGCACTTGGCCATTTAGGTAACCCTGAATTTGATTTCGACTTTCATGCTGTGATTGAATGCGCCCGACAGCACAATGTCGCGATTGAGATTAACAACTCCTCTCTTAGAGGCGCCAGCCGTAGCGGCAGTGCTGATCGTTGTTACGAAATTGCCTGTATTGCACGGGATGTCGGCGCTTATATTACCACGGGCACAGATGCCCACTTTTGTCAGGATGTCGGTCAGCTAGAGCTGGTCAGTGATTTATTAGACAAAGTAAAAATGCCGGCTCAGCAAGTGATATCGCATAGCTGCAAACAATTTTTAGCCTTTCTGCAGTTAAGAGGAAAGGCATTTATCAGCGAATACAGTGCGCTTTATTAGCGCCTAACTTATAGCTGAAAAAGCCAGCATTTTCTGAAATTTACAACGATTCTATAAGCTTAGGTATTTTTGTGACACATTTTATTCTACAATAGCGCTCCTTTTATCTACCTAAGCTTTAATTATGTCAGTTAGAATTGCCATTAATGGTTATGGACGTATCGGACGCAGTGTCGTGCGTGCTTTATATGAAAGTAACCGTCAAAATGATATCGAACTCGTTGTTATCAACGAACTTGCAGAGCCCGAAGCAATCTGCCATTTGACTCAGTATGACTCAACTCACGGGCGCTTTCCTTTTCCGGTAGAACTTGTCGGCAAACAATTACAAATTAACCGTGACCGCATTGATTTGCTCCGCCACAGCTCATTAAGCGATTTGCCATGGCAGCAGTATAATATCGATATTGTCATCGATTGTACCGGTATTTACGGCAGTAAAGCAGACGCGCAAGCACATCTGGCAGCAGGCGCAAAAAGGGTTATCTTTTCTCATCCCGCTGATGCAGATGTGCAAGCGACAGTCGTTTACGGCATCAACCATCAACAACTGCATGGCAATGAAACCTACCTTTCCGGTGCATCCTGTACCACCAACTGCATAGTACCTGTGATTGCCACTCTGGATGCGGCATTTGATATCCAGCAGGGAACCATCACCACTATTCATTCGGCGATGAATGATCAGCCGGTTATCGATTCTTACCATGCTGACTTACGCCGGACTCGTGCTGCCAGCCAATCCATTATTCCGGTTGATACGAAACTAGCCGCCGGTATTGAGCGGATTTTACCGAAGTTTAAGAACAAGTTTGAAGCTATTGCCGTGCGCGTACCGACCATCAATGTTTCGGCGATGGATTTAAGCATTACCGTCACCAAAAAAGTGACGCTTGAAGAGGTCAACGCCTGTCTCAAAGCGGCTTCAGAAAATCAGCTGCAAGGCATTCTCGGTTATACCGAAGCGCCCCTGGTTTCAATCGACTTTAATCACGATCCGCGCTCCTGCATCATTGACGGCACACAAACCCGTGTCAGTGATGGGCATTTGCTGAAACTCTTAGTCTGGTGTGATAATGAATGGGGCTTTTCCAATCGCCTGCTGGATACCATTGAGTACCTGTCTGCACTTGGCAAATAAGCATCATTATCTTCAAAAGCAGGCTGCTTTAAACTCTCAGAGTCGGCCTGTTTTCAGCACTCGATTCATTGTGTTGCTATGCATTTGAGCGTATGCAGTGAATGTGCGTAAACGCTTCACTCCTTATCGAAACTATCTACCACTATCGCGCCCATAGAAGCCGGCATAGTAATGACGATGATCCGCTTGAAAGAAGTAACAGCGTCTTCCATCAAGGGCAATTTATCCAGACAGAATAAAACCAAAGCGACCACTAAAGCTGCCATTAAATACGCCACCACAATACGAAAGATAAAGATAATTATCCGCGATTTAATATTATGCTGAAAAACACTTTCATAGGTATAAAAAGCCAGAAAGAGCAGCGATAAAGAAAACAGCATCAGCAAGTTAGTAAAAGGCAAGGTTTCTCCCAGCCGCCATGCCTCTTCCGAAAAAGCAATGGGCACAGCTAATGCAAAAGCACCGACAAAGATTTGACTGGCATCTTCCATATTAAAGCTGAATTTCATTTTCGCCTCTCTTTCTCCTGCTATTGCGCTATCTATTTGCAACATAATGTTTGTTACTGCTGTTGAACATAGATCAGCTTTGATGTATCAAATCCGCGTGTTTTTACCATGCTGATAAATTTCTGTAGCACTTCCGGGCTGACCGTCGGAGTTCTTGCCAACAGCCATAAATAATCTAAATTAGGTCCCGAGACAAATGCATATTGATAGTTAACTTTATCTAACTCAAAAACGACATAGGAGCCATAAAAAGGGCCGAAAAACGAGACTTTCAGATAACCTTCACTGGTGTTATCAACAAAATAGGCCTTACCCTGTGCTTCCTGCCACTGATTATCAGCAGCAGAAAAACCACGATTGACGACCTTAACCCCGCCATCTTTCTGCAGGCTGTATTGAGCTGTAACCTGGCTTAATCCCCTTTCAAAGGAATGATCCAGGCGGGCGATTTCATACCATGTCCCCAGATACTTATTGAGCTCAAAGTCGGAAACCGGTTTAACTGATTTGGGCATGCCCAAACAACCAGTAAGGGAGAATATTAACATTATCAATAGTGCTTTTTTCAACTTATTCACCTATAGCTAAAGGGACTGAAGAGATTGATTTATATACAACAAGGCATTTAATCCTGGCGAGTTAAACGGGTATTCGCGCTCTGCTATTTGCCTTATCAATTGCCAGAATTGCCCTCTTTATCGTTATAAGGAAAGTGAGTATGGCCATAGCGAATAACGAAGATAGTGACGGCCAGAATAAAAATAGCGCCTGCAAGCCCAAGCAGTCTTAATGTATCTAAGTTTTTCATATCGAGGATCATATAACGCGCCATAGCAACTATGGCAATATACAGAGGCATACGGACAGGTAACTTGCCTGACTTGAGGTATATCGAAGCCATGGCTAATACTTCAAGATATATAAACATTAATAACAGATCGGCTAAGGTGACGGCTCTAGCATTAATCATTGACCCTATTTCAAAAACCATGGCAATCACAGTGGAAATAGAAATAATAATCAAGCCGATATCTTCAACCAATACGAGGGCTTGATGGCCTGAATTTTTAATTTTATTCATCTAAAGTCAATTCCTGATGTTATACAGCCGCTACGCAGTATTTGTGTTGTTAGTCTTGTCTATGTTGAATTAGGTTACTTAACGGCCTAAAAACGCCCTACTTGCCCAGGCGATGTCGATAATAGCTATAAACATTACCTCTTTTAATATTGTTTATCAAACACTTATAACTTTTAAATTTAATCAGTCAAGATTGAGTATCGGCTGCAATGACTACGGCTGGATAAACTGCTTATCCAGCTCATCAAGCGACTGCACACTAGCTTGAGGAAGTTCGCCAGGCCAGAGCATACGTTCGCTTTTATAGAGCACACCGGTGTGCAAACCATTATCCTTTTCAAGTATTTGACCGGCTTTAATGTAATCGCAAGTGGTTGCCTCGGCAAAGGGCTGGACCAACTTTTTCCACGCCTTCTGCTCAGGACAGTAGGTAACGCACTCACATAACACATGCACAACAGAAAAACCGCTATGCTCAATCGCCGCTGTCAGGATCTCAGTCAATTGCTTAGGCTCTCCCGAGTATCCCCTGGCAATAAAGGAAGCTCCGGAAACCAGCGCCAGAGCCAGCGGCTGCACAGGCCGCACATCGAGCTTATGCGCAGAAAGCTTGTCTTCACTGCCCATCTCTGTGGTGGGTGATACCTGCCCTTTGGTCATGCCGTAGATATGATTATCCATCACTATCAAGGTGATATTGACATTACGCCGGCAGGCATGAATAAAATGATTGCCGCCGATAGAAAAACAGTCGCCATCACCACTGACGGTTAATACTGTCAGATCCGGACGGGCCACTTTCAGTCCTGTTGCAATGGGCAGCGCACGTCCATGAATGCCATGAAAGCCATAAACAGAAGTATAAGCAGGCAGGCGCGATGAACAGCCAATGCCGGAAACAATGGCGACCTGCTCACGTGCTAGCTGCAATTGCGCTAACGCTTTGGCAAATGCGTTTAAAACAGTAAAATTTCCACAGCCAAGACACCAGATAGGTTTTTCCGCTGATTTATAAAAACGCGGGTTTTCTTTAGCCATACTCTGTTTCCCCTTGTCTTTCCGAGTGAACGACTTGCTCTATAAAGTGGGCGATATCTGAACTGCTAAAGGGAACCGGCCCAGGTTTGGCAAAAGAGTGCAACTTGCCGGGAAGATCCCTTAGATAAAAAAGCTGAGATGCCAAATAATGAAACAGTTGAGCACCATGATTCTGCTCGATAACGATAATATGCGTTGCACCGGATAAGGCCTCTTTAAGCTGCTCAAGCGGTAACGGTGCCAGTAGCCTTAAGGAGATCAGTGCTGCGTTTATCCCTTTATTTTTTAATCCCGTTAATGCATCCAAAATAATTGCGCGGATTGAACCGTAACAGATGACTTTCACATTCCCGCTGCCATCAACCTGCCCCCAATGCTCAGCATAATCATAGCGCAGCAATTTGCGTTGTCGTTTATCGAGTTGCTGCTGTTGAACAGCGCCCAGGGCACTGGGGATCCCCTGCTCATCATGGGTCAAACCATCTGCGGTATAGATACCATCAACAGTACCGGGAACAGCCATCGGCGAAATACCGCTTTTTGTATCCCGGTAACGTTGAAACCCCCTATCCGGCTTAACTTTTTCACGCTGCGCTATTCCCCGAAAAAATAGCGGTTTTGTTGTCGCAACAACTGAGTGGCCAATAAACTGATCAGAGAGCATAATAACCGGGCATTGCAGCTGCTCAGCTAAGTTGACCGACCAGGCACTGGCAAAAGCACAGTCCGAGATAGCAATCGGTGCGGTAACAATATGAGGGGCGTCACCATGCATGCCATATAAGGCCAAATTCAGATCGCTCTGCTCAGACTTTGTGGGAATACCAGTAGATGGGCCGCCACGGTTGACATCCACCACCAGCAAAGGAATTTCACTGCTAACAGCAAGACCTAGCCCTTCTGCCATTAAGGATAAACCCGGACCGGAAGTTGCCGTTAACGCCGGCACGCCGCCATAAGAAGCACCGATCAGCATATTGATTGATGCCAGTTCATCTTCAGCCTGTACCAGCCTCCCCCCCACTTTGTCCAGATTCGTTGCCAACCACTCCAACAGGTCGGATGCCGGCGTGATGGGATAAGCGGCAACAAAACGGATACCGGCTTTTAAGGCGCCCAGACCAATTAATTGATTGCCGGTATATAACCAATCCTTTTTTTTACCGGTATCCAGGCCGGATAGAGCAGGAAATTGAGCAGGCAGCTGATATTGATAACCTGTTTCTATACCGATAAGTGCCGAGTCGATCAATGAGGCCTCTTTATCTTGAAACTGCTGCTTGGTTGCCGCAACTAACTGCGCTAAGGGTAAACCTAAGAGCGCGGCCAATAACCCCACGGCAATCATATTAGCCTGGGTATTAAGCTGCTTAGCCATTTTAGCTAATGGTAAAGGACAAAGCTGTGCCTGACTGTTAATAATCACTTCCGGAATATCAGCAGGCATCTGCTCACAAATAATCAAGGTTTCTTCATTAAAAGCCAGTTCATCAATAAAGGGGGTGATTATTTTCCAATCCATCACCAACATTAAATGAAAAACATCCCCTAAACATTCCACGCTGTCACTGCAAAGGCGCAGCATTGCCGAAGATTCCCCGCCACGGATCTGCGGACCGAAACTCTTTTTCAGCAAGCCATAATAGCCCATCATTGCCGCTGTTTTTAACAGCAGTTCACCCGCAGCAATCACGCCGGCGCCACCCGCCCCCGTTATTACTAATGAAACATCTTTCACTGCCATTACTCTGCTCCTGCAATACGCATCAGCTATACAAATAGCATTGCGTGACAACATACCTTAAGAATAGCAGCTGAACGGGGAAATTGACCTCCTTTTCCCGGTAAATGAGCAGACTGATTTTGCAGAAGGTTTTTCGTTATCGCCAATCAGGTTTTAAAAGTAGGTTGGGGCTGTTTGGTTTTACAGAAATACAAATCGCAACTCAAAGGGATTTGCTTATATTTACTATAAATAGAAGAGATAAATTTTAGTGTCAAATAAAAGTGGATGTCATGTTTTGCGTTATTGTACGATTGCCAGGGTTAAGTAGATAACCACCGCATATCGTGCCGATTTGCCCAGCAGTGTCAGACTGAAAAAAATCCAGAAACGGACTTTCATGATGCCGGCGATAAAAGTCAATGCATCTCCACCCACTGGTGCCCAGGCTAATAATAATGACCAGACACCGTATTTCTGAAACCAGCTTTGCGCCCGTTCCATTTGATCCGCTTTGAACGGAAACCATTTTCTATCCTGAAAATGTAGCAGGTAAAGACCAATCATCCAGTTAACGGCCGCTCCCAGTGTATTACCCATTGATGCTGCCAGCCAAATCCAGAACCAGTTATCCGGCTGCATCACCAGTGTCGATACCACCACCACTTCTGAGTAAAACGGCAGCAGGGTTGCCGCCAGAAAAGCGCTGCCAAAGATTAGCCAATATTCAGTCATACAGGCGCTCTGATCGACATCGGTATGCTTCACCCACAATATGCAGGAAAATCTTTCGATGGGGTTTCATGTGCTCTGGCATTGGCACACGACCATGGTCAGTTCGATTGCTGACATTTGAATCTCAACTCCAACACGGCGAGCCTGGCCCTGTTCGTTATGAAGTTGTTCGAACAGTCTGTATTGTGACATGTTTGGCTCAAACCAATTCAAATCTGACTCCTGAAGCGTAACGCCGCAAACAACAGCGCATAGGTTGGCGTTGTTTTTGCTGGCTTTTTCTTTTCAGCAAAAACGATGACAGCCGTATTGCGTCTGCTTGATTTGCCTTGTTAGCAGTTACCGAAGAATAGAGTGCTGATATTCAAGACTCTCAGCCAATCGACCATTAATAATGGACTGATAAGTCCTCTCCTCTATTAACTGACTCATCCAATTTTACTTATAACTTGTTAAGCTTCATATTTTTCCATTTTTGACCTCATCAAAACAATAGAGTTGCTCATCTATCTCTCTCAACGGCCGTTTTAACCTTTCTGCTAAAACATGTAACTCTTCGGCATACTCAATATATTTTTCGTAAGTGTATGTACTGTAATAAGGTTTTTTTCCAGTTAACGCCCTATATGCCCTTACATCAATTATCGGAAAAACATTTGGATTGATGAATTTCAATATCGCGCTAGCCATGGGAAAACCTATGCCTTGTGACAAAACTAGCAATTCGATTGTTTCTTTTACAAGAGCATCACGCAAAGTGATTGATTCAGTTTGAGATAACTTTTGTAATTTTTCTAAAGTTTCATCAGAAACAGAAAGTACCCTATCTGACTTCCAAAGAGAGATGCGTCGTAAATCATTTTCTGTAATCGTAGTGGCACCATTCAGCTTTTTATGGAGTTCCTTCGTCTCTTCATCGTTGTATGAAAACGCATAATCTAACTTATCTATTTCGGACTCAAACTTATTATATACCCGCTTTTTTTTTGCCATTATCAGAATTCACTTGTTTTTCTGCTGATTAGGCCGTTTTCTGACCATTTTTATAGTATTCATATACCATATCATGCAAGCTTTCTTCTTGTTTTTCTAACTTTCCGAATAAGAAAAAAAACAGAATAAGAGAAAGAACAATAAACAGTGACAAATTTATATATCCGTAAAACACTGCAAACTCTTTTGACACAAAGAAAAGTATCACTACTGTAAAAACTATTGATAATATAATAGAGTTTAAAATTGTTTTGTCGAAAATATTTTTTGTAAATCTTATTGAAGAAAATTTATTTTGCCTCTCCATATATTCTGCTTCCTTTATCTTAAGAGCAGATCTTGCACTTTCTAATTCTTTAATTCTTGCATTTGCTTCTTTTCCTTTTCTACTTCTTTCTGAATATCCTCCATCAGCTCTTCTATCGATATCAAGGGAATTCAATTCATTTAGTTCATCTTTTATTTTTTTTAAACCTGAAATAATAATTTGAAAATCAGCAATTTGTTCTGGATTTAGTTGAAACCTCGATAAATTAATAATTTCGTTAGAAGGAATTTTTTTATTTAAAATAAACAAAACCATCTTAAATAATACAAAATCCGCCAATAAATAATACGTGGATTTACCTAGTGCCAACTCCGTTAATCTAGGAAACAATAAATATGTTACAAGAGGAATTAAAATTACCCCAATTAAGGACACTTTGATGCAGCCATCACTAGCAAACAAAATCAAAACGGAAGCAATAAACCACAACATATATAATAATGTTATATAGATAAGATCATAAAAAGAGCCACTAAACGTCACCCCATCTAATACATAATTTAAGTTTTCCATATTCGCCCCTAATTAAATTCAGCAACTTTTCTATCAACACTTTCACCGCAATGCTGTTTAACACACTGCTGTATTGCATTTCTCACTTCATCTCTTTTTTGTCTTTTCAGAAACTGCAAATTAGCTGATCCAAACGTACCTGCGACATTAATGGTATACTTCACATGTTTTTTAGTTTCAGTTCTGTACTTGGTTTTGCCAGCGGCTGTTGTTCCATTAGAAACTTTATGTTTAGAACTCCATCTTTTTATATCCAAATATAGATTTTCTATCTCAGAAGCATGAATAGTTTTTGTTCTCATCAAATTCCAATAAGGAATAAGCAGCACAATTTCTAAAATACTATTTTCTATATCAGATCTTGGAAAAGTAATTAATCCAGTTTCTAAATCAACTATATATATTCGATTTGCAAAATAAATAAACATGCTTTGAATAATAATTATTGGTGTCATGACGACTGAAAAATAAAAATAGTAACTCAAAATATTCTTTGCGAATGTATCTGATGGTTCAATGACAGAACCAAAGAGTACTAATATCCCCCACAATGCAAGTATCCACACAAAAAGATTTTTAAATGATAATTTTAATGCCATCCAAACATCATTAATTACATATTTATGCATCCACAACCTCCTTTTATAAACAAGTTTTCAGCTAACAGTGTATTAGCAATTTTATATTGCATATTGGCTCATATGCCTCACGATATTTTTAGGGATGTTGGGCCAACTATAACCGCCATTTTCATCCCATGACTTAGAGCCTGACATAAACCCCATTTCCAGTAATTCTTCCTGTAGTTGGTCGTGCGGATAAATATACCACTGACCATCCTGGTTAAAGGCCACATAGATTTCTTTGTCGTTGTATTTTTTATCAAGAGTCAGGCGGCTCTTCAATTGGACTTTTATGAAAGTGCTGCCATCAATGTGGCAAGCGATAAAATCAGCACCTTGCCAATCATCGTTGAGCCACATGCAATTAAATCCATAGTCAGCTAGCTCCGCTGCAACCTTTTGAAAGTTGAAATTCTCTTTTTGTCTGGAGTTTAAATTTCCATATTCAATGCGATTAAACATGATGCACCTGTACTGCTAACAGCTTTATATACGTCACAGTGACGCAATTGCCCCGTTGTATATCTTAATTATTTAATAACATAAAAACAAACAAAACATCAATTCAATTCAATTCAATGAATTATGAAAATTATCAACAAAACCGTGAATCGACAAATACGTCACCATGAAGATATACACATTTTTAAAACAGAGCTAACCCTTTATTTCATAAAGGTAAATTAGAAAACTCCCTGATAACCTTCACAGTGACGCTTTTATCTGATCCCCTGCAAACCCGCCTCAGTGCCGTATTTTTTAGAGAATACCTCGGGATCACCCATTAGTAAGTTGCTTAAAAAGCACTTATCGAGTTCAAGGAATGCACTAACTAAATCCATTTTGGCTCTATCTTTCGTCGAAAAACACTCATTCAAGCTTAATTTTTCTATTTATCGAAGAACTATTTATACCCGAATACTGAATAGCCTTGTTTATTGTTATATTATTGCGGCTAAACTTTTCAGCGTATTAAAGACCCACTATGGCAATGCAAAAATATTATTCTGAGCAAACTGTTACACAGAGCAATTTAACAGCAGATGATCACTCTGCCCCATTAAAGCCACACACAGGGCTTGGTCATCAAAAAGATAAAGCCCCAGCCCAAATAGTCTTGGCGACCATCAATGCCAAGTTTATTCATGCCAGTTTGGGGTTGCGCTATCTGTACGCTAATTTACAGGAGCTGCAAAGCTGTTGTGAAATAAAAGAGTTCGTTATCAAAACCCGCGCCATCGACATTGTTGAACAAATTCTGGCGGCCAAACCGAATATTGTCGGGTTTGGCGTCTATATCTGGAACATAGTGGAAACGACCAATGTGGTTAGCCTGCTAAAGGTGATCGCCCCCGAGATTAAAATTATTTTGGGCGGTCCGGAAGTGAGTTATGAAACTGAGCAGCAAACCATAGTCGACTACGCAGACTTTGTTCTGACGGGAGCGGCGGATCTCAGTTTTTATCAGTTATGTCAGGATATTTTACATGAGCGCGCGCCGGACAAAAAAATCCTTAAATCAAGCCCCGTTGAATTAAAAGAGATCAAACTCCCCTATCAGTATTACAGCGATGCCGATTTAAAGCATCGTCTGCTCTATGTTGAAGCATCACGAGGCTGCCCGTTTAAATGCGAATTTTGTTTATCATCCTTAGACAAAAGATCAGTCCCGTTTGAATTGCAGCGCTTTCTTGAACAGATGGAGATCCTCTATCAACGAGGAGCAAGAAGTTTTAAATTTATCGATAGAACCTTTAATTTAAATATTGAAACCACCATTCACATTATGCAGTTTTTCTTGGATAGGTTGAGTGACGATCTGTTTCTGCATTTTGAGGTGGTTCCCGACCACCTGCCGAAAAAATTAAAAGCCTTGCTTACTCAGTTTCCCGAAGGCAGTCTGCAATTTGAGGTGGGTATTCAAACCTTTAAACCTGAAGTACAGGCCAATATCAGCCGTAAGCAGAATAATCGCAAATCCAAAGAAAATTTACTGTGGCTTAGAGATAATACCAACGCCCATATTCATGCCGATCTTATTTTTGGTTTGCCCGGCGAAACCCTGGAAACATTTCGCGATAGCTTCAATGAGCTCTACCGCTGCCGCCCCCATGAGATTCAACTGGGTATTCTAAAGCGTCTCAGAGGTACCCCGATCATTCGCCACACTCAGGCATACGACCTGCGTTTTAGTCCATTGCCGCCATTTAGTTTATTGAGCAATGACCGTGTCGACTTTGCGACCATGCAGCGTATGAACCGCTTTGCCCGATACTGGGAGATGATTGCTAATTCCGGGCATTTTCAACACGCGCTAGCAGATATCTTATCGGAAAACCCCTTTGATGATTTTATGGCGATTACTGACTGGCTGTTTGAGCGAACGGGACAAACACACAAAATCAATCTAAAAAGGCTCTATGAGCTGGTTTCGCAATCAGTCGACGCTTTATTTCCAAAAAGGCATCCTCTTGTTGTTGCAAAGATGCAATTAGACTATCCGGCCATGAAGCTTAAAGGCCAGTTCACAAGGCTAAATCTTTATGCGGGTCAAGAAAATGAATCAAGTAAGCCAAATAAGTTAACACAGCGACAACAACGCAGGCGATCATGATAGCTAACTCAGCAAGTCTTAACGAAATAAGGAATAATAATGCGCTATCAGGATCTTAAAGACCAGTGGCCAGACTTCTCCCAAGCAATTCTTGATTTTGCACAACGCTTAGGGCTCAATGAGTTGCCGCTAGTTTGTGATCATGCCGCTGTGCGGGTGAATGAGCTCAGCACGGCTCAAGCCTTGCTGACACAGTGGCAGGCGAAAGGAAAGATTATCTCGGACAGTATTATTAACGGCCGCCCTATTTATATCATCGCGCTGGATAAGCCTTTGCTACTTGGCAATTGGAAAATCGACTGTGTCGAGCTGCCTTTTCCAGGCAAAGCGTACCCGAAACAAGGCTGGGAGCATATTGAATTGGTGCTGCCTGGCAATGCCGCAACAATGGCAGAGTTAGAGCAGGCATTACATAAAATTAATCCGGCTATTGACGAAGTATTGACTGCGGATCCCCGGATTAAGGTAAAACACTCTGCACCACAGGCAACAGGAGAAAGCATAGCCAATCCAAGCATTGCCTTTAAATTGGATAATATCTGTATTAAGGTGCATGGAGCAGATATTAAAAGCGTAGTGGCAAGTGAGAAAGAATAGGCAAAAACCCGCTGAAAAGCGGGTTTTTAGGAAATAATAGCAATCTTATTAAATTGCTATAAACATTAAAAATCTTTATTAAGCTTCTTGATTTTGCAGCTCAATTTCTTGCTCAGCTTGAGCCGCTTCTTCTTCGATTAACGCATCGACAATAAGCGCACAGGCCGCATCACCGGTAATATTCAGCGCGGTACGGATCATATCAAAGATACGATCGAGAGCGAATAGCAGTGGTAAGCCTTCAATTGGAATCCCCGCAGCTAGAAGTACCGCTACAACTAGGAATGATGGCCCCGGCACACCCGCTTGCCCTACAGCACCGAGTGTTGCGGTAAGGATAATTGCGATATAGGCGCCCATACTGAGATCGATCTGGAAAAGCTGTGCAAAGAAGATTGCAACCAAACCATAGTAGATTGCATTACCGGACATATTAATCGTCGCGCCAAGCGGCAAAACAAATGATGCGGTCGAGTTACGAACACCCAGCTCGTTTTCGACTGTATCCATAGTTACTGGCAGTGTTGCCATTGAGGATGCAGTGGAAAGCGCAACTGCTTGTGATTTCTTCATTGCGACCAGAAACTTTTTCGCCGATGTTTTTGTCAATAGCTGGACCAGCAGCGGATAAACGATAAAGCCGAAGATTAAGATCGCCGCAATGTAAACAACAAACAGCTTAAAGACAACCATCAGTGCGCCAAAGCCGAATGTCCCCACCGCTTCAGCCATCAGACCGAAAACGCCGATAGGTGCAATCATCATCACTTTATTGATCATCCATACCATAGCATCAACAACAGCATTCACACCGTTAATCAATGGATCACGGCGTTCTTTTTCCAGCTTGGAAACAGCCACACCGAAAAATAAACAGAAAACCAGGATCTGCAGAATATTGGCATTATTGAGTGATTGGAACACATTGGTCGGGATCATACCGGTCACAGTCGCCCAGAAGGTCGGCAACTCACCTTTAGATGCGTATTCAGATGAAAACATCCCATTAATACCTGAAACGTCAATACCCTGCCCAGGCTGGAAAACCTCTCCCATGGTCAGTGCCAGTGCAACAGCCAGTGCCGATGTGATGGCAAAAAAGGCGAGTGTTGTAACACCTACTTTACCTGCAGATTGGCTATTGCCCAGACCAGCAGCGCCAGAAACAAGTGCAACGGCAACCAGAGGAATAACCAGCATCTTGATAAGGTTGATAAAGATAGTACCTAATGGGGCAAACACTATGGCATCATTACCGATTGCCGCCCCGACAGCGGTCCCCAATATCATTGCAATAACAACCTGAACGCCGATATTGCTGAGTAAATTTTTTTGCTTTGTCACGTTTTTAATCTCCGACTGTATAAAGTGAACGGTTTTAGAATAATCGTCTATTAAATCACCCTTAATCCAGATGATAATTCCGAGGGGAGTTTTACCCACATTATTTCTAATATGCAATGTCAGGAGCATAAAAAAGCAAATATTCGCCAATAATTTTTTTGTTAGGGAATTATGTCGAATAAATAACGTGCACAGCATAAAAAGCGCAGTTTTGTCACGCGATGGAGGGTAGCCAAAATTCAACAGTTTCTAAGCACGTGTTTGGCTTTTGCATAGAAGCTAACAGACAACTTTTAGTCTTATCGGCAATGCTTGCGAAGGAGAGTTGTATCATCATAAGCGTACAGTTAAGCAGAGAGCCTTGTTTTATAGCAAAAGGCGATAATAAAATTAGTATTTTTTGCTGAATAATTAAATGCTGGGATATATATATGAGTAGCTAATTGAAATTAGTTCGTGAATACAGGATATTAAACTATGGACTTTACAAGAAGAGCTTTCTTAAGAAGAATTAGTTGCGAGTGCGGAATTTGAATCTATGACCTTCGCCAGTGTTTATTAAGAGCTGAGCCCGATGGGCTTTCTTAATAAAGAATTGGTTGCGAGAGCAGGATTGAATCTGTGACCTTCGCCAGTGTTTATTAAGAGCTGAGCCCGATGGGCTTTCTTAATAAAGAATTGGTTGCGAGAGCAGGATTGAATCTGTGACCTTCGCCAGTGTTTATTAAGAGCTGAGCCCGATGGGCTTTCTTAATAAAGAATTGGTTGCGAGAGCAGGATTGAATCTGTGACCTTCGCCAGTGTTTATTAAGAGCTGAGCCCGATGGGCTTTCTTAATAAAGAATTGGTTGCGAGAGCAGGATTTGAACCTACGACCTTCGGGTTATGAGCCCGACGAGCTACCAAGCTGCTCCATCTCGCGTCCGTAATTTTTATTGCAACACTTGCTCTTTAAGTCTTTAAAGAATTGGTTGCGAGGGCTGGATTTGAACCAACGACCTTCGGGTTATGAGCCCGACGAGCTACCAAGCTGCTCCACCTCGCGTCCGTTATTTTTATTGCAACACTTATACATTAAGTCTTTAAAGAATTGGTTGCGAGAGCAGGATTTGAACCTACGACCTTCGGGTTATGAGCCCGACGAGCTACCAAGCTGCTCCATCTCGCGTCCGTAATTTTTATTGCAACACTTGCTCTTTAAGCCTTTAAAGAATTGGTTGCGAAAGTAGGATTTAAACCTATGACCTTCGCCAGTGTTTATTAAGAGCTGAGCCCGATGGGCTTTTTCTTAAAAAGAAATTGGTTGCGAGAGTAGGATTTGAACCTACGACCTTCGGGTTATGAGCCCGACGAGCTACCAAGCTGCTCCATCTCGCGTCCGTAATTTTTATTGCAACACTTGCTCTTTAAGCCTTTAAAGAATTGGTTACGAAAGCAGGATTTAAACCTATGACCTTCGCCAGTGTTTATTAAGAGCTGAGCCCGATGGGCTTTTTCTTAAAAAGAAATTGGTTGCGAGAGCAGGATTTGAACCTACGACCTTCGGGTTATGAGCCCGACGAGCTACCAAGCTGCTCCATCTCGCGTCCGTAAATTTATTGCAACACTTATACTTTAACTGAAAGTAAAGTTGGTTGCGAGGGCTGGATTTGAACCAACGACCTTCGGGTTATGAGCCCGACGAGCTACCAAGCTGCTCCACCTCGCGTCCGTTTAAGTGCGGCGAATGATATACAGATCACAGTATTTTGGCAAGTACTATTTGCAACAATATAACTGTTTGCATAAATAACGTACATCACTAGGCTATAGTGCCAATTCATTAAAGCCCTCGCCCCTTTATTAACAAACGGTTTAAATCACAGAGAACCAATCATTTCTTTTGTGTTTAGGTACTACCTGATCATCTCCATAGGCATATAAACATTTTTATTTAAGCAGGGAGTGATCCGGCGGCAGGTGTTTCGTTATCCATAAAACCAGCTTGTGACGAATATTAGCCACGTTTTCCTGATCTTTGGGCAGTGGCGTAATTAATTTATCCTGTACTAAGAGCCGATAAATACATTCCTGCTTATCTTTGGCCGATGTGGTTGCATCAAAACCAACATATTGGCGTTTAAGCGCATATGCACTACCCAGCTTTATTGCCTGCTGTAATAATTGAGATTCGTTTTTAATTTTTTTCATATTTTTCCCTCAATTTGAAATCTGCTAACTGCCTTCATAAGCCCAAACTACAAAAGCTTCGGCTTGTTTGAATCTATAGTGCTGATTACCTGTCATTTTGTTGCAATCGGATAAGCAATAGTTAGGCTTCTAAAAATGTAAGCAGCGCCGCTTCATCCATTATATTAATACCAAGATCTTGTGCTTTAGTGAGTTTGGAGCCAGCTGCCTCTCCCGCAACCACGGTTGTAGTTTTCTTAGAAACGCTGCCGGCAACTTTTGCTCCTTTATTCTGCAGGGCATTTTTAATATCAGTACGCGACATGCCGGTAAATGAGCCGGTGATCACAAAGGTCTGCCCTGCTAAAGGTAATTCGCTCTCTTTTACTTCGGCAATTTCCGGCCAGTGTACTCCGGCTTCAATCAGTTTAGCAACCACTTCGATATTATGCGCCTGGCGGAAAAAGTAATAGATATGTTTAGCGACAATTTCACCGACATCGGATACCTTTTTCAAATCTTCAACGCTGGCATTTTCAATGGCAGTTATTGTTTTATAATGATTGGCAAGATTGTTAGCTGTCGCCTCACCCACTTCGCGAATACCCAGAGAATATAAGAAGCGCGCCAGCGTGGTTTTTTTACTTAGCTGCAGGCTGTTAATTAGTTTTTTCGCCGAGACTTCTCCCATTCTTGGCAAACTGGTGATCTGCTCAACGGTTAAAGAAAACAACTGCGCCGGATTTTCAATCATTTGATGTTCGACCAGAAGTTCAACCAGCTTATTACCCAGGCCGTCGATATCCAGGGCTTTACGCGAGGCAAAATGCTTAATCGCTTGTTTGCGTTGTGCTGCGCAATATAATCCGCCCGCACAGCGAATAATGGCTTCACCTTCAATCCGCTCCACACTGCTGCCACAAACCGGACAAAGGCTTGGAAACTGTATTTCTCTGGTATTATCTATATCGCGTTTCTCTACTAACACACGGGCAACCTGCGGAATGACATCGCCGGCACGGCGAACTACAACCTGATCGCCAATCAGAATACCTAAACGTTCTATCTCGTCTTTGTTATGCAGTGTTGCATTGGAAACTGTTACACCACCGACGAAAACCGGCTTCAATTTGGCAACCGGTGTGATCGCCCCGGTACGGCCGACTTGAAATTCAACATTTTCAACAAGGGTAACGGCTTCTTCGGCAGGAAACTTATAAGCGGTGGCCCAACGCGGCGCCCGGGCAACATAACCTAATTTTTCCTGTAAACTTATCTCGTCCACTTTATAAACAACGCCATCAATCTCATAGGCTAAACTCGGTCGTTTTTCCTGCATCTGCTGGTAGTAAGCCTGACAATTATCAACACCGACTACCCGTTGCACCTGATCAGAAATGGGGAGCCCCCAGCCTTTCAACTGTTGCATGCGCAAAAACTGAGTATCTGCCAGCTCGCCTTCAAAAACCCCGACACCATAGCAATAAAATGCCAGCGGGCGTTTTGCCGCGATGCTTGAGTCAAGCTGGCGTAAACTACCAGCTGCTGCATTGCGAGGGTTAACAAAAGGCTTTTCGCCGGCTTTAATTAAGCCTGCATTTAACTTATTAAAGCCCGCTTTGGGCATAAACACTTCCCCGCGTACTTCTAATACTGAAGGAATGTTTTCACCGCGCAGTTTCAGCGGTAAATTAGCAATTGTTTTAACATTTTCAGTTACATTTTCTCCCGTTTGTCCATCTCCTCGGGTGGCTGCCAGCACAAGCAGGCCATTTTCATAAATAATACTTGCCGCTAAACCATCAAGTTTAGGTTCAACACAAAAAGCAATTTCACTGCTCGCCGACTTATCCTGGGCACGCTGCATAAAATCGCTTAATGCCTGCGCCTCAAACACATTGTCTAAACTGAGCATAGGCTGCTGATGGCTGACCTGTTCAAATTTAGATAACGCCACACCACCGACCTTTTGTGTCGGTGAATTGGCTGAAATCAGATCAGGGTTTTCCTGCTCTAGCTTTTGTAGCTGCTGAAATAAACGATCATATTCACTATCCGGAACGCTAGGATCATCAAGAACATAATACTGGTAGTTATATTCTTCTAATAATTTACTTAATTCTTCAATCTGAGTTTTTACTGTCATGCTTTTACCAGTTTAATAATTATAAAAAAACCTCGGTCAACGAGGTTTTAGAAAATGAGTTAGTTGAGCTTAAATATAACGCGACAAACGCTTATGATATTCTCGGTATTGCGCTTCTGTTAACGGCTGCCGTTCGCCGTTTAACACCACACAATCAAACTCTTCGGCCATCTGTTCAACGGCAACGACCATCATATCAAATGCTTCTTTAATATTAATCTCATTATTGGGCGCAGTTAAGAAAAAGGTGACCCCCTCGGAACAAAATTGCTCCATATTTTCCGGATCAAAAACACCTGGTTTCATCATATTGGCAATACTGAATAAAACCGGCCCGGTTCCATCGGAGTGCAGATGACGATGAAAAATGGACATATCGCCAAAACGAAAGCCTGCCGTTAGAAAGAACTGCAGTAGCTCATGCCCACGCACCGCCTGCCCCTCTTTCGCAGCGACATTAAAAACAAAATGGTCCTGCTGTACTGGAGCGCCCTGCGGCGCAGTTGGTTGCTTGTCAGATTCACCGGCAAATTTTGCCTCTGGTTCAGTAGCAGTATCAAGGTCGTCGAAAGTAGATAATTGCTGCTCTGAATCTATTCCCTGCGCAAACTCATCAGCATCGGATTCGGAGAAGCTCGCCGCAAAATCAATCTCTTCCAGCTCATCCGTTTCTGCAGGCTCGGCAAAATCATAATTTTCATCTTCACCCTCACTATCAGCGCGAATAATCCGTACATCACCGATGATGCCATCCTGGCTATCGCTATTTGTTTTTGTTGAGATTGAATCTTCGCTATCAGCCAAATTATCACTAATAACGGCTTTCTCTTTGCGACTCACTATAAAACCATGAACTAAAACCGCCACAATCGCGAGTACGCCAAGAACAATTAAGATAAGTTGAAAATGCTGCATCTGTTTTCTCTTCGTTAGTGAATTATTTGTAAAATACCTTGAATAGGCGAAAGCGTCTATAATTAGGCTGATTTTTTTTAGCAAATTGTTACTGCCCGGCATTTTCCAAGTCCATTTTAAATTCTGACGCATAAAAAACAGGCAAAGGCATAACCTATCAGACTATAAGCAACGCAGTTATTTAATGCAGCGACTGCAGATACAGGTTAAAATCATCCATTTTAAAACTTAAAACAAAGCAGAGTTGGATATGTTAAAAAATCAAGTTATTAAACAGCCTCTTTCAGGAGTTGGTTACCTGCTTAAAGGAACGCGCTTGTTGTGCCACCCTAAACTACGCGTTTTTGTAATTTTTCCGTTGCTGGTGAATATTCTCATTTTTGCCGGGGCTTTTTGGTATCTATTCAGTTCCATTACAACCTGGATCGACAGTTATATTTCAGGGTTACCGGACTTTCTAAGCTGGCTTTCTTATCTGTTCTGGCCTTTTTTAATCCTGTCAATTCTATTTGTCTTCTCGTTTTTATTCTCAACGGTTGCCAATTTAATTGCCGCGCCTTTTAATGGCCTGCTGGCTGAAAAAACAGAAAAATTATTAACCAACAACAGCATAAATGGTGATGGTTTTGCTGATTTAATCAAAGATTTGCCACGCATTTTTAAACGTGAACTGCAAAAACTGGCATACTTTTTACCGCGTATGCTCTTCTGTGGCCTGCTCTTTTTTATTCCGGCCTTCGGGCAAATTGTCGCGCCTTTTGTTTGGTTTGTTTTTGCCGGTTGGATGATGGCAATCCAATACGCAGATTTTCCGTTTGATAACCATAAAGTCTCTTTTAAAGATATGAAAACGGCACTGGGCAAACGTTTAACGAAAAACCTGACCTTTGGCATGCTGATCAGCTTTTTTACCACCCTGCCTATTATTAACTTTTTTATTATGCCGATTGCCGTGTGCGGCGCAACGGCATCTTGGGTAGATATCTATAAGCAAGAGATAGTGAATAACAACGGGTAACGTGAAGGCTGTTATTCTCTTAAGCGAATAACAGCTATTGAAGGTGAAACCGCTTAAGCGCCGATAATCCCCATTTTATTAAGCAAAAACACCATCGCAAAAGTGACCAGCAAACCGATAATGCCGATTACCACGCCCACTTTAAGCATCTGTGTATTTTTGATATGCCCGGATGCATAGGCTAACGCATTAGGCGGTGTGCTGACCGGTAATGACATACCTAATGACGCAGAGAATGTTACCGCAAGCACCAAGGCCACATGGCCCCCATAAGGCAGTAATGACTGCATCGACGCCCCCAAGGCAGCCACCAGCGGCAGTAAAAGATTGGCAGTCGCCGTATTGGACATAAAATTAGCCATTAACAAACACAATGCAGAGGCACCAACAATTAACAGCAAAGGATGAAAGTTGGCAAAGGGAATCGCAGCAATAGCATTTGCAGCCAGACCGCTTTTATCTAGTGCCACACCCAAAGCAATACCACCGGAAACCAGCCAGAGAACATCCCAGGAAATATTTCTTAAATCCTCTTTGTTGATAATTTTAAAGCTGGAGAATACTGCCACCGGGATCATAGCGACCACATAAGAGCTCATGCCATGCAGTTCGCCCATCAACCATAATAGAATAGTGCCGATAAAAGTAATATAAACAAGGAGCGCTTTCGGGGTCTTTAGAAACCGACCTTTGATATTAAGATCGATCTTCGTGATAGTAGGAGGAAATAATGCAACTAATAATAACCATGCAATCAACAGCATCACAGCGACAAATGGCACACCAAAAACCATCCACTGCGCAAAACTGACACTGTATTGATCGACCAGATATTTTAATGCCACCGCATTAGGCGGTGTGCCAATTGGTGTGGCAATACCGCCGATATTAGCTGCCACTGGTACAGATAAGGTAAAGGCAACCTTGCCTAAATCTTTAGCGCCAAAAAATGCCAGTACAGGGGTTAAAATAGAGAGCATCATAGCGGTCGTTGCCGTATTGCTCATAAACATCGAAAAAACGGCGGTGATCAGCATTAAGCCGAGCATGACATATTTGGGCTTATGTCCAAATGGACGCAATAAGACCCGTGCCAGATTAATATCTAAACGATATTTACTGGCTGCCATTGCCAAAAAGAAGCCGCCTAAAAAGAGCATAATAATTGGTGAAGCAAATGTCGCCATAATGGTACTTTGCGCAAGCAGCTTCCCCTGAAGATCAGGATGATCGTTCGTTGCAAACCATAAGCCGTTCTCGGAGATCAGCAAGAGTTCAAAAACAATAATTAATACTGAGGTCGCGTAGATAGGGATAGGCTCGAGCACCCAGCACAGCGCGGCCATCACAAAGATGGCAATTACCCGATGCTCAACCTGAGTTAAGCCATCAATGCCGAAACTGCTTGCTGGTAATGCGAGAATAATTAACGGCAGTACGACGGGTAAAATATACTTTAGATTTTCTCTGAACATGGATCCTTCCTTGAATAAAGTAATGCCATTTGCTTATAACATTTTTAGCGAAGCTGGCTATTAAGCCGTGATTATTTAGCAAAACTATCGTTAGGGTTTAATTAATCGATATAAGGTTGGTGCATCAAGTTTGTCTATATACGCTTGATAATCGATCCCCTGCTCAACGATATATTCGGTCAGCAACTCTTTCACTGTTTGTAACAGCGTCTGCGGATCCCATACTTTTTCTAAGAAATGATCCAGCCTGGCGTCATTGATCGCCTGAATCGTATCGGCTTGTGTGGCCAGCCCGGTTAACAACAGCTTTTTAGTCCCCAAAAAACGCTCGTCTACTGCAATTTCGCTTAATAATTCAACGCCGGACTTTCCCGGCATCACATGATCGGAAATAATGATCGCCACATATTCCTGCTGCGCATCGAGCTCTTCAAGCAAATCTAAGCACTCAGCTGCCGACTCGCATTCTTCAATGTTGAAGGTATCACTAAAATAATCGAGATCGCGCATCACTGCATCCAGTACTTCACGTTCATCATCGACACAAATAATATTAATTTTTTCCATTGCCGCCCCTGAAATGATTTTAAATTGCTAGAACAATTATTAAAATAATAAACGTATTCTTCGAGATAGCGAATAGAAAACCTGTTTCAGATCATAGAGATAAAAAAAAGCCTTTCTAAATGAACAGAAAGGCTTATTGGATCACGCTGATAATTCGTTAGTGATTATTGCGCAAGCGCTTTAGTTACTTTTTCAAAGAGATCCACAGACAAATTATCAAGCTGCAGAAGACGATTAAGCTGCACTTTAATCATCTCCTTACGCTTTTCATCGAGACGTTTAAATTGAATAAGCGGCGTGATTAAACGCGCCGCCACCTGTGGATTTTGTTCATTGAGTTTAATTAACTGCTCCGTTAAAAACAGGTAACCGCTACCATCGGCAGCATGGAAATAATAAGGGTTATTCTGCACAAAGCTGCCGACTAAGGCGCGCAGCCGGTTTGGATTGCTGAAATCAAAACTGCGATGCGTAAATAAGCCTTTCACTCTATTAAGCACCTCACTGTCCGGGGCGCTTGCCTGCAGGGCAAACCATTTATCCATCACCAGGCCATTTTCAAACCAGCGATTTTCAAAGTCCTGCATCACCTTTTCACGACAGTCAAGCATGGCGCTATTCGCAGCGACTAATGCGCCAAGATGATCGGTCATATTATTGCAGTTATTGACCTGCTTAATCACTAACTCATCGGCAAGTGCCGAATCCGCTTTACTGATATATAACAAGGCTAAATTCGCCAGTTTACGATGGCCGATATCCACTGTATTCGGCTGGTAAGGCCCGCTTACCTGATGGCTCTGATAGGCCGCTATAAATTCATTTTTTAATGCCAGCGCTAACTGCTTAAGCATAAACTCACGCGCCTGATGCAGCGCTTCAATATCAACACGCTCAAACAGCTCCATGGCGCCCGCTTCGCTGATAAACTCAAACATATCAGCAATCAGCGCAGGATCTAACTCCTCACTGCTCAGCACAGCGCTAAAGGCCTGGATCATTAACGCCGGTAGCGTCATCGCCTGCTTAGCCTGATATTGTTTGACATTGGCCAGCAGATACTTATTAAACAGGCTTTGTCCGGCATCCCAACGGGAAAAATCATCACTGGCAAAACTAATCAGATGCACTAACTGCTGGTCTGTATAGGCATACTGATATTTAACCGGCGCAGAAAAGCCACGGAACAGACAAGGAACGGGGTGTTCACTGATATTTTCAAAAATAAAGGTCTGCTCCGGCTGGGTTAAGCTGAGCACTTTATTATAGCAACCCTCGCCAAGAGACAATGCCTTACCGGCATGATTTAACAGCTCAATATCAACCGGAATATGCAGAGGCTGTTTGCTTTTCTGATCCGCAGTGGGCAGATTTTTCTGCTTGAAAGTCAGCTGATAACGGTTGCTGACAAGGTCAAAATGATCACTGACCGTTACCTGCGGGGTACCTGACTGCGAGTACCAGCGCTTAAAGAGCGTTAAATCAATCCCGCTGGCATCCTGCATCGCCGCAACAAAATCATCACAGGTGACCCGCCTGCCCGTCAAAGCGCTGTATATAGAGCTGCATGCCCTTCTGGAAATTCGCTTCCCCTAACAGGGTGTGGATCATACGAATAACTTCTGAGCCTTTTTCATAAACAGTCAGCGTATAGAAATTATTCATCTCCATCACCGAAGCCGGGCGAATAGGTGTGCGACATCGGCCCGGCATCTTCTGCAAACTGGTGATTGCGAATAATTTTAACATTGGCGATACGGTTCACACTGCGACTGCCCAAATCTGAGCTGAACTCCTGATCACGGAAAACAGTGAGCCCTTCTTTGAGGCTTAACTGGAACCAGTCACGACAGGTAATACGGTTACCCGTCCAGTTATGGAAGTATTCATGACCGATCACCGCTTCAATCCCCAAGTAATCCTGATCGGTGGCACTTTCTGCATTGGCCAGCACAAACTTAGAATTGAAAATATTAAGCCCTTTATTTTCCATGGCGCCCATATTAAAAAAATCAACCGCCACAATCATATAAATATCCAGATCATATTCCAGATTAAAACGCTCCTCGTCCCATTTCATGGCGTTTTTTCAGCGATAACATGGCATGGTCGGTTTTATCTAAATTGCCTTTATCGACAAACAGCTCCAGCTCAACCAGACGGCCGCTTTTAGTGGTAAAAGTGTCTTTCAGGCAATCAAAAATCACCGGCCACCAGCGCAAAAAGGTACGCCGGCTTTGCAAAAGGATCTTCCCAGAGCACCCAATGGCGGCCATTATCGAGATCCCCCTGGTCAATACGATTACCATTGGCTAAAAGTGACGGATAAAGTGCTTTGTCCGCGGTGATCCTGGTGGTGAATTTGGCCATCACATCCGGCCGATCCAGATAATAGGTGATACGACGAAAACCTTCCGCTTCACACTGCGTACAAAATGCATCTCCGGACTTATAGAGCCCTTCAAAGGCCTTATTACTTTGTGGATCGATCTCGGTATTAATCTGCAGTGTAAATTCATCGGGCAGATTATTGATTAACAGCCCATCTTCTTGCAGCTGATAATCAGAATAGGCACTGTCATTAACCACAACAGAAAGTAGTTTCAACTGTTCGCCAAACAGAAACAGTGGCTCGTTATTATTATTAACGCGCTTAATGACACTGGTTGCTTTAACCTGGGTACTGTTATCATAGAGATCGAATTCAAGATCCAATGTACTGACTGTAAAATTTGCTGGCCGGTAATCAGCAAGGTGCTTTTCTTGGGGATTTTTATTCACTGCTTCTGCGTTGGAATTCACTTCACTCATTTTTATATGCTCTTCTTTTATATAGATAAAATGTGCTACTGCTAGCGCAGTAAGTGCTTGGAAAATAGTATTAATATACAAAAAGGTAGCATGATTAACCGTTACTGTTGAGCAACTTTTTCAATATATGGGCTGAATCAGGCTTTGCAGGCGCAAACGGGCCTGTTATCGCCATGAAAAAACGGGTTATCCATTTCTGAATAACCCGTGATCATGAGCTAATAAATCAATCTTTCTAGACGGTCTCCAAATCAGCCGCTTTGTGCTCGCCATCAACCGATTCATCGGCAATATATTCCCCATTAGCGCGTTTAATCACATAGCTGGTGATCATCAGCATGGCTAAAATACCAGTAACCGTTGACACCGTCATTGACAGGCCAAAACCCAGAGTACTGCTGTTAAGGATAAAAGTGATACAGACAGTGGTCATAAACATCGCCGGAACTGTGGTGATCCAGTGAAATTTATTGTGACGAAGCAGATAAGCTGAGGCAGTCCAGAGCATCATGACCGCGGTTGTCTGGTTAGCGAAACCGAAATAGCGCCAGATAATGCCAAAATCAACCTGCGTCAATATCGCGCCGATAATAAATAACGGCAATGCCATGAGTAGACGGTTGCCAATGGTTTTTTGATCTTTATTGAAGTATTCAGCAACAATCAGACGGCTGGAACGGAACGCCGTATCACCGGAGGGTAATAGGCAGGATCACCACGCCTAAAAAGGCAACAATACCACCAAAGCCACCGAGCAGACCAATTGAAGTATTGTAAACCACACTGCCCGGTCCACCACTGCTAACGGCTTCCGATAAAGCCCCCACAGAGCCGAAGAATGACAGTGCCAATGCGCACCAGATTAAAGCGATAATACCTTCACCAATCATCGCGCCATAAAAGACAAAGCGGCCATTACTTTCATTTTCCAGGCAGCGTGCCATCAGTGGCGATTGTGTGGCATGAAACCCGGAAATCGCGCCGCAGGCAATAGTAATAAAGAGTGCCGGCCACAGCGGTAAATCATTCGGGTTCATATTGGCAAACATCTGGCTGAGTTGGTAATCGCCTAATAAGCTATGCTCGCTTGAAAACGCCAGTGCAAGCACAAGCCCTACCGACATAAAGACCAGTAGCGCACCGAAAAAGAGGATAAAAGCGGCCGATAATTTTATCGATGGGCACAATAGTGGCAATAACTTGACATCCTCCCCTACCTCGCTTGCGCGCCCGACAAGTCGGGAAGGAAGGGGGATTCCGGTTAGTTTAAAACCAAGTCCGGTAGTTTACTTTCGCTAGCAAACTTAGTTCCTGTTTCGCTGAGTCGGCTAACGCCATGCTCTCCACAGGCTAACAAGCGGTGTCCCCGCTCTAAAATATTTAATGCTCCAACATGGTCGGCATTATTCGTGTACCGCAGGCCACACATTCAAAATGTGACTGTGTTTTGCGGTTGTCCTTTGCTTTTATGCTGGCAGACCGGACAAGTCTGGCTGGTGTACTTCGGATCAACAAAAATCACCTCGCCCGATCGCCAACCTTGTTTGTATTTCAGCATCTCTTTGAACATGCCCCAACCCTGCTCCAGGATCATCCGGTTAAGTCCGGATTTCTGCTTAACGTTCTTGCCCGGCGACGCTTGATCGCCCTTACTGCTTTTCGTCATGTTTTTGATTTTTAGATCTTCAAGCACAATGATAGCGTGGCTTTTGCTCAATAATGTTGAGATCTTGTGTAATCGGTCATGACGAATTCGGGCAATCTTGTTGTACAGTTCCGAAATCTTTTGCTTTATCTTTTTCCAGTTGTTTGAAAACTTAACTTTCTTAGCCAGCTTTCGCTGTAGGCGCTTTGTTTTTGCGGTGTATCGGGCAACATCAATCGGCTCAAAGTGCTGGCCATTGGAGAGCGTCAGCAGTCGCTTTACACCCATATCGCCGGCAACCATACTTGCTGATGGATGAATGGACTGACCAATCTCCTGCTCTACCTGTAGCGAGACAAACCAGTGTTTTCCGGATTGGGAAATCGTGACATTTTTAACTTTACCAACCACTTCTCGTGACTTTCTGAAACTCACCCAACCAATTTTCGGTAGAAAAATACGCTTCCCTTCGACCTTAAAACCTTGCGGCAAGCTAAAACTGTTCGAGCCATAGCGCCTTTTAAAGACAGGCAGGCGTTTTAGCGGCTGCTTCTTATCAAAAGCATCCTTAAAAGCCCGTTCAAGTTGTTTGAGTGTTTGCTGTAGGGTTTGTGCCGGGGAAAGTTTTAGAAAGCCATATTCTTCACTCTTTTTCCAGAGCTTGGAGAGAAAAATCAAACTCTTGGTAATAGCAAAGTGGCTGTTTATTTTTTAGCTTAAACAGGTTAACTGCCAATGCCTTATTCCACAAAAAAACGGCAGTTACCCGCATACTGGGCCATCATTTGTGCAGCCTCAGCGGTGGTATTGAGTCGAAATTTGTAAGCTTTGCGAATAAGCATGGCGCTCCCTTTCTCTTGCACCTGTAATTATAACCAGCATTGTTTGTTGGTCAATATTCAAACAAGAAAACACGCGGGATTGCTTCGCAATCCATGCCTTATATTCCCGCCCTAAAAGGACGGGGTTTTACGGCAAAATTGATAATAAGCGAAGATGACCCCGACCATGGTCATCATCGGCATCGCCAGATCGGTCTGCTGATTAACCAGGTTGGTGATCATACCGGCCGGGGCGGGAAACGAATACCACGCCCACCAGCAATAAAAGTACCAGGGCAAAAATATTCATAAAATGTTTGGCCCCCCCTGACCTAAATATTTACCGCTCAGCGTAGGTACAGACGCCCCGCCATTGCGCACCGATAACATACCGGAGAAATAATCATGCACTGCCCCGGCAAAGACACAGCCTAAGACAATCCATAACATAGCGGCAGGACCATATAACGCCCCCATAATAGGACCGAAAATCGGGCCGACACCGGCGATATTTAACAGCTGTACCAGATAAACTTTTTTCTTGCTCATCGGTACAAAATCAACACCATCCTGCTTACTGAAAGCCGGTGTCATGCGCTGCTCTTTAACACCGAAAACTTTTTCAATTATTGCCCCCATAGATAAAGTACCCACAGAGTAAAAGCGCCACACAAGATAACAACCAAAGCATATTATTCTCTCCATTATTTAATTCAGGTAAGGGATAACAGCTTAGGAAGATGGTCTAATGCTTTGTTATTGATTAATGAATAACAAAGCATCAATTGCCTGCGCTACACCATTCGATCAAACTGTTATGAGTAACACTTTACCCTTAATGATGACAGGTTCACCCTTTAAAAAGGCCAGTGGTTATATTGGCAATTAAACGGTCGATAACGCTTTTAAGTGGATTTTAGGATAATGAAAAACGTTCTTTTAAAGTTTTCAAATAGCGGCGGCTGACCGGTGCAACGGCGCCGTTACAGGTGGTTATTTCCGCGAGCGAATTTTCCAGCAGCTTGATTTCACGGATGGCGTTGGGGTTCACCAGATACTGGCGGTGGCACCGGATCAGGGCGGTTTTTTCTTCAAGCATCTTCAAGCTCAATGAACAGCTGCTGTGCTTGTTCATTAGCTGCATTTTTTATCACAAATAACATGTACGCCGGCGGTGATCCGAATAAGCCAGCTCAATCTCCTGCGCTTTGAGCAGAATAAAGCGGTTATAACCACTGCAGGGGATTAACTCCAATTGTTTGTGCAGCAAAGCGCTATAATCGTCCACTGCAGAGCGCGACTTAAGACGCTTTTAAGGTTTTGGCCAAACGCGCCGGCGCAACGGGTTTTAAAATATAATCAAAAGCATTATCTTCAAAAGCCTGCAGCGCATACTCATCATAGGCGGTGACAAAAACCACCTGCGGCATGCTATCAGGATCGAGCATGCTGAGCATCTCTAAGCCGCTAATTTGCGGCATCTGAATATCTAAAAAAATCACATCCGGTTTTAAACGGTTAACCTTTCTGCAAGCCTGTCACGGCATTACTGCAGGCTGCAATAATTTCCACCCGCCCGGTCTCTTCCAGCAAAGCGGTTAACTCTTCACGTGCATATAATTCATCATCAATGACTATTGCTTTGAGCATTCTTTTTCTCTCTTTCTTCAACTAGAGGAAACACGATCTGCGCTGTGCTGGAAACTCCTGTTTCACAACTCATGTGCAGACCATATGACTCACCAAACCTGTTTTTTAATGCGTTTATCGACAATCTGTAAACCCAGCCCGCTGCTGGTTTCCGGCCCGTGAATAGGTACCGGCATTATCAATCACCCTGCAGCTTTACTAAGGTTTGCTTGCCCTCTGTGACTAAGCAGCCTTTTATGACAATTTTACCGTTTTCCAATAACGTTGATGTACCGTGTTTAATCGCATTTTCAACTAACGGCTGCAGCGTAAAAGTCGGCACCATGACATCAAGAATTTCCTGTGCGACCGAAAAATCCACCTGCAGTCGATCTGAAAAACGGGCCAGTTCAATCTCCAGATAGGCCTGAGTATGTGCCAGCTCTTCTTTAATAGTCAGCGATTCTATATTACTTTTCAGATTACGGCGGAAAAATTGTGCAAGATGTTGAATCAGTTCACGCGCTTTATCGGGATCGCGACGAATAACAGCACTGATCGTATTTAAGGCATTAAACAGAAAGTGCGGATTGACCTGTGCCTGCAACAGACGCAATTCTGCCTGCGTTAATAAGGTCTGCTGTTCAATATAGCGTCCGGTTAGAATCTGATTGGATAATAACTTCGCCAGCCCTTCCCCCAATGTGCGGTTAATGGAAGAGAACAGTTTTTGTTTCGGCTCATAAAGTTTGATGGTGCCTAATACTTTATCTTCCCCTTCGAGCAGGGGAATAATCAATGCCGAGCCGAGCCGGCACTTTGCTGATAACGAGCATTGATAAGCAATCTCATAACCATCCGCATAAATTATTTCACCGTGTTCAATTGCCTGCTTGGTATGCTTCGAAGAGATTGGGCGTACCCGGCAAATGGTGATCAGCGCCAATGCCGATAAAGGCTAAAATCTTGTCCCGATCGGTAATGGCGACGGCGCCGACCCCCGTTTCCTGATAAATAATCTGGGCAATTTTTTTAGTGCTTTGCTGGTTAAAACCGCAGCTTAAAACACCGACAGAACGCTCTGCTATTTTTAACGCTTTACTGGAAAAGGCCGCCGAGTATTTTTCATAAATCGCTTTTCTATCCTGAATGATGCTCATAAACAGTGCCGCGCCAAGTGAATTTGCGGTGATCATGGGTAATGCAATCGCTTTGACCAGATCCAGCGCCTGCTCAAACGGCCTGCGCGACAAGCAATATGATGGACATCTGCATGATCTCCGCAAGCAGGACAACAGCAAATGCCACGCGTGATTTAAACAACGCATCCACTAAACCGCGCCGCATATAATAGCTATGGATCAGCCCGCCGAGCAGACCTTCGGCCGTGGTTGATATGGCGCAGGCGGTATCGGTAAATCCGCCCATGCTGTAGCGATGTAGACCGCCGGTTAAACCAACGGCAAACCCGACTAGCGGGCCGCCTAATAAGCCGCCCATCACGGCGCCAATGGCACGCGTATTGGCGATGGCATTTTCAATAGCCAGACCAAAATAAGTGCCAAGAATACAGAATAAACTGAACACCACATAACAGGCAAGGCGCTGTGAAAGATGCCCGGAAACAGTGGTCAGCGGCATAAACAAAGGGGTTTTACTGAGTAGATAGGCAATCACCAGATAAACGCTAAGCTGTTGCAGTAAAGAAAAAATCAGTTCCATACAAAGACCCGTTGGCGAAACAAAAATGGCTGCTTGCTTTACAACCAGCGCGTACACTGCGCTTATAGGCGCTATATTGCCGGCCGAAATGTTGTTGCAGGTAAAACTCTTCGCGCAGTATGACATAACGAATGATAAGCGCCAGCATCGGCAAAAATACAGCAGCAATAATGCAGCTAGTAGCCCGGCTGCACAATAAAAAAGCCCCTTAGCGGCGCACATCTTTCATACTAACAGGTTGATTTTTAAACGCAAAACAGTGAGAAGTTTTAAATGGATCACACTTTTAGTTTTTCCCCCTTTCATTAAGCAAAAGTGAGGAGGATGATAGGCGACCTACGCAGATGTGGTGGAATTGGTAGACACGCTAGCTTCAGGTGCTAGTGGCTTCACGGCCGTGGGAGTTCAAGTCTCCCCATCTGCACCAATTTTATAAAGAGATATCACAAAACCTCTCTAACGTTATTTCCAGAAACACTTTTCTTTCGATACAAAACCACACCAGACGCCTTACTATTATGCAGACAGGCAAATAACCTCACGGATAATCTTAATCAGCAGCTAAATTAAGGCACTCAAGCATAACAGGGTCAATGGCGCATCGGCTTGTCTTTGCAAGCGCGGAATTGCGCAAGGATAAACGCGCTTTTACGCCATTGAGCTGTTATACTCGCGCTTTTATTTGTTTCATAGAGTAAGTGGTGATGTAAATGAGTGTCGATGCGATAGGTTTATCTTCTCAATTATTAAAAGCGGTAAAAGCTTGCGGTTATAAAAACCTTACCCCGATTCAACAGCAGGCGATTCCGCTTATCCGTAGCGGCGTCGATCTGCTGGCCAGCGCGCAGACCGGAACAGGTAAAACAGCAGCCTTTACCCTGCCGATTCTGGATCTGTTAGCGAAAGAGAGTAGTAGCAAAGCGGCCAATAACACAACCATTAAAGCGCTTATTTTAACGCCGACACGTGAGTTAGCGGCACAAGTCGCCAACAATATCGCCGACTACAGCCAGTTTTTACCCCTGAGCTCAGGCGTCGTTGCCGGCGGTGCCAATATGGGGCCGCAGACCACTATGCTTAAAGAAGGTGTCGATATTTTGGTGGCGACCCCCGGACGGCTGCTAGAACATCTGAGCTTAAGAAACGTCAACCTTTCCCATGTCAAATACTTAGTATTAGATGAAGCGGATCGTATGCTGGATATGGGATTCCTGCAGGATATTGAAAAGCTGATGCTGGTGATCAAGCAGAAACACCAGACATTGATGTTCTCAGCCACCTTTTCCAATAAGGTGAAAACCTTAGCCAAGCAGCTATTAACGACTCCGAAAACCATAGAGATATCGCCGCAGAACTCGACATCGGGAAAAGTGAAACAACAGATTTACTGGGTTTCCGAGATACGCAAACGCGAACTTCTATCTGAGCTTATCGGCGTTAAAAACTGGCAACAGGTCCTGGTCTTTGCCGGCACCAAAGAGAGCGCCAATCTACTGGCCAAAGAGTTAAAACTGGACGGCATCAAAGCCGCAGTATGCCATGGTGATAAAACTCAGGGAGCACGTAATCAGGCCATTCAAAAATTCACTGAAGGCAGTGTGCGCGTATTAGTTGCCACTGATGTCGCTGCACGTGGCCTGGATATCCCGGATCTGCCCTATGTGGTTAACTTTCATCTGCCATTTTTAGCAGAAGATTATGTACACCGTATCGGGCGAACGGGCCGCGCCGGTAAAAACGGCATGGCAATCTCTTTAGTCAGCCCTAAAGATGAGCAGTTTTTAAATAATATAGAAACATTAATCGGCCGTAAATTTACCCGTATTGTCTACCCGGGTTATGAACTTGAGGCGGAATTACCGGCGCAATATAAAAACCAGCCAGCACAAACGCTTAAAAAGAGCCGCTATAAAGCGACCCAGGAGCATAATCAAATACGCGCCCGCAAAAAAGCGGAAAACACGCCGGCTGCGGTTCGCCGGGCAAAGGCTAAACGCAGAAAACCAAGGTAGTTAGCCAGCAATAATAAATAAAAAGGGAGATGCATGCATCTCCCTTTTTATTTGCGTTTAATCTTACTCTGCCAGCAGCGAATTTATCTCTTCCTTGCTTGCATGACGAACATCAATTCCCTTGACCTGGTAAACCACCTGTTCACAAAGGTTCTGGCAGCGATCACCAATACGCATAATAGAGCGTGCCGATGCCAGGACTTGTAAAACAAAGGGAATAGAGCGCGGATCTTCCATCATAAAGGTCATCAGTTCACGAACAATACTTTCATGCTGGCGATTGACCTTTTTGTCCTGATTATAAACCGTGATAGCGGCTTTTAAGTCCATACGGGTAAAGGCGTCCAGGGCATCATGAAGCATCTTTAACACAATCTGCCCCATATTTTCCAGACCAATCAATGAAGGTATATTCTTATCTTCATTTTCCCGCACCATTTTAGCAATACCGACCACAGAGTCGCCGAGGCGCTCTAATTCGGTAATACTTTTCATGGTCGACAGTATTAAACGCAAATCGCTGGCCGTTGGCTGACGCTTGGCAATAATACGTGAACACTCCTGATCGACATTGGACTCAAATTGATTCACTTTTTTATCTTTAGCAATAATCTGCTCGGCAAGCTGAACATCATTGTCAGCCATCGCCGTCAGCACATCGCTTAACTGCTGCTCGATTAAGCCGCCCATCTGCATGACCTGATTGCGGATCCCTTCCAATTCACTATTAAACTGTCCGGATATATGACTGGTAATATTTAAGTTTTCCATTATTTATTCCTTAATTAGTTTTATCCGTAACGACCGGTAATATAATCTTCTGTCTGCTTCTGCGTCGGCGTGGTAAACAGCGTATTAGTATCTGAATATTCAATCAATTTACCCATATACATAAATGCAGTCTGGTCAGAAACACGCGCCGCCTGCTGCATATTATGGGTGACGATAACAACGGTAAATTTCTGCTTAAGCTCAGTGATCAACTCTTCAATGGTCAGTGTTGAGATAGGATCCAGAGCTGACGTCGGCTCATCAAGCAGCAGCACTTCCGGGCCGATAGCAATCGCACGGGCAATCACTAAACGTTGTTGTTGTCCGCCGGAAAGACCAAAGGCGTTATCATGGAGACGATCTTTCACTTCATCCCATAGCGCCGCACCGCGTAATGATTTTTCAGCCGCCTCATCCAGCACGCGACGATCTTTAATACCCTGCAGGCGTAAGCCGTAAACAACATTCTCATAGATTGATTTCGGAAACGGATTGGGTCTCTGAAATACCATGCCGATACGACGGCGTAATGCGGCGACATCCACCGACTTATCATAGATATTATTGCCATGTAACTCAATATTCCCGTCGACACGGCAGATATCCACCAAATCATTCATGCGGTTAATGCAACGCAACAGGGTTGATTTACCACAACCCGACGGGCCGATAAAAGCGGTTACCTTGCCCTTGGGAATTTTCATGGAAACGTCATGCAGCGCTTGTTTGTCACCGTAATAAAGATCCAGGTTTTTAATCTCTAACGCGGTATTTTCCGGCGTCAAATCTGCTAACAAATCGTTTTTGTTATTCGAATTTGGTAATGTGATCATGTGTATTTCCTACTTTGTGGCCTTAGAGTTAGTGCTCTAGAGCGCGGTATTTTTCTCTTAAATTATTACGAATAGCGATAGCCGCTAAATTCAGGCCGATAATAACGGTCACTAATAAAAACGAGGTTGCATAGACTAAAGGTCTTGCCGCTTCGACATTCGGGCTTTGGAAACCAACATCATAAATATGGAAGCCAAGGTGCATAAATTTACGATCTAAATGAAGAAAAGGAAAGTTACCATCAACGGGCAGCGTCGGTGCCATTTTAACCACCCCAACCAGCATCAGTGGCGCCACTTCACCTGCCGCGCGTGCTACTGCCAGAATCAAACCTGTCATAATCGCAGGACTGGCCATCGGCACGATAATACGCCATAGCGTTTCTGATTTTGTTGCCCCCAGCGCCAGCGAACCTTCGCGCAGCGTACTTGGAATACGGCTTAAGCCTTCTTCGGTAGATACAATCACCACAGGCAGGGTTAAAATTGCCAGGGTTAATGCCGACCACAAGACGCCCGGCGTACCGAATGTCGGTGAAGGCAGCGCTTCCGGATAGAGCAGTTCATCAATACTACCGCCGACAATGTAGACAAAGAAACCTAAACCAAAAACACCGTATACAATTGAAGGAACACCTGCGAGGTTAATCACAGAGATGCGAATAAATTTAGTAATCTTATTTTTACCGGCATATTCATGCAGGTAGATAGCCGCAATAACACCAAATGGAGTCACAATCACCGCCATTAACATCACCATAAAGACAGTACCGAATATAGCTGGAAAAACTCCCCCTTCTGTATTGGCTTCACGCGGATCATCACTGATAAATTTTGCCAGCTGATGGAACCAATGCTGCACTTTGGCAAAAAAGCTCATCTCATTAGGCTGATAAAAATCCACTATAGTCGCGACAGGTAACGCAACTTCTCTGCCAGTCATATCCTGCACCAGCACAGTGTCGCGTTGTGCCTCCTGGCGATAGGCAAAGAGCTGCTTTTCCACTTGTAAATATTTTTGATGTAAAAGCTCGCTTTCTTTATCCAGCTCAGCTTCCTTATCCGCTGTCAGCTCGCCATCGAGCTCCAGTTTACGTTTATTAAGACGTATTTTTTCCATCGCAAAGTTAATCGTGCCAACATCGCCGGTTAATAATGCCTGCTCTTTTTCAGTTAACTCCAGGGTACGAGCAACTCTTTCTTCTAGCTGCAGAGAAAGCGGACGCTGATCGCCGCTCACCGGCTCGCCATCTTCCTGAATCTGCTTGATATAACCATAGAAATTACCATTTTTAGTACGTTCGAAAACGGCAACATTTTCTGCTAATTTTTTCGAGGCAATGGTTGTTTCCAGTACCCATTGAAAGTCAAGATCAACATATTCACGGTTACCCACTTTAATTAAATAACGCTCTAGGGTATCCGCTTCGTCTTCAAGGCCGCTAATACCCGCTTCAATAAGCTGTGTTTTCAATACTGTTTCGCTATCATAAATTTCACCGATAACAGTAAAGTGCTTGCCCTGTGCATCAAGCATATCAAATTCATAAATACTGCTTGGCCAGAAAAAACTAAGGCCTCGCCAACCGATTAATATGAACAAGCCGATAACTGCAATTAAGCTTAAACTTACAGCTCCGCTTGTCATCCAAATCCAGGGCGTACCTGATTTAAACCATTTTCCCATAATATAAACCACTATTAATTAAATAAAAATCAACTGCTATTGCTGACGGCCATCGGCTCTGTGCTGATGACCGGCAACGACTGACCAGCATGCTTTGCCGGCTGCCGACGAACCACCGGCAGCCAACAACTTTACAAGCTTGAGTATTTTTCCCGTAAACGTTGACGAACATACTCGGCCATCGTGTTGAAGAAAAATGTAAAGATAAAGAGTACAAATGCGGCTAAAAAGAGCACTCGGTAATGCGAACTGCCGACCTCAGACTCGGGCATCTCAACGGCAATATTAGCCGATAATGAACGCATACCTTCAAAGATATTCCAGTCCATAATAGGTGTATTACCCGTTGCCATCAGTACAATCATAGTCTCACCCACAGCACGTCCTAAGCCCATCATTACCGCAGAGAAGATACCCGGGCTTGCCGTTAAAATAACCACCTTGGCAAGCGTCTGCCAGGGCGTCGCACCTAATGCCAGTGACCCCTGAGTCAAACTTTTCGGCACACTGAAAACCGCATCTTCAGCAATCGTATAGATAGTAGGAATAACCGCAAAGCCCATGGCAATACCGACAATCAGCGAGTTTCGCTGGTCAAAATCGATACCTAATTCATTGGTCAGGTACATACGCGTATTGCCATCAAACAACCATAACTCTAAGGTGCTGCTGAAACTCATCGACGCATAACCGGCCAGTAACAGGATCGGAATCAGAAACAGTGAATGATAGCCGTCTGGAATGGAGTCTTTAATGTGTTTCGGTAATGCTGTCCAAGCCAGTGCTACCGCGAAAACACTTAGCGGTAAACTGACTAATAGCAGGATAATGCCCGGCAGATGGCTTTCAATCAGCGGCGCTAACCATAATCCGGCCAGAAAGCCTAAAATTACCGTCGGCAGTGCTTCCATAATTTCCACGGTCGGTTTGACAAAAGAGCGAATTTTTGCCGACATAAAATAGGCCGTATAGACAGCACCGGCAATACCGATAGGCACAGCAAATAACATCGCGTAAAAAGCGGCTTTAATGGTACCGAAGGTAATTGGCACCAGGCTCATTTTTGCTTCAAAATCATCACTTGCTGAAGTTGACTGCCAAAGATAAGACGGCTCAGGATAACCTTCATACCAGACCTTTTGCCATAATGACGACCAGGTTATTTCAGGATGCTCATTATCTATTGTGAACAAACTGACTGTGCTGTCATCCACCACCATCACTGCATTGGCACGCGGTGAGATCGCAACCTGCATATCGCCGCTTGCCGACATTTTTTGAGTTGCAAGGCGCGTATCACCCGTTGCATGGAAAACCGATAAATAGCCTTGATCATCTGTGCTTAAGAAACCTTTTCGGAAATACTCAGGAATAATATTGGTGACATAGCCTTCCGCTTCAAAATCACGAATAAAGGTAAAGCTGCGATTATTCTCATGTCGTACTTCAAACCACTGACTGATCACGCCATTTTCATTGGCAACAATGAGTGAACTTGCGCCGGTTAGCAGCTCCATATCGGTAACATTAGAGCCCGCGGCATTAATTGCCTGTGCAGATTTAACACTAATATCGTCAAGATCGGAGACATCATAAACCATCAGGTTATTTTCAGAACGCACGAAAAGATGTCTCAGATCCGGACTTAGCAGAATCTGGTCAACACGGTTAGGCAGTGACGGCAGCTCAACGCGCTCTGCTTCCCACTCAACCTCTCCAGTCATCATATTTTCGTTACCAGTCAGGTGCAGGTAGATACCGCGCTTGTCTTCTGTCACAGCGGCAATGGCTGCATTTTCTTCAGTTAACTGAAAGCTGACAGAAACAATTTTTTTACCCTGCGCATCGACCTCGAGCATCTCTTCACCGAGCGGGTATGCTATTTTCGGGGTGATCAGACGCACATTATTGGGGTATGAGGTAGAAAATTCAGGTTTAAAGATTAACGCCTGGCCCTTATTGTCAGCAAACAGATAAGCGCCTGTTCTTGATGCTGTTTTTGCAAATGCACTGCTATTTGCAAGCATCTCTTTAGCCAGTAATATTTCCCCTAAATCTTGATCACGCAGGGAATAAAAAGAAAGTTTGCCATCATCGCTTACCTGATAGCTGATATCATTCTGCTCCTCCATCCCTAATGCCAACACATTGGCTGAGTTTTGGTAAGCAAACTCTTTCTTTAGTTCAATTGTTACCGGTGCAAAAATCGGCAAAACAACATACAGAAGATAGCCAAATATAAGCAGCAGCGTGACAAGCACGGCTGCGCCGCCTCCGCTGATACCATATTTGACTAAATTATCTTTAATAACACGCTTTTTATTTGCCTGCAGCGCATTCGATAAGTCGCGATCCATTTATTATCTCCAACATGATTAATGCAGGGAGTATAGGATGCTATTGTGACAGATATATTACAGTTGTCATATTTGCCTTGTATGAGGGAAAAATGCTTTAGGAAATAGAGATTTATATTGAGGATTGGGCATTTTATACATAGCGCGCGGAATTTATTCCGCCTTGTTTTTGAGCTATGGGTGGATGGTGATGGGTAAACAGTGAATAGTGATAAGTAAATAGTGAATAATAACTCATTACTCATCACCCATTACTCATCACTCATTACTAATCATGGCTTGAGCCGTGCTGTATAGCAAAACATGCTAAGCCTGCGGTCCCGACTACAGCTAACCTTTATATTATAAAGGTTTCAATTTGCCCTTGGCATCCGTTAACCGGGTATAGCCTTTTTTATCCATAAATGCTTTTAACTCTTTTTCAATACGGGCAAAGCAGGCTGCGCCCTCTTTCTCAAAACAAGTGGCAATCTGCACGGCATCGGCACCGGCAAGCAGATATTCAAAGGCATCGATGCCTGTTTTAATGCCGCCCACGCCGATAATCTGCACGCTATCATCGAGCAGTTCACGGAATGCTCGTACATTGGCAAGACCAACAGGTTTAATATAATCACCGCATAAACCGCCAAAGCCGCCTTTAGGTTTAATAATCGGCTGCTCTGTTTCCGGATCAATGATCAAGGTATTACCGATAGAGTTAACGCAGGTAATAAATTTAACCGGAAACTTTTTAATAATGTCGGCCATAGCAATAAAGTGCGACATATCAAAATACGGGGCCAATTTAATACCTATCGGTTTATCACCGAGTTTGGTCAAGGCCGCCAGCGCGCTTTCGGTCTGCTCAAAATCATAGGCAACCTGCGCTTTGCCTGGAATATTCGGGCAGGAAAAGTTAACTTCGATCAGATCGACATCGCTATTTTGAAAGGCGCTGACCATTTCAATATTCTCGGCAATACTGAAACCGGAGATGCTGACAACCACAGGTTTGCCTAATGCTTTTAACTGCGGCACCATCTCCAGATAGGCTTTATAGCCTAAATTCGGCAGCCCCATTGACTGAATCGACCCTAAAGGAAGATCACTGTAACGCGGCTCAGGATTGCCTTCACGGTATTCGATAGTGCAGGATTTAGTGACAATCGCAGCCGATGCCGATTTTCCGATAACTTCAAGCTCATCCCAAGTGGTGCATTTAGGCCCGGAAGCATTCATTAAATAACTGTCCAGGTTGATCCCGGCAATCTGCGTTGATAGATCGATTGTGCTCATTAATATCTCCATATATAGATCAAAATTCCGCGCCAGTGTATTACGGATTATTTATTATCTATTTGATAAAAAACAAAAAGCCAATCTAATGACTGGCTTTTTTTAATAAAATTACATAGGACTGTTTATTTATCCAACAGCTCATGCAGTACTTTACCCAAGCGCTGAATACCCTCTTCAATAATATCGGGATCAACACTGGAAAAGTTCAGGCGCAGCGTATTTAAGCCGCGTTTTTCTACATAGAAGGGGTCGCCGGGCACAAAAGCCACTTTCTGCTCAATCGCTTTATCAAAGAGCGCCATGGCCGAAAGCTCTTCGGGCAGCGTTACCCATAAAAACATGCCCCCTTCCGGATTAAAGTAACTCACTTGCTCCGGGAAGTAACGCTTAATGGCGTTTTCCATAACCACTTTCTGCTTACCGTATACGGCAATGATCTCTTTAATATGCGCCTGCAGATCATTATCCTGTAAAAAGCGATGCAAGACACGCTGACAGAAGTAGTTGGTATGCAGATCACCCGCCTGCTTGGCAATCACCAATTTTTCCATCAATGGCTTAGGTGCAACTATCCAGCCGAGACGAAAGGAAGGAACAACCGTTTTCGAGAATGAACCGAGCAGAATAGTCTGCTCCGGCAGTAAGGCTTTGAAAGAGAGCTTTTCTTTACCGCTAAAACGCAGTTCGCCGTATGGGTTATCTTCAATCAGCAATGTTTTTGTTGCCTTTAAACATTCGGCAACTGCGCGGCGGTTTTCATCTGTATAGCTGATACCGGACGGATTCTGAAAGTTAGGCACGGTATACATTAACTTGGCATGACTGGTTTTTAATGTTTCCTGCAAGGCTGCGATGTCCATGCCATCCTGATGAACGGGTATGGATTTAAATTTAGCCGAATAAACTTCAAATGCCTGAATCGCGCCTAAATAACCCGGCTCTTCAATGAGAACCTGATCGCCCTCATTAATCAGTACCTTACCCAGCAGATCCAATCCTTGTTGTGAGCCGTTAGTGATCAATATTTCATCAACACTGATATCCAGACCTTTACGCTTATAATCAGCAACAATCATTTCTCTTAGCGGCAGGTAACCTTCAGTACTGCTGTACTGGCAAATCTCCTTGCCGGCATCATTAAACAGATCATTGGTCGCTTTTTGCAGCGCCGCAACGGGAAAAAGGTCGCGATTGGGTAATCCACCGGCAAAAGAGATAATAGAAGGATCGACCGCAACCTTTAATATTTCACGAATAAATGACGGCGGAACACCTGCTATGCGATTTGAGAAAAGCTCGTTCATATAATTGTCCATAATAACATTTTTGATTTTTTAGTATTCACCAGTATACCAATTTTACTTAAAGAGGCTAGTTGAGAAGGCAGCGGATACTGAAAAAGGTTAATTTACAGAAAAAAAAAGGAGACATCATGTCTCCTTTTAAAAATCTAATTACTCATCAAACAGAGTGATTAAGCAAGTGCTTTTTTAGCTACTTCAACTAAGTGAGCAAATGTTGCTTTATCAAATACTGCGATATCAGCAAGGATCTTACGATCGATTTCAACAGAAGACTTTTTAAGACCATTGATGAAACGGCTGTAAGATAGACCGCTTTGACGAGATGCAGCGTTGATACGTGCAATCCACAGTTGACGGAATTGACGTTTACGTTGACGACGGTCACGGTAAGCGTATTGACCAGCTTTAGTTACTGCTTGAACCGCTACGCGATAAACACGTGAACGAGCACCGTAATAACCTTTTGCTTGTTTTAAGACTTTCTTATGACGTGCACGCGCTTGTACACCACGTTTTACTCTTGGCATTTTATCTAATCCTTACTTAAGCGAATGGTAACATTCTGTTGATACTAGGTACGTCTACTTTTGCTACCATGCTTTGTGCACGTAGATGACGCTTACGCTTAGTAGATTTTTTAGTAAGGATATGACGTAAGTGTGATTGCTTACGCTTAAAACCACCAGAAGCAGTCTTTTTAAAGCGCTTTGCAGCACCTTTGTTAGATTTCATTTTAGGCATTGCGAACTCCGCATTGTTCTAATTTAAGTTAAACCAGTAAGGCGAGTAGATAAGCTGTTATTGAATCAATAACAGCACAATACTTCTTTATGCCTTAGCTAGCACGTTTAGGGCCTAACACCATCACCATCTGACGGCCTTCCATTTTCGGGAAAGACTCGACAACAGATATTTCCGCCAAATCCGCTTTAATACGGTTTAACAGATCTAATCCTAATGACTGGTGAGCCATTTCACGACCACGATAACGCAGCGTTACTTTAGCCTTGTTGCCCTCTTCAAGAAAACGAGTCAGGTTGCGTAGTTTTACCTGATAATCGCCTTCGTCAGTTCCAGGACGGAATTTAATTTCCTTCAGCTGGATCTGTTTCTGCTTTTTCCGTTGTTCTTTAACGGATTTGCTTTTTTCATATAGGAATTTGCCATAATTCATGATGCGACAAACTGGCGGCTCAGCATTCGGGCTGATCTCAACTAAATCGAGATTAGCTTCAAAAGCCATATTTTTAGCTTCTTCCAATGAAACAACACCAAGTGGTTTGCCTTCCGAGTCTGATAAACGAACTTCATTACCAGTGATCTCTTCATTCAAACGATGTTTATTGCCCTGTTGAGGGGATTTTCTTGCACCTTTTATAACAAATTCCTCCAAAAAATTTAACGACGAGTGATGATTTCTTCTTTTACATGAGCAATAAAGTCTTCAACTTTAAATTTACCCAAATCATCACCTTTACGCGTTCTAACAGCTACTTCATTGGCTTCAACTTCTTTATCACCAACAACCAGCAGGTAAGGAACACGTTTCAAAGTATGTTCGCGGATTTTAAAGCCTATCTTCTCATTTCTCAAGTCCGAAATGGCTCTAACCCCTGATTTTTTCAATTTATTTACGATTTCATCGACAAAGTCTGACTGCTTATCGGTAATGTTCATGACCACAACCTGTTGCGGTGATAACCAGGTCGGAAAAATACCCGCATACTCTTCGGTCAGAATACCGATAAAACGCTCAAGTGAGCCCAAAATTGCCCGGTGGATCATAACCGGCGTATGGCGTTCATTGTCTTCACCGACAAATGAGGCATCTAAACGTCCCGGCATTGAATAATCAAGTTGGATGGTACCACACTGCCACGCACGACCCAAACAATCATATAAAGTAAATTCAATTTTCGGTCCGTAAAACGCCCCTTCACCCGGTAAGATCTCATATTCAATATCATTGGCTGCCAATGCATCTGCCAGTGCTTTTTCTGATTTATCCCAGGTACTGTCATCACCGACACGCTGATCCGGACGCGTTGACAGCTTAACGGCGATATCTTTAAAGCCAAATGTTTGGTAACATTCAAAAAGGATGCGAATACAGGTAGAAACCTCATCGAGGATCTGCTCTTCTGTACAGAAGATATGCGCATCATCCTGAGTAAAGCTGCGCACGCGCATTAAGCCATGCAATGAACCTGATGGTTCATTACGGTGGCAAGAGCCGAATTCCGCCATACGCAACGGTAGATCACGGTAGGATTTCAGTCCCTGGTTAAAGATCTGAATATGACCCGGACAGTTCATCGGCTTGATGGCATAGTCGCGGCTTTCTGAATGCGTACAGAACATATTGTCTTTATATTTACCCCAGTGACCTGACTGTTCCCAAAGTGCCCGATCTAATATTTGCGGCGCTTTAACCTCAGCGTAATCATATTTATGAAGCAAACCACGCATATAGTTTTCTAATTCACGATAGATAATCCAGCCGTTATTATGCCAGAAAACCATACCCGGTGCTTCTTCCTGCATATGGTAGAGATCCAGCTGCTTACCGATTTTACGGTGATCACGTTTCGCGGCTTCTTCAAGGCGCTTCAGGTAAGCCTTCAGTTGTTTTTTATCCGCCCATGCTGTGCCGTAAATACGCTGCAGCATCTTATTATTAGAATCACCACGCCAGTAGGCACCGGCTACTTTCATCAGCTTAAAGTATTGGCTGAATTTCATCATGGGTACGTGCGGACCACGACACATGTCCACGTATTCTTCATGATAATACAGACCAGGACGGTCATCAGGATGAATCCCTTCCAGGATCTCCAGTTTATAATCTTCGCCGCGCTCTTTAAAAACAGCTTTTGCTTCTTCGACCGATACTTTTTTCTTAATAACCTTATAATTAGTTTTCACTAACTGGTTCATGCGCTTTTCAATTTTTGCCAGCTCTTCATCATTGATGGCAACATCGACATCGATATCGTAATAAAAGCCGTTTTCAATGGTCGGGCCGATAGCCATTTTGGCATGTGGATAAAGCTGTTTAATCGCGTGTCCCAAAAGGTGCGCACATGAATGGCGCAGTATCTCCAGACCTTCGTCATCCTTTGCGGTAATAATCGACACATTCGCGTCATTTTCAATCGGATCACAGGCATCAACTAATTGACCGTCTACGCGTCCAGCAATACAGGCTTTAGCAAGACCGGGGCCGATATCAGCAGCGATTTCCATAATAGAAGTAGTATTTTCGAATTGACGTTGATTACCGTCGGGAAGAGTAATAATTGGCATGTTCATTTCCTCACAGTGATGCTTCCAACCAAAAAGCATATGTATTGTATTTATTAATGGAGCGCGCATTTTAAAGCAATAATAAACACATGAAAAGCAACAATTTTACAGTGGATTAATTGCTAATCAGGAAAAATAGAATAGAGAATGCGCTTCCCTGCCTGCCTGATTATCGCTAACCAAGAAGCAGAGAAGATGATTGAAGGTTGTTATAATTATTCTTCGGCAGCCTGCTCTTCGTTATTATCCGCAGGAATAAATTCATTGCCCTTAAACAAACTCTGCACTATCTCTTTATTGCTTGCCAGATATAAACCGAGCTCTTCTAACTGTGTATCATCCAGTGTCACTGTGCTGGCACCGAGAAAGGCTGCCAACTGATCGGCACAATCCAACATCTTGTCATATGCGTCCGCTTCTTTTTTGCTGGTAAAGGTCATCTTTTCAACACCCTTTCTTTCTACAATATATTTTATTATTACTGCCACAATAGCCTCTTTACAATAATATCCATGTTTTTTTATACAGTATAAGATTCTTCGCAACAATGCAAATTTACTTAAATTTTGCTATCGTGCACCTTAATTAATTTTATATACGCATTAAATCAATGAAAACAATCATCTGCCGCCATTGTGATATGGTTTCCCGGGTCCCTGAAATAGCCACCGGCGAGGTTGCCAAATGCCCGCGCTGTGAACGGGTTATATACAAAAACAGCAGCCTTGCCCCGGCAAAAATGCTGCCATTGTGCTTAACGGCGCTTATTCTGATCGTGCCTGCTTTTTACTTTCCGCTTATTTCTATCCATCTGCTCGGCATCACCGAAGGGACCAATTTGCTGCAGGGGGCAGTGATGATGATTGACAATGCACCGGTAGTTGCTTTCGTGGTGCTGTTTTGTGCCGTAATTGCGCCGACGCTGCTGATAGGCTGCATCACTCTGAGCAGCGCCTGTTTGACTTTTAATTATCGCCCGGCTTATTTACCTAAAATTTTAAAAATCACCTATATCCTTAAACACTGGGCCATGCTCGAGGTTTATATGGTCAGCCTGATGGTGTCCATGTTTAAGCTGATGAATGATGCCGACCTTTATTTTGCTAGCGGTTTATATTTTTTTACTGCGCTGCTGATAATTAATATGACCATTATCAGCAATTACAGCAACCATACTTATTGGAAGATTTATATTCATGGATAAACAAGCGCTTGCCGGCAAAACCGGCATTGAACAAGGGCTGCAGCTGTGTAAAACCTGCGGCAACTACAGCCGGCAAATTGAACATCCGGATTTCTGCCCGGTCTGCGGCAATCAGATAGCACAGCGCAAAAGAAACAGCCTGCAAAAAACCTGGGCATTCTTGCTAACCGCGATTATCTTTATTGTTCCGGCCAATATATATCCTATTACTTATTTGCTGAGAAGTAATGAAGTGCTGCCGGATACTATTTATAGCGGCGTTATTACCTTGATAGATAATGGTCTGCCGTTGATTGCATTGATTGTTTTTGTCGCTTCAATTATTGTACCTGTTATAAAAATACTCGGGCTGGGGATCATTGCTTTATCTGTGCAGCAAGGCTGGCGCCTATCTCCTAAAAAACGCCTGGCGGCTTTTTATATGATTGATTGGATTGGTAAATGGTCAATACTGGATCTCTTTGTCATTTCCATTATGGTCGCCGTTTTTGATAAAGGCCAGTTGTTGTCCGTTTACCCGGGAATAGCGGCCTCTTCATTTGCCATTGTTGTACTGGCCACGCTATTTGCCGCCAACAACTTTGATACACGTTTAATTTGGGATGCTCACAAAGATGACTAATCAGGCTTCAAGCACACAAGCTAAAATCGCCAAAAAACATGCTTTCTCTTCAATCTGGTTTTTACCTTTTATTGCCGCCCTGCTCGGCGGCTGGATCCTATTTCAGCATATCGCCCACGCCAATACTGAAATTACCATCCATTTTGATAGTGCCGGCGGTATTATCGTCGATAAAACAAAAGTGCGCTATAAAGGCGTGATTGTCGGTACGGTAAAAAGGGTCGAACTCGATAAGAACAGCGGGGTGAATGTGATTGCTGAAATCGAATCCCATGCAACCTTTATGCTCCGCGATAAAACCCAGTTCTGGCTTGTTTCACCCAAAGCCTCCCTGACTGCCATTTCCGGTTTGGATACCCTCTTTTCCGGCAGCTATATCAATCTGCAGCCGGGTGACGGTAAAGCATCGAGCCGTTTTCAAGCGCTTGCCGAGCAGCCTATCGATATTCCGGACAACGCATTACTGGTCAACCTGCAAAGTGACAGCGCAGGCTCAATTGCTATCGGTACAGCGGTGTTTTTTAGAAAAATAAAAGTCGGTGAGGTCGCGCAGGTACGCCTGGATAAAAGTGGCAAACATATTAATATTAAAGTCTTTATCGAACAAAAATTCAGCCATCTTATTAAGCAAGACAGCAAGTTCTGGAATATCAGCGGCCTGCAGGCAAATATTTCCCGCGCCGGCGTTGACTTTAAGCTCGACAGTATTAGCTCATTAATTGCCGGTGGTATCACCTTCAGCTCGCCGGAAAACAGTCCGGCCATCAGCACTGCTGCGCCCTTTAAACTCTATGATGATATTAGCGCGACAGAGATGGGCCTGGCAATCGAACTGAGCTTGAATAATATTGACAACCTTCCTCGAGGAGCGGGTATTTTATTTAAAGGCCATGGTATCGGCCGCATTACCGATATTCGCTATTCAACGAAGAAAAAACAGTTTATTGCCAAAGCCGTTATCAACCCGCAATTTAGTGATATGATCTCCGCGGGTGCACAGTTCTGGCTGGAAAAAACCACCCTTTCATTTTCTAAAATTAAAAATATAGGCAACCTGATCAGCGGTGACTACATTGCCTTTTTACCCGCTGAAAATGCCCCGACAGAGCAATACAAAACCACCTCTTTTCAAGTATTAGCAGCGCAGCAGCCGGTTGCGCCAGGGTTGCCACTGCTGCTGTTAAGTGAAAATGCCGGCGGCCTTAATCCGGGTGACCCTGTCTTCTATCAAGGCATTAAAATTGGTGAGATCCAACGCTTAAATTTTACAGATAATGGCCGCTTTATTGAGACCCTGATTAATATTAATGCTCAGTATCGCTACCTGGTTACTCCCGACAGCCAGTTTTATACGCTTAACGGCATCAATATTAAAGCATCATTAAAGGGCGTAAAGGTGCAGACAGCACCACTTGCAAATATCATTGCCGGCGGGATTGCGCTATACAATGCGCAGCCGGTCAGCAAATCAGCGCAGCATGCCGGCGTTAATGAGAAACAGCTATTTCGCCTTTACCCTTCAAAAGAGATGGCAAAACTGGGAAAAAATGCCTTCAGCAAACCTTTAACCATCTCCTTATTAAGTAAAGAGATGCCCTCTGTTGTTGAAGGCGCGCCTGTTTACTACCATAAATTTCCAATCGGTGAGGTCTCTTCATTTGCTATTGATAATTCTTCATTAATACGCACCAATCTGAAAATCAAAGGCCAGTACAGACATCTGATTAAAGACAATAGTGTTTTTTGGAATATCAGCGGCTTTAATATCGACGCCGGTTTATCCGGTATAAAAATTCAGGCGGACTCTTTACTGTCCATCGCCAGCGGCGGTATTGCCGTTGATGCCGGCAGCGGCAATATCAGCAATAAATATAGAAATGGTTTGTACAAACTTTTTGATAGTTATCAGCAGGCAACACAGCCATCACAAAGCATTACAATTGTCTTTGATCAGGCTTACGACCTGCAGATCGGCAGCCAGTTAAAATTAAAAGGCCTGGTCATTGGTGAAATCACCGACTTAAGCCTTAATCAAGACCATAAAGTTCAGGCCATTGCCAGCGTGCAGGCGCCATTTGGCAAACAAATCGCGCGTAAAAACACGCGCTTTTGGATTATTCGCAGCGAACTCTCCCTATCCGGTGCCAAGCACTTATCAACCCTAATAAGCGGGGCCTATCTGAATGTGCTGCCGGGTAATGGCGCCTACAGCACACAATTTAGCGGTGAAGCCAATCCGCCGAAGGTGCCCTTAGATAAACTCGGACTGGCGGTGATTCTCCTTGCCGATAATGCCGGCTCAACGAATATCGGCAGCCCCGTTTATCACCGCCAGATTCAAATTGGCGAAGTGCTGAATAAACAGCTTAGCAGCGATGCCTCTGAGGTCGAGATCACCCTGAATATTTATCCGCAGTATGCCCACCTGGTCAGAGTCAACTCCACCTTCTGGCCGGCTTCCGGATTTAATTTAGATATAGGTATCACCGGCGCCGCGCTCAAAGCAACCTCATTGACCTCATTAGTAAAAGGCGGTATCAGCATGAGCACCACGGATAAGGAAGCTTTACAACCTGCCAGCAAAGCCTATCAGCGCTTTACACTGCAAAAAGAGATGCAGGAAAGCTGGCTTGAATGGAAGTTGGCCATTCCAAAGGCATAGCTTTTGCTAGTTAAAACATGGTATATAACACACACTTTTTAGTGTGTGTTTTTTTAAGGATTAATAATGGATAGTAATACCCTTCTGCCGCAGCCATTTATCGATAAGATGAGCAGCATTTTACCCGAGCATCTTAATATCCAGGATCTGATCACATACTGCCAACGCCCGCTGCGCCGCGCAATCCGTGTTAACACACTAAAAATATCTGTTGCGGATTTTAAGCTGCGCGCGCTTGAGCAGGGTTGGCATTTAACTCCGATTCCCTGGTGTGCCGAAGGTTTCTGGATTGCCGTCGATGATGAGAATGAACTCACGCCCCTGGGCAACAGCGCAGAGCATTTAGCCGGGCTTTGCTATATTCAGGAAGCAAGCTCTATGATGCCGGTCGCGGCGCTATTTCATTTTTTTGAAAAATCAGCCACCGCCACGCTGCTCGATGCGGCAGCCGCCCCCGGCTCTAAAACCACGCAGATGGCCGCACAAATGGATAACCAGGGTTTAATTATCGCCAATGAATTTTCCTCCAGCCGTATAAAAATGCTACATGCGAATATTCAACGCTGCGGTATAAAAAATGTCGCCTTAACCCACTTTGATGCCGCCGTCTTCGGCAAGTGGCTGCCGGATACTTTTGATGCTATTTTGCTTGATGCCCCCTGCTCCGGTGAAGGCACAGTACGTAAAGACAGATACGCGATGAAGAACTGGAGCCAGTCGGCCATCGAATCCATTGCCGCCATGCAGCAGGAATTAATAGAGAGCGCATTTCATGCCTTAAAAAAGGACGGCATTTTAATCTACTCCACCTGCACCCTAAGCCATGAAGAAAACCAGGACATCTGCCACTTTCTTAAGAATAAATTTCCCGAGCATATTGAGTTTTTGAATCTCGATACGCTTTTTCCGGAGGCCCATAAAACGGTCACCACAGAAGGATTTCTGCATATCTGGCCACAGGTTTACGACAGTGAAGGCTTCTTCGTCGCCGCCATTAAAAAAACGCGCAGCAGCATCGCTGACCCGGCAAAAAAACGTCTCGGCAAGTTTCCATTCAGCCAAGCGGATAAAAAAACAACGCAGGAGCTTTACCGCTATTTTGCAACACAGTTTGCCATCACCGATATTGACGGCATACTTTACCAGCGCGATCAGGAATTCTGGCTGTTTCCAGAACAGATCCTACCACTTATTACTGAGCTGCGTTTTTCAAGACTGGGCATTAAAATCGCAGAGCAGTTTGGCAAAGGACGCAACACAGGTTTTAAAACCATGCATGAGTTTGTCCGCTGCTATGGTGATCAGGCAAAACAAACACTCGCGCTGGATGCCGCACAGGCACAGGCTTTTTATCAAGGGCGGGATATTCGTGATGTACAGACAAAGGGTTTTAAAGGTGAAGTTTTATTAAGCTATCGCGGTAATGTGCTAGGTTTAGGGAAAGCACTTAACAACCGTATTAAAAACAATCTGCCGCGGGAGTTGATCCGCGATAATAATTTATTTATAAAATAACAGCTAAATAGTTTGTTTCTAACTCATTATTAACTAAACTGAAAGTGTTCATATATATTCCTTATTTGGATTATCTCTCTTTCCCTAGCCTAGGTTTCCCCTTTATTCCTAGGCTTTTTTTTGCTCTCCAGTCACTCTATGGGTTTACTGCTTTTACCGTTAAATGCGTATATCTCCCTAAAGAGGCATAGGGCTCCTGATGACAATATTGCTTTTCCATCGCCAGCAACAGATCAAATTTTTCTTCGCTATGCGCCTGCTCTTTTAAATAATCGTGCAATACGCGCACGCCGGTTTTTTGAATAATCTGCATATTAAACTCTGCCAGCCAGCTGCGCAGATCTTTTTCCTGCAGCGGCGAGGTCGGCGTTAAACGTACCACTTTTTTACGTACCATGCCTTTCGCTACAAATTCAAAATTACCTGAAAGCAGATTAAAGAAGCGTTGTGCTTCTTTGTTATAAAACATCAGTGATAACAGCCCGTCGGGTGATAAAAAGTTTAACAGCCCTTTTAAGGTCTGTTTGGGATCGGCTAACCACTCTAAAACGGCATGATTTAAGATCAGATCAAATTGACCGCCGATAAATTCCGGCAGGTTTTGAATGGAGCAGTGCAGAAGCTGCACATTATCGGCATACTCCTTTCCGCAAAGCTGTTTTTCCGCCTCTTGCAAGAGTTCACCGGAAATATCACAAAGCACCACCTGATGTCCCAGTGCGGCCAACTTCTGAGTAAAATAGCCGAAACCGCCACCGGCATCTAAAATACGCAGAGGACGCTTGGGCAGCAGCGCTAAACAATGCAGCAGCTCATCCCAAACGATTTCACTGCGGATCTTACCCTTAGTAGTGCCGTAAATATTTTTTACAAACTTCTGCGCAATGGCATCAAAATTATGGTCTGTCAAATTAATCGTTTCCATTTCAATGCTAGAATGCTGTTTTACAAATCTAGCGAGACTTATCAATATGTTATTTATACTAAAAAAATGGCTGGGTGGATTATTAATGCCCCTGCCTTTACTACTTATGGTTTTTCTTATCGGCCTTATTTTACTCTGTTTCACGCAAAAACAAAAAACCGCCAAGGCTTTTTTAATCAGCTGTTTTATTGCCCTGTTTTCATTAAGTCTGATGCCCTCTTCAGAGCAAATTGTCCGCCCGCTGGAACGCAAGCATCCGCCACTCCTGCAAAGCCAGGCCGCACAAGATTTTGACTATATTCTTCTGCTCGGTTCAGGAGGAATTGCCGATCCGAGTTTACCCGTCACCGGGCAATTATCGGCAACCGCATTAAGCCGCTTTGTGGAAGCATTACGTTTATATCATGCCAATCCCGATGCCACACTGGTGGTCTCCGGCTCAGGCTTTGGCGATCTTAAATCCCATGCGCAACTGCTGGAAGAGCTGGCATTAGCGATGAATATTCCCGCAGCGAAGATTATCCGTTTAGATGAAACGCGCGATAGCGATGATGAAGCACGCCTTATGTCAGCCATGGTCCATGGCAAAAAATCAGTATTGGTGACCTCTGCCACCCATATGGATCGTGCCCTGCAGCTATTTTCAAAATACGCCAGCACCCCGACTCCCGCCCCGGCCAATTACCTGGCCAAAGATCGCTTCGGAGAGACGCCCGCTTACTACTATATTCCCTCGGCGTATTATCTTTACAAGAGCAAGCTGGCCTGGCATGAATATCTGGGACGATTGCAGAATATAATTAAAGAATGGTTATAGGAGGCTGGGCGAATTTCGTCGAGGTTATAATAACCTCGGCGAAATTCCAATGCTAATTTTGCGCTAGTTCACACTAACTGTTTTGTTGTTTTCACCAGTGCCTGTGCGGCGACCATTTCCTGACCATTAAAAGATAATGCAGGAGAGCCGTAGAGCTCATAGCCCTGCGCTAATAACTCGCTGACACGCTCGTTAAAATTTTCGCTCTCTTTGCCTGTAACTAGTTTGTATTCTTCTTTTGACTGCGACATCTTGTTTTCCTTTATAGTTGCCAGAGGGATAGCATAAGCATACTAAGATTAGCTAAAAAGAGAAATAGCACGCGCTAAAACTGTGAAAACTCAACAAGATAAACATCGAGTATGGTGAGGCTTTATGCCTCATCCCTCTCACAGAACCGTACGTACGGACCTCGTATACGGCTCATGTATTCTCAGATTCCATCATCGCGTCTTCACAAACGCTGATGGAGCAAGCCAACCGGTACTCACATTTTCTATATTATACAAACCAAGTTCTTCCAACCAACTGTTCGGCATGGCATAGCTCGATAAGGGGCTTCTGGAATTTCGCCACGAGTTCATCTTTATGAACTTAAAGGGTGGCGTGTATTTCAGCTGCTTTAACCGTCGATGCAACCTGCTCGGCTTCTTCCACAGTTTAAGCTGTATTGCCCTTAACCTTCGCCTGATCCAGCCGGCTAATCGTTTTAACTCACGTTTGCAATTGGCGATACTGAAGTAGTTTACAAAACCCCGTATGACCGGATTAAGCCGTTTGATCACTTCGGCTAGGTTTTGACCACCATTGCGTTTTGTTAACGCTTTAACCTTTACTTTAAAGCCTTGAAGCTTGGATGGTTGTATCCGCGTGTAGCGGCTACCTATCTCCACGCCTAAGAATTTAACCCCATTATCGCTATGCGCTATGTGGGTTTTCTTCTTGTTGACCGTCAGTTTCAGGTCTTTTTCCAGTATCTGCGTCGCTTGCGTTAAGGCGTTCTCGGCGGCTCTTTCTGTATTACACAGGATCAGGATGTCGTCAGCGTAACGCACTATTCGGTGCTGACGCTTTTTCATCTCTTGATCAAACGCATCGAGGTAGATATTTGCAATAAGCGGACTGATAACGCCCCCTTGCGGACTGCCTACCCGGCTCGCTTCCCAGTTCTTGCCAATCATGACGCCACTTTTTAAAAACTGAGTGATCAGTTTTAAAATGCTACCGTCTGTTACCCGTCTTTGAATGCTTTTTATGATCAACTGGTGATCAAGCAGGTCAAAACACTTCGACAGATCCATATCCACTACCCATTGACGTTCATATTTACGCATAAATACGGTCGCTTTGCTGATAGCGTCGTGGCAACTTCGCTCCGGTCGATATCCATAGCTTGATGGATGGAATCCCGGTTCGAAAATCGGTTGGAGTATGTTTAATAGGGTTTGTTGTACTATTCGGTCTCGAACTGCGGGGATACCCAATAATCTCACACCACCATCATCTTTGGGGATCTCCACCCGCTTGACGGCCTGCGCGCGATACTGTTTAGTTTGCAGTTCGAATTGCAGTTGTTTTAAGTTTATTTCCAGATCCTCGGCAAAATCACCTATGGACTGCCTATCTATTCCGGCTGCTCCTTTGGCGCTTTTGACCTTTTTGAACCCCTTGTACAAGTTGTTGATGTCCAGCATCTGATGATACAAGCTGTAATAAACTCTCACTTAATTGCCCTTGCTTGCGATATGTCCGGTCGCTGTCCTTTATCCTATCGTTCGATTCTTCATTGCCACATTAGGTGTGCTAGCCCATCGGCAATCTGCCTAAGCGGTATGCAATTACTCCGTTGCTCAGCCCTTTCTTCTCAGCGTCCACATTTCTGTTTAGCCGTCATGTTAGGCCTGCTTTCGTCAAAGCACTTGTAAGCCGATAGTTTAAATTCGGCACTTTTCATATACTTAAAGAATACTTCCCCCCTTCGCAATCAATTAAAGCTTTTGACTTAAATTGACTCTATCTGACATCATGCAGATAGTCGGCTTGGTTTTATCCTCCACACCATTACTGGCTTTCATCGGCCTAGCCTTATTCACTACTACGGGTTCATCTGCCACCTCACACTCATGCTAACCTTGAGTCACCTCTTGAGATAATATGTCCAGTCCTTCGGATTGGATGCAGTGTCAGGCTTCCCCAGTTATTACACTGACTCCCTGTTAGAAATGCCACCCTCAAGCACAGCATAGGTCTGACTGAGTATCGGGCTTCGCGCTATTTTGGACGCTTACCCACCCATGCTGCCGAAACAGGTTACGGTTAGTTGTGTATCTCTAACTTCCTATGGCTTCCTTCAGACCCTGTCGTTGGCCAACAACGCCCTTGCCATTCGGATTATCTTCCCCTCAGTCGGGGTGATCTCACTTTCTTGCAAGTGAGCGGGTTTGCCAGCTTTGCTGGGCAAACAAAAAAATGGCACATTAAGTGCCATTTTTGCGGGTTAACTGAGTTAATGTTACGGTCGATAAACCTTAACGTTCTGAAAGCCCGCTTCTTTTAAATACAGCGCCTGCAGTTGACTCATGACCCCACGCGCGCAGTATAAAAGATAAGTTTTATCCTGCGGCAGTTTTTCAAACTGGCTGGCTAATTTAAAGAATGGCAGATGTTCAATGGTGACACCTTCAATTTCCAGCGGCGACTCTTCCTCTTCTTCACTGGAGCGAATATCCAAAACCACCTCATTTTCAGCAAAGTCGGAAACCGACTCCACTTCAGCGACCTCTTGATGTGCTTCTTTGTCAATATCACGAATATCCAGTACATCAGCATTAAGCACAACCTGCTCAATCAGCGACAGATCAAACTTTGCTTCCTCTTTTTCAATCTTTTTCATCACTGCTTTAACGGTTGGACGCTGGGAAATAACCCCGCAGTATTCAGGAATGGTTTCCGAAATCTCAGCCGTGCCTATCTCACGCGCACAATTGATAATATCCTGTTTATCGGTGGCAATAAGCGGACGCAGAATCAGCATATCGGTGACCTGATCAATGACCGATAAATTACGCAGGGTCTGACTCGATACCTGCCCTAAGGCTTCACCCGTCACTAATGCTTCAATATCGAGACGTTCGGCAGCCAGGGAAGCGGCACGCATCATCATACGTTTTAAAATAACCCCCATCTGGCCGTTATCGACTTTCTCTAAAATTTCAGCCACAACCGGCTCAAAGGGAATAGAGATAAATTTAACGCGGTGTGAAGAGCCGAAACGGTTCCACAGTTGATAAGCGACCTGTTTTACGCCTATTTCATGGGCGGCGCCGCCGAGGTTAAAGAAACAGTAATGAACGCGGGAACCACGCTTTAAAAGCTGGTAACTTGATACTCCTGAATCAAAACCACCGGAGAGCAGCGATAAAACCGACTCCTGGGTGCCCAGCGGGAAACCGCCTAAGCCTTGATGACGCTTATCGATAAAGAATAACTTGTCATTATTGATCTCAAGATGCACGGTAATATCTGCACCTTTTAGCTTTACCCCGGCAGCGTCAGTATGCTGGTTTAAACCGCCACCGATATAACGTTCAGCCTCAATAGACGAAAACTCATGTTTACCGATACGCTTAACGCGTACACAGAAGGTCTTGCCGTCGAGCTGTGTGCCGATGTTGGCACGAGTCTGCTCGTAGATATCGTGCAGATCGCTAAACTGCGTTTCTTTGACCTCTAAAAAATGCGCGATACCGGGCGTGCTCTGCAACATCTCGATCAATGTCGCTCTATTTTCAGGTGTCTCATTGGCACTGCGGACAATGATCTTATCCCATTCTAAAATCACTTTGACCTGCTCATCATAGCGCGATAAAACATTACGGATATTACCTTGTAACATTTTGCTGAAACGTTTACGAACGGGGCGACTTTTCATCATGATTTCAGGGAAAAGTTTAACAATAAATTTCATGGTTTGATCACTGTACTAATTAAATAAGGAGACAAATTATACCCTTTGTGGCTGATGAGGCAAAGCGCTCTCATCATTTTTATCAATGCGATGCCTGCAGTGTACGGCAAGTCACTTCGCATTCACCCGTTTCCGCGGCCACATACAGAGAATCGCCACTGATAGTGACCGACAGCTCCAGGGTGCGTTTGAGCAGTTTGGCTAACGCTTGAATTTGCGTAAACTCAAACTGATAAATCTCAACATCAAGTGCAGCAAAATCATTTTGCGCCTGCTGCCACCAGACATTGGATTTGCTGTTGAAACTATACACCTTGACCGCTTGTGCCTGACGGCGCGCTTTTTTAATACGCGCAAAGACCGGTTCACCAACATCAATCCAGAGTAAAAACTCATCCGCTAAATTTTTCGCCCAAATATCAGGGTCGTCAGCCACCGACAGGCCAGTGCTAAAACTTAAAAATTCCTGCGCGTTTAAGCAATAGGCCATCACCCTTGCCATCATGCGCTCCCGGGTTTCAGAGGGATGCTGGGCAAGGGTTAAGTTAAGCATGTCATAAAGGTCGTTATTGAGATCAGCAAGGTTGATAGTGATTTTGAAAATCGTCGGTTTAAGGGCCATTCTTTTTCTCTATTGGTTAAAAACGAAAAAGCCACGCTGAAACGTGGCTTTAAAGTTTAAATTGTTAGGGTATGCAATTATGCAACGGGCATTTTTGCCAGTTCAGCACAAACCATATCGCCAAATTCAGAGGTGCTGACCAGATCCGCTTCACCTTCTTTAGAAAGGTCTGATGTTGAGTAGCCTTTGGCAAAGACACTCTGCATAGCGGCCCACAGGTTCTTCGCTTCTTTTTCCATACCAAAGCTCATTTCCAGCATTAATGCCACCGAGCCGATCATGGAGTACGGGTTAGCAATACCTTTACCAGCGATATCAGGAGCACTGCCGTGTGAAGGTTCATAGTATGATTTTTCAGGACCTTTACAAGCTGAAGGCATTAGACCTAGTGAGCCAAGAATACCGCCGCCCTGATCACTTAGAATATCACCGAACATGTTTTCCATCACCATCACATCAAACATACCCGGGTTTAAGCACAGGTAAGTGGCAGCGGCATCAACCAGGATATTTTTAACTTCAACTTCCGGGTAGTTTTTGCTTTCTTCTTCAACAATTTCATTCCACAGCACGCTTGATTTCAGTACGTTTGATTTGTGGATATTATGTAGTACTTTTTTACGCTTCATCGACACGTCAAAGGCCACTTTGATGATTTGACGGATTTGGTCTTCATCATATTCCAGTACTTCACGTACAAAACGTTTACCGTTTTCATCAACACCGGTGTCTTTTTGACCGAAGTATAAGCCACCCACTAACTCACGGATGATCATAATATCGATGCCTTCGCCGATAACAGACTCTTTTAATGGTGAAAAATGCGCCAGACCTTTTGGCAGGTAAACCGGACGGAAATTAGCATAGGTATTGTAACGGCGACGCAGTGGTAATAATGCACCACGCTCAGGCTGCTCATCGACCGGAATTTTTTTAGAATCTTCGTGGTTAAGACCGATAGTACCTTTAAGAATCGCATCGGCTTTATCACAAGCAGCTTTGGTTTCTTCAGGAAATGCTTTACCTGTTGCGAAATAAGCGGCGGCACCGAATAATACATCGTTTAATTCAAAGTTAACGTCTTCATTGCGCTGTTCAACAAGTTTTAAGACTTTAACCGCCTCTTTCATTACTTCCGGACCGATGCCGTCACCAGCAAGCAATGCAATGTTATATGTTGTCATTTTTATTCCCTAAATGATTTGATATTGTTTATTTGCAGATCTGTAGCAAACAACTTAAAGCTGCTAATTAGGAGGTTTGCTATAAGAGTTGTAAATTTGCTACACGCATAATAAGGAAAAGCCTGCCGAGTTTCAAACGTGGAAAGGCTTTTTCATTGATATTTATTCGTTTCGCCGTAATTATATGCAAACTGCCGGCGCTTTATTGTGCAGGCTTGGGAAATCGCCGTAGTGCCTTAATTAAATCGGCTTCACTGTGACCGTCAGCGGCATACAAAGCACGCTCTGATATCTCGGCAAGCAATTGACAACTTCCGGCAAGCTCCGGCTGGTTTGCTATCCATCTCCACCCAAACAAGTTATGGGTGGAGAATTCCGCAAGGTTCGTTAAACCGGGTTATCGATATCGATAAACTTAACATCCAATTCCAATTCACCTTCTATCCACTCGCCCAGCGCCTGCACGCCATAACGTTCAGTGGCATGGTGTCCGGCGGCATAATAATGAATGCCCATTTCCCGAGCAATATGCACGGTGCGCTCGGAGATCTCGCCGCTGATAAACGCATCTATGCCCTGCTCAGCGGCAATGGTAATATAATCCTGTCCGCCTCCTGTGCACCAGGCAATGCTTTTAATCGTTTCTTTGCCGCCATCAATATGCAGGGGCTGACGTGATAGCACAGATTCAATGCGAGCAGATAATTGTTCAGGGGTTACAAGCTGCTCAAATTTACCGACCCGGCCGACACTGCGCTTATCCCAGGGCTCTAATGGGCGTCTGTCGGTTATGCCCAGTAATCTGGCAAGCTGCGCGTTATTGCCCAGCTGCGGATGAACGTCCAATGGCAGGTGATAGGCATAAAGGTTGATGCCGTTGTCCAGCAACGCTTTAATGCGTTTATATTTCATACCGACAATCTCCTGGCTTTCCCCTTTCCAGAAAAAACCATGATGCACTAAAAGCGCATCGGCACCTTCTTCTATGGCAACATCAATTAACGCCTGACTGGCGGTGACACCGGTAATGATCTTTTTAACGTCTTCGACACCTTCAATCTGCAAACCGTTCGGGCAATAATCTTTAAACTGATGGATCTCTAAAAATTGATCTAATTTATTGGCAAGTTTTCTGTTTTTCATCATCTCTTCCTGATTCTGTTTTCAACTATTGTAGCGGATAAACAGTAAA
>CAXXRV010000010.1:0-210264 GCA_963674525.2 uncultured Psychromonas sp. | reverse complement strand
TCAACGGCAATGGTCGGCCAGCCAAAGGCTGTATTTAATACCACATTGGCGGTTTTTCTTCCCACTCCCGGCAGGGCTTCGAGCGCCTTTCTATTTCCGGCACCTGGCTATTATGCAGTTTAATAAGCATATTACAGGTTTTAATGACATTGGCAGCTTTACTGTTAAACAGACCTATGGTTTTAATATAGCCTTTTAAACCGTCAACACCTAACGCGGCAATGGCTTCCGGCGTATTGGCAACCGGATAGAGTTTGGCGGTTGCTTTATTAACACTGACATCGGTTGCCTGTGCCGATAAAATGACCGCAATTAACAGTTCAAAGGGGCTGCTGTAGTTGAGCTCTGTTTGCGGATTCGGGTTTGCCGCGCGCAGGCGGGTTAGAATTTCGCGTCGTTTTTGCTTGTTCATTTTCTTACCATCCACAGGTCAACGCTCTTTTTAAGTGCAATTAGCAAGCCCATCAGAATAAATGCGCCCGGTGGCAGGGCTGCAACTAAGAATGTGCTGTCAGCGTGATAGAGGTGAATAGTTAAAGGTTGTGCCCAATCACCGAGCAGGGTTTCGATTCCTGCAAACAGGGTGCCTTGCGATAAAATTTCGCGACTGGCGCCAAGCAGTAATAATACGGCAGCAAAACCTAAGCCCATCATCAGGCCGTCAAATGCAGCATGTTTGACGCTGTTTTTAGAAGCAAAGGCTTCAGCGCGGCCGATAATAATGCAGTTGGTGACTATCAGGGGGATAAATATTCCTAGCGAAAGGTAAAGCTCATAGGTAAATGCATTCATTAAAAGTTGTACGCAGGTGACTAATGAAGCGATGATCATAACAAAAATGGAATGCGGATGGTCTGCGGTACATAGGCGCGGATCAGGGATACCAGCGTATTGGAGGCGATTAAAACCGCCAGCGTGGCTATGCCCAAACCCAGTGCATTGGTCACGGTCGCGGTCACTGCCAGTAACGGACATAAACCGAGTAGTTGCACAATACCCGGGTTGTTTTTCCATAAACCCTGCACCATCAGCTCCTTGTAAAGTGCTGCTGATGCTTGCGTATTCTGGTTTTCTATCTCTATGGCTTGTGTTGTTTCAGTCATTTTTTTCTCCGCAATTTGCCGGATGATTGAACAGGCTGTGTTTATTCTCAGCAAAATAGATAAGGGCATCTTTAACCGCTAAAACAACGGCACGGGGAGTAATGGTTGCGCGGTAAAAGCGTCAAAATCCCCGCCATTTTTTTCACTTCCCAGCGCTGCTGCTGTAATGGCTGATAAGACTTTTGATTAAAGGAGAGCACCCAGTCAGATTTGTTAGTTTGAATTTATCACCTAACCCGGGCGTTTCACTGTGTTGAATAACGCGTACGCCGGCAAGCTGGCCATTTTTATGAATACCTATAGCCAGTTTTATTTCTCCGCCATAGCCGCGGAAAGTGCTGCTTTCAAGCATTAATGCAACCGGCTGCTGGTCTTTTTAGCAATAAAAACCGGGTGCGACTGGCCTTTTCCAAGCAGCTTGTCGTCACGGACCATAAAGCAACTGGCAAAGATATCGTTATTATATGAATCTTCAGGAATCAGTTGATTAAGTGTTTTTAACAGCGCTTTCTGCTCCTGCGATGCAATCACAGGTTTAGTCAATAGATTGACTACGGCTACACAGGCCGTACAGACGATGGCAAAGGTTGTTAATAAAAACGCGTTACGGCTGACAGTTGGAATCATTTAAGCACCTCTCCCGTAAACTTTCGGCTGGGTATAATAATCAATTAAGGGAACGCACATATTGCCAAGCAATACAGCAAAGGCGACCGCATCCGGATAGCCACCAATATTACGTATAATGACCACAATCAGTGCGATTAATGCGCCATAAATAATGCGTCCTTTAACCGTTGTTGCCGCGCTAACCGGATCGGTGAGTATAAAAAAAGCCCCAAGCATAGTGGCGCCGGAAAACAGGTGAAACAGCGGTGAAATATTAAACTCCGGATTATAAACATAAGCAATCGCAGAAAAAATAATCATGGCGCCAATAAAGCTAATCGGTATATGCCAGTGAATAATGCGCTTGTATAATAAGAATGCCCCGCCGAGTAAAAAACCAATATTCACCCAGCGAATGGCCTGCCAGGAGGAGTTTTGATAAGCACTGCTGTTTAATATCTGCTCCATCGTCTGCCCGGCATTGAATGCATTACGCGCGCTATCAAGGGGAGTCGCCATGGTTAAACCATCAATGCTGATGCTTAACTGTTTGACTGAGTAGCCATCAAGTGTAAAGCCGGTCAAAAACGCATTTATCTGATCCAGCAGAGTGACAGAAAAAGGCTGTAGTGATTGTACCGGCGTCCAGCTTGTCATTTGCACCGGAAATGAAACCAGTAGCAGCACATAAGCGGCCATCGCCGGGTTAAATAAATTCTGTCCCAGCCCGCCATATAACTGTTTAACAAATATTATCGCAAAAACAGTACCGATCACCACAATCCACCAGGGAGCAAGTGGTGGAATGGCAATGGCAATCAGGATCCCGGTTAATAATGCACTGCCGTCTTTTAAAGTATGGATAACGGCACGTTGGCGTAATTTTAAAATAAAGGCTTCGCTTAATAGGGCGACCAGAGCGGCAAGGATAATTTGCAGTAGGGGGCCAAAACCAAAAAAGTAACTCTGTAAAATAATCCCCGGCAGTAAACACAGGATCACCATACGCATCAGCTGGCTGGTGCTTAAACGGACGCTTTGGTGGGGGGAGCTTGAATTTATAAATGCCATTGTCTTATTCCTTATGCGCAGATTTTTTTGCTTTTGCTTTGGCAACTGCAGCTGCAATTCGCGCTTGTTTATCATCGCCGCTTATCTGACTGTGATCTTTTTTCTGTTGTTTGTGCAGACGAGCTTGTTTTTTGCGCTCTTCACGAGCCGCAATAACCGCTTGATTATCCAGCTCTGTTTGTGCCACTTCGCTACTCGCTGCCGCCGCTTTTTTCGCTTTGGCGCGGGCCACAGCAGCCGCAACCGCGGCATTTTTACTCTTATCCGGCTCTGTTTGTGGCGCTTCGCTACTCGCTGCCGCCGCTTTTTTCGCTTTGGCGCGGGCCACAGCAGCCGCAACCGCGGCATTTTTGCTTTTACCGGGCTCTGTTTGTGCCGCTTCGCTACTCGCTGCCGCCGCTTTTTTCGCTTTGGCGCGGGCCACAGCAGCCGCAACCGCGGCATTTTTGCTTTTACCCGGCTCTGTTGCTGCCTTCTCCTCGCTATTCGCTGCCGCCGCTTTTTTTGCTTTGGCGCGGGCAATAGCAGCGGCTACCGCCGCATTTTTGCTTTTACCGGGCTCTGTTTGTGGTGTTTCGCTATTCGCCGCTGCTTTTTTTGCTTTGGCGCGGGCGACAGCAGCGGCTACCGCGGCATTTTTACTCTCACCCGGCTTGTTGTCAGTACTTTCGGGCGCTGCCTCTTTCTTGGCTTTGGCACGGGCGACCGCAGCAGCAATGAGATCCTCTCCACCTTCTTGTTCTTTTAACTGTTGCAGACGTTTTGCTGCAGCTTCTTTGTGTTTTTTCTGGCGATCTAATTTGGCCTGCTGCAGACGGGCCTGGCGATTTTCAAAACGAATGCGTGCCGTTTCCGCTTTTTCAGCTTCTTTTTCTGCACTGTTTATTTCCGCTTTAGCAATGCGATAGTATTCAACTAAAGGAATATCACTCGGGCAGACAAAAGCACAGGCGCCGCATTCAATGCAGGAGGGGAGATTGTATTCGCCAAGTTTCTGATGATCTTTACTTTTTGCATACCATAACAGTTGTTGCGGCAATAACTCTACCGGACAAACCTGCGCACACTCGCCGCAGCGAATACAAGCCCTTTCCGGTGTCGGTTTGGGTAGCTCCTGCTGGTTGGGAGCGAGTATACAATTACAGGTTTTGCTAACGGGAACATCGCTATGGCTGAGGGTAAAGCCCATTAACGGTCCGCCAATTATCAGTTTTTGTTCTGCTGCCGGCAGCAGCTGGTATTTATCCAGCAGGTATTGAATTGGGGTGCCGATACGCACACGGGCATTGCCTTTCTTGTGCAGCGCATTGCCGGTCATAGTGACAATACGTGACAGCAGCGGTTGGCCATCAATAATGGCCTCTTTAATGGCAAACACTGTGCCCACATTGTGCATCACAATGCCCAACTCAGTAGGATGTTTCTCAAAGGGGGTTTGTTGCCCGGTAATGATCTCAATCAGCTGTTTTTCGCTGCCTGAGGGATAACGTGTCGGAATGCTGCGCAGAATAATATTCGCCTGGCTGCTTTTTTGTAATGCCCGGTTTAATGCGGCAATGGCATCCGGCTTATTGTCTTCCACCGCAATAACGGTTAATTGCGGTTGGAGAATATGCTGCAGGACATCGATTCCGGTCAGTATCTCCTCGCTATGCTCCTGCATTAAGCGATCATCTGCTGTAATATAGGGTTCGCACTCAACGGCATTGATGATAAGTAATTTTATATTTTTACTATGCGCCAGTTTTAAATGACTTGGAAAACCAGCACCACCCAAGCCGACAATACCGGCATTTTGAATCGCTTCAATTAAGGCTGCATCTGTTTCTTTTTTATAATCAGCAATTTTTTTATAGTCAATGCTTTTATCCAGGCCGTCGGTTTCAATTACAACCGACAAAACCGGCAGGCCGGATGGATGGAGATCGGTGCGTTTTTCTATTGCCCTGACAACGCCTGAGCTAGTGGCATGTTGCACCACCATAGCCCCATAGACCTTGGTTAATGGTTGTCCTTTTAATACCGAGTCGCCGACTTTGACGAGCAACTCGGGAATAAGGCCTTTATGTTCAACGGCAATGACCAGAAAGGGGGGAATGCCGGCGTCGCTGATCAGGCTCTGGTTTGATTGCTGTTTATTTTCCTGAGGGTGAATCCCCCCGTGAAAAGACCACTGCTTTCCAGATAAAATTTTGCCAAGTTGCTCTTCGCTAAGCAGATTGTTTGGTTTGCTTGTCATACTAATGCTCAGTATCCGTTTTAATTGGAATTGTGTTTAAGTCCCATTGCCAGTTTTCTGTGTTGACCGCGGGTGGGATCATAACAATGCACTCAGTTGGGCAAGGTGCGACACAAAGCTCGCAGCCGGTACATTCATCACTGATCACTGTATGCATCTGCCGGGTGGCACCGACAATCGCATCGACAGGACAGGCTTGAATGCATTTAGTGCAGCCGATACATTGATCCTCATGAATAAAGGCGACTAATTTTTCTTTTTCTTCCCCTTCGACCTCTTTGGGTTCAACACCCATGCGTTCAGCCAGTTTACGCATCACTGCATCACCACCAGGAGGACACTTATTAATATCATCTCCGTTGGCAATCGCCTGTGCATAAGGCTTACAGCCCGGGTAACCGCATTGACCACACTGTGTTTGCGGTAAAATGGCATTTAACTCTTCAACAACCGGATCTTCTTTTACTTTAAAACGTAATGAGGCATAGCCCAATAAAGCACCAAAAATAGCGGCTAAAACCGCGAGTGTAAAAATAGCGATGGCAATGCTAGTTATCATTATATGTATTCCGTCAGCTGTGATTGATTACTTGATAAGGCCGGTAAAGCCCATAAAGGCAAGCGCCATTAAGCCTGCTGTGATCATGGCAATAGATGCGCCTTGAAAGGGGAGTGGGACGTCGGAGGTGGCTAAGCGTTCGCGCATTGAGGAAAAAATGACCAGCACTAAAGAGAAGCCGACACCGGCACTGAAGCCGTAAACAATCGACTCGACAAAATCATGCTCCTCATTAATATTAAGCAGCGCTAAGCCTAAAATGGCGCAGTTAGTGGTGATCAAGGGTAAAAATATACCCAATAAGCGGTACAAAGTCGGGCTGCTTTTATGTATCACCATTTCCGTAAACTGGACAATGACGGCAATCACTAAAATAAAACTTAATGTCTGCAGATACATTAAATCAAGTGGCAGCAGTAAATAGGTATTAACAATATAAGAGAGAGCTGCCGTTAAGGTTAAAACAAAAGTGGTCGCAAAAGACATGCCGACTGCTGTTTCTATTTTATTGGAAACGCCCATAAACGGGCATAAACCTAAAAATTTGACCAATACGAAATTGTTGACTAATACCGTACCGAAAAATAATAAAAAATAATTATTCATAAGAATCTAATTCCACTACTTGTGTAGGTGTACTTCGCGGCTTTAAGGAGCCCGCTATGATAACAATAAATACTCATGAAATGCTATGTAAAGCGTCGCGAAGAAACGATTTTTAGATTGATGGAAAAGCTGATATCGAGCAGCTTTTCTTTTCTGTATATTGCCTGTTTTTGCAAATAGCCTGCGTTTTTTGATTTTAGCGCCAGCAAAACGGCAATGAAAATAAACAGCGATCAATGTTATTGCAAATTAATGCAGCGAACCCGGTTGACATCCCCCAATATATACTACTATTGATTTATATCAAGTTAACTATATGTGGTGTTATGTATAGTTCGCCGCCACTATATATTGTGTTCATTGTCATTCGGAGCCCTGTTATGAAACCTGTTGTCATTAAACGAGATGGTAGCCAAGTCCCTTTTAACTCCTTGCGCATTGCTGAAGCCATTTTAAAAGCATCTGGTGCCGCGCGTTGTAAAGACGTTGATGCCTTTGCGATTGCGGATGAAGTTGCCGGTCAATTACACAACCAGGTTGAAGTGGATATTCATAAGATTCAGGATGCTGTTGAAGAAAGTTTAATGAAGAGCGGTCATCTTGAACTGGCGCGCGTGTATATTGAATACCGTCATGATCGCGATCTTGCGCGTGAGCGCAAAAGCCACCTAAACAGTGAAATTTATGGTCTGATTGAACAAAGTAATGCGTCATTACTCAATGAAAACGCCAATAAAGACAGCAAAGTGATCCCTACCCAGCGCGATTTGCTCGCCGGCATTGTTGCCAAGCATTATGCCAAGTCCTATATTTTACCACGTGATGTGGTACGTGCTCATGATAAAGGTGAACTGCATTACCATGATTTAGATTACGCGCCGTTTTTCCCGATGTTTAACTGTATGTTAATCGATATTAAAGGCATGTTTACCCAAGGCTTTAAAATGGGCAATGCGGAAATTGAAGAGCCTAAATCAATATCAACGGCCACAGCCGTGACTGCGCAAATTATTGCCCAGGTTGCCAGCCATATCTATGGCGGCACCACTATTAACGGTATTGATACCATACTTGCGCCTTATGTGGCTATCAGTTACAAAAAGCACCTGGCCACAGCAGAAGAGTGGGGCATTGCCGAGCCGCAGGCTTACGCCAGCCAACAAACAGAAAAAGAGTGTTTTAATGCCTTTCAGTCGCTGGAATATGAAGTCAATACGCTGCATACGGCCAACGGTCAAACGCCCTTTGTCACCTTTGGCTTTGGCTTAGGAACAAGCTGGGAAGCGCGCTTGATCCAGCAGTCTATTTTAAAAATACGCATTGCCGGTTTAGGTAAAAACAGCAAAACAGCGATTTTTCCGAAACTTGTTTTCGCCATTAAAGATGGCGTGAATCATAAGCCTTCTGATCAGAACTACGATATCAAACAATTAGCCTTAAAGTGCGCAAGCAAACGTATGTATCCGGATATCTTAAACTACGATAAAGTAGTGGAGGTGACAGGATCATTTAAAACGCCTATGGGCTGTCGCAGTTTCCTGGGCACCTACGAGGAAAACAGCGAACAGATCCACGATGGCCGCAATAATCTAGGTGTTGTCAGTATTAACTTACCACGCATTGCCCTGGAGTCCGATGGCAATGAACAACGCTTTTATCAATTGCTGGATATTCGCCTGAAATTAGCTAAAAAAGCACTAGATACACGTATTGAACGTTTATCTGAAGTGAAAGCGAGCGTTGCGCCTATTTTATATATGGAAGGGGCTTGTGGGGTACGTTTAAAAGCCGATGATTGTGTGGCGGATATTTTCAAGCATGGTCGTGCCTCGATCTCATTAGGCTATATTGGTTTACACGAAGCCATGAATGCCCTCTATGGCGCAGAGCAACATCTGTTTGACGATCAAGAAAAACAACACAAAGCGCTGGCGATCATTCGCTATTTAAAAGCGGCAACCGAACGCTGGACGGCTGAAACGGGATACGGCTTTAGCTTATATTCCACCCCTTCAGAAAATCTATGTGACCGCTTCTGTCGCCTGGACGCCAAACAGTTTGGTGTTTTACAGGGAGTCACAGACAAAGGTTACTACACCAACAGTTTCCATTTGGATGTTGAAAAGTCGGTCAATCCTTATGATAAACTGGATTTTGAAATGCCTTATCCGCAAATTGCCAGTGGTGGTTTTATCTGTTACGGCGAATACCCGAATATGCAGCATAACCTTAAAGCATTGGAAGATGTCTGGGATTACAGTTATACGCGGGTACCTTATTACGGTACTAACACGCCCATTGATGAGTGTTATGAGTGCGGATTTACCGGCGAATTTGACTGCACCAGTAAAGGTTTTGTCTGTCCGAGTTGCGGTAATTCCGACTCTGAAAAAGTAGCGGTTACACGTCGTGTCTGTGGTTATTTAGGCAGCCCGGATGCACGGCCTTTTAACGAAGGCAAGCAGGAAGAAGTTAAACGTCGAGTGAAGCATCTTTAGCTACTTTTTTAGTTAAATAATCAAGCACCTCGTCATAAACGGGGTGTTTGCGTTTTAGGAGTTTGATGCTATGAATTACAGTAAATATTACCCTGTCGATGTATTAAATGGTGAAGGGACGCGCTGTACTTTGTTTGTTTCCGGTTGTGTTCATCAATGTCGTGGCTGTTATAATCAGTCGACCTGGTCACCTGATGCCGGGGAGTTATTTACTGAACAGCTTGCCGAGCAGATTATCAAAGATCTTAATGATCCGCGTATTAAGAAACAGGGGTTGACACTGTCCGGCGGTGATCCGCTGCACCCTGCTAATATCGCTGAGATTTTACAGTTAATTAAACGTGTTAAGGCGCAATGTGCCGGTAAAGATATCTGGATGTGGACAGGTTATCAGCTCCATGAGCTTAACCCGCAGCAGCAGGAAGTTGTTGACTTAGTTGATGTGTTGATTGATGGAAAATTTGTTCGCGAATTAGCCGATGCCAGTCTGCAGTGGCGCGGCAGTGCTAACCAGGTTGTTTATCGTTTTGATGAAAAAACAAACAGTGATAAAGGGCTAAGCGATACTTAGCCCCTTTACCGTTAAGAGATTTCAATTTTTTGGGTCTCTTTTCTGCTTGCTGTCGGCTTAGGTGCGGTCAGTTTTAATAAGCCATCTTTAAACTCCGCTTTTATGTCATCAGCATTAATATTGTCTCCGACACTGATGCTGCGCGAGAATAAACCGAATCTTCTTTCCTGGCGGATAACATGCTCCGTTTCCGACGTTTTCTCTTCATCGGCTTTTGCTTCAATGGTTAAAATACCGTTGCTCAGACTGACATTGACATTCTCCTTGGTTATCCCCGGCAACTCTGTCACAAACAGGTAGTGATCGCCTTTATCGATAATATCAATGCGAGGTTTATAGGGAGCCTCTTTATCGAGTAAATGGCGGTGCGCAAAAAGATCATCAAAAAAAGTATCCACGTTATACCATGGGTCTCTGGGTATAATATTCATTATTGTCTCCTTGAGTAATAGTGCCGATCACATGAGGAATAGGCCCTCATCGCTATAGGTATAGTACAAAATAAAGAGAAGGGCTATCGGATTTTAAGGGCGAATAAATACGCTTTTTTAGCGTATCAAAGCACCATACTTATGGTATTGAGATGGCTGTAAAATAGCCTTAGCATGGCTACTCAACTGCTGGAAATTGGCGATAGGTAACTGGCTGCGCTTACTGGCATAAGTTTTTATTGGTAATGATTATTTGCACATTCACACTTGAATCATTAGTCTATTCAGGTAAGCGACTTGGCTCGCAAAGTAAATTTCTCCTAACATCACTAAATAAGACTAAACTGAAAGATGAGCGATAAAAAGAAACCGCAAATAGGTAATGAGTCAGCAACGATTGAGCGATCTGCAACCAGGCTGGTTCCACCTTCGATGTATAATGTACTGCTACATAATGATGATTATACGCCAATGGATTTTGTAATTGATGTGCTGCAGCGGTTTTTCCGTCTGGATCTCGAAAAGGCAACCGAAATTATGCTGAATGTGCACTATAAAGAGGTAGGTATCTGCGGCACATTTACTGCTGAAATAGCTGAAACTAAAGTTGCACAAGTGATGAACTATGCAAAACAAAATGAACACCCATTGCGTTGTTCGATGGAAAAAGCATAATGATAGTGACAAAAGTGAGTTTAGCAGGTACTTTTTAAGAAGGCCTTGATGTTAACAGGAGACCTTTATGTTAGATAAAGCGTTAGAAAAAAGTTTAGATTTAGCTTTCCACTTTGCTTTGGAAAAAGCGCATGAATTTATGACAGTCGAGCACTTGTTACTGGCGCTATTAGAAAATAATGAAATTAAAACATTATTGACAGCCTGCTCCGTTGACATCGCCTCGATACATATTGAACTTGTTAAATTTTTAGACAGTATACCGGCAGTGCCGGATGTGCAGTCACAAAAGATTGAAATCCAACCTACGATTGCTTTTGAACGCGTTCTACAGCGGGCTATTTTCCATGTGCAGTCATCGGGAAACACGGCCGTTTCATCCTCGAATGTCTTAGTGGCTATTTTTGGGGAGCAAGAGTCTCAAGCTGTTTATTTTTTAAGAAAAGCAAACCTTTCCCGCTTAGATGTGGTTAACTATATCTCTCATGGGATCAGCAAACCGGCAGGCTCGCTTCCTGATGTTTTTCATAAGCAGGAAGAAAATGAAGAGATGGTTATTGAGCCGAACGATGAGAGCTCTTTTACCATCAATTTAAATGAGCAGGTAGAAGAAGGGGTAATTGATCCGCTGATCGGTCGTGATAAGGAAGTGGAGCGCTGCGTACAAATTTTATGTCGCCGCCGTAAAAATAACCCCTTATTAGTAGGGGAAGCCGGCGTCGGCAAAACCGCGATTGCCGAGGGGCTGGCGTACCGTATTGTTAATAAAGATGTACCCGATGTTATTGCCGATAATATTATTTATTCGCTTGATATGGGCGCGCTGTTGGCCGGTACAAAATATCGCGGTGAATTTGAACAACGCTTTAAAACGGTCATGACGCAGCTTGAAGGGCAGCATAATGCCATTTTATTTATTGATGAAATCCATACCATTATCGGTGCAGGCGCAGCAACGGGCGGGCAGGTTGATGCGGCCAATCTGTTAAAACCATTATTAAGCGGCGGTAAGCTGCGCTGTATCGGATCAACCACTTATAAAGAGTTTGGTCAGATCTTTGAGAAGGAGCATGCTTTAGCGCGTCGTTTCCAGAAAGTCGATGTCCTTGAGCCCTCAGTAAAAGAGACCGGGCAAATATTATTAGGCTTGCGTTCCCGTTATGAGGCGCATCACCAGGTGCGTTACAGCAATAAAGCATTAGTCGCGGCCGCCGAACTGAGTGCAAAATATATTAACGACCGTCATCTGCCGGATAAAGCCATTGATGTGATTGATGAAGCCGGGGCACAAATGCGTTTATTGCCGGAAAGTAAGCGTAAAAAAACCATTGGCGTCTTAGAGATTGAAAATATTATCGCTAAAATTGCCCGTATTCCGCAAAATTCGGTCAACCGTTCGGATAAAGAGCAGTTAGCTAAATTACCCGAGCGTTTGAAAATGACCGTATTTGGTCAGGATGATGCGATTGATGCGCTTAGCGACGCCATTCACTTAAACCGTTCCGGGCTTGCTGAAGAGTTAAAACCTATCGGCTCATTTCTGTTTGCCGGGCCGACCGGAGTCGGCAAGACCGAAGTGACGCAGCAGCTTGCTAAAGCAATGGGCGTCGAGTTGTTACGCTTTGATATGTCGGAATATATGGAAAAACATACGGTTTCCCGTTTAATAGGTGCGCCTCCCGGCTATGTCGGCTATGAGCAGGCGGGGTTATTAACGGATGCTGTTGTTAAACATCCCTACGCGGTGCTACTTCTGGATGAAATAGAAAAAGCCCACACAGATATATTTAATATTTTATTGCAGGTCATGGATCATGGCACATTAACCGATAATAATGGCCGTAAGGCGGATTTTCGCAATATTATTCTGGTGATGACGACCAATGCCGGTGTCCGTGAAACGACTCGGAAAACCATTGGTTTTAAAGATCAGAAAGACTCTCATAAAGCGATGGATGAAATCAACCGTTTGTTTTCTCCGGAGTTCCGCAACCGTTTGGATAATATAATCTGGTTTAATCATCTTGAACTTAATGTTATTTATCAGGTAGTTGATAAATTTATTGTGCAGCTGCAGGCGCAATTGGATAAAAAACAGATCTCCTTAGAAGTGAGTAAAAGTGCCCGTGCCTGGTTAGCGGAGAAAGGTTATGATCGTGCGATGGGGGCGCGTCCGATGGCGCGCCTGATCCAGGAAAAACTGAAAAAACCACTAGCCAATGAGATCCTGTTTGGTGAGTTGCAAAATGGTGGCAGCGTTACGGTTTCTCTGGATAAACAGGATAAAGGGCTTATTTTTAAATATGTTACAACCGATATTCGCCATCAGTGTATAACTCACTGAGCAAGCAGCAAAGACCAGCAGCGCCTGGTCTATAAAATAAAAAACCAGCATAAGGCTGGTTTTTTATTTGCTTCATTTCCAGAAGCAGAGTATTCGCGCGGCTGATAATGATTAACGCGCACGGAATACGATACGACCTTTTGATAAATCATAAGGTGTAAGCTGAACTGTTACTTTGTCGCCAGTAAGAATACGGATGTAGTTTTTACGCATTTTACCTGAGATATGTGCAGTCACTATATGACCATTTTCTAATTCAACACGGAACATCGTGTTGGGCAAGGTATCTATAATTGTACCCTGCATTTCAATACTATCTTCTTTTGCCATTGGCGAAGGATCCTTTGTATTTTATATATACCCAAATTGATTGGCTATGCTTGTAATTTCATCGGCGCATAATGCCAGAATTATTGAATCGGGTAAAGGATTGTTGTTTATTTCTTAAGCCGTTTAAGGTAATTATAGGCAAACTATTTACGGATGCAGAGGTTGAGCAATTTTTACTTGCACCAAGGGGGAAATTAATGTTTTTTACCTGCTGAATTAAAATCAAGCCATTTCCCCTCTATAAAGCGTTGATGTGGATTAAATTGTGTTTTGTAATTCATTTTTTGACATGCTTCGATGTAATAGCCGAGATATAACCAGTCAATATTAAATTCTTCTGCTAATTTTAACTGCATTAATACGGCATACTTGCCCAGCGAATAGCTGCGGTAATTTGGATCATAAAAACAATAAAAGGCACTCCATGCACGCTTTTGTTGATGCGTGAGCTGATCGGTGACACTCACGGCAATTAATTTGCTGCGATCATAAATCTCAATAAACAGGGCTTTATTCCAGGATGATTGAATAAACGCCCGATATTGCTCTATTGATGCCGGAAACATCGCCCCGTCAGGATGGATTTGCTTAATGTAGTTCTGAAAGAGAGGAAAGTAAGCTGCTTTGGGCTCCTTACTTATCAGGCTGCGAAATTTTTTGTTTTTATTCAGTAAACGTTTCTGGCTGCGTGATTTTTCAAACTGTTTAACGGGAATACGCAAAGATTGACAGGCTCGGCAGTGCGGGCAATGGGGGCGATATACCTGCTCTCCGCTGCGACGAAAGCCATGCTCGATTAAAATGGGGTAGAGATGTTGCGCATCTTTTTGTGGTTCAGCCAGCATCAACAGTTGCTCCTGCTGCTCTGCCAGGTAGGAGCAGGGAAATGTTTGGCTGATGCCGACATTTAATGGGACTTTTTGTGAAGACAAATGATGCCCGTTGCTATTTTTACTGGTAATAAAAAGCTTATCCTGTTTTGTGCCTATTCTGTATCGTAAAGCTGGTGTTTAACGTTTCCGGCAAGGCTGATTAAGCAAAGCATATACCTAATTCGCTGCAAAATGCAAACTCAGCAAGGCGCTTACTTGCCTCGCGCCTCGGCAATGGAAAGCAGCGCTGTCTTGTAAGCGCTGAAAAGGCAATGCTATTATTATGACTTTTAGTAAACCTGTGTTAAATGGCTGTTACCAGTAAATGTTTTTTTGTTAAAGTGGGGCTTGTATTTTAACGTGGTTGCAAGGAATTTAAAAAATGAATGTACAAGCAATAATTGAAAAAAAAATTAGCGATGAGATTCCCGTTGATTTCTTACAGGTTGAAAATGAAAGTGATCGCCATGCTGTGCCTGCAAATTCACAAACACACTTTAAAGTGCTGGTGGTGAGCAATGCTTTTGCAGGGATGCCTTTACTGGCGCGGCACCGATTAATTAACCAGTTATTAAAGGAGGAATTGGCAGGCCCCATTCACGCGCTTGCTTTGCACACTTATACTGCAGTGCAATGGCAGCAGAAAAATAAAATAGCGCCAGATTCCTCTGTTTGCCTGGGAGGAGAAAAATAGCTTATTTGTAATAAAAAGCAGTTTAAACCTCTTTGGCTGTGTTATTTTAGCGCTTAGAGAGAGAAGGTGTGCGGGTCTTTGTGTTGCCGGGAAGTTAAAAATGTAAATTCATTTTCACGTAAAAATTTGAACTTGAATGACTAACCCTTTGCTTTTCATATATCAATTTCCCTCCTTCTAATGGTATTATTCGTTAGTATTTTTTAGTCTACATGTTAGCTGGTTGTTAAATTTTAAGTACCCAGAAAACCTGTAATATTTTTATGCCGCAAGGTATCTATATCTGAGTCATTTGATATGCAGATGAGCGCATTATCAGAGAGCTTAGGTATAACGTTTCTTCCCGTAAACATAGTGCGAGAGAATATGATTACTATAAAAAAAGGACTGGATCTCCCTATTTCAGGAGCGCCAGAGCAAGTGATTCAGAATGGGCCAACCGTTTCTGAAGTCGCTATATTGGGTGAAGAATATGTAGGAATGCGACCGTCAATGGCTGTTAAAGTCGGTGACCGAGTAAAGAAAGGGCAAGTTCTTTTTTCTGATAAAAAGAATATTGGCGTTAAATTTACCGCTCCTGCATCCGGTATAGTTAAAGAGATTAATCGAGGTGCGCAACGTGTTTTGCAGTCTGTTGTGATCTCTGTTGAAGGTCAGGAGAGTCTCTCTTTTCCTCAATATGAAAGTGCGCAATTAGCCAATATTGAGCGCAGCAAGATAGTGGAAAACCTGGTTGAGTCCGGCGCATGGACAGCGCTGCGTACCCGCCCGTTCAGTAAAGTGCCGGCGATAGAGGCCGTTCCCGCCTCGATCTTTGTTACCGCTATGGATACTAATCCTCTGGCTGCTGACGCCGAAGTTATTATCAATGAAAACCAGCAGGCCTTTATTGATGGATTATCTTTACTGGCGCAATTAACAGAGGGCAAGGTTTATGTCTGTAAGGGTGAAGCAAGTCTGCCTAAACCGAGCATTGCCAATGTACAGGAAAAAGTCTTTTCCGGTGTTCATCCTGCCGGTTTAGCCGGTACCCATATTCATTTTATTGATCCGGTATCCATTACCAAACAGGTCTGGTCAATTAATTACCAGGATGTGATTGCTTTTGGTTTACTCTTTACTCGTGGTGAGCTTTATGTCGATAAAGTGATCTCGCTGGCCGGTCCTGCTGTTAAAAAACCGCGTTTATTACGCACGGTTAGCGGTGCATCGGTGACGCAATTGACCGCGGGTGAGCTGATTGGCGGAGAAGTGCGCATTATCTCCGGATCGGTCTTCTGCGGTACACACGCAACCGGCGCGCATGCCTTCTTAGGGCGTTATCATAATCAGGTCTGTGCACTGCTTGAAGGTTATGAGAAGGAGTTATTCGGTTGGGGCGTGCCCGGGCGCGAGAAATTCTCAGTGGCTAATGTGTTTATCTCTGCCTTGAATAAAGCCAAACGCTTTGCCTTTACCACTTCAACGTGCGGCAGTAAACGCGCGATGGTCCCTATGGGGCAATATGAGCGGGTGATGCCGTTAGATATTTTACCGACTATGTTACTGCGCGATCTTATTGTAGGTGATAGCGACAGCGCACAAGCATTAGGCTGTTTAGAGTTAGATGAAGAAGATTTAGCTTTATGTACTTATGTTTGCCCGGGCAAATATGATTACGGTGCGATTCTCCGTGATAACTTAAACAAAATTGAAAAGGAGGGCTAGGGATGAACCTTAAGCGTCTACTTGAAAAGCTGGAGCCCCAGTTTGAACCTGGCGGTCGTTTTGAAAAGGGCTATGCGCTGTTTGAAGCCACGGCGACCTTTTTTTATACGCCCGGGCTGGTGACTAAAGGCCGCACTCATGTGCGTGATGGTATTGATCTTAAACGTATGATGATCTTTGTCTGGCTAGCGACCTTTCCGACTATGTTTTACGGCATGTACAATGCCGGCGTACAGGCGAATGATGCTATTGCTAGCGGCTTGTCTGCATTTGTGGACTGGCGTGTAGCAATTCTTGATCTTTTAGGGGTCACCATGGGCGCTGAGGCCGGCGTCATTAGTAATCTGCTCTTTGGTGCCATGTACTTTCTGCCTATTTATGCCGTGACCTTTATCGTCGGCGGTTTTTGGGAGGTGCTCTTTGCAACCGTGCGTAAGCATGAAGTCAATGAAGGCTTCTTCGTTTCTTCGGTTTTATTTGCGCTGATTCTGCCGGCAACCATTCCTCTGTGGCAGGTTGCGTTGGGGATTACGTTTGGTGTCGTGGTTGCGAAAGAGATTTTTGGCGGCACCGGGCGCAACTTCCTCAATCCGGCTTTGGCCGGCCGTGCCTTTTTATTCTTTGCTTATCCGACCGATATTTCCGGTGATGCTGTCTGGACGGCTGTTGATGGTTTCTCCGGTGCGACATCATTAAGTCTTGCTGCACAAGGAGGCCTGGATTCGGTTGCGCAGTCAGGTTTGAGCTGGATGGATGCTTTCCTTGGTAATATGCAGGGCAGTGTCGGTGAGGTTTCTACTTTAGCGATATTGATTGGTGGCGCATTTATTGTTATTACCGGTATTGCTTCATGGCGCATTATCAGCGGTGTGATGTTGGGGATGATTGCAACGGCAACTTTATTTAACATTATCGGCAGTGATACTAACAATATGTTTGCCCTGCCGTGGTATTGGCATCTTGTTATGGGCGGCTTTGCCTTTGGTATGGTGTTTATGGCCACCGATCCCGTCTCCGCTTCCTTTACTGATAAAAGTAAATGGGGATACGGCCTTCTGATCGGGGTGATGGTGGTGCTCATTCGAGTGGTTAATCCGGCTTTCCCGGAAGGAATGATGCTGGCAATTTTATTTGCTAACCTGTTCGCGCCGTTGTTCGACTATTTTGTTGTGCAGGGGAATATCAAACGGAGGTTGACGCGCAATGTCTAATCAACAAGAAACATTCGGTAAAACAATATTGGTGGTATTGGCGGTCTGCCTGGTCTGTTCAATTATTGTTGCCGGCTCTGCGGTTGGCTTACGGTCAACACAACTTAAAAATAAAGAAAAAGATAAACAGAGCAATATATTAGCTGTGGCTGGTCTGCAAACGGATAAATCTATTTCGGAAATATTTGCAACAAATATTGAAACCCGATTAGTTGATTTAGACAGCGGGACCTTCGTTGAAAATGTCGATCCCGGCAGTTATGATCAGCGCAAAGCAGCTAAAGATCCGGAGCAGAGTATTCAACTTTCTGCCGAGGAAAATATTGCTAAAATTGGTCGCCGTGCCAACTTGGCGACGGTTTACCTGGTCTCCAATGATGCCGGGCAGTTGCAGCGTATTATTCTGCCGGTGCATGGAGCTGGTTTATGGTCAACTATGTACGCCTTTGTTGCGCTTAAAAGTGATGGCAATACCATTGCCGCTTTAACCTATTATGAACAGGGCGAAACACCGGGACTGGGTGGCGAAGTTGAAAACCCGCGCTGGCGTGCGCTGTGGCAGGGCAAAAAACTATTTGATGAGCAAGGTAAGCCGGCAATCCGTGTCGTTAAAGGCCAGGCTGCGCAAGGTGCAGAGCATCAAATAGACGGTTTGTCCGGTGCGACATTAACCAGTGTCGGTGTTGAGAACACTTTTAAATTCTGGTTGGGTGAGCAGGGCTTTGGTCCGTTTCTTAGCAGAGTTCGTCAGGGAGCGTTAAATAATGGCTAAATCAAATGAAATGAAAGCGGTATTAACAACGCCGGTTGTAAGCAATAACCCGATTGCATTGCAGATCTTAGGGGTGTGTAGCGCACTGGCGGTGACCAGCAAATTAGAAACTGCATTTGTAATGACGCTTGCGGTTATATTTGTAACCGCTTTTTCGAATCTTTTTATCTCAACCATTCGTCACCATATTCCCAATAGTGTACGTATTATTGTGCAGATGGCGATTATTGCATCGCTGGTAATACTGGTTGATCAGGTACTAAAAGCTTATGCTTTTGCCATTTCCAAGCAGCTCTCTGTTTATGTCGGTCTTATTATCACTAACTGTATCGTAATGGGGCGTGCAGAAGCCTTTGCCATGAAAAATAAACCTTTTCCGAGTTTTATGGATGGCATAGGTAATGGCTTGGGTTACGGTTTTGTGCTGATGATCGTCGGTGCTGTGCGCGAGCTATTTGGCTCAGGCTCTCTGTTCGGTATTGAAATTCTGCCATTAGTCGCAAATGGCGGCTGGTATCAAAGTAACGGTTTACTGTTATTGCCGCCAAGCGCATTTTTTATTATTGGTGGTTTGATTTGGGTTATTCGCACATTTAAACCCGAACAAATTGAGCCGAAGGAGTAATTGCAATGGAGTATTATCTTAGTATCTTTGTTCGTTCTATTTTCATTGAAAATATGGCGCTCGCTTTTTTTCTCGGCATGTGTACTTTTCTTGCCGTTTCCAAAAAAGTGAAAACATCAATGGGGTTAGGGGTTGCTGTTATTGTGGTACTGGGTATTTCCGTACCCGTTAACCAACTTATCTACTTCAATCTGCTTGCGCCGGGCGCACTGGCGTGGGCCGGTTTACCCGATGTGGATTTAAGCTTTTTAGGCTTTCTAACCTTTATCGGTGTGATTGCCGCACTGGTGCAAATTTTGGAAATGGTGTTAGATAAATACTTTCCTGCTCTGTATCAGGCATTAGGTATCTTCCTACCGCTTATTACCGTGAACTGTGCCATCTTTGGTGGCGTGGCATTTATGGTACAGCGTGAGTATGATTTAATTGAAGCGACGATTTACGGCCTTGGTAGTGGTGTCGGTTGGGCATTGGCAATTGTGGCATTAGCTGGTATTCGTGAAAAAATGAAGTATTCGAATGTGCCAGATGGTTTGCGCGGTCTGGGAATCACATTTGTAACGACAGGGCTGATGGCATTAGGTTTTATGTCTTTCTCCGGTATTCAGCTGTAACCGTAATACCAATTTCGTTAATTAGATGGGCTATTTAGGCGTAGGAAAAATGGATGAAAGCAAGGCATTGATTGCAGTAACTAGTTGTTCTAATTGCAAAATCAATAACGCAGCTAGCATTCATTTTAACAAGCATAAATGAGTAGATAATTATCGGATTTGGTATAACGTTTAGTTTTACTGTAATTACGGGCTGCGGCCCTTTAAAACAAGGAAAAAGTCGATGGAAATATTTCTCGGCGTAGCCATGTTTACTATGATTGTTCTGGCTTTGGTTGTTATTATTTTAGCAGCAAAAGCAAAACTGGTAAGCACTGGTGATATCACTATCTCTATTAATAATGATCCCGATAAAAATATCACCACTCAGGCGGGTGATAAACTGCTCGGGGCACTTGCCAATGCCGGTATCTTTATCTCGTCAGCCTGCGGTGGCGGTGGTACATGCGGCCAGTGCCGCGTGAAGGTTAAATCCGGCGGCGGCGATATTCTGCCTACTGAACTGGATCATATCACTAAGCGTGAAGCGAAAGAGGGCGAACGTTTAGCCTGTCAGGTGAGTGTTAAGCAGGATATCGATATCGAATTACCGGAAGAGATTTTCGGTGTTAAAAAGTGGGAATGCACGGTTATCTCCAATGATAATAAAGCGACCTTTATTAAAGAGCTTAAGCTGAAGATTCCGGATGGTGAAAGTGTGCCCTTTAAAGCCGGTGGTTATATTCAGATTGAAGCACCTGCACATCATGTCAAATACAGTGATTTTGATATCGAAGAGCAGTACCGTGGTGACTGGGAGCACTTTGGTTTTCTTAACTTAGAATCCAAAGTTAACGAAGAGACGGTGCGCGCTTATTCAATGGCCAACTATCCCGATGAAGCCGGATTGATCATGCTTAATGTGCGTATTGCGACGCCGCCGGCAAGAGATTTAAGTTTGCCCTGTGGTAAAATGTCTTCTTATATCTTCAGCCTTAAGCCGGGCGACAAAGTGACCATCTCCGGACCTTTCGGTGAGTTTTTTGCGAAAGAAACAGAAAATGAGATGGTCTTTATCGGCGGTGGTGCCGGTATGGCACCGATGCGTTCGCATATTTTCGATCTGTTCCGCCGCTTAAAAACCAAACGTAAAGTCAGTTTCTGGTATGGTGCACGCTCTAAGCGGGAAATGTTCTATGAAGAAGATTTTGACAGTATCGCCCGTGAAAATGAAAACTTTGAATGGCATGTGGCCTTAAGTGAGCCTCAGCCTGAAGATAACTGGGACGGTTATACCGGCTTTATTCATAATGTGTTATATGAAAACTACTTACGTGATCATGAGGCACCAGAAGATTGTGAATACTATATGTGCGGACCGCCGGTCATGAACTCTGCTGTGATAGGCATGCTTAAAGACTTGGGCGTGGAAGATGAAAATATTATGCTCGACGATTTTGGCGGTTGATATTCATGAGTCACAGATTAGTTAAATGGTTAGCCTTAATAGGGCTAACCTTTTTTATTGCCTCATGCTCTAAAAGCACACCACAAGTTCTGCATATTCAGGGGCAGACGATGGGCACCTATTATCAGATCAAATATGTGCTCGATGCGGAGCAGCAAGCTGATACGCAGTTATCTGCGCGGGCGCTGCAGATAGAGATCGATAAGCGCCTTGAGCAGGTCAATGATCTGATGTCGACTTACCGGCCCGACTCTGAACTGTCGCGTTTTAATCAAACGCAAAAATCAATGTCAGTGTCGGATGCGCTGCGTGATGTGGTTGAAGCTGCATTGATTTTATTCCAGCAGACCGATGGTGCCTATGATGTGACGGTTGGCCCTCTGGTTAATTTGTGGGGCTTTGGTCCGGATAAACGCCCTGATAAAGTGCCCTCACAAGCTGAAATTGATGCCAAGATGCGCGTGGTCGGCAGTCAGCACCTGTCTGTTCAAGGAAATAGGTTAAGCAAGTCAATCCCTCAGTTATACCTCGATCTTTCTTCCATTGCTAAAGGCTATGGCGTTGATTTTATTGCTGAATATCTGCAGGAGCTAGGCATTGATAATTATCTGGTGGACATTGGCGGAGAGCTGAGAACCGCCGGTTTTAAACCTGCTCAAGAGCAGTGGACGCTGGCTATTGAACGTCCTGTAGCAGGGCAAAATGTCCAGCGCTTAATACATATTGGCGATAATGGTATTGCTACCTCCGGCGATTACCGTAATTATTTTGAATCTGAGGGTGTTCGCTACTCACATACAATCGATCCGAAAACAGGAAAACCGATCACCCATAAACTGGTGTCGGTTACCGTGATTAATAAAAGTTGTATGCTCGCTGACGGCTTGGCGACGGCTATTACGGTATTAGGCCCGGAAGCAGGGCTTAAATTTGCTGAAAAACACCATTTAGCGGTGTTCTTATTAGTTAAAGAGGGCGATGATTTTAACGAATACTATACCTCTGAATTTGCGCCTTATTTTATTAAAGAAGAATAAAATACTGTTTTGTTGGCGGTAAAAAAACAATCAGCTTTGTTTTTACTGTTTGTTTTTTTGCAGCCAGCGATCTAAGGCATTGGCAAAGGTCTGTTTCTCCTTGTCGCCAAATTTATTCGGGCCACCACTGAGCTGACCTATATTGCGCAATTCTTCCGATAAATTGCGCATGGCCAGACGCTGACGGATATTTTCGACCGTATAGAGCTCGCCGCGAGGGTTAAGCGCTGTAATGCCCTGCTCGACAATCTCTGCCGCTAAGGGAATGTCCTGTGTTATCACTAAGTCCTTTATCTGTGCATGTTGGCTGATATAGTTATCTGCCACGTCAAAGCCCTGCGCTACCTGCACTGTTTTAATAAGAGCGCGCCTGGGAATAGGTAAGGCGCTGTTAGCGACAAAAACAAGCGCTGTCTTTGTACGTTGACCGGCACGTAAAACTATTTCTCTTACTGCCACCGGGCAGGCATCAGCATCAATCCAAATGGTCATTGGTAAACCTCATTATCTATAATCGGGTTAAATATACGCAAGCGCGGTAAAGATGCAAGAGCCTATGTTCCCGTCGTTTGCTTAGGTGTTTTATTTAAGTTTATGTTTTTATTTGGTTTTCTGTAGGAAAGCAACAATGGAGAGATAGATTACAATTTTATTTTGCAAATAATTCACTTTTTTTTTCAGCTACAAGTTGACAGCAATCTAAACTGATATATACTGTTTATCAGCTTGAAAGTTCGTTTTATATTTATGTTCGATGTTCCGTATTATGTACCGAATCCTATACTTCATAAGTAATAGCAACACTTTTAGCACACCGCCTTGGTTTACAAGGTAAAATTACTCAAATTTAATAGGATATTATTATGTCTACAACTACTGGTACAGTAAAATGGTTCAACGAATCTAAAGGTTTTGGTTTTATCGAGCAAGAAAACGGTCCTGACGTATTCGCTCATTTCAGCGCTATCTCAAGCACTGGTTTCAAAACTCTTTCTGAAGGCCAAAAAGTACAGTTCACTGTAACTCAAGGTCAGAAAGGTCCTCAAGCAGAAAACATCGTAGCGCTTTAATGTTGCTTCGATGAGCTCTAGTTAGCTCATTCTGTTTGAAAAGAAGGTAAGTCATTGACTTGCCTTTTTTTATGCCTGTAAGAAAATTTTATGCTTAAAATAGGTAAGAGAATGAGCGGCATTATTTCTTTATCTGTATCTTTTTAGAGGCTTGGGTATAATATGTCTAGTTTGGTATTAATTAGCTTGGAGAAAGTAAATGCGTCTGTGTGATACCCATATCGAAGAATATTTAGATGCAGGGAAGTTGGTCTTAACCCCCAGACCGCCACAATCAGCCATTTCCGGTGTCAGTGTTGATATCCGTTTAGGCAATGAATTTAGAGTGTTTAGCGAACATACGACGCCTTATATTGATCTTTCCGGGCCTAAAAACGAAGTTGAAGCTGCACTGGATAAGGTGATGAGCGATGTGATTGTTGTTGAAGAGGATCAGGCTTTCTTTCTGCATCCCGGGGAACTTGCCTTGGCCGTTACCTATGAAGAGGTTACTTTGCCTGACAATATTGTCGGCTGGCTGGATGGCCGTTCTTCATTGGCGCGTTTGGGCTTAATGGTCCACGTCACCGCGCATCGAATTGATCCGGGCTGGTCGGGTAAGATTGTTTTAGAGTTTTATAACAGTGGCAAGCTGCCTCTGGCACTGCGTCCGAAAATGATTATCGGCGCATTAAATTTCGAGCTGTTATCGGCGCCTGCTGCCAGACCGTACAACAAACGCAGCAATGCTAAATATAAAGAGCAGCAGGGGGCTGTGGCCAGCCGTATCAGCATGGACGGGTAATTTTAATCCGGCTTTTAAATTAAGGTAAAGGCAGCGCCTTTACCTGCTTCCTCTATCTCAAACTCTATTTCCTGTTTCGATAATATTGTGCTTAGGCGTTTGCTCTTTAGTTTATGGATAATGGCGAAAGGCATAACAAAGAAAAAAACAGTATATATATTCGTTTCTTTATCTCTGTATAATAAAAATAGTAACTTTAAAAAAATAAGCAGTTATTTCTCATGCTTAAAAACAATGCAAGGAACAATAATGTCAGGGCAAGGCTTTACAACAAAGATAGTGCATTCAGACCATTTATTAAATCTAGAATATGGCGCAGTCCATGCGCCAATCCATAATTCAGTTCCATTTGGTTTTGACGATGTACAAGGTTTAATCGATGTGTTTCAGGGCCAGCCTGGGCATGCTTATGCGCGTTCATCGACACCGACTCTTGATGCGCTGCAGTATAAAATAAAAGAGATGGATAATGGCCTGGCTACAGTCCTTTTTTCCTGCGGAATGTCAGCGCTTGTCGGTACCTTTTTAACTTTATTAAAGTCAGGCGATCACCTGATTTGCAGCCGCTATCTGTTTGGCAATACGGCCAGCCTGATAGGGACACTTAAAGGTTATGGTATCGAGGTGACCCTGGTTGATGCGACGGATATCGATAAAGTCAAAGCAGCAAAACAAAATAATACCCGCATGGTCTTTGTTGAAACCATTGCCAATCCTGCGACCCAAATCAGTGCCCTGGATGAAATTGGTGATTTTTGTGAGGCTGAACAACTGGTTTATGTGATTGATAATACGATAACATCCAGCTACCTGTTTGATGCGACAAAAGTTAAAGCCAGCCTGATTGTCACTTCGCTTTCAAAATATGTTGCCGGACACGGCAATGCGCTTGGCGGCTCGGTGACAGATAGCGGTTTATTTGACTGGCAAAACTATCCCAATATTTTCCCTGCTTACCGTGTTGGTGACAGTAAAATGTGGGGCATTAATCAAATTAAGAAAAAAGGCCTGCGCGATATGGGCGCTTGTATGAGTTCTCAAACCGCACATCTGATTTCTGTCGGCAGCGAAACCATGGAGTTACGTATGCAGCGCCAATGTACCAATGCGCAGGCACTTGCTGAGTTTTTAGAAGCGCACCCGAAAGTGGCCAAAGTTTATTATCCCGGCTTAAAGGATCATCCGCAGCATCAGCGGGCGAAACATTTATTTAAAGGCTTCGGGGCGGTGGTCAGTTTTGATTTAGTTGCTGATAGTGACTGCTGTGCGCTGCTCAATAAATTGCAGCTTGTGATCAGTGCGACGCATTTAGGCGATAACCGCACACTGGCTTTACCTGTGGCACCGACTATTTACCATGAAATGGGCTTAACAACGCGTCAGAAGATGGGAATCAGTGAGAATATGGTACGTTGCTCTATTGGTATTGAAAATACCGAAGATCTGTTAGCGGATTTTGAGCAGGCACTTTCCCAGGTTTAAAAATTACAGCATTCACTCGACTATGAGTTAGCGCCTTGAGGTTGTCTAAAGAAATGCCTTATGTCTTTTTCCTGTTTTGGGGACACTTGATAAAAGAGTTATTATCTTTTTTATCGGTTAAGCACTTAGCTCTGGTAAAAAATTTGCACGAGTGCGTATTGCCTCCTGTTTGGTGAACTTGGGGTGCGGACTTTAGCCAGCTTGTTGTTTATCGCATAAATGCTAGTAACTTTCATAAGAAGTACTACAGTTATTTAATAGGCTGGTTCGTATCTTTAAAACCGAGGCAGGTGAAGACAGATTAATCAGCTCTTAGCATAATCAATTTGGTAACTAGCTGGAGGTAAAATGGAATATTTTGCCAATCAAAAGAGGTTTGTTGAAATAATTGATGTGATCAAGGTAGGAGATACTTACCAGGCGAAAGACAGTGAAGAAAAATTTTCTAATGAACGCAGAAGCTACCCTGCAAAAAAAGTGCGTTATGATAGACGAGCTGCTGCATACTTTAATAACCAATATATTAATAGTATAAATATAAAAATTTAAGAAGCATTGGATAGTCGCAATGTGATGAAATTAGATCCTGATTGACATTGAGCCTTTGGATAACTTACTGATGACTTCAGACTGCCCGGAGAAAAGTTGTCCATTGCCTTTATTCTTCTCTTCACACTCTTTTAATGCAGCTATCAGTTTAATTAATTTTTCTGATAACTCTTTATTTATATTTGTCGGTAACGAATCAATAAAAACCTGTATTTTTTGGCCAAAACCAAATGCACTGACGATTTTCAGGCGCATTAAATGATTTTTTCTTAAGGTCTCGACTGTCGTAATAACCTTTTCATTTGCTTCATTTAACTCAGTACCATTCATATTGATACAAGCAGTTCTAATCAAGGTCAGCAATTTGCTTAGATCATTTGCTACTTTTGTATCTTTAACGATGGAACGATGAAATAGTGTTATCATTTCTTTTTTAGTCATTAAGCTTTGTACCTAATAAATGGTCGTCCATTATGGATTGCGCAAGTGTAGAAAAATTAATGTTTAATTCTCCATTGGCAATGGCTTGTTTTACCTGCCTTACTTTTTCCATGTCTATTTCTGTAATATTTTTTAATTCGTCTGCTGCTTCATTTAATATTCTTGCATCATCTACACGCACTTCAAGTTTTTGCGGCGTCTTAGGAGCGGCCTCATTAATGGTATTTTTCTTTTCTTCCTGAATCGGCTTTAGGTTTGCTGCTGCTACTTTATTTATTTTCATGTCGTTAATATCCATATTTTCATGATTCTTATATATAAACGAACAAATTTCACGATTCATTTTAGTTTTTTAGAAAAAACGTTTAATTTAAATTACCGATAGCGTTGATTTTATAATCATCGGCAATTTCATTAAAAGATAATACGATTAAGTCATTAACAAATGCACGTGCAAATTTACCCATCATTGGCCTTATTGATGGAGAAACTAATAAAATCGGGACTAATCCCTGCTGCATCATCTGTTGGGTAATATTGGGTAAGTTTTGCTGCAGTTGGGCTAATAAATTAGGATCTACAGGTATCTCATCTAAGCTGATATTAGGTGATTGTGCTTGTGCCTGTGTGATCGCATCATGCAGAACACTATCTAATTCACTACTTAAGACAAAGACTTCAAGCGTTTTATTATCAGGGCTGATTAAACTCAAGATGGTGCGTTTTAATGCTGCTCGTACATCTGAGGCGATAAGAATAGCGTCTTTGGTTTTATTGACACTGTCAAGAATAGTATTGGCAATAACCTTTTTATTTTTAATCGGCACTTGATCAATCAGCAGGTGTTTAATGATCTGCAGCTGTAAGGCGGGGGTCACTGCGACGCTTAATGCTTCAGCCAGTTGCGGGTGAATCAGGCCTAATTTATCATTCATCGCTTTAATATCATCATAGTTAAAGATACTGGCAAGATTTGAACTGAGTACCTTATTCACATGAGTTGCAATAACATCAGATAAAGTAATGACCTGACAACCATGATTAATGGCTAATGATTTATTTTCCGGTGTTATCCATAAGGCGGGCATCTGATAGGCCGGATCTTTTCCCAAAATCCCGTTTAATGCGCTGAAATTATCATCGGGTGACACCGCCATGAAATGGCCCATTTCTACGGCACCTTTTTCGACCTCCTCACCATCAATAAAAATAGCATATTGCGAAGGTTTGAGTGATAAATTATCACGAATTGTTATCTCGGGAATTAAAAAACCAACCTGTTCGGATAGTGATTTTCGGGTGCCTTTAATACTTTTAAGAAGTGGTGCGCCATTGTCACTATTAATCAAGGAAACTAATTTAAATCCCAATGCGATTGTTATCGGCTCTACGTCTTTGACAACTGACCAGTCAAGCACTTCTTCCATTGTTGACTGCAGGGGGTTGACTGCTTCGCTAATTTCATCAAATTGCACTTCATTTTGAGTTTTGCTTTGTTGCCAGCCGACAAAGCCTAATAGTGCAGCAAATATAAAGAAAGGTAAGTGCGGCATATTCGGCACTGCGCCAATAATTGCCATTACCCCCGCGCCCGTATACAATACACTTGGCGTCGCAAGTATCTGTTTCTTTATTGTTTGTGAAATATCACTATCGGAGTTACTGACTCTGGTTACGATCACGGCTGCTGATGTCGCCAGCAGTAAAGAAGGTATTTGTGCAACGATACCATCACCTATAGTAAGCAGTGCGAATGTTTGAAAAGAATCACTTGCACTCATACCATGGGAAAAAATACCGATTAAAATGCCGCCGATTAAATTGATAAAAAGAATTAAAAGCCCGGCGATGGCATCTCCTCGAACAAATTTACTTGCCCCGTCCATCGAGCCATAAAATTCGGCTTCATCGCCGGTTTCTTGCCGACGTTTTTTGGCCTGCTCCTGATCAATCAGACCGGCATTAAGATCCGCATCAATAGCCATCTGCTTACCGGGCAGGGCATCAAGTGTAAATCGTGCTGATACCTCAGATATACGCTCCCCCCCTTTGGTAATAACAACGAAGTTAATGATCATTAAAATAACAAAAACCACCATACCAACGACGTAATTGCCGCCAATAACCACATCACCGAAGGCTTGAATGACATCACCCGCGGCATTACCGCCCTTATGGCCGGAAAGCAATACAACACGCGTGGAGGCAACGTTTAAAGTCAAGCGCATCAATGTTGCGATTAACAGCAGAGTTGGAAAAACAGAAAAATCCAGTACTCTTTTAGTGGTGGTACTAACCAGTAATACGATAATTGCCAAGACGATATTAAGGGTGAAAAAAACATCCAGTAAAAACGGCGGTAACGGCAGAATTACCATTGCCAGAATCATGATCAAGGTCATGGGAATTGCGATACTTAACTTTAACTTTTTAAGCTTGTTTAAAAATTCCATTAAAACTTAAATCCTTCTGGCATTACAAAATTGGGTAGATGGGCGGGTTTCTGTATTTCATCTCTTCTAAAGCGCTGCAATTGTATTACATAGGAAAGTACATGCGCCACTGCCACAAACAATTGATTCGGTATCATCTGCTCAACTTGTGTCGTGTGGTAAACGGCGCGTGAAAGCGCCGGCGAAATAACCACTTCAACACTGTTCTCCAGTGCCACCCGTTGAATAAACAAAGCAGTCTGGTCATTACCTTTGGCAACTAAAAAAGGCGCTTCTGCTTTTTGCGGATCATATTTAATGGCCACCGCATAATGGCTTGGATTCATAATAATGACATCTGCATCCGGTACGGTTTTAGAAATTGAGCGGCGCGACATCTGCTGTTGAATCTGGCGGATGCGCTGTTTAACTTCAGGACGGCCTTCGGCCTGTTTATGCTCCTCTTTAAGTTCCTGCTTTGACATCTTCATCTGTTTTTTAAATTCATACAGTTGGTAAGGTAAATCAATTAAACCATAAACGAGTAAAACACCAATAATATAGAGAGAGTAACGGGCTAGCTGTGATAAAACTTCAATGGAAGAGGATTCTATTGTCAGTCGCTGCAGTGACAATAAATATTGTAAATTATTGCTTAAAAAATGGTACAGCAGTGCAATAATGACCGATACCTTGAGCACGGACTTTATCAACTCAACGAAGGTCTTTAAAGACCACATCCGTTTGATACCTTTTAAAAAGCTTAATTTCTCGAATTTGGGCTGTATGGTTTTAAAGCTAAAGATCCAGCCGCCAAGCAGTAAACTGCCCAATGTCGTGGCAATAACGACCACAAATAAAAAAGGAAAAAATATTTCAATAAGGGTAAATAGCGATTTGCTAAGGCGTAACACTATCTGATCGTTACCCTTTAATGTTTCAGCGCTGAAAGAGAAGTTAAGCTTGAACAGGTTGAGTACTGCTTCGGCAATATGCGCAAAATTAACATAAAAATAGAGACAGAACCCAAGCAGCATGCAGGCAGAAGCAAACTCTTTAGCACGGGCAATTTGGCCTTCGTTTTTAGATTTTTTTAGTTTATGGGCCGAGGCCTGTTCGGTTTTATCCTGGGAATTATCACTCATTAAATGCCTCCTGTCATATAAGCGCGCGCAAACTCGAAGGCTTCTAATAAAATATCAAAATAGATATCACCGACACCGCTTATTGAAATAAGCAGGGCAAATAACCCCAATAACATGGTCATTGGAAAACCCAGGGCAAAAACATTTAAACTCGGAGCGGCCTTGTTCATAAAACCAAAAGAGGCGTTGGAAATAAGCATTGCCGCGATAGCAGGAATGGCAATGGTAAAAGCGGAAGCAAACATCCATGCCACCATTTTAATGACCAAACTGAGTGATCCCAGTGAAAATCCCTGCTCTATAGGCCAGACGGTAAAACTCTCAACGAGCAGGGCTAAAACAGCAAGGTGTCCGTCAAAAGCTAAAAACAGCAGGGTACAGGCAAATAAAAATAATCGACCTATAATGGCGACGCTGATCCCGTTAGCGGGATCGTTCATTATCGCCATTGCCAGGCCCATTTGTACCGAAATGGTCTGTCCTATGGTGGTAAATACGGTAAACAGCAGTTGAAAAATAAATCCGAAAAACAACCCCCACAGGAGCTGGGTGATGGTCAATGCGATTGCCTGCAGTGAAAAGGGATCAATGGCAGGGGGAGTGCTTATCAAAGGGGCAACTAACATTGTCATTAATAACGCCAGGGACAAGCGAACTCGCATCGGCACACTGCCATCGCCGAAGATAGGCACAAGCATGAACACGCCGGAAATACGTACAAAAGGCCACCAAAATGTGCCCAGCCATTGAGTTATTTCTGCAAATGAAATAACCATAGCTAACCAATCAAATCAGGAATGCTTAGAAACAGGTATTGAAACAGATCGCTTATTTCCGAGATCATCCAGTTACCCGCAAAGACAATAGTTAACAAGGTGGTCAATAAACGCGGTAAAAAGCTTAAGGTCTGCTCATTCACCTGTGTTGCAGCCTGAAAGACGGCCACGACCAGTCCAACCACCAGGCTGGGCAATACCAGCACGGCAACAAATTTAATTATCAACCAGATGGTTTGCGAAAGCAGTGAAACAACTAATTCAGGCGTCATCTTGATTATCCGAATGAACTGCTTAAACTGCCCACCAGCATGGTCCAGCCGTCAACCAGCACAAAGGCTAATAATTTAAAAGGCAGAGAGACGATCAAAGGAGACAACATCATCATCCCCATCGACATCAGTACACTCGCCACCACTAAATCAATAATTAAAAACGGCATAAATAACATAAAACCAATCTGAAAAGCGGTTTTTAATTCACTGATCACAAATGCAGGTAAAATAACGGCAAAAGAAAGTGCTTCCGGCTCAATATTTTCCTCTTCACCGGCGATATTCATCATCTGCTCTAATGAGCTGATATGGGTTTGCTTCAGCATAAAATCTTTAACCGGTTTTTCCGCAATCCCGATTGCTGTCGGCAAGGTTATCTGTCCCGCGTCATAGGGCACAAAAGCATCATCATAAACGGTTGTCCAGACCGGTTTCATAATTAAAATAGATAATGCCAAGGCTATCCCGAGCAGCACTTGATTTGGTGGCGACTGCTGCAGGCCCAGTGCCTGACGCAAAATGGCCAGTACGATGATGATGCGGGTAAAACAGGTACACATTAAAATGAAAGCTGGAATAAAACTCAATGCGGTCATTAAAATGAGTATCTGCAGTTTTACACTGTAATCCTGGCCATCGGGGGTATCGGTGACGGATAAAAAAGATAATCCTTCACCTGCGAAGGAATGTAAAGGAAAAAACAGTACAACCGCAAACAGCAGGCGTGATAGGAATTTCATAAATTATTTAATATCTTTATTAACAATATCGGTGATTTTAACGCCGTAATGCCCGTTGCAAACGACCACCTCACCGTAAGCAAAAACCTTGCCGTTTACTTTGATATCCAGTGCCTCACCATTTTCCTTATTAAGCATTAACACAGAGTTATTTTTGATTGCCAGCAGATCCTGTAATGTCACTGTTTTGGCGCCGACCTCGACCGTCACCTGCACCGGAATGTCATTCAGAAAACTCAATGAGTTAGTCTCATTGCTGCTCTCTGCTAATTCAGGTGTGTCCTCTTCATCAAGCAGGTTAAAATCCATATCATCTAAATCAAAGTCGTTATCTAATTCATCGTTTAAGCTGTTCATTGATTACTCTCTTGTTGTTTGTTTACCGTAAAATGTAATCGTTCATTCTGGTTGGAAACCTTACCCGCAAATAACTTTGTGCCGCCCACCGAAAACACAGCATCTTCACCCATATCCATAGAGATCACATCACCTACATTTAAAGATGCCACCTCACCTAAGCTAAGGGAACGGGACATTAAGGTAACATGCCCGCTAATATCAACGCTTAATAATGCATTTTCGATGACCTCCCGGTTAATGATCGGCTGTGGAATGTAAGTTTGTGTTAATGATTGCACAAAGTCATTATTTAAGATGGCATCAAAGGTAATGTTCATATCAGATAGGCTTAAACTGAATTTAAGAATGAGCGTCTGAGGCGGCAGTTTCTTAGTCGCCACGATCTGGCTTTGTTCATCTGTTTGCAATAAAGCAGCCTGTTGCATAAGTAGTTTGGCCAGCCTGTCCAAGAGACGCAAGGAGGTATTGTTTACCTTATTGTTGATCTTGGATTTTTCATTAATATATTGATCGGTTAATTTTATTAATGGCTCAGGTGAGATAGCTAAGGTTAATGTCCCCGTTGCCGCGTTATTTACTGAGCTGTAAATTTTATAGGGATCAAGGACATAGGGAGAAAGGCGGGCTTCTATTGCTGTTTCAATATGGGTATTAAAGAGTCTGCTTAAGGCGTCATTAAAATTGGCTTGCATCTCTCTTGCCAATTTAGCCATAGTGGGGATTAATCTGCGTTGTGCCACTCCCAGGCTTTCCGTGGCGATTATTTGATAGTCTTTCATTTTTTATTCTATGCAATTCATCTGCTTAAATGACGGCAATATCCTAGTTGAAAATTGATTTTTTGCGAGAGACTGAAAGCAGATCCGATAATCTAGCCTGCTCTCTTTCCGCTTTTTTTCTGCGCAGCTCCTGCTGTTTTTTTTCTATAATAAGTTCAATTAATTTGCTTCTGCTTATCTGTCTGTTGAGGTGGAACTCTTTTCTGTTCAGTTCGTTATGCTGAGTGGCATATTCATTTTCTAAATTTTTAGCGACATGGCTGATCTGAATACGGTAGTCATTGTTATTTTGACTGATAAGGCTGTTATGCTGGCCCGTTAGCGAGTCATCCAGAATAGCATTAATACTGGATATTGAAGAGCTTAAGCGTTCAATCGATTGCCGGGCAGCAGCGACGCTTGCTAATAAAGAATATTCTTTCTGCTTTTCAAGTACTTTTATGGTCTGGTAAACATTGTTTTTCATGGCAATACTTCCCTTATCCGCGGCAATAGCCGTAAATTATAAAGTGATCACTCCCTATTTAAAATGGATATTTATTGTTTTTGTGCCGCACAGGCAGGGTTTTTTTATCGCATTTTATTTTTCAGCACCTGTGTCGTGTCAATATTGTTTTTCATGGCAATACTTCCCTTATCCGCGGCAATAGCCGTAAATTATAAAGTGATCACTCCCTATTTAAAATGGATATTTATTGTTTTTGTGCCGCACAGGCAGGGTTTTTTTATCGCATTTTATTTTTCAGCACCTGTGTCGTGTCAATATTGTTTTTTTAATATTTTTTATAAAAAACTGAATCAGATTGTTTTTTTGCTGCGTATATATATTTGGGTCCACCAAAACAACATAATTAAAATCTAGAAGGAACTTAATCATGGCATTATCCATTCAAACCAATTACGCGAACCTTGTCGGTCAAAACACAATCAACAAAACCAATAGCGATTTTAATACCTCAATAGAGCGCTTAACAACGGGTTTTCGTATCAACTCGGCAGCAGATGATGCCGCGGGTCTGCAGATATCCAACCGTTTAGAGGCGCAGGGGCGCGGCATGGGCGTGGCGATGCGCAATGCCGGTGATGCGATTTCACAGATGCAGACCGCTGAAGGTGCGATGGAGCAGATGACGGATATCGCCTACCGCATGAATGACCTGGCGACACAGGCGGCCAATGGTACGGCATCTGCTGATGACAGAGCAGCGATGCAGAGCGAATTCAGCGCATTAGCTGATGAGCTGGGAAGCCTGATGGATAATACCAACATGGGCGGGCAAAAGTTACTTGATGCTACTGATGGTGTGTTTACTGATTCAATTGATTACCAGGTTGGTTCAACTGCAGACGAAAAGCTTAGCGTTGATATTTCGACTGAACTTACTGCCTTGCAAACTGGCGTGACTAACCTGCAAAGCGCGGATATCTCTACAGATGCAGCTGCAGCCTTAACTCAAATGACTGCATTATCAGATAGCTCTGGCGGGACTACTTCATTTATCGATGAAATTGGTGCGGCGCGTTCAAGTTTAGGTGCAAATATTAACCGTTTGGATTATACCGTTTCTAACCTGGCCAGTATGCAGGAAAATACTGAGGCAGCTAAATCAAATATTATGGATACGGATATGGCTTCGGAATCTTCGGCTATGTCTAAAAACCAGATGCTGATGCAGATGGGAACGCAAATGTTGTCAACAACCAAGATGGTGCCGCAACTGGCTATGGGATTACTGGGTTAATCAAAACATAAAAGGAACTTATTTATGGCTTTATCAATACAAACCAATTACGCCAACCTTGTCGGTCAAAATACAATTAATCAAACCAATAGTGATTTTAATACTTCAATAGAGCGCTTAACAACGGGGGTTCGTATTAACTCGGCAGCAGATGATGCCGCGGGTCTGCAGATTTCCAACCGTTTAGAAGCCCAGGGGCGCAGCATGGGCGTGGCGATGCGCAATGCCGGTGATGCGATTTCACAGATGCAGACCGCAGAAGGCGCGCTGGAACAGATGACTGATATCGCCTACCGTATGAATGACCTGGCAACACAATCAGCCAATGGCACAGCCTCTGCTGATGACAGGACCACAATGCAGAGCGAATTCGGCGCATTAGCCAGTGAGCTGAAAAGTCTGATGGAAAATACTAACTTAGGCGGGCAGAGTCTACTTGCCGGTAGCGATGGCGCTTTCTCTACGGGTTCGGTAGATTATCAGGTCGGCTCAACGTCCGGAGAGAAATTATCTGTGGATGTGCAAAGCTCACTGCAAACAGTGGGAGCCATGGTTGAATCACTGGAAGCGGCTGAACTGTTTACTGCTGCCTATGATGCTGCGTTCGCTTCTGGTAGTGGTGTGGATGGTGCAAATGCAGCTGGTCTAGCTGCAGTAGATGGTTTAGGACCAGATAGTGATGGTACGGGGTATTTTGGTACTGATTTTACAGCTGGAGATTTCGCGACGATGGCTGATATTGACGCAGCTGGTTTTGATATTAGCACACAAGCAGGTGCTTCTGCCGCCATCACTGCAATGACTGGGTTTGTGGATAATATCAGTGCGGCGCGTTCGGAGTTTGGTGCGAATATTAACCGCTTGGATTATACCGTTTCTAATCTGGCCAGCATGCAGGAAAATACTGCGGCGGCAAAATCAAATATTATGGATACGGATATGGCGTCGGAGTCTTCGGCTATGTCTAAAAACCAGATGTTGATGCAGATGGGGACACAAATGTTGTCAACAACCAAAATGGTGCCGCAGTTAGCCATGGGATTACTGGGTTAATTGTACCCCCCAGTAAACCGCTCTTTTATAGAGCGGTTTTTTGTTTGCCCAGCAAAGCTGGCAAACCCGCTCACTTGCAAGAAAGTGAGATCACCCCGACTGAGGGGAAGATAATCCGAATGGCAAGGGCGTTGTTGGCCAACGACAGGGTCTGAAGGAAGCCATAGGAAGTTAGAGATACACAACTAACCGTAACCTGTTTCGGCAGCATGGGTGGGTAAGCGTCCAAAATAGCGCGAAGCCCGATACTCAGTCAGACCTATGCTGTGCTTGAGGGTGGCATTTCTAACAGGGAGTCAGTGTAATAACTGGGGAAGCCTGACACTGCATCCAATCCGAAGGACTGGACATATTATCTCAAGAGGTGACTCAAGGTTAGCATGAGTGTGAGGTGGCAGATGAACCCGTAGTAGTGAATAAGGCTAGGCCGATGAAAGCCAGTAATGGTGTGGAGGATAAAACCAAGCCGACTATCTGCATGATGTCAGATAGAGTCAATTTAAGTCAAAAGCTTTAATTGATTGCGAAGGGGGGAAGTATTCTTTAAGTATATGAAAAGTGCCGAATTTAAACTATCGGCTTACAAGTGCTTTGACGAAAGCAGGCCTAACATGACGGCTAAACAGAAATGTGGACGCTGAGAAGAAAGGGCTGAGCAACGGAGTAATTGCATACCGCTTAGGCAGATTGCCGATGGGCTAGCACACCTAATGTGGCAATGAAGAATCGAACGATAGGATAAAGGACAGCGACCGGACATATCGCAAGCAAGGGCAATTAAGTGAGAGTTTATTACAGCTTGTATCATCAGATGCTGGACATCAACAACTTGTACAAGGGGTTCAAAAAGGTCAAAAGCGCCAAAGGAGCAGCCGGAATAGATAGGCAGTCCATAGGTGATTTTGCCGAGGATCTGGAAATAAACTTAAAACAACTGCAATTCGAACTGCAAACTAAACAGTATCGCGCGCAGGCCGTCAAGCGGGTGGAGATCCCCAAAGATGATGGTGGTGTGAGATTATTGGGTATCCCCGCAGTTCGAGACCGAATAGTACAACAAACCCTATTAAACATACTCCAACCGATTTTCGAACCGGGATTCCATCCATCAAGCTATGGATATCGACCGGAGCGAAGTTGCCACGACGCTATCAGCAAAGCGACCGTATTTATGCGTAAATATGAACGTCAATGGGTAGTGGATATGGATCTGTCGAAGTGTTTTGACCTGCTTGATCACCAGTTGATCATAAAAAGCATTCAAAGACGGGTAACAGACGGTAGCATTTTAAAACTGATCACTCAGTTTTTAAAAAGTGGCGTCATGATTGGCAAGAACTGGGAAGCGAGCCGGGTAGGCAGTCCGCAAGGGGGCGTTATCAGTCCGCTTATTGCAAATATCTACCTCGATGCGTTTGATCAAGAGATGAAAAAGCGTCAGCACCGAATAGTGCGTTACGCTGACGACATCCTGATCCTGTGTAATACAGAAAGAGCCGCCGAGAACGCCTTAACGCAAGCGACGCAGATACTGGAAAAAGACCTGAAACTGACGGTCAACAAGAAGAAAACCCACATAGCGCATAGCGATAATGGGGTTAAATTCTTAGGCGTGGAGATAGGTAGCCGCTACACGCGGATACAACCATCCAAGCTTCAAGGCTTTAAAGTAAAGGTTAAAGCGTTAACAAAACGCAATGGTGGTCAAAACCTAGCCGAAGTGATCAAACGGCTTAATCCGGTCATACGGGGTTTTGTAAACTACTTCAGTATCGCCAATTGCAAACGTGAGTTAAAACGATTAGCCGGCTGGATCAGGCGAAGGTTAAGGGCAATACAGCTTAAACTGTGGAAGAAGCCGAGCAGGTTGCATCGACGGTTAAAGCAGCTGAAATACACGCCACCCTTTAAGTTCATAAAGATGAACTCGTGGCGAAATTCCAGAAGCCCCTTATCGAGCTATGCCATGCCGAACAGTTGGTTGGAAGAACTTGGTTTGTATAATATAGAAAATGTGAGTACCGGTTGGCTTGCTCCATCAGCGTTTGTGAAGACGCGATGATGGAATCTGAGAATACATGAGCCGTATACGAGGTCCGTACGTACGGTTCTGTGAGAGGGATGAGGCATAAAGCCTCACCCTACTCGATGTTTGCCCGTTCCAAAGCCGTTTTTAATAACCCGGCAACACCCCATATTTTCCCCCTGACAATTATTTGAATATTTAAAGTCATTTACTATCAGTTATTTGTGAAATCGGAATTTTTTGAAAAAACTCAATCAAAAGGTGTTTTTGCACCGTATATAATTATAGGGTGAGAAAACAGTTTTCCAAAGTGAATCTGTAGGGCAGGCAGAGCGCTGACAGCCGCATTATTAGTCGATTCTTGATTGTTTAATAAAGTATAAATAAAGCCTGAAAAAACCAGTTGCCAACCATAAATTATCTGGTAGCTTTAAATGAATTGTGGGCAGGTTGGCATATTTTATGTTGATTAAATCAAAGTTGCTGCTATGGCTCTGAAAGTTCGTTACATTGCTCACAGCAAAATGGATTGCAGCCGGTATTTAATAAAAGGAGTTTATCATGGTTGATGCGGTAAGCATGGCAACACAACTTGCAAATTGGGAGGTTTACTCTGCTGAAACAAGGGTACAGACGCAATTACAAACGTTAAGTGCCAAACGCAGTGCGTTAAGCAGTATTAATAGTCAACTGAGCAGTTTTAATACCCTGCTTGATGATCTCACCGGTTATAATAAAAGTGTCGTTAAGAACTCAGCAGATTCTTCAAATGAAGAGCTGTTAACTGCGCAGGCAGATGCCGGTGCACAATCCGCTAATTACCAGATTTTTGTCGAGCAGCTCGCGCAACGTCATCAGCTAAGTACACAATTACCCGCCGGGACAACGCAGGACTCCTTTGTGCCGGGCTCAGGTGTGATCTCCTTGCAGCTTGGCGGGGATCTCGACCGTGCCGATTTTGACTCTGATGAAGAGTATGAGAGCGCCGTTGCAGAAATGAGTTTTGAGATTGATCTTGCTCTGGCTGATACCGAGGGGAATGGTGAGTTAAGTTATCTGGATCTTGTTACTGCAATTAATAATGACCCTGCCAATATCGGTATTTCAGCCTCTTTAGTACAAACTGCTGGTGATATTCAGCTGCTCTTTAGTAGCGATGAGCCGGGAGCGGAAAACCAGATCCGAATATCATCAAGCAGTAGCAACGCGGTGTTTGACAGCGCATTTGACAGCAGCAATATGAACGAGTTGCTTAAAAATCAGGATGCGATCGCCTGGTTGGGCGCTGAAAATACCGGGCTTAAGCTGCAGAATGCCAGTAATGAGTTTGAGGATGTGATCAGCGGGGTGGATTTTACCCTGCATCAAACCCATAGCTCAGGTGATACACCCTTAACCCTGCAGGTAGGTGCGGATCAGAAGGGCACCAATGAGGCGCTCAGTGAACTGGTGACTAAGTACAACGCAATAATGTCAGAAATTGAGAAGTACAGTGCAACGGGCAATAGCGAAGAGGGTGAATCCCGCGGTGTATTAGCGTCCGATTCAACTACCCGCAGTATCAAGAACAGTTTGCGCGCTGTCTTTCAGCAGAGCTTTGACGGGGTGACAACCACTGAACTGGGGTTTGAGTTTGACCGAAATGGTACATTAAGCTTTGATAGTGACACCTTCGCAGAGTTTCAAAGTACCTCAACGGTTGATATTGAAGAGCTGTTTCGTGGCGAAGATATGCTGCTCAGTCAGCTGCAGAGCAAGATTGATGTTTATAACGATTACTCAACCGGTACCATAAAATCACAAATCGACTCTATCGATGCCCAGAAAACACGCGCTAATGACAAACTGGATTCGTTGGATCGCAAGTATGAGATGTACTACAGCCGCTATTTAAAACAATATTCGCAACTGAGCACCATGCAAAGTGAAATGGACAATATAACCAGTATGTTTGCACAATATTAAGGAATTATTATGTTAATGAATAACGCCCATCGCGCCTATAAAAAAACCCAGGTGGAAGCACAAGCAGCAGCCTCTTCATCAATTGAATTGATTCGTATGCTGCACGAAAAACTGATGGAAGAGATAGAGAAGATGCGTTTCCATTTAGAAGCAAAAAATTATGCAGTGAAGTCTGCCGCAGCACAAAAATCAATGGATATTTTAATTGCCTTAGACAGCTCATTAGATTTAAGTACGGGGGATGAGCTGATAAATAATCTGCACCGTATTTATGAGTTTTCAATCAGTAAAATTTATGAAGCAAGTAAAAACAATGATATGCAGCCACTTATTGAATTAAAGCCGATTATTCAAGATATTAAAGATGGCTGGGATGGTTTAAGTGCATGAGCAAAAACCGGAAAGCAGTTATATTAAACAGTGCAGAATACTTGCTGCAGGACTGCGCAGGGCGACAGAAAAAAATGATTTAGAGCAGATCAGTAAGTATGAATCACTGATTGAGATCTTATTAACAGAGTTGGCCGGCAAGAAAATACCTGCAGAGCTGGGGCTCGCGCTGAAAACACTTAAACAGCAGCATCAGCAGACAAGTACAAGTATTGCTCGGCAGTTAGAAGAGGTTAAACACGAGCTCTCTAACCTTAAAAAAAGCAAAAAAAGGATGAAGGCTTACAGCACGTCGTCGTCACAACATATTGTGGTTAAAGCATAAGGGATATGATGGATTTAACGCTACGGACAGCGACGCCAACTCAGGTCGGAGCAAGTGAAAATAAAGAGCAGAGTAAAGCTGCCGGGGGGGATTTTGCAAATTTAAACGCTCAGCACTTCTCTGGCTTGCCTCTCTCTTTTTCATTGCCTGTGGATGCTGGCATCCCGCCTGTGATTATCAGTGCCGAATCTGTTGATGATAGTGTTCCGCCTCAACCCTCCGAGCTATCCGAGGTTATTTTACCCTCTGCTTTACAGGCTGAGTCGGTGCTTGATCTTGCTGGCGTGGCTGTTGGACCTGTTAAGACTGAGCCTGCTGGCGCTGCTACTTATTCTGTTAATGCCGATCCTGCACTGGCACCTGCTGGCACTGCAGCTATGCAGCCGCTTAAGGTTGATCCTGGTGCTGTCTTTGAGCAGGTGGAGCGACTTGTCCAGGTGAATAAGCGCACACTGTCACCGCCATTATCATTAGTTTCTGAGCAGCAAAATATCCTTTCCCGCTCCGCAGGGGAGATTCGTTTAGCTAACTCGAGTCTTAATATGCAGAGCGCTAATAATCTGCAGGTTAATCATAACTTAAGCCTTGAAAATGTAACGCTAAGCCCGGCCGTTTTAAGCAGTCCGGCTCTGCCCGTTGACAATGCTGCTGGAAAAACGATTGAATGGGCGAAGGTGGATCTTAGTTCTGCTCTGCACAATAGCGAATCGAAACAGGCGCTAAGCAGCCGTATCGGTGAAAAACTAGCAGCTATTCTGCATGACAGGATCAATCTTCAGGCAAGTAACAATATAAAAACAGCGCAGATCCGTCTGGATCCGCCCGATCTCGGGACGATAACACTTAACGTGAGGGTTGAAGGCGATAAAGTGAATGTTAACATTGCCAGCCAGAACAGTGTCGTTCGAGAAGCGCTAATGCAGACATCGGAAAGATTGCGTCACGATCTGGTTAGTCAGAATTTTGTTAATGTCTCTGTTGATATTTCATCAGGTGAGCAAAGAGAAGCAAAAAAAGAGCACTATCAGCAAACACAAATAACAAGCAATACATTTAACCCGAACGAGCCTGAAGTTGAAAATGGTCGTGATGAATTCATCGTTAAAATCTGACAGTCAGGAAAGCTGAAAATGAAAAAAATAATAATAATCCTTACCTGCTTACTCATTGTTATCAGTGCCGCGGGGGGCTATTTTTATATGAAAAAACCTGAAACAGCAGGGGCCATTAAGCCCGAGCCTGTAGAAGAGGATTACTCCGCTTATATCAATGTTGTTGATATCTATTATTCAAGTAATAATGGCAAACGCACAAGATTAGTGGTTATGGATCTTGCCGTTGAAGCTAAAAATGAGACGGCAAAAATAAAGCTCAATGCCAACGTTCCGAAGATTAAAGCCGGTGTTTTAAAGCTATTGGCATTAGAAAAATATAAATCAAGCGCGGATCATCTGTTCTTAAATTTTATTAATGACAATATCAAAAAGGACTTAAAACCTTTATTAATTGATATTTCAGAACATGCAGCTGATTCTAATGTGCACGTGACCAGGTTAATTATTCAATAAGAGAGAGGGTATGCTGCATTCAGCCAGGCAAAAAAAATATAACCAGACAGCAGATTTAACATCCACCAGAAGCAAAAATGAAGAGTCACTGTTGGTCAGTAAATATTTATATTTGGTGCATGGTGCGATAAAAAAAATGGGTTATATAAACTCACTCTCCGATAATGATGATATGCAACAGGTCGGATTGCTGACGCTGTTAAAAATGATCCGCAGATTTCCGGTTATTGAAGATGAAAAAGAGTTTATACGTTTAACTTATATTCGCATAAGAGGCGCAATACTTGATGAAATTAGAAGTCGAGATTGGCGGCCTGCGGAAAAGAGAAAAAGTGCGAATAAATTCTCAATCTATGAGAATAAACTCGCGCAGAAACTTGGACGCCAACCGACTAAATCGGAAATGATAGAGAAAACGGATCTTACCGAGCAGGAGTATGAAGAGGGCAGCCGCGCTATCAATAGCAGAACATTTACTGAGTTAAGTGACGAGTTATTAAAAAGCTATGAACATGAAAACAGCACGGATATCACCAGATATGTAGACAACAAGCAATGCCTTGAGGTTGCACTTAAAGAACTTACCCAGGAAGAGGTTTTAATTTTGCATCTTATGTATGAAAAAGAGATGTCTTTTAAAGAAATAGCATTAGCCACGGATAACAATTTTTCACGAATTAATAAAATTCAAAGAGATGCGCATCGCAAACTCACTTACTCATTAACCCGGAAAGGAGGCTTAACATGCAGCGATTAATTGGCGGCTTGATTATCTGTATTTGCCTGTTTGGTGGTTTTGTTATTATCGGGGGCAATTTAAAGCTGCTCTTTAAACCGATGGAGATATTTATTATTTTTGGCGCTGGTATTGGCGGTTTGGTACTTGGTACCAATAAATCCACGCTTTTATTAATGGGCAGACAATTAAAAATGATTTTTAGTAAGAGCATTTATACGCCTGAATTTTATAAACAGTTGCTCTGCCTTAACTATGAATTAAGCAAACTAAAGCGTTCTTCTTCGGGTATTAAAATATTAGAGGAACATGTGGAGGATTATGAAAACAGCAGTATTTTTGATAAATATCCTTTACTGAAGAAAAATGCGATATTAATGCATTTTATTGTCGATAACTACCGTGTCGCTATTTCCGGGCCGATTGCCGCTCATGAAATGGATGCTATGTTAGAAGGTGAGATCGAGACCATTAAACATGAATTAATTCAGCCCGCTAATGCGCTCAAAAAAATGGCTGAATCCTTACCGGGTTTAGGTGTATTGGGGGCGGTGATGGGCATTATTCTGACCATGAAGTCTATTGATGCTGATATCTCTCTCATTGGTGTAAATATTGCAACAGCGTTGGTTGGTACTTTTATCGGTATTTTTGGTTGCTACTGTTTGTGCGATCCGCTTGGCTCGGCCATTAAAAACTCTGCCTTAGAGTCGATGGGACCCTTTGAGGTGGTTCGGCAGATACTGGTTTCACTGACTGCCAATAAGTCCCCTTTATTATGTATAGATAGCGGCCGTCGTACTATTGAAATACATGGAAAACCCTCTTTCCAGGAAATCGATCTCTGGTTAGCCGAGTTAAATTAGCCTAAGTGATAGGCAAAGGACTGCATTATGATAGACAAAAATTCACACATTATTATAAAAAAAAGCCGTTATGAAGAGCATGAAGAGCATTCCTCTGCCTGGAAGTTAGCTTTCGCGGATTTAATGGTCTCTTTAATGTGTGTGTTTTTAGTTTTATGGGCATTGGAAATCTCTGATGATGAAGAAAAAGAGCAGATCATACAATATTTTCGAACAGGTGAATTGAGCGTCAAGCAGACGTCTATCTACTCAGATAATAACAATTTTGTTATCTCACCAATCCCTGCAACAGGGAAAGATAATAAAACGGAAATTGATGATTTGATTAATACTGCTCTGGTACAGGGAGAATATAATACTCAGGAACAGTTACAGTTTTTAATGGCCAAGCTGGATAACTTTGCCGAGTCGATCAATGCAGGTAATAACATATTTATCGAAGTTATCCCTGACGGGCTGCGGATTGTACTTGCTGATAGTGATGAGCATAAAATGTTTGCTTCAGGTAGCGTGCAGCTGACCCCTTTTTATGAAGATCTTCTGCTGGAGTTTGCTTCTATTTTTAACAAAATTGAAAATGGGGTGGTGATCACAGGACATACCGATGCTGCCTTATATAAAGATAGCAGTATCAGTAATTGGGAGTTGTCGTCTCAACGTGCCAACGTGGCACGGAAAACAATGGAAGTGGGGGGCTTAAAACAAGAAAATATTAAGCAGGTAGTCGGACTGGCTGATACAAAGCCGCTGGATTCAGTTAATAAGTTCAACAGTATTAACCGCCGTGTCGAAGTGATGGTACTAACGCGGCAGGCGGTAGCTAAAATGGATAATATTTATAAAGGCGATAATGACAGTTTATACTCGAAAATAGTTAAACATAAAAATGAATCTGCACAAATTGCTTTAAAAAATGAACCTGTAACTAGATTTACTGAGATGAATTAGCATAAAACTTAAAAAAGAAGTGGGAGGCTCAAGCTTTTTTGAAAATAAAGCTCAAATATTTATTAATTTGACATGAAGAATTCGGTTGTTGGGCTGTAATCATTTGTATTTATTTGCATTTTAAATAGTATTGTTGCTGTTTGGTTGAGGTGCCGGCGTGTATTTTAACAATCTAGTCATATTATAAGGAAATAAATGCATGAAACTGGATAACGCATTGGGTATTCATCCGCAAATGCTGCAATTTCACAGCGCAAGAACGCAAGTTCTAGCCAATAATCTCGCCAATGCAGATACCCCTAACTATAAAGCCCAGGATCTCACTTTTTCTGCAACATATAATAGTGTGAATGAACTCCATCTCTCGCAAGAGACTTTTTTTCGCATGCCTTTTCAGCGCTCTGAAAATGGTAATACCGTTGAGCTTGGTGTCGAGCAGGCTAAATTTGCTGAAAATGTTATGAATTATCAAACCAGTTTGACATTTTTAAAGATGAAAATATCAGGTTTGAAATCTGCTATAGAAGGGAGATAACCATGTCATTCAATCAGATCTTTTTAACCGCGGGTTCGGCAATGACAGCACAAACCATCCGCCTTAATACCATATCCAGTAATTTAGCTAATGCCGATTCTGTTTCCGGTAATAAAGATGATGTTTTTAAACCCTTAAAGCCGGTTTTTGCCAGCATTTATAACAATATTAACAATCCATCTGCGCTGGCAAACGATATTAAATCCGCACAAGTCATGGTTGCCGATGTTGTACAGGTCGAGTCATTAACACAGAAACGCCATGAGCCTGATAATCCATTAGCAAATGAAGAAGGCAATGTTTTTTATTCGGGCATTAATGTTGTCGGTGAAATGGCCGATATGATGTCTGCGAGTCGTAACTTTGAAATGAATGTTGAAGTCCTTAGCAATGCGAAGTCGATGCAGCAATCTTTAGTGCAAATATTGGAGGTTTAATATGGCTATCTCTAATTATACGGCGCTAACGGGAGATTCACCTATTTCCGGGATCTCTGATAATAGTACGTCGGTGGATAATAACCCCAATGATGCGGCTTCATTAGAAAATGAGTTTCTCTCTTTAATGGTTGCGCAAATTCAAAATCAAGATCCGTTAAATCCAGCCGACGGGACGGAATATGTCAGCCAATTGGCACAATTCTCTCAAGTAGAAAGCGGCGAAAATATGGTTTCCCTGATGGAAAATAATCTCGTTGCGATGGATAACCTGCAGGTTTTAAGCACGGCCGCGTTAGTCGGGCAGGATGTGACCATAAGAAGTAATGAATTTACTGTCGATGGCAAAGACGAACAACAGATAGCAGGAGAAGTGATCCTTACCGCACCCTCCTCGCAGGTGAATCTGGTTATAACGGATAATTATGGAAGCAGACAGACTGTCACGCTTGGCGCTCAGTCTGCGGGCGCAGTTGATTTTGAGCTCGATTTGGCGGGGTTAAATCTGGCAAAAGGTAATTATTACCTTTCTGTTGAGCTGAGTAATGGGCAAAACTATCAACCGGAAATTTTATTAAGCGGACAAGTAGAGTCGCTCAATATTCCTGCAGATGGAGGTGCTTCCATGGTATCCATTCAAGGTTTAGGCAGCGTACCGTTTTATGATATCGCGCAATTTTCAGGGCATAGCTAGTACTAACTATAGCCAAACAGACTTTAAAAGGATTTAAGATGAGCTTTAATATTGCTATCAGTGGTTTAACTGCCACCAATCAACAACTTGATACAATTTCAAATAATATTGCCAATATTTCTACCCATGGGTTTAAAGAATCCCGTGCCGAGTTTTCTTCAATTTACAGTGGCGGACAAGCGGGGGGCGTGGAAGTCGCCGCTACCACTCAGAATTTTGAGCTTAATGGCTCACTCGAAGGAACGGGACGAGCTTTAGATTTGGCCGTCAGCGGCAATGGTTTTTTTAGCACCGTTGATAGTAAAGGACAACACATTTATACCCGCTCGGGCTCGTTTACCACAGACAAGGATAATTTCATCGTTTCTAATGTGGGTAATAAACTGCAGGGTTATGGTGTTGATGCAGATGAAAATCTGCAACAAGGTCATATTGGTGATTTATCTATTTCCACATCTTCTTTAGCAGCAAAGGCGACAACTAATGTGGAATTTATTGCTAACTTTGACGCACGAGCGGTTGCCGTTGATACCGCTACGACTCCTTTTGATGCGGCGGATCCCAGCTCTTTTACTTCATCTTATACCACTCAGGCTTATGACTATTTAGGTAAGCCGCACACAGTTTCCCAGTACTTTATTAATACCAAAGCAAATACATGGGAAGTGCGGGTGATTGCCGATGGTAATGATGTTACACCGGCTTCGCTACCTGTTATTAACTTTAATGCGGATGGCTCAATAGACAGCAGTAATTCCACCGTACCAATATCGATAAGTATACCTGTTTCAGATGCAAACCCAATGGCGATCGCGATCGATTTAAGCGGCTCTACGCAATATGGCGGGGATTTTTCCGTGAGCACAAATAATCCTGATGGTTATCCGCCGGGGGAATTAACGGAGATACGCATTGAAGATAATGGCATGATTTATGCTCAATTTACTAACGGACAAAGCCAATTACAAGGTCAGTTAATCTTGGCTGATTTCCCCAACCCTACGGCGCTTTCACAGAGTGATAATACCTCCTGGACGCAAACTTATGCATCTGGTTTGCCGGTAACAGGGGTGCCCGGCAGTGGTGTGTTAGGCAGTTTGACGTCCGGTTCTCTGGAAGGATCTAATGTTGATTTAACCAGTGAATTAGTTAGCTTAATGACTGCGCAGCGCAATTATCAGGCAAATACCAAAACGATTTCTACCTCAGATCAGCTCACTCAAGCTTTATTTAATGCGCTATAGGAATAAATAATGAATCCTATCTTATTTACAGCAGCAGCCAGTGCCGATAAAAGCATGCTCTCCCAGCACGTTCGCGCAAATAATATGGCGCAGTCTAATACGGTTGGTTTTAAAGCCATTATTGAAAGAAGTGAGCCGGTTTTTCGCAGCGGAGCCGGATTTATGAGCAGTGTTACAAGTACAAGTAACTCTACAACCACCGATTTTAGCTTTGGAGAATTGACACAAACCGGCAGAACCCTGGATGTTGCCATCAATGGCGCTGGTTTTTTTGCTGTTCAGGGCGCGGACGGTGAGGAGGCTTATACCCGGGCGGGTAATATAAAAGCATCGCCGGAAGGGGCATTAAGCATTAATAATAATGCCTTATTAAACGCCGATAATGAGGTCATTATATTGCCTGAATACCAAAGCTTATTTATTAGCGATAAAGGCCTTATCAGTGCTGTTGCAAAAGGAGGCGGAGCGAGCATTGAGGTGGGGAAAATAAAATTAGTCAATCCCGATACAAAAAAATTAGCATTAAATGCTTACGGTACTTTTAGCAGTCAAGCCCCTTTAGAAGATGATCCTAGTGTGATCGTAGCATCTGAATATTTAGAAAGCTCCAATGTCTCTTCTATTTCAGAAATGATAGGGGTAATGACTGCAACACGGCAGTATGAAATGCAGGTAAAAATGATGAAAGCCGCGGATCAGCTGATTGCTTCCGGTAATAAATTAATGTCAGCAAGAGGATAAGGATATGCACAGTGCTTTATGGGTCAGCAAAACGGGGATGGCTGCTCAAGATGCCAAGATGACTGCTATTTCAAATAATCTGGCCAATATAAACACGGTCGGTTTTAAGCGTGATCGTGTTGTTTTTGAAGATCTGTTTTATTCAATTCAAACCCAGCCGGGCGCTTCGGTGGATGGTGAAAATGAGTTGCCGACCGGTGTCCAGTTAGGTAATGGGGTGCGAGTCGTAGGTACGCAGAAAGTTTACACGCAGGGCAGTATTCAAAATACCAATCAAGAGCTTGATTTGGCAATTCTGGGGGCTGGTTTCTTTCAGATTGAAAATTCTGATGGTGAAATTATGTATTCACGCAATGGTCAGTTTCATCTTGATGCTGAAGGTCAATTTGTTAATACTCAAGGTTTACCCTTGGTGCCGGAGATAACGGTACCACGAGGTGCGACGAGTATCAGCGTAAGTGTAGAGGGCATGGTGAGCGCAGCTATCCCGGGACAGGCGGAATTAGAAGAGATTGGTGAAATCAGCCTGGTTACATTTATGAATCCTTCCGGTTTGGTTGCCAAAGGTGGCAATCTGTTTTCTGAAAGTGAGTCCAGCGGTTATGCCAATGAATTAACTGCCGGCCTTGATGGAGCAGGTACAATCAAACAAGGTGCATTAGAAGGCTCTAATGTTCAGGTGGTTGAAGAGATGGTGGATATGATTTCAACACAACGTGCTTATGAAATGAGCGCTAAGATGGTATCTGCCGCCGATGAAATGCTGCAATATATTGCTCAAGCTACTTAAGTTAGATAAAAACGACCTCAAGGCGCACCTTGGGTATCGAAGTATAAGGGTTTTTATGTATTGTAAGTTCATTTTTTTGTTGCTTTCATCATTATTGCTCAGCGCCTGTACAGTTCGTTCGGAGTTTGTTCCTCCTTCTCCTGATGCGGCTGAGTTTGCACCACCAAAGCTTGATTATACATTGCCGGAAACACGTAATGGCAGCTTGTTTAGAGCTAATCAATCCTTTTCCTTGTTTACCGATATCCGCGCTTTTCAAGTCGGTGACATTTTAATGGTTTACCTTGATGAAGAGACCAGTTCAGAAAAGGATGCCGATACTGAGTTCGGAAAAAGTAATGATGCAAGCGTCACATGGCCTACTTATGTGGAAACTATCGATGCAGATCGCAGTTTTAAAGGTAGCGCATCGAGTTCTCAGGGTAATAAATTAAATGGGGCGATTACCGTTACTGTTTATGAAGTTTTACCCAATGGTGTTCTGCGTATTCGTGGCGAAAAATGGATCACCTTAAATCAAGGTGATGAGTTTATTCGTTTATCGGGCAATGTACGGGTAGAAGACATTGACAGTAATAATGCCATCTCTTCGGAGCGTATCGCCGATGCCAGAATCAGCTATTCAGGAAAAGGCGCATTAGCTGATAGCAATGCATCAGGCTGGTTTATGCAGCTGCTCACTTCCCCCTGGATACCGTTTTAAAGGAATAATTATGCTCAAGAATATTAAAGGAGCTTTTTATGCTGCTTTGCTGGTTTTTTCAGGTGCAGCTATTGCCGAGAATTTGATGAATATTGTTGATATCAAGGGGATCCGTTCAAACGAGATTGTCGGTTACGGTTTAGTGGTCGGCCTGGATGGTACTGGCGATAAAAGCCAAGTTAAGTTCACCAGTCAATCTGTGACTAATATGATCAAACAATTCGGTGTGCAGCTAGATAGCAACTCTAAACCTAAATTAAAAAATGTTGCAGCTGTCTCAGTTACAGCAACGGTGACGCCGATGCTTGGCGAGGGGCAAAAAATAGATCTTGTTGTTTCAAGCTTAGGTGATGCCAAAAGTTTACGTGGAGGCACCTTGATTTTGACCCCTTTACATGGGATAGATGGTGAGGTTTATGCGATAGCGCAGGGCAACGTCATTGTTGGAGGACTTGGTGTACAGGGTGCTGACGGCAGCAGCGTCACAGTTAACACGCCAACAACCGGCCGGATCCCTAATGGGGCAACGTTAGAGCGTGAAATACCTAATACCTTTAATGAGGGTAAGCATATTACGCTTAATTTACGTAAACCTAATTTTACCACAGCTAAAAATATAGCACGCAGTATCAATGGGCTTTTTGGGCCGGACGTGGCCGAAGCCGTTAATTATGCATCTGTGGAGGTTTCAGCGCCAATGGATAATGGGCAGCGTGTGACCTTTATGTCAATGCTTGAAAATTTAGAAGTTGAACAAGGTCAAGATAAGGCGCGGGTAATATTCAACTCTCGCACAGGCACTGTGGTGATTGGGCAATCAGTCAAAATTTCACAAGCTGCTGTTTCTCATGGCGGTATCACTATCTCTATTGAGGAAGATAAACGAGTCAGTCAGGCTAATGCTTTTTCTCAATCTGGAAAGACACGAGTAGTGGACGATTCAACGATTAATATTACAGAAAAGAATCCGACAATGATGGTCTGGCCTGATGGTGTTGATCTGCAAACCATCGTAAATGCCGTAAACAGTGTCGGTGCAACGCCTGATGATTTAATGCAAATTTTACAGGCATTAGATAAAGTTGGCGCATTAAATGCTGAATTAGTGGTTATTTAAGGGGCTATGATGATCCAGACAATGAATAATTCGGCGCAACCGCTTTATAATGACATAAAAATAATTAACAGTATTAAATATCAGGATGGGGCATTAAATCTGGCTGCTCAACAGTTTGAGGCCATGTTTTATCAGCAGATACTTAAAAGTATGCGTGCTGCAACTGACTTGATTAATGATGATGATAATGCGCTGTCGAACAAAAGTCAGGGGCTAATGCAGGATATGTATGATGGTCAGTTGGCGATGCAGATGGCGCAGGGGGGCGCGGGATCAATTTCAGAAATCCTGGTATCGCAATTATCAGGCTTTAAAAGCGAGCCGCTAAACCACTTCGCGTTGACAAATGAAACATCCTTTAAGCAATTGCACAATAACAAGGAAGAGTGATGAGTATCTATAATATTGCTCTCTCGGGAGTAAACGCCAACCGTACCTCTTTAAATGTGGCCGCTCAAAATATTGCTAATGTCAATAACGAAGGGTATTCCCGTCAGCAGGCGGTACAAAGCAGCATTGCAGATACTAATAGTGTCGGAGGAGGCGTCGAAGTTGCAAATATCAGTCGTGTTGCTGATGAATTTATTATATCTCAACTGCGTTCAAGTAATACAGAGTTGGGGAACAGCAGCTACAGTGCAGAGAGTCTTGGTCAATTAGAGCAAATTTTTAGCTTTGATGGTTTCAATATCTCAACGGGGTTGACTCAGTTTTTTGGCGGCATCAGTGCAGCAACTTCAGCGCCTGAATCGGCTGCGTTGCGTCAGCAGGTATTAGCAGATGCACAATCTCTTGGCGATCGCTTTAACGGACTCAGTAATGCGTTGCTGGAGCAGCATGCGCAGATAGCCAGTGATAGAGAAACGACTCTCTCTAATAGCAATGCTCTGCTGGAAAATATAGCCAGCAGCAGTCAAGCAATTATTGAGTTAAATGCGTCAGGAAGAGATACCGGCCTCCTTGAAGATGAACGGGATTTGATGCTCGGTGAGTTATCTAAGATGCTTAAAGTCAATGTTAATAAAGAGGCTGATGGCTCACTGCAATTATCGGCGGCCAATGGTCAACCGCTTTTAATTAACAGTACTGCTGCTACATTAAAAAGCACTCCTTTAGCAGTAGATCCTTCTCAGGCGGATATTGAAGTAACTTTTAATGGTGCTCTTTTTCCTGTTTCCTCGGATATGGGGGGGGAACTGGGGGCAATGCAGGCCGCGCAGCAGGAGCATATTTTACCTATGTTAACAGCCCTTAATGAGATGGCCGCAACTGTCGCTGATGAAGTTAATAAAGTATTGGCAGCAGGAATCGATTTTAATGGGACGCCCGGTCAGGCACTTTTTTCCTATGAGCCGGCCGATCCTGCCAGGAGTCTGACAATAACCTCACTTAACGCCAATGAACTTGCTTTTTCAAGTGATGGCAACTTAGGGGATGGTGGCGTGTTAGATGATATTCTGACTATTAAGCAAATGGATCTCCCGATATCCGGCTTAGGTAGTGTCACCTTATCTTCGGCTTTTAGCGCTTTAAGCGGAAAAGTAGCCATAGACAGCCGCCAGGCGCAAAGCAATTTAGAATCCCATCAGGAGCTGTTTGAGCAGATACAGTCCGCAAGAGATAGTTTAAGTGCTGTCAATAGTGATGAAGAAGCGGCTAATTTAATGATTTATGTAAATGCTTATGAAGCGAATATGAAAGTGCTAAGTACTGCGAATCAAATGTTCAACACTCTTTTATCGGCGTTTTAAGTAGGAGATTTCTATGAGAGTATCAGATTCACAATCTACTCAGATCATGCTTTCAGGCATGTCAAAAAGCAATGCCGAATTAAGTACCTTATTACAACAGATGTATAGCGGTGAAAAGCTGACTAAAATTTCAGATGATCCTACTGCCTCGGTCAAATTACTTGATTTAGAGCAGACAAAAGCAGAAATTACTCAATATATAGATAATGCTGAAAATATTAAAAATCAGTATCAGCGCTATGAAGTTCACACAGAAAGCATTGAAAATGGATTGCAATCTGCCAATGAATTATTGCTCTGGGGATTAAATGGCAGCATGTCGGAGCAAGATAGAGTAGGTATCGTTATTGAGCTCGAGTCTTTAAAAGAATCGATGCTAGCCACTTTTAACGGGAAAAATAGTGAAGGTTCATATCTGTTTTCCGGAAGTGCAATAGATCAGGCGCCATACAGTATGGATGCCGGAGATCTGATAAAAAATCCGGATATTAATAGCAATGCACGCAACACGGTGATTGCAGATGGTATCTCTATGAAAAGTAATCTTAATATAGAAGATGTTGATGCCGAGTCGATATTGACTATGCTGGATACCTCCATTGCCGAGCTCGGCAGCGCTACTCCCGATATGGCGGCTTTACAAGCCGCTCATGATGGTTTGCTTTCCTCTATCAACAAGGTCTCCTCTACCCAGGCGTATATCGGCAGTCAGATTAACCGTATTGAACGTACTGTTGGAACACATACTGATACCCAGCTCTTTGCACAGAAACTTGAGGGAGACTTGAAAGACTTGAGCTACGATGAAGCCAGCCTTAAGTTAAATAGCTATATAACGGCATTGGAGGCGACGCAAAAAACATTTGCACAAATAAGCTCTTTATCCCTGTTTAATCAATTATGAAAATCGTTATGAGATTATTTTTGCTGACTCTCCTGCTGTTTTCATTTTCTGCTTTCTCTGCACCAATATATTACACGGGTAAAATGGATACAACGCGTTGGTATACCGAACTTAGATTTGATCATTGTGAAATCTATACAAAAATACCCGGCCAGGGAGTAAAAGTAGCATTTATTGCCGAGCCTGAAAAAGAGTTGAGTATGACAGTTTTCTCTTCGCTTTATCCCACCAGTGAACTTGAATCTTCATATGCACAGGCAATTAACGCGCCCTGGGATGCTGACCAGGCTCAACAAAAGGTGCAGGTCATTGCAAAAAGTATCGGCAATAACCAGATTAACTTCCAGCAGGGGGTGGCAACACTCTTTAGATCCATCGCAAACGGGAGTTGGCTGCAGTTAAGTTCGCTTTCCGGTTCAGGGGAAAAATATCCTGTTACTATTCCGGTGATTGCGGTGCAGAAAGAGGTAAATACTTTTGCTCAATGTGCTAATCAATTACCTGAAATCTCCTATCAGAAGATTAATAACCTTTCTTTTCAATATGCAGCCAGGCAACATAAACCAAATCAAAAGCAAGTAAAAAAACTGAAAGAGATAAGTGATTATATTAAAAAAGATCCGACGGTTGTGAAGGTGTTGGTTGATGGTCATTCGGATACAAATGGTAATTCTGGTCAAAATGTTCTTTTATCCAGACTACGGGCGGATGAAGTTGCTCAAGTATTGATCAATAACGGGGTTGCTCAGGATTTAATAACAACCCGAGGGCATGGGGGGCGTTATCCTATTGCATCTAATGCCAGCGCAGAAGGACGCGGAAAGAATCGCCGGGTTGTGCTCCGCTTAGTGAAAGTGAGTCAAAATGAACAGGGTTAGAATAAATAAAAATGATCGAATAGTGACAATAGTAAAAGGGTGACTGATGAATATTTCTGCAATTAACCTGCAAAATTTAGATAATGTACAAAAAATGAAAAATATGCAAGAGACGGCTATTAAGGGGAATCATTCAGGCGGAACGGCACAGGTAGACTTTAGCAAGACCCTTACATCAGTATTAAATACTGTTAATGAGCAGCAAAGCGTGGCAACGAATAAAATAAATGCGCTTGAATTAGGTAAAAGCGATGATATGGTTGGAGCCGTCGTTGCCGCGCAACAGGCAAGCCTGTCTTTTTCTGCCCTTATGCAGGTGCGTAATAAATTAGTGACCGGGTTTGATGAAATTATGAAGATGTCCGTATAAGTAAAGGTTAAGTAATGGAACAGACAATGCCCGCGCGAATTAATTCAGGAAATATAAAGTTGGCAAACAAACATATCTCCGCAAAAAATAAAACCGGAAATAATCGTTCGCAAAAGGTGATTGGCGAAGATTCTGACTTGGCTTCACTCTCAGGTCTGGATAGAGCCGTATATTTATTAAAAAATTCACGTAAAAACTTTGCCGTTATTACTGTTTTTTTAACGGTTTTAGTGACTGTTATTGTTCTTTTATTATGGTCGACTTCAAGTGATTATCGGCCCTTATATGCGGCACAGGAGCCTTATAACAACAGTGAAATTATTGCGGCGTTGGAAGGCGAAAATATCAATTTTAAAATGCAGCCGGATACGGGGATTATTTTAGTTGAAGACGGGCGTGTTTCTGAAATTCGTATGCTGCTGGCAACAAAGGGGGTTAAAGCGACTATTCCCGAAGGCTTAGGCATACTTGATAAAGAGTCTGCATTGGGCACCAGTCAATTTATTGAAAATGCCAGATACAACCATGGCTTAGAGGGCGAGTTAGCTAAAACCATTGTGTCACTCAATGCGATTAATAATGCACGGGTGCATTTAGCGATTCCTAAGGAAAGTTTATTTGTCGGGAGAGGTAAGAATTCTGCTAGTGCTTCAGTGATGTTGGATGTCAAATCAGGAGAAAAACTCAATGTTGCACAAATTACTTCAATTATTAATCTAGTTGCCGGCAGTGTTAATAATCTGGATCCACAATCGATCACAGTAACGGATCAATCCGGGAGGCTGTTAAGCGATGAGGTGAATAACGGTAATTACGCACTCGCTTCTTCTAAGCAACTAGATTATAAGCAGATTATTGAACAACAAATAAAAAAACAAGTACAATCAATGCTTATTCCGATTCTTGGCGTAAATAACTTTCGTATTGAAAGTACAGCAGATGTCGACTTTTCTAAAAAAGAAGAAACCCGGGAAACCTTTGATACGACGCCTGTTCTTTTAAGTGAGATCCGCATTGAGAATAATAATTTATCAGATATTGCAATCGGTATTCCCGGATCCTTAAGTGCCACCCCCCCTGTGACTGATGGAGATAATACAGCCGGTAATAACAGTAGCCAAAAGTCCCGCAGTGAATCAAATCGAAAGTATGCGTTAGGGAGCTCTGTAACTCATACTGAATTTCAGCAGGGTAAGATAAATCATCTCTCTTTATCTGTTGTCATCAATGAAGATATTGCCCCCCAAGGAGCATGGTCAGAGGCCAGTTTAGAAAAAATCAAGTCGATGATCTCTGCTGCCATTGGCCTGGATGTAAAGCGCGGGGATAATATCAGTGTTATCAGTTTTACTTTTTCACCGATTCAACTATCGGATCCTGTTGCTGCAGTTTGGTATGAAGAAGTGAGGTTACAATCTTTATTAAGTATCGTTTTGAGTGCTGTTGTTGCTTTAACACTTATATTTGTAGTTTTGCGACCACTGATTAAACATATTATACTCGGTAACCATGCCGTGAAAGAACAAGATGATTTTGCAGAAAAAGATGAAATTGCTCAGCAGAGCTCCCTGGATAAAGAAAAAGAGTTTGAGCAGCGTTTATCAGAATATGGTGTCGGTGAATCTTCTGCTGAAAATGATTCCGCCGCACAGATGCTGCCAAATCCTGATTCACCGCTTAATGTGCAAATTCAGCATTTACAACTTATCTCTAAAGAACACCCAAATCGTGTCAGTGAAATATTGAAAAACTGGGTTAATGCATAAAAGGTTACGATGGAAAATATAGAAGATACACAAGATGTTTCTCCAGTTATTCATGAAGAAGCCAGCCTTTCCAAGGTTGAGAAAGCGGCTGTATTACTGCTCGGGATGGGGGAGGAGCTTGCTGCGGGAGTCTTAAAAAATTTCAGTCGTGATGAAGTGCAAAAAGTCGCCAAAGTAATGTCAACATTGTCGGATATAAAAACGACGCAGGCAAAAGGCGTGATTGATGAATTTTTCAATGACTTTAAACAGCACTCTGGGATCCAGGGCGCTTCGAAAAACTTTATCGATAATATGCTTAATAATGCATTAGGTGGAAATATAGCCAAAGGTTTAGTCGCTGATTTATATGGTGATGAAATAAAAAATAAGATGCAGAAACTGCAGTGGATTTCAGCAGATATTTTAATGAAAAATATCATAGATGAGCATGTTAAAATGCAAAGTGTTTTCCTGGCTTACCTTCCTGCGGAAACATCCTCAGAAATATTGGCTCTATTTCCAGAAGAAACGCGTATTGAGCTTCTTTATCGAATTACCCAGCTTGAAGAGCTCGAGCAGAATGTAGCGGATGATTTAATTGAGCTTATTGAGCGTTGCGCAAAACAATATACGGAAAATAAAACCGGGACATTAAAAGGCGTTAAACAAGCTGCTGATATTCTTAACCGTTTTAGTGGTGATAAAGCTGCAATGATAAGCTCTTTAAAGGGGGTCGATAGCCAGGTCGCTAATCAACTTGAAAGCGATATGTTTGATTTTTATATTATTGCTAAGCAAACAGAGCAAACTCTTGAAATTATTCATCAGAATGTATCTACTGATCTATGGATTGTTGCTATGAAAGGAGCGACAGATGAGTTTAAACAAACTATCTTTCAGAGCTTCCCCAAGCGGATGGCTGCAGATCTTGAAAGTCAAATGAAAGAGCTTGGTGCCGTCTCCAGTAGGGTCGTTAAAAATGCACAAGCAGAAATCTTGACCATAGTGAAAGAGCTTAATAGCAATGGGGTCATTGAACTTGTTTTGTATAATGAAAATATGATTGAGTAGTAGATGACTTATATTATACGCATCGATGATACAGAGCCATTTGATACTTATACCTTCCCGACGATTGCCAATGGTTCTTCAGATAACAATTTTCTGATGACTGCAAGCGCAACAGCCAGTGCGGAGTATTCCCAGGAACTGATTGATAAAGCTTACCAGGACGCATTTGCAGAGGGGGATAAATCCGGTTATGAATCTGGCTTTGAGAAAGGAGAAAAAGAAGGCTATGCAGCCGGCTTAAAGAAAGGGATAGAGCAGGGAATGCAAGAAGGGAAACAAGAATTAAACATGACATTGTCAGCTTTAAACTCTGCTGTTTTACAGTCTCAGAATGAGGTTTTAACTATCAGGGAAGAGATTAAAAAAGCTGCACTGAACATGATCATAGATATTGCTCAAAAAGTAGTTAATAATGAACTGGCGCTTAACCCTAAAATTATTCTGCAATGGATTGAAGAAAGCATCGCCTCTTTGCCGGAAGAGCCTGTAAAAATTACCATTACCCTCAATGATGATGACTATCAGCGCATTGTCAGCCTCGGCGAATTGCTTGACAGTGATTGGAAATTAAAAGCAAATAGTCTAATTAAACTTGGCTGCTGCGAAATAAATACAAACTTAGGGGATATAAAAATTAATCCTCAAGAAAAAATTAAAACCATGATCGAGCAAGTTCAATAATGAGTTTATTCTCGACTAAGACGATCACTGATGTTCCTATTGCAACGTCAACAGGCAGGGTGATAAATGCAAATAATCAGTTGATTGTTGCTGAAGGTTGCCGTTTTCGTTTAAATCAAGACTGTATTGTAGAAACTGATACTGAAAACATAAAAGCTAAAGTGGTTGGTATTGACCGGGCGAAAGCTTTTTTAATGCCTTATCGTCCTTTTTCAACCATCTATGTCGGCTCAAAAGTTGTTCCTTTAAAACGCATGGAACACTATCAGATTGATAACTCATGGTTAGGGCGGGTACTGGATGCAAAAGGTGAGGCAATTGATGATCGGCCAACCCCTGTAGGCGTTGATAATATTACCTTACGTAGCGCTGAGCCGATAAATATCTTACAGAGAAAACAGATTACGGAAACATTTGATGTCGGTGTTAAATCAATTAATGCATTATTGACGCTTGCAAAAGGACAGCGTATCGGTTTAATTGCCGGTAGTGGTGTTGGTAAATCTGTATTGATGGGGATGATCACGCAATTTTCTGAAGCAGATGTCATAGTGGTTGGTCTTATTGGAGAAAGAAATCGGGAAGTTAGGGAATTTATTGAAAAAAATATAGGTCCGGAAGGGCTGAAAAAATCAGTTGTTATTGCCGCACCGGCTGATCAGTCTCCGTTAATGCGTATACAAGCGACGGAATTATGCCATTCCGTCGCTGAATATTATCGTGATAAAGGCAAGCATGTACTTTTATTGGTCGATTCATTAACACGCTATGCAATGGCACAACGGGAGGTGGCTATTTCACTGGGAGAGCCTCCCGCAATTAAAGGTTATCCGCCTTCTGTATTTTCATTTATCCCGCCTTTGCTCGAGCGCTCCGGAAATGGCAGAGAAGATGCAGGTACGATGACCGCTATTTACACCATCTTATCAGAAGGGGATGAAGACTATGATCCGGTAGTTGATTCCGCTAAGGCAATACTTGATGGGCATATTGTATTATCAAAGGATCTTGCTCAACGTGGGCATTTTCCTGCCGTTGATATTGAAAAATCAATAAGCAGATGCATGGATTCTGTTGTTTTAGAGCCGCATATTCAAATAGCAAGGCAATGTAAACGGCTGTATAGCGTGTATAACAGAGCAAAAGATTTAATCTCATTGGGCGGATATCAGCAAGGCAACGATCTGGAGCTTGACGAAGCGATTCGAAAGAACCGGGATATAGAAAAACTGCTTATTCAAAATACCAATCAATATGTCAACTTCGAAAAAAGTTGCCAACTGTTGGCGCTTATTTTTAAAGGAAATTAACAAATGCCAACAATTTCAACTGATGATAACAGTATAAATGTAAAGGTATATTGCTTTGATATAAAGAATGAAGCAATTCTTAGTCCAAAGACCTTTCGTAAAGGCTGTAAAAGAGCCGCCTTACCTGCAGATAAAGAGAGCGTTGCATAATATGGTTATGGTTAGATTTAAGTTAGAGTTTGATATTGAAAATAGCAGTGACAAAGCTGCTATCTCAGAGCTAAGACGTTGGAAGGCTTTAATAGAAGACGGGCAAAAGGATGTTTGCCAACGCGAACAAAAACAAGCTTTTTTAGCCGGTCTTTATTTACAATCCGCATTACCTGAGCTTGCTGAAAAGCTTGCTGAAAATTTATCCTCAGCTGGATTTGCAGAGCTGGATTCCTTTTATAATGCCAGCTGTCCGGAGCTTGATAAAAATAACCGAAATGAACAGCAGAATGAGATACAGTTGTTATTACAGGCACTGAAAATGGATATTAAAAGTTTATTGTTTGATATCGGAGAGCCAAGGCGAAATAAATATCCGGTGGATAGTTATAATAAAGATATTGCTCTTGCTAAGCGCTTTAATAACGCGCCAGTGCTAACGGAAGCATATCCAGATACGAGTGAAAAAAATATTTTAAATTTTAAAGGCTGTGGTAGATAAAATTTATTTCAATTTTTTATTGGCAGCGTTACGGATAATACTAAATGGTAGCAACAACTAGAATAGACAGCTCTGTATCTACTCTCGGACATAACAGCCCAACACCGATCCAAAGCCCAAACTCACTAACCGCCGCTAGTAATGTTTTAAAACAAAATGAAGCGGACAACAGTAAAGTTAGTGGTTTGTTATCTAAAAACATAGCCGCTTCAGTCGCGCTGTCAGATTCTCATCACGAATTAGCTTCTATTGATATTGCCAAACAAGGAATTAAAACGATTGCCAGCAGCTTAATCGAGATAAAAAAAACAATAGAGGCAAGTATAGGAAAAACAGCAGCAGATTTAACATCTGAAAATGCTGCAAAAGTGAGAATGGAACAACGAAAAATTAATGAAGCAATAGATTCTCAATTTGCCGGTAACTTCGTTTTAGACTCAGGCTTACAAGCTCAAATCAATGTAGAAAATAAAATTCAATTTAAAATTGAGGGGTTAGATCTAAATCGTTCGCGTTGGGATAATGAGTTGGTAACGTTAAAGATAGATGGGAAAATAAGTTTATTAATGTTTGATGCAGGCAAAACCGATGAACAGTTAATTGAGCAGTTTAATAAGGCGTTAAGCTTCTCGGATATAGGAGTTGAGAAAGATAATCTTAATGAGTTGGTTTTAACTATGAAGGACTCTCAGTGGCGCCAATCAAGTAAAATCGCCTCTGTTCTTGGGCAAGGACATCGATTCCCCAGCGGGCAGGCTGTTCCGACTAATATAACTGCTGTTAATGGAAATATATCAACCGTAATGAGCTCCCCCTTACCGGCTGATACGCATACACTAGCGAATATTTCCGGGCTTATTGATAAGGCTAAGGATAGTTACCTGAACCTTAATGATTTAAGAAAGTCAGAAGTTGCAGAAAGTGCTGCTTATTTACATAAATTTCACAAAGAGCCTAATCCGTTTGAACCGAAAATTAATGATATTATTAAAGAAAAAAAATGGGCATCAATATTTAACCTTAAACAAAATCATGCGACGATTTTACGCAAAACTGTTGTTGATTTATTAAAATGAAAGCGTTTTTTTTTATGTCTCTCACACTCTTTTCAAGTTTTTGCTTTGCTATTGACAGTAAAATAATAACGGAACTTCTTGAAAAGCATATAAAAAAAGATACCGCGCAGTTTGCAAATCAAAAAAAATGGGAAAAGTATCGTTACAGTCGTGATTTTCGTATTCCGTCGACTTTAAAGAAACTTGACGGTTGTCAAATGCCGATTGTTGTTGAAATGCTCAATGAAGCAACAGTTAACCGTATCAGATATAAATTATCCTGCCATCAATCTGTAAAAAATCAAAAATGGTCAGTCATCGTTAATGTCGATATTAGCTATTATGTACCAGTAGTCAGTTTGCTTTTATCTTTACCCCGTGGACATCAGCTTGAAAGTGATGATCTTGCTTTTAGCGAAAAAAAAATGAGAAGAAACAGGCATTATTATTTCGATATCGATTCACTTGTCGGAAAAAAAACAAGACGTCATCTAAGAAGACATCGCATCTTGCAGGAAAGAGATATAGAGAAAGAAGAAATCGTGAGCAGGGGAAGAGAAGTTATTATTGTCCTTGAGCATAATGCACTTACCCTTACATTAACCGGCATCCCTCTTAAGTCCGCTGAGATCGGCGATACCATAAAAGTAAGAAATAAACATTCAGGCAATATCATTACCGCTACCGTGATTGGAAAAAACAAAGTATCAGTCAGAATATATTAACGGGATATAAATATGTGTTATAAATTGAGCTCTATTGTTTTAGTGAGTTTTAGTTTGTTTGTGAGCATCTCTTTTGCAAAAGAGCAAGATAGAAAAATAAAAACTGAACTGGTACTGCAACCGTTAAGGCTGGTGGATAACACTTGTTATTACAAGAATCAATCCTATAGCCGCGGAGCTCTAATATCCACAAAGGTAAATAATAAAACCGTTCAATTAAAGTGTGCTCTGATAAATGATTTTGAGCTTAATGGCGCTGTTGGATGGGTGAAGTTAGCAAATGAAAACAAACAAAACAACAAAATAACCATCAGCAGAGAATAAGTATGTTAGGTAGTTACTGCTTGCACCTTGTGTCAATTCTAATGCTGTTGTTTTTGGGAATAGCCAATTCAGCTGCAAATATTGATGATATAACCCTGCAGATAGAGCAGGAAAGACAAGAATATCTTCCCTATAAAGAGCAGTTACTGACACTGCTGGATAATAAAAAAGATTATATTGCTCATATTAAAGAAAAGCTCAAAGAAGCCAGCCTGCCTGAAAATTTTTATTTAATTCCGATGATAGAGTCACGATATGATAATCATGCTGAGAGCCATGCCGGTGCGGCGGGGATGTGGCAAATTATGCCACCTACTGCATTAAGGTTTGGTTTACAAGTTGATAATAAACTTGATGAGGGCTTTCATTTTGAACCTAGTACGAATGCAGCAATTCAATATTTAAAAATTTTATTCTGGATCTTTGAAGAAAATGAATACCTGACGCTGGCGGCTTATAATGCCGGCGAGGGAAGAGTAGGTTCAGCGCTCAAGGTGCCCTTAGCCGACGCGGAACAGTTTTCTTCTCTGAAGTTACCTGCCGAGACCCGGCAATATATATATCGTTATTATGCTTTATTAAAACTGTTCAATAATAATAATTTAAATCAAATGTTTATATTGCAACCAGCCAAAAATAACCGACTTGCCGGCTTTGATGCTATTTTTCAGAGAAAAAAGGTCATCAGCATAAAGGCAATTAAACCATTCATTTAACTTTCCTAAAATGTCCTTCGCTGAGCGGCGACGGAGCTGAGCCTCGCGATTTTTGGATTTGCCGGGAATAATACCTCCTCCTCAAGTGTTTCAACGGCTAAAGGTCTGCTCAGCAGGTAACCTTGAATTTCATCACAGCCCATGTCGTTAAGGGTTTGTAACTGCTCATCTGTTTCAACACCTTCAGCGATGACTACCAAGTCGAAACTTTTTGCTATTCCAATTATCGAATTCAGTAATGAAGACTCCTTAGGGGAGGTGTTCATATTATCAATAAAGGATTTATCGATTTTTAGCTTTGAGAGAGGGAAAAGCCTTAAATGGCTTAAGGAAGAGTAGCCTGTTCCAAAATCGTCAATAGCAATTGCGATTCCTGCTTTCTTCAATCTTAGTAAAGCAGACACAACCTCTTCTGTGTTTTCCATCATAACCCTTTCGGTCAATTCCAATTCAAAATGCTGTGGTTTAAGATCGGTTTCTTTTAAAACCATCATAATTTCATCAGCCAGATGTTCAAAATTAATTTTCTGGCCGGAAATATTGACTGCCACCCTACAGTTTTCAAATAGACCGGAAGTGACCCAGCTAGAAGCTTCTGTGCATGCCCTTTTTATAACCCAACTGTTGATTTTATGGATAAGGCCACTTTCCTCTGCAAAGGGTAAAAAAGTATTGGGGGGAATAAGGCCTTTTTCAGGATCGTTCCAGCGAATTAAAGCTTCTACGCCAGTTATCTTCTTCGTTTCTGTGCAGTATTGCGGTTGGTAATAGAGCAAAAATTCGTTTCTTTCCATTGCCCTGCGCAAGTTATTTCCTAATGTAAATCTTGCCTGTGCTGCGTCATTCATTTTGCTTTGGAAAAATTTGAAGTTGTTACGACCTGTTTCTTTAGCCTCATACATGGCCGTATCAGCGCTTTTTAACAGTATTTCAATTTCGCGGCCATCATCAGGAAAAATACTTATCCCCATACTGGCTGAAGCTGCAATCTCGTGGTTTTCAAGCTGTAACGGTTGTTCCAAAGATTCGATAATCCTTTGCGCAATATTGGAAATGTGATTGGAGGATTTAATGTGAGAAGCGAGTACAATAAACTCATCTCCACCGATTCGGGAAACTAAGGTAGAAGAGCCTTTCTTCACAGAGCTGGCAATAACATCAGAAGTACGGAGTTCTTTTTTTATCCGATTAGCCACGGTGAGCAATAATTGGTCACCTGCGGAATGCCCAAGAGTGTCGTTAACGCGTTTGAAATGATCGAGGTCGATAAAAAAAATGGCCACTTTCTCTTTATTTCTTAAAGCATGCGATGCAATTTTCAACCAGTGCTCTTTAAGCAATGCTCTATTGGCTAATCCTGTCAGATTATCGTAAAAAGCCAGATAACGTATTCGTTCTTCGGCTTTTTTTATTTCAGTAATATCTTGAACAATGCCAATTAACTGAGGAGTATTGGTGATCTCGTTGAGAACAATTTCTCCCTGGTTTAAAATAATACGTTTAGCACCGTTTTTGAGTTTGACTTGATAATTAATGTTAAAATTACTTCTGGTTTTACAAGCATTGTCGATCAGGGCTTTTGCCTGCTCTTTATCATCAGGGATAATATTGTCAAAAAGAGCTTCATAACGAGATAAGTCTGTTATGCCAAAAACATCAGCCACCTCGGTTGAAAATCTAAAACGATTATTTTCCAGATCCAGTTCCCAATGAGCAAGGCGTGCCAGACGCTGGGCTTTTGCAAGCCTCTGCTGACTAATATTCAGATCGTTTAGCATGGTTCCTGAGCGCAACCAATATCTGGTGCGATGGGCTAGGATATTCAAATTTATTGGTTTGGCAATAAAATCAGTAGCTCCCACCTGAAAAGCTGAATCAATGGTTTTTACATCTTCCAAACTGGTGACCATTATTATGGGTAGGTGCCTGCCTCCGGGCAGATTGCGAATTTTTTGACATGTTTCAAAACCACTCATTCCGGGCATGACTACATCAAGCAGAATTAAATCTGGTTTATGGTTTTTAAAGGTGTCGATTGCCTGCTGGCCATTTTCGGCTTCAATTACCGGAAAATTTGCGTTTTCCAGAGTCAACTTCATCGGTAAACGTAACGCGAAGTCATCGTCAACTACCATAACAAGATGTTTTTTGGGGCGAAAAGTCTGCTTCAATTTATGGGAGCCCTATAAGTAATAAATGCATATACCCAAGCCACTTGAATCTGCCCTTCAAGTAGCTTGGGTATATTATTTTTTATTTGAAATTTATAGTTTATTGGTTAATGATTGTAGCTCTTTTGCTACTGCAGAAACTAAAGAAAGTCTTTTAGACACCTGCAAACCAGCTTTTCTTTATAGTCTTTTGGGGACGCAAAAAAGGAAAGTGGAGGTGCTGCCAAGTAATAGTTCGTACATAGCATTAATTAAAACATAATCTTAGGGCATAGCCTAGCAATTAGATAGAGAAATGAGAGTGTAGGATTAAGCTGTTTTATTATCAGGCGATGAATAATTAGTATCCCACTTTCAAAGGCTTAATCTTTCTTGACTTGATCTCTGCTTTTAGCTGTAATGAGGTGATGGATGCTACTGTTGACTGCATGGAACTGGAAAATATGTGATTTAAGGCCAAACCGAGTGTAAGCCATTGCAAATATAGACAAAATGGATATCACATATTACCGCCAAGCTACTGTACAACGAGCAGGCCATTTTTATACTGATATGCTTTCGCTCCAGGTGGAAATCGAATTCATAGCAGGGTAAGCCCCATAAATTGCATGCGATGGGCGAGTCAATGGTGAACTTATTTGTAATAAAGAGGTATATGGAATTTGCCCTGCCAGGCTTAGGTCTGCTTGCGGTCAGTTTTCATTAGGGGCAAAACTCGATAAAAAATTCAGGAACTGTTTTTGAACATAAATCTTGATCCGAATGGAATAGTAAAACTGACCAAGTTAGAAGTCTCCAAATTCATTGTTACCACAGATGAGAAGGTTCAGTTCTGCTATAAAATGCCAAAAAATGTGGAAATAGAACTGTCCACACAAAAAGAGTATTAAGGAATGGCTATCTCTTTTCAATTAGCCCGCAACTTGGGGATTGGTACCCTTCTTCTGCTTATCGTAATCGTCAGTGCCTTCTCTTACCAAGCAATGTCTCGAACAGCCGATACCCTGGAAAAAAGTATAATTGTCGAGCAGGAAAAGGTGCAACTATGGTATGAACTTTCCCGTTTAACTCATGAGAGCAAATATCAACTTCAGCAATTTATTCACGGCGATGTTCAGGATCTGTCGTCGGTTCTTTTGTCAAGTAAACGGGTGATACAGTTTTTAGAAGAACTGCAGTCACTCAGTACCCAAAATAAAACAGATCTGGAGTATGTCGAGGATATTATCCAAATGGCTCGCCGATATCGCCAATCTGTGATTAGCTTTAAAGTGAAACTGGATTCCCGAGGCGATGAAGGGCAAATGCGAAAGATGGCCGCCCAAACCGGACATGATATCTCGGAGCTCACCGATGATGCAGTGGCGCACGTTAATAAACAGGTGCAGAGCCAAAGCCAGGAGCTTATTGCCCGCTCGCAGAAGAACAAATTTGCCTTGGCTATAATTCTGGTTGACTCTGTACTCGTTGCCTTGGTGGTGGTTTTGGCTATGCAGTATGCCCTAATGCAGCCAATCAACAAACTATTAGAAGCCTTCAACCGTGTGAGTGAAGGGGATTATGACGAAAAATTAGATGTACGACACCAGGATTCCATGGGGCGGTTGGCTCAGTCGTTTAACTCCACTGTAGATAGCCTGCAGAGCCAGAGGGTACAGTTGCGGCAAGCCCTGGATGCAGCCGAATCTGCAAATCAGGCCAAAAGTGCATTTCTTGCCAACATGAGTCATGAAATCAGAACACCGATGAATGCAATTATTGGTATGACGCAGTTGGCACTGGACGCGAAGTCTGAAGATAGCCGAACAAAATTTTTAAATACGGTGAAAAACTCTGCTAACAGTTTACTTGGTATTTTGAATGACATACTTGACTTTTCAAAAATAGAAGCCGGTCAGATGCAGTTGAATGCACAACCCTTTAAGTTAAATTCACTCCTTGAAAGTATCTGTTCGGCTTTGGATGTAGAGACCATAAAGAAAGGGCTAACATTAAAATACCAGATCGACAAGGATGTGCCTGAAGCATTTGTGGGTGATGAGCTTCGGCTTCGTCAGATTTTATACAATTTGGTCGGTAATGCGATTAAGTTTACGCAGTCAGGAAGTATTTTCATTAAAGTTGAGCTGGATGGAAAGTATGAAAAGAGAGATAAAAAGAAACTGCATTTTAGTGTGAAAGATACAGGTATCGGTATTCCTCCGGAAAAACTTGCCTCTGTATTCGACAGTTTTGAGCAGACGGATAATTCTTATGCCAGAAAATACGGTGGTACTGGTCTTGGACTCGCGATTTGCAAACAGTTAACGAGCTTAATGGAGGGGGATATATGGGTTGAAAGCCAGGAGGGTGTCGGTAGTACCTTTCATTTTTATTTGTTTCTTTCTCCTTGTTCTAAAGATCAACTTGCAGACTTTACTAGGCATGCAACTGAAGAGAGAAAAGCTCCTGTTAAAGATCTAAAAATATTAATAGTGGATGATAACGAGGTGAATCGAGATCTTCTGCGTATGTTATTGGAAAAGGAGCATATGACGGTCACTGCTGTGAATGGTCTTGATGCGCTGTATAAGTTAAGCAAGCAAACGTTTGATGTCGTTCTTATGGATGTGCAGATGCCGGAAGTGGATGGGTTGGAAGCGACTTCTATAATACGCAGTATGGAACAATTTAAGAAAATTCCAAAGGAGCTGCCCGGCGACCTCTCAACCCGACTTTATGATCGCCTTGCCGGTAAAAAACTGCCGATTATTGCCATTACCGCTCATGCAATGGCAGAAGACAAGGAGCGATGCGTTAAAGCGGGAATGGATACCTACCTCACCAAGCCGTTTCAATCTGAACAAGTCATTACGGCAATCCGCTCCGTTATGCACGGAGCTATACCTGCAGCAAAGCGCTCCCAAAGGAGCGACTGGAGCATGCAGATGCCTTCCGATGAAAATGACAAGGAAGAAGTCCTTTTCCCCGTAAAAGTTGAACAGGTGATAAAGCATTTAGAAACTGTTATGCCGCTCAATAAGGAGCAATTGCGTAAAGTTATAGAGGGGGCTAGCAGAAGCATTGATAAAAACCTGAATGCTGCCGATACAGCTATGAGAGAAAAGAACTCTGAGGCGTTAGGAATGGCCGTTCATACTCTCAAGGGGACATTATTGCAATGTGGCTTGTTTGAATGGGCCGAAAAAGCTCAGGCAATAGAGAGCGGTGTTAAAAACGATGACATATTGTCTTTCACTGCTCTCCTCGACGAGTTGCGTAACGGGCTGGTTTCTTTTGTTGATTCCTGCCGTGAAATTTCGTCGTCTTGATTGCCAAAGATAAGCTGGCTGGAATTGATAAGCCGCGCATGATTAGACTTTGTTTAAAGTTTTTTTATTTGTTATCGCGAAAAATGCCGGAGAAAAAATATCTGCCGAGTAAATTGATACCGTTAGTGCACTAATCGGTATCAATTGTTAAAATCAGTTAACCCTTAAAATTCATCATCTGATTTTTTCACTGTGCCGTATATATTTAAGGCATTATTCTCATTGCCTTTCAGCTCGTTCGGTACTTCAACTTCTTTTTTAGCTGTTGCTTTGAGCGCTTTTGGTTTTCCTGGTTTTGCGGTCTCAGCAATAACTTCTGCGCTTTCTTTCTTCACTTCCGCTTTTTTTACACGAATAAGATTGCCGGCTAATTTATAACCGTTTAAGTGCTTTATTGCGGCTTTGGCTTCACCTGCTTTTGGCATCTCAATAAAACCAAATCCCTTCGATTTTCCGGTTGCTTTATCCAGAACCAAGTTACAAGACTGTACCGCGCCGTATTGGATAAATAAACTTTTTAATTTTTCTTCGCTGGTTGCTGTTGCAAGATTGCGCACAAGTAATTTCATAAGGTACCATTTTATATTGAACAATTATTTAATTGCCTATATTAACAGGTATCCGTTTATCTTTCGCTAATGATTGCTGATATTGTTGAGCTGCAGTCATCTGGATATTAAGTATTTTGGCAATGCTTTATCGCTGTTGATTTGGCTGCTCTTTCTGTTCAAGAAGGGAGCTGAGTTTAAGCGACTGCGCTGCTTAAATATTCAGCTCGCTTCTTATCTGCTGAGTTAACAGCTTAGCTGTGCTTTATCGTTAGTAAATTGCTATGCCTTGATTGCCACTGACATCCAGCGCGGTGAGCAGGCTGTTATTAGAGAGATCAAGGTCTGATAGTTGGTTATTTTTAACATATAGCCCTTTAAGCTCTGTATTGTATGCCACGTCAAGTTCAGTCAGCTGGTTGTCATTGAGGTTTAAATACTCAAGATTAATATTATTGGAGACATCTATAGCCATCAAAGTATTGCCTTCCAGAGATAACACTTTTAGATTAGTATGATAAGACACATCTATAGCGGATAGCTGGTTGTTGTTTAATCTCAGTTCATATAGATTGGTTAACAACTCAAGCCCGTCTATAGTGCTTACTTCCTGTGCTTCGCAGTCGAGTATAGTGATATCGCTAAGCTGAGTGATTTCGGTTTCACTGTCGGCAATGGTATCTATGATGCAATCGGCAAAGTTTTCATCAGAAAAACTGCCCGCTTCGACAATAGATGCAGCTTCATCCCTGATAAGTGCAGTCGTTTCATCAGCTGTCCCTCCTGCCAAATCATCTAGATTAGACTTATTTGAACTGCTCGAGCCACATGCGGATAAAAGCAATAAACATGAACAGCAGATTAATATGGTATTAAATTTTTTCATTGTTAGCTCCTTTGCTTCAACCTTGTTTGAGCAAAAATTACTTTAATAAAATGCTAATCATTGGACAGGCGTTGAGCATCAATAATATATCGTTATAACAAACTATTCCGAGACAATACCTTCACAAAATAATGTTTTGTCTATGCGGTTGCTTCGCCTGATATTTATATATTTAGAATAGGAGGTAATGCGCTTTTGAGCAAAAAAATGAGCCGTGTTGCTGAGGGATTAACCTTAGTTCTAAATTACGCTTATAGTTTGCCATGTTCAGCTTTTTACACAGATCGAATATTATCGAAGCTTAACTGCTCAGCCGCAAAACAATATCTGGCTTATTGAATTCTTGCCCTTCTCTGCAGGGGTAAAATGTCACCATTTTTACACCTTAAGGCAGGGTTGAAAAAGCGAGTTATTTATGCAAATTATCTATATTCAATGAATTGATTAGCTGAATTTGCTATAGTTGCGCCATACAAAATTTGAACCCCGTTAACAATATTATTGTGTACAAAATTAAGTACAAACTAAGAGAAAATTAAACATGGCAGACGCTAAGTTCCTAGATGCAGTCAACTGTAGACGCACATTCGCTATCATCTCCCACCCCGATGCCGGTAAAACAACCATTACTGAAAAAGTACTTCTGTTTGGTAATGCGCTGCAGAAGGCGGGGACGGTAAAAGGTAAAAAGTCTGGGCAGCATGCCAAATCTGACTGGATGGAGATGGAAAAAGATCGCGGCATCTCTATTACGACCTCGGTGATGCAGTTTCCCTATCGTAACGGCTTAGTCAATCTGCTTGATACGCCGGGACACGAAGATTTCTCCGAAGATACCTACCGGACATTAACCGCAGTAGACTCCTGTCTCATGGTGATTGACTCAGCGAAAGGTGTAGAGCAGCGAACGATTAAACTGATGGAAGTAACGCGTCTGCGTGATACGCCGATTATCACCTTTATGAACAAATGTGACCGTGATATACGCGATCCAATCGAACTGATGGATGAGGTGGAAGAGGTCTTAAATATCGCCTGCGCACCAATCACCTGGCCGATTGGTATGGGTAAGGAGTTTAAGGGGGTTTACCATATCCTGCGTGATGAAGTGATTTTATATACTTCAGGACAAGGACATACTATTCAGGATAGCCGTATTATTAAAGGCTTGAATAATCCCGAACTGGATGAGGCACTGCCTCTGTATGCCGACGATCTGCGTGAAGAGATGGAGCTGGTATTAGGGGCATCCAATGAATTTGATCAGGAACTGTTTTTAAAAGGCGAACTGACCCCTGTTTATTTTGGTACCGCATTGGGCAACTTTGGTGTCGATCATGTTCTCGATGGCCTGGTAGAATGGGCACCAAAACCACTTCCTCGTGTTGCTAAGCAGCGTGTGGTTGAGCCGACTGAAGAAGAATTTTCCGGTTTTGTATTTAAGATCCAGGCGAATATGGATCCCAAACATAGAGACCGTATTGCTTTTATGCGTGTCTGCTCGGGTAAATATGAAAAAGGGATGAAGATGCGCCATGTGCGCACCGGTAAAATGGTCAGTATCTCCGATGCGGTTACCTTTATGGCCGGCGATCGGGCGGCAGCTGAAGAAGCCTATCCGGGTGATATTATCGGTCTGCATAATCATGGCACTATTCAGATTGGTGATGCCTTTACCAGTAATGAAGAGCTGAAATTTACCGGTATTCCAAACTTTGCACCGGAGCTGTTCCGTCGTATTCGTTTAAAAGATCCGCTGAAACAGAAACAGCTGTTAAAAGGTCTGATGCAGCTTTCCGAAGAAGGTGCGGTGCAGGTCTTCAGACCACTACGCAGTAATGATCTGATTGTCGGAGCGGTGGGTGTGCTGCAGTTTGAAGTGGTGGTACAACGCCTGAAATCAGAGTATAAAGTCGAAGCCCTTTATGAAGGGATCAATGTTGCCACGGCGTTATGGGTAGACAGTGATGATCCGCAGAAAATGGCGGAATTTGAGAAAAAAGCCTACGATAACCTGGCTTTAGACGGCAGCAATAACCTAACCTATGTTGCCCCGACTATGGTTAATTTGAATCTGGCGATTGAACGTTATCCTGCCATTAACTTCAGAAAAACACGCGAGCATTAACAGCACCTCGGTTGCCGATATAAATGTGACTTTGCATTTATATCGGACCTTCTACTATTCTGTTTTTATCTACTTATTACATTATTGGTGAACGAATGTTTATCGACAGTCATTGCCATTTGAATTTTCCCTGTTTTGCTGATAGTCGCGAACTCCTTTTGCAGCAGCTGGCAGAGCAGCAGATCCGCAAGGTAATTATCCCGGCAACACAAAAAAGTAGTTGGTCGGAAATACAGAATTTATGTGCGGCGCATGAAAACCTCTATTATGCCCTGGGTATTCATCCGCATTTTCTGGATAGTTTTCAAGAGCATGATCTGCAGACTTTAGCGAATCGACTGGAAAAGAGAGATAAGCGCTGCGTGGCGGTGGGGGAGATAGGTTTAGATAAAAATGCACAAACAGATTTACAGCAGCAGGAAGCCGTTTTTATCAAACAACTGCAGATTGCGCAAAGGTTTAATCTGCCGGTTATTGTGCATATCGTTAAGCAGCAGAGCAGAGTGCTGGAAATATTAAAAGCACAAAAATTTACTCAGGGCGGGGTCTATCATGCTTTTTCGGGTAGTGATGAGATTGCGCGGGAGTTTATCAAATTGGGCTTTAAGTTTGGTATTGGCGGGGTGATCACTTATCCGGGTTCAAAAAAAACCAAACAAACGGTTAGCCGTTTGCCTATTGAATCTCTGCTACTGGAAACCGATGCGCCTGATATGCCGGTTTATCAACAGCAGCAGCGGTATAACTCGCCAAGTAATTTACCGCTTATCTTTGAAGCTTTAGCAGAGTTAAGAGCGGAATCTAAAGGTGCTTTAGCGACGCAAATTTATAAAAATACTCAGCGCATTTTTTCCTTAAATAATGACTAATAACTCAAACAAGCGTAGAATAGTTGGTTTTTAAATACAACTGTTAGGGCCTGTTTATCTTTCATTGCCAAACCTGTAGTCGCCTAGAAATCACTCAATCAAGGCGCGAGAAGTGTGGTTTAATTATTCTAAATGAACTTTGAGCAACACAGAGTGAGTGATTTTCAGGCACTACCCAAAGGGCTGGGGCTATTTTTCACTCTGACTGCGTTGTCAAATGTTAACTATAGACGGCTATTACTTAAATTTTCCGCCTTGCCAGAGTAAAAAATAGCCTCCAGCAGGAACGGCAATGAAAGATAAACAGGCCCTAGTGACTATAAAGGTGATTATTAATGGTTCAATATCCAATGACAGCTAAAGGTGCAGAAATATTACGCGCTGAACTTGAGCATTTAAAAACGGTAAAACGTCCTGAGATTGTTAATGCAATCGCCGAAGCGCGTGAACATGGTGATTTAAAAGAAAATGCCGAATATCATGCCGCTCGTGAGCAGCAGGGATTTTGCGAGGGGCGAATACAAGATATCGAAGCGAAATTATCCAATGCCCAGATTATTGATGTCACTAAAATGACCAATACAGGTAAAGTTATTTTTGGATCAACAGTCACTATTGTCAATATCGATACCGATGAAGAGGTAACTTACCGTATTGTCGGTGATGATGAAGCGAACATTAAGCAAAATTTAATTTCAGTCAATTCACCGATTGCCCGAGGTTTAATCGGCAAAATGTTAGATGATGAAATTGCTATTGAAACACCAGGCGGTACCATTGAATATGAAATTATCAAGGTGGAATACCTGGCGTAATACTGCCTGTACACTGCTGTAAAAAAGCCCAGTTTAACTGGGCTTTTTTACAGCAGTAAGCTAATAACACGACTACTTACGCGGCAGCTCGATCTTTTTATTTTCGCTCGGGCGGTAGAGCACAACAATATGACCGATTTTAGCAATATTAAGCGCCTTGGTTTCACGTACAATTGCATCGATGATTAATTGCTTGATTTCCCGATCATCGGTGGCGATTTTTACTTTAATTAACTCATGGAAGCTAAGTGCATTTTCAATTTCTGCGAGCACGCCTTCCGTTAAGCCATTTTGGCCGAGTTGCACAACAGGTTTAAGCTGATGAGCAAGGCCTTTTAAGTGTTGTTTTTGTTTGTTTGATAATTTCATACAAATATCTTTCATTAAGGGTTGAAAAGCGGGCATTCTACCCTTAATTATTAATCTTTACTATTTTGATTGTTATTTATCCTGTTTATAAATTGGATAGGGGCAATACCGAGGAAAAGTTCATGGGTAAAAAAGTTAATTCGGGGGAATCTAAACCCGGTGCAGCGAAAAAAATCAGTTCGGCAAGCTCTAAACGCTGGATGCAGGAGCATGTTAACGACTTTTATGTCAAAGAAGCGAATAAAAAAGGTCTGCGCTCACGTGCCGTGTTTAAACTTGAAGAGATTAATAAAAAAGATAAATTAATTCGCTCCGGTATGACGGTGGTTGATTTAGGCGCCGCGCCGGGCAGCTGGTCACAATGGGCGGTGGATACGGTCGGTTTAAACGGCAAAGTGATTGCCTGTGATATTCTACCTATGGATTCGATTGCCGGTGTCGATTTTCTGCAGGGGGATTTTCGTGAAGACGCGGTCTTGGATGCATTACTAAAGCGCATCGGTGAGAATAAAGTGGATGTGGTACTTTCTGATATGGCGCCTAATATGAGCGGCAATGCGGCGATGGATCAACCTAAGTCGATGTACTTAGTTGAGCTTGCGCTTGATATGTGCCGCTCTGTGTTAGTAAAAGAGGGCAGCTTTATTGTTAAAGTCTTTATGGGCAGCGATTTTGATACCTTTATCGCTGAAGTGCGGAAATTATTTAAGACGGTTAAAGTGCGTAAACCTGATTCTTCCCGTGCCCGCTCTCGCGAGGTTTATTTAGTCGCGACAGGCTTTAAAGAGTAATAATATATGCAGTCAGTCATATTCATGACTGCTAACTATGCACTTAAATGATAATTACTAGCGGGCAGTTTTAAACTGTAGTAATCTATAATCTAAATTTTTTTATTAACATGAGGTTTACATCTTGAATGATATGGCAAAAAACCTGATATTGTGGTTAGTTATCGCAGTCGTATTGATGTCTCTTTTCCAAGGCTTTGGCGTAGATGAAACAAAGCAATCACAAGTAGACTACACAACATTTGTGAAGGAAGTTAGTCAGGGACAGATCCAGGAAGTGGTGATTAAAGACCAGGAGGTGCGCGGCGTTAGGCGTAATCAAAGTAAATTTGTTACCTATATTCCAACTCCCGATGATGATCTGTTAAATGATCTGATTAAAAATAATGTTTTAGTTAAAGGCACACCGCCAGAAGAAACCAGCTTTCTAGCTTCTATTTTTGTTTCCTGGTTCCCTATGCTGCTGTTAATCGGTGTCTGGATCTTCTTTATGCGCAATATGCAGGGCGGAGGTAAAGGCGGAGCCATGTCATTTGGTAAAAGCAAAGCCAAACTGATGGGTGAAGACCAAATTAAAACCACTTTTGCCGATGTTGCCGGTTGTGATGAAGCCAAAGAAGATGTTGAAGAGCTTGTTGATTATTTAAAAGATTCAACTAAGTTCCAAAAATTAGGCGGACGAATTCCAACAGGTGTATTGCTGGTTGGCCCTCCAGGTACAGGTAAAACACTGCTTGCCAAGGCGATTGCCGGTGAAGCTAAAGTGCCTTTCTTCTCGATTTCCGGTTCGGATTTTGTGGAAATGTTTGTCGGTGTCGGTGCATCCCGTGTACGTGATATGTTCGAACAGGCTAAAAAATCAGCGCCTTGTATTATCTTTATTGATGAAATCGATGCGGTTGGCCGTCAACGTGGTGCCGGCGTCGGTGGTGGTAATGACGAGCGCGAACAAACCTTGAACCAGCTGCTGGTGGAGATGGATGGTTTTGAAGGTAATGAAGGTATTATTGTCATTGCTGCGACTAACCGTCCGGACGTTCTGGATGCCGCTTTATTACGTCCAGGTCGTTTTGACCGTCAAGTCGTGGTGCCTTTGCCGGATGTGCGCGGTCGAGAGCAGATTCTGAATGTCCATATGCGTAAAATCCCTCTTGCTGAAGGTGTTAGTGCAAGTATTCTTGCGCGAGGTACGCCCGGATTCTCCGGTGCTGATCTGGCTAACCTGGTCAATGAAGCCGCACTTTTTGCTGCCCGAGCAAATAAACGTACCGTGAATAAAGAAGATTTTGAACAAGCACGCGATAAGATCTTAATGGGGGCAGAGCGCCGCAGTCTGGTAATGCGTGAAGAGGATAAAGAATCAACTGCATATCATGAAGCCGGACATGCGATCGTTGCCCGTTTGGTGCCTAAGCACCATCCTATTCATAAGGTGACCATTATTCCTCGCGGTCGAGCGCTCGGTGTGACGCAGTTCCTGCCGGAAGGTGATCAGATAAGTCAAAGCCGTGTTGAATTAGAAAGCAGTATTTCAGTGGCTTATGGCGGGCGAATTGCAGAAGCACTTATCTACGGTGCTGATAAGGTATCAACCGGGGCATCTCAGGATATTAAACAGGCTTCCTCTATTGCCCGTGCTATGGTGACTGAATGGGGCTTTTCGGAGCGCTTAGGACCTGTTTTACTGGCTGCGGATCCGAATACGCTACGTTCAAATTTGGTGTCGCATGAAACGGGGAAAATTATTGATGATGAAGTGAAGTCATTTATTGATAAAAATTATGCCCGTGCAGAAAAAATATTAACCGATAATATTGATATACTGCATGCCATGAAAGATGCATTAATGAAATATGAAACCATTGATAGCACTCAAATTGATGATCTGATGGCCAGAGTTGAAGTGCGTCCTCCAGAAGGTTGGAGCGAAGAGCTGGAAAGCAAAAAAGAGACTGAGGTTAAACAGGAAGCAGAAGAAGATAGATCTGCGGACAAAGCAACTCAAGATGCGGATAATGTTGATACTCAGCAAAAACCTACTGAAAATGTCAGTGAGCCTGAGAAAGAGCAAGAAACATCGACAACTGAAAAGCCGAAAGATAAGTAAACGGCGCTTTCTTTAAAACCGATTAAAAACCTAAGCTTGCTTAGGTTTTTTTGTTATCCCCTAATTATTTGCCGGAGAAAAAATGCTGCTGCACAGTAAAAATAAAGTACTGGACTTGAGTTCAGCGAAAGTGATGGGCATTCTCAATGTCACACCGGATTCATTTTCCGATGGCGGCCGTTTTGTCAATATAGATAATGCCTTACGACAAGCGGAGAAGATGGTCGAGCAGGGAGCTGCCATTATTGATATCGGCGGGGAGTCCACGCGACCCGGTGCGAATGATGTGGCAGAGCAGGATGAATTAGATCGTGTTATTCCGATCATTGAAAAGATAAATGCGAATTTAGACTGTTGGATCTCTATTGATAGCAGTAAAGCGATTGTGATGCAGGAAGCCGTGAATGCCGGTGCGGATCTTATCAATGATGTTCGGGCATTAACGGAAGAAGGAGCGTTACAGGCCGCGGTTAAGGCGGAACTGCCTGTTTGCCTGATGCATATGCAGGGAGCGCCTCGTTCCATGCAGAATGCGCCGGATTATGAGAATGTTGTGCTGGCGGTAAAAGAGTTCTTAATGCAGCGAGTCAATACTTGTCTGGCTGCTGGTATCAAACAAGAAAATATTATTTTAGATTTAGGCTTTGGTTTTGGTAAACAACTGCAGCATAATTTACAGCTTCTGGGGGCAACCAGAGAATTTGTTGAATTAGGTTATCCTGTGCTGACCGGGGTTTCCAGGAAATCAATGTTTGGTCAATTACTAAATCGTGATATAAATAACCGTCTTGCAGGAAGCCTGGCCGGCGCCTTGCTTGCCGCGCAACAGGGATCGCAGATTATTCGCGTTCATGATGTGGCGGAAACGGTTGATGTCCTGAAGGTTTTACAAGCCGTCAATGCAGTTAACAAATAATTTTTAGCAAAAAGAGAAACCCATGAAAAAGAAATATTTTGGTACTGATGGTGTTCGCGGTAAAGTCGGTGCATCTTTAATCACCCCTGAGTTTGCTTTAAAACTTGGCTGGGCGGCAGGGCGTGTACTGGCTAAGTCCGGCTCAAAAAAAGTGTTAATCGGCAAAGATCCGCGCATTTCCGGTTATATGCTGGAGGCGGCGCTGCAGGCCGGGCTGACGGCAGCAGGTTTACAGCCAGTGCTGATGGGGCCGATGCCGACACCGGCGGTTGCTTATCTGACCCGTACTTTCCGTGCCGCAGCGGGTATTGTGATCAGTGCTTCTCATAACCCTTACTATGATAATGGCATCAAGTTTTTCTCTGATGCCGGTGTCAAATTATCGGAAAAAGTGGAACTGGAAATTGAAGCGGAAATTGATAAAGAGCTGACATGTGTAGAATCCGGTGAGTTAGGTAAAGCCGCACGCATTAGCGATGCTGCCGGGCGTTATATTGAATTCTGTAAAAGCACCTTTCCAAGCAAATATGATTTACGCGGCTTAAAAGTGGTTGTCGATTGTGCCAATGGCGCAACCTACCATATTGCTCCGTTAGTGATTAATGAGCTGGGGGCCAAAGTGATTGCTATGGGGGTTGAGCCGAATGGGGTCAATATCAACCTTAATTGCGGAGCAACAAGCATGCAGGCACTTGCCGAGCGGGTGGTTGCAGAAAAAGCAGACTTTGGTATCGCTTTTGACGGCGATGGTGATCGGGTGATGATGGTCGATCATAGCGGTTATATTTTAGATGGTGATGAGCTGCTCTATATTATTGCCCGTGACAGGTTACGTACCGGGCGACTCAATGGCGGCGTTGTTGGTACCAAAATGTCTAACCTTGGCCTGGAGCAGGCACTGAAAACTCTTGGGATTCCCTTTGAGCGTTCTGACGTGGGTGATCGCCATGTGATGGAGCTGATGCATAAAAACGGTTGGACCCTGGGGGCTGAAAACTCCGGCCACGTTATCTGCTCCGAGCTTTTAGCGACGGGTGACGGGATTGTTTCCGGTCTGCAGGTGATAGCTGCGATGCAGGGCAGTCGTATGACACTGCAGGATCTCCGCCAGGGCATGAAAAAATACCCGCAGATACTGCTCAATGTGCGTTTTAATCATGCCATTGACCCGCTGCAAGACAAAGAGGTGCTTGCTGAATGCCAGCGTATTGAAGATCTGTTGGGCGAACGCGGCCGGGTATTATTACGCAAATCAGGTACTGAGCCGGTATTTAGGGTCATGGTCGAAGCGGATGCCGAAGAAGAAGTGGTACTCGGTTATGCGCAGGCGATTGCCGATAAGGTGAAAGTATAACCTGGGCGGCAGTCAATAATTGCGCTCTTTGTACGAATTTTCTGCAGTTGGATAGCTTGTTGCGGAAAAACGATAAATTGTCGTTATATTCGCTTGTGGTTTGCTTTTCTTTTGGGTAAGATTCGCCAGCTTCTTAAGTGAAGCCTAAAGAATTTTTCTGGTAAATCGGGTATATATCCTTATGTATGAAATACTGTTAGTTGTTTATTTAATTGTTGCTATTATCTTAATTGGATTTGTTTTAATTCAACAAGGTAAAGGCGCAGGCATGGGCGCGTCATTCGGCTCAGGTGCTTCAAATACAGTGTTTGGTGCAAGTGGTGCGGGTAATTTTATGACACGTACAACTGCTATTTTGGCTATTACCTTTTTTGTTCTAAGCTTGGTGTTAGGTAACCTTTCAACGCATAAAGTTTCAGCTGATGAAGCGTTTTCAGACCTTACTGTTGAACAGCCAGCTGAACCTGTTGTTGAAGAGGTAGACACTTCAAATCAGATTCCAGAATAAATAAAAATGCGGATATGGTGGAATTGGTAGACACGTAGCCTTGAGGGGGCTATGACTTCGGTCGTGAGAGTTCAAGTCTCTCTATCCGCACCAATTTTTATTATTGTTGATAATAGCGATTGCTTAGAAACGGCAAAGCCGATATAATCAGCATAATTCAACAGGGCTTATTAGAACAGCCTGTAATGTCTGATTGATCAGACATAATGAATGAAGCTCCAATTTATTGGGGCTTTTTTGTTATTTACGAAGTTGAAACCTGTTTTTTCGACTTCTTGATATGACAACTTATGTTTGTTTTTACAAACATAAGTTGTTAATTAAATAGGGCTATATGCCCTTTTTTTGTTTCTGATAGGGGATAGATTTGGCAAGTTTAGAACAACGTTTAACTGAAATGTTAACACCATGTGTAGAAGATCTTGGCTATGAATTAGTCGGCATCGAATATATTCGAGCAGGTAAACATTCAACACTGCGTGTTTATATTGATCAGGAAGCTGGCATATTAGTGGACGACTGTGCTGCGGTAAGCAGACAGATTAGTGCAATTATGGATGTTGAAGATCCGATCAGCAACGAATATACACTTGAGGTTTCATCTCCAGGTTTAGAGCGTCCTCTTTTTTCAGCTGCACATTACCAGGCTTTTATCGGCTCCGAGGTGCGTCTGCAATTAAGAATGCCAATTCAAAACCGTCGCAAATGGAAAGGCGTTATTGCTTCTGTTGACGGTGAAATAATTTCTGTAAACGTTAATGGTACAGAAGAGCGCTTTGCTCTGAGCAATATCCAGAAAGCGAATATAGTTCCAAAGTTTGATTAATTAAGGCGATTATAGATGAACAAAGAGATTTTACTTGTCGTTGAAGCAGTATCTAACGAAAAAGGTCTTCCCCGCGAAGCAATTTTTGAAGCATTAGAAAGCGCACTGGCAATTGCAACTAAAAAGAAATATGAAAGTGATATTGAAGTACGTGTCGATATCGACCGTGATACGGGTGAATTTGAAACTTTCCGTCGCTGGTTAGTGCTGGAAAGCGATGCGGAAATGGAAAACCCTTGTAAAGAGATCACTTTTGAAGCGGCTCAATATGATAACCCGGAAATTAAAGTGGGCGAATATATTGAAGATGAGATTGAATCCGTAACCTTTGACCGTATTACCACACAAACAGCAAAGCAGGTTATTGTCCAGAAGGTCCGTGAAGCGGAACGTGCTCAAGTTGTTGAGCAATATGCAGAGCAGGAAGGTGAATTAATCACGGGTGTGGTAAAGCGCATGAATCGTGATAACATTTTACTGGACCTGGGTAATAATGCGGAAGCGGTTATTTTCCGTGATGAGATGCTACCGCGTGAAAACTTCCGTCCGGGTGACCGTCTGCGCGGTCTGCTTTATGCCGTTCGTCCTGAAGCACGTGGTGCACAGCTTTTTGTTACCCGTACTCAGCCGGAGATGTTAATCGAACTGTTCCGTCTGGAAGTACCGGAAATTGCTGAAGAGATGATTGATCTGATGGGCGCGGCCCGTGATCCTGGCTCTCGCGCCAAAATTGCAGTGAAATCAAATGATCAGCGTATCGATCCTATCGGTGCCTGTGTCGGGATGCGTGGTGCACGAGTGCAGGCTGTATCCAGTGAGTTAGGCGGTGAGCGTGTCGATATTATTATGTGGGATGAAAATCCGGCGCAATTTGCTATCAATGCGATGGCACCTGCTGAAGTGGCGTCCATTGTGGTTGATGAAGATTCACACAGCATGGATATCGCGGTAGAAGAAGATAACCTGGCACAAGCCATTGGCCGTAACGGTCAGAATATTCGCCTGGCATCACAACTGACAGGTTGGGAGCTGAATGTGATGACGGTTGCAGAGCTGCAGGCGAAGCATCAGGCAGAAGCGGACAGTGTGATCAACCTGTTTACCCAATCATTAGAGATCGATGAAGAGTTTGCCGGCGTATTGGTGGAAGAGGGCTTTAGCTCTTTAGAAGAGATAGCTTATGTGCCAATTAATGAGCTGCTGGAAATCGAAGGATTAGATGAAACCATTGTTAAAGAGCTGCGCACCCGTGCTAAGGATATTCTAGCCACGAAAGCACTTGCTCAGGAAGAAAGTTTAGAAGGGGCTAAGCCCGCTGAAGATCTGTTAGCGCTTGAAGGTCTGGAAGGACACTTGGCTTTTGTACTTGCAAGTAAGGGCATTATTACCCTTGAAGACCTTGCGGAGCAGGCGGTTGATGACCTGCTGGAAATTGAAGAGCTGAACGAAGAAAAAGCCGGAGAGCTGATTATGGCTGCCCGTAACATCTGTTGGTTCAGCGAAGGTGCCGAATAAGCATCAGAGAGGAGAAAAAATTATGTCAGATATTTTATTAAAAGATCTTGCTAAAGATCTTAATAAATCAGAAGAAGTACTAGTGAAACAGTTTGCCGATGCCGGTATCAAGAAAGTTGCATCCGATAAAGTAAGCATCAAAGAAAAAGAAGCATTAACAAAGTTTTTGCAGCAGCAACATGGCGGCACAGGCAAAAAGAAAATGACCCTGCAGCGTAAAACTAAAACGACGTTAAATGTTAAAGGTCAGAGCAATGCCGTCAACGTTGAAGTACGCAAAAAGCGTACTTATGTGAAGCGTGAAGACAGTGAAGCGCAGGCGAAAAAAGCAGCAGAAGAGCTTGCGGCTAAACAGGCTGAAGAAGCAAAACTACAGGCGGAAATGGCAGCGAAAAAAGCAGCAGTAGAAAAAGAGCAGGCTGAAAAGCAGGCGGCTAAAAAATTAGCGGCTGAAAAAGCGAAACAGGCAGCGGCAGCGAGTAAAGAGAAACAAACAGCAGTGAAGCCAGAAAAAACAGCTGAACAAAAGCAACAGGAAAAAGAAGCTGCGGACATTCTGAAAAAAGCCGAGCAGGAAGCGCTTGAAAAAGCAGAAAAAGAAGCGGCAAAACTGGCTGAAGCGGCTAAAAAACTAGCAGAAGAAAACGCAGCACGTTGGGCTGAAGAAGAGGCTGCGCGCAAAAAAGCAGCTGAAGGTACAGATTATCATATGACCTCTTCGGCGGCAGCACAAGCGGCTGAAGATGCATCTGACTCGAAAGCGGAAGGACCTTCTCGCCGTAAGAAAAAGAAAAAAGCAGCAGCACCTGCAAAAGCAGTGCAGGGCCGCCGTGGTCGTCGTGGTAAAAAAGCCAATATGGCAACACCATCTGCACTGCAGCAGGCATTTGAAAAACCAGCTGCACCTGTTGAGCGTGATGTAAAAATTGGTGAAACAATTTCAGTGGCAGAGCTGGCCAATAAAATGGCCGTTAAAGCCACTGAAGTGATTAAAGTCATGATGAAAATGGGCGCGATGGCAACCATTAATCAGGTGATCGACCAGGAAACAGCGACTATTGTTGCCGAAGAGATGGGTCACAAGGTTATTCTGACTAAAGAGAATGAACTCGAAGAAGCGGTACTTGCCGAAGCACAGGAAGGCGGCTTGAAAACGTCACGTGCGCCTGTTGTGACCATTATGGGTCACGTTGACCATGGTAAAACATCGCTATTGGATTATATTCGCCGTGCTAAAGTTGCTGACGGTGAAGCCGGTGGTATTACCCAGCATATCGGTGCTTACCATGTCGATACGCCTAAAGGGATGATTTCATTCCTGGATACTCCCGGACATGCGGCGTTTACCTCAATGCGTTCTCGTGGTGCTAAAGCGACAGATATCGTGGTACTGGTTGTGGCTGCCGATGATGGTGTAATGCCGCAGACAATCGAAGCGATTCAACATGCCAAGGCTGCCGGTGTACCGCTGATTGTGGCCGTCAACAAGATTGATAAAGAAGCTGCCGATCCGGATCGTGTTAAAACTGAGCTGTCTCAGCATGACATTATTCCTGAGGACTGGGGTGGCGATAATATGTTTGTACATGTTTCAGCTAAACAGGGCACAGGTATTGAGGATTTGCTTGATACTATCCTTCTTCAGGCGGAAATGCTGGATCTGGAAGCTGTTGCCAACGGACCGGCATCGGGTGTTGTTATCGAATCACGTCTTGATAAAGGCCGTGGCCCGGTTGCTTCGATTCTTATTCAGCAGGGGGAGCTTAAGCAGGGTGATATTTTACTTTGTGGCCTGGAATATGGTCGTGTGCGTGCGATGCGCGATGAAGACGGTAAAATAATAGACTCTGCCGGTCCTTCTATTCCTGTTGAAGTATTAGGTTTATCGGGTGTTCCTTCAGCCGGTGATGAGGCAACCGTTGTTCGTGATGAGAAAAAAGCGCGAGAAGTGGCCTTATACCGTCAAGGTAAATTCCGCGATATTAAACTTGCCCGTCAGCAGAAAGCAAAACTTGATAATATGTTTGCCAATATGGAAGCCGGTGAGGTTTCTGAGCTTAATATCGTGCTTAAAGCCGATGTGCAGGGGTCATTGGAAGCAATCTGTGATTCACTGAATAAACTTTCTACCGATGAAGTGAAAGTGAATATTATCGGCCGCGGTGTTGGTGGTATTACTGAAACAGATGCATCGCTTGCATCTGCTTCCGGCGCAATTATAATCGGCTTTAATGTGCGTGCCGATGCATCGGCGCGTAAATTGATTGATAATGAAGCGGTTGATCTGCATTATTACAGCATTATCTACGATCTGATTGATGAAGTGCGTGCGGCAATGGGCGGACTGTTAGCGCCTGAATTCAGACAGGAGATTATTGGTCTTGCTGAAGTACGTGACGTATTCAAATCACCGAAAATGGGCGCAATTGCCGGCTGTATGGTAACCGAAGGGGTTATCAAGCGTAATAACCCAATCCGTGTACTGCGTGACAACGTGGTTATCTACGAAGGTGCGCTTGAGTCATTGCGCCGTTTTAAAGATGATGCTAATGAAGTACGTAACGGCATGGAATGTGGTATCGGTGTTAAGAACTACAATGACGTACGTGTAGGCGATCAGATTGAAGTATTTGAAGTTGTTGAAGTTAAACGTACTTTATAATTTCAAAGTCGCTTTTAATTAAAGAATGGAGGCTTGATGCCTCCTTTCTTCTTTTATGATCACTCAAGTGGTCAAGGGGTAAAAAATGGCAAAAGAATATAGCCGTACTTCGCGTGTTGCACAGCAGGTGCAAAAGGAGCTGGCACGTATCATCCAGCAGGAAGTAAAAGATCCGCGGATCGGCATGGCGACCATTTCCGGGGTCGATATCACCCGGGATCTTGCTTATGCAAAGGTTTATGTGACCTTTTTAACCATTGGCGAGCAGACCAATGAAGAATCCCTGGAAGGTTTGAATGCCGCATCGGGATATATCCGCAGGTTACTAGGCAAAGCGATGCGTCTGCGTATCGTGCCGGAACTGCGTTTTTGTTTTGACGAGACATTAACCGAAGGTCTGCGCATTTCGGAAATGGTCAGCAGTGCGGTAAAAGCTGATAAGACGAAACTGCAGCAATCGGGACGCAGTGATGAGGACGAAGATTAATGGCAAGACGGGGAAAGGGGCGCTCAATAAACGGTATCGTGTTATTGGACAAACCCACAGACATCAGCTCAAACCATGCATTACAACGTGTTAAGCGTATTTTCTTTGCCAATAAAGCAGGGCATACCGGCGCGTTGGATCCGCTGGCGACGGGAATGTTGCCTGTCTGTTTAGGCGAAGCAACCAAATTTTCCCAGTTTTTACTTGATTCCGACAAGCGTTATACCGTGACCGCCACCTTGGGTATTCGTACCACTACCAGCGACTCGCAGGGGGAAGTGGTTGAAGAGCGCGACGTAGCGGTGACGCAGGCACAACTTGAAAAGGCACTGAATAGCTTTCGCGGCGATATTATGCAGGTGCCATCCATGTTTTCGGCACTAAAACATAAAGGTCAGCCGCTCTATAAGTATGCGCGTGAAGGAATTACCATTGACCGTGAAGCACGGCCAATCACTGTTTACGAGATCAATCTGTTACGTTTTGAAGACAATGAAGTTGACCTTGATATTCACGTCAGTAAAGGTACCTATATCCGTACTATTATTGATGATCTTGGTGAACTGCTAGGTTGCGGTGCGCATGTTTCCATGCTCCGTCGTACCCAGGTTGCGGATTACCCATACGAGCGGATGGTCACCATTGAGCAACTGGAAAATTTAGTTGAACAAGCTAAAGAGGCTGATATCAGCCCTTACCAGCTTCTAGATCCGTTGTTACTGGATATGGATACGGCAGTCAAAAACTATCCGGAAGTGAATATCAGCGAGGAGATGGGCTGCTATGTACTGCATGGCCAGCCTGTGCAGGTATTCGGTGCGCCGGACAATACCATTGTCCGTATTACCGTTGGCGATAATCATACCTTTATCGGTGTCGGACAGATGAATGATGATGGCCTGATTGCCCCGAAGCGCTTGGTTAATCTGTGATTGGATGATTGAGTGATGAGTGATGAGTGATTGGATGATTGGGTGATGAGATTCTGATTCATTACCCATTACCCATTACTCATTACCCATTACCCGCTCTTATACTTCTGCATGAGAACAGTTACCCAGCTTATGGGGAATACAAGTTTTGCGCAGAACTAAGGAAATTTTATGACTAAACTAGACTTTTCAGCAATTAACAAATCAACAGCAGAATCATTTAATGAACAGCGCAAGCTGATCAAGCGCATCGGTCAAGGTGAAACCGTGCTTTGTGCGACTTGCCAGCAGCCATTGACCTTATCTGTTTCCAGCGCAGGTGAGCCGGGTGTAAGTTGTGAAAAAGCCTGTACCGATATCAGTTTGGAATTAGAAGAGTAAATTAAGCGCGAATAACTATTGCTTAGTTGCTTAATAGTCCGTAAAATTTGCGCTTCACTTTATCGCTGAATTAGTGATCGGCGGTAATAATTTAACCAGGTTAATTCACTTAACCGCAAAATATCGGAGTACGTTATGTCACTAAGTGCACAACAGAAAGCTGAGATTGTAGCAAAATTTGGTCGCGCAGAAGGCGATACTGGTTCACCTGAAGTTCAAGTTGCATTATACACTGCACAGATCAACCACCTGCAGGGTCACTTCAAAGAGCACATCCACGATCACCACAGCCGTCGTGGTCTATTACGCATGGTTAGCCAACGTCGTAAACTGCTTGACTACCTAAAGCGTAAAAATGTTGCTGCTTACACAGCATTAATTGCAGAACTAGGTCTACGTCGTTAATTTCGATGTCAACCTTGTTAATAAAAAGAGCCTGATGGCTCTTTTTTTGTTTCTACGCTGTAAAAAATTTTTTAAAGCAGAGACTTTCACGTATACTATCGGCGCGATAAAAAGCACAAAGATTATAAATTAAATAAAGGATATAAAAGTGACTCCTATTGTAAAAAGCTTCCAGTATGGTGAGCATACTGTCACCCTAGAAACGGGTGTAATTGCACGTCAAGCAACAGCTGCAGTTATGTGTAGCATGGATGATACCTGTGTATTTGTTTCTGTTGTTGGTAAAAACGCCGATGATGAAGAGCGTGATTTCTTTCCGCTGACAGTAAACTACCAGGAAAAAACTTACGCAGCGGGTAAAATCCCGGGTGGCTTCTTCAAACGTGAAGGTCGTCCAAGCGAAGAAGAAACCTTGATTGCCCGTCTGATTGACCGTCCGGTTCGTCCTCTTTTCCCGGAAGGTTTTAAAAACGAAGTACAGGTGATTGCCACGGTTGTTTCTATCAACCCGGAAATCAACCCTGATATCGTGGCTATGATTGCCACATCAGCGGCACTGTCTATCTCAGGTATGCCGTTTAACGGTCCTATCGGTTGTGCGCGCGTTGGTTATAAAGAAGGTCAATACCTGCTTAACCCGACGAAAACAGAATTAGAAAGCAGTGAGCTTGACCTAGTCGTATCCGGTACCGACAACGCGGTATTAATGGTTGAATCTGAAGCAAGTATCCTCAGCGAAGATGTGATGCTGGGCGCCGTTGTTTACGGGCATGATGAGCAGCAGAAAGTTATCTCTGCCATTAAAGAGTTTGCAGCAGAAGTTGCTCGCCCAGCTTGGGATTGGACTGCGCCGGTACGCAATGAAGCATTAGACGCATTAGTGGCGGCTGAAGCGCAGGCGCGCTTTGAAGAAGCTTACCAGATCAGTGATAAAGGCGAGCGTTACGATGCTGTTAAAGCAATCACTGCTGAAGTAAAAGAAAAACTATTAGCAGCTGATGAAACATTAGATGCGAAACAGGTGGGTGAATACCTGCACGATCTGGAAAAAACAGTAGTACGTACGCGTATTATTAAAGGCGAGCCGCGTATTGACGGCCGTGATCCGGAAAGCGTGCGTGCACTTAATGTCATGACCGGCGTACTACCGCGTACTCACGGTTCATCTCTATTTACCCGTGGTGAAACACAGGCGTTAGTAACAGCGACGCTGGGTACACAACGTGATGCGCAAATCATCGACAGCCTGATGGGCGAGAAGAAAGATCACTTCCTGCTGCATTACAACTTCCCTCCATACTGTGTAGGCGAAACAGGTTTTGTCGGTTCACCAAAACGTCGTGAAATCGGTCATGGCCGCCTGGCTAAACGTGGTGTGTTAGCAGTTATGCCGACAGTTGAAGAGTTCCCGTACACAGTGCGTGTAGTATCAGAAATCACTGAATCTAACGGTTCATCGTCAATGGCTTCTGTGTGTGGTTCATCGCTGGCGCTGATGGATGCCGGTGTGCCGCTTAAATCTTCTGTTGCCGGTATCGCAATGGGTCTGGTAAAAGAAGGCGAAGAGTTCGTTGTTCTTTCTGATATTCTCGGTGATGAAGATCACCTTGGTGATATGGACTTTAAAGTTGCAGGTACTGACGAAGGTATTACTGCACTGCAGATGGATATCAAGATTGAAGGTATCACTAAAGAGATCATGCAGATTGCCCTGAATCAGGCAAAAGCTGCGCGTCTGCATATCCTGTCGGTAATGGATCAGGCGATTTCAAAAGGTCGTGAAGATATCTCTGAGTTCGCGCCGCGTATTCATACGCTGAAGATCAGCCAGGATAAAATCCGTGATGTTATCGGTAAAGGCGGTGCAGTTATTCGTCAACTTTGTGAAGAAACCGGCACAACGATTGAAATCGAAGATGATGGTACAGTTAAAATTGCTGCAACATCCGGCGAGCAGGCGGATGATGCCATTAACCGTATTAAAGCACTGACTGCTGAAGTTGAAGTGAACACCATTTACACCGGTAAAGTGGTACGTCTTGCTGACTTCGGTGCCTTTGTCAATATTCTTCCGGGTAAAGATGGCCTGGTACATATCTCTCAGATCTGTGAAGAGCGTGTCCAGAAAGTATCCGATCACCTGAAAGAAGGTCAGGAAGTTAAAGTTAAGGTACTAGAAGTAGATCGCCAAGGTCGTGTGCGTCTAAGTATCAAAGAAGCAATGGAAAAGAAAGAAAAACCTGCTGAAGAGTAATTTTTCTTGAATTCGATTGTTATAAAGCAAGCTTCGGCTTGCTTTTTTTATAGCTGTTATACCATTCCGCATAACTAATTGATCAGATTCATCCAGTCTCTGGTACACATTTTCATTACTCTTTTAACATCACTCACAAAATCATTCCACGCATCACATACCGAATCAACGATGGATTCATAACCACTAAAACAGCGATTAGCTAAATGATGTTGACGTAACCAGCTCCAAACCTGCTCTATTGGGTTTAACTCTGGTGAATAGGGAGGAAGCTTAATAATACTCAGGTTAGTAAACTCCACAGCAATATCATCAGTATGCCACCCCGCACCATCCATGATAACAATGGCATGTCTATCGATCGGGGTCTTATCTGATATTTGCTGTAGGTGTGAACGCATAATGTCTTTATTCACGTAAGGTACAACTATGGCTTCTGATGCACCGTTTGTGACACAGACAGAGCCAAAAAGGTAAGCATACTCAAACTGTTGCTGCTTTACCGCCAATGGACGGCTTCCTGTTTCAGCCCACAAATGCGTTGTTGTATTTTGTTGTCCAAACCTTGCTTCATCTTGAACCCATATGTCAACACTATCTAAGGCAATAGATCCTGGTATTTTAAGGATCGTTTTTATTTGGAATTTTTTTTAAAGTCTTCTTGTGCTTCAATAGATTGTTTAGGGTGCTTAGATCGATATGTGATCCAAGAAAATCCTAACCGATGAAGTAATTTATACACACTTGATAGATGGTAGTGAACCCCAAAACTATCAGTGATATAAGATTGAATTTCAGTTCCAACTAATCGTCCGCCAGCGCTACTTTTGGCAGCATTCTTAACATAATCAATTAGTTGTTTGCATTGCGCTTCAGATAGCCGTACTGGCCGACCTGTTGTTTTTTTATCTACCAACCCTTCTAACCCGTTTTTATGGTATTGAGATATCCATTTATTGACACTTGTACGGCTAACTTTCAGAAATTTAGCAATGTCAGTACGAGAATGGCCTTCTTGAAAATGTGCTAATGCCAAATACCGAAGTTTAAGACGGACGCTTTGATGGGTTTTTGCTAATTCAGAAAAATTATGTTTTGGCATACGTTACCAATAGAGTGTAAGTAATTAATAATTAAAATCTATTAGATCACATAATTAAGCGGAATGGTATTACTACGAAATACAGGCAAACATGACTTGAGTACATATCTCACAGCTCTTTCCTTAAAGAAGGGGGAAGGGCGTGTACCTCTCAGTATCATCGCTGCAATGGAAAAGACAGAAGCACCTGCTGGCGAATAATCTTTCTTTAATTCGATTGTTATAAAGCAGGCTGCGCTTTGTTTTTGGACATAAAAAAACCGGGATTATCCCGGTTTTTTTAAATTGATTAATGATTAAAAGTAATCAAATATTACTTTGGCTCACCGATAGGCAGAACAGCACGGCCATGCTGCTCATTGATGATTTCAGCCATGGCTAAGTAGATAGCACTTAAGCCACAGACGATACCCTCAAAACCGGCAATAGTCCCGATTAACTGAGAACCGGTAAAATCACGAATAGCCAGTAGGAAAAACAGTACAGTTAAGCTGGCAAAAATAAATTTAAGTACGAAGTTGCTGCGCAGCGTACCGATAAACATAAAGCCGGTGAAGCTTCCCCACATCACTAAATACCAGGCCATAAAGGCATGCGGCGTAGCTTCGGCTAAACCCAGTTTAGGTAAAATAATCAGCACCACTAAGCTGATCCAGAAAAAACCGTAAGAGGTAAATGCGGTCAAACCGAAGGTATTACCTTTTTTAAACTCCAGTATACCGGCGATAACTTGCGCAAGACCACCGTAACAAAGCCCCATTGCTAAAATCATTGCGCCAATTGGAAAAAAACCAGCATTATGAATATTAAGTAAAACAGTTGTCATACCAAAGCCCATTAGGCCAAGCGGCCCCGGGTTGGCGAGTTTAATAGTTTGTGACACGTAATGTCCCTCTTGTAGGTTGATTTATAGGTTGATTGAAAAAAAGCAGCATAAAGTAGCACGCTATATTTTTTTGTAAAGTAATTGTTGAAAATAAGTACGAGATCAACGTTTTCATTTTGTTTTTTCGTTATAAGCGCAGTTTGGGCTGAGTTTTGCTAAATATGAGGCATTAATTTTATTAATTTAAAACCAGAAAGCAGGTACAATGCGCTTTGTTTTTAAAAAAATGAATTTAACTTATGAACTTACCTACGCTAGCGATAAAAAACCTCCATAAATCATTTGCGGATCATGAAGTCTTAAAAGGCATCGATTTAGATGCTTATCAAGGTGATGTTATCTCTATTTTAGGGGCATCAGGCTCTGGCAAAAGTACCCTTTTACGTTGTGTGAACCTGCTGGAAACGCCAAGCTCGGGCGAAATCCGGGTTAATGGTGAATTGATCGAGATGAAACAGGATAGGAAGCGCGGTGCCATCCCCGTCTCAATCAAGCAGGTGGAGCGCATTCGTTCCCGGTTGGCGATGGTCTTTCAAGGCTTTAATCTATGGTCGCATATGACTGTCCTGGAGAATGTGATTGAAGCGCCTGTGCATGTTCTGGGCGTGCCTAAAAAAGAGGCGATTGTTAAAGCGGAAGCGTTTTTACAGCGCGTTGGTTTATATGAGCGCAAAGATTACTATCCGGGACAACTTTCCGGCGGACAACAGCAGCGTGTGGCCATTGCCCGGGCGCTGGCGGTTGAACCGGAAGTGATGTTGTTTGATGAGCCGACTTCCGCGCTTGATCCTGAACTTGTTGGCGATGTTTTAAATGTAATGCGCGGTTTGGCTGAAGAGGGACGGACCATGCTGGTGGTGACGCACGAGATGGCCTTTGCCCGTGATGTTTCCAGTAAAGTACTTTTTCTCCATGAAGGTTTAGTCGAGGAAGAGGGCAAGCCGGAGGTTATTTTTGAAAATCCGTCATCGGAACGTTTTAAACAATTTATTTCATCTGTTTATTAACGACCATCCTCTTCTGATTTTTATTGTCAGAAGAAAAAGCAGTTTAAAATCACTTACCATAAAGAAGGGTATAACATGAAAAAAATAAGTCTATTAATCGCACTCTTTGCTTTGTCGCTTAATATTGCCCAGGCAAAAGAGTGGAAGCAAATCCGCATTGGTGTCGAAGGTTTTTACCCGCCGTTCAGTAATACCGAAGCCGACGGCAGTGTCACCGGTTTTGATATCGACCTTATTCATGCGCTTTGTGCAGAGATGGAAGCTGAGTGTACTATCGTTAAACAGGACTGGGACGGTATTATTCCGGCCTTACTGGCGCGCAAATTTGATGCGATTCTGGCCACTATGGATATTACCGAAGAGCGTAAAAAGAAAGTCGCTTTCTCGAATAAATACATGCATATTCCGGCACGTTTCGTTGCTGTCAAAGGCGCACAGTTCGAAGCAACAGCTGCCTTTATGAAGGGCAAAAAAGTAGGCGTGCAACGTGCAACCAGTATGGACACCTATCTTTCTGATAACTTCCCGAATGCAGAAATCAAACGTTACGGATCGGCTAATGATGCCTATCTGGATCTTAAAGCGAACCGTTTAGACTATGTGTTAGCAGACTCTGCAGCTATTAACGACGGCTTGTTAAGCAAAGAAGGCGGTGAGCAATTTGCATTTGTCGGTCCTAAGCTAACCGATGCAAAATGGTTCGGAGAAGGTGCCGGTGTGGCAATGCGTAAGCAGGATAAAGATCTGGTTGAGAAATTTAATGCGGCGATTAAAGCGCTACGTGCCGATGGCCGCTACAAAGCAATTCAGGACAAGTACTTTGACTTTGATATCTACGGCGCAGAATAGTCAGCGATTATATTCAATTGTATCTTGTGGCTCTGATCTTGAGCGTCTAAGGTAGATAGGATATGAGTCGATTAAAAGGATGGGCGACCATCCTTTTTTTATTATGATTGGAAATAGAAATTTTTATGACTGAACTACAAAATTATCAGGGAATACTGCTTGAAGGGGCATGGCTGACCATTCAGGTTGCCTTACTTTCATTATTATTAGCGTTATTTTTAGGCCTGCTAGGCGCCTCGGCTAAGCTGTCGCATTCGACCCCTTTAAAAGCCATTGCTACGCTATACACCACGGTTATTCGCGGTATTCCGGATCTGATTCTTATGCTGCTGATTTTTTTCGGCGGGCAGATGCTTATCAATGACTTAAGTTATAACATTAATGAGTGGTTAAATGAGTTCGTCAGCCGTTTCAATCCGGACCATCAATGGTACTCATTTTTACCTGATTATATCGATGTCAGCCCCTATTTTGCCGGTATTGTGACCATAGGTTTTATTTTCGGAGCCTATATGGCGGAGGTCTTTCGCGGGGCTTATCTGTCCGTTGAAAAAGGTCAGCTCGAAGCTGCAACCGCTTACGGCATGAGCAAGTACAAAATATTTGTACGGGTGATGTTCCCGCAGATGATGCGCCATGCACTGCCGGGTATCAGTAACAACTGGCTGGTATTATTAAAAACGACCTCCTTAGTCTCGCTGATTGGCCTGCAGGATATGGTCAAAGTGGCCGGTGATGCCTCAGGCACCACGCAGAAGCCTTTTACCTTTTATTTAACCGTTGCGTTAATTTTTCTTCTTTTGACGTCAGCCTCAAGCTTCTTTCTCAAGCTGGCTGAACGTAAATATGCAATTAAAACGAGGTAGATAAGATGGATTTTTCTATTATTGCTAACGAATACCTGTTTTACCTTGAAGGGCTGTGGACCACGCTTTGGTTAGTGGGGGTATCCCTGCTGTTAGGCCTGCTTATTGCTGTTCCTGCGGGGATTTTACACAGCAGTGAGCGCTGGTTTATTAAAGGGCCGATCTGGCTTTATATGTACTTTTTCCGTGGTACACCGCTGTTAGTGCAGCTGTTTATTATCTATTACGGTGCCGCCCAGTTTGCGGGGTTACGGGAAAGCTGGCTATGGGAATATTTTCAGGAAGCCTGGTTTTGTGCTTTATTAGCTTTTACTTTAAATACCGGGGCCTATACCACGGAAATTGTCCGCGGTGTGATTGCCAATATGCCCAAAGGAGAGATCGAAGCTGCGAAAGCTTACGGAATGAGCGCATGGCTGGTGCTGCGTCGCATCACTCTGCCGAACTCATTACGCCGCGCATTACCGGCCTACAGCAATGAGGTGATCTTTATGATCCACGGCAGTGCGATTGCCGGCGTGATCACTATTGTCGATATTACCGGTGTCGCCCGTGTCGTCAATGCGCGTTATTATGCGCCCTTTGAAGCCTATCTTGCGGCGGGCCTTTTATATATGTGTCTCACTTTTTCTGCTATTTTTATATTTAGAAAGTGGGAACAACGCTATTCTCAGGAGCAAGGTAAAGGCCGTTCTGCTCCTTAAAATCTCGATTGGGTATATAAGGAGTTTCTATGAAAGTTATCGCATTTGCCGCCAGCAGCAGCCGTCAATCAATTAACAAACAGCTAGTCAGCTATGCGGTCAGCCTGCTTGCCGATGCGCAAGTTGAAGTCTTAGATCTCAATGATTATGAGATGCCTATCTTCAGCCAGGACCGGGAGAATGAGTCGGGCATTCCGGCTTTAGCGCAGCAGTTTTTTAATAAAGTCTCACAGTGCGATGCCTTAGTGATCTCTTTTGCCGAGCATAATGGCAGTTATACGGCTGCTTATAAAAATATATTTGACTGGTGCTCGCGTATCAATGCGCAGGTCTATCAGGGCAAAGCGGCGATTTTTCTTTCGACCTCACCAGGGCCCGGCGGGGCAGGGAGTGTGCTGGGCAGTGCGACCGGCTCTGCCGAATACTTTGCCGCAGATGTTAAAGGCAGTTTATCGATACCTAATTTTTATGATAATTTTGATACGCAGAAGGGCTGTTTAAAAGAAGGGCCGTGGAACGAGCAACTGCATAGCGTGATGGCCAAGCTTTAACTCTTAAACAAAAAAGCCTGCAGTTAAATATTCAGGTGCAGGCTTTTGCATTGAGGTTGCAGGTTAGTGCGACAGAATCTGATCCAGGAACAGCTTGAGACGATCTGACTGCGGATTATCAAAGAAATTATCCGGGGTATTCTCTTCGATAATCTGACCGGCATCCATAAAGATAACCCGATCTGCTACTTTTTTGGCAAACCCCATCTCATGGGTTACACAAACCATAGTGATCCCTTCCTCGGCGAGCTCAACCATGACATCAAGCACCTCTGACACCATCTCCGGATCCAGTGCTGAAGTGGGTTCATCAAAGAGCATGATATGCGGGTTGATGCATAAACAGCGGGCAATGGCCACACGCTGCTGCTGCCCCCCTGAAAGCTGATTGGGATACTTATGCGCCTGCTCGGCAATTTTTACACGCTTGAGAAAATGCATGGCCGTTGCAATCGCTTCTTTACGCGGTCTTTTATGTACCCAGATCGGTGCCAATACCAGGTTCTCCAGTATGGAAAGGTGCGGAAAGAGGTTAAAATGCTGGAATACCATGCCCACTTCAGAGCGCACATCGCGCACCGTTTTGACATCATCAATCAGCTCTGTGCCATTAATGGTAATGCTGCCTTTCTGGAACTGTTCAAGAAAGTTCATACAACGAATGGTCGTTGATTTACCTGAGCCTGAAGGGCCGCAGATAACAACCTTTTCACCTTTTTTAATATTCAAGTTAACGTCTTTAAGTACATGAAAGTCGCCGTACCACTTGTTAACTTTCTTCATTATGATCATATTTTCTTGTTCTGACATGAGACCTTCCTCTAGACCAGTCACTTTTACTGATTAGTCATTTTAAAATGATTATCTTTTTACTGTTGCGATTAGTGTTCAGTATTAAATCTACGTTCAACTGCTTTTGAGTATTGCGACATACTGAAACAAATAACCCAGTAGATCATTGTCACAAACACATAGCCTTCCACTTCAAACCCCAGCCAGTTGCTGTCACTGGTGGTCAGTGACACCATGGCTAAGACGTCGAATAAACCAATGATTAAAACCAGAGTGGTATCTTTAAACAGGGAAATAAAAGTACCGACCAGGTTGGGAATAGATATTTTTAATGCCTGCGGCAGAATAACCAGAATCATTGTCTGCCAGTAGCCTAAACCTAGCGAGTCCGCACCTTCATACTGACCCTTTGGAATCGCCTGTAAACCGCCGCGAATGACCTCGGCAATATAAGCAGCCTGGAACAGCGTGATCCCTATTAATGCACGTAAAAGCTTATTAAAGTCCAAACCATCACTGAAAAACAGCGGCAGAATGACCGATGCCATAAAGAGTATGGTGATCAGAGGGACACCACGGACAAACTCAATAAAGGTGACAGAGAGGGTACGCATTATCGGCAAGTGAGATTGGCGTCCCAGTGCCAATACAATTCCAATTGGAAAGGAGGCAACAATCCCGACAGATGCAACAACAATCGTCAGCATTAATCCGCCCCATTTTTCCGTTTCCACGACCTCAAGTCCCATACCGCCATGGATCAGGATAAATGAAATAATCGGAAAAAGAACAATAGCTGAAATTTTAACCTTGATATTATTAACAAACTTCAGGATCAGTCCCAGTGCGATAGCCAGAAAGGCGACCATATTGGGCCGCCATTGCAGCTCCTCCGGATAAAATCCGTAGATAAATTGATCAAATTTTTCGGCGATAAAGATCCATCTTGCACCGCCGCCGCTGATATCCGCTTTTGAGCCGCTCCAGGTGGCATCAAAAATCAACCAGTTAAGCAGTGGTGGAAGGATCAGATAGATCAGGTAGAAACCTAATAGCGTAAAGGCGGTATTAATGGCATTGGAAAACAGGTTTTCACGTAACCAGTGCACAATCCCCTTTGTGTCTTCGGGAGCCGGTTGGGCTTCTATTGGAGTATAAACAGCCATATTATCTTCCTTTAATTTCCATTTTCTTATTAACCCAGTTCAGCAGCATTGAAATAACAATGCTGAAGGTCAGGTAAACAGCCATCGTCATTAGAATAATCTCAATCGCCTGACCAACCTGGTTTAAGGTTGTGCCTGAAAACAGGGTAACCAGCTCTGGATAACCGATAGCCGTTGCCAGTGATGAGTTTTTAACCAAATTAAGAAATTGATTAATCACAGGTGGAATAATGACCCGCAGCGCCTGCGGCAGGATAACCTTACGCATGGTCACCGTACCTCTTAAACCAAGAGACTCGGCGGCTTCCGTCTGTCCTTTGGGAATCGATTCAATACCGGCACGTACCGCCTCGGCAATATAGGTTGCCGTATAGATACTCAGCGCAAAGACCAGAGCCAGGAATTCTGGAATAATGGTTAAACCGCCTTGAAAGTTAAATCCTTTTAATAGCGGATACTCAGCAGTGATAGGTTGGCCGCTGATAAAGTAAACCAGTACAGGGGATAGAATTAAAATAGCGATTGATACGCTAACCAGCGGGAACTCTTCACCGCTCACATCATGGCGCTTAATCGCCCATTTGCTTAAATAAAAGACGGCGACGCAGGCAAGAACGAAAGCAATAAGAATAGACAGACTGCCGGACTCAAAGATCGGGGCGGGCAGTATCAATCCGCGGTTATTTAAAAATATTGAGTCGAAATAGGAAAAGCTGCCACGCGGGCTGGGCAGTGCAGCAAGTACGACGTTATACCAAAAGAGAATCTGCAGTAGCACCGGAATATTCCGGAAAGTTTCAATATAAACCTGCGACATTTTTGAGATCAGGAAGTTATTGGATAGGCGTCCGATACCTATCGACAAGCCTAAAATGGAAGCCAAAATAATACCGGCAATGGAAACCAATGCCGTATTTAAAATACCGATAATATATACATCGAGGTAATCAGAAGTGCTGTCACTATAGGAGATAAGGGTCTGGCTGATACCAAATCCGGCGGTATCACTTAAAAAACCGAATCCGGTCGTGATCCCTCTTTTCTCGATATTGTCAAACATATTACTGGTAAAGCAGTATGCTGCGAAGAGCACTAGGAGCACAGCGATAACCTGGTAGAGTACGCCTCTTTTTTGCCGGCTACTGAGCACGACATGTTTGCTGGGGGCACGTTGCGGTTCTTTCAACTTTTTTATCATAGTATTCATAACAAGCCTTAAAAACGGGGAAGTCCTGAATTAAAAAAGGGGGCTTATGCCCCCGTAGAAGAGAGAAGATTAACGAATTGGCATTGAATACATTAAGCCGCCATCTTTCCATAGCTTATTAAGTCCGCGCTCAATTTGTAGCGGTGAGCCTTTACCTACTGTCGCTTCAAAGATTTCACCGTAGTTACCCACCTGGGAAACAATATTGTAAGCCCACTCAGGTTTTAAGCCGAGATTTTCACCCATTTTACCCGTTACACCTAATAAGCGTTGCACACTTGGGTTTACAGATTTAAGCTGCTCTTTAGCATTTTTCTTACTGACACCCAGCTCTTCTGCTTCAATTGTTGCAAACATTGACCATTTAACGACATTAAACCATTTGTCATCACCTTGACGAACCACTGGCCCGAGCGGCTCTTTCGAGATAACTTCAGGCAATACCATTACTGAGTCCGGATTGTCCATTTTCAGTTTTAGAGAATAAAGCTGAGATTGATCTGAAGTGACCGCATCACAACGCCCTTTTTTGAAACCATCGATAGTTTGTGCCGAGGTATCATAAGTGACAGATTTATATTCCATATTATTGGCATTGAAATAATCAGTCAGATTCATTTCTGTTGTTGTACCGGCCTGAATACAGAAAGTGGCACCATCGAGCTCTTTTGCAGATGAAACACCTAGTTTTTTACTGATTAAGAAACCTTGACCGTCATAGTAGTTAACACCGGCAAAGTTTAAACCAAGTGACGAATCACGCGTTTGCGTCCAGGTGGTATTACGTGACAGCAGATCAACCTCTCCACTTTGCAGTGCAGTGAAACGCTCTTTTGCGGTTAACGGAACATATTTAACTTTGCTGGCATCACCTAAAACAGCGGCAGCAACGGATTGACAGACAGTGACATCAATCCCTTTCCATTCCCCCGATGAATCTGCTTCAGAGAAGCCTGTCAGGCCGGTAGAGATGCCACAAGTTAATAGATCTTTTTTAACAACTTGCTCCAGCGTGTCTGCTGAAGCCAAGCTTGGAATAAGTGATGCGGATGTTAAGCCAATCAGTAGAGCTATTTTATTAAGTTTCATTGTGCCGTCCTTTTTTGAGTGGTTACAAATGAATTTCAAGATAAATCATGCTAAGTAATAAGCATATAGCAGGCCAATGTTTTAGCTGGGCTTAAAAAAATAGTCGATCGCGCTATTTTTGTGGTGTTTGTCGTCTTGTGAGTAGGCGGGTGAAAAAATAATTGTTTGTTTTATGCACTAATTTGGATCGCTAAGTGGTGCATTTGCACTGTAATAATGTGAGGAAGTGAACTTTTTAGAAGTGCTGTTCAGCACCGAGCCGTTATTTATGAATAACGGCCCCTCGTCATGTAGCGATACTGAAAATGCCTTAAGAAGGATTTAAAGTCATTATATTTTCACTTGTTGCGGCATTTTTTTGTTGCTGGTGCTTTTTCAGCAATGTCGACAGGGCTGCCGAATTCCAGCTTGCTGATGGCGTAGCACATGCAGTTTCCAGTGTTTTTATTGCCGCTGCTAACTGGGTTTTATCCTGCTCATTTAAATTCATCTGCTCAGGCAATTGCGACAGACTTTTCAGCGCTGGAAACTCTATCTGCGCATAATGCAGCAGTGCTTGATAAGCCTGTGGAGCTTGTTGTTTGTTCAGTGCTTCCTGTAGGTTCAGATAAGCCTGGTTGACAGGTGGAGTGGTTTTTTTGTTTTTATTATTAACGTGCTGTGAGCGTCGGTAAGAAAGATGATAAAAAGTCAGCATAATAAGCGCAAGCAACAGCAGTGCACAGACAACTTGCCAAATTATTAAGGCCTCATTATCAACAATGATCTTGGTTGCTGCTTGTTCTTTATCTGTTACAGCTGTTGTTGTCTCATTTACTGGCACTCCTGCAGGCTGTTTTTCTGCAGGTAAGATAGTCAGGGTTTGCGCGGGGATAACGGCAAACTCCTGTTTATCTGTCTCACTATTCCACCAGGCAAGTTTAATTTCCGGCAGCTTAAGTTGACCCGCTTGATCGGCAATAATGGCGTGGCGCATGGTGCGCTGCGCGTAATGTAACCCCTTGGCCTGGCCCTCTGTGAATTGGTCCTGATCGGGGTAAAAGCGCAGATTTTGCGGATAGTTAAAGTTAATATTCGGCAGTTTATCTTTATTTATAGAGGCAACCTGCAGGGTAATAGTGCGGGTGATAGGCTCACCGGCACGGTAACTTTGCCCGCTTATTGCCGGATCTTCAAATAGCTGTACATCTTCACTCACCAGCCATTCCCCCTGATAGTCTGCCGGTTTGGCTTTGATGGTCACCTGCAGACTGTCACCGCGAATATTGATTGGCTCGGAAATCGCTCGACTTCGCCATGCATCGACTTGTACTGTTTTTCGCAAACTGCCCGTTAACAGTGGTGATTGAATGGTAAGTGTGCCCGCTTTATCAGGGGTGATCTGAAACTGCCGGGTAATGGTTTGGTAGCGGATACCATTGCGGATAGTTTCTCCGCTTTTGTCTTCGCCGTAGACAGTGACATTCGCATTCGCTAATACTGGTGCAAGCAGTTGTAAATCATCAGTGTTTCGAGCGATATAGAGCTTGCTGGTAAAGAGCAGCGGTTGCCCTATATAGGCAGTGTTTTTATCAAGGCTGTTTTCCATAAACAGCAGATCACCCTGTGTTGAGCTGGCCTGTTGAGAAGGCTCTTTTACCGATATTTTTATTTCATCCGTTGTCAGCTTGCCTATTTTCAATGCCGGAATGGTGAGCTCGCCGAGCCGTTTTGCCTGCAGGGTCACTTGCCATTGCGTTTGCTGACTGGATTTACCATTAATATAACTGCTGCTGCGCCTTTGTGACGGGCGAGAAACGTTAAAGTCTTTCTCCAGGGGGCTGGTATCGAGCTGAAAATCTGAGTCATTATCATCAATGGTGATAGTTAATTGAAAAAAATCGCCTAAAAAAACCGAGTTATCACTGACCGTTGTTTGTATTTGCGGCGCAGCCCAAGCCGTGTGCTGCAGGCATAGGGATAAAAACAGGGCTGTGATCATGGAAAGTTTAATGCGCATTACCAGATATCTCCGTTATTTTGTTGCTCGACTGCCTGTGATTGTGCTCTCTTTTGGTATTCAAGACGCATTTTATTGCGCAGCAGTAAAGAGGGATCATCAGGCATATTTTTCAGCCAGCTGGGTAACGCTTCTAATTCCTGATTGCTCTGCTCAGCTGGCTCCCTTGCTGCTGCCTGCTGCGATGCCTCTGTTTGTTGTTGCTGGCTTTGCTGCTGGCTTGGCTGTTGCTGGCTTGGCTGTTGCTGGTTTTGCTGCTGGCTTGGCTGTTGCTGGCTTTGCTGCTGCTGGCTTGGCTGTTGCTGGCTTTGCTGCTGGCTTGGCTGTTGCTGGCTTTGCTGCTGGCTTGGCTGTTGCTGGCTTTGCTGCTGGCTTGGCTGTTGCTGGCTTTGCTGCTGCTGGCTTTGCTGCTGCTGGCTTTGCTGTTGCTGGCTTTGCTGTTGCTGGCTTTGCTGTTGCTGGCTTTGCTGTTGCTGGCTTTGCTGCTGCTGGCTTTGCTGCTGCTGGCTTTGCTGCTGCTGACTTGGCTGCTGCTGGTTTTGCTGCTGTTTCAGATCCTCAATCAATTTTTTATTCTCCTGAGCCGCTGTAAAATCAGGGTTAATAGTAAGCGCCTGCTGGTAAGCCTGAATGGCCTGCTCAAGCTGCTGCAGTTGTGCATAAGCATTGCCCTGATTATAAAAAGCAGCGGCATTGCCCGGCTGGTCAATGCTAGCCTGGGTAAATTGCTGTAATGCTTGTTGATACTCTTTGTTTTTATATAGCGCGCTGCCTTTTGCCATCGGCTTCTTATATAACTCGGCGGCGGTTGCAAAGTCTTGCTCTGTATAGGCCTGAAAAGCATTCTGCTGACTATTTTTCCAGATTGAGGCTTTCACTTGCGGGCAGGAAAGGGGCAGGGTGAGGGTGAACAGCAGGGCATAAAAAACGCCTCTGCGAAACAGTAATAAAAACAACGGTAATAATAAAAAGGCCAGCCAATAGCCATCATCTATGGCAAATGGGCTTTGTTGAGCCTGCTCTGTACCACTTTTATGACCATCTTTAACCTCAAAGTAGTCGCTTAAACGTTCAATATCGCTATTGCTGCTGCTTAGCGGCAGATACAGTCCCTGTGTCGCGCGAGTGATAGCGTATAGAGGCTGTTTATCTAATTGTGCTATCACTATCTCTCCCTGCCGATTTTTTAATAAGCTGTCGTCAGGGAGTTTAATGGGAGCACCTTGCTCAGTCGCGGTGGCGAGAATAGAGACAACCCAGGGCGTGCCCTGTAAGCGTTTAATCATCTTTTCTGAGGTTTGCGAGTCGATAGCATCGCTGAAAAATACGATATGCCCCTGCCGGTATCCTGCGTTTTTCAGCAGATCGATCGCGCGCTTTAAAGCCAGGTCGGCCCGCGACCCTGGTAGCGGCATAATATCCGGAGAGAGATGCGGAATATGGTTAATAATCGCGTTGGCATCTGCGGTTAAGGGGGAGATGGTAAAGGCATCGCCCGCGTAAGCGAGCAGCGCTTTTTCACCTTCATGCCATTTTTTTATCAGATCAATCGCTTTATATTTTGCCTGGGTCAGACGGTTGGGCTTGAGATCGGTGGCATACATCGAATAGGAAAGATCTAATACCAGCACTTGTGCTTTTTCCAGCGTATAAAGCGGCATCGGCATGCTCCGCCAGCTTGGCCCTGCCAGTGCGATACAGGCAATAACGGCCAGAAGAGGAAAGGCAAAGCGTTGCGAGCGCGATGGCTCGGGCGCCGCTACTAAATTCTCGCTTAAATGCGGCGCAATCAGGTTTTGCTGTCTGGATTTTTTAACGGATTTATAACGCAGCAGGGTAAAGATAAAAACCGCCGGCAGGCCCAGTAGCCACAACGGGCGTAAAAACTCCAGGGGCATAAAAGTCGTTTCAGTCAGCATACGCGCCTCTTAATTTACAATACAGTGCGCAGCCAAACAGCAGTAGCATGGCAGCCGAGAGGGGCCAGTAAAAGAGATTTTTTTGCGGGCGGAACTCTAAAAAATCGCTGTCAATCGGCTCTAGCTCATTAATTTTCTCATAAATTTTTTGTAATTCAGCCTGGTTTCTGGCGCGAAAATACTGCCCGCCGGTAAGCTTGGCGATCTCAGTTAAGGTTTTTTCATCGAGATCGGCAGAGGGGTTGACCCGTTGCCGTCCAAACAGGGTTTGTTTGATCATCTGCTCGGCACCTATACCTATGCTATAGATGGTGACATTATTTTTAGCGGCCTGCTTGGCAGCCATTAACGGTTTAATTGTCCCGGCGGTATTGGCGCCGTCGCTAATTAAAATTAACACGCGCTGCTTATTGTTATTTTCGACAAAGCGCTTGATCGCCATGGCAATGGATTCGCCAATGGCAGTGCGCCTGCCGACCAGACCGATCTCTGTTTCCTCGACCATCTGCCTGATGGTGTTCAGATCAAAGGTCAGCGGCGTCTGCAGGTAGGCGTGATCGGCAAACAGGATCAGCCCTAAACGATCGCCATGGCGCTTTTCGATAAAAGTTTTTAACAGATTTTTGACCAGGGTTAAGCGATCCACGCTTTTACCGTTTAACGGCATATCGACCTCCTGCATACTACCGGACAGGTCCAGTGACAAAATCATATCCCGGCTTTGCTGCTGCAGACGGATCGGCTCGGCAAACCACACTGGTTTTGCCAGTGCCGATAACAACAGCAGCCAGGTAAGCCAGGGAATAATAGTGCTTAAATAATTTTTTTGCGGCTGCGACTGCTGCTTGCTTAAGCCCTGTGCCAGCGGGATCCAGACCTGCGTATAGTCATGCTTTTTCGCGCTTAAAAAATGCCGGGCAAGCACAGGCAGTGGTAATAACAGAAAAAACCATAGGTAAACAAATTCAAACATGCGTGTTGGCCTTCTTATGCTGTTTCTTTAACTGTTTCGGCAGGGCTTTTATCCACCCCTTTGCCTGAACAAAATCATCATCAGAGCAGGGCTGTTCGCTATCCTGGTAGAGGCGGCGCAGAAACGCCTGTTTGCTGGAAAAAAGCGGCGTTGCCGCGTAGTACTGGAGAAAATCAAACCACTGCTCGCCATGCAGAGAAGCGACCTGCTGACGCGGAAAATAGTTGAGTGTCACCCCTTTAAGCAGCTGGTTCAAGGCAATAAAGTCTGCCTGCTTCGCCTGCAGCTGCTGCAGTTGAATAAAGGCCTGCTGCTGTTTTTGGCGCTGCTTTTTAAAGCGTTTAAACAGATAAACAGCAGCGGCAATCAATGCTGCAGATAGAAATAATAACAGCCAGTAGACAGGCGCGGGTGGCCATGGGCTGGCGGTTGTCGGCGCAATAATATCATTGAGCTGTGATAATGGATTGTTATTAGCGAGCGGGGACATGAAACTGCTCCATTAATGGGCTTGCAGCGCTGAGCTGATAAAGCGGCACACCGAGCTTGATAAAGGTAGTGGCGATCTTCTGCTGGCGCTCATCGGCGGTGCTCTGATATTGCTGCAGGGCATTGTTTTTTTTGAAAAAACCACTGCCGTAAAGGCTGTTTATTTGCAGTTTTGTGTGCTGCACATGCTCAGGCAGCTGTTGTTCAAGCGGATCGCTGATCTGCCAGCCATTAAGCTGATTATGGCGGCGGATCTGGCTAAGCAGTTTGCGGCAGTTGTCATCAAGTTGTGAAAAATCACTGATTAGATGAATCTGACAGCCTGTTTGTACCAGATAGGACAAGCGCTTAAGCTGCACAAATAGTGATTGTTGATGATTATTCGCTTTAAAGGGTTGTGCCTGACAGAGCTGCTCACTTTGATGCAGAAAGCGCATTAACCCTCTGCTTCTGCCGCTCGGTTTGAGCTCTGCGGCATGTTGCTGGTTAAAGACAATACCGCCGATACGATCATTGCGCTGTTTAGCCTGCCAGCTGAGCAGCGCGGCAAGATGGCAGGCTTGTACCGACTTAAAAACAAACTGACTGCCGAAGATCATGCTGTCGGAAAGGTCGAGAAGAATAAAAACCGGACGCTCTTTTTCTTCCTGAAAAAGCTTGCTATGCGCTTTACCGGTACGCGCTGTGACTGACCAGTCGATAGTGCGCACATCATCGCCGGGTTGATAATGGCGCACTTCGGCAAACTCCATACCCCGGCCTTTAATTTTACCCAGATAGCTGCCAGCGAGTTGGCGAGACGCGACACCGGCAGCAGGGCGCAACTGCAGTTTCGCCTGCTGTTTATAACTGAGCAGCTCATCAAGGGTGACACGGGTGCCTGTGTTATAGGGGCTGTTGGCAAATAAAGCGGGTTTGCTCTTATTCATTAGGCTGGAATGGCTACCTGATTGATGATCTCTTTAATCACGCGGTTCGCGTTAATCCCCTGCGCTTCGGCTTCATAACTGAGAATAAGGCGATGGCGTAATACCGGATAGAGGTTTTTAATAATATCATCGGGCATCACATAATCGCGGTTATCCAGCCAGGCCTGTGCTTTTGCGCTGCGCATTAAGGCCAGTGTGGCGCGGGGACTGGCGCCATAACTGATCCACTCTTTTAATTGCGAGCCGTAATTTTGTGGTTTACGGGTGGCAATAATAAGATCAATCAGATACTGCTCGAGGTGCGCGGCAATATTGATCTTCATCACCTCATTGCGGATGGTAAATATCTGCTCATTTAATAATGGCGTCACCTCTGCCACGCGCTGTTGTAAAATCTCTTTATGGTTGAGCTGTAAAATCTCTTTTTCAGTCTGGGCATCCGGGTAGTCCAGTTCAAGATGCATAATAAAACGGTCTAATTGGGCTTCCGGAAGCGGATAGGTCCCTTCCTGCTCAAGCGGGTTTTGGGTTGCCATCACCAGAAAAAGCTCAGGTAACGGATAGGTTTTTTTACCCACGGTAATCTGACGTTCGGCCATCGCTTCCAATAAAGCGGATTGTACTTTAGCCGGTGCACGGTTTATTTCGTCAGCAAGAATGAGGTTATGAAATAAGGGACCCTTTTCAAAAATAAATTCACCGGTTTCCTGACGGAAAATATCCGTGCCGGTCAAGTCTGACGGCAACAGGTCCGGGGTAAATTGAATACGGTGAAAATCGCCTTCAATACCTTCCGACAGGGCATTAATGGCGCGAGTTTTAGCCAATCCCGGGGGGCTTTCAACAAGAATATGACCATCTGCAAGCAGAGCGATTAATAAGCCATCGACCAGTTCACTTTGTCCTAGGATCATTTTATTAAGATAAGTTCGTAATGCGTCAAGTTGCTGTTTTGCCATGTTAATTATTCGCTTAATTAAAAGGTAGAAAAAAATATACTGCTAATAAAAGGCAAGTTCAAGTTCATAAAGTTCCCTGAAAATTAACTGCAGTCGCTGTCTGTATGATTGTTGCGCAGTTTTATGCCTGCTTTTGTGTGTGCTCCTTCCGCAAATTTGCTCTGTAGCGCACAGCGCAATAACGGAAATAGATTAATATAAGTGAATTAGCTGTCATTATTTGGCATACTGGCGCGTTATTTGGCAATACTGATGATTTTTATTGCCCTGTTAATGGATAAATATTGCCGTGCAGCCGCACAGGCTAATGGCATAAAGCAGTAAACAGGAAGCCTTTCTGTTTGCTGACAAGGAGAAGAACATGCAGGTTTATATTATGCGTCACGGACAGGCGGAGTTTATGGCCCGTTCCGATTCGGAGCGTACTTTAACTATGCTCGGTCGTCTTGAATCAGAAAAAATGGCGGCTTACCTGGCTGATCACAGTATCTCTTTTGATGCGGTATTGGTCAGCCCCTATGCGCGTGCCCAGCAGACTTGGCAGGCGGTCTCGCCATTCTTTAGCGAGGTGGCTAATGTACAGACCCTAAAATGTTTAACGCCGGCTGGCAGTGTGCATAAATCTGTTAATGAGATTTTAGCGCTGCAGGCCTCCGGGGTAAAAAGTCTATTGATCGTTTCCCATCTGCCGCTGGTTGGCTACATTACCGGTGAGCTGGCGCCCGAAGCCGGTGCACCTGCTTTTGCCACTTCTTCTGTTGCCCATGTGCAGTTAGACGAAAATGGTTGCGGCGAACTGCAAAGTTTAACGGCCGTATCACAGCTGGACGGCGCCTTTAAAAAAGAGGGTGCAGATGTTCACGGTTATTAAATGAGTGAATCCACTTGTTTTGTTACGCTGCTTACTATTGAGCTGCTTATTCCCCATGCTCAGTCGCTGAAAGATAAGCGCCAGGCATTACGCGGGCTTAAGGAGCGTATCCGCAGTAAATTTAACGCCTCATTGGCGGAGGTGGCGTATCAGAATAAATGGCAGCGAGCTGTCTTAGCTGTGTGCCTGGTCGGAGCTGATAAACAGCAACTGCAGGCAACGACAGCGCATATTCGCACGCTTTGTGAAGAATGCGCTGATATCAGTATTGCCTCAGTCGAACAGCAGTGGCTTTAAAAGGCCTGCAAAGCCTGCTGAATCTGCTGCAGTTTAGTCTTTAATTTAAGAGTGTTCTCCGGTCCCATGCGTATCAGCAGTTTCTGAGCAGCCGGTAGCGCTTCTAATTTTGGATCGGCAAATTTATACATGGCGGAGGGGGCGATTAATGCTATCGGTTCAACAATAACAGGTGCATCGAGCGCCAGTGCGAGTGCCTCCTTTAAGCTATCGCTGAAGACTCCCTGCGGGGAGGCAATTTCCCGGTAAGCTTCATCAAACAGCGGCTGCAGCGTGCGGTACTGGCTGATTGCAGCGTCAATATCAATTGAGTCTATAATATCGGCATAGATATTATAGCGCTGATAACTATCCGGGTTGAGATACATTTTCTGCCCAACTTTTACGCTGCTAAAGGGCTCGCCTGGCTTTATTAACGGACTAAACCTTGTCAGCAGCTCACCTCTGGAAAAGTTATCGATAAAGACCACAAAGTTTCTGATCATCTCTTCCTGGTTTAACAATGATCTATATTCGTTTAGTTCTGTGAGCTGTTGTAGCGATGCTAATACCCGTGTATCAGAGTCGTTTAATAAAGGCAGCTCAATAGCCGCTTCGACCTCCTGCGGTGCGACACTTATTGTCGGCAGAGCAACACTCTGCTCAGCCTCGGCAACAGGTTGTTGCTGTGCAACAGGCTCAATCACCTGTATTTCCTCGACTTTTTTCTTAATCGCCGTAACCGGTTGAGCCTTGTTATCGCTGAGATAAAAATAACTGCCGGTGATGATCATAGCTATACCGAGTACTATGATGATTACGCTAGTTAATGAATAACCTTTTGTTGAATTGTGCATAGCTCTTCCCCGCAATGCTTAACTCTTATTTATTGTAGACGCATTTTTTGTTCATACTTGCTCTGCTTGTTAAGCAACCCCCATATATTCGTTTATTTCCTTTATAATTCTTTTCATTTCTTGCAGAGATACAATAAAGTAAAGCGGGAAAGTGCCCAGTTCAGGCTCTTTCGTCGAGATCAAAAAATGATTATTTTCTGTTTTTGCCGAGGTCATGATACTGATACCTTCACTGCTGACCCGCCATGTGATAATTGCATCCATATTAAGGTAAAAGTTATTGTCGATTTTCAGGCCTTTTTTCATTGCTTTATTCCTTATACTGATTTTGATTGTTATTAATGCAGCCAGCTCAGGTGCACATTTCACTGTTTCTATTTGAGGATTTCAATAATTTCTCTGGAAGCTTGAATCAGTCTGATTATTCGCCCTTCAATCTCGACCGTGATGACGCCATGCTGATCAAGCGGAGCGACAATATGCGCGGCATTATAAACCTCGTGATCCAGAGGCTCCCCCTGGCGAAGTTTCTTTTCCCAGCCTGGTGGTAGTTCACCGCTGCGGGCTAATTTCTTCTGCAATCCGTGGGGAAGCTGTTTTTCATTATCAGGTTTTGCTTCCGCTGCGCTAAAACTCACGGCCACTGCGATTGATAACATCGTCATTATTACTTTTTTCATTACTGAACCTCTTATTTACTGAATGTTGCACATTTATTTTTCATATTCGCGTTTCATCTGCCAGTCTTCCAGCTCCACCAGTACCAGCAAGGCACCATGGCCGCCAAACTCCAGCGGGGCCTGATGAAAGGCTAAAATATCCGGGTGCTGTGCCAACCACAGCGGTACCTGTTTTTTTAAAATATGCTTGCCGACCCCATGCATCACGCTGCAGCAATATAAGCCCTCTTTTTTACAGCAGGCTATTAAAGCGCCCAATTCGCGCTTGGCTTCCTGTTGGGTCAGGCCATGCAGATCTAAAATAATTTCCGGCGCAAAATCACCGCGGCGCAATTGTTTGATTAAATATTTTTCAGCGCCCTGACGCAGATAGCGCACCGGGCCTTCTGCCGCAAGGTGGGGTTCAAAGCCATCGGAGAAATGGTCTGTTTCAAATCCTGCTTCTGCGCTTTGTTTGATGAACTGCTTTTTCTTCATGTTTTTAGTGGGCAGTTTTATGGTATCCTGCTTTAACTTTTTGATACCCGAAAACTCTGCACTAAAGAGAGAAAAATCATCAATTTCGTTTTTATCGGTCATGGTTTTTCCTGATACGCGCCAACCCCTTGAATGAGCAGTTGCAAGCAGATGGCGCATATAAATATTAAATAGTAGCAGTTTACCTTAATTGGAGAATAAGTTGGATACGATTTTTAGCGATGAAGCGGTCAATGAACTGCGCACCATTCAGGATATGATACGTTGGGCAGCGACGGAGTTTAATCGGGCTGGCTTATTTTATGGCCATGGTAGCGACAATGCGATAGACGATGCGATGCGCCTTATTATGCCTTCGTTAAACCTGCCGTTACATTGTGACAGCGAGATTTATAATACACGTTTAACTCGCCGCGAGCGGCAAATGCTGGTGGAACTGGTTATCAAACGTATTGAACTGCGCATTCCGGTGGCCTATTTAACCAATACCGCCTGGTTTGCCGGTTTGGAGTTTTATGTTGATGAGCGTACGCTTGTGCCGCGCTCTCCCTTTGCTGAATTGATTGAGTCGCGCTTTGCGCCTTGGCTAAAACAATCACCACAGCGCATTTTAGATCTCTGTACCGGCAGCGGTTGTATCGCCATTGCCTGTGCCTATGCTTTTCCTGATGCCGAAGTCGATGCGGTGGATATTTCTGATGATGCCTTAGAAGTGGCTGAAATTAATATTCAGGGGCATGGTCTGGAGCAGCAGGTGACGCCGATTTATTCGGATCTTTTTTCCGGAGTAGAAAATGAAAAATACGATCTGATAGTTTCAAATCCGCCTTATGTTGATGCCGAAGATATGGCAAACTTACCTGACGAATTTAAACATGAGCCGGAGCTGGGCTTAGCGTGTGGTTTTGACGGTCTGGATCTGGTGCGTAGAATGTTAGTGCAGGCCGGTGACAGGCTAAATGAAAATGGTTTGTTATTTGTCGAAGTGGGCAATTCGCAGATTCATCTGCAGGCCGCTTATCCGGAAATTCCATTTGAATGGATTGAATTTGCAGCAGGCGGGCATGGTGTTTTTGTGTTAACAAAGGCACAGCTTGATAATATTCACATTGATATTGAAGATTAATTAAGAAAACAGGAAGTAATCATGGCGGGAAGCAGTATCGGTCAATTATTTAAAGTGACCACATTTGGAGAAAGTCACGGTGCAGCATTAGGCTGTATTGTTGATGGGATTCCACCTAACCTGGAGATTTGCGAGGCAGATCTGCAGCACGATTTAGACCGGCGCCGTCCGGGGCAGTCACGTTATACAACCATGCGCCAGGAAGGCGATCAGGTTAAGATACTATCGGGCGTCTTTGAAGGCAAAACCACCGGCTGCAGCATAGGTTTAATCATTGAAAATACCGATCAGCGCTCCAAAGATTATTCTGCGATTAAGGATCTGTTCCGTCCTGGGCATGCCGATTACACTTACCATCAGAAATATGGGCATCGTGATTACCGTGGCGGCGGCCGTTCTTCAGCCCGGGAAACGGCGATGCGTGTGGCTGCCGGCGCCATTGCTAAAAAATATTTAAAAGAGCAGTTCGGCATTGAAATTCACGGTTATTTAAGCCAGTTAGGCGATATTACTCCAGATACTGTGGATTGGAATGAAGTGGAGCAGAATCCTTTTTTCTTCCCGGATGCCTCGAAGCTGGATGCGCTGGACACTTATATGCGTGCTCTGATCAAAGAGGGCAATTCCGTCGGTGCCAAAGTCTCTGTAGTGGCATCGGGAGTACCGGTCGGTTTAGGCGAGCCGGTTTTTGACCGTCTTGATGCCGAGCTGGCACACTCGCTAATGAGTATTAATGCGGTGAAAGGGGTGGAAATTGGTGATGGTTTTGCCGTTGCCAGTCAAAAAGGCACAGAGCACCGTGATGAGATGACCCCCGAGGGCTTTTTATCCAATCATGCCGGCGGTATTTTAGGTGGTATTTCAACCGGCCAGGATATTATTGCGCATATTGCTCTAAAGCCAACCTCAAGCTTAACCATTCCCGGGCGCACTATTACCGTTGACGGTCAGGCAACGGAGATGATCACTAAAGGGCGCCATGACCCTTGCGTGGGTATTCGCGCAGTGCCGATTGCCGAGGCGCAGATGGCCATTACGCTACTGGACCATGTGCTGCGCCATCGCGCGCAGAATCTTCATGTAACAACCAATACACCTGTTTTAAAATAAGTCGCTTCGCTATAAAAATACCTTGCTGCTTAACGGCAGCAAGGTGTTTTTACTTTTAGCCGAAGAGGTCACCCAGTTTATTTTTCAGTTTCTCTTCCAACTCTTTACTTTTTTCTTTAATCTTCTCCTGTGACTTTTCTTCCAGCTGCTGTTTCTTTTCCTGCAGCTTCTGCTTCTGCTTTTGCAGTTCAGCATCGGCTTTTGCTTTAAGCTGCTCTTTTAGTGCGCCTTCAGTATCCAGGGCAAACTTAGGCTGAGTAAAAGGTCCTGTAATAAGCAGTGGAATGGTAAGACCGCGAAGATCCTGCAGCTCAGTTTCTGCATCGCTTTTCGACAAAGGGGTCACACTTAGCTTGTAATTAAGTGACTCCTGCAAAATATCAGCCAGACCAGCGCCATCAAGACGCATAACAGGCGACAACATTAATAATTTATTATTGTTGACTATGCCTTTACTGATATTGAACTGGCCGGTTAAGGAGGCGAAATCTGTTTTCTTGATATCCTCTTCGGTCGGTGCCGGTTGGCCGCTCAGTTTGGCTTTTAAGGCGCGCAGCTCCTGGGGAATATTAATCCCGTACAATTCGCCATCGAGCAGCGTAAAATCACCTTTTCCGGTTAAGCCGGACTTGATTTTACTGGCGGTCAGGCCTTTGCCGCTGGCGGAAAAATTAAAGGCGGTGGTGCCGCTGAGCAGATCAATTTCGGCGGCATCGACAAGCAGAGGGTAGATTTTTATATCTTTCAGCTGGCTGTCAATTTGGTAGCTATTGCTGCCTCTGGCGTCGGCTACCTGGGCATTAAGGCTTAATACCCCCTCGTACAGTTGCGCGCTGAGAGGTTTAATTTGTGCTTTACCCTGGCTGATTTCAATGGCAGTCTTGATTTCCCCAATTTTAAGGTCATCAGCCTTAATACCGGCAATGGTCAGCGTGCCTTTAACGTCTAAGTCATGCAGAAAGCTTAAATCAGGCTCCTGCTCTGCAGGCGGCGCTGTTTGCTGTGCGCTGCCACCTGTTTCCTCTGCCGTTTCTTCAGAGGGCTTGGCCATATAAGGGCTGAGATCCCAGGTGTTTCCCTGCAGAGCAAAGCGGACTTTAGTCTTATCCGTGGCTTGCACAGAGAGATCGCCGGTTAAGTTAATTTCATCAAGCTGCACAATAAAGTCACTGAGCTTTGCGGTACTGCTGGCTAAGTCATAGCTAATATTACTGCTGATTGAGCTGCTGAGTTTGCCGTTGGGCAGATCTGCGCCGCTAAATTCGCTCTGTAGCTTGAGAGCATTGAGCTGCACGGTAGAAAAATCAGGTGCAACTATTAGTTTTGTCTGTAAATCAAGATGGCCATCCATTTCTGCAACCAGCAGCTTAGTGGCAACAGCAAGATCAGTGGCTTCGCCGGGGACAAATTTACCAAGAAGAATATGGTCGATATTTACCTTGCTTGTTGAGCCGGCCTGCAGATCCTGCACTTCTATTTGCGCATTCTTTATAGTCAGCCCTGCCAGTTGCAGTTTACTGGCATCAAAAACGCCGCTTTTTTCCGCGTCAGCTTGCTGATCTGTTTGTTCAAGGGCTAACTGCTCTGTTTGTTCGAGGGCTAAATCTGTCTTTTCAGGAAACATATTGTCCAGGTTAGAGGTGCCGTCTTTATTAGTGATCAGGTTTAAAAGCAGGCCATTCACAGTGACTTCGGCAATCTGAATTTCGCCCTTAAATAGCGGCAGTACCGCTAATCCGACGGCGGCATTATCTATTTTGGCTAAATGTTCACGATTAAAACCATCCAGGTTGTTGAGCACTATTTCACCGCTGCTAAAACCAAGCTGAGGAAAAAATGTCCAGCCGAGGTCGCCTTTTATTAACAGCTCGCGATTAATGTTTTTTTTAACTTGAGCCTGAATCTCCTCTTTATAGTCATTGGGGTCGATGACTATTAATAAAGTCACAGCGGCAAGAATAAGCAGGGCGAACAGTCCCGCCAATAATTTAATCAACAGCTTCATAGCTTTTCCTTCTAAGTTGCTAACTTATTGTTATGCAATAAAGTGTAACTTGTTTTTCGCAACTTTAAATTATTGTCAGAAAAAATAATGTAAAAATGCAGAGCAGCGCGGCAGTCATTTCTATGCGCAATTAGGTTATAATCCCGCATAAACCACACTTGAGATAATCAATTTGTCAGTCAATCATCCATCTGAACTTGTAGAATTTCAAAACGCCAATGAGCTTGTGCCTCATTCGCGACTGAAAATCGCGACTTTTAATCTCTTTAATTACCTTGAGCCGCCTTTTGCTTACTACGATTTTGAGCGTATCTACAGTGCCGGGCAGTGGCAGAAAAAGCAGCGTTGGATCAGTGATTATCTGAACGAGTTTAAACCTGATGTGATTGCTTTTCAGGAGGTGTTTAGCCCAGAGTCGTTACGGGAATTAGTTTTAAAACAGGGCTACCCCTATTTTGCAGTGGTGGAGCAGCCTGAGGTCATTGATGATTTTATCTGCCGCAGCCCGGTTGTTGCTATTGCTTCACGTTATCCTATTAAAGAGGTTCAGTCACCGCAGGCAGACTCGCAACTGGCGATTGCAATCGGCCTGCAGGATGATTTCTCCTTTAGCCGCAGGGTCTTGCGGGCAACGGTTGACTTGCCGCATATTGGCGATGTTGATTGCTATGTCGTGCATTTCAAGTCGAAGCGGCCGCTGCTGGAGTTTGAACATGACGACAGTCTGCCGGCGGAAAAAAATATTGTTGAAAAGCTTAAAGCGCAGCTGCTCGGTGGTTGGGGAGCGACCGTTCAACGAGGCACTGAAGCCGCCTTATTGCAGGTTAATATGATAGCGCGTCGTGAGCAAAGCGGCCTGCCGATGATCTTGATGGGCGATTTTAATAATACCCTGAGCGACGGTATTTTGACCCATCTGTTAACGGATTCTCTGCGTTTTGCCGCAAAAGAGGATTGTGCTGCTTTTCTTGGCAAATATCTGTTAAAGGATGCCTGGGAGCTGTACCAGAGCAGCGCGGATGGCGATCGGGATACACTACGTAAACCCACCCATTACTTTGGCGAAAGCAGCTCGGTGCTGGATTATATTTTACTCTCCTGCGAGTTTGATGCCTGTTGCCAGTCCAGTCTATTTGAGGTCAGTGAATACCATACTTATGATCGCCATCTCATCAACCCGATATTTGAACGTGATAGTGAAAGTACCGATCATGGCATAGTGTTAATTACCCTGACCTTACGCTCCTAGCGTGGTTGCAGCCTTTAAATAACCGCATGCCTATGCACTTCACTCGGCTAAAAATAAGATATTGACATCCTCCCTCCACTAAATCAAAGATTTTAGTGGGGGATTCCTACTGCCAGACGCTCATGCCCGAGCGCAAGAATGTTTTTGGCCGCGTTCACATCGCGGTCGTGAGTGACACCACACTCACAGGTCCATTCTCTTATTCCAAGTCCTGCTCTACCTTTCGGACTGTTTTGGCGAGAGCCACAACACGAGCAAGTTTGGGTGGTGTACGACTCATTGATTTCTTCAAAAAACAATACCAGCGTGAGCGCTTTTGTATTCCAATAGTGTTTTTAATGTAGACCAGCCAGCATCTAAAACGGACTTAGCCATTTTAGTCTTGACCAGTTTTTGACTACTTACGTTACCAATGAATATCGCCGCATTTTCATTGACAAGTTTGCGGCTGTATTTATGCAAAGCATCTACTCTGCGGTTTTTTATCTTTGCATGGATAGCCTTGACGCGCTTTTTATTCTTTGCCCGCTGCGCAATACCTAAATCTTTCTCTAGCTCGCGGTATTCACGGCCTTTTAGTTTGCAGCCGTTACTGTCGGTGGCTGTTTCTTTACAACCCAAATCAATACCCACACTGGCTTTGCCTGTACCCTGTTCTGCTTCCACCTCAACCACAACGTTGAAGTACCACCGGCCTCTTGAATCCTCATTGAATGAGCCTGATTTGAAGGTGTATTGAGATAATCCGTAACTATCCCAAACGCTAAAATAGTGGCGGTTATGATAAACCTGACCATTTTTGAAGCTAATACAGTCTTTACGAACCGGGATCCAACCCAGTGAACGTCTAACGCCACCAGATTTACGCCAATTCAACCTGTGTTTCTTGAATTGTTTGCGGCGGGTGGCGTATTCATGACCAACCATCTGCACGGTAGCAGAGTTCAGCCCAAGCGCTTTATTCATGCCTTTAGTGTGTTTTTGGAGATCGTAGCCTGAAAGGAAAGTGGGCTTGACCGGGCCAAGTTCACTAACATTGCTCAATGCCTTCATTGACGCTTCATTGCAAAAATTCCACACCTGATTGACACCGTAAGCCCATTTGTTTAGGGTGCTTACATGTTTATCACGGATCCTTACCTTTAATGTTTTAGTGTGGACTTTCGTTTTCATAACTGAAACAATAGACTTTATTTTGCTTGGTGTAAATAGATGAAATCACATTATCATTGTGTTTATGATATGAAATATCACTTGGTGTTAGTCACTAAGTACAGAAATAAATGCTTTACGAACGATATTCTAAATAGCTTGGAACTGATTTGTAAAAACCAGTGCGAAAAATGGAGTGTCGAGCTAATTGAGTTTGGCGGCGAATCAGATCATATTCACTTGCTGCTGGGGCTAAACCCAACTATTGAGCCTGCCAAGTTTATCAACAGCCTAAAAACAGTAACCAGCCGATTGATACGGAAACAATACACTGAGCACCTAAAAAATTATTATTGGAAGCCTGTTTTATGGTCAAGAGCATACTGTTTGTTGACCGCTGGCGGTGCCCCGCTTGATACACTGAAAGAGTATATAGAGAATCAAGATAGACCAACCTAGCGGTTGGTTTGCTATCCATCTCCACCCAAACAAGTTATGGGTGGAGAATTCCGCAAGGTTCGTTAAAAATGCACCACCGAGGACACAGAGTTAAAAGAGAAAACAGAAAATATTAATGAATCTATATTTTGAATGGTTTTTCTCTGTGTAGCGCGCAGCGCTTCTGTGCTCTCTGTGGTAGTGCTTTTAGTTTTTAAATTACTCGAGTCATGTGGCGTCTTCGCGTGCCTCTTTTACAGCGAATCACAGAGCTTACTGGCGGATGCCTTCAACATGCAGCTCCATATCCACGTAGCTTGCCGGGCCCATCACCGTAATGCCGAAGTCAGCTAGCTGTAAACGTGTTGTTCCCTGAAAACCCGCGCGGTATCCGCCCCAGGGATCTTTACCTGCGCCGATAAAGTTAGCATTAATAGTGATAGGTTTGCTGACGCCATGCAGGGTTAAATCACCGCTAATAGCAAAATTGCCATCCTCTTTGGCGGTGACTTTGCTGCTGATAAATGTTGCCGTGGAAAATTTACCGGCATCAATGAAATCGCTGCTTTTAATATGCTTGTCACGCTCGGCATGGTTGGAGTCGAGACTGCGCGTATCAACATTGACGGTGACTTGCGAGGTTTCGATATCGTCAGCATCATAGCTAAACTGCCCGTCAAACTTGTTAAAGCGTCCTTTAATAAAGCTGTAACCTAAGTGACTGACTTTAAAATTAATTGAAGCGTGGGCGCCATTAGTATCAATAGTATAATCGGCCGCGCTGGCTGAGATTGGCATCAGCATGGCCGTGCTGAGCGCCGCTGTTAAAAGTGATCTCTTCATTACAAACTCCTATTTGTGCTTTGTGAAAAGCATTTTCTTCAGTGTGTTGTCTTTGTTAATAAAGTGGTGCTTTAAGGCGGCCAGCGCATGCAGCGAGGCTAACGCAATCACAGCCAAGGCCAGGTAATAATGCACCTGGCCGGCAATATCCTCCTGATTTTCAATAACAGAGCCCAAACCGGGAATGGAAAACCAGTTGAATACTGCAATAGCACGACCATCGGCGCTGGAAATCATGTAGCCGGAGATGAACAGGGCAAAGAGTAATAAGTACAGTAAATGATGCACCAGCTTTGCCGTCCTTTTCTCCCAGGCTTGGCCGTCAATGCTCGGGCTTTTCGTGCTGGCTTTCCAGAACAGGCGAAACAGGGTAACGGCAAATAGGCACAGCCCGACAGATTTGTGCCAATGAGGCGCCAGCTTATACCACTCACTGTAATAGTTCAGCTCAACCATCCATAGACCCAAAGCAAATAAACAGATAATAAGCAGCGCTGAAAGCCAGTGCAGCAGTTTTGCGGTACGGTTGTATTGCTTAACTGTGTTTACCATCTAATCCCCATTTTAAAACCCGAGATTAACAACTCATTAACATTGTCTTTATTGTAGATTATATTGGCAATAATTAAATAAAGAAATGCGTCAGGCCAATCCTATCTGTATCACTTCGATGCAGGGAAGGTTATCTCTTGCTGCGATTCAAGCCACGGCGGGTATTTTTCCATGACCGAGTGAAACAGTGCGCTGTTACTGAACTCAGTTAACCATCTTTGCAGGTGCGGAAAGGAGCTTTTGGCAAAATAAGTTTGATCAACCGCGGCAAACTGGCGAACAAAAGGAAAAATGGCACTATCTGCAAGGCTTATTCGTTGTCCGAAAAGATAAGGGGAGGCGAGTAACCTGTGCTCTAATTTAAATAAAAACTCTTCCCCCTGTTGCCGATAATAATCAGCGCTGTGCTCTGGAAAGCGATCCGCATATTTGTATCTGTCTAACCATTTTTTAAACTCAAAATCATTTTCATCAATTAAATTCAGCATCGCTAGTAAGTCTGCGCTTAACCAGGCATCCGGGTCGGACTTTTCTAATGTCCAAGCCATAATATCTAAACTTTCATCAATGACGCTGCCATCCTCCAGGACTAAAACGGGCACCGTTCCCTTTGCTGAGCTCGCGAGCAGCGCCTGCGGTTTGTTTTTTAAGACAACCTCGCGCAATGCTACAGGCTGCTGGCTATAGGCAATGGCTAAGCGGGCGCGCATTGCATAAGGGCAACGGCGGAATGAATAAAGTATATTGGCCATAACAGCTCCTAAACAAATATTTTCTCTAAAGTAACGGTAAGTGGTAATCTTAGCAAGTATTGTGTTTCTGTTTAGCGAACAAGTACAATGGCCATTGCCTACTATTAAGAAGGAAGTTATGCAAGCTTTTGTCTGGAAAAGTTATTTTGCCACAGGGATTAAAGAGGTCGACGAGCAGCACCTTTATCTGGTTGAGTTGGTTAATAAATTTGCTCGCTTATTTGCAAATAATCAGCTCTGTTTAGAGGATATTGAACAGGTCTTTGCCGAGCTGAAAGAGTATGCCGATTATCACTTTCAGGAAGAAGAGCTGCTGATGAAAAAATCAGGGGTGGATGCGGCCTCTCTCGCTGAGCATATTGCCGCACATCAAGATTTTTTAGCAAAAGTGCTGGTGCTTCACGATGCCATGCTTGCGGGTAATACTGCGGCGGCAAAACACCTTTTAGATTTTCTGAGTAATTGGCTGGTTTATCATATGTTAGGCATGGACCAGCAGATGGCCAGGCAACTTAAAGCCATTGAACAAGGAACGACTGCCGAGCAGGCTTTTCAGTCAATGGATGACGCTGTTGATAGTGCCACTGCGGCGTTATTAACAGCCCTAAACGCTTTGTTTGAACAGGTCTCAGAGCGTAATAGCGAGCTGCAGCGCTTAAATCAGACCCTGGAAATGAAAGTTTTACAACGCACGCAAGCATTACAGGAAGCGAATCAACAACTTGAGCTGCTTTCAATGACAGATCCGTTAACTGACTTGCCGAACCGCCGTTATGCGATGGCGCATCTGTCTAAATTATGGCAAGAGTCGGTGCAACAAAATAGCGCGCTTTCCTGTTTAATGATTGATGCCGATCACTTTAAGCAAATTAACGATGGCTTTGGGCATGATGCCGGCGATAGAGTACTGATTGAACTAACGCAGTTGTTAAAGCAACATTTGCGTACTGATGATGTACTGTGCCGTTTAGGCGGAGACGAGTTTTTAGTGATTTGTGAAAATGCGAATTTTGCCGGTGCCGCACATCTCGCACAGCTGCTCTGTAACGCAGTGGCTGAACTAAAAGTGCTCGTTGGCGAGGGGGCTTGGCAGGGCAGCGTCAGTATTGGCGTGGGCAGCAAACAAAATAATATGCAGAATATGGACGAGCTGATTAAGATGGCAGACCAGGGGGTGTACCTGGCCAAAGAAGCCGGAAAAAACTGTGTCAGAATGGTTAGCTAGGCGTCGCTTTATTTGTCTACTTGCCTTTTTCCAGGCGCGCCTGTTTAATAATCTGCCACGAAGAAGATAAAAACAGGCTGGCTAAGACAAGCGCGACCAGTAAGTCCGGAAGTGCACTCTGGGTTACCCAGACTCCGGAGGCGGCGAGCAAGACCACCAGGTTACCTATTGCATCATTGCGGCTGCACAACCATACCGAGCGCACATTGGCATCACCATCTTTATACTTCATCAGCAGTAATACGCTGATAATATTGGCCGTAAAGGCCATGATGGCAATGCTGCCCATCACATAAGCATTGGGCGTATCGAGTATAAACAGACGGTATAGCGTTGAACTAAATACCCAGAAGGCCATCACTAACAGGCTGTAACCTTTAAAGAGCGCGACATTACTGCGCAGAGTCAGTGATTTACCTATGACCCATAAACTGATAGCGTAGGTAAAGGTATCGCCTAAAAAATCTAGAGCATCTGCCTGTAATGCCTGTGAATGCGCACCAATACCGGCAGCCATCTCAACCAAAAACATTAAGCCATTGATGGCTATTACCCATAGCAAAGCGCGTTTGTAAGCTGCGCTTATGCCGGTGAAATTATTGTTATTTGAGCAACATCCCGCCATGTTTCCTCACTTTTTAATTTACCTCTATACTTACTTTCTATAATAGAACCTCTAGTTACTAGAGGATCAAGCTCTTATTGCAATTAATCGGAGTGTATGAAATGTTGCTATTGACTATCGGACAACTGGCCAGGCTCAGTCACTGCAAAATACCCACTATTCGCTATTATGAAGAGATTGCTATTTTGCCGAAGGCTGAGCGCAGTGAGGGCAATCAGCGCAGGTATCATGAGCTACACCTGCAGCGGCTTAAGTTTATTCTGCATTGCCGTGCATTAGGTTTTAGCCTTGATGAGATCAGGCAGTTAATTGATCTGCAGGTGTGTACAGATCACGATCCGCATGAAGCACATCAAATTGCAGAAAAACACCTTAAAGATGTGCTGCTGAAAATCCAGCAACTGCAATCGCTGGCGGATGAGCTGCAGTCTATAGTAAATAGCTGCAACTCCGACTCGCCACATCGATGCAATATTTTATCGGTATTAAATAAATCCTGATTCCATAATCAAAGCAGATAATAACTGAGAAACCTAGCTGCATCTCCAGGTTATAGAATAATTCGGAAGAGCTCGATATTTTCTCTCGATAGTGTTTAACTGACTCCTGACTGCAGACAAGCAATGCTCTTAATTTCTTAATTAAAGGTGAAAATATGATAGTCGGTTTGGATATTGGGGGAACAAAAATTGAAGGTGTCGGCCTTGATTCGACTAGCTTTGCAACTCTGGTGCGTTATCGTCAGGCAACAGACAGTACAAGCTATCAAGGTTTTTTAGCGTCAGTGATGAGCGTCATTGATAAAGTGGCAGAGCAGGGCGAGATTGAATCTATTGGTATCGGCTGCTGTGGCTCGGTAGGTAGGGATGGTCTGATGCAGGGCGCCAATGTACTCGTTTTAAATGGTCGAGATTTTATCGGCGATCTTAAAGCAAAGGTTAACCTACCCGTGGCCATCGCCAATGATGCTGATTGCCTGGCGCTTTCTGAGTTTAAAGATGGTGCGGCAAAGCAGGCGCGGCATTCATGCGTTGCCATTATTCTTGGTACCGGTTGTGGCTCGGGGCTGATTATTCATAATCAACTGGTTAGCGGTTTCAACAAACTCGGAGGAGAGCTAGGGCACAATCCTCTACCCAATTATTCACCGGATATAGATTGGAGCAGAAGTGGTCTGCTATTGCGGCTCTAAAAACTGCAGTGAAGCCTTTGTTTCCGGAACAGGTTTTGCGCGTACCTTCTCTGCCAAATACAGCCGAGCGAATTCAAAACAGATCATGGCGATGTTTGCCCAGGGGGATCCGCAGGCGCGCGCCCATTTTGAGCTGTATTGTGATCAATTGGCGCGAGTGTGCGCAAGTATCGTCAACTTTGTTGATCCTGAGGTGATCGTCTTAGGCGGCGGTATATCTAATATTGATGAGATCTACCCGCGGGTAAATGAGAAACTCAACCAATATACATTTACTAAAAATGCACTGACTAAGATTGTTAAGCATGTCCATGGCGATGCTTCCGGTGTCCGTGGGGCGGCATTTCTGCATGCGCAGGGGTAAATTATTATTTAAACCTGCCTGTCAGTAAAACTACAGCAAAGGGCTGCCGCTTAAGTTATGAGTGTATTTAAAAACTCTAACAACCCCTTAATATCCTCGTTTTTAGCTTTGTAGTTAACGGCTTTTGTCACATCGTCACAACAATTTGCCGGCGCACCGGTTAAATGACAGAAATCCAGAAAAGACAGATCATTATAGGAGTCACCAAAGCCAAGCAGCTTTTCCTCTTTGATGCCGAGGTTTTTACAGAGGAATTTGAGGGCGCTACGTTTATTGGCGCCTTTGGGAATAATATCAATGGCGCTATTGGAATGGGTGATCTCAATATTCCTATAATCTTTAAGAAGATCCAGCACGGCTTCATATTCACCCTCTATTGATGCAAAGCTGGGATCATCAACTCTTAGGCTTATGGTGAATTCCTTGTTGGGTTCATACACCACCCGCGCGCCAAAATTAAGCGCTAACGAATGCTTAATTTCAGAAATATCAACTTTTGCAGCCGTATAAATATATTTTCCGCTTTGAGGGGAAAATACCGCCGCGCCATTTTCACAGATATAGGGGGTGTTGATATCGAGTATTTGCGCCAGACATTCCATATAGGCTTGCGAGCGACCGCTTGCCAGTATTAGAAACACATTGTTTTCTTTAATAAAGTCTTTTAATAAGGCTGCTGCGCTTAGATCAAGCGGCTGAAAGCGACCGGGCGTTAAGCATCCATCGACGTCTGAAACTAATATCATCTAAAATCCTCTTTTTTACGAGCAGTGCATTTTTCCGTTGAATAATAAGAAGGGAAGCGCTTATTTAAGGCTATCATTTTCGAGCTCAGCCAGCCATAACCGTTCAAATTCCATCATCTGCAGGTGTTTTTTCGACTGTTTATGTTCAATCTCATCCAGTTTTGTTGAAAAGGGCCCGGCGCGGCAGGCGCTGCAGTAATTGCTGCCCTGATACTGCGCTGCATGGAGCTTTTTTACAATAGAGTGATCTTTCTGCCTGCTCCACACATAAGTCAGCCCTTTGGTATCTTTGACATGCTTATCGCGGTCGACATTGCGGATTTTGTAACCGGGAAACATGCCGATATCAAAAGGGATTGAACCTAAGTAATGAATATCGGTCTGCAGATGCAGGGCATTTTCAATATTCCATTGCCGGTAGGGTTTGACATCCTTGGAGGTGATAAAGCACAGTTGTTGGCCATTGGGAGCGAGAAAATGGTTGCAGGAATTAATTAAAAAACTGCGTAATAAACGGCGGTTCAGTATATTCGGATTAACCTGGCTGCAGCGTTGTTGATATTCAGTAAATGAACTGAAAGCCGGTAATAACGGAAATTGAAAGATCACCAGATCAAAACGTTTTTCGGGCAAGCCTGTCCAGGAGTTCTCATTGAGAATATCCACTTCAAAGAAAACGGGAATATTGTCGGCTTTGAGCTGGCGATAAAAAGTATCCCCGTATTTTTCCGCGAGCGTCGCCTGTGAATCATAAACGCTCGCCGTTAAAGAAGCGGGCTGGTGGTTTTTTAATAAGGCGTTGGAAAAGGATAGATCACCATCTCCTATGGTTAATATGCGCCACTTTTTATCAATAATCATGCTAGATAGTTATGCCAGTCAGGTTGGTTTTTAATGATTTTACATGTTTATATAGCTGCTGGCATGCAAAATTCCTTAGCGATTGCCGACAGGAGTGAGCTAATGACTATTGCGAAATCTTAACTGTATTCGGATCAATCCCGTACTGGCTGGCCAGATATTGCAGGTAACTAAGATCCTCACACATACTTTTGCTCGGTTCATCGGAAATTTTTGCGACTGGCCTGCCGTTGGCGGCGACCACTTTAATAACAATGTCGAGCGCTATATTACCGACATCGTTCATCAGATTGGTGCCGATGCCAAAGGAGATTTTAGCGCGGCCATTGAAGCGTTTCCAGATTTCAAGCATGCGCGGAAAAGTTAAGGAATCGCTAAAGACCAGGGTTTTGGTGAGTGGGTCAATGCCCATCTTTTGATACATTTGCAGCGCCTTTTCTCCCCAGACAAAGGGGCAGCCGCTGTCGTGACGCAGGCCATCATAGAGCTTACCAAAGTAGGGATCGGAAAAGTCGCGAACAAAGGAGTCCATTGAATAGCAGTCGGTCAGGGCAATCCCCAAACGGCCGCGATATTCCTGCACCCAGGATTCCAGTGCCGCTTTCTGGGCATCGGCGAGGCGCGTGACCGCCTGCCAGCACTGCAGCCACTCATGCGCCATGGTGCCGATCGGTAATAAATCTAGGGTGCGCGAAAAATGCAGGCTGCTGGTGCCGGCAAAATACTCTGGTATCTGCTGCTTCATGGTTTGCAATACTTCTTTCTGCCAGGCCTTGCTGGCGCGCCGCCGCGTTCCAAAATCGACAAAATTAAAACCGGACAGCTCCTTCTCTGCTTTGAGCAGCGCGATCTTTGCGTTGAGTTTTTGTCGTGCCAGCGTCAGATCAAAGCCGTCACAATGCACAAAGGTATGCAGTTCGCTGATAATCGCCAGCGCATAGATCTCCAGCAGGGCGACATGGAGCAATGGGCCGCGAAAACGCAGGTTGAGATCTTCACCTTTAGGATGTAAGTGCACGAAACGCATATTAAGTTTAAAGATGCGCAGAAACTCAATAAAATCGGCTTTTATAAAGGGAAAAGCGGCCAGGTAATCAAGCTCTTGATCGGTAAAGGAGAGGGTGCAGACATGTTCAAGCTGATGGCGTATTTCCGGAATAAGCATTGCCAAATTAAAACCGTTACGGTTACGGCAGGCAAACTTCCATTCGACATCGACACTGCGAAACTCCGTTGTATGGTAGTAAGCCTGCAGCATAGTGATCTTGTACAGATCTGTATCCATCAGGCTGTCAATCAGCCAGCGCTGCAGTTTTTTGTCGCTCATAGCAACTCCAATTCAGTACTGTCGCTGATCAGTTGTGCGCCGGCACTGCGCATTTCCGTGCAGGCCGTTTTAGTGGTTTCACTGTCCACGCCACGACATGCGCCGAGATTAACAATGACTTGAAATCCAGCCCGGCAGAGTTGCAGTACGGTGGTTTTAACACAGTAATCCGTTGCCAGACCGCCAACGATAACCACTTTTATCTGCCGTTCATGCAGCCATTCAATGGCGCCGGTACTTTCACTTTCAGCAAGATCATGATAGCAAGCGCCGTAAGGGTGTTTGACCGGGTCGCTCCCTTTTCTAATCAATAGATCATAATCGCTTTCATTCGGTAAACCGGGAATAAGGCGGTTACCTTCAGTACCGATAACGCAGTGCGCCGGCCACTTGATATCTAAACTGGCGTATTCTCCGTTGACCGGGGTCATAATTTCTTCGGGAGAGCCGGCCATCCAGGGAGCCTGCGCAGGATGGCAGTCTTTACTGACCAGTCGGTAGCGAGCAAACTGCGCCTGTGCATTGAGCTCATCGGCAATCAGATCGCCTTCGTTCACCGGCAGCTCATCGGGACATAAAGGAGTAAAGCCGCGCTGCGGATCGACATCAAAACTGGCCGTAACAGATTTTTCGATTTTGAGCATAGTCTTCTCCTATTACGACACAATGGCAGCGAGTGTTAAAACTGAGCGACAGTTATTTAGATCACTATAGTAATAGTAGTTCAAAGCGGCAGGAGAAGAGAATAAGGTGAAAGGATGCCGGCCTAAAAGCCGTGCTTTCTCTGTGAAACAGCTGAACCTAAATTGAGTGTGTTGAGTAATTTTATAACAGGCATAAAAAAACCAGCAATCAGCTGGTTATTTTACTTCTTTACCATAAGTAAAGAATGGTGCGCAAGGGAAGACTTGAACGCTCACAGCTTGCGCTTTCTCTGAGGAACAGTTGAACCTAAATCGAGGGTTTTTAGCCAGTTAATTTTATTACAGGTATAAAAAAACCAGCAATGAGCTGGTTATTTTACTTCTTTACCATAAGTAAAGAATGGTGCGGAAGGAGAGACTTGAACTCTCACACCTTACGATACTAGAACCTAAATCTAGCGCGTCTACCAATTCCGCCACTTCCGCTAAATGTGGCTGGGATAAGAGGATTTGAACCTCTGAATGCCGAGATCAAAACCCGGTGCCTTACCGCTTGGCGATATCCCAGTTGTAATTTTATAGAGATTTCTTCTCTTACTGGTCGTCATTCAGCATGCCGAGATCGTAATTAACCTTCAGTGCTTACCGCTTGGTGATATCCCAGTTGTAATTTTATAGAGATTTCTTCTCTTACTGGTCGTCATTTAGCATGCCGAGATCGTAATTAACCTTCAGTGCTTACCGCTTGGCGATCTCCCAGTTGTAATTTTATAGAGTTGATTCTCTGTTTTTAAAGAGTTGGCTCTCTATCATCATTCTTTATGACTAAAGAATGGTGGCTACACCGAGATTTGAACTTGGGACCCCATCATTATGAGTGATGTGCTCTAACCAGCTGAGCTATGTAGCCACTCTAATAAAGATAAAAAAACCAGCATAAGCTGGTAATTTTAATTCTTTACCTAAGTAAAGAATAGTGCGAAAGGAGAGATATTAATTCTCATGCCTTGCGCTTTCTTTGAGGAGTAGCTGAACCTAAATCTAGCTCAACTTGCTGTTCAAAGAATAATGGTGCGGAAGGAGAGACTTGAACTCTCACACCTTGCGATACTAGAACCTAAATCTAGCGCGTCTACCAATTCCGCCACTTCCGCTAAATGTGGCTGGGATAAGAGGATTTGAACCTCTGAATGCCGAGATCAAAACCCGGTGCCTTACCGCTTGGCGATATCCCAGTTGTAATTTTATAGAGATTTCTTCTCTTTTAAGAGTTTCCTCTTAAAGCAAGTTTATACTTCTTCAAGTTACCAACCTGTTGTACAAGTTAGTGAATATGGCTGGGATAAGAGGATTTGAACCTCTGAATGCCGAGATCAAAACCCGGTGCCTTACCGCTTGGCGATATCCCAGTTGTTAATTTTAAAGAGTTATTTCTCTTGTTGCTCTTATTTTAAAGAGTTTATTCTCTATGGCAATTCTTTCTTTAAGAAAGAATGGTGCGGAAGGAGAGACTTGAACTCTCACACCTTACGATACTAGAACCTAAATCTAGCGCGTCTACCAATTCCGCCACTTCCGCAACTTAAAGTAAATGGTTGTTAAACCGAGATTTAAGTGGGACACCATATTGTTAGTGACCTGCTTTCTCTTTTATTTACTCTTTAAAGTAAATGGTGGCTACACCGAGATTTGAACTTGGGACCCCATCATTATGAGTGATGTGCTCTAACCAGCTGAGCTATGTAGCCATTTTATTTACTTTACATCTTAACGTCGTCTTGCTAAGCACTCCGTCGTTTCGATGGAGCGCATTATGCTGATATCAAGGATTGTCGTCAACTATTTTTTATTAAAAAAAGTAAATTTTGTTTCTTTCGCTTAAATGCTGTGCATATCGATTTTATTTTGAACAATGTTCTGCTGCAGGCGTGCAGAAATGCCTTTGCCAGTTGAATAACTGTGAATATAAATGCAATCTTAGTTAACAATTTTGCATATTCAGTTAGATTGAGTATATCTTGGTTATATAGAGCAAATGAGATCAGTAAATGAAAATAATGCATACATCAGACTGGCACCTGGGCCAGTATTTTATGATGAAAACAAGAGAAGCAGAGCACTTAGCATTTTTAAACTGGCTAGTTGACATTATAAATAGCGAAAAAATAGATGCGCTGATTGTTGCCGGGGATATTTTTGATAGCAGCGCGCCGCCTTCCTACGCCAGAAAGTTATACAGTGACTTTATTGTTAAATTACAGCAATCACACTGCCGGCAGTTAATTATTGTCTCAGGTAACCATGATAGTGTTGCCGTGCTTAATGAAAATAAAAGCCTGCTAAATGCCTTAAATGTCTCGGTAATAGCAGGATTAAGTGATGATTTAAGTGAACACCTGGTCACTCTGAAAAACAGCCAGCAGCAGGAAGCGGCGATAGTCTGCGCCCTGCCTTTTCTGCGCGCCAATGATGTGATGAGCAGTGCCTTCGGACTTTCTGCAGAAAAAAAACAGCAGAATTTACAACAGGGTATCGAAAAGACCTACCAAAAAGTTCACCAGTTAGCGCAAGAGAAACTTGCCGGTAAGCAATTGCCGATTATTGCCACCGGCCACCTAACCACGGTCGGTTGCTCGGTGTCTGAATCGGAGCGGGATATCTATATCGGTACCTTGAGTGCTTTCCCCTGTGCTTTGTTTCCTGACTTTGACTATATTGCCCTGGGCCATCTGCACCGGGCACAAAAAGTGCAGAAGCAAGAGCATATTCGTTATAGCGGCTCGCCGATTGCGCTGAGCTTTGATGAGACTAAGCACGAAAAACAGGTGCTGATTGTCGATATTAGCGAGAAAAGCAAGGTTACAGTGAGCCCCTTAGTGGTGCCTCGTTTTCAAGAACTGCGAGTAATCAGTGGCGATCTGGAGAGTGTCTGCGAGCAGTTAAGTGATTTGAGGGCAGCCGCTAAGCAGCAAAGTATTTGGCTTGAAGTCAAACTCAATCAAGCTTTTTATGTCTCTGATGTTCAGGCTCAGCTTAATAACCTGCTCGAAGGCAGTGAAATTGAAATTTTAAAAATCAGTACGCCGCAAATTAATGAAAACAGCCAATGGCAGGAAAACGATACGACAACGCTAGATGCCTTGACGCCGATTGAACTTTTTCAACATCGCCTGCAATGTGAGAATAATTTAAGCGAACAACAGCAAGCCGATTTGAGTCGCTTGTTTGCCCTGGTGTGTGCAGATCTGGAGGATAATCGATGAAAATATTGTCGCTTAGATTTAAAAATTTAAATTCACTGCAGGGGCAGTGGAAGATCGATTTTCAGGACGTTGACTTTGCCGAGAACGGTTTGTTCGTTATTACCGGGCAAACGGGCGCCGGTAAAAGCACTATTTTAGATGCAATTTGCCTGGCCTTATACCAGCAGACACCGCGTTTAGATCGCTTAACACAAAGTAAAAACGAATTAATGACGCGCGGCACAGGTGATTGTCTGGCTGAAGTTGAATTCAGCGTCAATGGCAATGGTTATCGTGTTTTCTGGGGGCAAAAAAGAGCCCGTAAAAATCCGACCGGTAAATTACAAGCACCACATTGTGAATTATCGGAAATAAATGGTGAGATTCTAGCGACCAAAAGCAGTGATGTATTAAAGCAGGTGATTGAATTAACCGGTTTAGATTTTTCCCGCTTTACTAAATCTATGTTATTAGCACAGGGCGGCTTTGCTGCTTTTTTAAATGCCAGCTCTAAAGAGCGCGCCGAGCTCTTAGAAGAGCTGACCGGTACCGAGATTTATTGTGAAATTGGCAAACATGTGTTCGAGCGTAATAAACAGGTGCAGGCCGAGTTGGCGCTATTGGTTAAGCAGGCGGAAGGCTTAAACGTACTCTCTGAGCAGCAGTTGCAGGAACTGCAGGAACAGGTGTCGGCCCTGGAAAGCGCAAAGCAAGAAGCTGAAGCAACATTAAAAAGCATGACAGACGCTCTGCAGTGGTTAAAAACAGCCGAGTTATTAAAGTCGCAGGTACAGGCACAGCTAAAAGAGCTGCAGCGTTGTGAGCAGGCGAAAATAGATTTTAAAGATAAGGTGCTAGCGATTGAATGGGCGGAAAAAGCGCGGCAGTTGGAGCTGCCGTACCAGGATCTGTTAATCAATCGTCAGCAGCTGCAGCAGAGCAGTGCGCAGTTATCCGCCACTGAGCAGAAAAAAGAGTTGCTAAGCAATACATTACTCAAAGCTAAGGCGGAGCGTGATAAATTAATCGACGCGCAGAAAATACAGCAGCAGGAACAGCAACAAAAATTACTGATTTTAAACGAAAAACTGCTGCCTTTAGATATCAATATCAGTCAGTTAACGCAGCAAAGCGAGGAACAGCAGCATGAGCTGGATAAGCACACTGATGCATTAAAAGCCAGTGAAAAGCTTCTGAGCGAAAAACAAGAAAAGCAGCAATGCGATAGCGATGCGCTGGATAAGCTCAATAGAGAATTACAGAAACAGCAGGTCTCGCAGGTCCTGCAGGAGACATTGCCGCTTATTGAACAACAGTTTTCCCTGTATATAAAGCAACAGGCACAGTTAAGTGCGCTGCAGGGGCAAAGCTATGATATACAAGAGAAGCATAAGATTCTGGAAACTATGCTACTGGAGCATAATAGCGCAGCAAAGGAAAGTGAGCAGGCGTTACAGGCGCAGAAGGCGGCTTTACAGACGCAAATTGAAGAAAAAGAGCAGCTTCTGGACAGTGCGCAATTCAGCAGTGCCGGGCAGGTAACATCAGCCTTAACGGCAATACTTGAGCAACAAGCGCAAAATCAACAGGCCGTTGCGCTGGTACGTCAGTTAGATGGCACGGCTGTGCGTTTATCGGAAACGCAAAAATCGATTGCTGAGCTGCAGCAGAGCCTGACTGCCAATGAACAGGCGAAGGTGATTGCCGAAGCAGCCGGGCAGCAATATAAAACCGAACAAGCCGCCCTGCAAAAGCTCTTAGAGCAAGAGCGCGTAATCGTCCAATTAAGTGATTTCAAAAAACGTTTGCAGGCGGGCAAACCTTGCCCGTTATGCGGTTCCCTTGAGCATCCGGCGGTACTGGATTATCAACCGTTAGATATACCGGAAACCGAGTTAGCCCTGCAGGAAAAAGAGCAGCAGTTAAATAAGGCACGCGATGATTACCGGGACCTGTTAGCGCAAATCAAAGCGGATAACAGGCAGCTGAAAATATACCAGGCACAGGCCGTGCAGCTTGATGAAGCTTATACTGCACTGTTAACTGAATGGCGGGCAAACAGTTATCTGTTCGAGCTTGAATATCAGCAAAACAGTGAGCAGGAGTTATTGCGCTTAGGCCAGGCGCTGCAGGAAAAACGTCAGCAGATTGAAAAACTGCAGAAGCAGTTGCAGCGCATAGAAGAAGAGTTACCGGCGCGACAGCAAGCCGTGCAGGAATTAACGCAGCAGGTGAATAAGGATGAAAACAGACTGCAGCAGCTGAGCAGCCAAAGCAGCGGTTATGAAAAGGAACTGCAGCGCCTCAATAAGGAGCAGCAGGCGTTAACGGCCCAGCTTGAGCATAATCAAAACGCCATTAAACAGCAGTTACCCGAGTCATTATTAAATGAGCTCACTGAATTAGATAAGTTATTTCAAACGCCTGAGCGCTGGATTGAAAAACAGAAAAGCAGTATCGAACTGTATCAATCCAAACAAGCGCAGCAGCAGGCACTGCAGAGTCTGCTGGCCAAGCAGGAGCATGAATTAGCACTGCACAAGCAGCAACATCAGCATATACAAGAGAGAATGCGAGAATTGCAGCAGCACTGGCAAACTAACCGGGATAAACTGCAACGCCTGCAGGCACAACGAAAAGCTGCTTTTGGTGAGCAAAGCCAAGCGCAGATTCGCGCAGCGCTTGAAACTGAAAAGTTAACACTGAGCCGCGCAGTCACAGCCGCCAATCAAAAGCTGCAGGAAGCTGAAGGCCACTATGAGCGTTTAGCTGGACAATTGAGCGAACAGCAGCATCAGCAGCGCGCACTGCAGAAGCAGCAGCAAAAATTACAGACTATTTTTGACAAGCTGCTGGCGGAAAGCGTTTTTAGCGATCAGCAGCAGTTTACAGCGTCGCGTTTATCAGCTGAGCAGTTAAGTGCCTTATTGCAGCAGCAAAAGCGTATCAACGATCAATTGTTGACCGAGCAGACCCGTTATAACTCAGCCCAACAGAATCTGGATGACCACCTCAGCTTGTCGGTAACAGAAAAAAGTGCACAACAACTGGAAAGTGAGGCGACAGCCCAAAAAACAGAGTGTGAGCAGTTAAATAAGCAGTTAGTAGCCGTACAGGCAAAGCAGCAGGCGGATCTGCAGCTAAAAGCGCAACAGGCTGACTTACTTGCTGAACAACACAAGCTGCAGGCACTCTCTGAACAATGGTCGCTGCTGAACAAGCTCGTCGGCTCTGCCGATGGCAGCAAACTGCGCAGCTTTGCCCAGGGGCTGACCCTGGATAATCTGGTTTATCTGGCCAATCAGGAGATGGCAAGTCTGCATCAACGCTATCAACTGCAGCGTAATACGGATGAGCCCTTAGCATTACAGGTGATCGACCTATGGCAGGCAAATACCGTGCGTGATGTGAAAACCTTATCCGGCGGAGAAAGCTTTTTAGTCAGTTTAGGGCTTGCTCTGGCATTATCTAATTTAGCCAGTCAGAAAACGCGCATTGAATCGCTGTTCCTCGATGAAGGCTTCGGCACCTTAGATGCCAACACGCTGGAAATTGCCTTGGATGCGCTTGAGCAATTAAATGCCAAGGGGAAATTAATCGGTGTGATTTCTCATGTCGATGCGCTGAAAGAGCGGATCACTACGCAAATCCATGTGCGCAAAGGCAGCGGTGCGGGCTACAGTAAATTGGATAGCCAGTACCAGTTTATGGAAGAGAAGGGGGTCAGCTAACGAGCATATGCGTTTATTCTGCGAAAGCGTTCGAGAAGCTTATCTGTTTTGCCGTAAAACCTCTTTCTTTTAGGTAGAGGATATAAGGCGATTAGAGCAAAGCGCTGATGGTTTGACAATATTGTTTCTGCTTCTAAACTTAAAACATACCGCAGGACATGCGGGATTTTAAGTCTGTGGAGTACGTGTCAGACGTGGGGAGCATGAGTTGCGTGAAGCGCGTAAAAGCTCCCACTATGGGGGCTAAACGCGAAAACCAAACATCGCTCTCTGGGCAGTGTACATTGAAGCAGAAACCTGAAAACTCGTGAGAGTTCTTCACCGGTTTTTACTAACCGGAATCCTCTTCCTTTAGGGAGAGGTGGATGTCAATCTTCCTATACTCTAGCAGTCAGCTGGTGACGCGCACGTGTTGAAGGAAAGGAGCTCTTTGAGGGCAAGAAAAGGCGCCGTAACAGAGATATCTTTTGAATTAGCAGTTGTAAGTTCCGGCTCCATTGGAAAAAGACTTATGACAGCGAACAAGCTGATAAGACCTGCTCTGTTTTTGTCCTCCGGAATCGTCCTGGTTATGAGTACGGTAAGTCGGCACTGGGAGATGTTACTATGACGCAAAACCAATTACTGGAGCAGGCCAGATTGACCAAGGCCGGTCAATACCCAGTTCGCAGTCGTCACCTCAATCCTGATGCCACACCGAAGTTTACCAATCACTTGATCCTGGAAGACTCGCCCTATCTGTTGCAACACGCCCACAATCCGGTTAACTGGTACGCCTATAGCGACGAAGCCTTTGCCCTGGCCGAACGGGACAACAAGCCGGTTTTTCTGTCGATAGGTTATGCTACTTGCCACTGGTGCCATGTGATGGAAGAGGAGAGTTTTGACAATCTCGAGGTGGCGGCGATCTTAAACCGTGACTTTATCAGCATCAAGGTGGACAGGGAGCAGCGCCCGGATCTGGATGATATCTATATGACCGCGGCGATGTTGATCACCGGGAGGGGCGGTTGGCCACTAAACAGCTTTTTAATGGCAGATGGCAAAGCGTTTTTTGCCGCTACTTATTTTCCTCGGCAGACCTTTATCGATATTCTTGCCCGGGTAAAGAAAAAATGGCGCTACGAGTTACCGCTGTTGGTCAAGACGGCAGAGAAGATCACTCGCGGGATTGTGGCGCAGGAGAGCTATACTAAAGGGGAACAGAGTACAGAGCAGAGCGCTGATGCTCTCGCTGGGCAAGCGATCAGTAGATTACTGGCCACTGAGGACCAAACCCACGGCGGTATGGGCGATGCTCCTAAGTTTCCGAATGAACCCAACCTGATGATGTTAATAGCCAAACTGCAACGGATGGTCAGGCCGACAGAGAGTCAGATCTGGGGGTTTGTTAGCCGGGCACTTAACGGGATGCTGCAGGGCGGGATCTACGATCAGCTTGGTGGCGGTTTTCATCGTTATGCCACAGATAACGCCTGGTTGCTCCCTCATTTTGAAAAAATGCTTTACAACCAGGCGCAACTGGCTCAGATCTACACCCTGGCCTGGCAGCTATCCGGTGATCCGGAATACCGGCGGATCGCCATTGAAACTCTCGACTATGTGCTCAGAGAGATGCGCGCCCGCTCGGGTTGTTTTTATTCCGCCACAGATGCTGACAGCGAAGGGAGCGAGGGCAAATTCTTTGTCTGGGAAGATCAGCAGATCAGCGACTTGTTGGGGGCGGAACAGGCGGCGCTGGTGAAACACGTTTACGGGATAAGCTTCAAGGGTAATTTCGAAGGCAGCAATATTCTTTATCTGCCTAGGTCATTGGCTGATGTCGCCGATGGGCTAAAATTGTCGCGGGAAGAATTGCTCAGCCGGCTCGCGCCGCTAAAAAGCAAATTGCTTGAAGAAAGAAACCGGCGGGTGGCACCGTTTCTAGATCAAAAAGAGATCACCGAGTGGAATGCGATGATGATTCTGGCGCTTGTGCAGGCAGGGCTGGTGTGTAAGCAGGGCGGTTATATCGAGGCGGCAACAGAGTGTGCAGAGCAGATCTGGAAGCAAATGCGCGATGCTCAGGGGCGGCTCTACCGGATCTTTGTGAAAGAGCGAGCCTCGGTCCAAGGTACTCTGGCTGACTATGGTTATTATATCCAGGCGCTGATGGCGCTTTATGATGCCAGCGAAGATCCCAAGTGGCTGCAGCGCGGCCAGTCGCTCTACCGGCTTGTGACGGCGCGTTTTGCCGATCCAAAAGAGGGCGGTTTTTATAACAGCGCTCCCGACAGCCAGGGGCCGCTGCTGTTTCGCAGTAAAAGCGCCCAGGACAATATAACCGCCTCGGGAAATTCATCGATGCTGATGGCGATGGTGATGCTCTATCAGCGCAGTGGAACCTTTGAAATCAAACTGCAGATAAAAAGACAACTGGCTTTTTTTGCCCCGGCCCTCAACCGACAACCCATGGCTCTGGCGGCTATGTTAACCGCGCTAGATCAATACCGCAGTTCCGGATATAACACAGTGGGTTATGGTGCCGGAGGCAGGATCAGGATAGAGGCAATGAAAGATCAAACACAAATAACAGTGATGCTCAGTATCGCCCCCGGCTGGCATATCAACAGCCATAATCCGCTTGATTCCGATCTTATTCCCACCCGAATCCGCTTGCTGGACGTAGATTTAACGCCGGTTTACCCGCCGGGAAAAGTGAAAACGCTCGGTTTTAACCGCGCACCGATGTCTCTGTATCAAGATAAAGTTGAGATCCCGATAGTTACTGGTGGAGGTGATCTGCCTGCTTATTTACTGGCAGAAGTCAGTTTACAGGCTTGTGACAACAACAGCTGTCTGACTCCCGAGAAACTGTTTGTGGCGCTACCAAGCCCATAAAAAAGCTGACTAAGTGAGTTTTAATCGGCGTTGGCGAAAAGGCAAAATAAACAACAAGGACAATTAATATGACTAAAATATCAACAGAAAACAAGATAGATATTAATCTGCCGATCGATGAGATTATGCTGGAAATCAATGAGAAACTTCATAACGAATATGATGAAGAAAAGAAAATGTTAATCGCGAACACTATTTATAACAGTGTAAACAACTTTTATCGCATCACCCAAACTCAAATTGATGAGCAGATAGCAAGCTATGGATTTACTTATCTCGCTGAGAACACCCGGCCAGGTGATATTTGCTGGTATAATGGTGAGTGCATGTGCGATAAAGATACAGTCGAGAATGATTCTGATGTAAGTTCCGGTAAAGACTCTGACGATCCGCATGACAAAATCAACGATATAATTAATGGTTTGGTTTTGGAGTATTTTCCAACAAGCGACACTGTCACAATATAGCAGTGATATTTTTAATATTGACCAAAAAGCGCGTCAAGCCCCGTCCTTTGAGGGCGGGGAAGGATAGCGCAAGCTGCGAAGTAGCTTCTTTACTTTAAAATATCACTGCTATAATTACAGCATGCAGACAAAAACACTCAATGTAAGAGTTAAAGATAAACATGCGAAGTTGCTTAGGCAAATGGCGTATGAAGATTTAACCGTTTTAGTGCTTGAGCCATTTTTACGATTAGGCTCTTCACAATTTCCTAAAAAGCTCCTTATACTGTTCGGCATCGTCTAATTAAGAGGCTTTAGTTAACTGAATAATAAAATAGTTTAAATTTTAATTATTTTACAAGTATTTGTTGAGCCTGCATGATTATTATCACCATGGGTAAGCAGGATCAAATCACCTTCTTGTAAGAGCTCTGCAGCTTTTAGCGTCTGCAGTGCATTGCTTATATATTCAATATTATCTGTGGTTGTTGAATTGAATTTAATAGGCGTTACACCTCGATATAGTGCACAATAACTTAAGGTTTGTGGGTTACTTGACAGTGCGTAGATAGGCAGGCCAGAGCTTAAACGAGACATTAATAGCGGTGTTGTACCTGATTCAGTTAGGGCTACAATCGCTTTAACACCATTGGTATGGTTGGCAGCAAACATCGTTGTCATTGCTAATGCTTCACCCGAATCGTCAAATGTATAATTCATACGGTGATTTGAAACATTAATACTTGGGTGTTTTTCTGCACCAAGGCAAACGTCACTCATCGCTTTTACCGTCTCAACCGGAAAATCACCCGCAGCCGTTTCCCCGGATAGCATCACCGCATCGGTGCCGTCAAGTACTGCATTTGCAACATCCATCACCTCCGCACGCGTTGGCATTGGTGCGTTGACCATTGATTCCATCATCTGTGTTGCAGTAATAACCACACGGTTTAAGCGACGAGTTGTGCGGATCATGTTTTTTTGTACGCCGACTAAGCGAGCATCACCAATTTCGACACCCAGATCACCACGGGCAACCATGACCACATCTGCTGCAAGAATAAGCTCTTCTAATACTTCCTGAGTTTCAACTGCTTCAGCTCGTTCAACTTTAGCAACAATCTTGGCATAACAGCCGGCATCGGCAGCCAGTTTACGTGCATAGTGAAGATCGTCACCGCTGCGAGGGAAAGAGACGGCTAAATAATCACAGCCAATTTGCGCGGCAGTAAGGATATCTTTTTTATCTTTATCTGTTAATGCCGGCGCGGATAAACCGCCACCTTGCTTATTGATCCCTTTATTATTTGATAGCGGTCCGCCAATAAGCACAACCGTTTCGACTTTGTTGCCTGTAACCAGCTCAACCTGCAGCTGCACACGACCGTCATCAAGCAGTAACACATCACCTGCAGCAACTTCCTGCGGCAATGTTTTGTAGTCAAGTCCAACAGCTTCTTGAGTACCCTGGCCTTTTTCAATGTCACTGTCCAGGATAAATTTGTCGCCTACAGCTAATTGAATTTTATTATCTTTAAAGGTAGAAACCCGGATTTTAGGGCCCTGCAGATCACCCATAATGGCAACTTCTTTACCTAAACGAGCAGCTATTTCGCGTACTTCATCAGCTCGTCGAATGTGATCAACAGCTTCGCCATGGGAGAAGTTCATGCGCACCATATTGGCACCGGCAGCAATAATTTTTTCTAAATTATTATCTCTATCTGTAGCAGGGCCTAATGTAGTAACAATTTTAGTCCGTCTTGTCATTGTATATTCTTGTATATGTAATTTTGTAATAAACGTGTTATAAATTAAGCAGATATTCTGTAAGTTCATTTTTTAAAGGCAGCGCTGTCATAGCGCCTTTTTGAGTGGTGGCTAAAGCACCGCAGCTATTGGCCCATTTCACAGCTTGACGAATATGTTCAATCTCACTCCATGCATTGTTTTGCGCAAGATAAGCGATTAAACCACCTACAAATGCATCTCCGGCACCTGTAGTATCAACGGGTTTTACTGCTTTACCTGCAATCATCTCTTTTGCATTCTGAGTGATCACTAATGCGCCTTTTGCCCCTTGAGTAATAAGTATCAGTGTATTGTTAAATTTGGCGATAGCATCTAAACCGGCTTCTAAGGTATCTGTATCAGTTAAAAACAGCAGTTCATCATCAGAGAATTTAACCACATCGGCCATCGCTACTGCTTTTAATACCACTGATTTAATTTCACTTTGATCGGCCCAAACCTCATCTCGCAGATTGGGATCAAAGCTGACAAATCCACCTGCAGATTTTATCTGTTGCATTGCTAAGAGAGTACTACTTCGACTCGGCTCATTCGCCAGAGCAATCGAGCAGACATGTAGCCACTGGTTTTCTGCAAAAGTGGGAACATCAACAGGCTGCATAAACTGATCGGCACTTGGTTTGACCATAAAGGTGAAACTGCGCTCTCCTGTATCGTCTAAATCAACAATTACCGTAGAGGTTCGCTGCGCTTCATCAAGCAGCATACTACTTGTATTTACGCCTTCATTAGCAAGCGTTTCTTTCATAAAGCGACCGAGCGGATCCAGACCGACACGGCCGAAAAAAGCACTGTCGCCACCTAACCGAGATACTGCAACAGCAACATTGGCCGGCGCACCGCCAGGACATTTTAGATAGCTGTTTAAACCATCTGGAATTAAATCAACAACCGCATCGCCGGTAACCCAAATTTTGTTCATGAGATTTCCTGTATTTTTTATATGGAAAACCAGTATCGAGTTAACGATACTGTTTTTTTAATTAATGATTAATAAGATAACTAAGGGATGTTTATCTTTGCTATTTGTTTCTGCTGAAAGACATTTTTATGCTCAGCAAGGTGGAAGTCATGCAGTGATCTTTTTGCTCATTATATTGGTGCTAAGTGATGTGCTAATCATAGCGGCTGTAATTGGCGTTTTTATGTTCATTCTTCACTTCACGTTTTTCCAAGTACGTTATTTCAAAGGTGAGCTCCTAAAATGAATTAAATTTAGGAATTGACACCATAGTCACTTATTATATAAAGACTTATTTGTCTAGTCGGAGCTGTTGTAATTCGAAGTAAATCTTCATGGAAGTTTCCATCATCGTTATATTCCACTGCATGGTGTTGAGCAATATAGTTACTGTTTCATCCTCAACTTCACTAGCCTTTTGGTACTGTTCGATCTTTTCCTTTCCTTTCTTGTCAATGAGCATACTTTTCTCCTAGATTAAATCAAAATGATTATTCGTAGCTCAAATATATTCAATGGGCCGTAAGTAATGAATATGACCAGTGGCACCTTGCAAACTAACCTCGCTTAGGTCTTTGACAAAGATCCGCGAAGTGAACACCGTCTCTCCTTTTGCACAAAAAATTTCTATTGAAGAATGATCTACAAACAAGCGGATTGTCTCTTTCTCTTCAGGCTGCCTTTTGGCAAAGCGAACCGTACCAAACTGCTCGGCATGAAGTTCTGAAACCAAGCTTCTATCCAGCACATACTCAAACTGATCGCCTGAAAAGAGCATTTTTTCCCCGGCTTCATTCTTAAGTTCAATGCTGAACTTTTCTTCAACCATCAACTCCAATTCGAATGCAAGACTCTGCAATTTATGTGAGGACTCAAGCTCCACCGTCTTGTATCTCAACTCACTGATTTCTGCCAGGGGTTGCTGCAGCAGTTTATTGCCTTCAATGCTAAGTTGGCGCGGCAGAGTAAGCATGTGTGCCCAACAATTCTTATCCGTCGGGTATTCACTTTTGGAGTTACCTAACCAACCGATTAGAATACGTCGTCCTAAATGGTCGCAATAAGTCTGAGGTGCGTAAAAATCGAAACCTTTATCCAGCTCATAATAGCCGTCATTTTCGAATACCAAGTTTTCAGTGTCTATTGGTTTACCAACGATGTAAACCACCGAGAAAACGTTTTTCAAGTCATACTTATTATCGCTGGTGACTCCCTGAGGAGAGAATATCAGTACTCCTTTGCCTTGTTCTTCGTAATAGTTCGGGCACTCCCACATGTAGCCAAAATCAGAAAGCCCAATATCAATATTGCCGCAATACTGGTATTGGTCGATTGCTTGCCCTGAGTACAGGGCCAATTTACCTTGAAGCGCCTTACTTTCTGCGCCAATGAGCATAAAATAATCAGTATTTCGCTTAAAGGAGACGGGATCTCGAAAATTATCTGTGTAGTGTTCACTGTTGAACTCAATGACCACGCCTTTTTTCTCGATACTGCCATCTTTTTTCAGTACAGCCAAAGCCTGTGTCGGATGTCCAGTTTCTGCGTTTGGCAGATAGTGGGCGGTATAGAGCAGATTCAGCTCGTCGCCTTCCACAACAGCAACACCGGTATGGCAGCCATGCTGTTCATAATCTTGCTCCGGATACAATGCAATCCCTCTATCGCGAAAGGTCTTGAAGTCTGTTGTAGAAACATGATACCAGTGCTTTAAACCATGAACCGGACCTAGTGGAAACCATTGATAAAAGATGTGGTGCTCGCCATTAAAATAGCTCAAACCATTCGGATCATTCAGCAAACCATGTTTTGGTGCAATATGATAGGTCGGGTAATAGGGGTCGCTTTGTGTTTTCTGTGCAATCTCTGCTAGGTACTCATCGCAGACTTCATGTAAACGAACAAAACGGTTCTGTCGGTTAGAAAAATTCATAACGGCTCTCTTAAAAAAGTCCCTTTATAGAACCCGAAATTTTTCGTCTCTATAAAGGGAATAAATCAATAATTATTTAGGCTCTTTATAAAACAGTTTTGTCATAAAGAAAGCGAGTGTCGCAGCAGAAAGCATAACAACGATATACATACCCAATCCGCCACCCAGATAAAGTAACATGCCCGGTAACATGGTCGCGCCCGTTCCCGCGGAGGCGATCCCTGCAATCGCGGCAATACATCCGCCAAATGCACCACCAACACAGCCATATAAGAAAGGTTTGACGCGCGGTAAGGTCACCGCAAACATCGCCGGTTCGGTAATCCCAAAGAGGGCAGGAAGCGCAGCACCAAACATCGCCGACTTTTTCACCTTATTTGACTGCATTGTCATCACTGCAATGGCTGCACCAAATTGACCGGCAATGGCAGCTGTACCGAGTGGATTAATGAGATCAAAGCCTGTATCAGTCACCATCGCAATCGTTATCGGTACAATCGTATGGTGCATACCTGTCACCGCCATAAACTGAATGGCTCCGCCATAAATAAGGCCGCCGATACCATAAGGAATCTGCAGGAAGTAAACCACAATCTCCGTAATCAGTTTTTCAACACCAAGTAAAGCGGGTCCTACAAAAATCAAGCCAACAATCAGAGATATCAATAGCGTGATAAATGGTGTGATAATAAGATCCAATACTTCAGGAATATATTTGCGTGACGTTTTTTCTACCATTGACGCAAACCAGCCCATAAATACTGCAGGCAAAATTGAACTTTGCAGACCGGTAACCGGAATGTCCCAGCCGAAAAATGGAATCAGAAGCGCTTCTGCATTACCAAAAGCCACATCCCATTTATTTGCTAATTGGGGCGCCACCAGCATAAGGCCGAGAACGATACCCAATATGGGGGAACCGCCAAACACCCGCATCGCTGACCAGGTCACCAAAACGGGAATAAAGATAAATGCAGTGTCAGTCAACACTTGCGATAAGGTGAGCAGTTGCGAAGAGAGTTCCACACCAAAGCCGTTGACAATCAGACCTCGCAGTCCCATTAGCAAACCGGTTGCGACCAGTGCCGGAATTATCGCCACAAAAATATCAGAAAAAGTACGAGTTACAGATTGGAATGTAATACCTGCATTTTCCTTTGTTTTAGGAGTGGAGGAGGTTTCCTCCATGCCGATGCTGTCACCTGCTAATACAGCGAAGACTTTACCAACAAAGCCTGTCCCTAAGATCACTTGATGCTGGCCATTTTTATAGAAATAGCCATGCACGCCTTCGGTTTCTGCAAGTGCTTCAGTATTTACTTGCGCGTCATCTTTAGTAATGACCCGTAATCGGGTCGCACAGTGTGTTAACTGCTCAATATTTAGCTCACCACCCAGTAAATCTAATACTGAAGCGGCTACCACGTTAGCATCTCTTGCCATTTTTTCTGACTCCTATGAGGGGGTAAATAACAACTTGTATTTAACGTGACTTAGTGTAATACATGATAGATACAAGTAAACCGTTTTCGTATTGCACAACATCAAAGCGTGCGCTGTATCACGATTGTAATAGGGGAACAAGTAGAGGTTGAGTTTATGGGGGCAGGCGGGCAGTGAGCTCAAAATCATATACGCCTGCTTTGTAATGTACCAAAGAGTAATTAATAGATAGCGATTATCTACCTAAACATAGTCAAACACACCCCAAATGGGCCTACGCACTTGTATAACACATGTTGCTGGTTATAATTGGCGGTGTTCCCTATGAGTGTTGGGCCGACTTAATCGCCTCATTAAGCCAGTAACTATTTTGATTCGACTCTTTATTTTCCATGAAAATAAACCATGCAATATAATTATCTAAGTAAGCTGTTCCTACACCAAAAAATCGTTTCATCCATGTTTTCCAACGCATGGTTAAATTGTTAAGTGTTTGAATATGGTATATTTTATCAATAACTTTTTGATTATCTAAAGCAATAAGTCGTTTGTGATCGATATTAAAATCAAGCTCTTTAACGATACTTTTATAAGATAAATTACCATCTGTACACAATACTGAATCAGCAGTTAAAAGCGGTTTTAATGCGAAGCTAATTTCTTCTTTAGTATCACGCTCTAATACATGATGGTTTACTGAACCACTTCTATCTAACGCAAGTAGAATTGGAACTTCTTGACGACCTTCTCCGCCACGTTTTCTTGACTCCCTTGGCATTTTTTTAGAACCTTTGAAACTTTCAGCAACAAACGTTTCATCCGCCTCAATAATACCAACTAGTTCAGTAGGTTGATGAGCACAAGGATTTTTTAATAACCTATGCCGCCATTTAAATGCGGTTTTTAGATTGATACCAAGCGTTTTGGCTGCTGCCCTTAAAGTAGTAGACAAAATCATGCAGTTTATATATTTCAACCATTTATCTGGTTTTTTCATTCGATATAGGCTTGTTCCGGTGAGGGTGCTGAATGTTTTATGGCAGTCACGACAGAGATAACGTTGCCTTCCTTGAGCAGTAGAGCCCCATTTAGATAAAGTACGACAATGGCAATGAGGACAGCTTGAAATTTGATTTTCGTGCTTGGCCAGAACTTGACCGACTTCATCTTCAGAGAGAAGGGACTCGACTTGATGATTTAACCGTTTTAATTCAGTATAAGAAAGTTCTTTAATATGCTGTTGGCAAACAGCAAATGTAGCTTTATCCATAATATTAACCCCATGATACTTATCGCTATTATCAGTATAGATAAAGTTTCAACACTCATAGGGAACACCGCCTTATAATTACAGTACGCAAAAGGGATTACGTTTATCCGTAAATTCCAATAAATACTAAGGAAGTTGAGTAACCGTGAAAGTCACACGCATACTTTACAGCCACAAACTAAACCAGGGGAAACTTGAGCAGTTACAAGCACAAGCTCGCTTGCTTGGCCTTGTGCGCAGTGAGGTATGGCAACGGTTTGGTTCTGTTTCCGGTGTTAAGTTGCGGGATCGCACTATCCGCGATCAGTGGATGAAAGAAAAACGAGACCTTGGTGTTAGTGCAAACGCTTGGAAAGAAACCTTGCGTGATGCCGTGGCTGACATTAAAGCGTACCGCGAAGCTGCAAAAGATAAAGTTAAGCAGGCAATTCGCGTTCGTACCAGTGATGATAAAGAGCTGAAACGGCTTTATACCTTACTAAAATACGATGATTGGCAAAGCGATCCTTTCTTGCGTAGACAAATGCGTAAGCATTTTAGACATGGTGTTAACCAGACACAAAACCAGATTATTGTTCGTTCCGATATGTGCAAAACTTTTGCACTAAATAACCAATGTTGGCTAAAAATACCAGGCCTTATTCCAAGACGGGTTATCTGCATACCATTAAAAACAACAATCGAGCATGCGCCAACTGGCACACTGCGCCTTATTCTTCGCCAAGGTAAAGTTGAAGTGCTACAAAACTGTGGTGATCAAGTGGTTGGCATTGATAAGGGCTATACGGAAGCGTTTGTTGATTCAGATAACGATAGATATGGTGAAGGTTTAGGAAAACTGATTTCTAAAGAGTCGGATTTCCTAAACAAAAAATACGGCAACCGTAATAAGTTACGCGCTATTGCCAGAAAAAAACCGCATAAGCGCGCTGCAATAGAGAAAAATAATTTAGGTCGTAAAAAGCTTGATAAGCGGCAAGATGCGCAGGTTACTAAGCTACGCACACTTATTTTTACAGCTACCCATCGTTTAATTGATAAAGCAGGAATGGTTGTAGCAGAGGACTTAACCAGTCCCATCGCAAGCAAAACTCATTACGGCAAGAACACAAATAGGCGCTTGAACCAGTGGGTAAAAGGCATATTGGCAGAAGCGTTAGAGACAATATCTAAAAGACGATGTTCGTCTTTGCATTTAATCAATGCGGCATATACTTCGCAAATGGACTCTTTCAATCAAGGGCTTTTAACAGGCACTCGGAAGGGAGATAAGTTTTACCGTGAAAACGGGGAAGTTGTGCAGGCAGATTATAATGCTGCGAGAAACATTCTTGCAAGACTTGACGACCAGGAGATTGGTCGTTGGATGAACTTTAAGAAAGTAAAATCCATCTTGCAGGAACGGACAGATCGCTATCGGTTGGAACTGACCAACCCTGGCTCTAGTTACACACTTGGAAACAAGTCATTAACAGAGTGCGAAGAAATTCTTAAATATGTTTAAATACATTTTAAGAAGCAGTATTGGATCTTTATTCACGCAGAATAGTTGGCTGGCTTATTAATAACTGACTTGATCAGTAAAGCGTTTATCAAAGTCCATAACTTAAGAAAACTAACTGCTGGTTTGGTTTTTCATAGTGAGCGCGGTTCTTAATATACGAGTAAACAGTATCGACGTTCACTTAATAAATTAAACGTTCGCGCAAATATGGGGGATGTAGGGGCTTGCTGGGATAATGCTGATGTAAAAGAATATATGCGTTATTACAACTTGGGGGGCTACATTCAGCGAAAGGTGATTTATCACCAGCTGAGTATGAAAATTCATTAAAAAGTGTTCAATTGGGATTGACCAGAAAATCATCGCCGACTTCATGTAAACGAACAAAACGGTTCTGTCGATTGGAAAAATCCATAACGGCTCTCTTAAAAAAATCCCTTTATAGAATCTGATATTTTTCGTCTCTATAAAGGGAATAAATCAATAATTATTTAGGCTCTTTATAAAGCAGTTTTGTCATAAAGAAAGCGAGCGTCGCAGCAGAAAGCATAACAACGATGTACATACCCAATCCACCACCCAGATAAAGCAGCATGCCGGGTAACATGGTCGCGCCCGTTCCCGCGGAGGCGATCCCTGCAATCGCGCCAATACATCCACCAAATGCACCACCAACACAGCCATATAAGAAGGGTTTGACGCGCGGTAAGGTCACCGCAAACATCGCCGGTTCGGTAATCCCAAAGAGGGCTGGAAGCGCAGCACCAAACATCGCCGACTTTTTCACCTTATTTGACTGCATTGTCATCACCGCGATGGCTGCACCAAATTGACCGGCAATGGCAGCTGTACCGAGTGGATTAATGAGATCAAAACCTGTGTCAGTCACCATCGCAATCGTTATCGGTACAATTGTATGGTGCATACCTGTCACCGCCATAAACTGAATGGCACCGCCATAAATAAGGCCGCCGATACCATAAGGAATCTGCAGGAAGTAAACCACAATCTCCGTAATCAGTTTTTCAACACCAAGTAAAGTGGGTCCCACAAAAATCAAGCCAACAATCAAAGATATCAATAGCGTGATAAATGGTGTGATAATAAGATCCAATACTTCAGGAATATATTTGCGTGACGTTTTTTCTACCATTGACGCAAACCAGCCCATAAATACTGCAGGCAAAATTGAACTTTGCAGACCGGTAACCGGAATGTCCCAACCGAAAAATGGAATCAGAAGCGCTTCTGCATTACCAAAAGCCACATCCCATTTATTCGCTAATTGGGGCGCCACCAGCATAAGGCCGAGAACGATACCCAATACAGGGGAGCCGCCAAACACCCGCATCGCAGACCAGGTCACCAAAACGGGAATAAAGATAAATGCAGTGTCAGTCAACACTTGCGATAAGGTGAGCAGTTGCGAAGAGAGTTCCACACCAAAGCCGTTGACAATCAGGCCTCGCAGTCCCATTAGCAAACCGGTTGCGACCAGTGCCGGAATTATCGCCACAAAAATATCAGAAAAAGTACGAGTTACAGATTGGAATGTAATACCTGCATTTTCTTTTGTTTTAGCAGTGGAAGAGGTTTCCTCCATGCTGTCGCCAGCTAATACCGCATAGACTTTACCAACAAAACCTGTTCCTAAGATCACTTGGTGCTGACCATTTTTATAGAAATAGCCATGCACGCCTTCGGTCTCAGCAAGTGCCTTAGTATCGACTTTCGAGTCATCTTTAGTAATGATCCGTAATCGGGTCGCGCAGTGTGTTAACTGCTCAATATTTTGCTCACCACCCAGTAAATCTAATACTGAAGCGGCTACCACGTTAGCATCTCTTGCCATTTTTTCTGACTCCTATGAGGGGGTAAACAATAGCTTGTATTTAACATGTATTAGTGTAATGCAGGTTTGGTGCAAGTAAACTGTTTTTATATTGCACAACATCAAAGCGTGCGCTCTATCACAATTGCAATAGGGCAAGGTATTAGCCCACTTGATTCACTGAACTCACCATTAGAATAACGTTAGTCGAAAATCGCAGCGGGATTAGTAAAGAGACAGGGAGAGAATGAGTTTATGGGTGCAGGCGGGCGGTGATCTCAAAGTCATATACGCTTGCTTTGTAATATACCAAAGAGTATTCGTAGGGGGTTTCTTCATCTAGGTAATTAAGAGACTCATTCATTAAAATAGGCTCAATATCTGTAATAGAGAGCAACTGCTGGATTTTTTCTGATGGCATGATAGGTTTAATCTTTTGATGAGTTTTGACCATTTCTATCTGTTGAGCTTTAAGATATTTAAACTTCGACCCTGACAATACATCTTCATCAAGCTCAGGCAAAATTTCACGAGGGATATAAAACTCTTCGTAAGAGACAACTTCATTATTGATCAAACGTAAACGGCAAGCATGAGAGACCAAACTTCCTTCTATTATCCCCAAACGGCTTGCTAAATCGGCGTCACAGGGAATAACCTCAAAATTTATCACTTTATTGTCTGTTTTAAGCCCGGTTCCTTGCTGCTCTTGAGTGAAGCCTGCCATTGAAACAAAGTCATGTTTCAGTTTTCGGTAAGCAACAAAGGTTCCTTTGCCTTTTTCGGAAATTGTATAACCAATATCAGCTAATTGCTGAAGTGCTTTGCGTACCGTAACACGACTCACTCCTAATTTATCAACAAGTTGGTTTTCTGATGGTAGTTTGCTCCCTGGCTGATAGTAGCCTTCTTCTATTTTTAGTTTCAGAGACTCAGCGACCTGAATATAAATGGGTTGAAGAGATTTTCTTTCCATATTGCTTATTGACTCCTAAAATGCGGTTTTGCAGCAGTGAATAGATTAACTTAATAGTTAGGATTAGACAGTATTTAACAAATACATTCAAACAACTTATCTGAAATTGTCTCACAGCCCAGCTCAATCGAATCAATTTTAAGAGGTAAAAAGTCGAAAATAGAGTCATTATCAAGTATCACGCGATGCACGACTTTTAAACTGTAATATGCTAAGAACTGAGCGCAATTTCAGAGTTTATAAGGCGCAAAGAGGCGTTAGCAATAGAGCTTTTTAGACCGGAAAGCGCACCAAGAGATCTACAAATCAATACGGTTAATGCCTTGCTTTTACTGTTAATGGAAAATAATAATGCCTTTTTGCAGCGCATTGAAAACACCCCAAGCAATTGGTAGACCGACAATCAACCAGGCAATTGGAAGAAGGAGCTTTTGAACGCTAGTGTTAGTTTGCGTCGCTGCTTTAACTGAAATTTCTTTGTTATTCGTTGTACTTGCTTGTTCAGTTTTTAATTGTTTCTCACTCATAAAGAATTTTTTGTTTATTGGTTTTATCAATAAATTTAGGATAAAACCAACCACTAAAAGTAAGGCTAATATTTTAAAACTGAAGTTGTAAGCTGCTGCAGGCGCGATCCCTTGGCCTAATTGGTACTCCCGTAAATAAGAGATAAGCATAGGCCCTATAATGCCGGCCGTTGACCAGGCTGTTAACAACCTTCCATGGATAGCGCCGACATGCTGCGTACCGAAAATATCTGCTAAATAAGCAGGAATAGTGGCGAAGCCGCCGCCATACATAGTGAGAATAACTAAAGTAATCAATACAAAGGTTGCGATATATTGATTTAATCCAGCCCAGGGGGCGGTTAAATATAAGGCGGTGCCTAAACTGAAAAATATTGCATAAGTTAATTTTCTTCCTAAAAAATCAGATAAAGATGCCCAGAATATTCGCCCGATAATATTGGACAGAGATAATAAAGCGACAAAACCTGCGGCAACGGCGCCAATGACAGTGGCATCAAAACTGCTCGCGGCAATTTCCTGAAACATAGGCTTAGCCACGGCCAGGACACCAATGCCAGCAGACACATTTAAACAGAGCACGCCCCATAGCAGCCAGAATTGCGGTGTTTTATGGGCATTGCTGACATGAACATGGTTAGAAGAGATCATTGTCGTACTCTTGGTAACGGGGGCTTGCCATCCTTTTGGCTGCCAGCCTTCGGCCGGCACTCTGTAAGCAAAAGCGCCGATGGTCATAGCGACCAGGTAGATACAACCCAACATAAAAAAGCTTTGCGCAACACCATAGATATCAATCAGGTTTGCTGCTAGCGGTGTGCCTATCATAGCACCGCCGCCAAACCCCATGATCGCCATGCCGGTGGCTAAGCCTCTGCGATCCGGAAACCATTTAATGAGTGTTGATACCGGAGAAATATAACCAAGCCCTAAGCCTATTCCACCAATCACGCCAGAGCCTAACCAAATCAACCATAATTGATGCAGTGCAACCCCTAATGCCGAAATCATCAATCCTCCGCCCCAGCAGATAGCCGCGGCAACCCCGGCCTTTCTTGGACCGGCTTTTTCCAGCCAATGACCAAAAACGGCAGCAGACAAACCTAAGAAAACAATGGCAATGGCAAAAGTCCAAACCACATCACTCATCAGCCAGTCACAGGAACGGGTAAAAATTCTTTCCCAAAAACTGACCGAATCAGCACATACGCTGCCAATTTCTGTCGTTAGAGCAGGCCAAAATACACTGAAGCCATAAATCATACCAATCGACAGATGGATTAATAAAGCAGCTGGGGGAACCATCCAACGATTGAAAGAGCTATCTGCCACAATTCTATTTTTTGCTAAAAATTCAAACATAAAAGTCCCTTCCTATGTCAATAAGTTAACCGTACAAAATGTAAGTATAGGGCGAATTTCAGGCCTGAGTTTTTGAATCTTAGTATTTTTTGAACTTACTCAAGGAGATATCTAGAAATACTACTCTGCATGTAGCGCTTCGACAGGGTCGAGTCGTGCTGCGCGGCGGGCAGGTAGGACGCCGGCAATCAGGCCAATACTGATGGCAATCACTTCGGCAAGAACAACAAAAAACCATGAGGTATGCACCGGCAGGCCAGGCAGGCTGAGATGCAGCAGTTGTGCAATACCGATTCCCAATCCCAATCCGGCCAATCCGCCCAGGGCAGAAAGTACAATAGCTTCACCTAAAAATAAACTCAGTACCTGTGACTGCTTGGCTCCCAGCGCGCGAAGCAGGCCGATTTCACTGCTGCGCTCATTGACGGCAATGGTCATGATAGTGACGATGCCGATGGCACCGACTAATAGGGAAATGCCGCCGATAGCGCCTACGGCAAAGGTCAGCACATTTAATACCGATCCCAGTACCTCAAGCATCTGCTGCTGCGTGGTAATAGTGACATCATCTCTGCCGTGGCGGGCTGTCAGGGTGGCCCTTATGCCGTTGACAACGGTGTCGATGGAAGTCTGGTCATCATAAAGCAGATCGATTTCATGGAGGGTGTTACGGTTAAATAAACTCAATGCCCGCGCGGCGGGAATATAAATAGTATCATCGAGATCAAAGCCTAATACGTTACCTTTTGATTCCATAACACCGATAATGCGAAAACGATAACCGCCGACAGTAATGCGTTGTCCTAAAGGGTTTTGCTCGTTAAACAGCTCCTGCTTAAGTTTACTGCCGAGCACGGCAAAGGCTCGCGGCGCAGCAGGATCATCATTCGGCAGAAAGCGGCCCGACTTTACCGCCATTTGCAGAGCTTCCGGCATTTGTGCGCCGGTACCATAAATCGTTGTGCGGCGACTGCGGTTACCCGCTTCTACTTCCGCATTACCCTGAACAAAAGCAACCACGGCTTTGGCATAAGGTAAACGTTTAAGCGCCTCGGCATCGGCAATGGTTAATGGCCGCTGCGTACCAAACACGCCCATACTGACCCCGCCGGTCGTTACCTTGCCAGGGTTGATGGCCACTAAATTAGTGCCGAACTGGGTAAATTCAGAGAGTACAAAGCGGTGCACGCCTTCGCCAATTGAGGTTAACAGGACAACAGCGGCAACGCCTACAGCAATGCCCAATGCCGTTAAAAAGCTGCGCAGGCGGTGGGCGACCACAGATGAGCCGGTTAAATGAAGAAAGTCGCGTAGCTGCATTGTTTATTTACCTCTCAGGGCTAATACCGGATCCAGGCGTGCGGCTTGCCGGGCGGGCAGCAGACTAAAAATAAATCCTGCCAGTAGACTGACGGCAATAGCTGTTAATACCGCCCAAATCGGGGCGTAGGCAGGTAAGTTGGGAAAAGCCTGCCTGATAGCAAAACAGCCCAGTTCCCCAAGAAGCAGACCGATGACGGCGCCGAAAGCCGATAACATCATCGCCTCGAATAGAATCAGGCTGACGATCTGGCGTTGTGCAGCGCCCAATGCCTTAAGCAGGCCAATTTCTGCGGTGCGCTGGGATACGGCAATAAGCATCACATTCATTATTAAAATCCCGGCAACCGCCAGACTGATGGCGGCAATGCCGCCGATGGCATAAGTTAATGCGCCCAATATGCGATCAAAGGTGAGCAGTACCGCGTCCTGCGTGATCACTGTGACATCACGCTTACCCTGATGACGCTCTTTTAACAACTCAATAATCGCTTGTTTGACCGATTCAATAGCCGAGCGGGTATTGACCTCGACAAGAATGCGAAACAGTGACGGCGTGTTAAATAACTGCTGTGCCGACGCCACCGGAATGATAATGGTATCCTGCACATCAACACCAATTGAACGTCCTTCAGAGCCCATAATGCCGATCACACGAAAACGCCGGTCACCCAGGCGTATCCATTGACCGAGCGCCGGCTGTGCAGCAAATAGTTCGTCACGTATTTTTCTGCCGATAACACAAACGGGGAGCGCCCGATCCAGGTCAGAAGCGGGCAGAAACTGTCCCTGTGCGATTTGCCAGTGGCGAATCTCTAAAAGGTCTGCATTGCCGCCAAGAATAGGCACTTCCCGTGAACGCCCTTGAAAACTGGCCGCCACTGAGCCGATATTGATGGGTGCAATACGGCGAATATTACTGTTTTGAGTTAATGCCTGCGCATCTTCCAAGGTCAGATCGCGAGGAGTGGTACCGACCATGGCAATGGGGTTCAGGCCTGAAGTTTCAGAATAGCCGGGGAAAACAATCACCAGATTGGTACCCAAGGAGCTAAATTCAGCCGTGACATAGCGCCGTGCGCCTTCACCTAAAGCGGTTAGCATGATCACTGAAGCAACCCCAATGGCCATGGCCGTGAGCATCAAGATGGTGCGTGCTGGATAACCGGTTAAGGCTGTCCAGGAGAAACGGACCATATCGGTGAGTGAAGTTGCCATCAGTTTACGCCTGTTGGCGCGCTGCATTGATCCGACTTGATGCGCCCGTCAACCATCTGTATCTGCCGCGTAGCCCGTTGTCCGATAGTGCTGTCATGGGTGACTACAATGACAGTGATCCCCTGCTGATTAAGCTGCTCAATAATATTAATGACCTCCTGCCCGGATTTTTGATCGAGATTACCGGTCGGTTCATCGGCCAGTAATAGCTTCGGCTGCATAATGGTGGCGCGGGCAATGGCCACACGTTGTCGCTGTCCTCCGGAAAGTTGATCCGGCGTATGATGAGCGCGATCTGCTAAATTCATCGCCGCAACGGCTTTATCAACTAGCGGCCGGCGCTGCACAGGCTCCGTACCGGCAAGGATTAAAGGCAGCTCAATATTTTCTGCCGCAGTTAAGCGTGGAATAAGGTGAAAAGCCTGAAAAATAAAACCTATGGTTTTGCTTCGTGTTGCAGCGCGTTGCACATCAGGCAGAGAGGTTACATCCTGGCGGTTTAAGAAGTAACTGCCTGCAGTGGCGCTATCAAGCAAACCGATTAAATTCAATAAGGTTGATTTTCCTGAGCCGGAAGGGCCCATAATGGAAATATACTCACCCGCCTCAATAGACAGATTGATATTATCCAGTGCATGTACTTTCTGCTCTCCAACCAGAAAGTCGCGGTGAATGTTTTTTAATTCAATCATTTTTGTTCTCGATAATTGCACTGGCTCCGTCTTCCACCCCTTCGCGCTCGATTGACGTCACCAGCTGTTCACCCGCTTTGAGGCCTGCAGTGACTTCAGTATAGCTCCAGTTGCTCAGACCTATGGTGATCTGCCGCTGTTCAAGTTTATTATCAGGGTTAACAATCAAAACCTGATCGCGATCGAATACCGCCATGGTGGGAATGCGTAAAACGTTATCCCGTCTATCGAGAATAACTTCGGCGTCGGCGCTATACCCGGGCAGCATATTGTCTGTATCTTCGCGCTGGCTGAATTCAACCTCTATATCAACTGTGCGCGACTGTTTTTCCAGATCCAGCACATAGACGGCCACCCGGCGCACTGTTCCGGCAAATACTTTTCCGGCAAACGCATCCAGTGAAATACGCGCCGGCATCTGCGCTCGAATGCGAGGCGCATCGACTTCGTCAATAGGGGCTGAGACATAAAGGCAGGTGTAGTCAATAAGATCAATCGCCGGCAGGGTGGCCACGCCGATCGGGGAAGGAGTAAGAAACTCACCCCGTTCACCATTGACTTCAGCAACTCGGCCGTTAAAAGGAGCGATTAAACGGGTACGCGCCAGCGCAGCCTGTGCGACATCGATTTTTGACTGACTGACTTTGACTGTGCTGTTAGCGGCTTGGCAGGCGGCTTGTTTGGCTTGTGCTTCACTTACAATTTTATCGACACTTTCTTCTGCAACCATTCCTTTTTGCTGCAATATACGCAGGCGCTGCGCCTCACGGTTAAGCGCATCGGCAAGAATGCAGGCTTCACGTGCCAGAGTCATGCTGCGTTGGTATTCATGTTCAGCCAGAGTCACTTGTGCCTGCAAGTCATCATTCCAGATTTCCAGCAGCAGCTGTCCGGCTTTGACTCGGTCTCCTTCGCTAACGGGCAGGTTTTCAATCTGACCGCCGATAGAAGGAGAAAGGCGCGCTCGTTGACAGGCTTTCAGGGTTCCTGCACGGGTATTTGTGACTGTTGCCAGCACTTCTCCTGCTGTCACTTCCTGTACGATAACAGCAACCGGGCGAGGGCGCTTGCTATACACAACAAGGAGTGTAGTGACGGCAATCATCAGCAGGATGATAAGCAGCATGCGGTATTTTTTTAGCATGAAAATATTCCGATTATTTTTCAGAAAAAGAATGCGCTCAGTTTATTGGCCGGGCTGCTCTGAGCACTAAGCTGAGCGCTACTCTAAATATAGATCTTCCTGGCTTAATTTAAAGCTTTGCTAAAGAGTGAGTCTGCGAGTTCACCTTTGGTGTGCAGATATTTGACCATAACGCACAAAACGCACATATATTGTGCGTTTTCGAACCAATATTACCTACACTTTTTGTATGGGATAATATTGCAGACTAACAGAGCCGCCATAAATTGCGCCTTAACGAACGACAGCGTTTATGTGATGATTTGGCATTAATTGTGCTTGTTAATTATACAGGTAAGCAAGAAATTAACCTGAACCGCTAATCAACGGCGCAGATTTTACTAGCAATGGAGTATTAAATAATGAACACATCTAAAAAGAGAACTAACACCACCTTTAAAACCCCTTTGCTAAATGATTGTACTAACCATTTAGCCTTTCAACTCGAGCTGGATAGCGAACAAAGCATGTCACAAAAGAGTACGACGCACGAAGCGCCGATACCCGATGTGGTAACTTATGAATTTGTTCGCGGTTATAACTAAAGGCCTGTTATCAAATAACTTAGAGGAATAGCGAGTCTGGCGTTGTATATTCACTGTTTATGGCGCGTGGCATGCAAACTTTCCTATGCGCATAGCTAAAAGCAGGTAGTGATAATGCCTGTAACAGGCCTGTTGGCAAGCTCGCTAACTGTTACGCGCCCAATAAATCAGCCCACCGGCTGCAATAAGTACCCAGCCGGCAAAGTCACCGGGCATGTTATCGAAGGCGAGCAGACACAGCAGGCCGGCAGCGATAAGCAGATGAGGCTTGTACTGGTATACAAAGTCAGGTAACCACATATTATACTCTCCTTTTTAATTTCACCGGTTTGCTTAATGATAAGTAGACCTGGCTGGATCCTGTCGGTTGCTTTTTCAAAAAGCTAAGTGAAAAAACCTCTGCCTTAAAAACTAGTCCAATATGAATAGCCAGGCCAAGGTTTAGCAAAAAAGGGCGTGTCGCTTAGTCTGTTTGCTATTTTTGAAGTACTGATATTCGTCAGATAGGTCGTTTTTGCAGTGGCGATAAACAGTTGTGCCTTGTTAATTCACCTATTTGTCCGTTTAAATGGAGCTTAATAGGCAGACTGAAATAAAAAGTATGCTTAAATTAATCTCTTTTCAGGCCAAGATCTTTTATTCCTCCTATACTGGTAGATTAGTAAATGCTATAGCAGAGGGTTGCTGCTTTGATAGAGGGGGGGAGCGTGGTTAAATTATTATCAACAAGAATAGTAACTTATGCTGATTTATGCGCAAAGGGGGCTAATTAGCGATCTAAAAAAAGCGGCGACCTGTGATGTAACAAGAGTTTGCCGCTTATCCTGTAGTAATTGCCCCTATATTATTGAAAATATTGATACTAAAAAAATAAAGATAGGGGGCTTGAGCTCATATACTATTAAATTGCAAAAAGGAGCCGATGAGCAGCTGCTGATTCTTATCAGCGCAGAAAATATCGATAATTGGCTTATCGAAAATAATCTGCCCTTTAAAACGTTAACGGCGGAGTTAAGCCAACAGCTTTAGCGCTCCTTTGCTGCAATATAAGCTCTTTCGTTGCCTCTAAGCAGTCGCGGCGGACGTTAGCCGCATTTAGAATCACCGCAGTTCAAACAGGTCTGACAGTTATCTTTGATCACCACGGCTTTACAATGACACTTATAGCAAAGTGTTGCGTTAGCAGGAAAACTGCCTTTGTCTTCCTCTTCTGCAGGCGCTTCCGCTTTGACTTCTGCTAACTCGGCTTTTTTCTGATCCAGAAAGGCCTGTTGATGTTTATCCATTTCCGGACTTTCCAGCAGACCAATTTCCATCAGGTGCAGTTCAATAATATTGCCTATCTCTGCAATCAGAGAAGGGACATATTTGCCTCGATTCCAGTAACCGCCACGGGGATCAAAGACAGAGTGCAGCTCTTCAACCAGGAAAGTGCAGTCTCCGCCTTTACGAAATACCGCAGACATAATTCTGGTTAAGGCAATTATCCATTGATAATGCTCGAGACTTTTTGAATTAATAAACACCTCAAAGGGGCGTCGTATTTCGTGCTCCGTGCCCTCATTTAAAACCACGTCATTGATGGTAATAAATAATGAGTGTTCAGAAACGTGCTCCGGGGTTTTTAGTTTATAAGTTGAGCCCTTGAGTTTCTCCGGGCGCAGAATAGCTTCATGCATCTGCTCGATTTCCGGCTGTTGCTGCTCCGGCTGTTTATTATCTGCCTCTTTTATCTTAAATCCGACGATTTTTTTTTCTATTTTTCTAACCATTTTGTCCTCTCAAATCCTATGCTAAAGCTTTATTTATCAGTACCTGCCGTAATAGCCTTCTTTTAAAGCATCATACAGGTTAGCAGCGGAGTGTATTTCATCATCGTATTCAATCTCTTCGTTACCCTTAGCTTCAAAGGTTGAACCATCGTCAAGGGTAAAGACATAAGTGGTATTTTCCAGATCCTGCTCTTTTATTAATACTCCCTGAAAAACTTCGGGATTAAAGCGGAAGGTCGTACAGCCTTTCAGGCCCTTATCATAGGCTTCCATATAGATATTTTTAAAGCTGGCAAATGGAAAATCAGTCGGCACATTGGCTGTTTTTGATATCGATGAATCAATCCAGCGTTGTGCAGCGGCCTGTACGGCAACATGCTGAGAAGGGCTGATATCGTCAGTGGTAATAAAGTAATCCGGCAGTTTTGTTTCTTTATTCTCAGAATATGGCAAGGCGTCAGCATTTATCAGCTGCCGGTAGGCGAGCAGCTCAAAGCTGTAGACATCGACACTGCGCTTGGATTTTTTACCTTCGACAATCACATTACGGGTGTAATGATGGGCAAAGCTTGGCTCGATACCGTTACTGGCATTGTTGGCCAGCGATAGGGAGATGGTGCCGGTTGGTGCAATCGAGCTATGATGGCTAAAGCGCGCGCCAACCTCGATTAATTGCTCGATTAACTCTGGCTCAAACTCAGCGAGCTGCTGCATATAGTGGCTGTAGCGGCTATGCAGTACTCTCCCCGGAACCTTATCACCGATTTTTATGCCGTCTTCTGCCATTTCCGGGTGCTGACGGAGCATTTTCGCTGTGATACTGAATTCCTCATTCATTATCGGCGCAGGCCCTTTTTCCCTGGCGAGTGCCAGTCCCTGTTTCCAGCCGGTAATCGCCATTTCCCGGGCAACCCTATCGGTAAATGCGATTGATTCATCACTGCCGTAGCGTTGCTGCATCATGGTCAGTGTCGAGCCTAACCCTAAAAATCCCATTCCATGGCGACGTTTTTGCTCAATTTCATGGCGCTGCTTTTGCAGTGGCAGCTGGCTGATCTCTACCACGTTATCGAGCATACGGGTAAATATCGCCACCACCTTGTTATAGCCATTCCAGTCAAAAAAGGCTTGCTCGGTAAAAGGATTGCGGACAAATTTGGTCAGGTTAACCGAGCCTAACAGGCAGGCACCATAAGGTGGCAAGGGCTGTTCACCGCAGGGGTTGGTGGAGCGGATCTCTTCACAGAACCAGTTGTTGTTCATCTGGTTTACTTTATCGATCAGGATAAAACCGGGCTCTGCATAGTCGTAGGTCGATGTCATAATGATATTCCACAATTTGCGCGCAGCAATTGTGAAGTAAATTTTACAGGCGACTCTGCCTGCTTCATCTTCGACCAGGCCCTCTCTTATTGGCCAGTCAGCCCAGATAATGGCATCATTATTGTAAAGGTCGATGCCATCCTGCTGAGCTTCTTTTGCGGTGATAGGGAAAATAAGCTGCCAGTCGATATCGTTTTTCACGGCCTGTACAAAATCTTCAGTGATTAGCAGGGACAGGTTAAACTGACGTAAGCGGCCGTCTTCTCGCTTCGCCTTGATAAATTCTAAGACATCGGGATGGCGAATATCCATCACTCCCATCTGCGCCCCGCGGCGGCCGCCAGCCGATGAGATGGTAAAACACATCTTATCGTAGATATCCATAAATGACAGCGGGCCCGAGGTATGGGCACCGGCACCGGCAACAAATGCGCCGCGCGGGCGCAGCGTGGTAAAGTCGTAACCTATGCCACAGCCCGCTTTAAGGGTTAACCCGGCTTCATGGACCTTACCAAGAATATCATCCATTGAGTCTTCGATGGTGCCGGAAACGGTGCAGTTAATTGTTGATGTTGCAGGTTTATGTTCAAAGGCACCAGCGTTGGAGGTGATCCTGCCTGCCGGAATCGCACCGTTTCTCAGCGCCCACAAGAATTCCTGATACCATTTTTGCTGGTCTTTTGGCTCTAAATCCGAAAGCGCTTTGGCGACGCGTTTAAAGGTGTCATCGATATTCTGATCTATAGGCTCGCCATGTTTGCTTTTAAGGCGGTATTTATTATCCCAGATTTCCATTGAAGTAGATTGATATTCGATATCGATAGATTCGGCTTCGTCATAAGTGTCTGCCATTACTGGATTTTCCCTTTTTTTATAGGTGATTTGCAGCGCTTTTATAGGATCAGATAGCGTTTAAAAAACACTCTACAGAAAGCGCTGCTGTGCATGCTAGTGCTTTTACCCGTGTCTTTTTGTTCAATAGCAGTGCTCGAAATAGAGGGGCTGTAAGCACAATCAACTTTTACTTTAACAATGATTATATCTGTGGGGCAATTGTTTACTTTATATATTTTTATCAATTAGCGACTTGTGCACATTTATACCGATTTGCCGGAATGGCAATTCTAAATATTATGAGCTTTAGCGAATAAATTTAGTGTTGGTTATTCCCGTACAGGCCAGATAGGAGATATGCAACTGTTAGGCAAGTAGGATGAGTCAGCTTCTGTTGTGCTGATGGACAGGCGTTATAGCAGCGGTCATAGGTTAAGCGGCTAATCCAAACGTTTAATCAGTTTGGCTGGTTGTCCCCCCACCAGAGTATCTGCTGCAACATCTTTCGTGACCACGGCACCAGCTGCCACAACAGAGCGAGCACCTATGCTAACACCCTGACAAATAACCACATTGCCGCCTATCCAGACATCATCTTCAATAGTAATAGGTAAACATGTGGTTACCCATTCTCTGCGTTTGCGATAATCAGTTGGGTGGGAAACAGTGTAAAACTGCGCATTTGGGCCAATTAAAACATGATTTCCAATAGTGATCGGCGCATTATCCAGAAAAGTTGCGCCCATATTGATAAAGCTGCATTCACCGATAGAGATTGTTTTTCCGTATTCACAGTGAAAAGGTGGATAGATAAAACTTTTTTCCGTCATACTTTTTAATAATTTTTTAAAAAGTGGTTTAGCTTTTGGGGCCGGGCACTGGTTGATTTTCTGCAATAAATTGAAAGCGCTTTCTTTGAGGGCTGTTAATTCAGGCCCAAAATCATCGTAATCCAAGCCTAACTGCATTTTTTCAAATTCTGTCATAGATAGCTTTTTTTTGTAAATGGGCTATGCATAATAACAATAAAAAAGGCAGCCTAAGCTGCCTTTTCCCGGTTTATTCGTTAATTAAACATTAAATCGGAAGTGGATCACATCTCCGTCTTGGGTAATGTAGTTTTTACCTTCTAAGCGCCATTTACCGGCTTCTTTGGCACCGGCTTCACCTTTGCAGGCAATGAAATCATCAAACGCGATAACTTCTGCACGGATAAACCCACGCTCGAAATCAGTATGGATTTTACCTGCCGCTTGTGGTGCGGTTGCGCCGATTTCAACCGTCCAGGCGCGCACTTCTTTTACGCCTGCGGTAAAGTAGGTTTGTAGTTGCAACAGTTCGTAACCGCTGTAGATAACACGGTTTAAACCCGGCTCTTTCTGACCGATACCTTCTAAGAATTCCTGTTTATCTTCTTCATCCAGCTCGGCAATTTCAGATTCAATAGCCGCGCAGACAGGGACAACAACGGCTCCCTCTTTCTCGGCAATTTCACGCACTTGATCTAAATACTCATTATTCTCAAAACCATCTTCATTGACGTTGGCAATATACATAGTGGGTTTGGATGTTAAGAAATTCAGGTAAGCAACGGCTGCTTTCTCTTCTTTAGACAGATCAAGGCCGCGAACCATACCGTCAGCTTCAAGGTGTGCTTTGATTTTTTCCAGAACCGGCATTTCAAACTTAGCGTCTTTATCACCGCCTTTGGCTTTTTTAGCCACGCGGATCAGGCTGCGCTCACAGCTTTCCAAATCAGCAAGTGCCAGTTCAGTATTGATAATATCGATATCTTCCTGAGGATGAATTTTACCTGCTACATGAACGATATTGTCATCTTGGAAACAACGAACGACGTGACCGATAGCATCGGTTTCACGAATATTAGCCAGGAATTTATTGCCCAGGCCTTCACCTTTTGATGCGCCTTCAACTAAACCGGCAATATCAACAAATTCCATTGTTGTTGGCAGCACACGCTGCGGATTAACAATTTCAGCTAATTGATCAAGACGCGGATCGGGTACAGGCACAATACCTGTATTAGGTTCAATCGTACAAAATGGAAAGTTAGCTGCTTCAATGCCCGCTTTGGTTAGCGCATTAAATAAAGTTGATTTACCAACATTTGGTAAGCCGACGATGCCACATTTGAAACCCATGATTATTATCCTATTTTGGTAGTTGTTTGTGTTAATTGCGAGGGAGTAAAGCCGGCTGTTATTGTGCTCTAAAGCTGTGTAAGCGATGCATCGCTTTTTCCAATCCGTCTTGTCCGAGAATATGCGTACAGCGAGCCGCCTCATCAATACTTTGCTCAATCAGGATCTGTTCGCTTTTCGGTGCTTTGCCAAGTACATAACCACTGACCCTGTTGCGGTCACCCGGGTGGCCTATGCCAATGCGCAGGCGGTAAAAATTTTTATTATTGCCGAGTTTAGCAATAATATCTTTTAAGCCGTTATGTCCGCCATGCCCGCCACCTAACTTAAATCTCGCCACCCCCGGCGGCAGATCCAGTTCGTCATGCGCGACAAGAATTTCTTCCGGTTTGATACGATAAAAATTAGCCATAGCCGCAACCGCTTTGCCGCTAAGGTTCATAAAGGTCGTTGGCACAAGGAGACGCAGGTCATTGCCTGCCAATTGAATACGCCCGGTCAGGCCGTAAAATTTTGCTTCAGCTTTAAGTTGAATATGCTCTTGCGAGACAAACTGGTTCAGATACCACTGTCCGGCATTGTGTCTGGTTTGTGCATATTCGGGGCCTGGATTAGCCAGGCCCACAAGCAGTTTAATCGTTGTTGACACGATTATTCAGCAGCAGCTTCTTCAGCAGGTGCTTCTTCTTCCACTTGTTTGCTTTGCGTAATTGAAACTAATGGAAGGTCATGTGCTTCACCTTTCGTTAGTTCAACTGACTCAACACCTTCAGGAAGTTTTAGATCAGAGATATGAATAGTATCACCGATGGCCATTTTGCTGATATCAACTTCAATGAATGCAGGTAGATCAGCTGCTAGACAAGAAAGTTCAACTTCATTTGCGATGTGAGCAACTACACCACCGTTTTTAACAGCTTCTGCAGTTTCTTCGTTAATGAAGTGCAGTGGAACAGCTGTAGTTAGTTTTTGTGTAGCATCAACGCGGAGAAGATCTAAATGTTGGATCTGCTCTTTGAATGCGTGACGTTGTACTGCTTTAAGTACCACTTGCTCAGCCGCACCATCGATTTCCAGATTTAGAACTGAAGAGTAGAAAGCTTCAACAACTTCTGCTTTGCGTAGTTCTTTTTGTTCAAAAGTTACTGATACTGGCTCTTTGCCTGCACCGTAAACGATTCCTGGCACTAGATCTGCGTGACGTAGGCGGCGGCTCGCACCTTTCCCTAAGTCAGTACGGCTTTTTGCGATTAATGTAATTGACATGGTTTAACTCCATTGGTGAGGATACTGTTAGTAGCTCCTCAAATTAAAATAGATTCTATCTTGCGACCAGATAAAACCACTTTATCTTATCCATAGTAATGAGAAGGATAAAAAAGGTGCGCTATAATAACGTAGCGCGGCTATTTTGTACAATCGAAAAACATAAAAAAACGCCCGTTTATTATAAATAAAGGGCGTTTATCGTTTATCTGCTGATTGCAACTGTCTGCACAGTTAATTAATCATGTTTTAGCCATGAAACATTGCTGAGATGGACTCTTCATTGCTTACGCGACGGATAGCTTCAGCAAGCATAGCGCTTAATGTTAGCTGTTTAACTTTTCCTGTGGCAATAATAGCTTCGGAAAGCGGAATGGAGTCAGCAACAATGAATTCATCAATGACAGAGTTTTTGATGTTTTCAGCCGCTTTTCCTGAGAAGACCGCGTGCGTAGCGTAAGCATAAACAGATTTTGCACCGCGTTCTTTCAGTGCCGCAGCTGCCTGACATAGTGTACCACCGGTATCGATCATATCATCAACGATAATACAGTTACCGGCCTTCAACATCACCGATCAGATGCATAACCTGGGCAACATTAGCCTTTGGACGACGTTTGTCAATAATAGCAAGATCTGCATCATTAAGTAATTTAGCGTGGGCACGGGCACGCACTACGCCGCCGATATCCGGAGAAACAATCATCGGATTGTCCAGTTTCTTATCCAGCATATCCGCCAGCAGTACCGAGCTGCCAAATACATTATCAACAGGAACATCAAAGAAGCCTTGAATCTGCTCGGCATGCAGATCAACGGTGAGTACGCGGTCAACACCGACATTTGATAAAAAGTCTGCAACAACTTTAGCAGTGATTGGCACACGCGTAGAGCGCACGCGGCGATCTTGACGAGCATAACCAAAGTAAGGGATAACTGCAGTAATGCGTCCTGCTGATGCGCGACGAAGTGCATCAATCATGACGATTAGTTCCATTAAGTTATCATTGGTTGGTGCACAAGTTGATTGAACGATGAAAATATCGTCTCCACGTACGTTTTCGTTAATTTGTACATGGATCTCTCCATCACTAAAACGCCCGACTTCTGCGCTTCCTAGCTTAATGAAAAGACGATCGGCAATTTTTTTAGCCAGATCGGGTGTCGCGTTACCTGCAAATAGTTTCATATTGGGCACTTTGAGGACCTCTGTCATCCTGTTGAGTTTGAGTTAATAGCAACATGCTGATTAACATTTGTTATTGATTTTCAAGCAGATCAATAACTAAATTTTTAACTGAGTGTGGATAATAATTCAGTTAGCGGTGAATTATTTAACCCTTGTGCGGTAAAAGCATTTAACCACTCCGGGGTTTTATCTAGTACAACTTGAGCATCATGGAGACTGGCAAAAGTGCTGAAAACACATGCCCCAGTTCCAGTCAATCGAGTCGGCGCGTATTCTATCAACCAGTCTATTATCTTGGCAACCTCAGGATAGTTATTTTTTACGCAGGGCTGGCAGTCATTTAGCCAATTTTGATTCATTAACTGCGGGTGCTTCTGCTTGGCTGTATTGCGGATAAGCTCTGCGGATTGAAATATGGCCGGCGTCGAAATATGGCACTTAGGCACAGCAATCAGGTAACTGTTTTCAGGGGGATTGACAGGTGTCAGCAGTTCGCCGACACCTTCAGCAATGGCTGCTTTTCCAAATATAAAAATAGGCACATCGGCGCCTAGCTGCAGGCCTAAATCAGCCAGCTCTTGAGACTTTAAGTTCAGGTTCCAGTGATAATTTAATGCGACCAGGGTAGTAGCAGCATCCGATGACCCCCCCCCCTAAGCCACCGCCCATAGGTAAGTTTTTTTCTATTTCAATCATGGCTCCGCTGTTTTCCGGTGCCATTTTTTTCAGCAGCATGGCTGCTTTGTAGATCAGGTTGTCGGTTAATGCTACACCGGCCATATTTTCAGAGAGGGTTATTTTTCCGGAAAGATTAGGGGTGATAGTCAAATAATCGCAAATATCAATAAATTGAAACAGGGTCTGCAGTTCATGATAGCCATCTTCACGCTGTCCATTAATATATAAAAATAGATTAAGTTTTGCCGGAGCCGGCCAGCGAATGGTTTCTGTTTTGATCATGCTTGTCTCTTTAATCTGCCGCTAATAATGGTGATAAATAGTCGTGAATTGAGTGCTATTTTTTGTCAATTGTTCACTTTCCATTGTGAAATCGCAAATTTTAAGCGTAACTCCGGCCGTGTCAGCTGCAGTTTATGCGGTAAAGAGATCCCCTGGGTGTTTTTATAATCGCTGTAAGTGATAGACCAGGGGGTATTTTTAGGATCAACGCCGGCGAGACTGGCGACTTGATTGTCACTATTGAGTTGGTAAGTGGCATTGCTTGGATTGCCTTTAATCCATTGCTGCAGGGCATCCACAGGAATAACTAATCCGGTTAACTCTTCAATTAAAACTTCCGCGTCCTCACCAAAAAACAGGTTACCGTCATTATCGACAATTTGTGTGCCGAAGGGGGTTTTTCTAAGATCAACAACAGTGGTACCTAAAAAGCTGGTTAAGGCGATATGCACATTTTGTGGTGCCTGCTGCCAATATATATTCAGACTATGTCGGTCGTCCGCGGTAATAAATGCCAGCTTACCGGTAAAGGACCAGTCGTTTAAGTTTTCTAACTGTTGTTTATGGCTAAGCCAGGGGATAACTTGCGGCTCCGGGACTTGTGCACAACCTGCCAGTAAAACTGTAAAGAGGAATAAAATCAGACTTTTCTTCATAAATATCCAACGTTTAAAAAAGAGTAAATAATAACTGAATCATGGACAAAGCAATAAAAAACTTACTCATTTGTTGATGCCGCTTGTCTTAAAAATGTCCATTCGCAGAAATAAAACCCATAGTAAGTGGAGGCCTAAAGCTATTAAAAGGGCGCCTGTTGTCACCCTGAAATAGCTCTCTTTTTTACTCAGGTTGATTAACATATAAGCTGTGCTTCAATTTGCTTTACAATATGTTGCAAGCATATAGGTAAAGTTAAATCTTGCAACTCAACAGAGCATGCAAATGCCTATTATAGTACCAGCAGTTCCTCTGCATTGGCCAGGGTGCGTTCGGTGATGCTGTCTCCGCCTAATAATCTGGCCAGTTCATTGATACGCTCCTGATCCGTGAGCTTAACCATACTGGTGTTGGTTGCTTTGCCATCACTTTGTTTATTAACAAACATCTGCTGATGGCCATTGCCTGCTACCTGTGGCAGATGGGTGACACAAAGAATCTGAGTGTTTTCACCCAAGCTGCGTAATAACTTACCGACAATGGCGGCTGTTGCGCCGCTGATGCCGACGTCGACCTCATCAAAAATCAGTGTCGGCGTGGAAACGCGTTGGCTGATAATCACTTGAATCGCCAGTCCGATACGGGATAATTCACCACCGGATGCCACTTTTCCGAGATCCTGCAGCTCTTGTCCGGCATTGGTTGTTACCTGAAATTCAATACTGTCGATACCCAGCGGGCTTAACTGCTTGCCTTCATTTTCTGTTAACGAGACATAAAACTGCCCCTCCTGCATATTCAGCTGCTGGATACTCTGAGTTATTTTTTTACTCAGCTCTTTGCTGTAACGCAAGCGGCTTTGGCTGAGTTTTCTGGCGTGTTTAAAGTAATCACTTTCAGCCTGCTGCAGGTCATGAGTGAGCTGCTCTATCTGCAGCTCAGTGTTATTTAATTGTTTATATTCTTTACTTAACTTTTGCTGAAAGCTATACAGTAATTCCGGTTGCACCTGATGCTTGCGTGCCAGCGACAATATCGCGCTCATACGGTTTTCCAACTGCTGGAACTGCTCCGGATCAAGCTCTAGATTATCGCTGAAATGGCGCAGCTCGTAGCTTGCTTCTTCGATTTGAATAACTGCTTCCTGCAGGTTGGAAACGATGCTGGTTAATGCCGGATCATTATCCATTTGCGGTTCAAGCAGGGAGATACTTTTGCGCAGTAAACTGAGCGAGTCTACTTCTTCACCTTCATTGAGCTGGTTGAGACTAATCTGACAGGCTTCCAGCAAAACGCCACTATTGGCTAACCGCTTGTGCTCCTGTTCAATGCTCTGAAACTCATCTTCAGCTAATGCGAACTCCTCGAGCTCTTCTATCTGATATTCCAGCAACTGTTTGCGTGCCTGTTTTTCCTGTATGGCAAGCAGCTGTTGTTTTAGCTGTTTATTTAAGAAAAACCACCCCTGGTAGCTGTCTTTTACTTTTTGCAGTAAATCATGATGGTTGGCATATTCGTCAATCACAGAGAGTTGAATATCATTTTTTAACAGGCTTTGATGAGCATGCTGGCCATGAATATTAACCAGTAACTGGCCGAGGCTTTTTAGCTGTGACAGCGAAACAGGCGTGCCGTTAATATAGGCGCGTGAACGGCCCTCTTTGCTGATGGTGCGGCGCAGCAGGCATTCCCCATCATCGCTGCTGTTATTTTCAAGATCATTGTTTTTAAGCCAGGCCGAGGCATGCGGCGTGTCATTTAAGTTAAAGCGTGCGTTGACTTCTGCTTTTTCCGTACCCATCCGCACCATATTGGCATCAGCCCGCTCACCTAAGCATAAACCAAGCGCATCAATGGCAATGGATTTTCCGGCGCCCGTTTCCCCTGTAATGGTGGTCATTCCGTGATGGAGCTCTAATTCTAAAAATTGGACAATAGCAAAGTTTTGAACGGTTAATTGAGTAAGCATAATCTTCACACCTAAAAGAGATTAATAAACACTAGTTTTATACCCAAGTTATGCAAAATGCAGAAAGTGGATGCACATACAGTATACACTGTGTTTATTAACAGTAAAGTTTACCGGCGCTTTTGTTGTGATTTGTTGACCCTCTTATCCTTATCGAAAGCAAAGTCCGGGATTATTTTAGCTCGGTAATATAAATGTAACAATCAGCCTTTACCTTTGCCCTTATAAAAAACTCGCTAGCAAAAACAAACCTGAATCCTCTTTTATTGTGAACATTTTGATGAAAACACGTATTGCTGCTCACCGAGGCGTGCCCAGTCTAGCGCCTGAAAATACCCTGGCTGGAATCTATAAAGCCGCCGAGCTAGGCTTGTCATGGATTGAGATTGATACTCAACTCAGTGCCGACGGTATTCCGGTTATTGTCCATGACCGGACGGTTAACCGTTGCTCTAATGGTCATGGCGCTGTTGCCGATCTTTATTTATCGGAACTGCAGCAACTCGATGTCGGCAGCTGGTTTGATGAAGCATTTGCCGATCAGCGCATGCCTAGTTTGAGTCAGGTCTTGACTGTCTGTCAATCACTGCAGCTGCAAATTAATTTGGAGTTGAAGATCCATGCCGGTGACGACATACAGCTGCTATGCGAGCAAGTGGCGAGCGTTATCGAAGAGTCGCAATTTCCTGTCCGGCAATTGCTTATTTCCAGCTTTGATCACCAGGCTATGCTGGAGATTAAAAAGCGCCTTCCTGAAGTACGCCGCGGACAACTTTGGGAAGCGCTCGCTGATGACTGGCAGGTAAAGCTGCAGGCCATCGAGGCTTATAGCGCCCATTGCCACTACCGGGCGCTCAGTGAACAGCAGGCGATGCAGGTGAAGCAGTCCGGCTACCGGCTAATCTGTTATACGGCCAATGATCCTGATGAGGTACGTGACCATTGGCATTGGGGAGTGGATTTAATGATCACCGATCACCCGCAGCGCTATCTTGAGCAGCAATAACTATCTGCCGCTCAATGGAAATTGCAAAGAAACGGTGAAGCATATCGTTATCCAGCCTGCTATCAACTTGCGCGCTGTTCGAGCTTGGCAAAACCGTGAAAAGTCCTTCTCAGGCATTTAATTTTTCCTGGCGACAGAAAAAATTAAACATAAAAGCATTGTTAAACTAAGATCATGGTTGCCGATAACTCACAAATAAGGATGATGCTATGATTGTTACTACCACGCCGACAATAGAAGGAAAAAAGATTTCAGCTTACAAAGGAGTGATTGCCGGTGAAGCTATTCTTGGCGCCAATGTATTTAAAGATCTGTTTGCCGGTATTCGTGATCTGGTCGGCGGGCGTTCCGCAACTTATGAGCGCGAACTGCAAAATGCGCGAGAAATAGCCCTGGAAGAGCTGCAGCAAAAAGCGCGCGATTTAGGGGCCAATGCCGTTATCGGTGTGGATATCGATTATGAGGTTTTGGGGCAAAACAACGGCATGCTTATGGTTTCTGCCAGCGGCACAGCCGTTGTTATTGATTAAGCTTACATTCAATCAGTGGCTGCCATCAGACTCTCAAATTGCGGACTGCCCTTAAGCTGCTCAAAATCTGATTCTTCAGCGGCCAGTTCACGAATCGATGTACTGGCTTTAATAGATTGCTCTAAGTCATAAATGGCCTGCTCTTCTGCGCCTAACTGTGCAAAGGAGCAGGCACGCTGATAAAGCGCATGGGCATTTGTATCATCCACTTCCAGTACCCGGTTACAGAGACTCATTGCCCAGTGGTATTCGTTAATTTCCATGGCCGCATCCGCCTTATAAGTTAAAGCTTCCAGGTCACCAGGTCGAATTTTTAAAATCTCATCACAGATTTCAATTTTCTGCTCTGCTGTCTGAGCATTTTGTGCCCTAAGCCATAAGTTATGCACTTCATTAATAATTTCTATTTCCCGATTGTTCTCTGAAATAATGCGTGTTTTGCGTTTCAGATCGCGCTCTAATAATAAGAATTTTTTCTCATACTCTTTGGTAATTTTATCTAAACGTTGGTCTGCCATCTCTTTGGTATTATGCTTAATATCTTTTAGAGACTGCCAGCCAATCAAAGCGACCAGGGAAGCTACGCCGGCAATAATATAGAAAAAGTAGGTCACGGTAACGTTAGCGTAGTTTAGGGATTTATCGGCAACGTCCAGCTCCCGGTCGGTGATCTGAATCGTCATTCTTTTTTCTAAATCCTGCTGATCCTGGCGAAGCGCTTTTAATTCATCGAGTATATAACGTTCGACTAGCGGGCGATCGAGAATATCACTGTCGGAGTAGCTTTCCTGCGCAGCAGAAGAAAAAGAAATCAGCAGCGTCAGTAGTGTGAAAATGAAATGTTTTATCATGCTGGCAAATCCCATTCAGTCAAAATAAAAACCTTAACATAATCTGCTTTATAATTATTGTCTTAGTTGAGTTTAAAGTTATATGTTTTATGTAAACAAAAGATAAGAAAAAGACGTCTACAATAAAAAAGTGAGTCGGCTTCATTAACATTTATGCGTAAAGGAACTTAGATATGAATAAAAAAATACTGTTGGGCTTAAGTACTAGCGCTATATTATTGCTTCCTCGAGCCAATGCGGCCGGCCTGGCTATTGATGCGCGAAGCCAGGGCATGGGCAATACCGGTGTTGCTTCTGCCAATTATCTGCTGGCTCCATTTTACAACCCGGCACTGGTTGCTAACTTTACAAGTAATGACGATTTTGCTTTTCTTCTTCCTGCTGTCGCTGTTGCTGTCAATGATAAAGATGATAGCTTAAGCACTATTGATGATTTGCAGGCATCCATTGAATCTTATGAGAGTTCCAATTTAGATACGCAACTTGAAGTCATCAACGCTTATCTGGATCAGCTGGACGACAACGACCTTTTGGCTGCAAGTGCTGGAATGAGCCTGGCGGTGGCATTGCCGAACAAAACAGTTGCCTCGAATTTATTTGCCCGCGGTTATGCGGAAATTGTGGCTGATACAGAGATCGAAGAGAATGATTATATAAACTCGGAAATCAATATGGTTGCCTTCACTTATACTGAAATAGGTTTAGCTTTAGCCAAAGAAGTCGTGCTTTTGAATGAAAAAATTTCCTTCGGCATCAGCCCTAAATACCAGCAAATGCAAACCTATGCGCAAGGTGTCAGTGTGGCTGATTTTGATATTGATGAGTACGATGAAAATAAAAATACAGAAAATGCGCTTAACTTGGATTTAGGGGTGATCTGGTATAAGGATAACTTTCGTGCAGGATTAGCCGTGAAAGATCTGTTCGCACAGGAAATAGCGACAAGGAGCAGTGTTATCACGGATAGCTATCAATTAAATACGCAAGTCACGGTGGCGATTGCTTATACCGGCGATGTTTTTATGGCCACTATGGATGCCGATTTAACTGAGCAAAGCCGTTTTAAAAACCTCAATGATAATACTCAGTTTATACGCTTTGGTCTGGAAGCGGATGCCTGGCGTTGGGCGCAGTTACGTGCAGGGTATGAGATAGACTTGCAGAATACTATGGATAACGCGATCACGGCCGGTATCGGTATTAGCCCACTTGCTGTTATGAGTGTGAATCTGGGCGGATCTTATGCCGGAGAGCAACAGTTTGCGCTTTCTGCGGATTTAGCCTTTACCTTTTAACAGCTGAGTTATCGCGCTTAGCAATTTTTTCAAGAGCGAGAGTGCAGCAATGAAAAATATTTTCGCAGCTATTCCCGATGATTTAAGCGCAGAGGTATTTGAAAAGCTGGTCGACAATCACCAAGTTAAAATCGAGCGGATTATATCCAAGGGGCAGCGTTCCCCTGATAATGGTTGGTATGATCAGGAACAGAATGAGTGGGTGCTGGTGTTAAAAGGGGCGGCCATTATCGAGTTTGCTGACCATTCTTCTTTATCTTTAAAGGAAGGCGATTATCTCAATATCAAGGCGCACCAGCAGCATAGAGTCAGCTGGACGGCTGAGGACAGAGAGACTATCTGGCTGGCAGTTCATTATTAAAAAGAATAAAAAAGCCGCTGTCAACGCAGCGGTTTTTATTTTTAAATATTGTGCTTCAACTGCTTTAATCTCAGCTGCAGAAGTTTCGCTGTCGTATCTATTCTTATCAATCTCATTTTCACTTTGAGCAACGGATAAAACAGCTAAAAGAGTTTATTACCCCAGCCCAGTTTGTTCTGCAGAACATGAAAATAGTTATAATTTTTCGGGTGCACTAATTTTAACTGATGCTGCGTTTTTTTGATGATCACCTCATCACCGGGTAATACCGATAAATTAACGTGACTGTCACAACTGATCTGCATCTCGGTAATATTTTTTTCTGAAATTTTCAGACGCACACAGCTGGCCGCATCCAGGACGATTGGACGACTGTTTAAAGTGTGCGGAAACATAGGTAGCAGGCTGATAGCATCCAGGTTGGGCGTTAAGATAGGACCGCCGCCAGACAGAGAATAAGCGGTTGAGCCTGTCGGTGTTGAGATAATTAAACCGTCGGCACGTTGATTGAGCATAAAGTTATCGTTGACATAAACTTCAAATTCAATCATATGGGCAATTTTATCCGGGTGTAATACCGCTTCATTGACGGCGGTATTGCTGCTTTTCATATGCCCGTGACTATGTACTTGTGCTTCAAGCAGAAAGCGCTTTTCTGTTTGGTAATGTCCTTGTAATACCTGGCTGAGCGGCTGCTCAAAATCATCGGGATCGAGGTCGGTTAAAAAGCCTAAATTACCGCGGTTGACCCCTATTACAGAAATATCAAAGCGTGCTAAAACCCGTGCGGCACCAAGCATATAGCCGTCACCGCCGACAACAATCGCTAAGTCACATGACTGACCGATGCCCACGACATCAGCGCAATCAAGGTTTTTAATCTGCAGATCATCAGCAATGCGCTGATCAACAATGAGTTTTAACCCTTTCTTTTTAAGAAAGGCGTATAAAGCCAGCAGCGTTTGCTGGGCTTCTGGGTGTTGAGGCTTGCCGATTAAGCCGATAGTTTTAAATTCGCTCAGCTCGGAGTCTAGGTCGCACATAAAGCACCTGTAGTTATGATATTTAAGAAATTTTGAGTATAACCTGATTTTTTGCTTTGATAATACCTGTTTGCTTAAATTTAAGCGCGCAAAAGAATTTAATCATATTTATCTCACAGCCTTGAAACTCATACTGCAGTCCCCATAATAAGGGGGTTAACTTAATTGAACACAATGTAGGATTTAATCGATGAGTGAAGAGCAAAAAGTAACACCGGAAGAGCAGGTTGAAAATACGCAGCCGGAAAATGAACAGCCACAAGCTGATAATAAACAGGCCGAAGTTGAAACTGAAGAAACAGCAGAGGCATCAACGGAGCAGGATATCGTTGCAGAACTAGACAAAAAGCTGAAACTTGCTGAGCAAAAAATCAAAGAGCAGCAGGACTCTGTTATCCGTGCTAAAGCGGAGATGGAAAATGTTCGCCGTCGTGCTGCACAGGATATTGAAAAAGCACATAAATTTGCACTTGATAAGTTTGCTGAAGGGTTACTTCCGGTCATTGACAGCATGGAACTGGCAATCAGTCATGCCGATCAGGAAGATGAAGCGCTTAAACCTATGATTGAAGGTGTTGAATTAACACTGAAATCGATGCTTTCTACGGTCGAGAAGTTTGGTTTAAAGGCGATTGATCCAAAAGATGAAGCCTTTGATCCGGAAAAACATCAGGCGATGAGTATGCAGGCCGTTGAAGGTGTGCCTGCTAATCAGGTGATTGCAGTTATGCAGAAAGGCTATGAGTTAAATGGCCGTTTAATTCGTCCGGCCATGGTGATGGTTTCTAAAGCGCCGGAATAAGCGCTTAGCAAGACAAAGGCACTGCGCTGTCTTTGTTCATATTTTTTAAAGTTTTTTATAAATAAGCCTTGAAAGTTAAAAATTGCCCCTCATATATGAAAGTATCGAAGCGGCTTATCACTATTTACGAATAGTCGGCTTACAAAATAAAACGTATATTAATAAGTTTGGAGTAAAGTCAAATGGGTAAAATAATTGGTATTGATTTAGGTACAACAAATTCATGTGTTTCTGTACTTGATGGTGACGTTGCTAAAATCATTGAAAATGCAGAAGGTGAACGTACCACTCCTTCAATTATTGCTTATACAGATGGTGAAACCTTAGTAGGTCAACCGGCAAAACGTCAATCAGTAACAAATCCAAAAAATACGCTTTTTGCAATCAAGCGTTTAATTGGTCGTCGTTATGAAGATGAAGAAGTACAGCGTGATATTAAAATCATGCCTTACAACATTATCAAAGCGGATAATGGTGATGCATGGGTTGAAGCGCAGGGCAACAAAATGGCGCCGCCGCAAATCTCTGCTGAAGTTCTTAAAAAAATGAAAAAAACAGCAGAAGAGTATTTAGGTGAAAAAGTTTCTGGCGCGGTAATCACTGTACCTGCATACTTTAATGACTCACAACGTCAGGCAACTAAAGATGCGGGCCGTATTGCCGGTCTTGATGTTAAACGTATTATCAATGAACCGACTGCAGCTGCATTTGCTTACGGCGTGAACACTGTCAAAGGTGACAGAGTGATTGCGGTATTCGATTTAGGTGGTGGTACATTTGATATCTCAATTATCGAAATCGATGATGTAGATGGCGAGAAAACTTTTGAGGTATTATCGACAAATGGTGATACCCACTTGGGTGGTGAAGACTTTGATAACCGTCTGATTAACTACTTAGTTAAAGAATTTAAAGCCGACCAAGGTTTTGATCTGACTAGCGATCCGCTAGCAATGCAGCGTGTTAAAGAAGCTGCAGAGAAAGCAAAAATTGAACTGTCAAGTGCACAACAAACAGATATTAACCTGCCGTACATCACTGCGGATGCGACAGGTCCTAAGCATTTAAATATCAAAGTAACACGTTCAAAACTTGAATCGCTTGTTGAAGATATGGTTAAAGCGACACTTGAGCCGCTACGTATTGCACTGAAAGATGCGGATCTGAGCGTTGGCGAAATTGATGACGTTATTCTGGTGGGTGGTCAAACACGTATGCCGCTAGTACAAAAAACAGTTGCTGAGTTCTTCGGTAAAGAAGCGCGTAAAGACGTTAACCCTGATGAAGCGGTAGCAATGGGCGCGGCAATTCAAGGTGCGGTACTGGCTGGTGATAAGACAGATGTTCTGTTATTAGACGTTACGCCATTATCATTAGGTATTGAGACAATGGGCGGTGTGTTAACAAAAGTTATCGATAAAAACACCACGATCCCGACAAAACAGTCACAAACATTCTCAACCGCTGAAGATAACCAAAGCGCAGTAACGATTCATATTTTACAAGGTGAGCGTAAACGTGCCGCGGATAATAAATCACTAGGCCAGTTCAATCTTGAAGGTATTCGTCCGGCAGCACGTGGTATTCCACAAATCGAGGTGACCTTTGATATGGATGCCGATGGTATTCTGCATGTATCAGCGAAAGATAAAGATACTCAGAAAGAGCAGAAAATCACCATTAAATCGAGCTCAGGTCTTTCTGATGAAGAGATCGAAAAAATGGTTAACGATGCCGAAGCCAATGCTGAAGCCGATAAGAAGTTTGAAGAGCTAGTTAAGGCGCGCAACCAGGCTGATGCCATGGTTCATGCGACATGCAAACAAGTTGAAGAAGCCGGTGATGCATTAGCAAGTGATGAGAAAGAAAAAATCGAAGCCGCTGTGAAAGAGTTAGAAAGCGCAGCAAAAGGTGAAGATAAAGACGCCATCGAAGCCAAAACAACGGCACTTGCAGAAGCATCGCAAAAACTAATGGAAATTGCTCAACAAAAAGCACAAGCGGAACAAGCCGGTGGTGCTGAGCAATCTCAAGGTAAAAATAAGCAAGATGACGATATCGTTGATGCTGAGTTTGAAGAAGTAAAAGACGATAAAAAATAATTTAGAAATTATTTAAATTTCAATGAATTAGTCTTTGTGAGTCAATAATGCGGGTTATGGGGATGTCCATAATCCGCATGTTTGCTTTAAACATAGCCACTTAGTTTGGTTGTCAACAGCAATGCTGAGAAGTGAAAAATGTCAAAACGTGATTGTTATGAGGTGCTCGGCGTAGATCGCAGCGCAACAGAAAAAGAAGTAAAGAAAGCTTATAAACGCTTGGCGATGAAATATCATCCGGATCGTACTAAAAGTGATAGTGCGCTTGAAGAGAAATTCAAGGAAGTAAAAGAAGCCTACGAAATTTTAAGTGATCCGCAGAAGAAAGCCGCTTATGATCAATATGGGCATGAAGGTGTTAATCAAAGCTATGGCGGTGGCGGATTTGGTCAAGGTGATTTTGGTGACCAGTTCGGTGATATTTTTGGTGATATTTTTGGTGGTGGGCGACGTGGTGGGCCACAACGTCCGCAACAAGGCGCAGATCTTCGCTACAATATGGAATTGACGCTGGAAGAAGCGGTAAAAGGTATTACCAAAGAGATTCAAGTACCAACGCTTGTACATTGTGAACAATGTAATGGCAGCGGTGCTAAAAAAGGTTCCGATGTTAAAACCTGTGGAACTTGCCATGGCCAGGGCCAGGTACAGATGCGCCAGGGCTTCTTTGCGGTTAACCAAACCTGTCCGACCTGTCGCGGTAAGGGTAAAATCATTACCGACCCATGCTCCAAATGTCATGGTGAAGGCCGTTATGAGCGCAGTAAAACACTATCCGTTAAAATTCCGCCAGGGGTTGATACAGGCGATCGTATTCGCTTAAGCGGAGAAGGCGAAGCCGGAGAGCGCGGCGCACCGGCAGGTGATCTGTATGTGCAGATGCATGTGCGTGAGCATGAAGTCTTTGTACGGGATGGCGATAATCTGTATTGCGAAGTACCTATTAGTTTCACGGAAGCCGCTTTAGGCGGGGAAATAGAAGTACCGACACTTGATGGTCGTGTAAAACTTAAAATTTCACCGGAAACACAAACCGGACGTATGTACCGTATGCGTAATAAAGGTATTAAGTCGGTGCGCAGTCAGACAACAGGTGATCTGATGTGTAAGGTGATTGTTGAGACACCGGTGAAACTGTCAAGTAAGCAGCGTGAGCTATTAAAAGAGTTTGATGCGTTATGTTCGTCAAGTTCTAAAAAGCATAAACCGAAATCAGAAGGTTTTTTAGACACTGTAAAAGCCTTTTTTGGTGATTTAAGCAGCTAAAAAATAGCGCTGACTTTGTAATTAAAAAGCCACCCAGGGTGGCTTTTTGTTTTCCGCTAATAACTAAGTTGAATCTCTAAAATAACTCAAGAATAAATATTTCTGCGAATATTTTCTATTTTGCCCTTTAAAACTGAGTGACTCCCCCCATATAATAATGAATCGTTTATACATACCTAAACACTTTAGGTAGTGGAGTTTCCTTTGTGAAACTCCTTTCATTTACAATAGAGAGAAAATATGTCTGAATTACAACTAAGCACACAAGAACAGCAAGCAAGTTACGGTATCGGTCTGCAAATGGGTGAGCAACTTGCTGCCAACCCTTTTGAAGGTCTGGAGATTGCTGCAGTATCTCAAGGTATCGCAGATGCATTTACTGGCGTTGAAAGCAAGGTTGCTCATGCAGACTTACAAGCCGCTTTTCAGGTTATTTCTGAGCGTATGCAGGCAGCTGCTGCTGAACAGGCCAAGGTATTAGGCGCCGCAGGTGAAGCATACCTTGCTGAAAATGCGCAAAAAGAAGGTGTAGTTGTGACTGAATCCGGTCTTCAGTATGAAGTTATCAGTGAAGGTGAAGGTGCAAAACCAACGGCTGAATCAACTGTTAGCGTTCATTACCACGGTTCTTTAATCGACGGTAAAGTATTCGACAGCTCTGTTGAACGTGGTCAGCCAGCTGAATTCCCAGTAGGTGGTGTGATTGCCGGTTGGACTGAAGCGCTACAGCTGATGACTGTGGGCTCTAAATACAAACTGACTGTACCAGCAAACCTTGCATACGGTGAACGTGGTGCGGGTGCAGCCATTCCTCCTCATGCTGTATTAGTATTTGAAGTTGAATTATTAGAAATTAAATAATTTAAGCTTGGCTCTTATACCGAGCTGAAAACGTTAAGCCCCTGATTTGCCTGCAAGTCAGGGGCTTTTTTTGTGCTTCTGGAAGCTTAATCGTTATATCATTCCGCTTAATAAACCATGGCTCCAATAAACAGCTCCGCTATTGATGCGAATGCTATTGGTCAAGTTTATTTACAATAGCTTCAACCAGTATAGAAGCATTTTTTGCTGCGGTCGGCAGGTATTGCTCAAAGGATATCTCTGAGGTTTTACCGGCAATATCGGATAAAGAGCGAATGATCACAAAGGGTACCTTAAACTGATAACAGACTTGGGCAATCGCCGCGGCTTCCATTTCACAAGCGGCCATTTCCGGGAAATTATGACGGGCGATTTCTGCTTTTTTAGGATCGGACATAAAAATATCACCGGTACAGATCAGGCCTTTAATGGTGTTTAGTGAGGCAAGCGACTGCGCAGCCTGCTCGGCAATATTGATCAGCTTTTCATTGGCGCTAAAGGCGGGCGGTAATTGTGCCATCTGTCCGATTTCATAGCCAAATACGGTTAAATCGACATCATGAAAGCGGACTTCAGTTGAGATCACAAGGTCGCCGACATTGAGTGAACGATCATAACCGCCAGCAGAGCCGGTATTAATAATGGTATCTGGTTGGAATTTCTCTAATAACAGCGTAGTCGCCACGGCTGCAGCAACTTTACCTATACCGGATTTGGTTAAAATGACCTGTTTGCCGTTTAGCTCACCCTGGTAAAATTCACATCCTGCAATAACGTTTTTTTCTACGTTACTCATTTTTTCTTTTAGGATACGAACTTCTTCATCCATAGCCCCGATAATGCCTATTTTCATTTGTTGTGCTCTCTGATCTATCAATAAAAGCGTAATGCTAACATAATCTTTGCCAGATCTTCACTCTACGGTTTTTTTGTTTGTCCGAACTGTGTAAAATCCTGTGCAGTTAAAATTATTTCAATAAAGATCAGGAATCTAAACATAATGAATGCCTTACTTGAAGATTTAAAAGCGCGTGGTTTAGTTGCGCAGACAACAGCTGAAGAAGAGTTACATGAACATTTATCAAGTGGCTGCCAAACACTGTATTGTGGTTTTGATCCGACTGCGGATAGTTTACATATTGGTAGTTTAGTTCCGCTATTGACTTTAAAACGTTTTCAACTTGCAGGCCATAAACCCTTAGCTCTGGTTGGCGGCGCGACAGGTTTAATTGGCGATCCGAGTTTCAAAGCCAATGAGCGTAAGTTAAATACTGATGATGTTGTTGAAAACTGGGTAGGTAAAATAAAAAAACAGGTCAGTGCTTTTATTGAATTTGGCGACCAGGAAAACTCCGCTGAAGTGGTTAATAACCTTGACTGGATTGGTTCAATGGACAGTATCTCTTTTTTAAGGGATGTTGGTAAACACTTCAGTGTTAATGCCATGATTCAAAAAGAGTCGGTAAGGCAGCGTATTGAACGTGAAGGCTCTGGTATTTCATTTACTGAGTTTAGTTACATGTTACTGCAGTCCTATGATTTTGCGGCGCTAAACAAAGCGACCGGCTGTTCACTGCAGATTGGCGGCTCGGATCAGTGGGGTAATATCACCGGGGGGATCGAACTGACCCGGCGCATGAATAAAGAGAAAGTGTTTGGTTTGACCCTGCCTTTGGTAACGAAAGCGGACGGCAGTAAATTTGGTAAAACAGAATCAGGCACGATTTGGTTGGATCCGTCTAAAACCTCGCCCTATGCGTTTTTCCAGTTCTGGATCACCACACTAGATGCCGATGTTTATAAATTCCTGCGTTACTTTACCTTCCTATCGATTGAAGAAATTGCTGCAATCGAAGAAAAAGATAAAACCATTCAAGGTCGCCCTGAAGGTCAGAAAATCCTGGCACAGGAAGTGACGCGTCTGGTACACGGTGAAGAAGCGTTAGCTTCAGCTGAGCGTATTACCGAGGCGCTCTTCTCAGGTGATTTAAGCACATTAAGTGAGTCGGATCTGGCGCAATTGGCGCAGGATGGTCTACCGACCACAGAAGTGAAAGCAGAGCAAAAATCTTTAGTGGAACTACTGACCAGTTGTGAACTGGCCAAATCAAATAAGATGGCCCGTGAATTTAGCAAAAATGGTGCCGTCAGCATCAATGGTGAAAAGCAAACGGATAGTGAACTTGTGTTACAAAAATCAGATGCCTTATATGGCAAATATACGTTAATTAAACGCGGTAAACGTTTATTTAATCTGTTTATCTGGAAATAAGATAGAGGTTTATAATGTTTAAATTTACAAAGGTTAAACCCCTTGCGGCGGTATTATTATCAGCTTTTGCCGTGCAGGCTGGCGCTGAGCAATACGGTAGTTGGGTCGATTTTAGCGATCCGACTGCGGTTTACTCAAAAGTAGGTTTAGCGGGAGGCACTGAAGGAGTTGATATTTATGCTGCCTTAGGTGGCTATTTAGGTGGACAGTTCAAGCAGAAGCTGAGCGTTGCAGCCATGCACGATCTGGATTATTACAATATCGATTATTTTGCATTGAACACTGGTAATAGTACAGGTTTCTCCTTAAAGACCACCTGGAGTGATGTCTATGATAAGCCTGAGTATGATCATGATTCCTATAATAAAGCGTCAGCTGGTGTTGTTAAGAAGCTGATTCTGGAAAATAGAAGCTTTAAAGTGTATCCAGCGATGAACTTAGGCATAATGTGGGGCGATTCAATACCGAGCACCACCTTTATCGAGCTCGATGTTCCTGTACGTTATAGCGTCAATCGTAATTTCTGGGTTGGTGTTACTCCAAACTATAGTTATGCCTTAAGAGGGCTGGATATTAAAGATTTGGATGCCACGGTGGATGCCGGTTACCAATTGGCCGAACAGGTTGCTGTCGCGGCGCACTTTAATAATGATGAAGAAGTGTGGGCTGATTTTACCTTTGCCTTTTAGTTCCGCGTGAAGCACGCTAGGCAAGCATCACCAGGCAGGGCCATCAGCCCCTTTAAGGTCACTCTATAGTGACCTTTTTATTTGGAAATAAAAATGCAACTAACAGATTATGTCAATACACTCGGTGCGGATTTAAAAAAACGTTATGGAGAAAAAGTCCATAAGCTGACGCTGCATGGCAATTTCAGTTGCCCCAATAGAGACGGCACTCTGGGCAGAGGAGGTTGTACTTTTTGCAATGTTGCGGCTTTTGCTGATGAGACGCAGGCGCAGCAGAGCATAAAAAATCAGCTTTCGCTTCGTGCTCAGGAGGTTTCACATAAAGCCAGGAAATACCTTGCTTATTTTCAGGCTTACACCAGCACTTATGCGGAAATTGAGCAATTAGCCGCACTTTATCAGCAGGCTACCGCTGATCATAATATTGTCGGTATCTGCGTCGGTACGCGTCCGGATTGTGTGTCCGATGAGGTACTGAATTTACTGAGCAGCTATCTGCTGCGCGGCTATGAAGTGTGGCTGGAGTTAGGCTTGCAGTCGAGCAGCGATAAAACCCTGAAGCGCATCAATCGCGGCCATGGTTTTGCAGAGTATCGTGCTGTGTGCATTAAGGCTCGAGCACTCGGCATCAAAGTCTGCACTCATCTGATATTAGGCTTGCCCAAAGAAACGCCGTCAGACTATCAGCATACGCTACAGCAGGTGATTGCTACAGGTGTCGATGGCTTGAAATTACACCCTCTGCATATTGTTCGCGGTGCAGTGATGGAAAAATCCTGGCGAGCCGGACGTTTATCGACCCTGTCGCTGGAGGAGTATAGTCAGGCTGCCGTTGCTTTAATTCGTCACACGCCGCGAAATATTGTTTTTCACCGCATATCAGCAACAGCGAAAGTTGAAGAGCTGCTGTCGCCAATGTGGTGTGAAAAACGCTGGCCGGTACAAAATAGAATGGGTAAATTGCTGCAGCAGTTAGGCGGGCAGGGAACGGCTTTAAAGCCTTCCTGAACGGCACAAGAAAAGAGTAAACTGTGAAGGCAGCCATGTTCAATCTATCAAAAATATCTATTAATTATCTATTAAGGAGTGAAAGCGTTAAAATAAAAGCATTATGGATTATTTTAAGCAGATATTATTATGCTCAGACTTTTTTCCTTGTTTTTATTGTTTGTCGTTATTTCTGCGCAGGGCGCCTTAAATGAATCTACACGACCGGCTCAAATTAATGTTTACCTTGAGCACAATGCCCCTTATTCGGCTTTTGATGCCAGGCACAATGCGCAGGGGTTGCTGGTCGATTATTGGCAGAAGTGGTCGCAGTTAACGGGCATTCCGGTTAAATATTACCCTTATTTGCAGCGGCACAATCAGGGACTGCTTGAAAGGGCTAATCAGCCTGCCGTTTATAGTGGCTTGCAACTCGATTCTGCGTTGTTAAATAATGTCAGGCAGCAGGCTTTATTTACAATTAACAGCCGCTTTTATTATTTTTCCTCAGCTGAAAATACAATTAACTCAGCACTTATTGACAATAAATCAGCCATCACTGTCGGTGGCTTATTCGCACAAGCACAGCAGTTACCGCTTTTTTCTACAGCAGACAATATCAGTTATAAAGAATACTCCGGTTTATTAGAGCTGTTGATGGCTGCTTATAATGGGCAGATCGATGCGTTGGTTCTGTTTGAAGGGGAACAAAAAAAATTAAATCTGTTAAATCATTTTTTGTCTTTATTGTTTGCTGAAAAGCTATTAAGCAATACTGATAATGTATTATCCGGGTATGCCCTTGACCAGCAAAAAGTCGTCTTAGCCTGGGTTGACTGGGGAAATCAACTGGAAAATATGGGCAGTGCAATTGCGCTGGCGATAGAAAAAAGCAGCAATTCTATCTGGGGCCTTTCCTCAGGAATGCGCAGCAAGCTCTTGCTTATTGCGCTATTTGTTGTTGTGTTATTTATCTTTAATCGCTCAAGGCGTAAAAATGATCACCAGTTTAAAAACATTCTAGATTACTCTCCTTATCCGCTGGTTATTTTATCCTTAGACGGCAGCATTATTTATTATCTTAATGATGAAGTTAAATCGCTATTTTCGGTAAAAGAAAGCAATAAGCACTACCTTTTTGATGAGCCTGAAAATCAGATTTTATTGTCCCGCTTTATCAATAAAGCGACGCATAAAGTGGCAATAGAATCTGAGCGGATCCGCTTATTAGTTGATAATAGCTTTCATGATATTGAAATATCAGCAAAAAGAGTTCATTACAAACGCAAAACGGCCTGGCTGTGTTTTTTAAAAGATGTCAATGCATTATTACGAGCAGAGCAGAAGCTAACCGAAGAGCGCGCATTATTACGCAATGTACTGGATTCTATTCCTGAGCAGATTGCTTTTAAATCCCCCAAGGGAACCCTTATCGGCTGTAATGAGGCATGGGCCAAAGCCAATAAGACGACAGTTACTCAAGCTACGGGACGACGCCTTTGTGATTTATTACCCGTCGACCTTGTCGATAAACAAAAACAGCAGGAGCTTGCTGTCTGGACGGGGGAGACATTTAATACCCAAGAGTGGCAGCCGCTAAAAAACAAAGCCTTACGCTTAATAAATACGATTAAACTGCCTTTATATAATGATAAGGGGAGTGTCTTTGCGCTTTTAAGTATCGAAAATGATGTCACGGATCTGCACAACTTAAATAAGGAGCTCGAAGATCAGAGTGTCCAGCGTAAGAAAACAGAAATAGCCCTGTCCAAGCAAAATTTATTATTAAGTACCGTTTTTGAAGCAAGTATCGATCCTATCGGTTTATTAGATCAGGAAGGGCGGGTGATTGGTGCAAATAATGCCTTTGCTGTATTAATGGGCTCCGATCCGGAGAATATTATCGGCAAATTACAAAGTGAGCTTTTATCCTCGGATCGCAGTAGCTGGGCTGAGCGTCAAAATCAGGAAGTGATTGAATCAGGAGAGGCGCTGATATTTGATGAGTTGGTCTTCTTTGAAGGTCGAAAAGTTTGGTATGAGGTGTGTAAAACACCTTTTAAGGATACTGAAAGTAATTATCAGGGGATTGTTATTATGGCCCGTGATATCACTTTACGTAAGCAGACGGAGGAAAAGTTAAGCTCAGAAGCATCGGATTTTGAGCTGAAAATGCTTCGTGACCCATTAACCGGCATTGCTAATCGACGAGCCTTTGATCTGCAGCTTAACAAGCTTTGGCAGGAAGCCTGTGAGGAGCAGGAGCTGTTGTCATTAGTGATGTGCGATATCGATTTTTTTAAGGCTTACAATGATAATTACGGTCATCAAAAAGGGGATGAAGTTTTACTTGAAGTCGCACAAGCCTTATACCGTACCTGCGAAAAATTGGGCTGTTTTGTCGCGCGTTATGGCGGCGAGGAGTTTGTTGTTCTGATCAAAGGCGAAAATGCCACCAAAGCGCTGAAAGCGGTTGAGATGCTGCGCGAGGCAGTGGCCGAGGCCAACATTGAGCATCTTCATTCTTCGGTCAATACAAGTATTACTATGAGTATGGGCTTATCCAGTATCCTCGCCAGTGATTTAACAACCATGGCCATGCTCTTTGCTGAAGCGGATAGCGCGATGTACGAAGCAAAAAAAAGCGGTCGCGATCAAATCTGCGTTTATTAATAAAGAGCGCTGAAGGTGGATAAGGCAGCTGCGCAGCAGCTGCCCTTGCGGGTGCTAAGCTGAATAGCCGTTAGCAATGCCTTTAGTGGCAACGGCAACCGCATCATGAGCATGTAAGCTTTCATAATGGTTAACACGCAGCCAGAAGTCTGTAAATTTACCCTGCTGGTTAAGTGCATGTTGTAAATGGCGTGCAGCATCTTCACAGAACATCAGGTTTTGACCATTTAAGCGGGCAAACTCTTGTTCATCTTCACGTTTAACTGCTGCCTGCACCGGGGTTTGCAGAGTGTTCTCAATTAAGTCAATCAGCTCGACAATAGGGAACTGCTGGTTGCATTGAGTGAGTTTTACTTTCACCTCAACAACACTGCGCTGGCTATGCGGTGTTGCGACAATACCTTGTGTAGAGCCTAACCAAGCTAAAATTTCATCTTTGCTAATTTTACTTTGCTGTGCATATTTTTCTGTAAACTGCTTTTGAATCAGCTGGCGGGCCAGTGCAGCTGAACAGGGACAGGTTGATGAGTAAGGCACATTAACCTGAAGTTCAAGCTCAATCTTACCATTGATAAGTTTGCCTACAACAATAACAGGGTAAGCTTTCCAGCCGCGTTTTTCGCTGATTAATGATTTGCGGCGCAGATTGTAATCAAATGAAAACTTTGCAAAAGCCTGCTGACTGATATCGTCATGACTCTCAATAAAGCCCTCTAGCAAGGTGGTCAGTGTTGCCAGTGTTAATTCAGACTCAGTTGAAAGCTGATCAAGTTGCAAGTAGAGGCGCGACATATGGATGCCTTTAGCCTGAGGATCGCCGAGATTAACAAATACTTCTGCACTGGCACTGACCTGCTGTGGTGAATAATTATCTGTTTGTACCATTAGCGGTAGCTTGATATTACTCATACCAACTCGTTCGAGTGTACCTTCTGTTTGAGCTTGTGAACTATTTGCGATATCTGGCATGGCCATTAGGAAAAACTCCCTTAAATATGATTGGGCATATAAATAATTTAGGCGAAGCATTATAGACCTGTTATTACAAATTAAAAACCATGAAATGAAAAGGATTACTGTTAATAGACAGAGTTGCTCGATTATTGACCGATTAATGTTGCTGTGATTGCATAACAAGGCTTGTTTTATAGTGATGGTCTTAATGGTAGGCTTGAGCAATTACCCTTGATTCAAACTATCTTCTTTTAGTTTTTTATTAACGAAAAATGTGCAAACCTGTATGCTAACGACAGTTAATTATTTGAGGCACTCATGAATATCTTTAATCTTAAAACCTGGGTTCATTATTATGTGGCCTTATTGCACAGACTGGGGGCAATTCGCTTCAGTCTGATCCTGGCCGTGGCCATTATTAGTGCCGACTTTGTTCTGCAATTGTTTCTGTCGCATTATTTTAATGAACCGTTGGATATTGTCGACCTTTCCCGTTCTTTTATTCTCGGCTTGTTGATCACCCCCTGGGCGGTTTATTTTCTGACCGTGGTGGTTAATGATTTGGAGCAGGCCCGACAGCGTCTTGATCATAGCTTGAGTAAATTACAGGTTATTTCAAAAAATGATCAACAGAAAGCGGTCGCACTGGAAAAAGAGGTTCTTGAACGTCAGAAAAGCCAATTACAACTGCAACAATCTGCTATTTTATTGCGTTCATTTATAGATACCTCCTCGGATCTTTTCTTTCACCGTGATTTGGAAGGCCGTTTTGTCAGTTGTAATAAGGCCATGGAGCAGTTAACAGGTAAAACAGAAAAGCAGTTGATCGGTTTAACGCTTGCTGACATTTTTCCTGCGTCTTATGCTGATCAAACCGTACAGCAGGAACTGAGGGTTCAGGATAGTCTGCAGGAGCAAATTCATGAGCATTGGCTGCATTATCCCAATGGCCGCAAAGCCTATTTTGAAGTGCGTGTGCTGCCTTTATATAACACCCGCAAGGAGTGCATCGGTACTATTGGTTTTGGCCGTGATATGACCGAGCGTAAAAAGAGCCAGGAGCTTCTAGAAAAAGCCAGTCGCGATAAAACAACTTTTATTTCTACGATCAGCCATGAATTGCGCACTCCGTTAAACGGTATTGTCGGTTTAAGCCGCATGCTGTTGGATGAGCAGCTTAGCAGTGAACAGATTAAACACCTTAAAACCATCCATATGAGCGCCGTCACCTTAGGCAATATTTTTAACGATATTGTGGATCTCGATAAACTCGATCGCCGGCGTCTCAATTTAGTCTCTGAGCATATTGATATGTCTGATTTTATCAGTGATTTGAAGAGCCTGGCATATATGCAGACCGAGCAGAAAGGGCTGCGCTTGCGTTTTCAGCAAACCAGCGGCTTACCTGATTATATTGATGCAGATGATACACGTTTACGCCAGGTGTTATGGAATCTGATCAGTAATGCCGTAAAATTTACCGAGCAGGGTTTTGTCGGCATTCGCTGCTTCTGTGAGTCAACCGATGATCTGCAAACTCGGCTGTGTTTTGAAGTCCGGGATACCGGTATCGGCATTCCAGTACAGCAATTGGATAAGATTTTTGCTATGTATTATCAGGTTGAAAGTAATGCCCATGCTACAGGAACAGGCATAGGCTTGGCCGTTTCTTCACAAATAGTCAAGGCGATGGGCGGGGAGCTGACGGTCAGCAGTGAGCTTGGCCGAGGCAGCGTTTTTAAACTTTCTATTCCGGTTGACCTTTCCGGAAATAACAGTAGAGAAAAAACCGTATTGCCGGCATCATTATCATTGTCCATTTTACTGGTGGAAGATATCGAGCTTAATATTCTGGTGGCAACCTCTCTGCTGGAAAAGCTCGGGCATAAAGTAGACTGTGCTAAAAACGGCCAGCAGGCTCTGGAAAAAGTAGCAGCTAAGCAATATCAATTAATACTGATGGATATTCAGTTACCCGATATGGATGGCTACCAAGTCACTAAAGAGCTGCGCCGCATACACGCGGATAGTTTGCCGCCTATAGTCGCGCTGACTGCAGATCTGTTTACCGATAAGCACTACTTTATTGAGCGGGGAATGGATGATGCGCTCGGTAAACCCCTGGCAGTGGAGCCCTTGAACAGAGTGCTGAAAAGGTTATTTATGCCGGAAGAGAAACAGGACAATATTCATGAACCCTTACCTTGTAAAGCAGAGCGCAGCGCTGAGCAGCTATTTGATGAGCCAATGCTCAGTGAGCTGTTAGACTTTATCCCTGCTTCAGCTATGCTGGATAATGTTGCTTTATTTGCACAGATGATGCCGGATTATCTGCAGGTACTTGAGTCGAATTTGATTGCCAAAGATAAACAGGGCATCGTTAGCGAAGCGCATAAAATTAAAGGCGCGGCAGGATCGATAGGCTTAAAGCGTATTCAGGAGTTAGCGCAAAAAATACAGTCACCGGATCTACCGGCATGGTGGGATAATATCGATGACTGGATTGAATTAATAAAATCACACTATCAAAGTGATATCCTGGCACTGAAAAGGTGGATTGTGACGCATGGCGGTTAAGGTGATCGAACACCTAAAATAAGCTCCTCACTGTGGCAGTAGCAAATTACAATTCTGGATTGGCACTGCCGTTCTTCACGCTATCTTAAGCGAAAGATTCATTGCAATTTCTGCTCTTTCAATTACAGCCAGGGAATAAAAGATATTGCTATAACAACCGCGCTTTCTACAGATTTAATTGCATGAATCTTGTTATCTGAAAGCAAGGCTGCCATATAGTTTCATATTATAGTTCTCGTTTTACTTATGCATCTGCTATACACTCTAAGTGAGATTAGTAAGAACTTACATACTTGTTTGGCTGGGGAAGCAATTTCCTGAGCTTATTTATTACTCTTTTTTATACTGCGCAGGTCGGCTGTCTGTAAGAGGCTAATTTGATCTTCCCTTAATTTAAATTCGATTTGCATGCGTTCCATAGAGTGAACCCGCGTTTATTGGATATCCAGCTACGAGTGCTTACATGTCGACACAATTGATAGAAAAAGAATTTAGTTCAGAGCCTGTTGTTATACGCGATACTGCTTTTTGGTTAAAAACCTGGCAGGACGAACAGCAGTATGGCTTTCATGAGCAACAGGTAAACCCGCTTCTTGCGAGGTTTTGGCCAACCATTAATACGCTATCTGGGGGGCGTGTCTTTGTACCGCTTTGTGGTAAGAGCCTGGATATGTTGTGGTTGGCAGAACAGGGTTTTCAGGTGATAGGTGTTGAACTGAGTCCCATAGCGGTAAAGGCGTTTTATAAAGAAAACGGATTAAAGCCTAAAAAAAAGCGTATAGGCAACTTTGTACGCTGGTGTTCAGGTAATATTAGCATCTGGTGCGGAGACTTCTTTGCACTGAGCAAACAGCAAATTGGTAAGATTGATGCTGTCTTTGACAGGGCGGCACTTTCCGCTATGCCAGAAGAAAGCCAGGAAATTTATCTTAAGCAGCTGTTAGCCCTGCTAAACCGGGATACTCGCTTACTACTTTTAACTCTGGAAGATATTGACGCGCACTCTCCAGAAGCGCGACAAGCGATAGATCCTGCCCTTAAGTCATTATGCAGTGAGCGTTTTTCAATGCAGCTGCTACACAGCGAAATGGCCCGTCAATTCGAGCATGAAAACGATAGCTTATTAACCGTCCATGCCAGAGTCTATATGCTCCGCGCTGAGCAGAGTAAAGCCGATTAGTTACTGCAATCCATATTGCTCACTGTTGTAATGACTGCAAACGCAAATCGTCTTTTTTATAGATCTCAATTTTAGCGCTGTAGCGTGCCTGATCCAGTTTGCTCTCGCTGTAAGCCAGGGCGCTGCCCATCTCCTGGCTTGCTTCTCTAAAGCGCCCCTGCAGGGCCAAATATTGTGCTTTAGTGGCGTGCTCTTTCGCTTTGTTGTGCATTTTTCGGTACAGATCAATGGCCAGTTGATGAGCCAGTATATGCTCGGGATGCTGGCGCATAAATAAGGCAATGATTTTTTCTGCTTCCTCATACTGCTTATTGCTCTGCAATGCATGCACTAAATTGATTATGTAAACGGCATTGTCCGGTGCTTTTTTATAATGTTGTGAGAGCAGGGCGATAACTTCAGGAGCCTTATTTAAAGCCAGTGACGTATCGCTGAGCAGATCGATAAAAAATAGATTATCAGGCTGCTTTGCCAGTAACTGCGCCGTGATCTCATGCGCTTTGAGATAATTCTTCTTTTCAAAATAAGCCAAAGCCAGCCCATATAATGCCGCTTCTCTGATTTGGTAGTGACTGTTTTTCAGTTGGCTCTGATAAAGATCAAGCGCAGCATCCGCGGATATTTTATTATAGCGAACAGTGATGCGAGCGCGGCTTAATTGATAATCTAAGCTGTTTTTTATATGTTTTCCGGGTGATTGGCCGGCACGCAAGCGCGCTTCTGCTAAACGTACTTCCGTAAGTGGATGGGTCATTAACATCTGCGGCAGTGAAGCGGCGTATTTATATTTATCCGCAAGTTTGCTGAAAAAATCAGCCATAGCATCAGGATCGTAACCCGCCCTCTGCAGGGTTTGTATGCCGATGCGATCCGCCTCATATTCATTGGCCCGTGTATAGTTTATTTGCGATTGTATGTTAATAGCCATACTGCTGGTGAGCGCCGCCATGCCTGCTGCAGGCGAAACTAATGACAGTAACACCGAGCCGGTAAGTGCCGCTAATGTTGCCGGGTTACTAAATGACTGCTGCTCGAGCATGCGCGCGAGATGGCGTTGGGTGATATGAGCGATTTCATGGGCGATAACGCTGGCCAGTTCGCTTTCATTTTCAGCGTATAAAAACAGTCCGCTATGGATTTTTACACTGCCCCCTAAAAATGCCGCGGCGTTAATATCCTGATCTTCGATAAGGAAGAAGTTAAACGGCAGTTTGACAGAATCCGCATGGGCAACCAGATTTTGCCCTAAGTTATTGATATAATGGTTAAGAACAGGGTCATGAAGGATCGGCAAGCTGTGGTTGGCCATTAAACGAAATGCCCAGCCGTACTCTTTCTCTTGGTCAATGCTTAACGAGCCGGCAGCAACCGTTCCTATATCCGGCAACGTATTACTGGCGTTGGCAATATTTGTCAAAAACAACAGTAAAAAAGACAGTGAAAGAAACAGAGATTTATCAGGCACAGTCAGCACTCATTAGCAGGTGAATAATAGAAAAAGGGTAAAATCACAAACAAGCTTCAGTTTATACTTAATTGCCTTGCCGATGCAAAAATCACTAAGTTAAGAAGGGGATGCATTTTCAGGCAATAAGTAAGGCAATAACTTGCTGCTTTAGTTCATTCTATGTGGATGCATAGCTAATGCTGGATTAGCCGGCAATAAAAAAGCCGAGCATTAACATGGCTCGGCTTGAAAATAACGCATTGTCATATTGGCAAGAATTAACGCTTAAACCTAATTGCTTTTCCTAGATGATCAAACAGGTAACAGCGACTTGGGCAGAAAGAGAAGCTTGCTTGACTGTGCCGTTTAGGCACTTCATCCGATTTTACTTCAATCACTAACTCTTTTGACTTGCCTTGACTGGCATGAACGTAACTTGTGCCGCCAAGCAGTTCAACTGCATTAATTGTGAGATCTAGATTGACAGAGTGTTTGTTACCAAGCGCGATATGTTCAGGCCTGATCCCCAGAGACAGCGGGACATCTTCAAGTTTTCGATCCTCATCCAAAGTGAGCTGCAGCAGTTCTCCATCGACTGTTTTTAATGTTACCTCCCGACCTTTCTGGTTTTCAAGAACCAGTGGTATGAAGTTCATTTTAGGGGAACCGATAAAACCGGCAACAAATTGGTTTACCGGATTGTGGTAAAGCTCCATCGGCGTACCAACTTGCTCCACTTTACCGGCACGAAGCACAACAATTTTGTCAGCCATGGTCATTGCTTCTACCTGATCGTGTGTTACATAGATCATGGTGCTGTCGAGCTGCTCATGCAGATCGGCGATCTCCAAACGCATCTTGACCCGCAACTCAGCATCCAGATTTGATAAAGGTTCATCAAATAAAAATACATCCGGATTGCGGACAATGGAGCGACCGATTGCCACCCTTTGCCGTTGACCACCTGACAGCTGTGCAGGTTTTCTATCCATCAGGGCATCAAGTTGCAGAATTTTTGCCGCTTCGTTAACTTTACGCTCTATTTCATCTTTGTGAACACCGGAGACTTTAAGGCCAATGCTCATATTCTGACGAACTGTCATATGCGGATAGAGCGCATAAGATTGAAATACCATCGAGATCCCCCGTTTTGAGGGATCCAAATCATTAACCACTTTGCTGCCGATTTTCACTTCACCTGTAGTAATGGTTTCCAGCCCGGCGATCAGACGTAAAAGAGTCGATTTTCCACAGCCGGATGGACCGACGAAGACCACGAATTCACCATCATTAATATCCAAATCAATATCAAACATTGTTTGCACATCATCAAAAAATTTATTTACTTTGCGGAGTTGTAGTTCAGCCATTTTTGCCACCTAATTATTTAATTTCATCGGATAATGTTGCTAGTGTAACCCGTGACCAACCCTGGCCGGATAGGGATAAGCTCCCAGTAAGGTTTTCTGGAAAATAGAGCTGTGTCATGCTGAATTGTCCATCAGCAAGGAGCAGTTCGACAGTGCCGTTATCGATTAGCAGCTCAAATGCGACTTGTTCTGTTGTGCAGGGCTGTTTAAACTGGTAATCGTGCGGAAACTCTTGCTGCATCACTTCATTGCTACCGAAATAGTTACGATAGCTGGAAACAGCTAACGCCCCACCTTTAGCCGTGATCGAAATCTGCGCGCGTTGTTCATTAAACAGAGTGATATCGACTTGCTCACCTTCTACAAGAGACAACTCTCCAGAAAGCTTATAGACAGGTTTAACTATCTCAATACAAGCAAAATGATTCTTATTGATTGCGCTTGCCGGAGCGAACGCATCATTAATCTGCTCGGCAAATTTTTGCGCTACAATATATTGACCAGCAATATTTTTCACTAAAGAGTATTCTTTAGGCAGGCTCATAATACTGCGGTAAGTTTTTGTTTCAGTATCACGGGCATAACGCCAGTTACTCATCCAGGAGATGCCGATACGTTTGTTATCCGGCGCATTAAACCAGCTTTGTGTCGCGTAGTAGTCTCGACCGTTATCGAGGTAGAGGATCGTCTCCGGCGCATTATCATTGACAAATTTCTCGCCATCAAATTCACCGACAAAATACTGTGTCCCGGAGCCCGGGGCTGCACAGCCGTCACCAATACCGACAACCAGTACCCATTTTCTGGTGCCGTCTGCAGCAGTCAGCGGGAACATGTCCGGGCACTCCCAGGGGCCTTTAGTGTGCAGCCCCTCTTTTTCACCAAATTCGAAGGCAAACTCCCATGAGGTGAGGTTGGTCGATTTATAGAAACCGATGGATTGCCCATGTGTTATTAATAGGAACCAGTGTTTTGACTCCTCAATCCAAATCACCTTGGGATCCCGGTAACAATCAAGTCCAGGATTCGCTATGACCGGATTGTTTGCATATTTTGTCCAGTGAATGCCACCATCAGTGCTGTATGCGAGGCATTGTGATTGTAAATCCTCGGTGTCTTCACCACGAGGCAAACTGGCGGTATAAAAAACAACCAGGTTGTTGTCAGATGGCTGTTCAAAAAGTCCAGACACATTTTCTTTATCAATGATACCTGAGCCTGAGAACATATTTCCTGATTCGTCAGGTGCCAGCGCGATAGGGCAATGTGTCCAGTCGACTAGATTATCACTGACGGCATGGCCCCAGTGCATCGGCCCCCAAATATTATCCATCGGATAATATTGGTAGAACAGGTGCCACTGATCATTGGCGAACATAAGCCCGTTTGGATCATTTAGCCATCCAAAAGCGGGTTTAAAATGGAGCTGAGGCGTGTATTTTTCTTTTTCAATTTTCATTTGTATTTAACCTTTTACTGCCGAGCCGGTAAGGCTTGCTACGAATTTTCTTTGGATAATTAAGAAGAAGATAATGACCGGAATGGCCATGCAGACTGCAAATGCCATCACATTACCCCAAGAGGTTTGGTTGCCGCTAAAGTAAGCCGACATGGCAACAGATAGCGGGCGTACTTCTGTTCCGCGGGTTACCATGATTGGCCACAGGTAGCTGTTCCAGATCGCCAGGAAATGCAGAATGGCAACGGTTACGCTGACCGGTACTGCTGATGGCAGCCCGATATGCCAGAAGGTTTTAAAGAGGTTAAAGCCATCCACTTTAGCTGCATCGATAAGATCTTTGGGTATTTTGCTAAAGAACTGGTAAAACAAGAAGATAAAGAACGCATTGGCGGTCACCGGCAGTATTTGTACAATATAGGTATCGATTAATCCTGCACGGCTGACCATTAACAACTGCGGTAATACTAAGCTTTCTACTGGGATCGCCAGTACAGCGATGATTGCGCCAAGAATCACCTTTTTATATCTGTTTTCACCCCATGCCAGCGCAAAAGCTGCCATCGAATTTACCGCCAGGGAAAGCGTTAGCGATACTGCCGTAATTAATGCGGTATTAAAAAAATAGCGGCCAAAGGGGTGATAAGGATCCGTCCATACTTTTTCAAAATTATCTAAAGAGAAATGCGTGGGAATAAAGCTTTTCCACGAGCCCATGCTTGCCATGATATCTGTGTTGTCAGGGTTTAAACTGATCGTGACAGTCATCATTAAAGGAATGAGGACAATCAGAGACAGAAAGATGGCGGTAAAGTATTTAAATATTTTCATATTAGCCTCTATTCATTTTTCATTAAGTGGCGTTGCAGGATGCCGATGGTAGCCACTGCAATAAAGAAAATAACCGCGACAGAAGAGGCGTAGCCAATTTTCTGTGCCTGGAAACCATTAATAAACATATATTGGATAATGGTCATAGTAGAGCCGTTGGGGCCCCCTTGGGTTAGCATATTGACCTGGGTAAATAAGCTTAGCGCGCCAATGGTTGTTATAATAACCACGAAGATATTGGTATTTCTTAAGCCGGGCAGCGTGATATAGCGGAATTTATTCCAGTTACTAAAGCCATCAATGGAGGCTGCTTCATAGCGATCAGCAGGAATTTCCTGTAAACCGGCTAAATAGATAAGCATCTGGAATGGGAATGTTGCCCAAGCCGACAGCATGACGATTGAAAACATTGCTATATCACCATCACCTAACCAGTCTATATAGTCATTAGACTGTGTTATCCACTGATATAATCCATTAAACATGCCATCTGGTGTCTGCAGCAAAGCTGCCCAGATAGCGACTATGACTGTCATCGGTGTCAGCATCGGCAAAATGGTGATACTTCTGAAAAGTCCAACCGCTTTTAATTTACTGTTAAGCAGAATAGCCGAGCCGAGTGACATAGTTAATTGAATTGGAATAACCCACAGCGCAAAATAAACTGTATTTCCCACGGCTTGCCAGAATTCAGGATCGGTTAATACCCGTTCATAGTTTCTAAATCCAAGTAGCTGAGTTGGGATAGGCCGAGGCATTAATTTTTCATTGGTAAAAGAAAAATATGCCGACAGGAAAAACGGAATGAATACGAAAATGAGCAACAGTATTATTGCCGGCAACAGCATTCCGATTTCCGGCAGTAAACGTTTATACTTTTGCATAATCAAGTCTCTTTTTTTCGGTACCGACAATGTCGCTTGCCGAGTTTCTACATATTGCATGAGCAGACCTCTATTGTTTATTTACCGGCAATATGAATGCCGGTGATCTTAAGGAGAGATGAAGAATTATTTATCGAATGGCGGGTAACCCATATTATCTTCAATATCGTCATCGATGGCACGTGCCGCGCGATCTAATGATTTTTGCACATCAGCACCTTCGATGATGCTTTTAACGGCTTTACCAAACTGAGCGGTAATAACCGGGTAGGCCGGATGCACCGGGCGAACAACGGCAATGTTTTGTGCCTGCTCTGCCAGTATGCTCAGAGCGCCGTCCTTAGCGTAGAGCGGCGTCAGCTCTATTGCATCTTTACGTGCCGGAATATAACCTGTTATGTCGCTCCATTGTGCAACTTGCTCTTTAGACAGTGCAAAATTCAGGAACTTTGCAATTTCAGGATCGTTGTTTGTTGTCGATGGTACAGCCCAGCCCCAAGCACCGTTGGGAGAATAGGGTTGCGCACCAAATTTGGGGGCGGGGATAAGCACTAAATCATCACCTAATGACTCAGAATGAGGACGCCACATCCAGTTACCTACCCATGCAAGCGCTGCGCTCTTATCACCATAAAACCGGTTGTCTCCGGCTTTAGTTGGCACCAGGTAGCCTTTCTTCTGCCAGCCGGCAATTTTTTCTAATGTGGAGGCTGTTTCTTTGGAATTGATAGTTCCCTCTGCCCGCCAGGTTTTCTGGTTAATGATGTCGCCGCCAGCCGATTTCACAAATGGATAAAAGCCATAAGTGTTCCACTCACCGGTATAGTTGAGTTTCATATCCAGCGGCCATTGCACACCTTCAACTTTAGAAAGTTTCTCCAACACCTGAGTAAATTCTTCGTAGCTCCATGCTTCATCAAGACTTGTTGGTATTTTTATGCCAGCTGCCGCTAAATATTTTTTATTGGCCCAAAGCGCAACAGAGGAATCTCCGGCACTTAGCATGTATAAGCGCTGATCAGGACTGTAAGTTCCCTGAGCAATTAGGCCCGGCAAAATCTGTTCTACAACCGATTTGTCTAACATCTTGTCCATCGGTTTGAGCATGCCGGACCAGACATAGCTTGCCATATTAGGACCGTCAATCATGATCAGATCCGGCATATCTTTAGACATCCAGGCAGATTGGATTGCTTCGTTGTAACCGGGAATAGGTTTGATTTTTACGCTGACATCTTCGCCCGCATATTTTGTATTAAACGCTTTTTCCAGCTGCATAAAAAAGGGTCTTTCGATTTCCGCATCAATAACCCAAGCAGTGATCTCTTTGGCCATTATATTGGCACTCAGTGACGCGCCAATAAGTGCAGCAACTATTGGTAGTTTTTTCAGTTTCATCTATTATTCCTCGTTTGGTTTCAAGTAAGCTATTTCGAAGTCGAGTATGGCGTTCTCCGTCACGATGGCCATAACCTATCACCTCTGAATTAGGTGGCTTTGATTATAGGGAGGAAGGGACAAGATTAAATAGGCTGCCGACCGGGAACAGCCCAATTAGCTATGAATAGGCTCCCTTTCGATGAAACGTGTGATGTAACATACATTACCTGTTACACAGGCTTTTTCGATATGAGTCATAAATACTGAAGTGGGGCAGGCATGATGGAACTCTTTGAGTGGATAGCTGGCAATTTGCAATATACGGCTTAACCTGAATAGGTCTGATATTTCCTCTTTGTTATATAAAAAACAGTTGTTTTGATATGAATTTTATAATTGATGACTACTTAAGAAAATAAGGGAGTGTTTTAATTATACGCCGAGCTCATCTCCTGCATATTTTGCATTAAACTTTCAAGTGGAATAGAAAAGGGCTTTTATTTCAGCATCAATGACTCATATTGTGATTTCTGCTGCCATTGTATTGGCACTCAGCGATACGCCAATAAGGGCTGCTAGGATTGCTCTCTTGTTAGTTTGCACCTTTTATCCCTCGTTTTTTTCCAGTACGCTATTTCGCAGAACGAGTCTGGGTAATAGTATTTTGGGGTGGTAAGTTTTTTGTTTTTCAGTTTCTTTTAAACATTCCAGCATTGCCTTGAAACCTAAGTGGGCGATCTCCCTCATCGGTTGAGAGACACTGCTCATATTTAATAATTTAGCGGTGAGTGAATTATCAAATCCAATTACGGTGATCTCTGTTGGCACCTTTATTTTCAGGGAGATTAATATTTCAGTCACTTGCTGGGCGGTGACATCATTCATACAAAAAATTGCACTGACCTTGGGTTCGCCATTTGCTTTAATTAAACTTTTAAGAAATCCAGTCAAATCTGCATTCGCAACGCTGTTAAACATATGCTGAGTTTGTAACGGCTCAAAATGCTCGCTTAAATAATTTTCAAATCCTTTCAGTTTGTCTTCTTTTTTGTCGACAAGGCCGATATAAGCAATCCGGGTATGCCCACTGGAAAGTAAGTGTTTGGCAACTAATCGCCCCCCTTCTGTATGATCCACTGCGACAGAGGGCAGAGTATTGACCGATTTGGTCAGTAATACCGTTGGAAAATTAAACTCTTTTAGTTGTTGCAAGTGTTTTTCATCAGTTGTTATTGGAACTAAAAACACACCATCAACTTGATGGCTCGCGCATTCACTAAAATAGACTTTCTCTTGTCGTAAATAGTGCCTGCTATTAAAAAACAGCACACATCTTCCATGGCGGTAAGCCTCTTCTTCAATAACATCTAATAATTCTGAAAAAAAAGGGTTGGTGATATTGGGCACAATGATAGCAAAGGTGTTACTGCGCTTTTTTAGCGGTATTTTTTTTTTATAATTAAGCTCTTTAATTGCCACCTGCACCTTTGCGGCTGTTTGCGGAGCAACCTTTTTTGGCTCATTTATTACTCGCGAAACAGTCGCTGTAGATACTCCTGTAAGTTTGGCGATCTCTCTTACGGTAGACATAACTTATAACCTCTAAATTAACTGTGTTTGATTATAGAAAGTAAGGGATAAGATTAAATAGAGGTTGCTCTATAACCTTGAAATACCCTATAGATAAAATGCCTTTACATGAAATCTGTGATGTAACATACATATATTGTTGCATTGACAGTACGTAGGTGGCGTAGATAGTGTTATGGCTATTAAATTTATCCGCAAAGCGGTGCTGTTTATCACAGGTAATAAGATCTACATTTATACTCTATATTTTAGCTACTTGCTGATTCTTGTATCTTCAGGTAGCTTGGGAGTATATAACAGTTATCGGCAAGTTTAATATGTTGGCTTTAGTGTGCTATAAACTGGAAAAATGAATTTTTGAGTGTTTTTATAAATATAGTCAGATAAAGTTGTAAATATACTGCTACTTTATTTGGCGACTAAGTTGTAGTTTGTTTTCTACCGTCTAGCAAATAAAAATAAAGGTAAGAATATCTATGTTTAAACAATTAACCGATTGGTATAAGTACCGCTTTAAAGATCCGAATTTAAGCGTGTTATTTCTCTTACTGATTGCTGCTTTTCTGATTTTTTATTTTTTCGGTAATATCTTAGCCCCCTTATTTGTTGCCCTGGTATTATCCTATCTGCTTGACTGGCCAATTAGTTATTTAATGCGTTTTCGCATAAACCGCAGCATTGCCACCTTTATTGTGATGACGCTGTTTCTATCTCTGGCTGTATTTGCTTTTTTAGGCGTGTTGCCGACGGTGTTTAGACAGGGGGCCGCGTTACTTCGCGATCTGCCTGCCATGTTTAATCAGGTTCAGGATTATGTCTTAACCCTGCCGAGCAAGTACCCTGAAGCCATTGATCCGGTGACCATTACGCATATAGTCGATAATTTACGTACCTATTTGCTCGACAGCGGTGGTTTTTTATTATCCCAATCTTTTGCCTCGCTATTAAATATTGCCGCATTAATCGTCTACGCAATTCTAGTGCCGTTGCTGATGATCTTTATGCTTAAGGACAAAACACGCCTTATCAACAGCTTTGTTAAATTTCTTCCCGATAACCGTAAACTGGCCAATCAGGTCTGGAATGAAATGAACGGCCAGATTATGAATTATATTCGCGGCAAGATTATCGAAATTTTGATTGTTGGCGTTGTCACTTATTTTACCTTCTTCTTTATGGATTTACGTTACTCTGCGCTGCTTGCGGTATTGGTCGGTCTGTCGGTGTTAATTCCTTATATCGGTGCAGCTGCGGTGACCGTGCCTGTGGCTGTGGTAGCGCTTTTTCAATGGGGGATCTCTGTTGATTTTGCTTACTTGATAGTGGCTTATCTTATAATACAGGCGTTTGATGGTAACTTGCTTGTACCTATTTTGTTTTCTGAAGCGGTGAACCTGCACCCGGTGGTGATCATTATGTCGGTATTGATCTTCGGTGGGATGTGGGGGTTTTGGGGGGTATTTTTTGCAATACCCCTGGCAACGCTGGTCAAAGCGGTATTAAATGCCTGGCCAAGTCGTGAACAATTAAAGCATTTAGAAGAAAATAATAAGTAATAAAAAAGGCGCGAGCCCTTTTTATCGTTAGCTTTGCAGGTAATCTAAAACAACCTGGTGATGATCTTTGGTTTTGAACTTATCAAAGACCTTTTCAATATTACCCTGCTCATCAATAAGAAAACTGATGCGATGAATGCCGTCGTATACTTTGCCCATAAACTTTTTCTCCCCCCAGACACCAAAAGCATCTGCCACGGCATGATCCTCATCGGAGAGTAATGGAAAGTTAAGCTCCTTTTTTTCAACAAAGCGCGCCAGTTTTTTCACCGGATCCGGGCTGATACCGTAAACAAGCGTATTAAGCTCTGCAAGTTCAGCTTTTACGTCACGTAAAGCACATGCCTGCGTAGTACAGCCCGGTGTTAATGCTTTCGGATAAAAATACACTAATACTTTTTTCCCGGCTAAATCCTGTAGTGAAATACTGTTGCCCTGATCATCCTGCAGGGTAAATAACGGGGCTTTATCCCCAGCGACTAATCGTTTCATGGCTCTCTCTTATTGTTGTAGTTTAATGGGGCTGATAAAACCTTTTGGCTTTAAAGCCAGTAAATCACAGTTTATGTTATCTATCACCTGTTCGGCAGTATGGCCCAATAAAGTGGCGCTTAAACCAGAGCGTCCGACTGTGCCGAGAATAACTAATTCTGCGTCAATTTCTTCTGCAACAGCACTGATCACATCTTCAGGAAGCCCCTGCTTAAGGTGTGTCTGCTGCTTCGGAATGTTGTATGTCTGCGCGTAATCATTCAATGTCTTCTGGTGGAATGACTGCAAACTGTCTTCATAATTGACCGGATCAAACTCGGGTAATTCCAGCATGATATTCATTGGCGGGCTTGGATAGGCATTAACAATATGAATATTGGCAGTGAGCATTTTCGCCATTGCTTTTGCTTCACTGAGTATTTGTTGATTGAGCTGATGATGCTCTTCATCCTGAATACTTTTACAATCGATAGCGCAGAGAATATTGCCATTGGCAGGCCACTGGTGATGTTTAACTAATAATACCGGGACCGGGCACTTTCTTAGCAGATTCCAATCCGTCGGGGTAAATAAAATGGCGCTGAACTTGGAATGCGGGTGAGTTGATTTGATAACTAAATCATAGTTGTTTTTCAGTACTTCAATAATGGCGGCCTGGAAAGGCCTGTGGTGCCAGATAACCAAAGTGTTTAGCTGTAAACCTTTTTCTTGATAAGGCTTGAGCAAAGTATTCAGCCACTCCTGGTTCTCCTTAATAACAATGCTGCGCATTGTTTGCCGCTCCTCAGTTGAGCTTAGTGATGTCATTTCATAGCTAAGATCATAACAACACAAAAACAGTGTTATCTTTGCCTCTTTTTCTTTTTCAGCGATATCAACAGCCCGTTCAAGTGCAGGTTGCGAATCTTTAGTTGGGTCGATAAAAACTAAAATATTACTATATTTAAGCATGGTAGCTCCCTGATGGAGAATAAGAAGATACTTATAATTTAGATCAGATGGCTAAAAATCGATAGCCTTTCCGTGCTGAAAAGGCCATTTACTAGAGAAGTGTCTCAGAACAGTAGAATCCTTTACTCTTTTTTCTTTTCACCTGCCATTTTCGTTAACATTTCTTCATCTAATATGCTGATATATTTGCCTTTTACAGCTATCATCTGACTTTTCTGAAAACGCCCTAAAAGGCGGCTGATGGTTTCTACTGTGAGTCCTAAGTAGTTACCAATATCACCTCGGGTCATCGATAAACGGAACTCTCTCGGAGAAAAACCACGGGAGGCAAAGCGCATGGAAAGATTATGAATAAAAGAAGCGAGCCGCTCTTCTGCATTTTTCTTTGAGAGCAGCAAAATCATATTCTGATCCGCCGACAATCTCGGTGCTCATCATGCGTAAAATCTGCTGTCTCAGCTTCGGCATAGTTGTCGAAAGGCTGTCCAGTGTATCGTACGGAATTTCACAAATCATGGCTGTTTCAAGAGCCTGAGAAAAGCTCGGATGTACGCCTGAGCTGATACCATCAAAAACCGACTAAATCTCCGGCAAGGTGAAAGGCAGTGATCTGCTCATCACCCTGTTCGGTAATTGTATACGATTTCAGGGTACCGGAACGTATGGCATACAGGCATTTCATCTCCTGCCCGGCTTTAAATATTTCCTGACCTTTTTGAATCGGTTTTTTACGCTCAATAATTTTATCTAAGCGATCCAGTTCAGTCTCATTGAGTGAGTAAGGAATACATAACTGATTAATGCTGCAGTCTTGACAACGAATTCCACAACCGGCATTTTGAATACGATTTGTATTGCTTTTTTCCATAGTTTTCTGTTTTCCAATTTTGACTTAAATCAATATTAACATTATTTAAAGTCGCTTTGAATGTTTTCCATAAATATTGTGTCAATCTCTTCAAGACCGCATCTAAGGCTGTATGCTAATTGAAAAAGTCACGGTAAACAATCAATGATAGAGCTGAAGAACAGTAAACAAAGGTGCTCTAATTTATTGTAAAAAATGCTTTGTTAGCAGCTTATCGACAGAGATGAAGCCTGCTCCCCAAACAATATTGATAAGGAGCATTAATCCCCACAGCTGGTGATCGTAGAAACCGCCATCCCAGAGCAGGGGGTAGGAAATAACAGCCATGATATTGACATCCTCCCTCCACTAAATCAAAGATTTTAGTGGGGGATTCCTACTGCTAGACGCTCATGCCCGAGCGCAAGAATGTTTTTGGCCGCGTTTATATCGCGGTCATGAGTGACACCACACTCACAAGTCCATTCTCTTATTCCAAGTCCTGCTCTACCTTTCGGACTGTTTTGGCGAGAGCCACAACACGAGCAAGTTTGGGTGGTGTACGATTCATTGATTTCTGCAAAAACAATACCAGCGTGAGCGCTTTTGTATTCCAATAGTGTTTTTAATGTAGACCAGCCAGCATCTAAAACGGACTTAGCCATTTTAGTCTTGACCAGTTTTTGACTGCTTACGTTGCCAACGAATATTGCCGCATTCTCATTAACAAGTTTGCGGCTGTATTTATGCAAAGCATCTACTCTGCGGTTTTTTATCTTTGCATGGATCGCTTTTGCGCGCTTTTTGTTCTTTGCACGCTGCGCAAGACCTAAATCTTCCTCTAGCTCGCGGTATTCACGGCCTTTTAGTTTGTAGCCGTTACTGTCGGTGGCTGTTTCTTTACAACCCAAATCAATACCCACACTGGCTTTGCCTGTACCCTGCTCTGCTTCCACCTCAACCACAACGTTGAAGTACCACCGGCCTCTTAATCCTCATTGAATGAGCCTGATTTGAACGTGTATTGAGATAATCCGTAACTATCCCAAACGCTAAACTAAAATAGTGGCGGTTATGATAAACCTGACCATTTTTGAAGCCAATGCAGTCTTTACGAACCGGGAGCCAACCCAGTGAACGTCTAACACCCCCTGACTTACGCCAGTTCAGCTTATATTTTTTGAATTGTCTGCGGCGGGTGGCGTATTCATGACCAACCATCTGCACGGTAGCAGAATTCAGGCCAAGCGTTTTATTCATGCCTTTAGTGTGTTTTTGGAGATCATAACCAGACAGGAAAGCGGGTTTTACCGGGCCAAATTCACTGACATTGCTCAATGCCTTCATCGCCGTTTCATTGCAAAAATTCCACACCTGATTCACACCGTAAGCCCATTTGTTTAGGGTGCTTAGATGTTTATCACGGATCCTTATTTTTAGCGTTTTTGTGTGTACTTTGCTTTTCATAATGATCATAGTAGACCTGATTTATCTGGATGTAAATACAGGCAAAAATGATAGTGTATCCAACTAAGATAGACCAACCTAACGGCTGGTTTGCTATCCATCTCCACCCAAACAAGTTATGGGTGGAGAATTACGCATGGTTGGTTAAAAACAAAGAGAATGGCGGCCATAGGTCGAGTAAGTAGTCGGAGTACCAGGAAGACGGGTAAGATCAGTTCTGCAGCTGTCGCTAAATATGCGGCCAGCTCCTAGGGAATCAGAGGCACTTGATACTCCTCTTGAACATGTGCAGGGCGCATTCTCGCTTGCTTTAGCTGCGAGTTAAGCCCTGCATAAAGCGAAGCTTTATTGTCATCTCGATGTTGACAGAATTAATTAGAGCCTTACACTTATCTGTATATAACAACAGGTTCAACAGTATGGCAATACGTGGCTTTAGCGTTAATATCTCTGACAAAATAACTGGCAAACAAGCCAGTTATTTTGCTCAGTGGATCGGTGCGTCCAACGTCATGCGTAACCAAAAAAGGTCTGAATACGTTGGACTACTTGCCGAAAACAAAGGCGACCATGAAGTGGTTATAGTTTCCCAGGCACATAAATACAATAAATAAGCATAGTGGTTACGCTTAGTTGTAGTCATCAATAATATATACCGAGGAAGTAGGGAGATTTTTTATCGGACAAAAAAAGGCGCTTAACAGCGCCTTTATTATTCTGTAACGGGTTGATTAAATATTATGTAAGATCGCATCAACCGATGATTTCGCATCACCTAATAACATTTCCGAGTTCTCTTTAAAGAACAATGGATTTTGCACGCCTGCATAACCTGAGCCCATTGAACGTTTAAAGATTACAACTTTTTCTGCTTCCCAAACGCTTAATACCGGCATACCAGAGATAGGCGTACCTGGCTCATTAGCAGCCGGGTTAACAGTATCATTGGCACCGATAACTAATACCACATCAGTTTCCGGGAAATCATCGTTGATTTCATCCATTTCTAATACGATATCGTATGGTACCTTTGCTTCAGCTAACAATACATTCATATGTCCTGGTAAACGACCTGCTACAGGGTGAATACCAAAACGCACATTTTTACCTTTATCACGCAGTTTTTTAGTTAACTCCGCAACCGGGTATTGTGCTTGTGCAACCGCCATACCGTAACCCGGTACGATAACGATATTTTTAGCGGTTAATAATGAGTCGGCTACTTCCTGAGAGCTTGTTTCATAATGTTCGCCATATTCGTCATCACCGCTCTGCGTCGAGTCTTCGTTACCGAAACCACCCAGGATAACGCTGACAAATGAGCGGTTCATTGCTTTACACATGATGTAGGAAAGGATTGCACCACTTGAACCTACTAAGGCACCTGTGATAATTAACAGATCGTTTGCCAGCATGAAACCTGTCGCTGCCGCTGCCCAACCTGAGTAGGAGTTAAGCATAGAAACAACAACCGGCATATCGGCACCACCAATGGATGCCACTAAGTGCCAACCGAATGCTAATGCAATCACAGTCATAATAATCAATGCGCTTAGCCCTAAATCACCGCTGACAAAGCTGACCAGCAATAGAGCCGAAGCTGTAACAGCAGCAATATTGATCCAGTTTTTGCCCGGTAGTGATAATGCAGCACTATTGACTTTACCGCTAAGTTTGCCGTAGGCAACAATAGAGCCGGTAAAGGTAACGGCACCGATAAAGATACCTAGAAAGACTTCAACATCATGAATCGTTTTGGTCGCACCGACTAGCACGTCGTGATCCAGGTATGAGTTGAAACCGATAAAAGCAGCTGCCAAACCGACAAAGCTGTGCAGTACGGCGATCAGCTCAGGCATCGAAGTCATTTCAACTTTTAATGCTAAACGTACACCGATACCCGCACCAACCGCCATGGCAATAGTGATATACCCCAGGCCGGAAACCTGTGCGCTGGCAATGGTTGCAAAAACAGCAATGATCATACCGATAATGCCGAACAGGTTACCACGTTTGGCGCTTTCCTGGCTGCTTAGGCCGCTAAGACTGCCGATAAACAGTATGGCTGCAATAATATATGCAGCAGTAATTAATCCTTGAGACATGCTTATTAATCCTTCTGGAACATTTTTAACATACGCTGTGTAACGGTAAAACCGCCCACGATGTTAATTGTCGCGATCAGTATCGCAATCGTAGATAACATAGTAACAACAGAGTTGTCACTGCCGACCTGCAGCAGGGCACCGATAATGATGATACTACTGATTGCGTTGGTTACACTCATAAGCGGTGTATGCAAAGAGTGGGCAACATTCCAAATCACGCCGTAACCGACAATACATGCCAGTATAAATACGGTGAAGTGTGCCAGGAAATCTGATGGAGCAACGCTTGCTAACCAGCCGAATAAACCGGCAGCAACCACCGCTAGAGCAGGCTTAAGCCATTTATTAGGCGCTTTTTCTTCAACAACAACTTCTTCTTTAGCTTTTTCAGCTTTAGGTGCAGGCGCAGCACTTACTTTAATTGCTGGTGGTGGCCAGGAGATCTCGCCTTCTTTAACAACAGTTGCACCACGAATCACTTCATCTTCAAAGTCGATATTGATGGTGCCGTCTTTGTCTTTACAAAGCAGTTTCATCAAGTTAACTAAGTTGGTTGCGTATAGCTGGCTTGATTGTGTTGGCAGACGGCTTGGAAGATCTGTGTAACCGATAATCTTCACACCATTTTCCGTCTGGAAAACTTCATCTTTAACGGTTAATGCGGCATTACCGCCAGCTTGTGCTGCTAAATCAACAATGACGCTGCCGTCTTTCATTGATGCAATCATCTCTTCGGTGATAAGCAGTGGCGCTGGTTTACCCGGGATAAGGGCCGTGGTAATGATAATATCCACATCTTTAGCCTGTTCAGCTATCATTTCCGCTTGTGCAGCCTGATAACCTTCACTCATGGTTTTAGCGTAACCATCAGAGCTGACTTCTTCCTCCTCCTCGTAGTCAACGACCAGGAATTCAGCGCCCATACTTTCAACTTGCTCTTTTACTTCAGGGCGAGTATCAAAGGCACGTACAATCGCACCTAAACTACCGGCAGCACCGATAGCAGCAAGACCGGCAACACCCGCACCGATAATCAGTACCTTGGCTGGTGGCACTTTACCGGCGGCAGTAATCTGTCCGGTAAAGAAACGGCCGAATTGATTGGCAGCTTCAACCACTGCGCGATAACCGGCAATATTGGCCATTGAGCTTAATGCATCAAGGGCCTGAGCGCGAGAAGTACGCGGCACAGAGTCCATGGCAATAACGCTGATTTTTTTAGCGGTTAGTTTTGCAAGCAGTTCAGGGTTCTGTGCTGGCCAAATGAAACTGACTAAGGTTGCCCCTTCTTTTATTTGTTCAATTTCAGTGTCGCTAGGCGCATTAACTTTAAAGATAATATCTGACTGCCAGACGGAATCCGTATCAGCGGTAATTTCTGCACCTGAATCCTGGTAAGCTTGATCAGAAAAGCTGGCTGCTGTTCCTGCGTTTGTTTCTACAAGAAAAGTGAAACCTTGTTTGCTTAGTAACTCAACTGTTTTGGGAGTTGCTGCAACACGGTTTTCATTTTCTTGGATCTCTTTAGGTATACCTATCTGCATAGTAAGTCCATGATCGCTAGTTATTATGAATGGTCAATTTTACGTACAATAAAAATGGAAAAATAGATCTGGATCATTTTCGCCATCTATATCTACATCTTTGTATTTAAATTATTTATCTTCTTTTGTGGCCTTTGTAACCCATTGTACATCCTTGTTTTCCTTTGTCGTAAATACAACAAAAAAATAACGATTCTGGGAGTGTCGATATATTTTCAGTTTTATGACAGCAAAGGTTCAAGCAGCAAATTCTAGTGAATAAATACACTGAAGGCTACTGCTTTAAGTATATAAATCTGCGCTTTTTGCAACAATCTGGTTATTTGATATAGCAATATCCTATATCAAATGGACAATGGGCGAATTGTTGGGTATTAATTCTCATTAAGATCTGCAAAAGGAGGCGGGCAGCTGAAAGTCACTCGCTCGTTAGTGGTGGGGTGAGTCAAGGTGATATTGGCGGCATGCAGCGCAAGGCGTTGCGGCGAAAGCTGTTTACCCAAAGCATTGGCATAAAATTCATCACCGATAATGGGATGGCCAAGCGCCTGCATATGCACACGCAACTGATGGGTACGGCCTGTTAATGGCTTTAAACACAGCAGGGTTGTTTGTTTTTCCCGCTTTATAACACGCCACTCCGTCTGTGAGCTTTTGCCCTGGGCAAAGTCGACAATCTGCCGCGGCCTGTTTTCCCAATCACAGCGGATCGGCAGATCAACTAAGCCCTTGTCTTGGGCAATGATCCCTTCAACGCGGGCATAATAGGTTTTATTAATCACCTTCTGCTGGAACTGACGTCCGAGGTGGCTCTGCGCAGATTTTCGCAGGGCTAACACGATAATGCCGGAAGTGGCTAAATCCAGGCGGTGTACCACACCGGCTTCTGGCCAGACCCGCAGCACGCGCAATGCTAAACTATCCCAATGCTTCTTTTCCCGACCGGGCACACTTAATAAACCTGCCGGTTTATTGAGCACAACAATATCTTCATCTTGATAAATAATATCCAGATAGGGGGTTTGTGGCGGATGGTAAACAAAATTGGGCATAAATATATCTGCGTTAGGGTTTGAAAGGTGTAAGGCTATAAGGAAAGCTTTTCAGCTTCAAGCCTTATAGCCTTTGTTGTTAGGATTGCGTTGAAACAATAAAGCGAATGGCATCTAACTTCAATTGAGTCTGGTCTAAGATCTGTTCAAACTCAGCCTGCTGATCGCGAAGGTGTTGAATTTCATCTTCACGAATATTCGGATTGACCGCCTGTAATGCCTGTAGGCGTTCAAGCTCCTGCTGTAGGGTTTGCTGCATCTCCTGTTTGGCTTCCAGAATAATCTCAGCCATTAAGGATTGTGCCGCCGGCAGAGAGTCTTTAATTAACTGGTGAATTAATGCTTGTGATGCATTGGCAATTTTACGGCTGATATGGCGGTTGACCGCGCTTAATTGCCGGTTAAAACTGTCAAAAGTAACATTTTGTCCTAAATCTCGCGCATTTTTATCGAGCAGCAGACGGATTGGAGTGGTCGGCAGGAAGCGGTTTAGCTGTGCATTATCGGTATTCACTGCTTCAACCACATAAATCAGCTCCAGGAAAGTCGATGCCGCCGGCAGTGAGTTGTTTTTCAAAATAGCAACCGATGTGGTTCCTGTATCAGAGCTTAAGATCATCTCCATGCCGCCGCTGATCATCGGATGTTCCCAGCTTAAATATTGCACATCATCACGGCTTAACGCGGTTTGACGGTTAAAGGTCACGGTGGCCCCTTCGTCACTGGGCCCCGGGAAGTCTGATGTCAACATATGCTCGGTCGGGCGAAGTACTAAGCAATGCTCGCTCTGATCTTCCTGCTGGACACCCACCACATCAAACAGCTGCAGTGCAAATTGGGTGAAATCCGGTTTTTGATCGACTTCAGTTAAATCATCAAGTAATTGACTTGAATGTAAAATACCGCTGGAATTGATTTCCAGCAGTTTATCGCGTCCCTCTTCGAGCTGTTTTTTAAGCTGCTCGTTTTAACTGCGGCTAGTCTGCAGCAGCTTGTCAAATTCACCGTTATCATTTTCACCCGTTGCCAACAGTTGAATCAGGTCTTCTTTCACGGCTTCATAAACGCTATGGCCTGTCGGTGTTGTCTGCGTAAAGGCTGATAAACCCTGCTCATACCAGTGCTGCAGAAACTCCTGCGAAGTATCCTTTAAGTAAGGGGTATAAATTTGAATGTCGCAACGCTGTCCAATCCTGTCCAGACGGCCGATACGCTGCTCAAGCAGATCCGGGTTGGTCGGCAGATCAAATAAAACCAGCTGGTGTGCAAACTGGAAGTTGCGTCCTTCCGAGCCAATCTCTGAGCAGACCATGGACCTGTGCGCCATCCTCGCTTTCGGCAAAGTAGGCCGCGGCTTTATCGCGTTCAATCAGTGATAAACCTTCATGGAAAACGGCCACTTTAATGGCTTCGCGTGTACGCAGTGCTTCTTCAATGGCCAATGCCGTTTTAGCCTGCGCGGCAATAATTAATATTTTTTCATCTTTTAACTGTTTAGTAAGCTCAATTAACCAGTTGATGCGCGGATCAAACTGGCACCATGAGTTACTCTCTTCACCTTCAAATTTTTGATAGATCTGTTCCGGATAAAGCGCCGTAAATGCCTGTTGCTCGATGCTGCCTGAAGGCAGCATTTTTGATACCTTAAGCGCGGTTTTATATTGCTCAGGCAGAGGCAGGGCAATGGATTTCAGACTGCGCTTGGGGAAACCTTTAATGGCGCTGCGCGTATTGCGGAATAACAGACGTCCGGTGCCGTGACGATCTAAGAGATTAGTGATTAATTCATCTTGTGCCTTCTGCCGTTCACTCGAAGCAAGGCTCTGATCGTCAATAACATTGAGCAACGGCTGTACATCCTGCTCATCAAGCAGATCAGTAATACTGTTTTTGGCCTGATCAGAAAGTTGTTGATTCTCAAGCAACTGGTTAACGGCATCGACGACAGGCTTGTAACTTTTTTCCTCATTAACAAAAGTTTGATAATCGAAGAAACGATTGGGATCCAGAAGACGCAGACGCGCAAAGTGACTTTCATGGCCTAGTTGATCCGGGGTTGCGGTTAATAATAAAACGCCGGGAATATCATTGGCTAAGGCTTCTACCACTTGATATTCACGGCTTGGTTTTTCCTGATCCCAAATCAGATGGTGTGCTTCATCGACAATTAACAGATCCCAATCCGCTTCCAAAGCGTGCTCAAAATGCTTTTTTTTGCGTAGCAGATTGATACTGCATAACACTAACTGCTCAGTTTCAAAGGGATTGACAGCATCAAGGTAGGCTTCATTACAGCGTGCATCATCAAAAATACTGAAATGCAGGTTAAAACGACGCACCATCTCAACCAACCATTGATGCTGCAGGTTTTCCGGCAGGACAATTAATACCCGTTTTGCACGACCTGTTATCAGCTGCTGGTGAATAATCAAACCTGCTTCAATGGTTTTACCCAGACCGACTTCATCGGCTAATAAAATACGCGGCGCATGGCGTTTACCGACTTCTTCGGCAATATAAAACTGGTGAGGAATAAGATCGACACGTGCGCCGAGTAAACCGCGTAAATTAGATTTTTGCTGTTGGTGTTGATTGGTTAACGCTTGGTAGCGCAATACAAAGCGGTTAAATTTATCAATTTGCCCGGCAAAGAGTTTATCTTGTGGCTTATTAAATTTAATAAAATTATTTAAAAAGGTTTCTTTTAATTGGCATGCTTCGCCAGTATCAACGCGTGTACCAATATAGGTGATCAGATTATCGGCTTCACTCACTTCACTGACTAATAACTTCCATTCATCATGGCTAAGTATTTCATCACC
>CAXXRV010000009.1:0-32823 GCA_963674525.2 uncultured Psychromonas sp. | reverse complement strand
ATAGTTAAATTCATAGTGTTAAAAACAATAAAAATGAGGCCAGAATGATACCGAGTATTTCAGTTGTGATCCCTGCAAAGAATGAGCAGGGAAATATAGGTAAATTAATCAGGGAAATACATCAAAGTTTGCATGCTTATAAGCAAGTGGAAATAGTCATCACCGATGACGGCAGTACCGACCAAACCGTACAGGAAGCGTTAGATGCCGCGCGTGATTGCCAGTGCGCCATACAAGTGATCAGCCACCAACAAAGCTGTGGTCAGAGTACGGCTGTGTTGACAGCCGTTAAACATGCGAAAGGTGAGTGGATAGTCACCTCAGATGCCGATGGTCAAAACGATCCCTCTGATATGCCGGCAATGATAGAAGCGGCAGCAAAGATCCAAAACCCGCATTTTTGTATTGCGGGTTTTCGTGCTCAGCGGCAAGACACGCCATGGATCCGCTTTCAATCTAAAATTGCTAACGCTATCCGGCATAAATTATTGGGTGACGGGGTACCAGATTCAGGTTGTGGTTTAAAAGTGATTCCTAAAGATACTTATCTGCAGTTGCCATATTTTGATCATATGCACCGTTTTTTACCTGCATTAATCAAACGCCTTGATGGCGAAATTGTTATCCATCAGGTAAAACACCGGGATCGCGAAGTTGGCGTATCAAACTACAACGCATGGAATCGTGCCTGGGTCGGCGTGGTCGATCTGTTGGGTGTCATCTGGTTAAAGCATCGCGCCAAACTCCCCGAAGTGAAGCATGTGGCATCGGTTAATCCTCATTCAGATGCTGCCTAAATGAAATACTTTAAACTGACAGCGACAGTTGCCATCGTTTTACTATTAGTCACCCAGCTCGATAATCCGGTTATTACGCATTTAACCGATAAAAACTGGTTGCTTGATTATATTGGCCAAAATGGGATCTCTGGGGACATGCTGATCATGCTCTCGGCGGTGATCTTTTTGGCTATCGGTGGGCCTAAGCAGTTGATCGCCCTGATCTTTGGCTACCTATATCACCTTTCCACCGGCTCCTTGCTGGCTTTAGGGGTCTGTGTGGTCTCTGCGGCTCTGAATTATATGGTCGCCCATTTTTTATTGGCAAATATTTTGTTCCGCCGTTTCCCGAAGCGTATGAATAAATTCAATGCCTTTGCCAGTCGCGCACCTTTCTTTAAGATTCTATTATTGAGGCTGTTTCCGGTAGGCAGCAACGTTGTCACCAATCTCCTTTCCGGCTGTGTTCGTGTGCCCTTAATTCCATTTTTTTTAGCCAGCATTATTGGTTATTTACCGCAAATCATTATTTTTGCTCTGGCTGGCGCGGGTATACAGTCTCCCGGTAATAAACTGATCTACCTAAGCATTGTGCTCGCGGTGATGAGTACCGTTCTTAGCGGTTTTATTTATCGCGATCATGTTAAATATCGTGTTGAGCAATTAAATATGGATGAAATATCATGAATCAGCTTTCAGGAGCTCTTAGCAGAAAATGTAAAGCTGCGTGGCAAAATGAGGACTATTACCAAACCCTTTTATTGCTACTGTTTATTGCAGCTATCATTATTTTTATGGGGATTGGTCTGCGTGACCCGTGGCCTGCCGATGAGCCCCGCTTTGTCGAAGTCGCACGCGAGATGGTGCAGTCAGGTAACTGGTTTTTCCCGATGCGTGGTGGTGAGCTTTACCCTGATAAACCACCGGTGTTCATGTGGTCGATGGCGGCTTTTTATTGGTTAACGGGAAGCTTAAAAGCGACCTTTATGTTGCCCAATGCAATCGTCAGTCTTATCGCTCTATTTTGCTGTTATGATATTGCCGCTAAATTATGGAATGTCAAAACTGCGCGCAATGTCGGCTTACTGCTTCTAATCGCCCCGCAATTTGTTATTCAGGCTAAAGCGGCTCAAATTGATGCTATGGTTGCCGCGTGGATAACCATTGCGATGTACGGTATGTTGCGCCACTTCTTTGTCAAAAGCAGTTGGATTTGGTATTACGTTGCCTGGGCTTTTATGGGGCTCGGCATTATTACCAAAGGGGTAGGATTTCTTCCGGCGCTATTCCTGATACCTATTCTGTACCTGCACTTTTCTGGAAAACATCGTTTTCAGGAACAAATCTCCTGGAAGCTGTTACTCGGTCCTGTTGCTATGTTAGCAGTGGTGGCATGTTGGTTAATACCAATGCTATCGATTGCAGAATTTAGCCATAACCCAGATTTCATTGCCTATAGAGACAATATTTTATTCAAGCAAACCGGTGAGCGTTATGCTAACTCCTGGGGGCATATTAACCCCTGGTATTACTTTGTGGTCAGCGTGATCCCGGCAATGTGGTTCCCACTGTACTTTGTATTTTTCAATAAAAAATTCTGGCAGGAAAGCCGCCACTCTGCGCTGCTTATCAGTTTGCTGTGCTGGATTGCATTGGTTGTTGTCTTCTTCAGCTTCAGCCCCGGTAAACGCGGCGTTTATATCCTGCCGGCCCTGCCGATGATGGCGCTGCTTGCCGGCTATTTCTTAAGCCGCCACACTTGGCAAGGATGGGTGGACAAATTAATCAAAGGGGTCACTGCCGCGCTTGCTGTTGCTATGCTGGTTGCCGCAGGTTTGGCGCTGTTTAAAGCACATGCGATCACCAGGCATGTGGGAGATGATACTTTGCCTTATACGGCATTTTTCCTGACTGCTGCGGCTATTTGGTTAGTGGCTTTTTGGAAAGGACGAAATAAACCCGCGTTATATGGTTTTGCTGTCGCGCTCTCCATCACTTGGATTTTGTACAGCTCTGCAGGTTACTTATTGCTCAACCCTATACGTACACCCGCTAAAGAGATGATGCTGGATGTACAACAAAAAATAGGAGTAGACGGGGAGTTGGGGTTAACCCGATTTAAAGAGCAGTTTTTATTGTTCTCTCCGATATCATTAACCCATTTCAGTTATTTAGCCGATGAAAAGGAGCAGGATCGTAATGCCTGGTTGTGGATGAATGAAAAGTCAAAGCGCTTTATTTTTACCACCGACAGTAAAGATATGGAGTGTTTTGATACCAGTAAAGCGATTCGATTAGGTGAAGCACACCGGCGTGACTGGATCCTGCTCAATAGCGATTCTTTAAAAGCAAGTTGCGCAGCGCCGCTATCTAAAAAGCAATATCAACTCAATATCACTGAGCCTTATTCATAAGCCTATTCGAGACACAAGCTGCTTGAAGATACTGTCAGTATCTTCAAGTAATTTGAGAATATAATTTTAAGGAACTTATTTTGGCAAAGCAACGCCTCTTTTATTATTTATTAATGACTGCTCTCGTCATATTCAGCTTATTCAGCCGCGATCTCACGCCCGTTAATGAGTTAAAATATATCAGTATTGCGCTAGAAAGCTTACACTCTAACCATTGGTTCGCGTTTTATAATCACGGTGAAATATACGCAGACAAGCCACCTGTTTATTTCTGGATCATTATGTCAGGCATCAAACTGTTTGGTACTGAAGGCGGGATACTTTGGACTGGTTTGTTTAGCGTGCTGCCTGCCATAGGTATTTGTGAAGTGCTCTACCGCTGGGTCAAAAGTGACTTAAATGAAGAGATGCGCTTGCTTGCCATTATGCTTCTTATGAGCACAAGCTTATTTTTAGGCTGTGCTTTGGTATTGAGAATGGACATGTTGATGGCATTTTTCATCACCTTGTCCCTATATCAATTTCACTTAGCTTATCAACACTATCAACAAGAACAACAAGTTACTAAACAGCGTTACCTCATTCTACTTTTTATATTATGCGCCTTATTTGTAAAAGGTCCGGTTGGCTTAATGCTGCCAATCCTTTCCATCCTTGTATTCCTTGCTCAGAAAAAAGCACTCAAATCATTTTTTGTCTATTTTCCCCTAAAAGGAATATTGGCTTTTATTGTTATCTGCGCATTATGGTTACTGGCGGTGTATTTGGAAGGAGGGGCGCAGTATCTGTATGATTTAACCGTTGGACAAGCCGTTAAACGTGGCGTTAATGCCAGTATTCATGCTGAACCCGTTTATTATTATTTAAAAACGGCTTTCATTGCATTACAGCCCTGGTCGTTACTCTACCTTGCCGCAATGGTGAGTTTTTTTAAAACTAAAGCGATTATTAGTGATACTACACGTTTACTGGTTACTATCTCCCTGACTGGCTTGCTGATGTTATCCTTAGTCAGTAGTAAACTGGAAATTTACTTCTTACCTTTAGTGCCGTTTATTAGTTTTGCCTGCGTGATCCAACTATACCAAGCCAAGCAGGACAAATGGTGGAAATGGGGGCTCTATCCAATAGCAATTGTCTCCTTGCTATTACCAATCGGCGTATTGTTGTCAGGCAAGGCACTGGCCAAACTGCCGGTTTCCTTCCAGGATGTGACTGTGTTGTTAGCTATCATAGCGATAACCGCTATCATTACATTGCTATTATTAATTAAAAACCAACCTATCAGGGCGGCGAAAAGTACCAGTCTCGGCATGATCCTGCTGCTGTTCGCCGTGGCAATCATCATTCCTAGATATAATGAGTTAGTAGGTGTGCGAAAACTGGCTCAGAGCGCCAACATGCAATCACAGCAGAATGAAAATTCGGAGTTTTACGCTTATCGCTATTCATTAGCCAGAAATCTTGATGTTTATTTGCAAAAGCCAGTTAAGTTGTTGAACTCAAAGGAATCTATTTCTCTTCTCAAACCCGGCAGTATCATCATCGTCAAGCGTAACAAAGAGGATGTGATTGAAGCCTTAACAGAGATCGGTCAAACCACTATCGAGCAACAAAATGTAGGCAGATACAGCCTTTTTGTTCGTTAGTGCTGAATTAATGGCTATGATTCGCAACCTAATTTGTGTTCGATGCGGTTGTTAGCATCATCAGCGTGATGACGCTATTAACCTTCGACTTGCTGATTTTTCTCTCTTCAAGTAGATTGGCTATTTTTAGTGGAGAAGTGATATGACAGATTTTCAGTTGATTAGTGCTTATGATGCCAAACAGCGCTTAGAAAATGAAAAAGTACAAGTGGTAGATATTCGCGATGAACTGTCTTATGAAAACGATCATATTGCAGGCTCTTTTCATCTGACCAATGCCAGCATTGCCCAGTTTATGAAAGAGGTTGACCTGAATACGCCGGTGTTTGTTATCTGTTATCATGGTAATAGCAGTAAAGGTGTCGCGCAATATTTGTGTGGACAAGGTTATCAGGACGTTTATAACGTTGAGGGTGGGATGGCCGATTGGCGACTTATCGACCCTTGCGCTTAACGGTAAATTGAAGGTCTTAAATTAAAAGGAAAAAAAATGAGTGTTGCTGAAACAGATAAGATTGATGCTATCGGTGTGGATAAAGAGATGCAGCGGGTATTTTTAAGTATTATTGATCCGCTGCTTTGGGATGATGAGAATGTCCATCTTTTTACGCTGCAGGAAAAAATTAATACTTATCTTTATCTTATTGAATCGGGCGAGCTACTGAAAGCCTTTCCCGACAGTAAAGGCTTTGCCATCACCATCGAGTTGATCTTAAAGCACGTACCTAGTGACCAGGCGATTGAATTTTTTGATAAAACCATACAAATCCTACTGGATAAGGATATTGTCTTCACATTCGGACCTAAAAAAGACACCGGCTATGCCGAGCATCAGCATTGATCTTTTTAATAGATGAGTTGAGTCGCTTTTCTTAATCTCTGGCTGTTGCGAGCTAAAATCACCAACTTCGAAGTGTAACAGCTTGATTAAAAAGCGCTGTTTTTTAATCCTCTAATTTGATTTGTGCCTTGATGTTATAACATCGCCGCTGAGTGATAGCTAATGATAAGAACTTAATAAAAATATGTGCCTAATTTTTATGTTTTGTATTGCCAGTGCCCCTGTTCATTTGGGATAATCCCGCCGCATATTCAACACTAATCAATTACCAGCAATTGATTTTAACTAAACCTAAATCAGGAGAAACAGATGCCTTCTCGTCAAGAGTTAGCGAACGCAATTCGCGCCCTTAGTATGGATGCAGTTCAAAAATCCAATTCCGGGCACCCGGGCGCACCTATGGGCATGGCGGATATCGCCGAAGTGCTTTGGCGTGATTTCTTAAAACACAATCCGACTAACCCGCAGTGGGCGGATCGTGACCGTTTTATTCTCTCTAATGGCCATGGTTCAATGCTTATCTATTCGCTACTGCATCTGACCGGTTATGATCTTTCCATTGACGATCTTAAATCTTTCCGTCAATTACACTCAAAAACACCGGGTCACCCGGAATTCGGTTACACGCCAGGTGTTGAAACCACTACCGGACCGTTAGGCCAAGGCATCACTAATGCGGTGGGGATGGCGATTGCTGAAAAATCTTTAGCGGCGCAGTTTAACCGTGAAGGCCATGAGATTGTTGACCATTACACTTACACCTTCTTAGGTGACGGCTGTTTAATGGAAGGTATCTCTCATGAAGCCTGTTCATTAGCGGGAACATTAGGTTTAGGCAAACTGATTGCATTCTGGGATGACAACGGCATCTCCATTGACGGTGAAGTGGAAGGCTGGTTTAGCGATGATACGCCGGCGCGTTTTGCAGCATACGGCTGGCAGGTGATCTCCGTTGACGGCCATAACAGTGATGAGATCAAAGCGGCGATTGAAGCGGCACAGGCTGAAACAAGTAAACCGACGATGATCTGCTGTAAAACCATTATCGGTTTCGGCTCGCCTGCTAAGCAGGGGACACATGACTGTCATGGTGCACCTTTGGGCGCAGATGAAGTGGTTGCAACACGTAAAGCATTGGGTTGGAATTACGCTGACTTTGAAATTCCTGCAGATATTTACGCGGATTGGGATAATAAACAACAGGGGCAAGCGCTGGAAGCCGCTTGGGATGAGAAATTTGCCGCTTATGCCGCTGCTTTCCCGGAACTGGCTGCTGAATACAAGCGTCGTATTAATAACGAGCTACCAGCAGACTGGGCTGAGAAATCGGCGCAGTACATTGAGCAGTTACAGGCTGATTCAGAGTGCATCGCAACACGTAAAGCATCACAAAACTGCATCGAAGCCTTTGGCGCTATGCTGCCGGAACTATTAGGCGGCTCTGCGGATTTAGCCCCTTCTAACCTGACTATGTGGTCCGGTACAAAAGCAATCACTGCCGATGATGCATCGGGTAACTACCTGCATTACGGTGTGCGTGAATTTGCCATGTCAGCCATCGTTAACGGTATGGCACTGCATAAAGGCTTTGTTCCCTACGGCGCGACATTCCTGATGTTTATGGAATACGCACGTAACGCGCTACGTATGTCGGCACTGATGAAGCAGCGTGCGATTCAGGTCTTTACCCATGATTCAATCGGTCTGGGTGAAGATGGTCCGACTCACCAGCCGGTCGAGCAGATTGCCAGCCTGCGTTTAACACCGAATATGAGCACCTGGCGCCCATGTGACAGTGTGGAATCAGCGGTTGCCTGGAAATCCGCCATCGAGCGGGTTGACGGCCCGACATCACTTATCTTCAGCCGTCAGAACCTGCAACCGCAAGCGCGTGATGCACAGCAGTTAGCAGACGTCGCTAAAGGCGGTTATGTACTGCTGGATAGCGAAGCAACACCGGAAATTATCCTGATTGCAACCGGCTCTGAAGTGCAGCTGGCCGTTGAAGCCCATGCACAGTTAACAGCACAAGGCAAAGCGGTACGTGTGGTGTCGCTTCCTTGTACGGATGTCTTTGAAGCACAAAGCGCAGAGTACAAAGAATCCGTACTACCGGCTGCAGTGACAAAACGCGTTGCTATTGAAGCGGGGATTGCCGATTACTGGTACAAGTATGTGGGTCTGAACGGCAAGGTTATCGGCATGACAACCTTCGGTGAATCTGCACCTGCCGAGCAGTTATTTGAAATGTTCGGTTTCACTGTTAAAAATGTAGTGGATACGGCGAACACTTTATAAGCTCGACTTATAAGATAATAAAAAACCGCGTTAATCGCGGTTTTTTTGTTTATAGGTTTTTGCGCTGCACTATCCGGTGCTTTTAATGCAGTGATGTTAGCCAAGCCGGATCTGGCTTCCACTGCGCTGCCCAGGTCACAATATCTTCGCCGGACATGGGTCTGGCAATGCCATAGCCTTGTGCAAAATGGCAGCCGATCGACAGCAACTGCCTGCCATGTTCAATGCTCTCCACGCCCTCTGCAATCACCTGATGGTTAAACGCAGAAGCCAAACCAATGACGGCCATCACAATAGCCCGATCATCGGCATCCTCCAACATATCCCTGACGAAACTCTGGTCGATCTTCAACAGCTCGACAGGCAGACGTTTGAGGTAGGTCAGAGAAGAAAATCCGGTTCCAAAGTCATCGAGGGCAAAATTGACCCCAATATCGATACATGCGGCCATTATGGTTAAAACTTCAGCCATGTCGCCTAATGCACTGCTTTCCAATATCTCCAACTGCAGCGAACTGGGTTTTATCATAGGGTGCCTGGCAAGCGTTGCTGACAGCTTGTCGACAAAGTCTGCTTGCTGTAGATGGAAAGCATCAATATTGACGCTGACGGGAATATTCAGACCAAGAGACTGCCATTTGCTTATCTGCAGCAATGCGCTGTCGATGACCCATTCTCCGAGCTTCACACTAATCGGGTGGTTCTCTATAATAGAAAGAAAGTCACCCGGGTAAAGTAAGCCACGTTTCGGATGCTGCCAGCGGATCAATGCCTCGGCACCGATCAGCGCGCCGCTTTTCAGGTTCACCTTGGGTTGGTAATAAAGTACAAACTCACCTTGTTCAAGCCCTTGTTTTATATGGTCAATGGTCTCATGTTGGCTTTGAATAGACTTATCTTTATGGATGTCGAATAGATGGTAACGGCTCTTGCCAGTCTGTTTGGCAATATACATGGCCTGATCCGCATGACGTATCAGCTGCTCGGCATCAACAGCGTCCTGAGGGTATAAGGTGACCCCTATACTGGTTGACACCTGTAATTTTTTATTGCCTATGGTGATAGGATTCATGGCCGCTTGCAGAAGACGTTCTAATACCTGCTCACAGTCACTCGTTTTTTCCAGATCAGCCAGCACGGCAATAAATTCATCACCGCCAATACGAGCTAGTGTATCGCCCTCGCGCAGGCTTTTGTTCATCAGCTCAGAGAGTTTGATCAGCAGTTTATCGCCCACGTCATGGCCATAGCTATCATTGATTGCTTTAAACCCATCTAAATCAAGGTAGGCCACTGCCAGAGACAGCCCGTGTCGTTTACATTGCGTCATGGCATGCTGTAGCCGGTCAGCAAGCAGCATGCGGTTGGGAATATTAGTCAGGGGATCATAATGGGCAATATGTTCGAGTTGTTGCTGTTGTTGCTTCATCGAGGTTATATCAGAGAAGAGGGCAACGTAGTTCTGGATCTTTCCGTCACTGTCGCATACGGCACTGATGGTCAGCAGCTCGGCAAATACTTCCCCGTTTTGACGTTTATTCCAAAGCTCTCCTGACCATTGCTCATTTTCCAGTAATGACTGCCACATCTCGGCAAAAAACGCCGCAGGATGGTGACCGGAGCTAAGAAAACGAGGATTTTTGCCAAGCGCATCTTGGCGACTATAACCTGTGATATGACTGAATGTATCGTTAACTTCAATAATAGCCCCGCTACTATCGGTGATCATGATCCCTTCCCGCGCGTGAGTGAATACACTGGCAGCAAGTTTCAGTTGTTTTTCCGCTTTTTTGCGCTCGCTGATGTCGATAAACTCTATGACTCGTGCTGCGCACCCTTTGTAGACAATATTTTTGCCTTTTATCGCAAGTGGGTACTGCGAGCCATCTTTACGAATGCCGGAAACTTCATAGCTATCGTTATAACCGCTGCGTATATTTTCAACAACGGTATCAAGATGTTCCGGTGTGATGAGCTCAAGACCGTTCATGCCGATAAGCTCCGTATAACTGAAACCTGTCATGGCAGATAAGCCGCTATTACACTCGAGAATCAGACCGTTGTCATGAATGGCAATGCCGCCATAAGTCGCTTCACTGAGCGCCTTGAAACGCTCTTCACTCTGCTGCAGTTTTTTTTTCGCAAGTGTCAGACGACGGTTAAAACGATGCAGATAACAGGCCGTGGAGCTGGTCAAAATAACTAGAAAAAGCGCGCTTATAAGTACCGGCACGACCCAACTGGGCATAGGATCGGGTTGCTGATTATAAATAAAGCCTTCAAGGTCGTGAGTATCGGCAATAAGACCTGCCTGTACAAAAGTATTGGCCATATGCCGCCAGCGATCCGGATTCATATGACCGATTTGAATAAGATCCGGAAGAATTAATTTGCGTATTGCGGCGGCTTCAAAACGCAGATGCTCACGTGATTTCTCAACTTGGTATTTGCTTTTCAGCAGTTCGATAATCTCTTCCGGATGCTGCAGGGCATAGCGCCAGCCTTTCAGTGTTGCCCGGCGCATTGCCGCTACACGCTCCGGATGCGCCTGTAATTCCTGCTCACTGGTAAAAAAGATATCACTGTAAAAGTCAACACTGTAAGTGAGCGGATCAATTACATTATAAGGGATATTCTTTTGTTGCAGAATATAGGGTTCGTTACTGGTATAGGCGTTAAACGCATCGACTTTGCCGGAAATAAGATCCTCGAGCTGATAACTGCTGGGAATAATATTGACCTGTGCAGGCGAGATCCCCTCATTGAGCAGCATGGTTAAGAAATCAGCATCTTGATTGTTATCTGCGAGCATGACTTTTTTACCAACAAGATCATGTACCGAGCGGATCCCTGAGCTCTCCAGTGTCAGCAGTACCGATGGCGAGTGCTGAAATATTGATGCCAGGGCAACGAGAGGTTTGCCCTGCAGGCGCTGATAAAGTACTTCGCTATTTCCCTCGGCATACTGGACTTCTCCGGAGAGTAGTTCGGCTACAGGCTGATGTTCAGGATCTCCGCTACGCAGTCGAACTTCGAGTCCTTCCTCCTGATAAAAGCCTTTTTCTATGGCTGCATAGTAACCTGCAAACTGAAATTGATGGTGCCAACGCAGCTGTATAGAGACGACCTCCTGCTGTGATGCTTGCGTGGCAGTCACCGTCGGCATTCGAGTGAGTAGAATAAGGGCAGTGCAAAAAAACAGCGCGCGTATAAGCACACAAAAAATATCAATTTGTCTGCTGTTTAATAGGCGAGATAATACTTCAGCCTTGAGCAGGTTGACCGGGCAAAGTATTACAGATTTAAAGCTTGAGGCTAACTTTATCGGCAAAGCAATCATATCCTATTGTTGGATCTTTTCCCTGCTGCTATGTGAACAATAAGTCAGGCGTGGTTGCAGAGTAATAACTTTAGGGGAGAAGTTTAACGCAGTCAAACACTACTGCGGTATTGCTAGAGACGATGCTCACTTTTAGGTGCAGATAGTTTTTGTTATAACGATCAGCGAGTTATTGAAATTGAAAAATAGATACAAAAAAGCCGCTTGAAGTATTGCAAGCGGCTTTTTAAGTGCGAGTAAACAGTAAACAGTAAACAGTAAACAGTAAACAGTAAACAGTAAACAGTAAACAGTTACTTCAGTTTACTTAAATCGCGCACGGCACCTTTGTCAGCAGAAGTGGCCATTGAAGCGTAAACTTTAAGTGCTGTAGAAATAGTACGTTGACGGTTCTTCGGCTGCCAGCCGTTTTTATCCATCTCGGCACGGCGCTCGGCAAGTATCTCTTCCGATACTTTCAGCTCCATCTCACGGGTTGGAATATTGATATCAATAATATCGCCATTCTCAATCAAGCCCACGACGCCACCGGCAGCCGCTTCCGGGGAAACGTGACCGATTGACAGGCCTGATGTACCGCCGGAGAAACGTCCATCAGTAATCAGCGCACATTTCTTACCCAGCCCCATCGATTTCAGGTAACTGGTCGGGTAAAGCATCTCCTGCATCCCCGGGCCACCTTGCGGGCCTTCGTAACGGATAACAACCACATCACCGGCGACCACATCACCGCCTAGAATCGCAGCTACCGCATCATCCTGGCTTTCGTATACCTTTGCCGGACCGCTGAAGGTCAGGTTATCGTCATCAACACCGGCCGTTTTAACCACCGCGCCGTCAACCGCCATATTACCGAATAACACAGCCAGACCACCTTCAGTGCTGAATGCATGTTCTAGAGAACGAATACAGCCGTTTTCACGATCCTCATCCAGGGTATCCCAGCGGCAAGCCTGACTAAAGGCTTTGGTTGTGCGGATACCGGCAGGACCTGCGCGGTAGAAGTCAAGCACAGCCGAGTCATCTGTCTGTTTAATATCGTACTTCGCCAGTTGCTCTTTCAATGATGGGCTGACAACTGTTGGAATATCACTGTTTAAGAAACCAGCTCTATCCAGTTCACCCAGGATAGCCATAATACCGCCGGCACGGTGTACATCTTCCATATGGTATTTAGCTGTTGAAGGGGCCACTTTACAAAGCTGTGGAACACGGCGCGACATTGCATCCATATCACTCATGGTGAAGTCCACACCCGCTTCCTGTGCGCAGGCAAGCAGATGTAAAACCGTATTGGTTGAACCACCCATGGCGATATCCAGCGCCATGGCATTTTCAAATGCTGCTTTGGTTGCTATTGAGCGGGGTAGTACGGATTCGTCATTTTCTTCGTAGTAACGCTTAGTAAGCTCTACGATCTTCTTACCTGCGTTCAGGAATAGTTGCTCACGATCGGCATGCGTTGCCACTAAAGAACCATTACCCGGCTGTGCCAGACCGATTGCTTCTGTTAAACAGTTCATCGAGTTTGCAGTGAACATACCTGAACATGAACCACATGTCGGGCAGGCGCTGCGCTCAACCTTGGCAACATCTTCATCGGATACGTCTTTATCTGCGCCCATGACCATTGCATCAACCAGATCCAGCTTGATAAGCTGGTCGGAAAGCTTGGTTTTCCCCGCTTCCATCGGACCGCCGGAAACAAAAATAACCGGGATATTCAGGCGTAGAGAAGCCATTAACATTCCCGGTGTGATTTTGTCACAGTTAGAGATACAGACAAGCGCATCAACACTGTGTGCATTGGCCATATATTCGACGGTATCAGCAATCAGATCGCGTGAAGGCAGGCTGTAGAGCATACCTTCATGGCCCATAGCGATACCATCACAAATAGCCATGGTATTAAATTCTTTAGCAACACCGCCGGCAGCTTCAACTGCTCCTGCGACTAACTGGCCCATATCTTTCAGGTGGGCATGACCGGGAACAAACTGAGTGAATGAGTTGGCAATGGCGATAATCGGTTTACCGAAATCATCTTCTTTTACGCCTGTTGCGCGCCATAAAGCACGCGCACCCGCCATATTACGGCCACAGGTGGAAGTTTTAGAACGATAGTCTGGCATTTTAATTCCTTTTTCTCTGATAATGAGCAACAATATTTCAGAAGAAGCTCATCTGCTAGCTGTTGTTTAACGTTATCTGATTTAACCAGATAAGCTTAGCTGGTACAACCTAGGCGCTGACTTTAATTGCCTGCTCCTGCTCAGTGGTGACAACCTGTGTAACAGCAAACAGTTTTTCCAGCTGTTTGCTTAACAGGCTGATTGGGCGTTCACTGCAAACAGCCAGGGTAAGGTGCAGTAACTTGCCGTTTTCAGCGATGCCCCCCTGAATATTCTCGACCTTAAAGCCGCGATGGCGACAGACACGCAATAAGCGTTCTAATAGCTCCGGGCTGTTCTCCGCTTTAATCACTACGGTATGCTTCACTCTACCTCCTCCATCATTTTATGGTTTGCTGCGCCGGGCGGAACCAGTGGCCAGACGTTTTCTTCTTCAGAAATAGAAACGTGCAGCAGATACGGCCCGTCACTTTCAAGTAAGCGGGTTAATGCACCCTGTAACTGGCTTTTAACAACGATAGTTTCCCCGGGAATGTCAAATGCGCTGGCCAGGGTTACAAAATCCGGGTTATCGGTTAAGATCGTTTCGCTGTAGCGGCCATCAAAAAACAGTTTCTGCCATTGCCGTACCATGCCTAAGCGCTGGTTATCAATCAGCAGTATCTTTATCGGCAGTTGTTTACGCTTAATGGTGCCGAGCTCCTGGACATTCATCATAAATGAACCATCGCCGGAAACCGCAATCACGGTATCATCGGGACGCGCCATCTGCGCGCCGACGGCGGCAGGAATACCGAAGCCCATGGTGCCTAAACCGGAGCTGGAGATATGGTTTTCCGGCTTATCGACAAACATATGCTGGGCAACCCACATCTGGTGCTGGCCGACATCGCTGCAGATAATGGTGTTGTCAGGTTTCATCTTGGCAAGCTGATGCAGCATAGCCGGCGCATAGATAGCCTCACCGGGATGATCATAACGGTTGGCGAACTCTTGTTTCATGTTTCTGATTTGTGCCTGCCAGTCAGCAATATTGGTGGTGCTTGCTAATGCCGGCAGTAGTTGCTTGAGATCATCATTCATGGCCAGTTCAACACGGCGTAACTTATCAATCTCCGCAGCATCAATATCGAGATGGAGCACCTTGGCATGAACAGCAAATTCATCGAGTTTACCGGTAACGCGATCATCAAAACGCGCGCCGACAGCGATCAGCAAATCACACTCCTGAATCGCAAGATTAGCAGCTTTGCTGCCGTGCATGCCGACCATGCCCATAAAGTAGGCTGAGTCGTGGGCAATACAGCCTATCCCTTTTAAGGTGCAGACGCTGGGAATATTCGACTGCACAACAAAATCACGCAGCTCAGTAACCGCATTGGCCATACCGACACCGCCGCCGATATAAAGCAGCGGCTTCTGCGCAGCCTGGATCATCTGTTTTGCCTGTTGCAGCTGCATAGGATCTATTGTCTGTGTTTCGGGAATGCTCTGCATTAGTGGTTGCGCAAAGGCTTCACCGAGTTGTATATCTTTAGGGATATCAATTAATACCGGGCCCGGGCGGCCCGATTTGGCAATGCTGAAGGCCTGCTCAATAATAGGACCTAACTGCTCTGCCGTTTCCACCTGAAAGCTGTGTTTGGTGCAGGCTAAAGAAAGCCCTAGCACATCAATTTCCTGAAAGGCATCGGTGCCGATTAAATTGCTGGCCACCTGTCCGGTAATCGCCACGACGGGAATTGAATCAAGTAAGGCATCCGCGAGTCCGGTGATCAGATTGGTGGCGCCGGGGCCGGAGGTGGCAATGCAGACGCCGACATCGCCGGTTGCGCGCGCGTAACCGATAGCAGCCATCGCCGCACCTTGTTCATGCCTGCATAAAAGATGATCGATATCACTGTCGAACAATGCATCATAAAGCGGCATGATAGCACCACCGGGGTAACCGAACACCTGGTTAATATTTTGTTGTGTTAATGCCTGGACGATAAACTGGGCACCATTCATTATTTTCTTCCTGAATTTGCTGAAGGCTGGTCATTATTATTTGTTTTAAAAACAGATGAAATAAGCAAGCGTGATTTTTTAAAAGTGGGTCTTTATAGCAAAAACTGTTGTTTTTTTCAACTGCCGTCACATTTCCATTAACAAGTGATCGTGCGTTTTTTCGAGTAAAAGTAATGTTTGTCTGTTAATAACAGTTTTTTATATAAAATAATCAATAAGATAGTGTGATGGGCAGGAGAGTATCGATGATAAATATTTAGTATATACTGAAAATATAAAAAATAATAAGCAAGGGCAGGGAATGGCATTAGCAAGCTTATATTGCCGCGGAATATTGGGCGTTGAGGCACCGGAAGTGCTGGTCGAAGTACATTTAGGTACCGGGCTGCCAAGTTTTTCATTAGTGGGCTTACCTGAAACCTCTGTGAAAGAAGCCAAAGAGCGCGTGCGCAGTGCGATAATAAACAGTAATTATAAATTTCCCGGAAAACGCATTACCGTTAACCTTGCGCCGGCTAATCTGCCGAAAGAGGGCGGTCGCTTTGATTTGGCGATCGCCCTGGCTATTTTAATCGCGTCAGAGCAACTCGATAAAAGTAAGGTCGAGCAGTTTGAATGTTTTGCCGAACTGGCATTATCCGGTGAGTTACGCCCTATTGACGGCATTATTCCCTGCGCATTAGCCGCCAAGGAAAAAAAGCGCAGCTTAATTATCAGCCCGAACAATCAACAGCAAGCCGCCTTAACAGGTGTCACCGCCTTTGTCGCCTCTAGTTTAGTCGAGGTTTGTGCATTCCTGCAGGGGCGAAAGGAATTAGCGCAAGCGCTACCTGCTGCTGATCCACCAGCATCTAATCAGCCGGATATGCGCGATGTTTTAGGTCAGGAGCAGGCTAAACGGGCGCTGGAGATAGCCGCAGCGGGCGGCCATAACTTGCTGCTGGTCGGGCCGCCGGGGACGGGAAAAAGCATGCTCGCTGAGCGTTTTATGACGCTGTTGCCGAAATTAAGCGAGGAGCATGCGCTGCAGACAGCGGCAATTTACTCGGTCTGCGCGAAACAACGTGCAGACTGGTTTGAGCCTCCCTATCGTGCGCCGCATCATAGTGCCTCTGCGGTGGCGCTGGTCGGCGGTGGCGGCAAACCTAAGCCGGGGGAGATTTCACTGGCGCATCACGGTGTGCTCTTCCTCGATGAACTGCCGGAGTTCCCGCGCAGCGTATTAGACAGCCTGCGTCAGCCGCTGGAAAACAGAAAAGTGACCATTTCCCGTGCCGCTAATCAGATGACTTTTCCTGCAGACTTTCAGTTGTTAGGCGCGATGAACCCCAGTCCCTGCGGTCATATCAGTGGTGAGTTACGGCGCAGTACGCCGGATCAGATTTTACGTTATCTGGGGCGCTTATCCGGCCCTTTTTTAGATCGTTTTGCCCTGTCCATTATGGTGCCATTGTTAGCACAGGGAATACTGGCGTTATCACAAACGGGCAAGCCGCCGGCGGCTGAAAGCAGTGCTGAAATTAAGCACAGAGTCGCGCAGGCAAGAAAAAGGCAGATAGCGCGGCAGGGAAAACTCAATCATGCTTTAAGCGTACAGGAGATAAAGCAGTGTTGCCGGCTCAGTGTTGAGGATGCGGAGTTTTTAGAAAATGCGATTAATAAAATGGGCTTATCGATTCGCGCCTGGCACAGTTTGTTAAAAGTGGCGCGCACTGTTGCAGATTTGGCGGGCAGTGACCATGTACAGCGTGCGCATCTGAGCGAGTCACTCTCTTACCGGGCAATGGACAGACTATTGAAAAGTGTGTCGAGTTAGCTTGCTTGTGGCGGTTCTGTCACATTAATAGTTTTTTGAATCAGGCTTTTTTCTTTCTATATTCTTTTATTGTTCTTATACTTAGCAGTGAATTAGATCGCAGATGTCCCCATTATAAGAGTAAAAAACTATGTATAAACATATTCTTGTTCCCGTTGATTTACATGAGAAAGGCTTTGCCGATAAAGCTGTCGAACTTGCTGTCTGGCATGCCAAACAGGCTAATGCTCAACTGCATCTGCTTAAGGTGTTGCCCGGTGTACATATGTCGATGGTTGCGACCTATTTTCCTAAAGATGCAGCTCATAAAATGAAACTTGATGTCAAAAAACAACTGGATGAATTTGCGCAGACCCATGTGAAGGAAAATGTCGCTTATAAAACCTATGTTGCCGAAGGTAAAGCCTATGCGACCATTTTGGAATATGCCGCTAAGCTTAAGGCCGATCTTATTATTATGCCGAGCCATAAGCGTTCTAAAGTGGATAAAGTGATATTGGGCTCTGTCGCCAGCAAAGTGGTGCAAAACTCACCGGTCAATGTGCTGGTGGTGAAGCCGCAAGGATAAAGGGAAACGCTTTGCCTTAAGGAAAAGCAAAGCGCTAAGTGTGCAGGGCTAAGTAAATAATCTTATCTTCTTAGCCCTGAATTTTTTATGCCTTAATAGTTTCAGCTGTATCACGGCGTCGGCGCTGGGCACGAATGATAAAAGCAAGTAGCAGTAATGCGGGAAGGTAGAACCACTCTTTGGCCGGGCGCTCTTTAGGTACACCCACATCAACAATGATCTGATCCCAGTCGAAGCCGGCTTTCTCTGCCGCACTGTCAAAGCCGATACCATCAACCATCACCGTGCCGTCATCCTGAGCAAGCAGCTCCAAGCCGTAATCAAACAGACGCTCATCTCCGGATTCACCTTCAGGTACCAGCATTAACATAGTCAATGTGACGGGATCGCCGACATCATTCCGGCCATCAACCAGCACGCGCAGTTCCGTACCTGGTTCAACTTCCATCATCACCTGAGTAAACTCGCTGCCCGGGCGCTCTTCATAAGGCGGAATCAGGTAGTCCATCCAAAAACCAGGACGGAACAGAGTAAATGCAATCACAAGCAGAGCAAGCGACTCCCAGCGTTTTGATTTCGCTATAAAGTAGCCCTGCGTACCTGCGGTAAATATCAGCATCGCCATGGTGGCGACGATAAAGATTAAAATCCCCTCCATAAAAGTGACATCCATTAACAGCAGATCGGTGTTGAAAATAAACAGGAAAGGCAGTAGGGCAGTACGCAGTGAATAGAAGAAGGCAACAAAACCGGTTTTAATCGGATCGCCTCCGGATACGGCGGCAGCAGCAAAGGAGGCCAGCCCCACTGGCGGTGTGACATCGGCCATAATACCAAAGTAAAAGACAAACATATGCACGGCGATCAAAGGTACAATCAGGCCGTTCTGCTGGCCTAAGCTGACAATTACCGGTGCAAGCAGAGAAGAAACGACGATATAGTTTGCCGTTGTCGGCAGGCCCATCCCCAGAATCAAGCTTAGAATACCCGTCCATAACAGGATCAGCATAATATGGCCCATCGACAGAAGTTCCACTAAGGCGGCCAGTTTTAAGCCGACGCCTGTTTGTGAAACCGCACCGACGATAATGCCGGCAGCAGCTGTGGCAATGGCAATACCTATCATATTGCGCGCACCGGTAATTAAACCGTCAACCAGCTCATCAAAGCCCTGCTTAAACTTGCTGCCGGTTTCCTGTTTGCGTAAAAATGCAAACAGGTAGCGTTGAGTGAGCAAAATAAAGATCATCAGCAGCGTCGCATAGAATGCGGATAAGCCTGGCGATTTACGTTCTATCATCAGACACCAGATCAAGACAACCACTGGCAGCAGGAAATGCAGACCGGATTTAACCGTCGGCCCGGTTTCCGGAAGACTCAGAACCGGTGAGTCCGGATCGTCCATCACCAGATCCGGGTAAGCCGAGCTGATTTTAGCCAGTATGACATAGGCAACCATGACTAAAGCGGTCACTACCCAGAAAATCATATCTGCGGGCAGGTGTGTTTTTAAGGTCTCCATCAGGAAGAACAGAGCAAAAGCCCCGATAATAGTATTACCCAGGACAATGGCACCGGTAGAGATGGTCTTCGCCAGTTTTTGCTCACTGACTTTGGACTTAACAAGTTTTAAGACCGCAAATTGTACAGCAATAACCGCTAACAACCCGGTTAACCGAGCTGCAGGGGTAGCCAGCAGGTGATAAAGTTCTGACAGATAGAAAACACCACCGGCAAAAGCCAGGATCGGCAGCAGCGTCATCGCCCATGAGAGCAGCACATCCTTAGCTGTTTTACCATCATTAGCCCGTGTTAAGCCTTTCATATTAAGCTTCATCGCTTCCAGATGGACGATATAAACCAGGGCGATATAAGAGATAAGCGCAGGTAGAAAGGCATGTTTTACCACGTCGAAATAAGGAATGTTGACATACTCCACCATCAGGAAAGCAGCAGCGCCCATTACCGGCGGCATAATCTGCCCGTTTACCGATGATGCGACTTCAACCGCGCCTGATTTTTCAGCAGAAAAACCCACGCGCTTCATCATTGGAATGGTGAATGTACCCGTGGTCACCACATTGGCAATGGATGAGCCGGAAATTAAGCCGGTCATGCCGGAGGCGACAACGGCTGCTTTTGCCGGACCGCCTTTTAAATGCCCCATCAGGGAAAAGGCGACCTTGATAAAGTAGTTACCGGCACCGGCGCGATCTAACAGCGCACCGAACAGTACGAACAGGAACACCAGATCCGTCGACACCCCCAGGGCGATACCAAATACTCCTTCAGAGAATAACCACTGGTGATCCATAATGCCGCCGAATGTCGAGCCTTTCCAAGCGATAATTTCCGGTGCATAAGGGCCTAAGAAGGTGTAGCCCAGAAATATAATGGCAACGACCATCAGTGGTGGACCTAATGCGCGTCTTGTGGCTTCCAGGAGCATCAGCATGCCGGCAATGGAAACAGCGATATCAAAAGGTTTTGGTGCACTGGGACGATCGCTCAGGCGCATACCGAAAATAGCGTCAATTAATGACGAATCAGCAATAAAGGGATAAAGCGCACAGATTGATCCGACAATAGCCAGCGCCCAGTCAACAGACGGGATGCGCTGGCGAGATGAATTTTTAAAGGCCGGGTAAGCGAGGAATGCCAGGAAGATAGCAAAGCCTAAATGAATAGAGCGTGCTTCCCCGCTGGCAAAAACACCCCAGCCAAGGGTAAATGGCAGAGGAGAAGCTATCCATATTTGAAACAGTGACCAGGCGAGAGCGACACCGGCCATCAGTTTTATAACTGCCTTATTATCCGGGTTTCGCCCGCCGGTATCGTTAGAGGCGACCAGCTCCTGAAGCTCATCATCACTCATCTGTGTATCAGGGGAGTTATTATTACTCATCGTAAATTTCCTATTTATATGCGCGGTTATCTTAGGGTCTGTTGACCTTTCGTAGCCACACCTGTAGTTGCCTAAAAATCATTCAATCAAGGCGCGAAAAGTGTGGTTTAGTTATTCTAAATGAACTTTGAGCAACACAGAGTGAGTGATTTTTAGGCACTACCCAAAGGGCTGGGGCTATTTTTCACTCTGACTGTGTTGTCAAATGTTAACTATAGATGCCTATTACTTAAATTCTCCGCCTTGCCAGAGTAAAAAATAGCCTCCAGCAGGAACGGCGACGAAAGGTCAACAGACCCTAGACATCGCGCGTACTTGATCTTCTTTGCTATTATCTATAGTTATCAACAGACTCGTATAAAACGGAATAGGGCGGAAGTGTTGTTCACTTCCGCCCTATCGCTTACAAACTGCATCTATCAAGCAGCTATTAATGGCTTACATCCAGCCGCGTTCTTTGTAGTAACGGACAGCGCCATCATGTAGAGGAGCAGAGATGTTTTTGGTGATCATGTCGCTCTCTTTCAGGTGAGCAAAAGCAGGGTGCATTTTTTTGAAACGTCTGAAGTTTTCAAATACCGCCTTAACCATTTGGTAAACAGTTTCATCATCTACTTTTGTTGAGCTGACAAAGGTCGCAGCGACACCAAAGGTTGCCGTATCCGTATCCGTACCTTTATACATACCGGCAGGGATAGTGGTCATGGCATAGTAAGGGTTATCAGCAGCTAATTTTTGTGCCTGTGCATTATCCACAGGAACTAAGATAGCATCACAGGAAGTGGTCGCTTCTTTGATTGAGCCATTCGGGTGGCCGACAACGAAAATAATAGCATCTACTTTACCATCGCATAAAGCCGCAGCCTGCTCTGAAGATTTAAGCTCAGAGGCAAGCGCAAAATCATCCATTGTCCAGCCCATCTTGTCCATGATAATTTCCATGGTGCCACGGTTTCCTGAACCCGGGTTGCCGACATTGACTTTTTTGCCTTTCAGATCAGCAAAGGTTTTGATACCGGAATCACTACGGGCAACGACAGTGAAAGGTTCCGGATGGACTGAAAATACCGCACGTAACTCTTTAAATGCACCATCAGGGAACTGCTCAGGCGCGGTGCCGTTATAGGCGTGATATTGCCAATCAGATTGGGCGACACCCATATCTACATTGCCGGAACGGATACCATTAATGTTAGTAATAGAGGCACCTGTTTTATGCGTACAGTTAATTTCATGTTGCGCCGTGCTTTTATTGACTAAACGACAAATTGCACCACCGACCTGATAATAAACACCGGTTTGTCCACCTGTACCTATAACCACGTGTTTAGTTTCAGCTATTGCCGATGTTGTCATCAGAGTGGCCGCTGCGATTGCAGTGATCGCCAATTTTTTAATAAACATACATAAACTCCTTGGTTTAATTTAATTTTGAATCTGTTTTGCTTCTTCTGCTGCCAACTTTATTTTCCATTTTTTGGTGTGCTGCAGAATTCTTGCTCAAAGAACCTTAGCTGCTCTGCTGAGGTCATTCTCTATTATTTTTTTGAAGTCTATACGACAATACGCACCTTATATTCTCGGCAGTAAAGCCTAATAAAGTGCGCGCTTTTTAGTGAATATAAAATATATAAACAAAGGACCGATTATACATGATTCATTGCCGAAAATTATATGCATTTTCTGCATATAAATGGAAATGGATCATTAAAACAACCGTTTTTCTCTATTTTTTACTTTCCAATAAACCTTAAATTCAGATTAGCAGCAGTGGTTTTTTGTGTCAGCTAGCCTTGAACTGACCATCTTTTCCGGTGCCAGCATATCATCAAGCTGCTCTTTGCTAAGCAACTGTTGCTCCAGAACCAAATCATAGACACTGGCGTTTTCCGCTAATGCTTGCTTAGCCAATAAGGTACAGACTTCATAGCCTAAGTGCGGGTTAAGGGCGGTGACAATGCCGATGGAGTTTTTAACGTTGTCTTCGCAGACCTCTTTATTGGCGGTGATCCCGGCGATGCAGCGGCTGCCGAGGGTATCCATACCGTTTTTAAGGATCTCAATAGACTCAAACAGGCTTTCAACCATCACCGGCTCCATAACATTAAGCTCCAGCTGTCCGGCTTCAGCGGCCATGGTCGTAGTCAGATCATTACCGATCACCTTATAAGCAATCTGGTTGACCACTTCAGGAATAACCGGGTTGACTTTACCCGGCATAATAGAGGAGCCCGGTTGCATCGGCGGCAGATTGATCTCGTTGAGTCCGGCACGCGGTCCGGATGAGAGCAGGCGCAGATCATTACATATCTTGGAAAGTTTAACGGCCAGTTGCTTAAGGGCGGACGAGTACATAACCAGTGAGCCGGTATCATGGGTTGCTTCAATCAAATCCTCGGCCAGGACGATATTGCGTCCGGTGACTCTGCTTAGATGTTGGACAACACGCTCTCGGTAGCGCGGCTCTGCATTGAGGCCGGTACCAATGGCTGTACCGCCCATATTAACGGTTAAAAACGGCCGGCTGCAGGTCGTCAGGCGTTCAACTTCGTTGCGCAGGCTGCTGGCATAAGCATGAAAGCTTTGCCCCAGCGTCATTGGCACCGCATCCTGCATCTGTGTTCTGCCCATTTTTAGAATATCGGCAAACGCTAAGGCTTTATCATCGATCAGGGCGATAAGTTTATGCACTTCTGTTAACAGGATATCGTTGGCATCCATTAAAGCAATTTTAATGGCAGTCGGATAGGCATCATTAGTGGACTGTGAGCGATTGACATGATTATTCGGATGACAATACTGATATTCACCATGCGCATGCCCCATAATCTCCAGCGCGCGATTGGCGATCACTTCATTGGCATTCATATTTGTCGATGTACCGGCCCCCCCTTGCAGCATATCGACAATAAAATGGTTATGCAGCATGCCTAACTCTATTTCATCACAGGCCTGACAAATTGCCGCGCTGATAGCATCACTAATATTGCCCAGATCGTTGTTGGCCATGGCGGCTGCTTTTTTAACTTTAGCCAGTCCGCGAATAAAATCCGGATAAAAATTCAAGGTGATACCGCTGATATTAAAGTTTTCCAGTGCACGCAGCGTTTGAATTCCGTAGTAAGCCGTTTTCGGTACCGCTTTTTCACCGAGCAGATCATGTTCAATCCGCTGTCCGCCGGTGCGGTAGAGGGCGGCGATATTTTCATAACGACTGCTTGCGTGCTGCATACGGCGAATAATGATTTGTGAGATAGTCGCCGAGATCTTCATTGCCAGATTGCCATGTTCGCTGAGCAGAGCGAGCAGTGCTTCCCGATCGAAGCGATACAGAGTCACATCCGACAATATTCGTGCACAGAGTCCCTGCTTGTGGACGGGCGCAATTAAAATCGTTTCACCGATAAACTCATAACTGGAAAACACGGTCAGGCTTTGCTCTGTGCCATCCTTATCATCAAAGAGCTGAACACTGCCGGATGCGATGATATAGAGCGCATCGCTAAGATCATGACTGCGAAAGAGAATATCCCCAGTCAATAGCTGCTGGCGTTGAGCATGCTCTGCAAACAGAGCCAGATCCTCTGCGCAAATATCTCGAAACAGCTCAACTTTACTTAGGCATTCAGTGACGGATTTCATATTATATATTCCTTTTAAATCGTTAAGTGCTGGTCACATTTATTGGGGCCATTCATAGCAAGGGTCGTTATTCCATAGCCAGACCAATCGCAATGACCGCAGCCTTAAGCTGAAAACTGATCGGAAAAGTCTGACAAGGGTTGATAGAAAAAGAAATGCAATTAGCATACCAATCTATCTTTTAAGGCAGGGGTGAATGATTATGCTGGGGATAAGGTTTTTTGCTAGCGTATTGTGCGTATTTTTTGGGCTTTTGAAGAGCTAATGCCGTTCCAATGTAGTGCAGCTGCTCACCTTAATAGAGCATTAATATTTTTTGTCGGGAATTAAAAAGGGCTTCTTTTGGCAAAGAAGCCCTTTATGCATTATTTTTAACGGCTGTGATTGCTAATTACAAGGCTGAGATTGTTGCAATCTGCTCTTGTAATTTATCGCAGGTTGTCTGCAGCTCGGCCTGCTTAGCACGTTCTTTGGCGATAACCGCTTCCGGGGCTTTACCGACAAATTTTTCATTGCTCAGTTTACCGGTCACTTTGGCTAAATCTTTAGCGGCTTTTTCAAGCTGTTTATTGAGACGGGTTAATTCAGCCTCAGTATCAATAAGGCCGGCCATTGGAATCAATAACTCCAGCTCGCCAATCAATGCGGTGGCAGAAACCGGTGTTTCTTCCCCTTGCGGAACAAGAGTGACGCTTTCCAGTTTGGCAAGGGCTGCTAAGAAGGCTTCGTTTTCAGTAAAGCGGCGCTGATCCGTTGCCGTTGCATTTTTAACCAGCAGGTTAAGCGGTTTGCTTGGGCTGATATCCATTTCACCACGAATATTACGCACCGCAACAATCACCTGTTTTAGCCACTCCAGATCCTGTACTGCCGTTTGATCAACTAGCGTTTCATTATATTGCGGGAAAGGCTCGAGCATAATGGTTTCGCCGCCTTGGCCGGTAATGCTTTTAACGCGCTGCCAGATCTCTTCGGTCATAAACGGAATAATCGGATGGGCAAGGCGCAGTAGGCTTTCCAGTACAGTGATCAGGGTATGGCGGGTACCGCGCTGCTCTGCTTCACTGCCTTTGAACAGTACCGGCTTGGTTAATTCCAGGTACCAGCCACAGAACTGACTCCAGGTGAATTCGTAGAGAATATTCGCGGCAATATCAAAGCGGAAAGTATCCAGTGCATGACGGAACTCTTTTATAGTGGTCTGAAGTTGCCCTTGAATCCAGCGGTCGGCAAGGCTTAACTGCATCTCCTGATTGTCACCAAAGCCGCAATCGTGCTCTTCAGCGCTCATCAGTACATAGCGGCTGGCATTCCATAATTTATTACAGAAATTACGGTAACCTTCCAGACGGCTCATATCCCAGTTGATATCACGGCCTGTTGAGGCCATTGCCGCCAGGGTAAAGCGCAGTGCATCGGTACCGTGTGCTTCGATACCGTTAGCGAAGGTTTTGCGGGTATCTTTTTCGATTTTAGCCGCCAGTTGCGGCTGCATCATATTGCCGCAACGCTTTTTGACCAGGCTCTCGAGGTCGATACCGTCAATCATATCTAATGGATCAAGTACATTACCCTTAGATTTGGACATCTTATCGCCATGCTCATCGCGAATAAGACCGGTGACATAAACGGTTTTAAAGGGCACCTGTGGTTTGCCGTTTTCATCCTTCATAAAGTGCATGGTGAGCATGATCATGCGTGCCACCCAGAAGAAGATAATATCAAAACCTGTTACCAGTACATCGGTCGAGTGGAAGGTTTTAAGATCCAGGGTTTTTTCCGGCCAGCCCAGCGTTGAGAATGTCCATAGACCGGAAGAGAACCAGGTATCCAGAACATCGTCATCCTGACGTAGGGTAACGTCTTCGCCCAAATTATGTTGTGCACGAACTTCAGCTTCATCACGGCCGACATAAACTTTACCGTCTTCATCATACCAGGCCGGAATACGGTGTCCCCACCATAGCTGACGGGAGATACACCAGTCCTGAATATCATTCATCCAGGAGTTATACATATTTTCATACTGTTTGGGCACAAACTCGATATCACCGTTGGCAACCGCTTCAGTGGCTGTTTTTGCCAGAGGCGCAACACGCACATACCATTGGTCGGTGAGCATAGGCTCGATAATTACGCCGCCGCGATCGCCGTAAGGGACGGTCAGATCATGTGGCTTGATTTCATCTAATAAACCCAACTCCTGCAGTGAGCTGACCACTAATTCACGTGCCGCTTCGCGTGTTAACCCCTGGAATTGTACTGGAATTTCAGTGCTATACACATCACTTGGCTCACCATTGCTGTTAAATACCTCGGCACTTTCACGAATCGTTGCTTCAAAGGTTAAGACATTGATCATCGGCAGTTTATTACGTTTACCGACTTCGTAATCGTTAAAGTCATGGGCCGGGGTGATCTTCACACAACCTGTGCCTTTTTCCATATCGGCATGTTCATCGCCGATAATCGGAATGCGACGCTCCACAAAAGGTAAAATAACTTCTTTACCGATCAGATCTTTATAGCGCGGATCTTCAGGGTTAACGGCAACGGCGGTATCGCCGAGCATAGTCTCAGGACGTGTCGTGGCAACAACCAGGTAGTCTTTACCTTCTGCAGTGGTCGCACCGTCTGCAAGCGGGTAACGGAAATGCCACATGGAGCCTTTGACATCTTTGTTTTCCACTTCCAGATCGGAGATCGCCGTGTGCAGTTTAGGGTCCCAGTTAACCAGACGTTTACCACGGTAGATAAGATCGTCATTGTAGAGATTAACAAAGACTTCCTTAACGGCATGAGAGAGCCCTTCATCCATGGTGAAGCGTTCTCTATCCCAGTCAACAGAGGTGCCTAAACGGCGCAGTTGTTTAGAGATATTGCCGCCCGATTCCGCTTTCCATTCCCAGATTTTATCAATAAAGGATTCACGCCCTAAATCTTTGCGTGTTTCACCGGTTTCCGCGAGCAGTTTACGCTCCACCACCATCTGCGTGGCAATGCCCGCATGGTCGGTTCCCATCTGCCATAGGGTATTTTTACCCTGCATACGCTGGTAGCGGATCAAGGTATCCATAATAGTATCCTGAAAAGCATGACCCATATGCAGGCTGCCGGTTACATTGGGTGGCGGGATCATCACGCAGTAACTTTCTTGACTGGTATCACCATGTGGCTTGAAATAACCTTTCTCTTCCCAGTTCTGGTAATTTTTCTGCTCAATGGCACTCGGGTTGTATGTTTTTTCCATTGTTTAATCTTCTGTTTTATTGGTTGACTCAACAGTTTGTTGCTCGGGAACTGTTTGAGTGGAAAGTGTCAGACCCATTTTTTTATAGGTACTGTAACGTTTTCGTGCTGCTATTTTTAATGCTTCCGCAGAGGGAACAAAATCGATAATTTTTTGAAAATTAGGCGCAAAATCCGGCGCATTAGCGCTTAAATTTATCAACACCTGGCGCGGGTGCGTCGCTGCCTGCCAGCTGATTTCGACTGGCGTACCGAAACGGGGACCTTCGCCAAGCAGGTTATGGGGAACAAAACTGTCGCCGTCAAACTGCCATAGATACTCGTCCAGGGCAAAGGCATCCTGCTGATTATCGGTATAGATAAACACGTTGCGCTTTTGCTGATAATAAAATGCCGCAATGGCGCAGGCCTGAACGAAATGACTGCTCAAGCTTTGGCTATCAGCGTTTTGCTGCTGCGGCAAAATATAAAAAATAACCTGACTCATCAGTTATGCAGTTCAGCTGCTTCATGCTCACTGCGGTTGATTAAAAACTGCGTCAGTAATGACACCGGGCGGCCGGTTGCCCCTTTATTTGTCCCTGTTCTCCAGGCTGTGCCTGCGACATCAAGATGGGCCCAATTGTAGTTCTTAGTAAATCGGGAAAGGAAACAAGCAGCGGTAATAGTACCTGCCGGACGGCCGCCAATATTGGCCATATCGGCAAACGGGCTGTCGAGCTGTTTCTGGAATTCATCATCCATCGGCAGTTGCCAGGCTTTATCACTGGCCTGGTTGGAAGCATTTAAAATCTCGTGTGCCAGCCCTTTATGCGGGGGTAAGCAGTGCGCTGATATTATGGCCTAATGCCATAATGCAGGCGCCTGTTAAGGTGGCGATATCGACAACGCATTCCGGCTGAAAACGCTCCACGTAGGTTAATACATCACATAACACCAGACGGCCTTCGGCATCGGTATTTAATACCTCCACCGTCTGTCCAGACATCGTCGTTAAAATATCCCCCGGGCGGTAGGCATTACCGGCAGGCATATTTTCCGCCCCGGCCAACACGCCGATAACATTAATCGGCAGGTTAAGTTTGGCAACGGCTTTCATGGTGCCATAAACACTGGCGGCGCCACCCATATCGTATTTCATCTCATCCATACCGGCTCCGGGTTTTAAGGAAATACCGCCGGAGTCGAAAGTTAAGCCTTTACCGACCAAAACAAATCGGCCTTCTGCTGCGCATCGCCGCCGTTATATTTAATAATGGACATACAAGGCGGATTTGCCGAGCCCTTGGCAACGGCCAGGTAACTGTCCATTTTTAATTCCGCCATCTGTGCGTCGTCAATAATCTCCGCAGTGACTTTTTCAAAACGCTCCTCCAGTGCTTTAGCCTGCTCGGCTAAATATAAAGGGGTGCAGATATTGGGCGGCATATTGGCAAGGTTTTTACAGCTTTCGCTGCCGGAAGCGACGGCCAAAGCATGCTGCAGTGCCTGCTCTGCTCGCGCCAGCTCTTTGCGGCTGGGCACATTAAAGGTTAATTTGCGCAGTGGACGGCGGGTATTTTCTTTATTGGTTTTAAACTGGTCAAAGTTGTATAAAGAGTCTTTTGCCGCTTCAACCGCCTGGCGAACCGCCCAATAACTGTCGCGTCCTTTAATGTGCAGCTCACTCAGAAAACAGATGGATTCCAAGGCACCGGTCTCATTTAAGGTGGCAATGGTTTTGGCAATAATTTGTTTATATTGGGTTTCCGTCAGCTCACGCTCTTTACCACAGCCTACCAGTAAAACACGTTCACTTAAAACATTAGGCACATGGTGTAAGAATAACACCTGACCGACCTTGCCTTCGATATCACCACGGCGTAGCAGGTTGCTTAAATAGCCGTCACTGACTTCATCAAGCTGTTCAGCTGCATGTGATAAACGGCGCGGCTCAAAAACGCCAACAACAATGCAGGCACTACGTTGTTTTTCCGGGTTACCGCTTTTTACAAAAAATTCCATAACTATCCTTAATGCAGAGATTATATTGAGATTAACTGTGCTATTTTGCCCTAAATGCAGTTATTATACACCCCAACTACTTATTGATTAGTGCATCTTTATGTAGTTTGTTATAAAGCAGGTGGATCTTGAAAGTCTTTTTAAACACATAAAAACAGCAATTTTACCGTATTTATTTGCTTAATCCACTTAAAATAGTGCTTTTACTATTTTTCATGGACCTTATTTTACCCTGGAGAGCTTGGTGATACTTCTTCGTTATTTAATGCTGGAAACATTTAAAAGCCAACTTGGTGTTTTGTTTGTTTTACTGCTTATTTTTGTCAGTCAGAAATTTATTCGCATTCTAGCAGAAGCTATTAACGGTGTGATTCCGCCTGATTTGGTCATGACTATACTTTATCTGAATCTGCCCACCTTAGGCACCTTAATGTTGCCGATCAGCTTTTCCTGGCTGTTTTATTTGCCCACGGACGCCTGCATAGTGAAAGTGAAATGGTGGCGATGACCTCCTGTGGTTACAGCCCCAATAAAGTGCTTAAAGCAACCCTGTTGCTGTCTTTTTTTACCTTTTTCTTTGCGGCATTTAACAGCTTATATCTGGCGCCGCTTGCTGAAGATAGAATGGTTGCGGTGATTGAAAATGCTGAAGCCGATGCCGGAACGGCGACGCTTATTGAGGGAAGGTTTCATAAAACCTCTGATAAAGGCAGTGTGGTTTATGTCGAAGAATATAAAGAGGGGCAACAATTAGATAAAGTCTTTGCCGCGCACTGGCCCAAGGAGAAAAGCCAGGCACCTTCGGTATTAACGGCCTTGACCGGGACCATTGAAAATAAAAAAGACGGTACCTGGTTGACCCTGCTTAACGGGCAGCGTTATGCCGGTCGAGTGGGCGAGCATGAATTTGATAATAGCCAATTTAAACGTTATGAAGTACATATTGCGAATCGTGAAGTACAAAGTAAAGTGCGCGGTGTTGAAGCGCTGCCGACGGTGCAATTAATAGGGGTAAAGAACAGTAAACACCAGGCTGAGTTGCAGTGGCGGATTGCCATTCCCTTATCCATTTTATTACTGACCTTTATGGCGGTGCCCTTAGCAAAAGTAAACCCCCGCCAGGGAAAGTATTCAAAATTGTTGCCGGCATTGGCACTCTATCTAACTTATTTTCTATTGCTCAGCACGGCAAAGAGTCTTATTGAAGAGGGCACCTTACCGCAATTAAGTATCTGGCTGGTGCAGATTATTTTCTTTATGGCTGGCGTTATATTACATCTGCAAAGTTTAGGTAAGTTTTCCAACTTACTTTATCAAAGAAAAAAGCAGCTAAGCCGGCTCACTAACAGCATTAATACGGAACGATGAATATGGGTATTTTAGATCGCTATATAGGCAAAACGATTTTCATGGCCACTTTTTTAAGCCTGTTTGTTTTGACCGGTTTAAGCGGCATTATTAAGTTTGTTGAACAGATGAAAAATGTCGGGCAGGGCACCTATGATGCCTGGTCAGCCGCTTACTTTGTGATCCTTAAGATGCCGGTCGAAATTGCCGAGTTTTTTCCTATGGCCGCTTTAATCGGCGCATTAATTGGCTTAGGTACGCTCGCGAGCAGCAGTGAACTGGTGGTGATGCAGGCTGCTGGTCTGTCGAAATTACGCATTGCAGGCTCGGTACTGAAAACGGCTATCCCTATGGTGTTGGCGGTGATGGTGATTGGGGAATATATTGCTCCGAAAACCGATAAACAAGCCTACTCAATGCGCGATCAGGCGCGCCATGGCGAACAGGCGGTCAGTAACAAATATGGCGTGTGGGTAAAAGATGCCGATTCTTTTGTCAGCATTGCGCGCATGAACAGCAAAGCGGAACTGTTTGATCTGCAATTGTATTTTTTTGATAAAAAGATGCAGCTTAAACAGGCGATGGTAGCACGAAAAGGCGTCTATCAAGAAGGCGCCTGGTTATTACAAAATATCAGTAATACCTATTTTAAAGCGCAGAGAACCGAAACGGAAAAGCTGCCAGAATTTGTCTGGAAAACCGAGCTGACGCCGAAGAAACTGGAGGTGATATTAAGTGATCAGGATAAAATGTCGATGCGTGATATCTATAACTATATTATCTATCTGGAAAATAATGATCAGGATGCCAGCCGTTACTGGCTGACCTTGTGGCGCAAAGCGGTATTACCTTTTACTGTTGTGGTAATGATGCTGCTTTCTGTTTCCTTTATTTTCGGCGGATTACGCTCTGTGACCATGGGCACACGTCTGATCTTTGGTATCGCCAGTGGCTTTGTTTTTCACGTATTAGGTGAGTTATTTGGCCCCTTCAGCCTGGTTTTTGAATTGCCGCCAATATTGGGGGCCTTATTACCCAGCTTACTGGTGTTAACTATTGCCATGTATCTGTTAAGGCGACAAAGTTAGCCTATTTAAGCGCCCGGCTTAAGCAGAGAACCGGGCGCTGGGTTTATCAATCTACTGCTTGCTTAATACAACCACCTCACATTCTGCCCATAAATCCTGAAAGGCATTGCGCTTTGCCGTAATTGCAAATAATTGCCTAACCCAAAAGCCGAGGTTGCCATACGAATGACAGATTGTGTGAAAGAGATATTACTGCCATCGCTGTTTTGTACGCGTAAACGGCAAACTTTCATGCCCCAGGTCTGTCCTTTGACACTCCAGAAATAGCCGTAAAAGCGACTGTCAGCATGGCCAGGTAAGCGGCAAAAACCAGGCTCTGCGCCAGATACTCAGCAATACTTTGATAAGCACTGAGGTTAATAAGACCGCTTATATCGCCTGTTATGACTATTAAAACGGCAATCACAGTCGCAAGCAGCAGCAGCACAGAAACTGTAATAAGATCGATAAGATAAGCGCCGAGGCGTCTTATTAAATGAGCGCGCGGGCAGTTGGCGGATAATGCGTCTCCGCTTTGTTGTTTAGCTTTGGTCATGCTTGTTCCTTAATAGTATGAAAATTCAGTGTAACAAAACTATTGCGATTTATTATTTTTAAGCAACAATTTGTAGCGATTTTATCAATTTTGCCGTAAAACCCCGTCCTTTTAGGGCGGGAATATAAGGCATGGATTGCGAAGCAGTCCCGCGTGTTTTCTTGTTTGAATATTGACTAACAAACAATGCTGGCTATAATCGGCGG
>CAXXRV010000008.1:0-107530 GCA_963674525.2 uncultured Psychromonas sp. | reverse complement strand
GCTTTCGCGTACGCCCGGTAGCAGTTTGCCGTTATCTTTAATCTGATTGATCACTTCGTCGAGTATGGCATCACACAGCGGTTGTTTACAGGCCGGATCAAGATTGCAATGCGCTATCCAATGGTCGGCAATCTCATCGATACGCAGGCCGGTACTCTGGTAAGTCTGCTGCTCAGTGATATGGCCGCCGAAACGGGCTACGGCATTTATTTTGGCCTGACGCCAAAAAGGCTCCGAGTCAACGATCACGCCGTCCATATCGTAAATAATTGTCTTAATCACAGTTTTCTCCTTTTAGTATGCCAGCCAGTTTTTAGTGGAATTAAATGGCAAAATGGAATCTCTTTGAATCAGAGTACCCTTGTATTGCGATGAGAATGGGCAGGTTTTCCCTTCCGCCAGACTAAGTGCAACTTTAATCGCATGATTGGTTGCCTCTTTAACGGGGAGATCAATGGTACTGATCGCCGGGGTAGAAAATTGCGTCATCGGGTTGTTATCAATGCCAGCAATAGAAACCTGCTCGGGCACACTGATACCGGCATCAGTTAATGCTTTCAATGCTCCTAATGCCATCTCATCATTAAAAGCGAATAGCGCGCTAAAGGCGATATTACCTTCGATTAGCTCCCGACAGGCATCATAACCATCCTGAAGCCCATACTTTGCATTTTTAACAAGATTCGGGTTAAAGGGAATGGCGTATTGTTTAAGCGAGTCCTGATAGGCAGCAAATCTTGCCTGGCCGGTGGGAGTGGTTAGTGGGCCGGTGATACAGGCAATCTTTCTATGTCCGTAGCTTATCAGGTGATTGATCATGGTTTTGACAGCACCACCCTGATCAAAAGTGACGGTATGAAAAAGAGGCTCGCTGAGCTCTCGGTTGATAAGGACTAAAGGGACCGTTAATTGCTGTTTTAGTGTCTGCAGCTGCTCCATTGATATCTTGCGACTATAGAGCACGATGGCATCACAGCGGCGATCCTGCAGGCGCAGAATGGCCTCATATTCGCGTTCAGAATCGTTATGGCCATCAGTGATAAACAGCTCTTTATGTGCCTGCTCTGCACTTGCAGAAGCCTGCTTCAATAAATTACCAAAGTAGATGCCTTCATAGTCAGAGATAACCAGGCCAATACTGTTGGTTTCACTGCGCGCAAGGGCTTGAGCCAAACTGTTGGGGCGGTATCCCAGTTGCTGCATAGCGGCTTTAACAGCATCCTGGGTTGACTGTTTGACCTGCCCGGTACCATTTATTACCCGTGAGACGGTAGTTTTCGATACCCCTGCTAATTTACAGACATCAACGATAGTACTCATTTACTTGCTTCTCTCTTTGCTGTTGAGCGGTTAACCATATTTGAAATTGCGCAATATTTATGATTATTGTTATTGAATTTTACCATCATTCTCGAGCAGAAAAAGCTTATTGCCTGCTGCCTGTCAATAAGCGCCAGTATCATTGTTGCGCCTCTCTGGTTTCTGCTTCTTCCTGTGCGATCAGTTGTTCTTCATAGATTTTAAAGAAGGGGTAATAGAGTGCTAAATCAAGAACAATTAAAACAATAACGAGTAAGCCGTTACTCATCTGCCAGCCTGCACTCCAAGCCGCACCGATTGGAGCGGGGGCAGTCCAGGGCACTAATGAGACGACTTTAGCGATTAAATCTGTGCTGGCAGCTGTGTAGGCTATAGTGGCATTAACCATTGGAATACCGACAAAGGGAATAAAGAGAACCGGATTCATCACGATCGGGCTGCCAAATATCACCGGCTCATTAATATTAAATATTGATGGGATAAAACTCAGCTTGCCAATGGAGCGCAGGTACACAGAGCGACTGCGCAGATACAGCAGCACTAAGGCAAAGGTTGCTCCGGAGCCGCCTAAAACAATAAAGAAGCTCCAAAAGGACTCAGTAAAAATAGCGGGTAACTCGCTACCTGCGGTTAATGCTTCCTGGTTCATTCCCACGTTTACCAGGTAGAAAGGCGCCATAATACCACCGACAATGGCTGCACCGTGAATACCGGCAAACCACAGCACATGAGCGAGAAAGGTGGCAAACAAAATAGCCGGCAGCGTATCGGAAGCCCAAATTAAGGGTTTGAACAGTGCCATAATAGCTTCCGGTAAAATCATGCCTAACTGCCCCTGCAACATTAAGTTAACCGGGTAGATAGTTAAAATAATCACTAATGCCGGAATTAACAGATCAAAGGACTGACGGATTTTATGGGGCACCTGCTCGGGTAGTTTAATACCGATATGATGGGCTTTTAGGAAACGCGTCAGTTCGGTGACATAGATAGCAACAATAATCGCGCTAAAGATACCCGTTGCGTTTAAGAAAGAGCCCGGTAGCACATTCTCTTTCATCGGCGTGGCTATCAGTAAAAAAGTCATCAGTGACAGCATGGCCGTCGGTAAAGGGTCTAACCGATAACTTTGTGCAAGATTATAGGCAATGCCAATCGCGATATAACAGGACATGATGCCCATCGACATATGAAAAGGGGTCATGATCTGTTCAAAATATTTCTCTGAGAGTTCTACCCACCATTGACCAAGCGCAAAGCTGCTATCCGCGGCAAAGGGCGGAAAGGCAAACACTAATAAAAAAGAGCCGAGAATCATAAAAGGGATGGCACTGATAAAGCCGTCGCGTATGGCGCTAATATGACGTTGTGCGCTCACTTTGCTGGCAATCGGAGCTAATTTTTGTTCAATAAAATCAAAAAAAAACGTTAGGCATGATGGTCTCTTATCTGTTTTTAATGCTTGCACAAGCATTTTCACTTTTCATCATGTTATAACCATAATATTATGCAAACAAGATGATATAAAAGCAGTCAGTATAGCATGCAAAAAAAGATGGCAGGGCTGTTTTTCTTTTGCCTGGCTGCAAGAAAAACAGCGCCTGAAGATTACAATGTGCTGCCCGTTAATTCCTGACGAAGGTAGACACTTGCCCCTAATAACCCGGGATTCTCATTGCTTATTAAAAAGGTAGGAATGGCTGTAAGGTAATCTTTAAAACGTCCTTTATCTTCAAAAAAGTTGCGGAACTCACTGGCCTGAAAGAAATCAACAAAGCGCGGCACGATACCACCGGCAATATACACACCACCTGTACAATCGAGGTTCAGTGCCAGGTTACCGGCAAAACCGCCCATCACCTGACAGAAAACGTCCAGAGTTCTGCGCGCAATAGCACAACTGCCATCAAGCGCAGCCTGGGAAACCTCTTTCGGTTGCTCAAACTTAGCAGGCTGCGCAGATAAAGTGCAAAGACTCTGGTAGAGATTGACTAAACCTTGTCCGGATAGGATCCGTTCTGCGGAAACATGGCCAAACTGCTCCTGCAACAGGAATAAAATATCAGCCTGTTCACGTGTATTGGCTGTGAAGCTGACATGGCCGCCTTCACCGTCCAGACTTATCCATTTGCCGGCTGATTTAATGATATGGGAAACACCGAGCCCCGTTCCCGGACCAAAGACGGCAGTCACCCCGTCAGCTTGCGCTTCACCACCACCAATTTGTATCTTTTCTTCCTGAGAAAGAAAGGGCACAGCCAGGGAGATGGCCGTATAGTCATTAATCACATATAAAGATTCTAATTTTAATTGTTCTTTCAGTGCCTGCTTAGAAAACGCCCAGCTTAAGTTGGTCATCACCACATGATCATTGTCAACCGGACAGGCGATACCGATACACAGATGTTTCACCTCATTTTCCAAGGTTGCAAAGTATTGCGCAAGTGCCTCTTCCAGTGTGGCAAACTGCGCACAGGCGAACTCTTTTAATTGACTCAACTTGCCGGTTTCAAGCTCACAGACAGCAAGCCGAATATTGGTACCGCCAAGATCAACAACAACAGATAACATTTTTTCTCCTAAAATAATTGTAAGTAAAGCAAAATTCTACAGCGCAGACGCGTTATCATCTGGCATACCCCATCGATCTCACTTAAGAAATGAAGCAGAAGGGATAACGCGTATCACTGTAAACCGTGCTTATAAAACTTCACCATTGCTTTCAATGACCTGTTGATACCAGGTAAAGCTCTTCTTACGGCTGCGCTGCATGGTACCTGTGCCGTCATCATGACGGTCCACATAGATAAAGCCGTAACGTTTACGATACTCACCAGTACCGTAAGACACGCAGTCAATACAGCCCCAAGGCGTGTAACCCATCAGATCAACACCATCGAGTGTCACGGCTTTTTTCATCTCTTCGATATGCGCTTTTAGATAATCGATACGGTAGTCATCGTTGATCTCACCGTTTTCTTCAACAACATCTAACGCGCCAAAACCATTTTCTACCATAAATAATGGTTTGTTGTAACGTTCATAAAGTTCACATAATGAGTAGCGAATGCCTACGGGATCAATTTGCCAGCCCCAGTCAGATGCTTTCACATATGGATTTTTAACACTACCGGTAAACCCGCTCATTGAACCATCATTCGAGTCTTGAGCATCGGCTTTAACGGCAACGGACATATAGTAGCTCAAGCCAATATAGTCACATACGCCTTCTTTCAAAATTTCCAGATCGCCGGGCTCCATTTGGATGTTATAGCCTTTGCGCTGCCAATCTTTTAATGTATAGGCAGGGTATTCACCGCGCATATGCACATCACTAAAGAAGTAGCGGTTACGCATTGCTTCCTGGGCAAGCATGACGTCATTGGGATCACATGAGTAAGGGTAAATGGGAACCCAAGCCACCATACAGCCGATTTGGAAATCCGGATTGATTTCGTGACCGAGTTTAACCACCTTGGCACTGGCAACAAATTCGTGGTGAACCACTTGATACATACACTCTTCCGGGTTTTCTTCGCTAGTGTAGTCAACGCCGGAGTTAGAGTAGCCCCATAATGGTAGATGAAGATCACGCTGATTATTGATCTCGTTAAAGGTCATCCAGTATTTAACTTTGTTTTTGTAGCGGGTCATTACGGTTTCAGCATAACGCACAAAGAAATCCACTAAACGACGATCTTTAAAGCCACCATACTCTTTTGCCAGGTGCAGCGGCATTTCGAAGTGAGACAGGGTGATAACCGGCTCAATACCGTGTTTTAGCAGCTCATCAAAGAGATCATCGTAGTATTGCAGACCGGCTTCGTTTGGCTCTAACTCATCGCCTTTAGGAAAAATACGCGGCCAGTAGATAGAAGTACGGAAACATTTAAAGCCCATTTCTGCCAAAAGTGCTACGTCGCCTTTGTAATGGTGATAGAAGTCCGTCGCTTCGTGATTTGGATAGTGGTATCCCTCAAGCACACCATCTGTAATTTGACGGTGAGTATTAACATCGCCACCCGATAGCACGTCCATAATACTTGGGCCTTTACCATCTTGGTCCCATCCGCCTTCTACCTGGTGGGCTGCAACTGCGCCGCCCCATAAGAAATTCTTTGGAAATTGATCTTTTGTCATTTTCTGCTCTCTTTGTTTTTATTAAAATTTAGTCTTTGGCTTGTAGCTTGCGATGTACTGCGATTAATTCTTCAATTAATTCACGTGCCAGCATGGAAGTCATAATATGATCCTGAGCATGAACCATAATCAAATTAACCGGTACATTGCCAGTCCCCTGATCCATACCTATTAATGCGGTTTGTACGGTATGAGCTCGCTTGGAGGCGGCTGTTGACTCTTCCAATAAGCCATCCACTTCATCCCAGTTGCCTGCTTTTGCGGCATACAGCGCCTGCATCGCACAGCTGCGGGATTCACCGGCATTGATAATCAGTTCCATCACGGTTTCTTCTAAATTTTCCATTGGGGATGGCATCTGTACGATATTTTCCTGTGTAGTCATTATTCTCTTCTCCGTAATCATTGCGTTATATATTTGAGTGAATGGGAACTCGGCTTTTTGTCGAGTCCCATGATTTTATTAAGCAGGTTGTAAGTCGCCTGTGCTGTTACCTGCTGCTGTACTGTTCTCTGCAGCTGCATCCGCTTGTTCTTGCTTTAATAACTCTTTTTCATAAACTTTAAAGAATGGGTAGTAGAGTACTAAGTCGAGAGCGAGTAAACCGATAACCAGTAAGCCGTTGCTCATCTGCCAGCCGGCACCCCAGGCTGCTCCGATAGGCGCGGGGGCGGTCCAAGGGACTAAGGAGATAACTTTACCAATCAGCTCTGTTTTGACAGCGATAAAGGCAATCGTGGCATTGAGCATAGGTACTCCGACAAACGGAATAAACAGAATCGGGTTCATTACGATTGGGCTACCGAAAATAACCGGCTCATTAATATTAAACATTGAAGGCACCACACATAATTTACCAATCGATTTCAGGTGAACCGATTTACTGCGCAGGTAGAGTAAGACCAGCGCAAAGGTTGCCCCTGAGCCGCCAAGTGTAATAAAGAAACTCCAGAACGGTTCAATAAAAGTGGCTGGTAACTCGGCACCGGCGGCTAATGCGTCCTGGTTTAAGCCTAAGTTAACTAACCAGAACGGTGCCATAATACCACCGACAATCGCAGCACCATGAATACCGGCAAACCACAGCGCATGGGCGACGAAGACAGCCAATAGAATAGCGGGTAAGGAATCCGATGCTGAAATCAACGGCTTGAATAGCGCCATAATCGCTTCCGGTAAAATCATGCCTAACTGCCCCTGTAACATTAAGTTCAGTGGGTAGATAGTGAAAATAACTATCATGGCAGGAATTAACAGATCGAATGATTGACGGATCTTCTGCGGCACCTGCTCGGGCAGTTTAATACCGATATTGTTCACTTTTAGAAAGCGTGTCAGTTCGGTCACATAAATAGCCACGATAATAGCGGTAAAGATCCCCGTTCCGCCCATGAATGAAGCAGCTAGCTTACCGCCTTCCATCGGCGCTGCAATCAGTAAAAAGGTCATCAGTGCTAACAGTGCGGTCGGCAGCGCATCTAATTTATAATGGTTTGCCAGGTTATAGGCGATACCGGCACTGATATAACAGGACATGATACCCATGGTCATATTAAAGGGCGTCATGATCACATCAAAATACTCTTTGGACATCGCTAACCACCATTGCCCGAAGGCAAAAGTGGTATCCGCTGAAAAAGGCGGGAAGGCAAATACCAGTAAGAATGAGCCGACAATCATAAAGGGCATGCCGCCGATAAAACCGTCTCGTATCGCACCGATATGACGTTGCGAAGCGAATGCCCCGGCAACGGGGGCTATCTTATTTTCAATAAAATCAAAAAAAACGTTAGACATGGTCTTCTCCTGTTCTTAACCCATCATGGCCAGTGCTTCATTAAGGATTTTTTCGCCTTTCATCATGCCGTAATCCATGGAATTGATAACGCCAACGGGTTTACCTAGCGCATCACCTTTAGCTTTAAATTCGGCTTGCTTGTATTTAATTTGCGGACCTAACAGGCAGCAATCATAGTCAGGCAGGGTGGCTTCAAACTCGTCCATACCGACGGCGGTAATATCAACTTCAATGCCTTTTGTAGCGGCGGCTTGTTTCATTTTAGTGACGACCATGCTGGTAGACATACCTGCTGCACAACAAAGAAATATTTTTTTCATGTGATGACTCCTGTTTAAGTGTTTATTTTTCAGTTTGGTTATTGGATGAATGAAGTATAACCACAAAAGAAACCGGTTTCTGTAACCGGTTTCTGTTTCCTTTGTGAAATGTGAGCGGCGGCAAAATATCACTCTTATTTACCCGAATAAGAGAGATCAGGATCGCAAAATAACGGGGAGAAAAAAGGGCGCTTGTTGCCCGCTGGCGAAGCTTTTGTGAAGCAGGTCACAGGGGCTTTCATTACTGAATGGCGTTACCGGTGTTTTTGAATATTAAAGGGCAATAGGCTGTTGCATAAATTGCCTGTCATGGTCGAAGAGTCTGCGTGACTATCGTGCTGATTTCTGCATTTTGTTGTTTGGGCTGATAAGGTAAAAAGAGCTAACAGCTATCTAAGTTGTTAGCTCACTCATTACGTAAACATCATAATATTTTATATACATTCACCAGGTTCAAATATACCTGATCAAAAACATCTTTAAGTGGTTTATAGGTGGCGACATTCTCTTTTATGGGCTCATAAGTTTCGTGTAATTCAATAAATTTATTCACCGCATCAAAGTTTTTATATATCCCAACGCCAACGCCTGCAACCACGGCTGCACCTACGGCGGATGCAGAGCGACTATTGGCAACGGTATTGACAGGTACGTCAAACATATCAGATAAGATTTGTTGTTGTAATTTGTTAACACCACCGCCAATCAAGCTGACCTCTTTCACATCGATGTGCTTTTTAAATACATCAAATATCAGACTAAGATTAAAGGTTATTCCTTCTAATATAGCGCGCAACATGTCACCGGTGGTGTGATTCGACGTAAGACCAAAAAATACTCCTCGCGCTTCTGGGTCCCACCTTGGGCTTCTTTCGCCATGCAGATAAGGTAAGAAGGTTAATTTATTTGCCCCAACGCTAGATTTTCTCATTTCCTCTTCAACAAGATCATGAATAGAAATGCCGGTAGCCTCGGCTTTTATTTTTTCCACTTTAGCAAATAGATCAACCCCCCATTGATATGCAACACCAGATGAAGACATTGGTCCGATAGGAATTAGTTTTCCTGGAATAACATGGGCAAGGTTCATGGCAGTTCTCTTTTCATCAATGACTGGGCGGTTGCTGGTTATTGCAACCCAGGCCGATGTCCCCATACAACAGTAAGCGTCTCCATCATTGATAGAGCCAGCACCAACTGTGCCACAAGCACCATCACCACCACCACAAACAACGGGAATGCCAGCAATTAAGCCACATGCTTGGGCTGCTGAATCGGTAACATAACCGCCAATATCTATCGACTCATGAAGCTCAGGAAAGATATCTAAAGGAACATTGGCTGCTGCTAATATCTCCGTTGACCAACACCGTTCAGTTATATCAAGGGCGTGAGTACCCGATGCATCGGAGTAATCGGTGACCAAAGCGCCGGTTAATTTGTAGGTGATATAGTCTTTGGTGTTAAGAACTTTATAGATCTTGTTATAGACTTCTGGTTGGTTATCTCGCATCCACATCAGTTTTTCTAATGTGTAAACTGGGCTCATGCGGTTACCAGTGATTTCGTATACTCTTTCTTCCGATATGTTTGATTTTAGTTCTTCCATCTGTGTGACGGACCTTTGATCCATCCATATCAGCGAGTTGTATAATAATTCTCCGTGTTTATCTAAACAGACCATACCTTGCATATGACCACTACAAGAGATAACCGCAATATCTTCTACTTTGATACCTTCAATCAATCGTTTTGTTGATTCAATGACTGACTGCCACCAGTCATCAGGGTTCTGTTCGACATTCACTTCGCCATGATAAAAGGTTTCATATGTCGCCACTTCAGACTTGACAATTTCCCCTTCCGTTGTGAAAAGAGTTGCTTTATTGCCTGATGTGCCCAAGTCATGCACAAGTATATATTTCATTATAAACTCCATCTCATTAATCAGCCGATCTGATCCGGCTTAGCGCGGATAGATTGGCCAGATCTAGTCTGAAGAAACCGTAGCTCATCGTTTATCATCTAGAGGTTCACCCGCAAGCTAGCACTGCTTTGTAGCATTCGGAGATCGATATCTTCAGGTAGTTTATACCCATGTTACTTCAAAATGCTTTGTCAGGCGCCAGATCGGAGACCAGAGCAAGACGCAACATGAGGTAATGGTTATTCCCTTTTCGATTGGTGCAACGCAGCGCTGGTTTTCGACCTTGCGCCCCGTAGGGCAAGGCAAATTGTGCCAATCTGCGTTGTTATAAAATCTCTATGTAGAATAACTATACTTCAATTTTATGCCTTGCATCTCAGCACAATTTCCCTTGCTGACTTTGCATCTTGAAGCATCATGGGTATAGATATGGCAGGAATTACCAGGCTTTAAATAAGCCTGGTAATTTTGCTGTAAAATTACAATTTTTGTCCGTTTGAGGCGATCACATCTTTATACCAGAAGAAAGAATCTTTACGGTAACGGTCAAGGCTTTTCAGATCAAACTCTTCACGATCGACGTAGATAAATCCATAACGTTTAACGGCGCCTTCATGAGTTGAAATTAGATCTATGGCTGACCATGGACAATACCCCATCATTTCAACGCCGTCAGTAATGGCTAATTGAATTTGTTCGAGGTGTTTACGTAAATATTCAATGCGGTAAGTATCATGAACTTTTCCATCTTCAGTTAAGGTGTCATAAGCACCCAATCCGTTTTCGGTCACAATTAACGGTAATCTGTAGCGCGAATAGATCTCTCTCACTGTTGATCTGAATCCTACCGGATCGATTTCCCATCCGAATTCTGTACTGCCCAAGTTGGGGTTACGGAATGATTTATAGAATCCTTTCACACCGCTCTTATTTTGTTGATCTGACTTGGTCGATTGTACCTCAGTATCCTGCAATGGATAATCTTCAACCGTCGATGTATTGTAATAGTTAAAGCCGATAAAATCAGGATTGCCGTTTTTTAAGGCTTCCTCATCGCCGGGTGCAAATGTGGGGGTTGCATCGTGTTCTTCAAGGTATGCCCATACCAAATTGTTATAAACGCCATGAACAGACATATCTAAATAAAGCCAGCTTTGAATTGCGTTTGAATTTTGAGAGGCAATAACATCTTCCGGTTTACATGAAGCAGGATATACTAATGAGATATTGGGAGCGGGGCCGATTTTGCCATCCTCGACCATGTCATGACATAACGTCATCGCTTTTGCCTGAGCCACTAACATGTGATGGTTTTGTTGGTAAATTTCTCTGATCTCGTTTGTACAACCTTCCGGGATATGCAATGTCCCGATAACGGGTCCGACAAGCGTAAGCATATTTTGCTCATTGATAGTTAGCCAATATTTGACTCGGTCTCCATAGTTTTCATACATTAGCTTGGCGAATTCAACAAACCAATCAACTGAGTCAGGATTTGACCAGGAGCCACGCTCGTCCAGTGCTGCTGGCATGTCAAAGTGGAACATGGTTACTAAAGGGATAATATCGTACTTTAAGCATTCATCGATCACGTTATTATAGAAGTCAATGCCTTCCTGATTTACGCGGCCCGTGCCTTCTGGTAATAAACGTGACCAGGAGATTGAAAAACGATATACCTTGAAGCCCATCTCAGCCATTAAGGCAATATCTTCTTTATAGTGATGGTAATGGTCAGCACAAACCTCTAATCCACTAGTACCGGCTGGTATTTCTTTAACGTCTTGACATGAAGGCCCTTTACCATGCGTTAAACTCGCACCTTCTACCTGATATGCAGATGTTGAAGCCCCCCAAAGGAAATCTTTAGGAAATGGTTTTAATTTCTTGTGGTACATGTATTACACCTTTTATTTTTTAATTTTTTAATAACTGAGTATCTTTTTTATCCACTGGCTTGAAAACAGCAATTCATTTTGTTGTTCAAAGTTAATCTTGTGCCTGCAGTTTTCGATGTACTGCGATTAGCTCTTCAATTAATTCACGTGCCAGCATCGAGGTCATAATATGATCCTGAGCATGGACCATAATCAAATTAACCGGTACATTGCCAGTTCCCTGATCCATACCTATTAATGCGGTTTGTACGGTATGAGCTCGCTTGGAGGCGGCTGTTGACTCTTCCAATAAGCCATCCACTTCATCCCAGTTGCCTGCTTTTGCTGCATACAGCGCCTGCATCGCACAGCTACGGGATTCACCGGCATTGATAATCAGCTCCATCACGGTTTCTTCTAAATTTTCGATAGGGGATTGCATCTCTACTACATTTGCTTGCGTTGTCATAATCTTGTTCTCCAGTAATGCTTGCGTTGTCTGTTTATTTGCGTGAATGGGACTGGTTATTTGCCGAGTCCCATGAGTTGATGATGGTTTAATTAAGCAGGTTGTAAGTCGCCTGTGCTGTTACCTGCTGCTGTACTATTCTCTGCAGCTGCATCCGCTTCTTCTTGCTTTAATAACTCTTTTTCATAAACTTTAAAGAATGGGTAGTAGAGTACTAAGTCGAGAGCGAGTAAACCGATAACCAGTAAGCCGTTGCTCATCTGCCAGCCGGCACTCCAGGCTGCTCCGATAGGCGCGGGGGCAGTCCAGGGGACTAAGGAGATAACTTTACCAATCAGCTCTGTTTTGACCGCGATAAAGGCAATCGTGGCATTAAGCATAGGTACCCCGACAAACGGAATAAACAGAATCGGGTTCATTACGATTGGGCTACCGAAAATAACCGGCTCATTAATATTAAACATTGAAGGTACAAGACATAATTTACCAATCGATTTCAGGTGAACCGATTTACTGCGCAGGTAGAGTAAAACCAGCGCAAAGGTCGCACCAGAGCCGCCAAGTACAATAAAGAAACTCCAGAATGGTTCAATAAAAGTGGCTGGTAACTCGGCACCGGCGGCTAATGCGTCCTGGTTTAAGCCTAAGTTAACCAACCAGAATGGCGCCATAATACCAGAGACAATCGCAGCACCATGAATACCGGCAAACCATAGCGCATGGGCGACGAAGACAGCCAATAGAATAGCAGGTAAGGAATCCGATGCTGAGATTAATGGTTTGAATAGCGCCATAATCGCTTCTGGTAAAATCATGTCTAACTGCCCCTGTAACATTAAGTTCAGCGGGTAGATAGTGAAAATAACTATCATTGCTGGAATTAACAGATCGAATGATTGACGGATCTTCTGCGGCACCTGCTCGGGCAGTTTAATACCGATATTGTTCACTTTTAGAAAGCGTGTCAGTTCGGTCACATAAATAGCCACGATAATAGCGGTGAAGATCCCCGTTCCGCCCATGAATGAAGCAGAGAGCTGACCGCCTTCCATAGGTGCAGCTATCAGCAAAAAGGTCATCAGTGCTAACAGTGCCGTTGGGAGCGCATCTAATTTATAATGGTTTGCCAGGTTATAGGCGATACCGGCACTGATATAACAGGACATGATACCCATGGACATATTAAAGGGCGTCATGATCACATCAAAATACTCTTTGGACATCGCTAACCACCATTGCCCGAAGGCAAAAGTGGTATCCGCTGAAAAAGGCGGGAACGCAAATACCAGTAAAAATGAGCCGACAATCATAAAGGGCATGGCGCCGATAAAGCCGTCACGGATCGCACCGATATGACGTTGCGAAGCGAATGCCCCGGCAACGGGGGCTATCTTATTTTCAATAAAGTCAAAAAAAACGTTAGACATGGTCTTCTCCTGTTCTTAACCCATCATGGCCAGTGCTTCATTAAGGATTTTTTCGCCTTTCATCATGCCGTAATCCATGGAATTGATAACGCCAACGGGTTTACCTAGCGCATCACCTTTAGCTTTAAATTCGGCTTGCTTGTATTTAATTTGCGGACCTAACAGGCAGCAATCATAATTCGGCAGGGTGGCTTCAAACTCGTCCATACCGACGGCGGTAATATCAACTTCGATGCCTTTTGTAGCGGCGGCTTGTTTCATTTTGCTAACGACCATGCTGGTAGACATACCTGCTGCACAACAAAGAAATATTTTTTTCATGGATGACTCCTGTTTAAGTGTTTATTTTTCAGTTTGGTTATTGGATGAATGAAGTATAAAACAAAATGGTACCGGTTTCTGTAACCGGTTTCTGTTTTGCGCGCAAAATGTGAACAGCGGCAAAATATCACTCTTATTTGCCCTGATAAGAGAGATCAAGATCGCAAAATAGCGGGTTGGAAAAAGGCTGTTCTTGCAGCATCAGCAGAGGTTTTGTGAGGCAAGTCACGCTGATGCTTGTTTATATGAACGGCGTAGCTTTGCTTTTTTAATATAAAGAGCAATAGGCGGTTGTATAACTTGCCTGTCATGCTCGCTTCTTCTCGTGATATAACCATCACTAGTGCCTGCTTAGTAATGCATACTATTAGGAAGGCATGCACTCATTGTGTACTTAGTGGTAAAATGGAGGCATGTTATATAGGGGTTCGCTATCTTGAGAGCCTTTGCTAATTAGATGTCTACGGCGATTTACATACGTGTGTTTGGTTTTATTTGACCACTTCACCCGTCTTATCATTATCATTGCTTTTCGGGTTATAAATGGCAGGTTATTTTTTATCAGCCATTTATCAATATTTGGCGCAGTTATAGAAATTAATAGCTGTTCATCTTCTACTTTTTCTAACTTGATGGTATATGAACTCAAACCTTTTACATTGACTTTTTCAGTATCAATGTTTTCAAGTACATAGGGGCAACGATTACATGGTAAGCGGCAAACCGCTATCACTTCACAGGTAGCCGCTTCTTTAAGATCGTTAATTAATTCTTTTGAGCATAAATCTCTATAATTCACGACTCTTGTCTGTAAGAATTTAACCACGATCATTCCTTTTCTAAAAGTGAAAAAAGTTGGAAAAATATACCGAAGAGTAAGAGTATAGGAAGGATAATAGCCCTCTGCCCACAAAAATAAATGTTCATTTGAACAGAATGTGTTGTCACATTATGAGAGCGGAAGCAACTTGGATTAAACCGTGACATTACCGAGACAGAATTTTTTGTCAACATTCGATACGCTCAATAATGGCAAGGGATACAGCGTTTTCAAATATTTATTATGGTGGAACATATTTAACGGTATTGATAAAGAGAAGTATTATGTAGGAGTGATTCAGATAGTCCTTTAACGTTACACCTTAGGCGTATAATTTATGAAAGAATAAAGATGTTTTTATGCACGGTTGGGTGGTAAAAGTCCGGGACATCCATAGATTGATTGCAAATAAATCAACAACTTAGCTTTTTATTTTTTGGGTGTCCCAAACTTAATTATATTTAAAGAGAGTAAATATGGAATATCAAGGTAGTTGTCATTGTGGGGCTGTGACGTTCAAATTTACCAGTGAAAAGATCACCAAAGGGTTTCGTTGTAACTGTTCGATTTGCAGACGAAAAGGAGCTTTAATGTCTCCGTATGCCATCTCTGCAGCATAAAAGTTCAGGACACCCATATATTTATTGCCAATAAATCAATGCCGAAAGTTCAGGCCGAAAGTTCAGGACACCCATATATTTATTACCAATAAATCAATGATTTATGGTTTTAATTTTTTGGGTGTCCTAAACATATTGCTTTTGGGTGTCCTAAACATATTGAATTTAGCTTGAACTAATAGAGCAGAAATCCCGATCTTATAGCTCTTCTCCATTGCTCTGAATCACTTTCTGGTACCAGTAAAAGCTGTCTTTTTTATAGCGTTTCAGCTCTTTTTCGTTCTCTTCATCGCGATCCACATAAACAAAACCGTAACGCTTGGCATAACCATTGAGCCAGCTGAAGAGATCCTGGAAAGACCAGGTGCAATAACCAATCACTTCACAACCATCATTAATCGCCTGGTCAATGGCAATGATATGCTCTTTTAAAAAGTTAATGCGGTAATCATCGTGCACCTTACCCTCTGCCGTTAGAGTATCAAAAGCACCTAAGCCATTTTCACTGATAAGAATAGGCAGCCCATAACGTGAGGCAATACGGCGCAGTGAAACGCGTAAGCCATTGGGATCAATCGCCCAGTTCCAGTCGGTCATAGTTAAATAGTCATTATCGGCACGAGCATACAGGTTATCGGTTGGAATCGTTTGTACATCGGAGACCACAGAAACCTGCGCGGCATTACCTGCCTGCACGGTTTCCTGTTTCTGATTGGGATCATTATAAGTCGATGACTGATAATAGTTGACCCCCATAAAGTCACAGATACCTGCCTTTAATAATGCTTTATCACCTTCCTGAAAATCTATGCTCAGCCCTAAGTTCTCCAGTAATTTCAGACCGATTTGCGGGTATTCCCCTTTGCCATAAACATCCATCCACAGGAAGTTTTCAATCTCCTGTGCATTTTCCATGGCAATCACATCTTCCGGTTTTTCACTTTTGGCATAAGTGGGGGAATAAGCAAAACTAGCGCCTATTTGCCCGGGAATTTGCATCTCTCTAAATAACTTAATGGCGCTGGCATTGGCTAAACTGGCAATATGGTTGGCATTTAGAAAGCGTTGGTAGTTAGAGACTTTAGGTGGGTGTAGTTTTTTTACATAACCGAGACCAATGAAAATGTTTTGTTCATTTAAAGACACCCAATATTTTACCTTGTTGCCGTACTCTTTATATAACAAAGCACAGAATTGCGTGAAATCATTGATAATTTCACGGCTTTCCCAGCCGCCATATTGATCTTGTAATGCCTGTGGTAAATCCCAGTGATAAATAGTAAGAATCGGCTCAACGCCACATGCAATCAGTTTATCGATCACTTTATGGTAAAACTCAACGCCTTTTTCATTAATGGTGCGTCCATCGGGCATGATCCTCGGCCAGGAGACAGAAAAACGATAGGCATTGAGTCCCATCTCTTTCATCAGCTCGATATCTTCCTCAAATTTGTTGTAGAAGTCGATGGCGACTTCACCAGTCGAGTTCTTGAAGGTATTGCCCGGTATTTGTGAATAGCTGTCCCAAATAGAAGGGCCTTTACCGTCTTGACTTGCTCCGCCTTCAATCTGATAAGCCGCTGAAGCACTGCCCCATAAAAAATCATCTTGAAAATGCATGTTGTTTCCTTAATTTATTATTGCGTGAATGATTAATTTAATTGACTGTACGTACTACAAAAATGTTCACTGAACCGAGAATAAAAGCGCACAGAGATGATAAAAATAAAATGAGTAACCGAGACTAAATGAAACCGGTTTCGTAACAATTAAAATAGTTTTTTTTATTGAGCTTTGTCACGTATACCGTGGTTATTTTGGTGGTAATGTGAGTGGTGTCACAAAAAAGTCTTATTGGCATTGTGGTTATCAATTAACTGTTAAACTGATCCCGTCCCGGGAAATAAGGCTAAGCGGCATCGCTATTAAGGCTTGTTTTTATACAATAATAAATCCGATAATTATCTATTAATGTATGCTTGTTAAAATGAATACCAGCTGTGTGATTGATTTTGTAATTAGAGCAACTCATGACTGCAATCAATGCTTTGCTTTCATTCATATTTCCTACACCTAAATAGATCATCTAATTAACGAAATTGGTATAAATACAAATATTTTCCAAGAACGGCTGGTATTGCGCTTTCGCTGTTGGCTAGGTTATAAATATCAGGGGTTGATTAAACGGCCTGCAGTATATAAAAACTATAGCCGTAATCCTGGTGATGTTCTTTAAAGAACTGCATCTCTTCCTGGCTCTCTTTGATTACGTCCTGCATGACGCTGTCGTTACTTTCTTTGAATTTTCGAATATTCTCGCTCAGCGGTCGGTAGTAATTATCCCACCAGGCTTGGCTGGGCAAGCGAAATACGCCCAGCAGTTTAAACCCTGATGCCTTGATTAAATCACTATTCTGGGATTCACTGCGGATGCCCGGATAAGCACTTTTCATATATTGACTAACTACTTCCGGCGGCTGCGTTGTAAAGTAACTCATCTCTGAGAGTACAGCGATAGCGTTAACTGCCAGCCAGGGGCGCCATCTTCTTAATGCGCAGGCAAAGCCGATATTGTAGGCCGCCCCTTCTGACCAGAGCAGATCCAGGCTTGCCGGCGGCCAGTTCAGCTTGCCCATATCTGCTTGAATAATTTCGATTAAATTTTCCAAGCCCTGCTGTTGTGCCCGCTTCTGCAGATCGAGTAAGAATTCAGCTGAGAAATCGACCGCTTTAATGCGCACTCGATACTTTGCTGCAAGCATTAAAGCGCCCGCGCCCGTACCACAGCCTATATCGGCAATGCGCGGATGAGCTGGCAGTGGCGGTAATTGCTTGAGTATTCGCTTTGAGAAATCGTCGTCACCCGGCGCAAGTCTTGTAAGGCCGTGATGCAGCTTGATCAGCGCTTGAATATATGGGCTTTGCTCTTCCATCTAGGCTAATGACTCTTTTTATTGCTGCTAGGCGCAAGGGGCATAGGCGTTTTCAGATGCAGGTACTTATCGCAAAGTGCTTGATATTTGCCTGATGCTTTTAATGAATCCAGGGCTTGCTGCCATTGGGCAACGGTTGCATCTGCGGTATTTTTGGAAAAAACCAGGTACAGGGTTGAATCATATAATTTCAGATCGGTACGCTGAATATTGTTGATATCTATACCGGCTTCTTTTGCCAGCTCCGGCATCACCAGCTCACTGATAGGGGTTAAATCGACTCTGCCCTTATCGAGCATCTGCAGTGACAGCTTTTGATTATTGGTTATATTGAGCTTGGTAAAGCCTTTCTCCTGCAGAAAGTAATGATCGGCATTACCCCTCTGCACAACCACGCTGTATTTTCCTCTGATTCCTTCTAAACTGTCGGCATTGATTTGAACGCCTTTTTTCTTATAAAAATAAACGCCGCTGCTGATCAAGGGGCCGACCCATTTGACGGTTCCTTCACGCTCCGCTCGTCTGGCAACGATAAAAAAGGCATGCCCGGGCGTATTCTGAACAGTCCGCAGGCCCCTTTTAAAAGGATAGACTTCAAACTCCTGCGGCTGTCCCTGTAATTTCATCATCTCTCTAACAAGATCCACGGCAAAGCCTTTCACCTGGCCATTTTCCTGATAGGTAAAGGGTTTGATAAAGTGGGTTAAAAAGGTCAGCTCTTTTGCCTGCGTCGTATTGGCCGATACAAGCGCGGCGCAGAGCAAATAGCATGAATATTTCCAAGTCTTAATCATAGTCATATAGACCTTATACGGCTGCTGTTATGCGTACAATGGCGGTATGAAAGTCCTGTGCCGGAAGTTCATTATTTAAATCATTATCTTCTTAGTAAAGGTTAACTCTTCATTAATGGCAAGGGCCACAGGGTTAAATTGAACTGCTCTTCAACTTATTTATCTGGCAACTATCTCTGTGGTAAATAAGTGATTACATGATATGCCGAAGGAGAAAACACTTCGGCTGTTTGTTAAGTGATTATTCTGCCAGCCTTCCTTTTCCCATTCCTCTGTTATTTCTGGTAAATGCAGCCAGGTGCTTTTCTGAGCCGCTGAGAAGATAACTGAAAATCTCTTTGACATCTTCAGGTAGGTCCTGCTTTAAAAAGCGTTGATACATGGCAATATTGGCCACTTCCGCAGCTGCGCCAAGCTGCAGAGCCTGGGCAAAGGTTGCCGGTATGGTGGCTAACTCCAGCCCGCGATCCGGGGGCAGTGTAAAATCAAATTTTTTAAACAGCGGCAGCAGCCAGGCAATATGCCTTTCCTCGGCTCTGATAATATTAGCAAACGGCCGCTGATTACCAAATGTCTCGATGATTTTCTGGTATTCACCGCGGGCCAGGTATTCATCCTGCAGGGCTGCATTGAGCATTTTTTCCAGGGTCAGTTGTTCGTCGCTCAGTTGCACTATGCCAGCTGCGCCATAGGCTTTATCCTCAGCCATTACAGGTGTAATAAAACCAATACACAGGCCGAGCATGGCGCCTGTTAAAAGGTTGAAAATTTTCTGCATCTTATACCTCCTTCGCGATCTGCTTCACTTTTAATAATTAGGTTAGCAATATAGCGAAGCAAGTCTGTTAGTGAGCTTGCCGATATCATCAGCAAGCTTTGCCGGTGCTTTCACCCAAACGCAGTGATGGGAAGAGCCGATAGCCAACACTTACATTATAGATTCATGAGCTGAACTCTGGATAAGAAAGTTTGATTTTTAACCGCTTTGCGCGGGATTCCAACGTTAAACTGCTATCCTTCACCCTCAAAGGAAGGAGAAGGATAGCGTTGTCGATTAAAATTGGATGTATTGTTCTAGCAAATGAATGAAAGTAGCTAATAATGCAAAACAGTATCCAATATTGAGGGTGGCAAGGCGAGTGAGAGCGTCGAATGGTTCAGACAAAATCATTCAGCTCAGGCACCCGAATGATAAGCACCAGACTAGCGAATAATACTCAAAACCTCTGATTCACCCTTGGTCACTGAGCCGGACATCTTAGTCAGCTCTTTAACTTCATCCATATTGGAGATAACAATCGGCGTTATGACCGATGGCGCTTTCTCTTTTAACAGAGCCAGATCAAAACCAATAATTGGTTCGCCTGTTTTTACTCGTTGTCCCTCCTTTGCAATTCGAGTAAAGCCTTCTCCATTAAGATTAACGGTATCCATCCCAAAATGAACAAACAGCTCTAAGCCATCATCGGATTCCATCGAGAATGCATGGTTGGTTTCAAATATTTTGCCGATAGTACCATCGCAAGGCGCCACCATCATATCCCCGGAAGGCATAATCGCGACACCGTCGCCCACGATCTTATCAGCAAAAACCACATCCGGAACCTCTTCGATTGGAACAATCTCACCGCTCAGAGGCGCGTGGATAGAAATCGCCGGGCTTTTTGAGCTCTTATTTTTTACAAAAGTTTTAATCTTATTTAAAAATGCCATAATGTTATTCTCCTAAAAAATTAATCCTCTATATACGTCAGTGAAATAGAGGAGATACCACAATAAATAACTTTTACTGTGGCTGTTTACCTAATTGATGCGCCGTTAAAAGAGCGCCATAAAAATATTTAGCCGTCACTGCAAATGGCATATTGTCGATAGTCTGCCTTCTGCACTCGGTGCTTCGGCAACTTCCATCAGCTTCTTTATTGAGTTCTTTCTCGCCCATATCCAAAATTCAGGCTAATAAGTTTATTTTCCTAATTCATTGGCTGTTAATATTGCCGACAATACCGCGCCAGCTGTTACTTCAAAGGGCATATTATGGATAGTTTCACCTTCAGCACATGATGCTTCAGCCACTTCCTGTAACTTATCCATATTCAGTTTTTTAACCCCCAGCATATGCAGATTGGTCGGTAGGCCGATAGACTTACAAAAAGTCAGTACTTCCTGAATTTCCGCCATCGGGGCATTTTCCAGTACTAAGTGAACCAGCGTACCGAATGCGACTTTTTCCCCGTGATATAAGTGGTGGCACTCTTGCAGTTTGGTTAAACCGTTATGAATTGCATGTGCCGCCGCCAGTCCGCTACTTTCAAAACCGATGCCGCTCAGATAGGTATTGGCTTCAATAATGTTTTCAACCGCTGGAGAGGTTAAACCATTTTCAGCAGCTATTTTCGCTTTCAAACCATCGGCAATTAATGTGTCATAGCATAGTTTTGCCAGCGCTTGAGCTGCTTTGGTAGGTGCACCGCCAGCCATTGTCTGGCCGCCGGAGTGGGCATTGGCACGAGCTTCAAAGTAAGTGGATAACGCATCACCCATGCCCGACACCAGCAGTCTGACCGGTGCACTCGCGATTATTTTACTGTCCATAATCACCATATTCGGATTACGCGGGATCATCAGGTATTCACTAAATTCACCACTTGGTGTGTAGATAACGGCCAGTGCACTGGTTGGTGCGTCAGTCGATGCAATGGTCGGTACGACGACCACTGGTAGATTGCAGTAAAAAGCAATGGCTTTGGCAGTGTCCAGTGTTTTACCGCCGCCAATACCGATAATTACATCCGATTGATTGCTTTCTGCTAATGCGATTAAGCGCTCAATTTCCTGACGGCTGCATTCACCATTAAATTTTTCTAATACCAGTTGGCTGTCAGCGGTAGCAAAGCTTTCTGCTACCTGCTCTCCGACTAATCCGGTGACGAAATCATCGGCAATTGCCAGCGATTTTTGGCCAAGTGGTTTAACATACTCGCCAATGCTGTTAAGGGCATTTTCACCCTGCACGTATTTGCTTGGAGAAATAATAATTTTATCCATGCTGCCTTTCCTTATTAATAAGTAGTGTCTGATTTATTTGCTCAAAAATTAAAAGAAAATGTTATTTAAAAGCTGCAAATACTTTTTCTACCGCAACAGCGCCGGGATCTTTTACACCCTCAAGGCTCTCACTGTTCAGGTATGAGGAACGGCCTGCTTTTGCTTCTAACATTTGTGCAGTGCTTTCTGCGCCTGCTTTTGCAGCTGCAACTGCAGCGGCAATCCCGTTATCTCTTAAAGCTAACAATGCCGGTTCTAAGGCATCGATCATGGTGCGATCGCCTATTTTTGCTCCGCCAAAGAACTTCATCTGCTCCAGACCGCTGAGCAGGGCTTCAGGTAGATCCTGGTGCTTGCCAAAATGGGTACCTGCAGCCGTAAAGAAGATAGAAAGTAGAATACCGCTTGAGCCGCCCATCGACATGGCAAGGTGCTCACCAGTCAGCTCCAGTAATTTTTGTATATCGGCTAAGGGGAGGTTTTTATTTCTTAACTCCTGCTGCACTTTAAGCGCACCTGAGGAAAACGTTGATCCAGTATCACCGTCCCCTACCAGCGCATCAAGTCGGTTCAGTTCTGATTTCAGCTCGATCACTGTGCTGCAGATTTGCTCAACAATGGCTTCAACAGCAGCAGATTGAGAAGGGGTAAATTCAACACTGTTGGATACTTTTTCAATCGTCACCGGCGTTGCATCATTAACCTTCATGCCAGGCGACCACGATTCAACACAGACCGGTGCCAATAATGCTGTTTCGATTTCCTCAGTCAGGATGACACAAGATAAAGAGAAGCCTTTCATATCAATGGCGGTCACAAAAGGTTTGGGTCCGAACAGATAGGCCATGCTTTCACTTAAAGAGGATTCCACTACATCTTTAGTCAGTAAACTCATCTCTAAGGGCGACGTGCCGCCTAAGTTATTCAGTAATAGCGCATGCTTTTGATTGTTGGTTTTAGCCAGTAATTTTCCAGCCATCAACTCAACCACATCATTACAATTGTCGATATCAATCACGGCAATGCCGGGTTCACCATGAATACCTAAGCCTAACTCGGCTTTATTAGCAGGAATACGATCCTCACTCGCTTCACCCGGTATATGACAGCTGCTAACGGCGACACCGATACTGTTGACATTCTGATTACATAACTCAGCATTGCGTCTGACTTCCTCTAAACTGGCATTTTGCTGCGCATAATAACCGGCCACCTTATGGACAAAGACCGTACCGGCAACCCCTCTTGGTTTTTTGCTGTTTTCAATGGAGATATCATCATTAACGATAACCATTTCTACTTTGTAGCCCAGTTTTTTTGCTTTTTCGGCCGCTAATCCGAAATTCAGTCTATCGCCAGTGTAGTTTTTAACAATTAACAAACAGCCGGCATCTCCGGTTACATAAAGGATGGCATTTAATACCGCTTCCACACTCGGCGAAGCAAAAACATCACCGCAGACAGCCGCAGTCAGCATCCCTTCGCCGACAAAACCTGCATGTGCCGGCTCATGTCCTGCGCCGCCACCGGAGATAAGTGCAACTTTACTTTTATCCCAATCCTTTCTGAGCACCACACGAATATGCTCATCAATATTCAAGCGGGTTAAATTATCATGCTGGTTGCTGTAGATAAGGCCGTCGATGGCATCACTCACCAGTGTTTTTCGTTCGTTAAAAAATAATTTGGACATGGAAAATTCCTTAGTGTTTGTAGAGTATTTGTGTAAGAGCAATCCTATTGATTGGAGCAGGCGAGACTCAATCTGTCGGTTAAGAGATCAGGATTTGCCCTTTATTCGTTAACGTAATTATTTAATGGCAAATCGCGTCAGTTGATTTGTCATAGATTTTTCTCATACTTGGCTGTCATCCCGTGCCAGAAAAGTACGCTTTGCGAGTAATTACTAGTCAGTAACAGTTTTACGTAATGATCAACCCCGCCTTATGGAGGTGGGGTTGATTGCTTTTCGCACGAGACTAAGCCGTTTTGGCATTAAGCATTTGCGTCATCTCTTCTCTAACTTGTGGTACTGTCAGGCCAACAATGATTTGGAAGCTGTCACCGCTTCTTACTACGTTGACTGCACCCTGCTGCTGGAAGTAGGAAGTTGCTTTAACCTGCTCCGGATTTTTTACCTTGATGCGTAAGCGCGTTGCGCAGTTGGTCAGTAGTAGAATATTTTCACTTCCGCCCAGACCTTCGATAAAGGCAGCTGCTTGAGGTGAATCAGTCGCCAATACTGGTGATGGCTCTCCAGCCTCTTCTGTTTTTGACGCTTTGTAATCTGCTTTTGTAAATAATTTGGCTTCGGAATCATCACGTCCCGGCGTCATAATGTTGTACTTTAGGATCACTGTTCTGAAGACAAAGAAATAGATAGCGGTAAAGGAAAGACCAATAACTATCTGTAGGACATAAGTGCCCATATGATTTGAACCAAGCGGCAACCAGTTCTGAAAGATAAAATCAATAAGACCCGTCTGGAAGTTACCGGAAACACCCATCATATAAGCCAGCGTTGCCATGGTAGCCGAAAGCACTGCATGCAGAGCAAACAGAGCCGGAGCAATAAACAGGAAGGTAAATTCGATTGGCTCGGTAATACCTGTCAGGATAGCGGTTATCGTAGCACTCAGTACCAGCCCCATCACCATCTTTTTGTTTTCTTGCTTAGCCGTCGAATATAATGCAAGTGCAATACCAGTACAGCCGAAGACCTTGCCCATACCAGTGAGCATCAGACCGCCTTGCGGGAACTGCTCTGTTAGCGGTGCGCTACTCGCTGCAAATTCCTGAATATGCTGAATCCAGTAGGCAACTGTTCCACCATCCACTGCAACCGGGCCGTAGAACACGGGACCGTAAACAAAGTGGTGCAGACCGGTAGGAATAAGTATTCTTTCCAGAAAAGTAAACAACCACACACCAAAAGATCCTGCATTAACGATGAATGTTTGCAGGTTGTTGATGCCATCCTGAATACTCGGCCAGACAAAACAGGTTACGATTGCCAGCGCGACCATAATAGGGAAACTGATAATCACAACCAGTGGCGTACCACCGAATACCGCCGCCCAGTTTGGCAGTTTGTGTTCAAAATAGCGATTGTGTACCCAAACCGAGATGCTGGCGATAACGATCGCTCCTAGCAGGTTGGTATCCAGCGTCAGAATACCGCCGATATCGGTCAGCCCCCGCTCACCTGCTGCATAGTTAACGCCCAGATCTGCTCCCCAGAACTGCAGGATGCCACCAATAACATAGTTAAAGGTGATATAGGAGACAAGCGTTGCCAATACCGCTCTACCGGAAGCCTTTTTTGCCAAAGCGATAGGCAGACCGACGGCAAAGACCAGCGACATATTTTTAAATACCGCCAGTGATGACTGCAGCAAAATAGTGGAAACACTATGCCAGGTTGAGCCCGGCACTGCCCATGAGAACAGATCCTGGTTTAGCAGCATCACGGTCAACCCAAGTAGCATGCCCGCCGCAGGAAACAGGAGTACCGGCACAAACATCGCCCCACCGAACCTTTGTATTACGTCTTTCATATAAACCTCTTTATCTGTAAATTATTTGAGCCTGCACAATGCAGGCCCCTATCGTTATTGCTGTTATTTATAGCCAAACAACTTGATAGCCCCTTTTATTTAAGATGAATAACCCTGTAATATATGGCTCTCGTTAGATATTGTGTTATCACTTCGATGTATCATGGGCATAGAAAACTGCGGCAGGTAGCTGCTGTTCTCTGCTAAGACATCATCGACGATGGCAATCGCAGTCGGCACATTAACGACAGTGCGGTTCAAGGTCAGTGCATTGATAAGTTTCTGTCTGCTGCCTTCATACCAGGCATCCACAACCAGTTTTTCATATCCGAGTTGACTTTCTATCATCGCTTTCTGGAAGGTCGGGATCTTGCCGACGGCAAAAGGCTGAGGACCATCGTTGGTTAGCGAGCAGGGCACTTCAACCATGGCATCATCCTGCAGATTAGAGATGATGCCGTTGTTCGGCACGATAACCAGATAGGTATCACCCATGTTGTAAGCCAGAGACGCGGCAACACGAACCATGTAGCGACCGTGGATATCCGCATGCAGCGTTTCATTCGCTGTGGTGCCGGCATCAATAATGCGCTGATTCAGCTCAAATACACGCTTTTCACGTCCGTTTATCACCTGCCTTGCCCGGGTGTTAGATAGCTCTTCTTTGGAGACCATTTTTTCCGGATACAGGTAGTATTGCAGGTAGGTGTTCGGCAGATACTCAGGATTATCCTGCAGCAGAGTCCTCATATTCTGGAAAGTAGCCTGCCACGAAGGATCATCTACAATTTCCGGATCGACCGCTGTAATGCCTTTATTGAGGATGATATCTTTAATTTCATCAGTCAGATCCTGACCTTGCTTGTTACGAATCTTGGTAAACCAGCCATAGTGGTTGAGGCCGAAATATTCAGGCACCAGATCCCAGAATTCGCAGCCCAAAATCTGCGCATAACTGACCATAATTGCCGCCGGCATATCACAGATATTGAGGATACGTTTATCATTCGGGAATTCACGGTTTAGCGCCTCGGCAACAATAGCGGCCGGGTTGGTATAGTTGAGGATCCAGGCATCTTTAGTGTAAGCGCGGATATCGTTTACCAATTCGATCATATCGCCGATCGAGCGCAGGCCGTAGGCCATGCCGCCCGCGCCGCAGGTTTCCTGGCCAACACAACCATGCGCGAGTGGAATCTGTTCATCACGCTCACGCGCTGCTAATCCACCGGTGCGGATTTGAATAAAGAAAAAGTCCGAGTTGGAGAATGCCACGTCTTTATCTGTGGTGTAGATAAACTCTTCAACCTCCGGGTATTGCTCTTTGAATAAGATTTCTGTCGCCTTGGCGTTCGACTCCTGACGCTCTGCGTCAATATCATAGAAGACCACGCGTTTTAGCGGGAAAGTCTCTTTCTCTGCAATCAGACTGTTCATCATGCCAAGTGTATATGTGCTGCCAGCACCAACTACCGTCAAGTTTTGTCGTTTCATTTTTTGTCCTCTGTTAGTTAAGATGCTTAAATGTGTTTTAAAAGTATCACTTAGTGGATACATATAAAATACTTTTGCATTTTGTTGGTGATCGTTGTCACAATACATTGGCTGTTAAGTGTTATAAATGTATTATTGATCACTCTTTTTGTTAAAATGTAGACTTGTATAAGGAACTGAAGTGAACAGACCAAGATATTTGCAGATTGCAGATCAATTAATTAAACAGATCAATGATGGAACCCTTCCGGCGGGTTCAATGCTGCCAACAGAAATTGAGCAGCAAGAACAGTTCGGAGTGAGTCGGGTAACTATTCGTAAGTCCATGGAAATACTGGTGGATAAAGATTTGCTTTATCGGGTACGTGGTAGTGGAACTTATGTAAAAGCAGCAAAAGCACAACATAATGCTTTTCAGCTAAGTGGCTTTTATGAAGAAGTTTCAGTGCAGGGAAAAGAGCCAAGTTCAAAGTTGTTGGCCTTTGAGTTGATTGAAAGTGATCTGCTTATTGCTGATAAACTAGGTCTGAGCAAAGGTGATGAGGTCTATTCAGTAAGACGGTTAAGATTAATCGATGACGCACCGGAAATACTGGAGCACACCTTTTTACCGGTAAGCATGTTTCCGGATCTGAGTATTAGCGCAATGCGCAGCTCTAAGTATGAATATATAGAGAAAACTAAAGGGTTAAAAATAAAGCTTGCCAGTCAATCGGCCAAGGCTGAAATACTGACTGATCCTATAGCTAAAGAGCTCAATGTTGATGAGGGCTATCCGGTAATAAGAGTGGATTCTGTGGGAGAATTGGACGATGGCAGGGTGTTTGAGTACACCATTCATTATTTTAGAGGACACCAGTACAGCTTTGATTATATTGCCTATCGAGATCCTAAATAGAGCCCTGAAAATTGCGATGATTGGCAATATTATAGGGACAAGCCGAGCTCAAAAGTTTCACAAACAGCGCAGCATAATTAAGTATTTAATCTCCATCCAATGAAAGAATACCACGCAGTAATTTAGCTACTGTCTGGTAACGAGGAGTAATTATTAGATGGCGAAAAAATAGTCACTTATAGGCATACTGACCTATAATGCACACATAGTTATAAATGGGAATTAAAAGTGAAAGTCACTCGCATACTTTACAGTTATAAGCTAAATCAAGGGAAGCTTGATCAGTTGCAAGAGCAAGCACGCTTGCTTGGCCTTGTGCGCAGTGAAGTATGGCAACGGTTTGGCTCTATCTCCGGCATTAAGTAAGTTGTGGGATCGCACTATCCGCGATCAGTGGATGAAAGAAAAGCGTAACTTTGGTGTAAGTGCTAATGCCTGGAAAGAAACCTTGCGTGATGCCGTGGCTGACATTAAAGCGTACCGCGAAGCTGCGAAGGATAAAGTAAAACAGGCTATTCGTGCTCGCACCAGTGACAAGAAAGCGCTCAAGCGGCTTTATACGCTATTGAAGTGTGATGATTGGCAGAGTGATCCGTTCTTGCGCAGGCAAATGCGTAAGCACTTCAAGCATGGTATTAATCACACAAGCAATCAGATTATTGTCCGGGCTGACATGTGCAAAACCTTTACACTAAATGGGCAATGCTGGTTGAAAGTACCCGGGCTCATCCCAAGACAAGTTATCAGTATTCCACTGAAAACAACTATCGACTACGCGCCAACAGGCACACTGAGACTGATTATCCGTCAAGGAAAGGTTGAGGTGCATTATCAGCAAGAAGTTGATGTGGTGCAGAGCTGTGGCGATCAAATGGTTGCCATTGATAAAGGCTACACCGAAGCGTTTGTTGATTCAGATAACGATAGATATGGAGAAGGTTTAGGTAAGTTGATTGCCAAGGAGTCAGATCACCTAAATAAAAAGTATCGCAATCGCAATAAGTTACGCGCCATAGCCCGAAAGAAACCACATAAGCGCGCTGCAATAGAGAAAAATAATTTAGGCCGTCAAAAACTGGATAAACGACAAGATATTCAGGTCGCTAAGCTGCGTACACTTATTTTTACTGCAACCCATCGTTTAATTGATAAAGCAGGAATGGTTGCGACAGAGGACTTAACCAGCCCTATCGCAAGTAAAACTCATTACGGCAAGAACACCAATAGACGATTAAACCAGTGGACAAAAGGTATACTGGTAGAAGCGTTAGAGACAGTATCTAAGAGACGATGTTCGTCTTTGCATTTAGTTAATGCGGCATACACTTCGCAAATGGACTCTTTCAATCGAGGGCTTTTAACTGGCACTCGAAGGGGAGATAAATTTTACCGTGAAAACGGGGAGGTTGTGCAAGCTGATTATAATGCTGCGAGAAACGTACTGGCAAGACTTAGCGATCAAGAGATTGGTCGTTGGATGAACTTTAAAAAAGTAAAATCCATCTTGCAGGAACGGACTGATCGCTACCGGTTGGAACTGACCAACCCAGGCTCTAGTTACATACTCGAAACGAGGCATTAACAGAGTGCGAATTAATTCTTAAATATATTTAAATACATTTTGAGAAGCAGTTAAATCCCGGTTGCGTTTTTGTAGCAAATAAAGCATCTCTTTTACTTGTTTGCTGTCTCAACAATATACAAACACTTTTTTTCTGGGAAGTTTTCTACTGCACTTTCGGGTCGTACTGTAAAGCCGAGTCCTTTGGCAACGGAATGTGAAATATGAATAAGTGATTGATATATAATGACTTGAATAATGACGCCGTAATTATTTAATGGCAAATCGCGGCAGTTGATTTGTCATAGATTTTTCTCATACTTGGCTGTCATCCAGTTTCAGAAAAGTACGCTTTACGAGTAATTCCTGTAGTAATTACTATCAGTAGCAGTTTTACGTAATGGCCACCCCTGCCTCAGGGAGGTGGGGGTGATTGCTTTTCTAAGCCGTTTTAGGATTAAGTATCTGCGTCATCTCTTCTCTAACTTGCGGTACTGTCAGGCCAACAATGATTTGGAAGCTGTCACCGTTTGGCAGTTTGTGTTCAAAGTAGTGATTGTGTACCCAAACCGAGATGCTGGCGATAACGATCGCTCCTAGCAGGTTGGTATCCAGCGTCAGAATACCGCCGACATCGGTCAGACCTCGCTCACCTGCTGCAGGAAACAGGAGTACCGGCACAAACATAGCCTCACCGAACCTTTGTATTACGTCTTTCATTATCAGTAAATTATTTGAGCCTGCACTTTACAGGCTCTTATCTTTATTGCTGTTATTTAAAAAACTGCGGCAGGTAGCTGCTGTTCTCTGCTAAGACATCATCGACGATGGCAATCGCAGTGGGAACATTAACGACAGTCCGGTTCAAAGTCAGTGCGTTGATAAGTTTCTGTCTGCTGCCTTCATACCAGGCTTCTACAACCAGTTTTTCATATCCGAGTTGACTTTCTATCATCGCTTTCTGGAAGGTCGGGATCTTGCCGACGGCAAAAGGCTGAGGACCATCGTTGGTTAGTGAGCAAGGCACTTCAACCATCGCATCATCCTGCAGGTTAGAGATGATGCCGTTGTTCGGTACGATAACCAGATAGGTATCCCCCATGTTGTAAGCCAGAGACGCGGCAACACGAACCATGTAGCGACCGTGGATATCCGCATGCAGCGTTTCATTCGCTGTGGTGCCGGCATCAATAATGCGCTGATTCAGCTCAAAGACACGCTTTTCACGTCCGTTTATCACCTGCCTTGCCCGGGTGTTAGATAGCTCTTCTTTGGAGACCATTTTTTCCGGATACAGGTAGTATTGCAGGTAGGTGTTCGGCAGATACTCAGGATTATCCTGCAGCAGAGTCCGCATATTCTGGAAGGTGGCCTGCCATGATGGATCATCTACAATCTCCGGATCGACCGCTGTAATGCCTTTATTGAGGATGATATCTTTAATTTCATCAGTCAGATCCTGACCTTGCTTGTTACGAATCTTGGTAAACCAGCCGTAGTGGTTCAGGCCGAAATATTCAGGCACCAGATCCCAGAACTCGCAGCCCAAAATCTGTGCATAACTGACCATAATTGCCGCCGGCATATCACAGATATTGAGAATACGTTTATCATTCGGGAATTCACGGTTCAGCGCCTCGGCGACAATGGCTGCCGGGTTGGTATAGTTGAGGATCCAGGCATCTTTAGTGTAAGCGCGGATATCGTTTACCAATTCGATCATATCGCCGATAGAGCGCAGGCCGTAGGCCATGCCGCCCGCGCCGCAGGTTTCCTGGCCAACACAACCATGAGAAAGTGGAATCTGCTCATCACGCTCACGCGCTGCTAATCCACCGGTGCGGATTTGAATAAAGAAAAAGTCCGAGTTGGAGAATGCCACGTCTTTATCCGTGGTGTAGATAAACTCTTCAACCTCCGGGTATTGCTCTTTGAATAAGATTTCTGTCGCCTTGGCGTTTGACTCCTGACGCTCTGCGTCAATATCATAGAAGACCACGCGTTTTAGCGGGAAAGTCTCTTTCTCTGCAATCAGACTGTTCATCATTCCTAGGGTATAGGTACTGCCTGCGCCAACTACCGTCAAGTTTTGTTTTTTCATCTTTCTGTCCTCTGTTAGTTAAGATGATTTAAAAGTGTTGTAAAAGTATCATTTAAATAATACATATAAAATACTTTAGGTTTTTGTTGGTGATCTTTGTCACAATAATCTGGATGTCAAGTGTTATAAATGTGTTTTTGGTCACTCTTTTTTGTTAATAAAATGTAGACTTGTATAAGTAACTGAAGTGAGCAGACTAAGATATTTGCAGATTGCAGATCAACTAATTAAACAGATCAATGATGGAACCCTTCCGGCGGGTTCAATGCTGCCAACAGAAATTGAGCAGCAAGAACAGTTCGGAGTGAGTCGGGTAACTATTCGTAAGTCCATGGAAATACTAGTGGATAAAGATTTGCTTGATCGGGTGCGTGGTAGTGGAACTTATGTAAAAGCAGCAAAAGCACAACATAATGCTTTTCAGCTAAGTGGCTTTTATGAAGAAGTTTCAGTGCAGGGAAAAGAGCCAAGTTCAAAGTTGTTGGCCTTTGAGTTGATTGAAAGTGATATGCTTATTGCAGATAAGCTAGGTTTAGAAGAGGGAAACGAGGTTCATTGAGTCATTTTAATTAATTTAAGAGGCTATCAAACCTTCCAAACTTATTAAACCACCACAAGGCTTGATTGACCATCCCATGGATAACTGAGGTGCGAGATTGGGTTCAGAGCTTTGTCAAATGGTGCAGCACTGAGCATAAATGTAGCCGAATCAAGTTCGTAAACAACCCCACCTCCATGAGGCGGGGTTGATTGCTTTTTGCACGATACTAAGCCGTTTGGGCGTTAAGCATTTGCGTCATCTCTTCTCTAACTTGCGGTACTGTCAGGCCAACAATAATTTGGAAGCTGTCACCGCTTCTTACTACATTGACCGCCCCCCGCTGCTGGAAGTAGGACGTTGCTTTAACTTGCTCCGGATTTTTTACCTTGACACGTAAGCGCGTCGCACAGTTGGTCAGCAGTGCAATATTTTCACTTCCGCCCAGACCTTCGATAAAGGCAACAGCTTGAGGTGAATCAGTAGCCAATACTGGTGATGGCTCTCCTGCCTCTTCTGTTTTTGACGCTTTGTAATCTGCTTTGGTAAATAATTTGGCTTCGGAATCATCACGTCCCGGCGTCATAATGTTGTACTTTAGGATCAGTGTTCTGAAGACAAAGAAATAGATTGCGGTAAAGGAAAGACCAATAGCTATCTGCAGGACATAAGTCCCCATATGATTTGAACCAAGCGGTAACCAGTTCTGAAAGATAAAATCGATAAGACCGCTCTGGAAGTTGCCGGAAACACCCAGCATATAAGCCAGCGTTGCCATGGTTGCCGAAAGCACCGCATGCAGAGCAAATAGAGCCGGAGCAATAAACAGGAAGGTAAATTCAATTGGCTCGGTAATACCCGTCAGGATAGCCGTTATCGCAGCACCGAGTACCAGACCCATGACCATCTTTTTGTTTTCTTGCTTAGCTGTTGAATAAAGAGCAAGAGCAATACCTGTACAGCCGAAGACCTTGCCCATACCGGTGAGCATCAGACCGCCTTGCGGGAACTGCTCTGTTAGCGGTGCGCCATTAGCTGCAAATTCCTGAATATGCTGGATCCAGTAGGAAACAGTGCCGCCGTCCACCGCAACCGGGCCGAAGAACACGGGACCGTAAACAAAATGGTGCAGACCGGTAGGAATAAGCATTCTTTCCAGAAAAGTAAACGCCCAGACGCCAAAAGAGCCTGCGTTAATAAGGAAGGTTTGCAGGTTATTGATGCCATCCTGAATGCTCGGCCAGACAAAGCTGGTAATAATGGCAAGTGCAACCATGATTGGAAAGCTGATAATCACAACCAGTGGCGTACCACCGAATACCGCCGCCCAGTTTGGCAGTTTGAATTCAAAATAGCGATTGTGTATCCAAACCGAGATACTGGCGATAACGATTGCGCCTAGCAGGTTAGTATCCAGCGTCAGAATACCGCCGATATCGGTCAGCCCCCGCTCACCTGCTGCATAGTTAACGCCCAGATCTGCTCCCCAGAACTGCAGGATGCCACCAATAACATAGTTAAAGGTGATATAGGAGACAAGCGTTGCCAATACCGCTCTACCGGAAGCCTTTTTTGCCAAAGCGATAGGCAGGCCGACGGCAAAGATCAGTGACATATTTTTAAATACCGCCAGTGATGACTGCAGCAAAATAGTGGAAATACTATGCCAGGCTGAGCCCGGCACTGCCCATGGAAACAGATCCTGGTTTAGCAGCATCACGGTCAAGCCAAGCAGCATGCCCGCCGCAGGAAACAGCAGTACCGGCACAAACATAGCGCCGCCGAATCTTTGTATTACGTCTTTCATATAAACCTCTTTATCAGTAAATTATTTGAGCCTGCGCTGGACAGGCTCTTATCTTTATTGCTGTTATTTATAGCCAAACAACTTGATAATCCCTTTTATTTAAGATGAATAACCCTGTAATATATGGCTCTCGTTAGATATTGTGTTATCACTTCGATGTATCATGGGCATAGAAAACTGTGGCAGGTAGCTGCTGTTCTCTGCTAATACATCATCGACGATGGCAATCGCAGTCGGCACATTAATGACAGTCCGGTTCAAGGTCAGTGCATTGATAAGTTTCTGTCTGCTGCCTTCATACCAGGCATCCACAACCAGTTTTTCATATCCGAGTTGACTTTCTATCATCGCTTTCTGGAAGGTCGGGATCTTGCCGACGGCAAAAGGCTGAGGACCATCGTTGGTTAGTGAGCAGGGCACTTCAACCATGGCATCATCCTGCAGATTAGAGATGATGCCGTTGTTCGGTACGATAACCAGATAGGTATCGCCCATGTTGTAAGCGAGCGATGCGGCAACACGAACCATGTAGCGACCGTGGATATCCGCATGCAGCGTTTCATTCGCTGTGGTGCCGGCATCAATAATGCGCTGATTCAGTTCAAAGACACGCTTTTCACGTCCGTTTATCACCTGCCGTGCCCGGGTGTTAGTGATATCTTCTTTGGAGACCATTTTTTCCGGATACAGATAGTATTGCAGGTAGGTGTTCGGCAGATACTCAGGGTTATCCTGCAGCAGAGTCCGCATATTCTGGAAGGTCGCCTGCCATGATGGATCATCTACAATCTCCGGATCAACTGCCGTGATGCCTTTATTGAGGATGATATCTTTAATTTCATCAGTCAGATCCTGACCTTGCTTGTTACGAATCTTGGTAAACCAGCCGTAGTGGTTCAGGCCGAAATATTCAGGCACCAGATCCCAGAACTCGCAGCCCAAAATCTGCGCATAACTGACCATAATTGCCGCTGGCATATCACAGATATTGAGAATACGTTTATCATTCGGGAATTCACGGTTCAGCGCCTCGGCAACAATGGCAGCCGGGTTGGTATAGTTGAGGATCCAGGCATCTTTAGTGTAAGCGCGGATATCGTTTACCAATTCGATCATATCGCCGATCGAGCGCAGGCCGTAGGCCATGCCGCCCGCGCCGCAGGTTTCCTGACCCACACAACCATGCGCGAGTGGAATCTGTTCATCACGCTCACGCGCTGCTAAGCCACCGGTGCGGATTTGAATAAAGAAAAAGTCCGAGTTGGAGAATGCCACATCTTTATCCGTGGTGTAGATAAACTCTTCAACCTCCGGGTATTGCTCTCTGAGTAAGATTTCTGTCGCCTTGGCGTTTGACTCCTGACGCTCTGCATCAATATCGTAGAAGACCACCCGCTTTAGCGGAAAAGTTTCTTTTTCTGCAATCAGACTGTTCATCATGCCAAGTGTATAGGTGCTGCCAGCACCCACAACGGTTAAGTTTTGTTTTTTCATAATCAGTTCTCCTCATGTTTTTGATGGTTTAAATGTATCTCAAAAGTATTGTTAATGAAATACTTTAAAAATACTTTTGTTGTTTAAGGAGATCCTGATCGCGTAATTTTTTCCATAAAGTGCTTTAAATGTATTATTGATCACATTATTTGCTATTATGCACTTGAACAGCGAGGAGATAAGATGAACAAACCTAAATACCTGCAAATTGCAGAGCAACTCATTGAACAGATCAACACCGGCGTACTCCCGGCGGGCTCTATCCTGCCGACAGAAGGCGAATTGCAGGAACGCTTCAATGTAAGCCGGGTTACAATCCGCAAGTCGATGAAGGTATTGGTTGATATGGACCTGCTCTTTAGAAAGAGAGGCAGTGGAACATACGTTAAAGCGCCTAAAGCTCAACATAATGCATTTCAGTTGAGCGGCTTTGTTGAGGAAGTTTCTGAACAGGGTAAAAAACCAGGCTCAAAAATTATCACTTTTGAACTGATTAAAAGTAATGCGCTTATTGCTGATAAACTGGGGCTAAGCAAAGGTGATGAGGTCTATTCAGTAAGACGGTTAAGATTAATCGATGACGAACCGGAAATACTGGAGCAGACCTTTTTACCGGTCAGCATGTTCCCGGATCTGAGTATTAGCGCAATGCGCAGCTCTAAGTATGACTATATAGAGAAAACTAAAGGGTTAAAAATAAAGCTTGCCAGTCAATCGGCCAAGGCTGAAATACTGACTGATCCTATAGCCAAAGAGCTCAATGTTGATGAGGGCTATCCGGTAATAAGAGTGGATTCCGTGGGAGAACTGGACGATGGCAGGGTGTTTGAATACACCATTCACTATTTTAGAGGACACCAGTACAGCTTTGATTATATTGCCTATCGAGATCCTAAATAGAGATATGGAAATTGCCGCTGATTCGCTGAGTTCAAAGGTTTTTACCAAAATCACGCAGCATAATGAAGTATTCAATCTCCATCATATGCAAGAATATCGCGCAATAACTTAGCCACAGTCTGGTAGCGATGCGCTAAATCGCGGTTGCGTTTTTGTACTAAATAAAGGGTTTCCTTTACTTGCCTGGCAGTCTTGACAATATGCACATTTCCTCTGTCCGGAAAGTGCGCTACTGCACTTTCCGGAAGCACAGTACAGCCAAGCCCTTTGGCAACGGGGAGTAAAATCTGGCTGAGTTGATTGATATAGCCGGATTTGGGCAGCTTATCGATAGCAATATCCGCCAAGCTTTTGTCTCCGCATAGCTCAAAGTAGAGGGACAGGTAATGCCCGGCATCCGGGTGATCTATTAAACCGCAAGCAAAGAGTAATTCAGCACTTATTTTTTTATGCTGATAGGATTTGGGCATCACCAGACATAGCGTTTCAGCGCCAATAACAGTGCTGTGATACAGGCTGTGATTGGGAATATGTGTGACTATCCCTAAGTCGATAGTCGAGGACAGCAGGTCATCGAGTATTCTTCGATTGGGCGCTGCTTCAAGGTGCATAGTTAAATTCGCATGCTGCTGCTGTAATGCTAGCAGTTGCGGATAGAGCAATAAGGCCAGAGACCCGGAACAGGAGAGTTTACATTGCCCCGAGTAGGGATCATCAAAGCTCAGGTTTTCGATCAGCCTGGCTTCCTGCTGTGCGGATTTTTGTGCGTACTGATAAACGATTTTGCCTTGCTCCGTGAGTTCAAAGCCCTTATTTTCCCGCCTGATCAGCGCGTGTCCGCACGCTGCTTCGAGCTTTTTGATCTGCTGGCTGACACCCGGCTGAGTCATATGCAGCTTTTTTGCTGTTTTAGTAAAGTGACCAAGGTCGACCAGAGTTGTAAATGTATTGAGCCACAGTGGATTTAACATGCAGGAATTACCGTATTGTGATAACGAAAAATTATTATAATGAGAATTAATGATAATTTCACGTAAATGATGGCCAGGCGTATATTACTTGCAAAGCAAACAGGCTTATTAACAGCAAAATAGAGGTGATGATGTCTATAGCAAATTCAATGCCGTACCCGAGAACTTTTTCCCATATTGGTATCTCCGTGCCGGATCTGGAAGCGGCGGTGAAGTTTTACACTGAGGTACTGGGCTGGTATCTCATTATGCAGCCCACTGAAATCCTTGAAGATGATTCGGCAATCGGCGAGATGTGTACAGATGTTTTCGGTGCCGGCTGGGAAAAATTCCGTATTGCCCACTTATCGACCGGTGACCGTATCGGTGTGGAACTCTTTGAGTTTAAAAACCAGGAAAACCCGGAAGATAATTTTGAATACTGGAAAACAGGTATCTTTCACTTCTGTGTGCAGGATCCGAATGTTGAAGAGCTGGCAGAAAAGATCGTTGCTGCTGGCGGTAAGAAACGCATGAAAGCCCCCCGTTACTACTATCCGGGAGAAAAACCTTACCGTATGATCTATATGGAAGACCCCTTTGGTAATATTCTGGAAATCTACAGTCACAGCTATGAGCTGCATTATGCCGCTGGTGCATACAATTAGAGGCTGTTGGCCTTGTGCGCTAAACGCCTAAGATGGTAAGCCTGCGGTTTCTGGCCGCAGTGCATTGTCAAGCAAGCAGCAACTCTCCGTTTGGCTTTAACAGGTAGTGATCAAAGTCATTGGCTAAAAACAGCGTGCCGCTATAGTGCTGTCTCGCCTCATCGGCAAGGTCGGCAATGGATGGCGATGAATGGCTATTGTTTACATAGCGAGGACTGAAGTGAGTGAGGATAAGGTTTTTCAGCGCCACCGATTCGGCAAACTGAGCGACTATTTCAGCACTGCTGTGTTGGGCTGCCTGGCCGACCTTTAAAGCGACATCTCTGGTATAGGTGGCTTCATGTACCAGCACATTCGCCGTGCTGGCGGCCGCGGTTAACAGCGCCGGCGTATCATTATCGCCGGCGACAATAATTTTTCTGGGTTTTCTTCCTGGTAAAATATAGTCAGCAGCATGAATTTTTCGGCCGTCAGGCAGTATCTGGTTGATACCCTTGTATATTTCTCCCCAGCGCGGGCCGGCTGCAATGCCATCCTGCTGCAGTTTCGCTGTATTTAATTTACCCGGCACCTTCTTCTCGCAGAAAATATAAGCGTAGCAGGGCACGCAATGAGACAGCGCTAAAAGCTCAATATTGAAATCATGGCTGCCTGTATAGGTTTGGCATGTTTCGCTGTGAATAAAGTTGATTTTATAAGACAAGCTGGCGCTGGAGATCCTCTGCGCATTTTCAATAAAATCCTGTATCGGAGCGGGCGCTATGATGGTCAGAGGGGAGATTCTGCCCGCTAAAGAGGCACTGGCTAACAATCCGGGTAATCCATAACAATGATCGCCATGGACATGGGTAATTAAAATCGATTCCAGCTGGTGCAGACTGAGTTTGCTATGCAGAATCTGCTGCTGCGTTGCCTCGCCGCAGTCGATCAGATGCCACAATTTACCGTTCGCTTTTTTGACCGCTATGGCAGAGACATTTCTTGATTTTGTCGGTGTACCGGCGGAGGTGCCTAAAAATATAATTTCCATTGTCTGATAATCAATTTAAATTTTTAGTCAGTATAGCAGTTGCCGTTGTTCTTAACAGGTGACGTTATAAATCGGTGGTGAAAGGTTTTGGGGGCCAGATCTTTCGTCAGAAAATTTTATCAATTTTGCATATGCGCGACATCCATCAAATGAAACCGAGCCTTAATTTTTGATTTGTTGCACAGAATTGCAATAGGCCGGATGAAAATATCAACAAAAGATGTACGTTGTTGAACGAAATATATTTTTTTATCTACTGAATATTATTTAATCGGAGACCCGGAATGGATATAAAGAAGAAAAAGATTGTTGTTATCGGCGGCTCAGCAGCCGGACCTAAAACAGCAGCGAAGGCAAGAAGGCTGGACGAGCATGCTGAAATAATTCTTCTGCAGAAAGATAAGGATCTTTCCATGGCCTCCTGTGGATACCCTTATTATGTTGGCGGGGTGTTTGATAATCGCAACGAATTGATTAGCACTCCGACAGGGGTTGTTCGGGATCCTAAATTCTTTCTAAATGCTAAAGGTATTGATGCCAGAACAGAAACAGAGGTTGTTGCAATTGATGCACAGGAGCATAAGGTGCAGTGCAAAAATCTGCAGACAGGTGTAATTGATACCATTGATTATGAAAAACTTGTTATCTGTACCGGGGCAAGTCCTATTATTCCGCCTATTCCGGGAACAGATCTGGAAGGGATCACAACCCTGCAGTCAATGAAGGATGCAGACTTCCTGCGTAAAGTCCGTGATGAAAAAACGATTAAAAAAGCGGTTGTTATTGGTGGCGGTCTGATTGGTATCGAAACCTGTGAAGCACTGGAGCTTGCGGGTATCGAAATTACTGTGGTTGAATTGGCGCCGCAACTGCTTACCTTTCTGGATTGGGAACTGGCGAAGATTGTAGAGAACCATGTTCGCGCTAAAGGCTCTAACGTTATAACAGGAAATGGTGTGGCGGCATTCCTTGGTGAAAACGGAACGCTGACCGGCGTTAAACTTGCCAATGGTACTGAACTTCCTTGTGAACTGGCGGTTGTGGCTATAGGTGTAAAACCTAATTCCGCTCTGGCGAAAGAGGCGGGTCTTGAAATTGGAGAAACTGGTGGAATAGTGGTTAACGAGTTTATGCAGACCTCGGAGCCGGATATTTATGCTGCCGGTGACTGTGTGGAAACGAATCATCTTATTACCAAGCAGAAGGTGCATGCGCCGATGGGGGATCTGGCTAACCTTCAAGGCCGTGCTGCCGGTGAAAATGTCATTATGGGTAATACGGCTGTTTTCCCAGGAGTGCTGCAGACGGGTATCTGTAAGGTATTTGATTTCTCCGCCGGTTCAACTGGACTTTCAGAAGAGACTGCTAAAAAACTGGGTTACGATACCTTTGAAACGGTTATCAATGCCAGTCCGGATAAACCTGGATTTATGGGCGCAGATCTGTTGATAAGTAAAATGCTTGCCGATAAAGAAACCGGAAAAGTGCTTGGTGTCCAGTGCGTTGGACCTGGTGATGTCAGCAAACAGATTGCAACGGCTGCCATGGCGCTTAAGGGCGGATTTACCGTGGATGATCTGATTAATCTGGATATGCCTTATGCTCCGCCTTTCTCACTGGCGATCGATCACTTTATTGCTACAGCGCATTTAATGCAGAATAAGCTGAAAGGACGTTTAAACGGGATCTCACCTGTTGCCGTTCATGAAAAACTTGAGTGTCAGGCGTGTGCGGTTAAGGAAGCGGCTCCGTTCTTCCTTGATGTTCGGGGACCGGATGAGTTTGAGGTGATGCGTCTTGGTATAGGTGAAACGCTTATCCCGTTAGGGGTGTTGAGACAACGTTTGAACGAGTTGCCTGAAGATAAGGAAACTGAAATTATCTGTTACTGCAAGATCTCACTGCGTGGTTATGAGGCGTCTCTGATCCTTCAGGCAAACGGGTGGAATAATGTGAAGGTGATGGAGGGCGGGATCATGGGCTGGCCTTATCCGCGAGAAAAGTAATAATCTGCTATTTTTCGCCGGCAGTTTTGTTGACGGTTCCTTTTAATAGATGGGTATCTGAGTGATTTCAGATACCCATTTTTTTGCTCTTTTTTGAGCTGCATGGCTATTGTTACAAAGGGTTGCAGTATTGCTTCTGTGGTTGCGGTAATGCAGCTTTAAAGTTGACAATCAAAAGTGAATATGCAACCTCTACTCTTTGCTTTTTTCTAAGTGATACTGTTAATGTCTTTTAAATCAATCAATTAAATCTTTTTCTTTGGTTTTTTTAAAACTGGAGTGAATATTGCTTGTTACAGATGGTCTTTTCGCAAGGAAGCTCAGCATTTACTCTTTGTCGATGCTAATGCTTCTGTTTCCATACTTAATAGGAAAACAGATAAATGAAAATTGTAATGACAACATCTTCAAATTCTCTCGATGGGGAGTTGGATAAACGTTTTGGTCGGGCACCCGGCTTTTTGATCTATGACACCGAAACCCAGAACCATGAATTTATGGATAACCAGCAGAATATTCAAGCGGCTCAGGGAGCCGGCATTCAATCTGCGCAAAACATAGTAGCAACAGGAGCACAGTGCGTTATCAGCGGTCAGTGCGGCCCTAAAGCACTTCGAGTGTTAAAAAGTGCCGATATTAAGATTTATAGTTGTGATGCAAATACCGTAAAGGAGTGCCTTGAGCAGTTTAATAATGGAACTCTTCAGGAAGTTCAGGGACAGTCATGAAGATTGCAGTAGCCTCCGGCAAGGGCGGTACGGGAAAAACGACGCTTTCGGTTGCCTTGGCAAATGCCGTTAAGCAAAGCGTTCAATACCTTGATTGTGATGTTGAAGAGCCCAATGGCAACCTTTTTCTTCATCCGCAAGTGCTGGCGAGGGAGGTGATAACCGTTCCTATCCCTGAAGTAAACAGGTCTCTTTGTAACGCTTGTGGAGAGTGTGCAGAACTTTGTCAGTTTAACGCGATAGTGACCCAGGGTCAGTATGCACTGGTATTTCCAGAGCTTTGTCATAGTTGTGGTGGTTGCATCAAGGTTTGCCCGGAAAATGCCATTACTGAAATTGAAAAACCTATCGGTTCTCTTACCAGAGGACGTAGCGGAAATATCGAGTATATTCAGGGAAAACTTGATATAGGCAATGCTATGTCTCCGCCTTTGATCCGCGCGGTTAAAGCTGAGGAGCGGGAAGATTGTCTTACTATTATCGACTGTCCGCCTGGAACCTCGTGTCCGATGATCGTTACTGTACGCGATGCTGATTTTGTCTTGCTGGTAACAGAGCCGACACCTTTTGGACTTCATGATCTGAAACTTGCGGTGGAAACCGTTCGTGAGCTGCAGCGACCTTTTGCAGTGATCATCAATCGGGCCGATGCCGGTGATGATCGGGTAGAGCAATATTGCCGGAATGAGAATATCAATGTGCTGCTGCGCATTCCTGAAACACGTATTGCAGCAGAAGCTAGCTCTCGGGGAGAAACCATTCTTTCGGTGTTTCCTGAGATGGAAGAGGAGCTTAGAGCAATGCTTGCAAAAATAGAAAGCATCGTGGAGGCACAATGAAAGAGATTGTTATTTTAAGCGGTAAAGGGGGAACGGGGAAAAACCAGTTTAACCGCTTCTTTCGCTGCTCTGGCTGAAAATGCTGTGCTTGCCGATTGTGATGTTGATGCTGCCGATTTGCACCTGGTACTCAATCCGAAAATAGATCAGAAAGATGATTTTATCAGTGGTCGTGAAGCGATTATTCGCTCGGAAGAGTGTAGTGGTTGTGATTTGTGTCGGGAATATTGTCAGTTCGGGGCAATTATTCATGATCCGGATACGGGTGAATATCTGGTTGATCCTGCCGCCTGTGAAGGATGTGGTGTTTGTGTGAGTTTTTGTCCGGAAGGATGCATCGATTTTCCTGAGCGCCTTTGCGGTGAATGGTACCGCTCTACGACCCGTTTCGGACCTATGGTTCATGCCCGGCTTGCAATTGCTGCGGAAAATTCAGGAAAGCTGGTCAGTCTGGTGCGCAGTGAAGCGCGTAAAGTGGCGCAGAATTGCGGGGCAAAATTATTACTGGTGGATGGACCTCCTGGTATAGGTTGTCCCGTTATTGCATCCATTACCGGAGCGGATCATCTGGTTATCGTAACCGAGCCGACCCAATCGGGAAAACATGATATTGAACGGGTACTAATGCTGGCCAATCATTTTGGCATTGAGACTTCTGTTTGTGTTAACCGCTGGGATATTAATGAGCAGCTGAGCGAAGAGATTGAAGGGTTAGCTGAGGGATTCGGCGCTCGGATCTTGGGGCGTATTGCTTATGACAGGGCAGTCACCAAGGCGCAAATTGCCGGGCGCAGTGTCGTTGAGTTTGGGGAAAGTCCTGCTGCTGCTGATATTCGTAATATATGGAAACAGCTTCAGGAAACAATTGCTTAGCGGCAAGGTAACAGTTGTAAATAAAGTAACTAGCAATACCAAATCCATTAATTAAATGAGTAGATAATTAGTGGAATTGGTATAAAACCAATGTAAGGAAATATTATTATGAAAATTGCTATACCTGTAGTGGAAGGATTATTGAGTCTGCATTTTGGACATTGTGAAAGTTTTGCTATTCTGGATGTTGATATGGAAAATAAACAGATCCTTTCTACTGATGTGGTTGCTGCGCCAGCACATGAGCCGGGATTACTTCCCCGCTGGTTGGGAGAGCGCGATGTCAATATGATCATTAGCGGTGGAATGGGACAGCGTGCTAAGGATCTGTTTACGGAACAGTCGATCGATGTGATTGTTGGTGCAACTGCACAGCCCCCGGAAGCTATTGTAAAAAGTTATATGCAAGGGGCGCTGAGCTCTGGTGCAAATGCTTGTGATTCTGATGGAAGCGCTTGTGATCATTAAGCGTTATTCAGATACGGTTAACAATATTGTGCGCTAATATCATTTTTAATAAATACCTAAATAGTGATAGTTTAGATACTATCGCTATTTGTTTGACATCCTCCCTCCACTAAATCAAAGATTTTAGTGGGGGATTCCTACTGCTAGACGCTCATGCCCGAGCGCAAGAATTTTGAACGCCCTCTAATGCTGTTCAATTAATTACTATGTGGGTGTTGTAGCGACGACAGTTACTTTATTAAGTCTTATCTGGGTATAATTGCCATTGTTATTAAAAAAGTTGATGATATAAGTTTATGGAATCTAAAATCTGTGTTGCGGATCCCTTGCCGAACTTAGATTGGGTTGTTTTGTTATCAACTCGATTTCCACGCCACTCCTGTATTTTTTCCAGATATCTCTCTACCCGCTTTCTTTTCAGTACAATTACAACCTGATATCATTACATTAATTAGGTCCGGCTATGAATTTTCTTGCACACTTACATATTGCTTCAGTTACTAATACCAGTTTTGTGGGTAACTTTTTAGGTGATTTTGTCAAAGGCGATCCTGATAGTCAGTTCAATGCTGAAATTGTGCAGGGGATTCGCCTGCATCGTTTTGTCGACAGTTATACCGACCAGCATCAAATTGTTAAATCACTTAAAGCACTTTTTCCTGGGCCGTTACGGCGCTTTTCTCCGATCACCTTAGATATGTTCTGGGATCACTGCCTGGCTAAACACTGGCACGAATTTGCTTCCTTTCCGCTGGCTGATTTTTGCCGGCAGGCACAACTGCAGATAGCAGTGGAAAGTCGTGCAGAGAAAAATGCGCTGCCTGAGCGTTTTCAAAGGGTGTCGCAACGGGTCTGGCAGGACAGGTGGCTGGAGAGTTATGCCAGGCTGGAAAATATTATCTTTGGCCTGCAGCGTATGGCATCACGTAGCCCGAGAATGGCACTGCTAGAAGATACCGGACAGACATTATTGGAACATTATGATCTGCTATCGGAGCAGTTTTTTATTTTATATCCGGATCTGTTGCAGACAACAGCCGATTTTGTTGCTGAAAATTAAACGCCGTCAACAAAAAAGAAGACGCCTTGGTCTTCTTTTTGCTTGAGTAAATAAAGATTAATCGCGGAACAGATCTTTAATATTTTTCAGGTCGTCTTTACCGTCAACGATCTCTGCCACCGATAAACCTGAAATTTCATGCGGAAAAACCAGCCACTCTTCAGATTCATGAACAAAATAATCCGGGACCATATCCACCGCTTTATTTTTCGGTTTGTAGTAGGGCGTGGCAACGCGGACATCACGCGGCATATTTAAACGCATCTGCTCATTTAATTTTTCTACCAGGGCTTTCACGCTGCGCCCGGAATCGAAGACATCATCTACAATCAACAGGCCATCATCGGCATTGGCATTTTCAATAATATAGTGCAGGCCATGGACCTTAATGGTTTTGCTTTGCTGGCCAATACCGTAATAGGAAGAGGTACGTACGGCAATATGATCTGTTTCTACTTTTTTGTAGTCAAAAAATTCCTGCACGGCGATACCTATTGGTGCGCCTCCGCGCCAGATGCCGACAATGAATTGTGGACGGAAACCGCTGTCATAGACTTGAGCCGCAAGACGGAATGAGTCTTCAAGCAGCTGTTGAGCGCTGATAAATACTTTGTCAGACATTTTATAATCTCTCTTAATGAATTGTGCGCAGATTTTAGAGTAACGGTATAAAATAACAATGATCAGAGTGGTTTTTTGACTGTTTTTTAACTATTCCGTATCGTTTATCAACTCTGCTGTTTTACTATTTAAGGGTATCAAGCTATGCATCTTTGTTTCTCTATCAGCGCACATGGATTCGGACATGGTGCAATCTCCACGGCGGTGATTCAGCGGCTTATGCAGGATTTTCCGGAAATAAAGGTCACCGTGCTCACTCTGCTGCCGAAAAGTTATCTCGACTCACGTCTCTGTGGACCCTTCACTCATATCGCCGCGGGCCATGACTTTGGCATGTTGATGCATTCACCGATTGAGGTGGATGTGACCAACAGCAGGATCAAATATCAGCACCTTTTTGATAACTGGCAGCAGGTGGTTGATAAAGAGGTCGCGCTTTTAGAGAAGATTAAACCGGATTGTGTGATTAGCAATATCTCACCGGTTACCCTGGCGGCTGCTATGCGCCTTAATATTCGCACGGCTTCCGTTGCTCCCTTTAATTGGGCGCAAATTTATCAGGCCTACTGTCTGGATGCGCAGCGTAAAGAAACACAAGCCGTTTACCAGCGTATGCTGAGCATTTATAAAAAGGTTGATTATATCTATAAGCCTCTGCCTTCCGTGCCGCTTAATGACGTGAGGGAAATTGAGATAGGCAGTATTAACAGTCAGCCGCAGGGGCAGCGGCAGCAACTGCTGCAGTCTCTGCCGCCAGGGACAAAAAAAGTCGCTTTAGTGGCGCTTGGCGGTTTACCCGTCGCTTTGGAACTGAGCAGCTGGCCGAAGATGCCCGGCTGGCACTACCTGGTGGATCAGCCCGGGCATTTACTGCGTGAGGACATGACCCAGGTGAAGGATCTGGATTTGCCGTTTCTAGCGCTTATCGGCAGCTGCGATCTGATTCTCACTAAACCCGGCTATGGTACCTATTGCGAGATAGCAGCGCTTGCCGCGCAGAAGAAAATACGGGTGCTCAGCCTGACGCGTCCGGACTGGCCGGAAACTCCTTTTTTGAACGGCTTTTTAAAAGCGCGCGTACCTTTTGCTGAAGTCAGACTGGCGGAGCTGCACGGGGAACATTTAGCCTTTGTCATTAGCAAGCTAAATGGCTTACCTTATCCACCTCAGCAAGCCTGTACCGATGGTGCCGTGCAGTTAGTTAAGCACCTTCTGGCGCAGTTATGATGAAATAAAAAAAGCCGCAGAATCTGCGGCTTTGTTGATCTGCATGTTTAGTTAAACTGCAATGCGCTCAGCTTCGCTTAATTGCGGTCCGGCTGCAACCAAAGCCTGACCTTCCGGTTTATCGGTGTAGTTTTCAAAGTTTTTGATAAATAGTGTGGCCAACTCTTTGGCTTTGGTTTCCCACTCCTGCGGCGTGGCATAGGTATCGCGCGGATCTAAAATGGCGTTATCTACGCCAGGCAGAGACAGTGGTATCTCCAGATTAAAGTATGGAATAATCTTGGTTTCTGCCTTTTCAATAGAGCCATCGAGAATATCATCGATAATCCCGCGCGTATCCTGAATGGAGATACGTTTTCCTGAGCCATTCCAGCCGGTATTGACCAGGTAAGCTTCTGCGCCGCAGGCTTCCATGCGCTTAACCAACTCTTCGGCATATTTTGTCGGATGCAGGGTTAAAAATGCTGCACCAAAACAGGCTGAGAAGGTTGGTTTAGGCTCGGTGATCCCCCGCTCTGTACCGGCTAGTTTGGCTGTGAAACCAGACAGGAAGTGGTACTGTGTTTGTGCTGCGGTCAGTTTGGAGACTGGCGGTAACACGCCAAACGCATCTGCGGTTAGAAAGATCACTTTTTTGGCATGTCCGCCTTTGGAAACCGGTTTGACAATATTTTTAATATGGTTAATCGGATAGGAAACACGTGCATTTTCTGTTTTGCTGGCATCATGATAATCAACCACACCGTCTGCATCGACGACAACATTTTCCAGCAGTGCATCATGCTTAATGGCATTGAAAATATCCGGCTCAGCTTCTTCGCTAAGACGAATGGTTTTCGCGTAACAGCCTCCTTCAAAGTTAAATACGCCTTCATCATCCCAACCATGTTCATCATCACCGATTAAGGCGCGTTTTGAATCGGTTGAAAGGGTGGTTTTACCGGTACCGGAGAGGCCGAAGAAGATAGCGGTATCGCCCTTTTCGCCGACGTTTGCCGAGCAGTGCATGGAGGCAATGCCCTTAAGCGGCAGCAGGTAGTTCATAATAGAGAAGATACCTTTTTTCATCTCTCCGCCATACCAGGTGCCGCCAATAACACTCATATTTTCGGTCAGATTAAAAGCTGCAAAGTTTTCTGAGTTTAAGCCTTGCTCCTGCCATTGCGGGTTGCTTGTTTTAGAGCCGTTCATCACCACAAAGTCGGGTTCAAAATCAGCCAGTTCTTCTTCTGTCGGGCGGATAAACATATTGGTCACAAAGTGTGCCTGCCAGGCTACTTCCATAATAAAGCGAACGTTGAGACGAGAGTTTGCGTTTGCCCCACAGAAAGCGTCAACAACAAACAGGCGTTTATTGGATAGCTGCTTGCTAACCAAGTCTTTTAAATCTTGCCAGATGGCAGGAGTAATAGGCTTGTTATCATTTTTGCCCTGATCTGACCACCAGATAGTATCCTTGGTCGTCTCGTCCTTGACAATGTATTTATCTTTTGGAGAGCGGCCGGTGAAAATACCTGTATCTACAGCCACAGTGCCGTTTTTGGTGAGCACGCCTTTTTCAAAACCTGTTAAGTCAGGAGACATCTCTTCGGCAAAGAGGGTCTCGTAACTTGGATTATAAATAATTTCAGAAACGCCGGTAATGCCATATTTGCTTAACTCGTCGGTAGACAGTGATTTCGCTTTTGTCATATATCAGTTCCCCTTAAGTGTTTGAAATGCCATTTTTATTGGTAAATTAAATCTCGACATTTAGAGTAGGGGATTCTTGATAATTTGGCAGAGATCCAGTTCAAATAATGGAAGTAAAATAAAGAGGCCTGCTGTTTTTAGCACTTTTTTATCAAAAAATGCGACTGGTCACTTGGTTTTTGGTGCTGTATTTTTAAGCGAATGGCGGCTGTTTTTTATTCTGCTTGGGCTTTTTTAGCATCGCAGACAGGCTGAGCTTGAAGGGGCTTAAGAGAGCCGTGCGCATATCAATGAGCACGGCATATTGGGTGGCAGTTAATGTTGTATATTGTGCGTACCTTCTAAGAGTATCTGCAAGTCAGCTACATCAAAGTGATAGTCGCTGCCGCAGTATTCACAGTGCATATCAACCGAACCGTGTTCTTTTAGAATGTCCATTATCTCTTCCGGTGTAATCGATGCCAGTGAAGATAAGCAGCGTTCCTTTGAGCAGTTACATTTAAAGGTGATTGCTGTTGCTTCAAATAAACGCACCTTTTCCTGATGGTATAAACGGTACAGCAGCTCATCACTAGCCAGGTTGTATAACTCTTCTTCTTTGACTGTTGAGGCAAGCGTGCTGACATGCTGAAACTGTTCTTCATGGCTTTCATTTACTGCGGGTAGTGTCTGCAGTAACATACCGGCAGCCTGTGCCTTATCGCCATGGCTGGCATGTAAAATAATACGGGTGGCTAACTGTTCTGACTGTGCAAAATAATCTTCCAGGCAGGCGCTTAAAGAATCTTTGCTCAACTCGACAATACCCTGATAGCGCTCACCGTTATCCGGGGTGACAGTGATCATCAGGTGTCCCTTACCGACCAGTTGCTGGAATGATAATCCGCTGGTATCACCTTCAACACGTGCCGTGCCGCGCAGCTCCAGATCTTGGTTGGCATTGATCACGGCTAGGTTTAGCGGTCCGTCACCCTGCAACTGTACGGCTATTGTACCTTCAAATTTTAAGGTTGCCGTGAGCAGGCAGGTGGCAATTAACAGCTCACCAACCACATTGGCAACCTCAGGACTGTAGTCATGTTTTCTAATGATTTCATGATAGCTGTTGTGTGCCCGGGCGATCTCTCCGCGAATTTGATAATCATCAAAAATAAAACGTTGTAGTTGATCATTCATATTTTTAGTTCTCTTTGTATTTAATCGTAATTGGCGGTATTACGTTGTATTTTTGCCTGAATCAATTCTCTGCGCTGCTTTTTATTTGGTTTACGCTGCGGATGCGGCGCATTTTGTAAACTTAATTTGCGCAGGGTTTGATACTGTTCGCGTTTTTTTATACTTTCTTCCGTTTCTGTGTATAAGGTTTCAGCTATCGGCGCACCACGACGCTGATCGGATAATATTTCTACGCGCACCTGTTTAATGACATCGCCCTGCCTGATCGATAACAGCGCGCCAACCTCGACAATTTTACTTGCTTTGCCGCGTTGTCCGTTATAATGGACTTTGCCGCCCTGAATCATATCGCGGGCAATGCTGCGGGTTTTGTAAAAACGGGCGGCCCATAACCATTTATCTAAGCGAATTTTTTTATCAGCCATTTTTTCACTCTTTTGTGCTTTGAATAACGAGTATAGCAAATTACAATTTACCACTCTTAGTTTTTTCTTTTCATTTTTGTGCCTGTTTTTCAATTTTTTGGCTATATTTTAAGGTGCTTGGATACATTTTCATTATCAGTAACGCCTGACTTGTTGCTTATGCTTGTCTACTGTATCCTGTCGAATCTGGTGTTTTTTTATGTTTTTTTATCGTCTGTAAAATAAATAAATAAAAGCAAAGGTGTATATTTGTGCCATTACCATCCATTTTCCTACAGCAAGCTCCCAGAGCTGCCTCAATTATATTGGGCGGACTCTTAGCATATCAACTTGCTTTACTCTCCTGGTCTTTTTTTTCTATTCCAGATTCGCAATATCAATGGCTTGCCCCAAAGGTCACCACGACTGCGAATAACAATAAAATTAATATCCTGAAATTACAACAGCTGCATCTGTTTGGTGAAGCGCAGCGTGCTAAGGCGACAGTAAAAAACAACAAGCCGGTCAATGCGGCGCCTAAAACAACCTTGAATCTGACCCTGGTCGGAGTGGTGGCTGCCAGTGATCCCGAGTATTCCAGTGCGATTATCAGTTATAAAGGCAGGCAGGGGAGTTATTTTATTGACTCCGAGATAGAAGGGACTGCCGCAAGCATTGCTGAGATCTATGCCGATCGCGTGATACTTGATGTTGACGGTGTGTTGCAGACATTATTCCTCGATGACCTTGATAGTCTGCAGAAAAATAATCAACCGGCGCAGCCGCTTAGCCGTGAGGAGCCTGCTGAAGAAGAGGTCAAGCCGGTTGAGGTTGACATAGATCGCTCGGCGATATTGAAAGATCCCGGTAAGCTGACCGATTATATCCGCATTTCACCTTATCGCCGCGATGGCAGCATCGTCGGCTATCGTCTCAGACCGGGTAGAGATCGTACCTTATTTGAACAGGCCGGACTGGAAAACAATGATCTGGCGATTGAATTAAACGGGGTTGATTTAACGGATACACAGCAAGCTTTTTCATTAATGAAAGATTTTCCAACGATGACGGAGATAAGCTTAACCGTTGATCGCAACGGGCAATTACATGAGCTGTATCTGAGTATTCCGTAGCCCAAAAAGTGGCTGCAAATGGTCAATAATAGAAGCATAAATTTGGAGTTTTAGTCAAAATGATATTTTTAGGAATGAAAAGCAAGCTTGCCAGGCTGCTCAGTTTAAGTCTGCTTGCTTTAGGGCTGTATGGAGCAAATATCGGCCCGCTGCTGGCCACTGAATATTCTGCGAGCTTTAAAAATGCTGATATTAATGAATTTATTAATATTGTCGGTAAAAATCTAAAGAAAACTATTGTTCTCGATCCGACGGTGCGCGGCACTATCAATGTGCGCAGTTATGATCTTCTCAATGAGCAGCAATATTATCAGTTTTTCCTGAATGTGTTGGAAGTTTACGGCTTTGCCACCGTGGAAATGGATAACGGCATTGTTAAAGTGATTAAAGCCAGAGATGCGAAAGTGGCTGCGATTCCAGTGGTTGATGAAGGCACTCAATATACCGGCGATGAGATGGTGACGCGGGTTGTTCCCGTTTCCAATGTTTCCGTGCGTCAGCTGGCTCCCCTATTGCGCCAGCTCAATGATAATGCCGGCGGTGGTAATGTTGTCCACTATGACCCTTCCAACGTGATTATGATCACCGGCCGGGCGGCGGTGGTAAACCGTCTGGTGCAGATTATTCAGCGCGTCGATAAAGCGGGGGGATCAGGAAGTGGATATTGTTAAGCTGAAGTATGCCAGCGCCCTGGAGATGGTAAAGGTGGTCGGTGCTATTCAGAGCTCTGCATCAGGCAGCAAAACCAGCACCCCTACGATTTTACAGCCGCGTTTAGTGGCTGATGAACGTACCAACTCATTAATTATCAGCGGCGAGCCGAAAACGCGCGCGCGTATTGTTAAGTTGGTGAAATCACTGGATAACGAATTAGAAAATCAGGGGAATACGCGGGTTTTTTATCTTAAATATGCCAAAGCAGAAGAAGTGGTGGCGGTCTTAAAGGGAGTCAGTAAAACCATAGAAAAAAGTGTCGACAGCAAAGGCACTGCCACATCGAGTAGTTCAGCATTAAGTATTGAAGCGCATGAGGGAACCAATGCAATCGTGGTGTCCGCGCAACCGGCTTTAATGTCCTCGCTGAGCAGTATTATTCGCCAATTGGATATTCGCCGCGCTCAGGTCTTAGTGGAAGCCATTGTGGTTGAAGTTTCCGAGAGCGACGGTATCAACCTCAGTACGCAATGGGGCTCGACGGCAGGTGGTACACAGTTTAAAGATAATGGGGTAACCACTGGCGAACTATTGGCCGGCGCTTACGATCTCAATGAAAATGATGATTTTACCAGTGCCGCCAGTGCCTTAGCCAGTGTTGCCGGGGGCATTATCGGTATTACCGATAATGATTGGGGCGTGGTATTGCAGGCCCTGAGCAGTTCAACGAGCTCCAATATTCTCGCCACCCCCAGTATTACCACCCTGGATAACCAGGAGGCCAGTTTTATAGTCGGTGATGAGGTGCCGGTTTTAACCGGCTCGACATCGAGCTCCAGCAATGATAATCCGTTCCAGACCATTGAACGGAAAGAGATTGGCATTAAATTGACCGTCACCCCGCAAATCAATGAGGGTGATTCGGTGCAGATGGTGATTGAGCAGGAGGTCTCCTCAATCAAGGGGCAAACATCGGTGGATATCACCTTTGCCACGCGTGCGGTTAAAACCACAGTTTTGGCTAAATCCGGAGAGACAGTGGTGATTGGCGGGCTCATTGATGAGGATGTCAATGAAACCGTCGATAAGGTGCCGCTGCTGGGCGATATTCCGATTCTCGGCCACCTCTTTAAATCAAGCAAAAGCAGTACCGAGAAGCGCAACTTAATGGTCTTTATACGGGCAACTATTATTCGCGATGATAAAACCATGAGCGAGCTCAGTACTCGTAAATACACCCTGATCCGCAATGTCCAGCAGGCACAACGCGAAGAAGGCATTAATTTGATGCCCAATACACAGGCGCCGGTACTGCCGGAGTGGGGCAGCAGTCATGAGATTAACCCCGATGATTTTTCACTATCAAAAGAGCGTTATAAAGCCGGCAATGCTTTACAGGAAGGCCGCTAATGAGCCTGCTTGAACAAACGGTGCCTGTTTCTGAGAAGGAGCTGGTGGAGAGTACACCGCGTGGGCAGCTGCCTTTTCCATTTTCTAAAAAGCATGGCGTGGTGATCTCTTTTGACGGGCCAGACACTGTGCTTTGTTATAAACAACAACCCTCTGCCGAGCTGCTGCTGGAAGTGCGCCGCGTGCTCGGGCATGCTTTTAGCTTAAAGCAGGTCGATAATGCCGTTTTTGAGGAGAAGGTCGCACTGGCGTACCAGTCTTCATCATCAGAAGCGCAGCAGTTAATGGAAAATATCGGCAGCGATGATTTCTTTACCCTTGCCGAGGAACTGCCCGGGGATGAGGATCTCCTGGAAACGGAAGATGATGCGCCCATTATCAAACTGATCAACGCGATGTTAGGCGAGGCGATTAAAGAGGAAGCATCGGATATTCATATTGAAACCTTTGAGGATTCATTAGTGATCCGTTTCCGTGTCGATGGTGTGCTGCGCGAGATTTTAAAGCCGCAGCGCAGGCTGGCGGCGTTACTGGTGTCGCGTATTAAGGTCATGGCCAAGTTGGATATCGCCGAAAAACGTATTCCCCAGGATGGACGGATTTCCCTGCGTATTGGTGGCCGTGCTGTGGATGTCCGTGTCTCCACCATGCCGGCCAGCCATGGTGAACGCGTTGTGTTACGTTTGCTGGATAAGAATGCCATTAAACTTGAGCTTGCCACGCTGGGTATGACCGAGCAGAACCATAATCTGCTGCGTGAGCTTATTCATAAGCCGCATGGCATTATTTTGGTGACCGGCCCGACCGGCTCGGGTAAAAGTACCACCCTTTATGCCGCATTATCCGAGATAAACGCCAAGGATCGCAATATTCTGACCGTTGAAGACCCGATTGAATATGCCATTGACGGCATCGGCCAGACCCAGGTTAATAACAAAGTTGATATGACCTTTGCCCGTGGTCTGCGGGCGATACTGCGTCAGGATCCTGATGTGGTGATGATTGGTGAGATCCGTGATCTGGAAACCGCTGAAATTGCGGTGCAGGCGAGTTTAACCGGGCATCTGGTCTTTTCCACCCTGCACACCAACAGCGCGGTCGGAGCGGTTACGCGTCTGCGCGATATGGGCATTGAGCCTTTTCTATTGTCTTCGAGTTTATTGGGCGTGCTTGCGCAGCGCCTGGTACGGCGCCTCTGTCCACATTGTAAGGCGCCGCATGCGTGCACCGAAAAAGAGAAACAGATACTAGGCGTACAGCCTGAGCAAAAGGCGCTTATCTATCGTGCGGTGGGGTGTGAGCATTGTAATCAAAGCGGCTATCGGGGACGGACCGGGATTCATGAACTGTTACTGGTGAATGAGGAAGTCCGTGAGTTGATCCATACCGGAAAGGGCGAGCAGGCGCTTGAGAAAGTGATCCGTCAGCACACTCCGAGTATTCGCGATGATGGCCTGGTGAAAGTGCTGGCAGGGACAACAACACTGGAAGAGATTCTACGTGTAACCAGAGAGGACTAGTGTGGCGACGTTTTTTTACAAAGCACTTGATGCGCGCGGCAAACAGAAGAAAGGTACACTGGAAGCTGATTCAGCACGCCTGTTACGCCAGAAATTACGCGCATCCGGTTTAACCCCGGTCGAGGTCGAAGCAAGCACGGACAAAAGCTCAAAAAGCAGCGTCAGTTTATTACGCAGTAAAATTAAAACCGCCGATTTGGCCTTAATTACGCGGCAACTGTCCACCTTAGTCGCCTCGGCCATTCCACTGGAAGAGTGTTTACGCGCGGTTGCCGAGCAGTGTGACAAGCCTAAAATAAGAGCCATGCTGATTTCGGTGCGCGGCGGGGTGGTTGAAGGACGGACGCTTGCCGACAGCATGCGCGACTTTCCGCTTATTTTTGATAATCTGTTCTGCGCCATGGTTGCAGCCGGGGAAAAATCCGGCCATCTGGACAAAGTACTGGACAGGCTTGCCGATTATGCCGAGCAGCGCCAGGAGATGAAAAGCAAAATGCTGCAGGCGCTGCTCTATCCGATCGTCTTAACCCTGGTGGCCATCTCTGTGGTGGCTATTCTGCTGACCTCAGTGGTGCCGCAGGTGGTCGGTCAGTTTGAGCATATGGGCGCGGATCTGCCGGCATCAACACGCTTTTTAATTGCCGCCAGTGAGCTTTTAAGCGCTTATGGTTTGTATTTTGTGCTCTTTGTCGCGGCCTGTCTGCTGCTCAGCAAACAGCTCCTAAAACAGCAGGCCAAGCAGCTGGCTTTTGATAAACTGCTGCTTAAATTGCCGGTGATTGGTCATGTTGCCAGTGAACTTAATACCGCACGCTTTGCACGCACGCTCAGTATTTTAAACAGCAGTGCGGTGCCGCTGCTGGAAGCCATGTCTATTTCCGGAGCGGTACTGAGCAACCTTTATATGCGCCAGCAGGTCGGTGAAGCCACTGAGCGGGTCCGTGAAGGTGCCAGCCTGGGACGGGCGCTTAAGAGTACCAACCTGTTTCCGCCGATGATGCTGCATATGGTCACCAGTGGCGAACGCAGCGGTGAGCTGGGCAATATGCTGGAGCGCTGTGCCGATAATCAGGACAAGCAGTTTTCAGCACAGATAACCATTGCTCTGGGTATTTTTGAACCGGCGCTTGTTATTTCCATGGCAGCTGTGGTTTTATTTATCGTGGCGGCAATTTTGCAGCCAATCTTACAATTGAACAATATGGTTTCCGGTTGATGCCATTTGAAACTTCTAACTCATAAAATAGAAAAGAGGAATATGATGAAAGCTTGTAAAAGTAAAAATAACAATAAACAGAAGGGTTTTACTCTTTTGGAAATTATGGTGGTGATTGTTATTTTGGGAGTGTTAGCCTCGATGATCGTACCTAACCTGATGGGTAACAAAGATAAAGCGGACCGCCAGAAAGTGGTCTCCGATGTGATTGCACTGGAAAATGCTTTGGATATGTATAAATTGGACAATGGCTCCTATCCAAGTACTGAACAGGGACTGGAGGCATTAGTCAGTGAGCCGAGCGGTTCACCTGAGCCGCGTAATTATCGTGAAGACGGTTATATCAAACGTCTGCCGCAGGATCCCTGGGGAAATGATTATATTCTCAATAATCCCGGTGAACACGGTAAAATTGATATTCTCTCTGTGGGGCAGGATGGCGAAGAGGGCAGCGATGATGATATCGGTAACTGGAATTTGAATGCGAATTAAGCCGTGCTTAACAAACAGCTGAGCAATAAAGCAAAGCAGCATGGTTTTACCTTGCTGGAAGTCATGCTGGTGCTGCTGCTGATCGGCATGGTCTCTGTGGGGGTGGTGATGACGCTGCCCAACAGCCTGAATGCTGAGAATGATGTGCACTGGCAGGCGCAGCGTTTTCGCACTTTATTACAGTTTGCAGAAGATGAAGCGCTTATTTCCGGACTGGAACTGGGCTTGGTTTTTGAGGAAAATAGTTATCAATTTGCTGTTTATGACTATCAAACTAAAAAGTGGCTGCCGGTGATGGATAGACAGATTCAGGGTAAGGTCGAGTTGCCGGACACCCTGGAAATGGAATACCTGCTGGCCGGCTCATTATGGGATGAAATAGATACGGAAAAACAGGATGCCTTTATTGATGAGGATGATCTGGTCAGTATTGAAGGAGCAGAAGAGATAGTGACTTTAAGACCGCAGGTGTATGTGATGTCCAGCGGTGAAGTCAGCCCGTTTTCGCTGACCTTTAGCAGCGTTGAAAGCGGATCGCCAGGAAAGGCGGTCAGCGTTTCCGTAAGCATGAATGGCGCGATCAGCTTAACCGAGGCGCAGCAATGATTAAATCACTATTAGCAGAAAAGGGAATGACGCTGCTTGAGGTGATGCTGGCGCTGGTTATTCTGGCGACATCCGGCTTAGCGGTGATGCAGGCGGCCTCCGGCGCGTTAAATAATCAGGCTTATCTGGAGCAGAAAACCTTGGCTTTGTGGGTGGCCAGTAATCGCCTGGTCGAATTGAAACTGCAGGAGCAATGGCCAGCGGCAAGCTGGAAAAATGAGACGCAGGAGCTGGCTGGTAATACCTGGTATCTGCGTTATCAGACCGTTTCCACTGGTGACAGTAACTTTAAAGCGCTGGATATTGAGGTCAGCACGGAAAAAGAAGGCAGTGCACTTGCTTATATTAGGACCTACATTGCGAAATAATAAAGGTTTTACGCTCCTTGAGGTCCTGGTGGCTATCGCAATTTTTGCGCTGCTCAGTCTGGCTGCCTATCAAATTTTACAGGGCGTGTTACGCAGCGGGGAGATCAGTAAGGAGCATAGTGACTCGCTGAGCGAATTACAGCGTGCAATGCTGATTATTGAACAGGATTTTACACAAATTGTTGCGCGGACCTCGCGTGATGCGAGTGTTGACGAGGATGAATTAACCGTGATCACGGCGGGCGATGGACTGTTTGAATCAGAAGATCAGGGCATTGAGTTTACCCGTCTTGGTTGGGCTAATCCGCTTAACTTATTACCGCGCTCTGAAATTCTGCGGGTGCGCTACCGCTTAAAAGAGGGACAGCTGCAGCGTTTATATTTTTTATATCCGGATTTGGTCGCCGGGCAGAAGGCGCAACAGCAGGTATTATTAAAAGATATTGAAAAACTAAGCTTTCGTTTTTGGAATAACGGCTGGCAAAGCCGCTGGACGTCAGCGGATACTCTGCCCAGAGGCATAGAAATTAATTTTACCAGTCAACGTTATGGGTACATCAGACGTGCTTTTTTAATTCCTGAGGGTGAGGTTGTTCAGTAATGGCTGCCGCAAATAAGAGTAAACAGGGCGGCGTGGCGTTAATCACCGTATTGATGATCCTTGCCATTATGGTGACGGTGGCGGCAACGATGACCGGGCGCTTAACCTTAAATTTAAAACGCACGGAAGGGCTGATCTTTTCACAAAAAGTTTATTGGTACGGGCAGGCGGCGGCCGATTTCGGGCGTATGGTACTGGAGCAGGACTTTGCTGACAGCGAGGTGAACAGCCTGGATCAAATCTGGGCGACACCGAATATGGTGTTTCCACTGGATAACGGTCAAATTAGCGGACAGTTTAAAGATATGCGCAGCTGTTTTAATGTCAATGCGCTTAACTCCGATAGCGCAGAGGAGCAATTTAAAGCCCTGTTGGCAGCCATTGATGTGGATGATTACAGTGCGGAAATGATTGCCCAATCAACGCGTGACTGGATAGATGAAAATAATAGCAGTGATGGTTCGCAGGGCGCTGAAGACAGTTTTTATCAGGCGCGCCGGGTTGCCCATTTAGCCGCAAATAACCTAATGGTTGATATTAGTGAGCTGCGCGCAGTGCAGGGGGTGACTAAAGAGAATTATGAGAAAATAGCGCCCTATGTTTGCGCCATCCCCTCACAGGAGCAAAAGATTAACGTTAATACCGTGAGTGATGAGCAGGCGGAGATTCTGTACGCGTTATTTAAACCCTATCATAACCTCAGCGTTGCTGATTTTGAGACCTTATTGCAGGAGCGCGGCGTCAGTGGTTGGAATAGCCGCAATGATTTTCTGGGCAGCGCGCTGTTTGCCCGGTTAAAGATAAACAGTGCCTTAGAGAAGCAGCTCAGTGTCAGCAGTGAGTTTTTTCAACTAAACGGAGCAGCTGAATTTGAGCAGAGACTGCTGACGGTTAAGTTTCTGTTTCAGATAGAAAACAAAAAGGCCAATCTGATCCGCTACCAATCGGGTGGATTTAAATGAGTTATATACCTAATCTGTTGTATAGAAGCAGGTACAAATAAGCAAAATGGAGATTGTTGGTGACTGAACGATTAATAATTCGCTTGGCAAGTAAGGCTTCACAAAAAAATCACTGGCTTATCTGGTCAGAGAGCGGCAATGAAATAATTGCATCGGGCGAGGTCGATAATGCTGAGCAGTTGAATTTATTAACAGAAAAAGCACAACAACGCCGCGTTATCTGTCTAGTGCCGGGCGCCGATGTGAGTATTAAAGAAATTGCCATTAATGGCCCCTTTAACCGCCAGATGCAGCAGGCTTTGCCCTATTTAGTGGAAGAAGAGCTGGCAGCAGATGTCGACACGCTGCACTTTTCTGTTATCGCCAAGGATAGCGATTCCGTGCATGCGGCGATCTGTGAAAAAGATAAGATAGTAACCTGGTTAGCGTGGCTGGAGGCGGCGCAGATCCGCTGCCGGCAGTTTATTCCCGAAGGTCTGGCACTGCCCGTTGGCGAGAGTGGCCAATGGCAGGCGCTGCAGCTGGATAATGAGTGGATAGTGAGAGAAAACCAGAATATGGCCTGGAGCTGTGAGCCGGAAATGCTGGATCTGCTCATTGCCGGCAAGTCTGCGGATGATGCACTGGTGAAGATTGAAAGCTACAGCCAAAGGCCGGCAAACTGCCACGGCGAGTGGACTGAATTATTGCCGGTACTGCCTCTGGAAGTACTGGCGCGCGGCACGCTGAATAATAAAATAAATCTGCTCAGCGGCGAGTTTAAGCCAAAGAAAGAAAGTAATAAGCAACTTGAGAAATGGCGGGTTCCGGCAATCTTAGCTATTACTCTGTTTGTTGTCTTGCTGCTTAACCTGTATCTGAAAAATACACGCGTTGAACAACAGACGGAGCTGGTTAAGGAGCATGTTGAAGCAGTTTATAAACAGGCTTTTCCTGTGCAAAGTGCCTTACAGTACGCGCGTATTAAGAAAAAAATCAGCACTATGCTGATTGGTCTGGAAGGTGATGTCGATTCCGGTTTCTTAGTGATGCTGAATGACTTAGTGCCTGCTTTTGCCGCGCACCCGGAGTTTACAGCAAACAATATAAAGTTTGACAGTAAAACGCAGGAGATGCGCATTGCCGCCAGTGCCGATAATTTTCAGGCATTTGAAAAATTCAATGCGGCCTTAGCGGCAAACTTCACTGTCGAGCAGGGGGCCTTAAGCAGCAATAAAGAGGGGGTCAGCGGCTTGCTGACCATAAGGAACAAATAATGAGCGAACAACTTAAACACTGGTGGACGAGTCTTTCAGACAGAGAGCAGCAACTGTCATTATTAAGCGGCGCTTTTTTATTGCTTGCCCTGCTCTACTGGGGGGCTTGGAAACCCTTGGCAGATCGCCTGCAGGAGAGCGAAAAACAGCTAAGCAGAGCCGAGCAGACCTTAACCTGGGTAGAGAATAAAGCCAGCCTGCTGGTAAAAGCCGGTGTGGGTAAGCAGAAAAATAATACGCAGCAGTTAACCTTAATACAAATCGTCAACAGCAGTGCCGGGCAATACGGCATTAACTTTTCCCGTATCGTCAATAAAAATGAACAGATAGAGGTGTGGATCACTGAGGTGGAATTTGATCTCCTGCTGCGCTGGTTAACCGCTTTAAACAATCAATATTTTGTTTCTGTGCTGACCACGGATATTTCCAGAATTGAGCCCCAGGGTCATGTTAAAGTCAACCGCCTGCTGCTTGGCCGTCCTGCCGCATAATGCTTTAAAAGAGACTCTACCTATATGAAAGTCAAACTTATTTTCCTGTTTGTTGTGTTTTATCTGCTGTCACTGCTGAGCTCTCTGCCGGCGGATAAGCTGGCGCGTTTTATTCCTGCTGATACAGGCATCAGCCTGGCTGCTGTTTCCGGCTCGCTCTGGCAAGGGCAGGCCGGCCAGCTAAACTATAAAAAACAGTTTCAGCTGCAGCATATTGACTGGGAAATTGACTGGTTTGCCCTGGCCCGTTTGCAGTTGAAAGTGCATATTGCATTTAATAATGGCGTGAATGCGCTGTCCGGAAAAGGCGCGCTGATCTTTGCTTTTTCCGGCATTGCCCTGGAAAACTTTATCCTCGATAGCAGTGCCGCTGAGCTGCTTGCTTATATCGACTTGCCTGTTCCGCTGCAGCTTGAGGGCGATCTGTCGCTGATTATAAAAGAGGCAGCACAGGGAGACCCTTATTGCCGGGTGCTTGATGGCTATCTGCTCTGGAAGGATGCTGCAATCAATAGTGAGATGGGCAGTGTCGATTTGAATAGCGCGCGTATCGATTTAAGTTGTGATCAGGGGCAGCTTGTTGGCGATCTGCAGCAGAGCTCCGAAGAGCTGACGACGACGGCTAATGTGCGCTTAAAGGAGCAGCGAGCTTATCAGCTGCGCGGCTTGCTGAAGGCGGGTGAACAGCTGGATCCTGCTATTAAAGATGCATTATCCTGGATTGGCAGAAAAAATCAGTCTGGCGAAACGGTACTGGTATTGAATGGTCGACTATAGATTGCTTGTTTTTTCGCTCATTTGTTAAAAATTCGTTGCTGCCGCTAGTATAAATCAATGTGTAGATATACACTGTTTGTAATCACAGCCTACTTGGGGGAGTTATGAAAGAATTAACCAAACGTCAAAGTGAAGTTCTGGATGTTATTCAGGACTGTATTGCAAAAACCGGAATGCCTCCAACGCGGGTGGAGCTGGCCAAGATCCTTGGCTTTCGCAGCGCCAATGCCGCCGAAGAGCATCTTAAAGCCTTAGCGCGCAAGGGCGCGATTGAAATTATCAGCGGCACATCGCGCGGTATTCGCATTTCGGAAAAGTATAAAAAGCACCATGAAGAAGTAGAAGAGGGGCTGCCTCTGATTGGCCGGGTTGCTGCCGGCGAGCCTATTTTAGCAGAGCAGCATATTGAAACCCATTACAGTGTCGATCCTGCTCTGTTTCATCCGCAGGCAGATTTCTTATTGCGCGTCTATGGTGAAAGTATGCAGGATATCGGTATTATGGATGGTGATCTGCTTGCGGTGCATAAGACCCAGGATATCAATAACGGCCAGGTCGTGGTGGCGCGTGTTGAAGATGATGTTACCGTGAAACGCTTTTACCGCGAAGGCAGTGAAGTTGTGTTAAAAGCGGAAAACAGTCAGTTTGAGCCCATTAAAGTGGATCTGCAGTATCAGTCATTTGCCATTGAAGGTATTGCCGTTGGCGTGATCCGTAATGCCGACTGGATGTAAAAAATAAAGCGTTACGCTCTTTAGCCAAGCGATAAACAAGCCAAAAGCTGCCGCGTATTACCTGCGCGGCTGAAGCCGTGGCCCCGGCGGTCTGCATATGCAAAAAATGCCGACAAAACAGTACTTCAGCATGGGGCCTCGACTTTAGTCGAGCTGTAAACAAACTTATTTGTGTGGTAGCGTTTTTCTTCCTATATTAACTATTCCTCTGAAGGCAATGTTACAATCTGAGCATTGTCACAGTACTGCCAACTAAGAATCCTCATTAATGATAAAATCCACTTTTTTTAAAGATGCCATCCACCGGAAAATTTTTGCTATCGCAGTGCCGATGATGCTCTCCAATATCAGCGTGCCGTTGCTCGGACTGGTCGATACCGCGGTTATCGGCCATCTTCCGGAGTCCTATTATCTGGCAGGTGTGGCGGTTGGCTCGATGGTGATCAGTCTGCTCTTTTTTGTGCTGGTATTTCTGCGCATGTCGACCACAGGCCTGGTCGCTCAGGCTTATGGCGGCAATGATTTTCAGCAGACGCTGCGTCTGCTGGCGCAATCCATGCTGTTGGCGCTGTGTCTGGGAGTGCTGCTTATCCTGCTGCAGAGCCCCATCGCACGCCTGGCTTTTTATTTTGTCGATGGCAGTGAGCAGGTCATCTTCTATGCGCAGCAGTACTTTGCCATTCGCATCTGGAGCGCGCCGGCGGCTTTGCTGAATATGGTGCTGCTTGGCTGGTTATTGGGTATGCAGAACGGCAAGGCGCCGATGTTTCTGCTGATTGTCAGTAATTCGGTCAATATCTTTTTAAGCATGCTCTTTGTGATTGTTTTTAAATGGGGGGTGGCAGGCGTTGCCTGGGCGTCTCTGGCGTCGGATTATATCGCGCTGCTCTGCGGTGTCGCGATCGTATTGAGCATGATCAAACCCTTTCGGCAAACGGCTGCGTTATCGCAAGTGCTGAAGCAGGTGCTCGATATGCACGCTTTAAAACGCTTTCTTGCCCTCAACCGTGATATTTTTATCCGCACTTTATGCATACAGGTGACTTTTGCCTTTATGACCCTGCAGGGCGTCAAGCTCGGCGATGATATTGTCTCGGCAAACTCAGTGCTGATGCATTTTTTATTGCTTATCTCCTTCTCTATGGACGGCCTGGCCTATGCGGTGGAAGCCTTAGTGGGCAAAAGCATCGGCCGCGGTAGTCTCAGCCATTTAAAAAAGAGTATTTATAGCACCCTGTTTTGGGCGCTTGTGTTCAGTCTGATCCAGCTGCTGCTGTTTTATTTCTACGGCTCATGGATAATCAGCCAGATCACCTCGATTAGCAGCGTGCAGGCGCAGGCTAACCACTATCTGCCGTGGCTGGTTTTAATTCCGTTGACCTCTATGCTCGGCTTTGTCTTTGACGGCGTGTTTATCGGCATGACGCGCGCTAAAGAGATGCGCAACAGCATGCTGTTTTCACTGTGCGCCGTCTATTTTCCGGTCTGGCTGCTCTTTGCCGAGCAGGGCAATCATGCGCTGTGGATGGCGATGAATGCCTTTATGCTGGCGCGCGGAGCCAGTTTGTTGTGGATTTATACGCGGCTTAACCGCCAGGGGAAATTAATCCTGCAGTGATTTTGTCCAGAAATATGCGTTGCCGAATTCAGGATCGAGCTGATAGTCAGCAAATCCGAGTTTGGCATAGGCCTTTTTGGCGATCTCATTGCCCTCCAGTACTTCAAGAGTAATTTTGCAGCAGTGCCGTGCTCTGGCGATTTTTTCAATTTCAGCAAACAATAAAGCACTGACTCCCTGACCTCGAAAATCTTTAAAGACCACCACATCATGAACATTCAGTAATGGCTTGCAGGCAAAGGTGGAAAAGCCTTCGATGGCGGTTAATAAGCCTGCAGGCTGTTTATTGTGAAAGGCTAAGACGATAAACACGTCCTGCCGGGCTAATAATGCGGTAACCAGATTCTGTTTGGCAAAATCGGAAAGGTCTTCAGCCCCGCCCATAGGATCGGTTGCATAATGTGACATCAGGGTCAAATAAGCCTGTGCATGTTCGGCTTGTGTTAAGTCAGCCTGAATAATTTCAAACATTGATAGGGTCTGTTCCTTAAAATGTACTTAAACATACTCAAGGACTAATTCGCTCTCTGTTAATGTCTCGTTTCCGAGCGTGTAACTAGAGTCTTGGTTGGTCAGTTCCAACCGTTAGCGGTCAATTCGTGTTACAAACACGCTTCTCGCAGCATTATAACCAATCTATATAACTTCCTCGTATTCACGATAAAATCTATTTTTCTTTCAAGTGCTTATAAAGGCCCTTGATTGAAACATCCATTTGCAAAGTACATATAGTCTTAATCTAACGCTAAGACGAACATCGTCTTACCCAACATGGGTAATTTGAGTATAGATATAAATTAATAAAAGTAAAAATTTTTGTTATTTAACTAACTGCTTCTTTAAATGTATCCATACAAATTAACAGTAAATCACTTATATAAAAGTGGTCAAAGTAGGTGCATTTAGCAATGAATGACCATTTTTAGCTTGTAATAAGTCACTCTTTATTTTTGTTATTTGTTCCTGCTGGAGGCTATTTTTCTGCTCAGCAAGGCGGAAGTCATGCAGTGTAGTGTTCTACATTAATGGCTGACAACGCAGTTGAGTGTAAAAATAATCCCAGCCCTTAGACCTCTCATTCTATGTAACTCATCGTTCATTTAAAACAACTCAACCTCTCGCTTTACGCCTGGATTGAGAAGCTTTCAGGCTCAACAGGGACAAAGCTCAAAGATAAAGAGTCCCTGCCCCTAATTCTTTTTTCTTTATATTATCATTGAACAGAAAATTAGGTTAGACTTCTAGATGTCCAAACGTCTTTTATATGGAGCCTTACTATGCCTATTCGTATTCCTGATTCATTGCCGGCAGCGAGTATTTTAAAGTCTGAAAATATCTTTACCATGTCAGAATCGCGCGCCAGCCATCAGAATATTCGTCCTTTGCGGGTATTAATTTTAAATTTAATGCCGAAAAAGATTGAAACGGAAACGCAATTGATGCGTCTGCTTTCCAATACCCCTCTGCAGGTCAATGTTGAGCTGTTGCGGGTCGATGCGCGGGCTTCGAAAAATACACCACAAGAGCATCTGGATAAATTTTACGGTGATTTTGAGCGGGTTAAAAATCAAAAATGGGATGGCTTTATTATTACCGGAGCGCCACTGGGTACTATTCCTTTTGAAGATGTTTATTACTGGGATAAATTTACTGAAATCGTCGAGTGGTCCCGCCACAATGTGACTTCGACACTGTTTCTATGCTGGGCGGCGCAGGCGGCTTTTAAATATTTATACGGTATTGATAAGATGACGCGCAAAAAGAAGCTTTCCGGCATCTACCTGCATACCACGCATCATCACCATCATCCGCTAGTGCGGGGCTTTGACGATCAGTTTTGGGCACCCCTGTCGCGTTTTGCCGAGCTTGATTCCGAGCATATACTGGAAAACAGTGACTTAACCATTTTTGCCGATGCGCCTGATGCAGGGCTTTATCTGGCCGCCAGCCCGGATTGCCGTCAGGTCTTTATTAGCGGGCACCCTGAATATGATGCCGATACGCTGCATAATGAGTACCAGCGGGACCTTCATGAGGGCTTGAATCCGGATCTGCCGGTCAACTATTACCCTAACGATGATGCCGATGAAACTCCGCGTGCCACCTGGCGCAGCCACGGTAATCTGTTATACAGCAACTGGTTGAATTATTGTGTTTACCAGGTCACGCCATATGATTTATCCGAGCTCAAATAAAAGTGTGACGGAGTTAATGAAACGAATTATTGAGCTGGTTTTATTACAGCTAATACGTATACTCAATAGTGTGAAAGGAAGCAAATGCAAAAAAACAAGCAACCTTTTTGTAAGGGATATTGGCTGTTCAGGATGAATAAATAAAGGGCTTTATTTTGCCAGAGAGTGGCTTAGCCAAGCAGATTTATTTGTTATCAATCTTAAAAAACTAAGGGGGGATAAATTATTACTTCAGCTCAGTTTTTACTAAGATCTGTACCGGACCAGGCGTTACTCGCGTAACCAGGTGCCCAGCGGCAACACGGAGAAGGTCTTGTTATTTCAAGCTGTTAAAGATTAAACAATGCGTTTTTTACTAACAGAGGAGATTAACATTAATTATTTTCTTGTTCACTTATGCCGGTTTATTAAAAGCGGTGATAAATTTTAGGAGTTTGCGTTTTACAAGCAACTCAGTGCCAACTGGCGTGTTATTCACCTCTTTTTTTGTAGCGGGATAGTCGATCATAGCATAAACATATTTTAGCTTTATGGTCAGTGTTCGGTTTTTAACCGAGCAATCGGCAGAAAGTAAAAGATATTGTTTAATATGGTGACATGACAATGTTCTTTTAACGAAATTTGCGGAATTCGCCACCCATAACTTGTTTGGGTGGCGATGGATAGCAAATAGTTCAAACTTGAACTACCCTTTTATTGTAAAAAGTTTGATTAGATTTTTTATCCATTAGGATGCTAATCAAACTAACAAAGTACACCTCTCAAACTGGTTCGTTTTGCGTAAAGTTCGCTAACAATCGTAAATGTAGAACCCTTTTGAAATAAGAGAATGGTCTTGTGCGTGGTGTGGCACGATAAAAGAACATTCTTGCGCTCGGGCATGAGCGTCTAGTGGTAGGAATCCCCCACTAAAATCTTTGAGTTAGTGGAGGGAGGATGTCAAGCGAAAACGAGCTCTCAGCAGCTCGTTTTTTTGTTTGCCCAGCAAAGCTGGCAAACCCGCTCACTTGCAAGAGAGTGAGATCACCCCGACTGGGGGGAAGATAATCCGAATGGCAAGGGCGTTGTTGGCCAACGACAAGGTCTGAAGGAAGCCATAGGAAGTTAGAGGTACACAACTAACCGTAACCTGTTTCGGCAGCATGGGTGGGTAAGCGTCCAAAATAGCGCAAAGCCCGATACTCAGTCAGACCCATGCTGTGTTTGAGGGTGGCATTTCTAACAGGGAGTCAGTGTAATAACTGGGGAAGCCTGGCACTGCATCCAGTCCGAAGGATTGGGCATATTATCTCAAGAGGTGACTCAAGGTTAATATGAGTGTGAGGTGGCAGATGAACCCGTAGTAGTGAATAAGGCTCGGCCGATGAAAGCCAGTAATGGTGTGGAGGATAAAACCAAGCCGACTATCAGCATGATGTCTGATAGAGTCAATTTCAGTCAAAAGCTTTAATTGATTGCGAAGGGGGGAAGTATTCTTTAAGCATATGAAAAGTGCCGAATTTAAACTATCGGCTCACAAGTGCTTTGACGAAAGCAGGCCTAATATGACGGCTAAGCAGAAATGTGGACGCTGAGAACAGAGGGCTGAGCAACGGAGTAATTGCATACCGCTTAGGCAGATTGCCGATGGGCTAGCACACCTAATGTAGCAATGAAGAATCGAACGATAGGATAAAGGACAGCGACCGGGCATATCGCAAGCAAGGGCAGGTAAGTGAGAGTTTATTACAGCTTGTATCAGCAGATATTGGACATCAACAACTTGTACAAGGGGTTCAAAAAGGTCAAAAGCGCCAAAGGAGCAGCCGGAATAGATGGGCAGTCCATCGGTGAGTTTGCCGAGCACCTGGAAATAAACTTAAAACAACTGCAATTTGAACTGCAAACTAAACAATATCGCGCGCAGGCCGTTAAACGGGTGGAGATCCCCAAAGACGATGGTGGTGTGAGATTATTAGGAATACCCGCAGTTCGAGACCGCATAGTACAACAAACACTATTAAACATACTCCAACCGATCTTCGAACCGGAGTTCCATCCATCAAGTTATGGGTATCGACCGGAGCGAAGTTGCCATGATGCTATCAGCAAAGCGACCGTATTTATGCGTAAATATGAGCGTCAATGGGTAGTGGATATGGATCTGTCGAAGTGTTTTGACCTGCTTGATCACCAGTTGATCATAAAAAGCATTCAAAGACGGGTAACAGACGGTAGCATTTTAAAGCTGATCACTCAGTTTTTAAAAAGTGGGGTCATGATTGGCAAAAACTGGGAAGCGAGCCGGGTAGGCAGTCCGCAAGGGGGCGTTATCAGTCCGCTTATTGCAAATATCTACCTCGATGCGTTTGATCAAGAGATGAAAAAGCGTCAGCACCGAATAGTGCGTTACGCTGACGACATCCTGATCCTGTGTAATACAGAAAGAGCCGCCGAGAACGCCTTAACGCAAGCGACGCAGATACTGGAAAAAGACCTGAAACTGACGGTCAACAAGAAGAAAACCCACATAGCGCATAGCGATAATGGGGTTAAATTCTTAGGCGTGGAGATAGGTAGCCGCTACACGCGGATACAACCATCCAAGCTTCAAGGCTTTAAAGTAAAGGTTAAAGCGTTAACAAAACGCAATGGTGGTCAAAACCTAGCCGAAGTGATCAAACGGCTTAATCCGGTCATACGGGGTTTTGTAAACTACTTCAGTATCGCCAATTGCAAACGTGAGTTAAAACGATTAGCCGGCTGGATCAGGCGAAGGTTAAGGGCAATACAGCTTAAACTGTGGAAGAAGCCGAGCAGGTTGCATCGACGGTTAAAGCAGCTGAGGTATAAGCCACCCTTTAAGTTCATAAAGATGAACTCGTGGCGAAATTCCAGAAGCCCCTTATCGAGCTATGCCATGCCGAACAGTTGGTTGGAAGAACTTGGTTTGTATAATATAGAAAATGTGAGTACCGGTTGGCTTGCTCCATCAGCGTTTGTGAAGACGCGATGATGGAATCTGAGAATACATGAGCCGTATACGAGGTCCGTACGTACGGTTCTGTGAGAGGGATGAGGCATAAAGCCTCACCCTACTCGATGTTTGCCCAGCAAAGCTGGCAAACCCGCTCACTTGCAAGAGAGTGAGATCACCCCGACTGGGGGGAAGATAATCCGAATGGCAAGGGCGTTGTTGGCCAACGACAAGGTCTGAAGGAAGCCATAGGAAGTTAGAGGTACACAACTAACCGTAACCTGTTTCGGCAGCATGGGTGGGTAAGCGTCCAAAATAGCGCAAAGCCCGATACTCAGTCAGACCCATGCTGTGTTTGAGGGTGGCATTTCTAACAGGGAGTCAGTGTAATAACTGGGGAAGCCTGGCACTGCATCCAGTCCGAAGGATTGGGCATATTATCTCAAGAGGTGACTCAAGGTTAATATGAGTGTGAGGTGGCAGATGAACCCGTAGTAGTGAATAAGGCTCGGCCGATGAAAGCCAGTAATGGTGTGGAGGATAAAACCAAGCCGACTATCAGCATGATGTCTGATAGAGTCAATTTCAGTCAAAAGCTTTAATTGATTGCGAAGGGGGGAAGTATTCTTTAAGCATATGAAAAGTGCCGAATTTAAACTATCGGCTCACAAGTGCTTTGACGAAAGCAGGCCTAATATGACGGCTAAGCAGAAATGTGGACGCTGAGAACAGAGGGCTGAGCAACGGAGTAATTGCATACCGCTTAGGCAGATTGCCGATGGGCTAGCACACCTAATGTAGCAATGAAGAATCGAACGATAGGATAAAGGACAGCGACCGGGCATATCGCAAGCAAGGGCAGGTAAGTGAGAGTTTATTACAGCTTGTATCAGCAGATATTGGACATCAACAACTTGTACAAGGGGTTCAAAAAGGTCAAAAGCGCCAAAGGAGCAGCCGGAATAGATGGGCAGTCCATCGGTGAGTTTGCCGAGCACCTGGAAATAAACTTAAAACAACTGCAATTTGAACTGCAAACTAAACAATATCGCGCGCAGGCCGTTAAACGGGTGGAGATCCCCAAAGACGATGGTGGTGTGAGATTATTAGGAATACCCGCAGTTCGAGACCGCATAGTACAACAAACACTATTAAACATACTCCAACCGATCTTCGAACCGGAGTTCCATCCATCAAGTTATGGGTATCGACCGGAGCGAAGTTGCCATGATGCTATCAGCAAAGCGACCGTATTTATGCGTAAATATGAGCGTCAATGGGTAGTGGATATGGATCTGTCGAAGTGTTTTGACCTGCTTGATCACCAGTTGATCATAAAAAGCATTCAAAGACGGGTAACAGACGGTAGCATTTTAAAGCTGATCACTCAGTTTTTAAAAGTGGGGTCATGATTGGCAAAAAACTGGGAAGCGAGCCGGGTAGGCAGTCCGCAAGGGGGCGTTATCAGTCCGCTTATTGCAAATATCTACCTCGATGCGTTTGATCAAGAGATGAAAAAGCGTCAGCACCGAATAGTGCGTTACGCTGACGACATCCTGATCCTGTGTAATACAGAAAGAGCCGCCGAGAACGCCTTAACGCAAGCGACGCAGATACTGGAAAAAGACCTGAAACTGACGGTCAACAAGAAGAAAACCCACATAGCGCATAGCGATAATGGGGTTAAATTCTTAGGCGTGGAGATAGGTAGCCGCTACACGCGGATACAACCATCCAAGCTTCAAGGCTTTAAAGTAAAGGTTAAAGCGTTAACAAAACGCAATGGTGGTCAAAACCTAGCCGAAGTGATCAAACGGCTTAATCCGGTCATACGGGGTTTTGTAAACTACTTCAGTATCGCCAATTGCAAACGTGAGTTAAAACGATTAGCCGGCTGGATCAGGCGAAGGTTAAGGGCAATACAGCTTAAACTGTGGAAGAAGCCGAGCAGGTTGCATCGACGGTTAAAGCAGCTGAGGTATAAGCCACCCTTTAAGTTCATAAAGATGAACTCGTGGCGAAATTCCAGAAGCCCCTTATCGAGCTATGCCATGCCGAACAGTTGGTTGGAAGAACTTGGTTTGTATAATATAGAAAATGTGAGTACCGGTTGGCTTGCTCCATCAGCGTTTGTGAAGACGCGATGATGGAATCTGAGAATACATGAGCCGTATACGAGGTCCGTACGTACGGTTCTGTGAGAGGGATGAGGCATAAAGCCTCACCCTACTCGATATTACCGTTACTGCAACTATCAATTTCTTCATTATTTATAACGAAATATTTCAAGCAGGCAACGTTTTTAGCGCGTCGCTGCAGCGCGCTTTTATGTTAATATTGCTGTTCAAATTACTTCTTTACAGAATCAGCAGGGAACCCTATGTCAGTCAGTGATCGTAGCGCACTTATTAAAACGCAATTAGAAAAACATATCCTCTCTTATTGATGGTGCTATGGGTACCATGATTCAGGCTTATAAATTTGCAGAGGAAGATTTTCGCGGTGAACGTTTTGCTGACTGGTCCTGTGATCTGCAGGGCAATAATGACCTTCTGGTGCTGACGCAGCCGAAAGCCATTATGGATATTCATAAGGAGTATCTTGATGCCGGTGCCGATATTATTGAAACCAATACCTTTAACGCCACCACCATTGCCATGGCCGATTATGAGATGCAGTCCCTGTCAGCGGAAATTAACCGCGAAGAGCGCGCGTTTAGCACGTCTGGCCGCGGATCAGAAAACCGCGGAAACCCCGGATCGACCGCGCTTTGTTGCCGGGGTGTTAGGTCCGACCAACCGTACCTGTTCAATCTCTCCCGATGTCAACGATCCGGCCTTTCGTAATGTCAGCTTTGATGAATTAGTGGTCGCCTATACCGAATCTACCCACGCCTTGATTGAAGGCGGTTGTGATCTGATTTTAATTGAAACGATTTTTGACACTTTAAATGCCAAAGCTGCTGCTTTTGCCGTGAGCGGTGTCTTTGATGAACTGGGTTATGAGCTGCCGGTGATGATCTCCGGTACCATTACCGATGCCTCGGGACGGACTCTTTCCGGACAGACCACAGAAGCTTTTTATAACTCTTTACGTCATGTTAAGCCGCTCTCATTCGGCTTAAACTGTGCCCTTGGCCCTGAAGAACTGCGTCAATATGTGCAGGAATTGTCGCGTATTTCCGAAACCTATGTGTCGGTACATCCTAATGCCGGCTTACCCAATGCCTTTGGTGAATATGATCTGGAAGCCGATGAGATGGCGGAGCATATTAAAGAGTGGGCAGAAAGCGGTTTTTGTCAACCTGGTCGGCGGCTGTTGCGGTACGACGCCGGCGCATATTAAAGCGATGGCCGATGCGGTGGCCGATATCAAACCACGGCCCTTGCCGGAAATTGAGGTTGCCTGCCGTTTAAGCGGTTTGGAAGCCTTGACGATCAGCAAAGATTCACTGTTTCAGAATGTCGGTGAACGTACCAATGTGACCGGCTCGGCACGCTTTAAGCGTTTGATTATCGATGAGTTATATGATGAAAGCGCTGGAAGTGGCGCGGCATCAGGTAGAAGCCGGTGCGGATATTATCGACATTAATATGGATGAAGCTATGCTTGATTCATTACATGCAATGCAGCACTTTCTTAATCTTTGTGCCTCTGAGCCGGATATCTCCAAAGTGCCTATTATGATCGACTCCTCAAAATGGGAGATTCTCGAAGCGGGCCTGAAATGCGTGCAGGGTAAAGGTATTGTTAACTCGATCAGCATGAAAGAGGGCGTGGATAACTTTATTGCCCAGGCGAAATTAATTCGCCGCTATGGTTTTGCCGTGATCGTAATGGCCTTTGATGAACAGGGGCAGGCGGATACCCGTGCGCGTAAGTTTGAAATCTGTCAGCGCAGCTATGATATTCTGGTCAATCAGGTCGGCTTTCCGCCGGAAGATATTATCTTTGATCCGAATATCTTTGCCGTGGCCACGGGTATTGCCGAACATAATAACTATGCGGTCGATTTTATTGAAGCGGTTAAAGATATTAAAGAGAACCTGTCCGCACGCCATGGTTTCCGGCGGTGTGTCCAACGTGTCCTTCTCTTTTCGCGGCAATAATCCGGTGCGTGAAGCTATCCATGCGGTCTTCCTCTACTACTGTGTTAAAAACGGCATGGATATGGGCATTGTCAATGCCAGCGCAGCTGGCGATTTATGACGATATTCCGCAGGAGTTAAAGGATGCGGTGGAAGCCGTGGTGCTTAATACCAGTCCCGATGCCACGGATGCGCTGACTTGATATTGCCGAAAAATATCGCGATTCCGGCAGCGAAAAGGTTGATGACGGTAAAGCACTGGAGTGGCGTAATCTGCCGGTTAATGAGCGTATTGCCCACGCGCTGGTAAAAGGGATCACCGAGTTTATTGAAGAAGATACCGAAGAGGCGCGGGCCAATGCCGAGACGCCGATTGAGGTGATTGAAGGCCCGTTGATGGATGGCATGAATATCGTCGCGTGATCTCTTTGGTGCCGGTAAAATGTTTCTGCCGCAGGTGGTGAAATCGGCGCGCGTGATGAAGCAGGCGGTGGCTTACTTGAACCCTTATATCGAGGCCTCGAAACAAGCCGGCGAAACCAACGGTAAGATAGTACTGGCGACGGTAAAAGGCGATGTTCATGATATCGGTAAAAACATTGTCGGGGTTATTCTGCAGTGTAATAACTATGAAATTATCGACCTTGGCGTGATGGTGCCCTGTGAAACCATTATTAAAACCGCCATTGCCGAAAAGGCCGATATGATAAGGTTTATCCGGGCTGATCACGCCTTCATTGGATGAGATGGTTTATGTGGCTAAAGAGATGCAGCGCCAGGGGCTGCAACTACCGCTGTTAATTGGCGGAGCAACCACCTCAAAAGCGTCACACCGCGGTTAAAATTGAACAGAACTATGAGCAGCCGGTAGTCTATGTGTCCAATGCGTCGCGTGCGGGTGGGCGTTTGTCAGCAGCTGTTAAGCGCTAAAAGCAAAGCAGGATTTGTTGAAAAACTGAACCTTGATTATCAGCGCGTGCGTGAGCAGCATGCCAATAAGCGTCCGCGCACGGCACCGGTCTCTCTGCAGCGTGCTCGTGATAACGCCGCTAAAATTGACTGGGCAAATTATCAGCCGCCCGTGCCTCAGCAGCTGGGTGTACGCGTGATTAAAAATATGCCGATTGCGACGCTGCGTGACTATATCGACTGGACGCCTTTCTTTATGACCTGGGGGCTGGCCGGCAAATATCCGCGCATTCTTGAAGATAAAGTGGTCGGTGAAGAAGCCAGCCGTCTCTATCATGATGCCCTGAAAATGCTCGATACTATTGAAGCGCAAGGGGAAATTTCCGCAAGTGGCATGGTCGGCCTGTTCCCGGCTAATAGTGTCGGTGATGATATTGAGATTTACAGCGATGAGTCGCGCAGTGAAGTGCTGCAGGTCAGCCATCATCTGCGTCAGCAGACGGAAAAGAAAGCGCCTTTTGTCAATCACTGCCTGGCCGATTATATTGCCCCTAAAGCCTCAGGTATTGCCGACTATATTGGCTGTTTTGCCGTAACCGGGGGGATTGGCGAGCGCGAGATTGCGCAGCGCTATAAAGACAAGCACGATGATTATAATGCGATTTTAGTGCAGGCCGTCTGTGATCGCCTGGCCGAAGCCTTTGCGGAATACCTGCATCAGCAGACGCGCAAAGAGTACTGGGGATTTGCCGCCGATGAAACCTTATCTAATGATGATCTGATCCGCGAAAAATATCAGGGCATTCGTCCTGCGCCGGGTTATGCGGCGTGCCCCGAGCATACTGAAAAGCAGGTGATTTGGGAACTGCTGGACGTTGAGCAGCAGATCGGCATGCACTTAACCAGCAGTTATGCGATGGATCCGGGCGCTTCTGTTTCCGGATGGATCTTCTCGCATCCGGAAAGCCGTTATTTTGCGGTGGCTAAAATTCAGCAGGATCAGTTAGAAGATTATGCGCAGCGTAAGGGCTGGGATCTGCTTACTGCAGAAAAATGGTTAGGGCCTAATTTATAATTTAATGCTAGTACTTCAGCTTTGAGTAGCTAGTTGCTTATTTGTTATTAAGGCCTTCGCTTGCAGGCTTATGCTTCTGAATCTTGGTTGGTCTTTCGCCTTTGACGGCGTGTAAGCGATGAGAAACCGAAACGTAGTTTCGCAGTTCGAGTGAGCTATGCTCTTTGTGAAGCCAAAGAAAACAGGGCACACAGAGTTTAGCCCGCTCGTAACACTATGCTGTCGCATAACTCGCCCAAAAGAAAGGCTGCCCAAGCCATTTTTTTATCTTGCACTGCCCAACCACTTTTAACGCACCATCTCAGACAGCACATCCCTGTGCTGACTGAGATTAGAAAAATCATCCATGATTTTCCTTGCTAAAGCGCTTGTTCACTGCAAGAAAAATGGATGGGAAATACCTAGCCGCATTGTTTCGCTCACTTTATAAGAAGAATTCTGTATATTGATTTTAAAAAGTTGAACTAAGCAAGTTAATTGGAATAAAGTCTCAGTTCCAATAGACCTTAAAGGAGCTATTGCTCCCTTATTGCCAGTTATGCTCCGCATAAATATTCGCTGATTTATTTTATTCTTCCTGAATTGCCCTTTATTTATCGTCTCGACCTCTCTATCATTAACGATCCATTTTTAAGTTGGTTTGTAGACATGCCTAAGATTACTCAGCAAGATATTTTCACTAGTTTCGGTCGCAATATTATTGATCGCGGTACCCGTTATTTTAAAGAGAGTCGCGTGCTGTCCTGCGAATTTGATGAGCAGACGCAGACACTCAGCGGCAGTGTCAAAGGCAGTGCGCAAACCCCTTATCAAACCAGCGCGGCGATTAAAAAGTCCAATAAAGGCGGCTTTATTATTCACAGCACCTGCAGCTGTCCGGTCGGCTGGAACTGCAAACATGCCGTTGCTTTGCTGCTCGCTTATCAAGCCGATACGCCCAATTATAATATCGAAAACAGCTACCAGAGCTGGTTTGAATTACTGCAGCAACAGCTGAGCAAAAAGCAAACCACGGCCGGCAGCAGTGCTTATCAGGGCTATTTCCGCCTTTCCTTTAATAAAAGCGCTTACAACCATTCATTGCGCTACCTGCAGGTGGAATACGGCTCGGTACGCTTTTTAAAAAGTGAAAAGCGCAATGTCTTTGCGGAAAAAGATCTGATTTCCGTGGTCGATAATGAAGCCTGGATGGAAAGCTATAAATGGGTAACAGCAGAAGATGTCAGTATTCTGCAACTGCTGTTAGCCAAAGAGGGGCGTGTTGCTAAACTTGCTAAAAGCGCTATCTATAATGAAAACGATCTGCTTGCGCTGCAGAAAATATTAGCCACGGGGCGCTGCTTCTGGGAAGAGTTATCCTTACCTGTGCAGGCGGCTGAAAAGAGAAAGTTAACACTGCAATGGCAGGAGCAGGACGAAGACTTAAAACAGCTGCAGATAACACTGGCAGAGAGTGAAAACTGGCTGCTGATTCCCACGCCGACACCTTATTATATTGATACCGATACTGGCCTTGTCGGTCAGATAGAAACGCAGTTTGATCGCGACTGGCTGCTGTCATTATTACAAACGCCGCCTCTTGCTGATAAACAGTGCGAGCATTTTACCCAGGAAGTGTCACTGCGCTTTCCCGATGCCGTGTTACCTAATCCGGTTGCTTATCCGACCCGGCAGATTGATGACAAGCTGCAGGTGGTCTTTGCGCTCAGTGAACAGACGATCAAAGAACAGCCGCTGTTTGTGGCGCGCTTATCTTTCCACTATGGGGATCTGATATTAGATCCCGGTGTGGTTGATGAGCCGACACGCAGTGAGTTTATGTGTGACAAAGAGATTGTCAGCGTTGATCGTGATATTGATCTGGAATCGCTGGCGCTTAAGCAGTTTGAAGAGCTGTGCCTGTTAGATCTGCACATGTACGATCCCAAGCAGCCTGAATCGACCCAGCTGCTCGGTATTTTACCGCCCGAGTTAGGCGGCACGCAGCAGTTCCAGTGGCTATCTTTATTAACCGCGCATAAAGCACGCCTGGAAGTATTAGGCTGGCGCTTTGATATCTCGCCGAGCCTGGCGCTTGATAGTGAGCAGGTGGACAGCATCGACCTGGAAATCGAAGAGCAGGGTAACTGGTTTGATTTAGGGGTTTCCATTGAAATAGAAGGCAAGCGTATTGAACTGCTGCCGCTGCTGCTGGAATGGCTGCGCAGCAATGAAGATTGGCAGCAGCATCAGTTTGATATTTTACTTGCTCAGCCCAATGGCCGGCCGTTACGTATTAAACGAGAATCTATTCAGCCTGTTTTATCTATTCTTCAGGAGCTTGGTGAAGTCAATAATAACAATATTCACTTACCGCAAAGCCAGGCCGCTTTACTGGCACAGTTGCCGGAAATTAATAACTGGGTAGGCGGGGAGCACGTTAAAGCCCTGGCAGACAAGCTGAGCAACTTCAGCGGTATTCAGGCGGTAGAGTTACCCGATAATCTCAATGCCAGCCTGCGCGATTACCAGTTAGCAGGACTGAACTGGCTGGCTTTTTTAAATGAGTATGGTTTTTCCGGCGTATTAGCCGATGATATGGGCTTAGGGAAAACCATTCAGACGCTGGCCTATCTGCTCTATAAAAAACAGCACCGGCAGCTCAGCGATCCGGCATTGGTGATCTGCCCGACATCGCTGGTCGGCAACTGGTTAAATGAAGCGCTGAAATTTACCCCGACCCTGAAAGTCCTGGTGTTGCATGGTGTCGATCGCCATCAGCACTTTGCTTCACTAGCCGATTACGATCTGCTGATCACCACTTATCCCTTAGTCGGCCGGGATTTCAAACAGCTTAATGAATTTAAGTTTTCTGATCTGATCCTCGATGAAGCGCAAACCATTAAAAACCCGCTGGCGAAGATGACCAAGAGTATCAAGCAGTTAAATGCAAAGCAGCGTTTATGCCTGACGGGTACGCCGCTGGAGAACCACTTAGGCGAGCTGTGGTCACTGTTTGATTTTCTGATGCCCGGCTTTTTAGGCAGCCATAGCACCTTTAACCGTTTTTACCGCAAAGGGATTGAAGGGGAAGGTAACCAGCAGGTGCAGGAGTGGCTCATTCAGAAAACCCAGCCGTTCTTATTGCGCCGTACTAAAGATGAAGTGGCCAAGGAGTTACCGGCGAAAACAGAAATCGTGCATAAAATTGCGCTGCCCAATGATCAGCGCACTTTATATGAAAGCATCCGCATTACTATGGAGGCTAAGGTGCGCGATCTGCTTAAAGAGAAAGGCATGGCCAGAAGCCGCATTGAGTTTTTAGATGCGCTGCTGAAACTGCGTCAGGCTTGTTGTGATCCGCGCCTGGTGAAGCTTGAGCATGCGCAGGGCATTAAAAGTTCAGCTAAGCTGGATTTTTTAATGGAGATAGTGCCGGAGATGATTGAAGAAGGGCGACGTATTTTAATCTTCTCGCAGTTTGCGCAGATGTTGTCTTTGATTGAAGAATCGCTGCAGGAGGAAGGCGTTGATTATGTCAAACTCACCGGTCAGACGCGCAACCGCAGCGAGGTCATTGATAAGTTTCAGAGTGGTGATGTGCCGGTCTTTCTGATCTCCTTAAAAGCGGGCGGGGTCGGGCTGAATCTGACCGCCGCAGATACGGTGATCCACTATGATCCCTGGTGGAACCCGGCCGTTGAAAACCAGGCCACGGATCGCGCTTATCGTATCGGTCAGGATAAACCTGTTTTTGTTTATAAATTAATTTGTGAACAAACGGTTGAGGAGCGCGTGCTGGCACTGCAGGCACGCAAGCAGAAACTGGCCGACAGTGTTTACGGCAGCGATCAGGAAGAGAAATTCGCTCCGGACAACAGCGATGCGCTGCTCAAACTCTTTGAGCGTTATTGATGGGTAATGAGTGATGGGTAATGAGTGATGGGTGATGAGTGATGGGTGATGAGTAATGGGTGATGAGTAATGGGTGATGGGTGATGGGTAATGGGTGATGAGTGATGAGTGATGAGTGATGGGTGATGAGTAATGGGTGATGAGTAATGAGTGATGAGTAATGGGTGATGAGTGATGGGTGATGAGTGATGGGGGATGAGTGATGGGTGATGAGTAATGGGTGATGAGTGATGAGTGATGAGTGATGAGTAATGAGTAATGAGTAATGGGTGATGAGTGATGGGTGATGGGTGATGAGTAATGAGTGATGGGTGATGAGTGATGAGTAATGGGTGATGAGTGATGAGTAATGGGTAATGAGTGATTAGTAATGAGTGATTAGTAATGGGTAATGAGTGATTAGTAATGAGTTACCATTCACCATTTACTCATCACTGTTTACCCATCACCGTTCACCGTTCACCGTTCACCGTTTACCGTTTACCGTTTACCGTTTACCGTTCACCGTTCACCGTTCACCGTTCACCGTTTACCGTTTACCGTTTACCGTTTACCGTTCACCGTTTACCGTTCACCCATCACCGTTCACCCATCACCATTTACCCATCACTACTCACTGTCTACCCATCACCACCCACCTATAGCTTGCTGTTATGCCGAATAATGTTTATCACCAAACATTAACTTATACATCAGCCAGATAGTTAAAATCAGCGTGATGGCGATGGAGATAAAGTTGGAGCCGAGCTCCGGGTGCAGGGCACCAAGAAAAGCGGAATAAGAAAAAATACCGATAAAAAACGCAATCCATGCCGAGCTGATAGTGGCTTCATTATGCGCTTCTTTGATATACAGCTTATAAAAGTGGTTTACCGCAAAAAACAGGGTGATAAAGGGAAAAATAGAAAAGGAGACCAGCGAGGTGGTTAATATCGAAAAACAGGCGTTAGCGGACAGCCCGATTAAAAAGGTATAAATAAGCCATTTTACTGAAATAGAATTCTTACTCATAAACTGTTTCCTTAGAAAATATAACCTTTAGCAGGCAGTTAATCTTGTTCATGCTTATGCGTCGCAAATAGGCTTAAATGAGCAGGCGGGACTTTGCGTTCCGTTGCTTGTCATCAACGCCAGGGTGGCGTTTGCTCCGATGCTAAGCGATAAAATTAAGCTTCTTTACTCGACTTGAGTGCATAGGCTCGAGGTTTTTTTTACTCTATTCAATCTACTGCAATATCACTGAATCAGCAAGTCAAGGCGGTTATTTTTGCTTCTCGCGCAGGGTTTTTAAGGCAAGCAATAATGCTGAAATACTGCGCGCTTCCTGAAAGTCGTCTCTGGCTAATAATTCATCCGCTTTATTGAGCGGCCACTTGATAATTTCCAGGGGCTCAGGTTCATCGCCGGGCAGTTTTTCAGGATAAAGGTCAAAGGCCATAAACAGGGTCATTTCACTGCGGAAGTAACTCGGTGCCATAGTGACTTTTTTTAATTTCTGCAGTTTGTGTGCGCCAAATCCAACCTCCTCTTTGAGTTCCCGGTTAGCGGCAACAGCAGCGGATTCGCCCTGGTCAATCAGTCCCTTAGGAAAGCCAAGTTCATAGGAGTGAGTGCCGGCCGCATATTCGCGAATAAGCAGCAGCGTATCTTTATCAAAAAAGGGCACAACCAGCACGGCACCCGGATGACTACCGCGCATGCGTTCAAATTCACGTTCCTGGCCATTACTGAATCTAAGCTGCAGTGACTCAATTTTAAAGAAGCGGCTGCTGGCAATCAGGCTGCGTTTTAAAATTTCTGGTAATCTTGGTGATGATTGCCCCATATAAACTCTCTCCGGAAAAATAACGATTAATAACAGTTCTTCTACAGCACTGCAATGGATTTACCGGTAAGGATCTTAGCACAGCGGCGGTTTTATATTTATTACAGATGCTAATTTTAGCTATCTTTGCTAGCATCAGGAAATTAGTTTGTTAAGGAGATAACCCGCCAATGGCCCCTCAAGTAATTCGTATCGCCACACGCCACAGTCCGCTTGCCATGTGGCAGGCTAATTTTGTCAAAGCTGAGCTGCTTAAATACCACCCGGAGTTAACGGTTGAAGTTATCGGAATGAAAACCAAGGGCGATAAGATCCTTGATACACCTCTGGCAAAAGTCGGCGGCAAGGGATTGTTTGTGAAAGAGCTGGAGGTGGCCATGCTCGAAGGGCGTGCAGATATTGCCGTGCATTCAATAAAAGATATTCCGGTGGATTTTCCCGATGGCCTGGGGCTGAGCGTAATTTGTGAGCGCGGCGATCCGCGCGATGCCTTTGTCAGCAATCACTATCGGTCACTGGCGCAATTACCGCAAGGCGCGGTTGTCGGCACCTCCAGCTTGCGCCGGCAATCTCAGCTGCGTGCATTACGTCCGGATCTGCGGGTTAAGGATCTGCGCGGTAATGTCAATACCCGCTTAGCGAAACTGGATGAAGGTCAATATGATGCCATTATTCTCGCGGCGGCAGGCTTAATCCGTCTGAATATGCACGAGCGGATTGCCAGTTATATTGAACCGGAAGAGAGTCTGCCAGCCGTCGGTCAGGGCGCAGTCGGAATTGAATGTCGTTTGCAGGATGAGCAGACGATGGCTTTGTTAAAACCGCTGGAAGATGCGGCTACGCGCAGCCGTGTGACTGCCGAACGGGCTATGAATCTGGCGCTGCAGGGCGGTTGTCAGGTGCCGATTGGCAGTTTTGCTTTATTAGAAGGGGAGCAGCTCTTTCTCCGTGGCCTGGTGGGCAGTGTCGATGGCAGGCATATTATCCGTAAAGAGATCCGCGGACATCGCGATGATGCGCAGCAGTTAGGCTTGAGCTTAGCAGAGCAGCTACTGGCGTGCGGCGCGGATAGCATATTGGCCGATATCTATGGCTAAGCCGCGCCTGCTGGTGACGCGCTTTGCGCCGCATGCCTCACGGCTGGCCGAGCGCCTTAACGCACAGGGCGTATTTGCGCTGGCGCAGCCGTTGCTGGCGGTAAAAAAATCGCCGGAATTTGCCAATGCGCCCTGTCTGTTCACAAAAAATTATGATTATATTATTGCGCTCAGCCGTAATGCGGTAGATTATACAGCTCAGGCGCTTGCCGGCAGGCCCTGGCCGGCAAGCCGTTACCTGGCGGTCGGTAAGGGAACGCAGCGCGCGCTGCAGCAAGTCAGCGCACAGCCGGTTATCACGCCTGTCGAGCAGTTCAGCAGTGAAGGTCTGCTGGCTTTACCCTGTCTGGGGCAACTGCAGGGCAAACGGGTGCTTATTTTGCGTGGTGTCGGTGGCCGGGAACTACTTGCCGAAACACTCACAGCCCGTGGCGCTGTGGTTGACTATTATCAGCCTTATCAGCGCATTGCCGTTGATTTATGCGCAGAAGTTTTAGTTAAGCAATGGCAACAACAAGGCATTAATGGTGCTATTATCAGTAGTATTGAGTTATTGAACAGGCTGTTGACTATCGTTCCTGAGAGTGAACAGGGCTGGTTAAAAAAAATAACCCTTTATGTGCCCAGCCGGCGTATTGCCGAACAGGCGGCTTTATCCGGCTGCGCTGCTGTAAAAGTGCTTCCGGGCATGCAGGATCAAGAGATTATTGATTATTTTAAGTAATTAAAAACTATGCTTATGCAGGTTAAGGCATTTTACCTGGGCAAAGTATATAAGCATGATGCAATTAACAGTTTTGTAGATGAGAGGGTAGTTATGAGTGAAGATAAAAACAATAATGATGCAGTCACACTGGAAGGCGAAGCATTAACGCCTGATGCATCAGCTGCGCAAACAGACAACCCGCCCCCACAAAAAAACAAAGGTAGCAAGCTGGCTATTATTATTGCCGTGCTGGCACTTCTTTTAACGCTGGCAGTGATTGCCTGCGCGGCTTATTTTTACACGCAGCATCAACAATATACCCTTCAGCAACAGAACAACTTTGCGCAGTTAAATAAGCAGCTTGTGCAGCAGAAAGAGCAGCAGAGTGAGTATTCACAGCAGGCGCAAGCATTGCAGTCAAATCTGACCACGCGCATTGAACAGGTTAATTTACAGCTGCAGCAGGTTAAAAATGCCAGTAAATTATATCAGACCGATATGCAGGCGCTGCAGCGGGCATTTGCTGAAAGCAAAGTTCGCCATCCCAATGATTGGATTTTGGCGGAAGTGGAATACCTGGTGAAGCTGGCTGGCAGAAAAATCTGGCTGGAAAGCGATATTGCCAGTGCCATTGCTCTGCTTGTTGCAGCAGACCAGCGTGTTGCTGAACTCAGTGATGCCAGTTTAAGCGTCTTGCGCACTGCCCTGCTGGAAGATATCGGTACCTTGGAAGCGCTGCCGAAACGTGACCCTGATGGCGTAGTATTGGCCTTGTCGGCGTTAGAGCGACGTATTGATAAGCTGGTGGTGAGCGACTTAAGCGGGCCGCAGGCGCTTGTTGATAATGACCCTGAGCTGTCATCGGATATCAATGACTGGAAAAACAACCTGAGTAAATCCTGGAGCAATTTTGTTGAGAGTTTTATTGTGATTAATAAACGGGAAACACAGCTGGAAGCTCTACTTTCTCCCGAGCAGCGCTGGTATTTGCAGGAAAATCTGCGTCATGATCTGGCCAAAGCTGAATTTGCCATTTACCGTGAGCAACAGGATATTTACGATCTGGCCCTGCAAAGTGCAAGCCAGTTGCTGACTAATTATTATGATCTCAATGACAGCAACACTCAGGCTTTCTACCAGAGCGTACAGGATTTAATGCAGCGTAAGGCTGCCGGTGAGTATCCTGACCAATTAAAAAGTGCACCTTTACTGGAGCGGATTATAGAGCAGCGGGTAAAAAAATCACTGGCCGGCACGGATCTGGAGCAGGAGTAAATTATGCTGAAAATTATTATTATTGTTGCCGCACTGTTGGCCGGACTGGTGTTAGGTCCGGAAATCAGCGCTAATAAGGGTTATATTCTGCTTTCTGTTGATGGTTATACGACCTATGAAACGACCATTATCAATGCGCTTTTTATTGCCCTGGTTTTTTACTTTTTATTGCTTTTCGTTGAGTGGCTGCTACGCAGAATATTGTCGATGAGCGCCGTTACCCGTAACTGGTTCGGTCAGCGTAAAACCAGAAAAGCACAAAAAAACAGTACGCTGGGGATGCTGGCGCTGCTGGAAGGTAATAATAAACAGGCGCAGAAGTTATTGGAAAAATCGGCATCGCGCAGCGAGTCGCCGGTCTTAACTTATATTGCCGCTGCGAAAGCGGCGCATTATCAGGGCAAATACGATCTGCGTGACGCGCATTTTAAACAAGCTTATGACAGTCACAAGGACAGTCAGCTGGCCGTTGGCCTGGCTAGGGCTGAGCTGCAGCTGGAAGCACAGCAATATGAAGGCGCGCTGGCGACTCTGCAGGATCTGGATAAGAAATTTCCGAAAAGCCGGCGCATTAGTGAACTCTATCTGTCGCTCTACCCGGCACTGCAGCAATGGCAAAACTATATCGACCTGCTCAACCGCAAGCGTAATATTTTAGCACTGAGTGGTGAAGAGCAGGCGACTATGCTGCTTGATGCCTATCAGCACCTGTTTAAGGAGATGGCGGCACAGGACGGTGAGAAATTACAGGAGTTCTGGGAGAAGAAATCACCACGCTGGATGCGCAAAGAGCAGGATTATCAAGAAGCACTCTTAGATGCGCATATTGCCGCGGATAATCATCAACTTGCCGAGCAGTTTTTGCTGGATAAGCTTAATAAAAAGTTTTCTCCGGTCTGGCTTGTTTACCTTGAAAAAATGCAGTTCAGCGATGCCGCTGCGCTTATTTCGCTGCTCGACAAGCAGCTCGGCAAAGCATCAGAAAAAGGACCCATTCATCAGGCGCTTGCTCATCTGCAATTGAAAGAAAATAATACCGAGGCCGCTATCGAGCATCTTAAAGAAAGCGTGAAAACGCAACCTACTATTGCTGACCTGGCCTTATTGGCGGATCTGCTGCATAAAGAAGAGCGTGAAGCAGAAGCCAATCAATATTACCGGCAGGGGTTATTGCTCGCGACTTCTAGCTAGCTTTCCATGTCGTCGAGGTATGGACTAGTTCCCACGCTCTGCGTGGGAATTCAGACGGCTAATCACTGTTATGCATTCCCACGCGAGTACATCTCTTATACAGAAGTATAAGTAACCAATAGCAAGTCGTTGGTTAATTTGTTTACATTATTGTGGGATGAATCCCACGCGCCAATAGTTATAAACCACAGCCAAGTGCCTGATAAAAATAGTCAAGTTTGTGTGGCTATTATATTATAAGCCATCCCCGTTTTGTCGAGATAGTTGTATGTTGTTATTAAGTGTTTTCGCCCTCTTTTTAGGCCCCTTCACCTACCGCTTACTGCAGCGTCAGCCGGGCTGGCTGGATCTGCTCGATGCGTTTATTTTTGTTACTATCTCCGGGCTGGTGCTGTTTCATATTCTGCCGGAAATTCTCTATAGCGGTGGTTTGATGGTGCTGGTGCTGATGGCGCTTGGCGTCTTTGCGCCAAGCTGGATAGAAAAATATTTCCAGCGCGCGGCGCGTCAGGCACATCAGACGACACTGTTTTTAGCTGTCTTGGGTTTGGTTCTACATGCCAGTATTGACGGCTCGGTACTTATTGTCGAGCAGGGCGATCGCACCGGCTGGTTGCTGGCATTAGGTGTGTTGCTGCACCGTTTCCCAGTCGGGCTGACCATCTGGTGGTTATTGCGCCCGCAATATGGGCGCTTATTACCGTCGGCTATTTTGCTGACGATGTCCGCCACTACGCTGGCAGGGGCTTTTTTTGCCGACCACTCACTGGCACACATTGACGGTCAATGGCTAGCCTGGCTGCAGGCCTTTGTGATGGGCTCCATCATGCATGTGGTGATACATAGGCCCTACCTGCATGGCCATGCGCTGGAACACGCGCAGGAAACTCCCGCGAAAGCAAACAAATATGCGGCCGGCATCGGCAGTATCGCCGGCCTTGCGGTGTTGGCTGCGGTGCTGTTACCGCACTGGCTGGGTTACCTTGAGCATGAACATAAACCGCTCAATACACCTGCTACATATCTGCATGCCGCTGCTGAAGATAATCATAACAATGAAAGCTTCGCGCATGAGGATGCAGCTGGGCATGATCAGCATGAAGAATTAGCGCATGAGAACGACCACCATGAGCATGAGTCGGAAAAGGGTTATCTGCACAGTGAACATAATACCGCGCTGACCCTGATTAATTTTATCAATCTGGCCCTATACAGTGCCCCTATGTTGTTAATGGCAATGTTTTTGAGTGCACTGATGCACTACTTTACTCCCAAGTTGGCCCGCTTGCCCGGCCCGACAAGCCGTGCATATTTTAAAGATGCGCTAAAAGGCGTGGCTTATGGGCTGCCATTGCCGGTCTGCTCGCCCAGTGCCAGTCGTGTGCATCAGCAGTTACTAGCGCGGGGAGCCAATCAGACCTTTGCCACGGCATTTTTAATTGCCGCGCCGGTGATTGGTTTTGATGCCCTGTTTATTTCCCTGCCCTTGCTTGGCTGGCAGATGCTGCTGTTGCGTACTGCTCTGGCAGCCTGTTTTGCCCTGACGATTGCCTGGTTATTAGGACGTTACTTTAAAGGGCTGAGTGGCGCACCGGCAGAAGCGACGCTGGTTGACGAAAAAGCGACAGCGCGATTTGCCAGTGCCGTTAAACAGGGCTACCTGCATCAGCTGGATCATACCGCGCCATGGGTGTTATTCGGCTGCGCGCTGGCTGCGACACTCTCAGCGGTATCGGTCTGGGCCTTTTTTGAGCAGGCATTATGGCTGCAGGTGCTGGTGATGGTGATAGTGGCCTTTCCCTTTGCACTTTGTGCGACAGGCATCACGCCGGTTATTGCCGTGTTGCTCATTGCCGGTTTATCACCGGGGGCTGCGATGGCTTTCTTCTTAATTGCGCCGACCATCAGCCTGGAGCTGTTAAAAATAGTGAAACAGCAGCAGGGGATTTTTGCTGCTATCAGCCTGGCGATGCTGATGACAGTCGCGGCTTTTTTAATTGGCTTGGGGCTGAATCAGTATATCGACGTGATTGCGCTGCCCTGGCTGGCACAGGAGCAGGAGAGTTACAGCTGGTGGCAGCTGGCCAGTGTGGTGATCCTGTTAACTTTGTATCTGTTGTCGCTACTGCGCCGGGGAGCGCGCAGCTTTATCGCCGAGTTGATACCTAAGAGTTTCTTAAAACATCGTCATTAAGCGACACGGTAAAAGAATGGAGAATAAAGCATGAAGATCAGTATCCTAGGCAGCGGCTGGTTGGGCGCCAAGTTACCCGAGTTATTTGTAAAAGAGGGACATAGCGTGCATATTTCCACGACCTCGGCGAAGAAATTAGCATCCTTAACCAGTGCTCAGGTCAGCGCTTATCTCATTGATATAGAAAGTTTGATGGATAATATTCAGGACTTTTTAAATGCGCAGGTAGTGATTATCAATATCACCAGTAAAAACACAGCAGCCTTTAAAAATCTTATTCGGGAGATAGAAAAATCCCCGGTTGAAAAGGTGCTTTTTGTCAGCTCCACCTCTGTTTATCCGCCCGGTCATGGGCTGTGCCGCGAGTCGGACGCCTTAGATAGCAGTACCCATCCATTACTGCGAATAGAGGAAATGTTTACCAATAACCGCCATTTTCAAACCACTATCCTGCGTTTTGCCGGTTTGATTGGCCCGAAACGTCATCCCGGGCGCTTTTTCCGGTCAGGCAAAAAAATCCGCGATCCACAGGCGCGGGTGAATTTAATCCACCTTGACGACTGTCTCAGTATTATCCACAAAATTGTTGAAAAGGGAGCCTGGGGGCAGATATTTAACGCCTGTGCCGATGCGCACCCCAGTAAACAGGAATACTACACAAAGTGCGCTTTAGCCTTAGGCTTAGCGGCACCGGCGTTTTTAACCCCGGAAACAAGCAGCCGAAAAGTGGTTTCTAACAGCAAACTCAAAGAGTACTTGGATTACCAGTTTATTTATCCGGATCTGGAACGAATTCGCTGGTAACTAAGTGTTGCCGGCCTTATCTATGCCTGGCAACGCGTTGGAAAGGACCCGCAGAGCTTGGTCCGCTCATAACACTGAACTGCCGTAATTACTTCGGGCATCCTGCCCTATGCCTTTCAGGCCATTGTCGTAAACTCCAATGTTCAAATTTGTTCCTGACAAATTTGTCGCTTTGCGCCCCAAAGACAGCTGAAGAACAAGGCGCAATGAATGTCATGCTATCGAAGGATAGCAATTAACAAGGGGCGTGGCCTTTAGTCCACCAGCAAGCTAAGCGGTATAAAGTGAGCAAGGCGGAATAAATTCCGCGCCCCAAAGACAGCAAAGCGGAATAAACTCCGCCGAAAGCACTCTATACCGCGCTCATATCCTTATATAACCACAGCATATAGGCGATATAAGCGGCCAGTAAAATGCCGCCTTCAAGACGACCTAGTACGCCTGTCTGACCTTTTTTACGCCAGGCGATGGAAAAGATCATCAGGGCCAGGGTTAAGCCGATCATCACCGGGTAATCACGGGTTAATACTTCAACCTCAAAACCGTCCGGCCTGATTAAACCTGGCAATGCCATTACCCCTAAGAGATTAAAGATATTGGAGCCGATAATATTACCGACCGCTAAATCAAACTCTTTTTTACGTGCAGCGGCAAGGGTGGCAGCCAGTTCCGGCAAGCTGGTACCGATGGCAACAATGGTCAGACCAATAATCAGATCACTTACGCCACAATATTCAGCGACCTCAACGGCCCCCCAAACTAAAAGTCGGGACGAAGCGATTAATACCACAATACCGATCAACAGCCATTTTAAAGCTTCGCCTTTGCTGACCTCTTCCGGTAGCTCATCGAGCATCTCCTGCGGCAGACTGTCCGTGCTATTGATTTGCGCTTCATAGACAGAGAAGGCTAACATAGCAACCATTAGAGAGATTAGAATCACCCCATCCCAAAAACTAAGATACTGATCCCAAAGTAAAAATAGGCTTAGGGCCATAATCGCCAGCAATACCGGCATTTCCCGTTTTAATAGTTTCGAGTGGATATGCAGCGGATAAATTAAAGCGGTTAAGCCTAACATTAAGCCGATATTGGTAATATTGGAGCCTAATGCATTACCAATCGAGATACCGGTTTTTCCCTGCGCGGCGGCAATCGCGGAAACCAGCATTTCCGGAGCAGAAGTACCTAAACCGACAATCACCACACCGACAATCAGCGGTGAAATAGAAAAACTGCGTGCCGTATTGGATGCGCCTAAAACAAATTTATCGGCGCTCCAGATCAGCAGGGCAAAACCAATAACAATGGCCAGGGCGGGTAGTAATAAAGTCATCACCATGGGGCTCCTTTCCTAATAGATATAAAAAAACATACAAAAAAACGCCGAACATCTGCATGTGCGGCGTTTCTTAAAAAACTTAATAAAATCGCTTATTAACTGCGACCTTCAGCAATTGCTGCAACAGCTGCTAACTCTGCAGCTTGTTTTTCATGTTTTTCCTGGCGATCTTGAACATCCATCAGCTCATTAGTGATCAGCTGTTCTTCAATTTCACGCAGAGCGATAACAGTCGGTTTATCATTTTCAGGCTCAACTAAAGGTGTTTTTCCTTGAGTTGCCAACTGACGAGCTCGACGAGATGCCATTAAGATAAGATCAAAACGATTACCAACTACATTTACTGCATCTTCAACGGTTACACGTGCCATTGTTGAACTCCAAAAAATTAATTACATAAAAAGGGCGGTTATTATATGTGCTAAATGCGATTTAATCCAGCAACTTTTATGCTTCCAGCAATTCTTTAATGGTTGCTCGATGTTTGCCGGCCTGCTTCTCCTGCTCATTACGCACGGCTTTAACGATAGCAGAAAACTCCGCGCTTGCCTGCTCAAAGTCATCATTAACAATCAGATAGTCGTATTCATCATAGTGGGACATCTCTGATTGTGCTTCTGCCATACGCTTGGCAATAATTTCCGCGCTGTCCTGGCCGCGTTTATTTAAGCGTGCTTCCAGTTCGCGGCGACTTGGCGGAAGAATAAAAATACCTTTTGCCTGCGGCATTACCTTGCGTACCTGGCGGGCGCCCTGCCAGTCAATATCAAGAAAGATATCAATCCCTTTGGCCAGGGCTTGCTCGATGGTGATACGCGAGGTGCCGTAATAGTTACCGAATACTTCCGCCCACTCAAAAAAAGCGTTTTCTGCAATCAATTGCTTAAAAGTATCGACATCGACAAAATGGTAATGTTCGCCGTCTTTTTCGCCAACGCGCGGTGCACGGGTGGTGTGGGAGACAGAAACCTGGACCGGCCAATCCCTTTTTTCAGCTAGAAGTGCATTGATAAGGGTAGACTTGCCTGCACCACTTGGGGCAGATACGATATAAAGCGTGCCGACTTGGGACATAAATAACGATTCCTGAAAATATAAATAGATTAAGCAACTGCATGCTGATTTTTGCAGTCGCAAATTATCCACTATTTTTAAACTGATGTCTTTTTAATCGCCAAATTAATTTAAAATCCTGACTCTTATATTCTCGGTATTTGCGCTATATTGCAGTTAACTGTGTTTTTCTGACGGAGATTTTCCATTGTATCAATTGTACCGTGCTTCTTTGGCCGCTTTGCTGCTGAGCTTTTTACTTTTCAGTCGGCTCGTGATGGCTGCGGAACAACCTTTTCAGCAAAGCTCGACGGGCTGGCTAAGCGATTTTAATCACCCGCCAGTGGCTGTACAAATGCAGTTAACCGGCGCAAGTGATCCTGTCGCCAAAACCGTTAATGCGCTGCTGCAGGTGCAGCTGCAGGGGCAATGGAAAACCTATTGGCGCTCGCCGGGGGATGGCGGCGCAGCACCGCAGTTTGATTTTGCGCAGTCAGAAAATATTAACGATATTGTTTGGGCGTGGCCGGCGCCGCAACGTTATAGCGTTGCCGGTGTCGATACCCTCGGCTATCAGCAATTTGTCAACTTTCCGCTGACGCTACAGCTGCAGGATGTATCTAAACCGGCGCTGTTAAAAGGTACCCTGACCATAGCCTCATGCACCAACCTTTGTGTGCTCAGCGATTATGATATTGAACTGCCCTTTATTCCTAATGCTCTAGTGAGCAATGAGCAGAGCGCCGCTATCTACCAGCAGGCGCTGGCCAGCGTACCTGTTAAGCTGCAACAGGGAAGCCGCCAGCAGGGCATTACGGCCTGGAATACTCACTGGGATAATGAAAAGCAACTGCTGACTGTTGACATTGAACGTGATAGCGCCTGGCAGGCGCCGGATATCTTTATCGATTCGAATACAGATACCTTTACCGGCGTTACCTTTGCTGCCCCTGATGTTGCTTTTGACGGCAACAGGATGACGGCGCAAATAGCGGTCAGCAGCTGGAACGGTAAGCTCGATCTAAATCAGCATTTATTAAATTTGACCGTGGTGGATCAGGACCTGGCTGTCGAGCTGCTTAGTACGCCTGCTCAGCCGGGCAGCTTCAGTGAGCTTAAAGCCCTGGCTTCGATCTTTGTTATCGCCTTACTCGGCGGGCTGATTTTAAATATTATGCCCTGCGTATTACCCGTGTTAGGCATGAAACTAAGCAGTATTTTAGCAGCAGGGAGCATTAACCGCACACAGATCCGCAAGCAGTTTATCGCCTCATCGGCAGGTATTCTCAGCTCCTTCTGGTTACTGGCTGCTTTTTTATTAATGGTAAAATTTTCCGGTCAGGCTTTGGGCTGGGGAATTCAATTTCAAAGCCCTTACTTTATCGGCCTGATGGTGGTGATCACCGCTTTATTTGCCGCCAATATGCTGGATCTCTATCGCATTCAACTACCAGCATCGGCGCAGACCTGGCTGGCCACAAGAGGCGGGCAGTCTTACTTAGGCTCCTATCTGCAGGGCATGTTTGCCACGCTGCTGGCCACCCCCTGCAGTGCGCCCTTTGTCGGTACCGCCGTGGCCTTTTCTTTTGCCGCCTCAGCCTGGCAGCTGCTGATTATTTTCACCGCGCTCGGGTTGGGCATGGCGCTGCCCTGGCTGTTAATTGCCCCTGTTTCCGGGTATGGCGCAGTGCCTGCCTAAGCCGGGCAAGTGGATGAATTCACTGAAAACCTTTTTTGCCCTGCTGATTCTAATCACCTGCTACTGGTTAATAAGCCTGCTCAGCAGTTTTATCGGCCCCAGCCTGACGCTTGTGCTTGCCTTGCTGCTTAGCGCGCTACTGCTGTTCTTTATTGCCCAAAAACATGGCAGAAAGCAGTTTATGATGGTCTGCTCGGTTATTGTGCTGAGTACGGCAGGCCTGCTGCTGCTCAACAAAGCAGGCATCAATGGCGAAAACCGTTTAGCGGATAACCAGCACTGGCAAAGCCTGGATCGCACCGCGATTGAGCAGCAGGTTAAGCAGGGTAAGGTGGTGTTTGTCGATGTCACTGCGGACTGGTGTGTCACCTGCAAGGCCAATAAGCTCGGCGTGTTACTGCAGGATCCCGTGTACAGTCTGCTGCAGACAAAAGACATTATCGCCATGCGCGGCGACTGGACCCAGGACTCCGATACTGTGACTGAATATCTGCAGTTTTATCAACGCTTTGCCGTACCCTTTAATATGGTTTACGGGCCTAACGCGACGCAGGGAATCCCTCTACCGACCATATTAACGACAAATGCCGTGCTGGATGCGATTGAGCAGGCAAAATAACTTTTATTTTGTGAACTATTTTCGGAGGTGCGACTTCAGTCGCGCAATTCTGTACAAAGCGCGGTTAAAACCGCACCTCCAAATATAAAGATAGATCACTTAATTCTTTCTTTGTCTTGCAAATCATCGCGAGTGATCAAAGGGGCTAACATCTGCTCTAAACCGTTTAGCTTTATCTCATAGAGCAGCGCCAGTTGCTCGCCGAGTTTACCTTCCGGAAAGCCTTTGCTGTAAAACCATACCAGATAAGGCTCGGGCAGATGAATGAGTTTACGCCCTGCGTACTTGCCGAAGGGCATAACTTGATTAATGGCTTCGCTAAGTGCTTTTGGATCATTGAACAAGAACTTTACCTTTCTTTTTATTGACGGTCTGCAAACGCTTTACCGCCTGGCTGGAGTTGAGTGATAGCATTGCGCTATTGTTTTTAGGCAATGCTATCCATGCTGCTTTAAACCTTAGCCAGCGCCTGTTCAACATCGGCGATAATGTCATCAATATTTTCAATACCGACGGAAATGCGAATCAGCTCTTCACTGGCACCAGCTGCTTTTAACTCTTCGTGATTGAGCTGACGATGGGTGGTTGAAGCCGGGTGGCAGGCCAGAGACTTGGCATCGCCGATATTGACCAGGCGCAGAATCATCTGCAGCGCATCGATAAATTTACCGCCGGCAGCAGCCCCGCCCTTAATACCGAAGCTTAAAATCCCCGAGGCCTTACCGCCGCATATTTTCTGGCAGGTTTCCTGGTATTCACTGTCTTCCAGGGCGGCATAATTAACCCACTCGACCTTATCATGCTTGCTTAAGTATTCAGCGAGTTTTTTGGCATTTTCACAGTGACGCTCCATACGCAGGCAGAGTGTTTCTAAGCCCTGCAGTATCTGAAAAGAGTTCATCGGTGAGATTGCCGCGCCGGTATTGCGCAAAGGTGCCACGCGACAACGGCCGATATAAGCGGCTGGTCCTAAGGCTTCGGTATAGACTACGCCATGATAAGCAGGATCGGGTTCATTAAGCATGGCAAAGCGCTCTTTATTGGCGACCCAGTCAAACTTGCCGGAGTCGACAATAATACCGCCAATGGAGGTGCCGTGACCGCCGATATACTTGGTCAGTGAATGCACCACAATATCCGCACCAAACTCAAAGGGACGGCATAACACAGGCGTAGCCACGGTATTGTCGACAATTAACGGCAGGCCGTGTTTATGGGCGATATCGGCAAGCTTTTGTATATCAACAATATTCCCAGCCGGGTTGCCGATTGACTCACAGAAGATAGCACGGGTATTTTCATCGATGGCATCCTCAAAGCCCTGATAATCAGCAAAGGAAACCATACGCGTTTCTATGCCCTGTTTCGGGAATGCATGGGCAAAGAGATTATAAGTGCCGCCATAAAGCTGACTGGTGCTGACAATATTCGTACCGACTTCACAAATACATTGAATCGCATAGGTAATAGCAGCCATACCCGATGCCACCGCCAGTGCGGCAATCCCGCCCTCCATTTCCGCGACACGCTTTTCCAGCACATCGGTTGTCGGGTTCATAATACGGGTATAGATATTACCCGGCACTTTTAAGTCAAACAGATCGGCGCCATGCTGAGTGTTATCAAAGGTATAAGAGGTGGTCTGGTAAATCGGCACCGCAGCGGCTTTGGTGGTTGCTTCAGATTCATAACCGTGATGTAAGGCAATCGATTCTAATTTCATACATATCCCTATAAAAAAATAAAGTTTAAAACTAACACTTGTTGCCAAGAAAACAAGTTTTTAATAGTAGTGCAAATGAGCTTAAAGTGTGCAGATTAAGTTTAATTAATCATAACCTATGGATACGCCTGTTTTAGGGGCGCGGAATTTATTCGCCATGTTATGAACATACACAAGTCATTGATGACAAAGCTTCAATATAGGGGCCGCGGCTTTAGCCGCGCTATAAACGAACCAAAAGTTGGTTATATACCATAGCTCGGCTAAAGCCGCGGCTCCAAAAAATTCAAAGATGTGTATAAGAGACGGGGCATCAGCCGGCGTTGTGCGATTAGAGCCGTGGGAACAGATTAATCCATCAGGTGCTCAAGGCCGTAAACGAGTTCGTTACGTTTAACCACCTCTTTACAGGCCAGACAGATACCCGGCATAAATGACTCACGATGCTGGGAGTTATGCTCGATTTTTAAGGTTTCGCTTAACCCGCCAAAGAACACCGTTTGCTGGGCAACCACGCCGGGTAGGCGTACAGAGTGCAGTTTCACACCATGTAATTCTGCGCCACGCGCGCCTTCCAGCAGCTCTTTATCACTGCAGGGTGTTGCGGCTTTAGTACGGGCGGCGGCAATCAGCTCGGCGGTGCGTATGCCTGTACCGGACGGGCTTTCTTCTTTTTGCGGGCTGTGCGCTTCAATCACCTCGGCATCAGGCAGGTATTTTGCAGCTTCAGCGGCAAACTTCATCATCAGCACCGCACCGATGGAGAAGTTCGGGGCGATTAAACCGCCAAGTTGTTTTTCAGCGGCAAGGGCCTGCAGCTCTTTAACCTGCTCAACCTGAAAGCCACTGGTGCCGATCACCGGTGCTGCGCCGGCATTAAGAATGCACTGCGTATTGGTAAAACCGGCAGAAGCCGCAGTTAAGTCGACCACCACCTGTGCGCCGCTTTCGCCAATTAATGCGCGAAGATCATCACCGGCATCGCACTGACCGACAAGTTGTAACTCCGCATCGTTATTAATAGCTTTAACGGCTTCGCTGCCCATACGGCCTTTCGCGCCGTTTACAATCACTTTAATCATGGTTATTCCTTTTATTATGGTCGCACAGTGACAAAGCCGGGCCTTATCCAATGCGGTTTATTTTTATTGAATAGATTATAACTGCGTGAAAAGGTAAGCCGCAAACCCTAACCAACTGATAATCAGTAGCGTCCACGGAAGTAGCGCGCTGTTTTTGGGCTTTTTCTGCGTAGCTGGCGCGCTTTCGCTGGTCTCAACCTGCGGCTGTGCTTTCTGCTGCCGTTTTCTTGCTTTGTCCGCCTGGCGCTGTTTGCTTTTCGCCGCCTTTTTATATTCGGCTATGCCTTTTTGAATACCCTGGGCGATAAGTCGGGTCTGCTCTTTAGTCTGCCCCGGCTTTTGTGTCTTTTTGGCAATCTGCAGCGCTTCTTCCTGGGTTTCCTGTGATATTTCAGCTTGTTTCTTTTTTGCCATCTTTTTTACGCTTTTTGTTGTTGTAGAAGTGCCAGACGTTTCAACGATTTTTCATTAAGCATGGTGAGAAAGTTTTCCGGATCTTCATAGCCATATTTAAATAAGTGAGCAGCAACTAAGCCTGCCAGCTCTTTGCTTTCTTGAATCTCTTTATGACTGCGGCCGCATCCCTGGCAATGGCTGCCGTCTTTGGTGCATTGATCGATACAGGGGCTAAATTTCATGATTAAATCCTTGTCTGCTAAATAGGATGAAAAATTTACTGCTTACTATAGCAAGCGCGTTGCGATAAGTAAGCCACTGTCGCTATTTTAGAGAAGCGAATCATGAATTTTATTGCTGGTTTGTTTATAATTTATCGCTTGCTACTAAAAAGGAAATAAAAATGACATTTCAATTGGATCCGCGCCTGGCGAATGACTGCTACCCGCTTGCAGAAAGCGAACACAGTCTATGGCTGCTGCTCAATAACAGCTATTTCCCCTGGTTTGTTATTGTCCCGAGAACACAATGTACCGAGCTATATCAGCTTAGCCAGGGGCAGCAGCAACAGCTGCAGCAAGAAACGAACCTGCTCAGTGAATTTGCCGCCAGCCACTTTGACTGCACTAAACTCAATGTTGCCAGTATCGGCAATATGGTCAAACAGATGCATCTGCATATTATTGTCCGCAATGAGTCAGATCCCTGCTGGCCCGGTGTAGTCTGGGGAACAAGCTTCAAGCAGGGCTACGATATTGCTGAAGTGCAGGAGATACAAACAAAATTGCAGCGTTTTTGTGAGCATAAAGGCATAAGTGGCTTGAGCTTCAATAAGCTTGCCGCTAAGTAGTGATTGTATGCCTCTGCTACACACTGGGCGCTCGACTTTAGCCCTGACTCTATATACACAAGTCATTGATGGCAGTGTTTCAAGACTGGGGCCTCGGCTTAAGCCGAGCGATAAACAATGCAAAAGTTGGCTGTGTAGCATAGCGCGGCTGAAGCCGCGGCCCCAGAACGCAAAAAGACTATCAAAACAGCAAATAACAACGCGGCCCCAGAAAGAGGCTGATAATCTTTGATTTCATAAAATTAAGCGCCGTTAATAGCGCTGCAGCATAGCATAACTAGCCTGACCTCAGTTATACTCAGCGTTCAAATTAAATGAGGTGATTATGATTTACAGCATGACAGCATTTGCGCGCAAGCAGTTAAAAGGAGATTGGGGAACGGCAGTATGGGAAATACGCTCGGTCAACCAACGTTATTTAGAAACCTATTTTCGCCTTCCGGAGCAGTTTCGCGGTCTTGAGGTTAAATTAAAAGATATTTTCCGCAAGCGTCTGCAGCGCGGCAAAATAGAATGTAATCTGCGCTTTGAAGCAAACAACAGTAATGAACAGGCATTGAATATGAATCAGGAGCTGGCCGGGCAATTGATTCAAAATGCGCAGTGGGTACTCGATAAAGCCGGCTCGGGCGTATTAAATCCCATGGATATTCTGGCATGGCCGGGGGTGATGCAGGCACCGGAGCAGGATCTTGATGCAATCACCGTGGAGCTGATGGCCGGTTTTCAGCAAACACTCGATGAGTTTATTGACTCGCGTGCGGCAGAAGGTAGCAACCTAGCGGCATTTATCGAACAGCGCCTGGCCGCTATCGCCGAGCAGGCCGAGAAAGTGCGCGCCTGTATGCCGGAAGTACAAGCATGGCAGAAAGCACGCATTATTAAAAAGTTCGAAGACGCCAAGGTTGAGTTGGACAGCACGCGTGTTGAACAGGAGCTGGTGCTACTGGCACAAAAAACCGATGTTGCCGAAGAGCTGGATCGTCTCGACTCGCATATTTCAGAAAGCCGCAAGATATTAAAAAAAGGCGGTCCGGTCGGCCGCCGTCTGGACTTTATGATGCAGGAGTTTAACCGAGAGGCCAATACCCTCGGCTCAAAAGTGATCAACGCTGATATCACCGCCGCCGCGGTAGAATGTAAAGTGTTAATCGAACAGATGCGCGAACAGGTGCAAAACATAGAATGATGTTGTAGCTGCTAATAACACCTTTAAAGCCTCGTATATCGGGGCTTTGTCATTTTTACTGCTGCTGTTTTTTCTCGCAGCTGGTGGCCAAGTGGTGACACAAACGATGACACAAGTTGCTATTGCTTAAAATACTGCCCGTAGCCTGTTATGACCGGGGCCTCGGCTTGAGCCGAGCTATAAACGAATCCAAAGTTGGCTGTGTACCGTAGCGCGGCTGAACCCGCGGCCCCAGAGTATTCCCATATGCAACTAAAATGGATAAAAGTGAGTAGCAGAGACAGCGCTTGAACTTCATTGATTAACAAAAATTAAGCGAATTGTTTTGTTTTTAAGCGAACAAACAAAAAACGTAAATAAATTGCAATAAAGGGTTGCAAGGTGCACTCAGTTTCTCTATTATTCGCAGCACTTAGACGGCGCCGACTTAGCTCAGTCGGTAGAGCAACTGACTTGTAATCAGTAGGTCACCAGTTCGATTCCGGTAGTCGGCACCATTTAAGTCCTGGAGGGGTTCCCGAGTGGCCAAAGGGAGCAGATTGTAAATCTGCCGCGTAAGCTTCGGTGGTTCGAATCCACCTCCCTCCACCATATTTTACTCACTTGCCACAGTGAGCATAGCAATAACAATGCACTGGCATTGTTTTCTGCTATCCAGATGCATATCTTTGCGGGCATCGTATAATGGCTATTACCTCAGCCTTCCAAGCTGATGATGCGGGTTCGATTCCCGCTGCCCGCTCCAAGCATTTCTACTTTAAAACCAACCAGTTGCGGTTGGTTTTTTTGTTTCTAGCTACCAATAAAAAACTTCGGTGACCAAACGGTGAGCATTTGGTGTCCAAAGCGTTTTTTGATGTAGAAAACCCCAGCCGGCTTTAATGCACCATAAATATTATTCTTCTATTTTTTCCTCTTTATTATTTTTCTTCGAAAGCTCATAGAGATCTCTCTTTTTTGTGCTGATAATAACGATTAGCAGGAATAGTTGTTATATATTTATGCGTTCGCAGTGAAATGGTGACTTTAGACAAGTTTTCCTTTTTAATTTATGCGATCGAATAAATTTAATTGAATTTCTATCGTTTTAAGTTAGTATTTATGCGAACGCATAGGTGCTGATATGAAAATAGAAAATACTAAACAGCTAGGTCAACTAGCAAAAATTGTTAGACAGTCACAATCTTTAGATCAATCAACTGCCGGTCTGTTATCGGGTAATGGGCTGACGTTTATGAGTCAGTTTGAAAATGGCAAAGAGACGGTCGAGATAGGTCGGGTTTTAAAACTGCTTGAGCAATTGGGTATTGAGTTATCCATCGATTTACCGCCTGGTATTGAAGATAAGTTTCTGGAAAAAATTAAACAGATCAAGGCTGATTAGATGCGTGAGCTTAAGGTTTATATCAATACCGACTTGGTCGGCCTCTTGTATGAAGATAATGATATTTGGTCTTTTCAATATACTCAGGAGTGGCTTGATAACCCGAGTAATTATGCTTTGTGCTCAAATATACCATTATCAGGAAAATTACAGGTTGATGGTTCAAGTAAACGTTATATTCAATGGTTTTTTGATAATCTGCTGCCTGAAGAAGGGGCGAGAACGTTATTAGCAAAAGATATTAATGTTAATGAAGCTGATTCATTTGGGATATTAGCGATTGTCGGTACAGAATCAGCGGGTGCTATTACCTTATCGAGTCAGGGTCTTGATACAGAAACAGATAAAGTAACAGAACTCTCCTTTGATGATCTGAATGCAAGGATTGCTAATCTACCAGATATACCGCTTAATAATGCCAAAAGTAAGCGTATGTCTATTGCTGGAGCACAGCATAAAATGCTTGTTGTTCTCAGCAAGGGAAAGTTTTATGAGCCTGCCGGAAACACACCCTCTTCACATATTTTAAAGCCTGAGCACTCTAAACCTGATTTATATTGGCAAACCGTTAGAAACGAATGGTTTGTAATGAACTTAGCGAAATCCCTCGGTTTTAATGTTCCGCATACATCTGTTTATTATTTTCCGGCCGCTGCTTATGTGATTGAACGTTTTGACAGAAGCGGCATATTTCCAGAGCAAAAACGTATACATGCGCTTGATGCCTGTCAGGCTTTAGGTTTGAGTCGTAGTGTTAAATATGCATTAAGCAATGTTGAACAGTTAAAGCTATTTTCAGAAGGTTTACGCGCCAAAGGTGCGGCAAAGATTGCAATATTTAACTGGGCTATCTTCAATGCGCTTGTGGGTAACACGGATGCACATTTAAAAAACCTTTCTTGTTTAGTCGGTGCTCAAGGCGCAGCCTTATCACCCATGTATGATTTGATTTGTACTGCGATCTACGAAGAGGGGAAAGGGCATTTAAATGCTGAGCTTTCACAACCAATGGGTAATGCAACAACTTTAGCAGAGTTAACAAGAAAGGATATTTTTGTTTTTGGCCAGGTTATAGGGCTGCCTGAGAAATTGTGCGCAATACTATTGGATAAAATGCTCAATGAAATTGAACCGCATGCGGATCAGTTGATTAACTATGTTGAAGGATTATCTGATATTCCGCATAAAGCTGGTGAGTTAAGAATGCTGCGGGAAATCAGGTATAAACTGATTGCGGAAATGGTGAATAAATTGAAGTAGCAAAGATAGATAGCTGTTTTTCAGTAAGTTGTATAATTGTTGAGGTAAGCCTTCCAAGCTGATGATGCGGGTTCGATTCCCGCTCCAAGTTTTCTTAAAGAAACATATTATAATCAACCTATTATGGTTGATTTTTGCGTTTTATCACTTCTGTAATTTATTTTGTTTTAGCACGGCTGAAGCCGTGGCCCCTGTTGCAGATAAAAACTGACAGTAAATCACTGCACCATTACGGATTTGGTTTGCTGTGTTTTAGGGGCGCGGAATTTATTCTGCCATGTTGTTTTTAGCGCGGCTGAAGCCGCGGCCCCAGTTACAGGTAAAACTGCCAATAAATCGCAGCGTAGCTTCAAACAACGCCGTGCAGAATAAGTCCTATTTCGGTTTGATTTTTGAGCCTTTGCTTCCCTTCCTTTTATCCTTGTGTATAATCTTGTCAAAATGACGGAACGTTGATGTGTTCTGAGTTGACAAAAAAATTATATGGAATGGTTTTTGCGTTGTGATCTGTTTCGCTATGCGACAGCTATCAAAAGCACTAAAACTTTAATTATTGCATTCACTTAAAAAAGAACTGACTATGTTATCTCTGCATAAATTTATACTCCCTGTTGCTTCAGCAGTTATTCTTGCCGGCTGCAGCTTGTCCGGCTCTCATCTTTCTTTGGGCGATAAAGAAGTTATCAATATTGAGCAAAAAACTGAACAGGTAAATGTATATCCTTTATCGCATGCTTTTATTGCCAACTATGACGATTACTCAGCAAGCGAGCGAGCGCAGATGAACAGTGAGTTAGATGCGCAGATGGCTTTATATGAATATCGCGTCGGACCCGGTGATATCTTAAATATCACCGTCTGGGATCATCCGGAACTGACTATTCCTGCCGGCTCTTACCGTAGTGCGGAATCCTCAGGTAGCTGGGTAGGTACGGATGGTTTTATCTTCTATCCCTATGTCGGTTTTGTAAAAGTATCGGGTAAGACAGTGGTTGAGATCCGTGAGCAGATGACCACTCGATTACGCAAATATATTGAAGATCCGCAAGTCGATGTCAATATTGCTGCATTCCGTTCACAAAAAAGTTATATAACCGGTGAAATCAATGCTCCGGGTAAGCAGCCGATTACCAATATTCCATTAACACTCCTCGATGCGATCAATAATGCCGGCGGGTTAACTGACAATGCGGATTGGCGTAATGTTACCCTGACACGCAATGGTAAAGCAGAAAATATCTCGCTTTATAAACTGATGCAGAGAGGCGATTTGACACAAAACCGTCTGATACAGCCGGGCGATATTGTTCATGTGCCGCGTAATGATTCACAGAAAGTATTTGTGCTGGGTGATGTTGACAGCCCGGAAATGCTTAAAATTGATCGCTCCGGTATGAGCCTAACCGAAGCCTTAAGCAGCGTTGGCGGGATCAATGAACTATCAGCCAATGCCACCGGCGTATTTGTAATCCGCAGCAGTGAGCGCGATGCTAAAAATGCGCCTTATCTGCAGGCAATACGTGCCAAAAGCCAGTCTGTGAATGCCGATGCGTCACAAAATGCGGTCGCCAATATTTATCAGCTGGATATCAGTGATGCCTCTGCTTTAGTGATTGGCACAGAATTTGAACTGCAGCCTTATGATGTCGTCTATGTAACTGCCGCACCGATCGAGCGTTATAACCGCCTGATTAGACAGTTACTGCCAACTATCTCTATGGTTAATGCAGTCAGTGATACTGTGCTGAATATAAAGAGTTGGTAGTCAAATATGTTTAATAAAATATTAGTCGTCTGTGTCGGTAATATCTGCCGTTCACCGTCGGGTGAATACCTGCTGAAAAGTTTATTGCCTAATAAAACCATCGCATCGGCCGGGGTCGGTGCACTGGTCGGCAAGCCTGCCGATAAGTTGGCCTGTCAAGTGGCGAGCGAGCATGGTATAAGTTTAGAAGGGCATCGAGCACAACAGTTAACTGCGGATCTATGTCATAATTTTGATCTGATATTAGCAATGGAAAAGAGCCATATTGCTGCGATAACGGAGATAGCACCGGAAGCACGCGGTAAAACTATGTTGTTTGATCATTGGGTTGCTAAGCAGGATATTCCCGATCCATATCGGCAAAGTAAAGAGGCTTTTGAATATGCTTATCGCTTAATTGAAAAGTCAGCGGCTGCCTGGGCAGAGAAACTAAAGTAACGGCGCAACAATGCAGCCGTTAACAATCATCAATTTCAACCGGAATATAATTCACAATTATGGATAACAAGGCATTGAATCAGAGCAATTCGACAAAAAGCGCACAGCAAAGTGATGTGATCGATCTCGGTAAATTACTCGGCCTGTTAATTGACAGCCGCTGGCTGATTATCGGCGTCACCACTATTTTTGCCGTGCTGGGTATTGCCTATGCACTCCTGGCCACGCCTATTTATAAGGCGGATGCTTTGCTGCAGGTGGAAGAAAAAAATGGTGGTATGTCGTCATTAGTCGGTGATATGGGCGAAATGTTTTCCACTGAATCTTCGGCAACCACGGAAATTGAGATCCTAAAATCGCGTATGATTTTAGGGGCGACCGTTGATAAGTTTAATTTAACCACGCAGATAGCCGCAAAATATATGCCCTTTATAGGTAAGGGCTTGGCAAGACTGCAGGGTGAAGAGCATATTGCAGAAGTGGGCCGTTTTGAATTGCCTGGACATAGCGATGTCACCTCTTTTACATTAGTGGTTGATGATAACGAAGTTGGCAGCTATTCACTTTATGATAGCGAAGAGCATAAAGTGCTTTCCGGCATTGCCGGTGAGTTAGCTGAAGAAGATGGCTACCGTCTATTTGTACAAAGTATTGATGCCCCTACAGGCGCAGAGTTCAGCCTCAGTAAACGCAGCAGATTAGAGGCGATTGGCTGGTTGCAAGGGGCTTTATCAGTGAGTGAACGCGGTAAGAGCAGCGGTATTTTATCGCTCTCTTTTAGCGGAGAAAATCAACAGCAGATAGAAGATATCCTCAATGATGTCAGCCAAAACTACTTTTTGCAGAATGTGCAGCGCAACTCGGCCGAAGCCGAAAAAAGTCTGCAGTTTTTGCAGGATAATTTACCAGGTATTAAAAGGAAACTGACAGCGGCTGAAGATGTATTAAATAACTTCCGCCAGGCCAATGATTCCATTGATTTGGGGTTAGAAGCACAATCGACTTTGCAGACGATGGTGGAGCTGGAAGCGCAGCTGAATGAACTGACCTTTAAAGAAAGTGAAATCAGTCAGCTATTTACCAAAGATCATCCTTCCTATAAATCCTTATTAGATAAACGTCAGGTATTGCTCGGTGAAAAGCAGCGTTTAGATGAAAAAATACAAGCCTTACCGAAAACACAGCGTGAAGTGCTGCGTATGACCCGTGATGTGGAAGTGAATCAGCAGATTTACATTCAGCTGCTCAATAAAGTGCAGGAGCTGAGCGTACTTAAAGCTGGCACTGTCGGCAATGTACGTATTTTGGATAAGGCGCAAGCCTATTCACTGCCAATCAAACCGAAAAAGCCGTTAATTGTCGTGCTGGCGACCCTCCTCGGCGGTATGCTGGCGGTGGCTTTTGTACTGCTGCGTGAAGCCTTTCATAAAGGGGTGGAAAACCCGGAAGAGATTGAAGCACTGGGGCTGCCTGTTTATGCCAGTGTTCCAAAATCAGATTGGCAGGTGGGATTGCAGAATAAACTGAAGAAAAATCAGCATAAAAAAGAGTTTAATTTACGAGATATGATGTTAGCGGAAGCCAACCCTGCCGATCTGTCTATTGAATCCTTGCGCGCACTGCGTACCAGTATGCATTTTGCCATGCTGGAAGCGAAAAACAATGTGCTGATGATCTCTGGAGCGGCGCCGAGTGTCGGTAAAACTTTTGTTTCAGTCAACTTTGCCGCCGTATTGGCAAAAAGCGATCAAAAAGTACTACTGATTGACGCCGATCTGCGCAAAGGTTATCTGCAGCGTTACTTTGGACTGCAGGGCAAGAAAGGTGTCACCGAGCTGATCTCGGAGCAGTTGCAGGAAAAAGATGTTATTAATCAATCCGGTATTGACAATCTGGATGTAGTGATCCGTGGTCAGGTACCACCGAATCCTTCCGAGCTGCTGATGCATCCGCATTTTGCCGACTTTATTAAATGGGCATCGAGTGAATATGATTTCATTATCATTGATACGCCACCGGTACTGGCGGTAACAGATCCAAGTATAATAGGCCGCTTAGCTGGCACCACCCTGATGGTGGCCCGTTTCGACGAGAGTACCGCAAAAGAGATTGAAGTGGCCAAACAGCGCTTTGAAATGGCCGGAATTGAAGTCAAAGGCGTAATTTTAAATGCCGTAGAGAAAAAAGCCGGCAATGCCTACGGCTATGGTTATGGCTATTATCACTATAGTTATCAATAAAGGCGTTTAGAACTTTTCTTCGAGGGGCGGTGAAAACGGTAGTTTTCCCGCCCTTTGTCGTTCATAGTGCCGGATGCGGATTTAAACGCTCGAATTGTGAATATATAGAGGGTATTCTGGAGACGGGTGTGAATTGAACGACAGTTAAGTCTCATGAACGGGTAAGCTACTGCGCAGCCTTTTTTGAAAAATTAAAAACAACTGGACTGAAGTTCAGACTCCCAAAAACAGCGCTTCCAAGCATAGTTTACAGTTAAAACGCTGTGAAGATTCCTCAGGCTAAATCCTACACCCTTTAGCTTATCAAAAAACGCCGTAAAACCTCTTCCTTTAGGGAGAGAGGATGTCAAGCTAGCAAACATGCTTCATAAGCCTCAACAAACCAGCCTAATTAAAACGCAGCAGGAAGTCTTAATGCAGAAGGTGAGCATTGGCAAATTAATGGAAGAAATTAACTTATAAAAAAATCAAAAAATGAACTACTATTATATAATTAAATTACATGTTAAACATCAAGTGGGGCGTTGTTTTGTGTGGAATAGCCGGTGTATTTGGGTTTCAAGAAAAATTAAGGTTGGATCGCAGTTCCCTGCAAAACATGATTGAGATGCTTAACCATCGAGGGCCCGATGGTCAAGGTATCTATATTGATGAGAAAGTCGCTCTGGCTCATGCCAGACTGAGCATTATCGATATTGAAGGCGGTAGTCAGCCTATCCATAATGAAAACCAAACAGTATGGACGGTGTTTAATGGTGAAATTTTTAATTACATCGAATTGCGCAAAGATCTGATTGCCCATGGCCATCATTTTTATACCCACACGGATACAGAAGTTATTGTTCACTTATACGAAGAATATGGTAAGGAGTTCGTATCTAAACTCAATGGTCAATTTGCCATCGCTATCTGGGATATAACCTGCCAAAAATTTATGCTTGTACGTGATCGGGTCGGTATAGTGCCGCTGTTTTATACTTCCGAGAATGGTCAACTGCTGTTTGCCTCAGAAGTAAAAGCCATGCTTGCCGCACTGCCTGATACACCGTCCATAAATCCGGCAGCGTTCGAGCAGTTAATGACATTCTGGGCACCCGTCTCTCCCGGTACCATGTTTAAAGATATTTTTGAATTATCGCCAGGGCAGATGCTTGTCGCCCAGCGCGGTAATATTTCGACGCATAGGTATTGGGATTGGAGTTTCCCGTTACAAAATGAGTACCGCAGGGGCTCTGAGTCACAGTTGCGGGATGAACTGTTACATCTGCTCATTGACGCGACGAAAATTCGCCTGCGGGCGGATGTGCCTGTCGGTGCTTACTTGTCTGGTGGTTTAGACTCTTCAAGCTTGGTTTCCCTGATCCATCACTTTAGTGATGCCCCTTTGCGAACATTTTCCCTTGCTTTTGCTAGCAAGTCATTCGATGAAAGAGAGCATCAGAAGCAGATGATCGAAAAGATCAATGCTGACAACAGTCATCTTCTCTGTCGCGATCAGGATATTGCCGAGCACTTTGAAGAGACCATTTGGCATACGGAATCACCAATATTACGAACCGCCCCGGTGCCAATGAAATTATTGTCGAGTCTGGTGCGCGCTAAAGGCTACAAGGTGGTGCTGACAGGCGAAGGTGCAGATGAAGTGCTTGGTGGCTACGATATTTTCAAAGAGAGTAAATTGCGGCAGTTTTGGGCGAAACAGCCGGTTTCAGTAGTACGGCCAACCTTACTTAAACGCTTATACCCTTATCTGGATGTTTCGCCCGGCCGCGCACAAATGTATCTGCAAAATTTCTTTGGCGTCAGTCTTAATGAGCCTGATACACCTTTTTTCAGCCATCTGCCGCGCTGGAGTACGACAGCCAAATGTAAAAATTTCTTTAGTGCCCCTTTTAAGGAGCTGCTACAGAATAATGCAGAAAATGTGCTGGCGGATCATTTATCACCCAATTTGAAAGGCTGGCACCACTTTAATCGCGCGCAATACGTTGAGGCAAAAACCTTGATGGCAGGATACCTGCTTTGCTCTCAAGGAGATCGTATGCTCATGGCAAATTCCGTTGAAGGGCGTTTTCCATTCTTAGATCATCGGGTCATTGAATTTGCCAACCAGCTTGCTCCCAATATAAAAATGAAAGTGCTCAATGAAAAATATCTGCTGAAAAAGGCGATGGCAAAATATGTGCCGAAAAGCATAGTACAGCGTCACAAACAGCCTTATAGAGCACCAGACATAGATGCATTTTTTTCCGGTAAAACGCCTGATTTCGTGCACGAATTGCTCAGTAAAGAGCGTCTCGATCGTTATGGTTATTTTGATTCCAAAAAAGTCGGGCTGTTACTGGCTAAAATCAAGGCCGGGCATGCCATTGGCTTTAAAGACAATATGGCCTTTATAGGCATGCTATCTACGCAGGTTTGGCACAGTAAATTTATTGAGAACTTTTCAGAGAGTTTAGCGAAATAGTATAGATTTACATGCTTATGGAGTTAACTCAGGTAAGTAAAATTTGTAGCAGTGCGCTTGTATTTTGGT
>CAXXRV010000007.1:0-10240 GCA_963674525.2 uncultured Psychromonas sp. | reverse complement strand
GCTGAGTTCGTCCGCTGGTATAAAGGTTTTTACCCGTAAGGTTTTGCGGCAACTGCATCGTTGTGAAGTTGCCACAACCATTTAGAGCATGACGATTTTGTCAAACATCGCAATTACCTGCGCAACGCTGATATCCGCCATAATATGATCGCCTTTTGCTCTTGCACTCCACGGGAGCTCGCTGAGTGGTTTGTTATGCTGTGCCTGCACATGTTTTTCATAAACACTGATAACAGTATCCCTGCTCAGATAAGGTCTGGTGCGATTAGGATTACTGTGCCCGTATAAGCCTATTACCGGTACGCCCTGCGTGGTGGCAATGTGCGCGGGGCCGGAATCGGGAGCGAGTATTAATTTAGCCTCTCTGATAACAGCGGTTAACTGTTTTAAGGAGGTTTTCCCGATTAAATTGGTTGCTTTTTCGTGCATCTGGTTTTCTATCGCATTACCCAGTTTTACCTCTCTTGGCGCAGGAGAGCCGCACAAGATCACTTGAAAACCCTGCTGCACAGCGTAGTCGGCAACGCTTGCATAGCGCTCTGTCAGCCAGTTACGTTCATCTTTGCTGGCTGCCGGCGAAATAATGAACAGCGGTTTATTATCTTCGCGCTGTTGCCGTGCAAAGCTGATATCGGCTTCTGCCAACGGAATATTCCAACTCGGCGTGGTTTTATCTATTCCTAAAAAGTACGCAAATTCAAAGAAACTATCCAGCACATGCGTTGATGAAACATCTTTAATTTTTTTGTTGGTGAATAACCACTGCGCTTCTTTAGCCCGTTTACGGTTAAAGCCTATTTTATATTTTGCTTTAATACCCAGTGTTAAGGCGCTGGCACGCAGTGCTAACTGCATATGCAAAAGCGCATCAAATTTCTGAACCGCTAATTGTTTCCAAATCGCCTTCATCCCTGAAAAACCGCTTGATTTATCAAATACAATCACCTTGACGCCGGGCAGGTCGTGCAGCAGTTGCGCTTCAATTTTGCCCATGATCCAGGTTATTTCTGTTGCTGGCCACTGTTTTTGGATTGCCTGTATGGCGGCAACGGCATGGCAGACATCACCAATTGCGGAGAGACGTAAAATACAAATTGATTTTGGTGCTGTTGTAAATAAAGCCATAGTAGTATGATTCGTTGGTCAATTTTCTAAAGTATACAATAATCAATCGACCTCGAGATAAATATTTATGGTTAAAATTTCACAGAAAAATAAAGTTTATATTGTCTATGATGACGCGCTGCTAGGTGAGGGTGTGGAAGGTTGTTTCTCGCCGGATTACTGGCAGCGGCAGAACAGAGTCATCGGCTCGGCGCAGGGGCGGGGAACGACCTGGTTTGTGCAGTTAGATAAGTTGCAGGGGGCGCTTCGTCATTATCGCCGCGGGGGATTATTCGGAAAAATGATTGCCGATCATTATATTTTTAACGGCTGGCAAAAAACGCGCTCTGTGCAGGAGTTTTACCTGTTAGATAAACTTAATCAGGCCGATGTGAATGTCCCTAAACCTATTGCTGCAAGAGTGAAAAAGGGGCTGTTTTCATATCAGGCGGATCTTTTATCAGAAAAGATCCCGGATGCGAAAGATCTGCTGGATATCCTGCAGCAACGCTCTTTAACAGAGCAAGAATACCGGGCAATCGGTTCGCAGGTAAAGAGGATGCATAGTGCCCAGGTTAACCATACGGATCTGAATATTCATAATATTTTATTAGATAAAGCCGGGAAGGTCTGGCTGATTGATTTTGACAAATGCTATCAGCAGTCTGGTGAACATTGGAAGGAGGGGAACTTAGCGCGCTTATTAAGATCTTTTTATAAAGAACTAAAAAAACGCGCGATAAAGTGGCAGCCCGCTGACTGGCAAGATTTAATCAGTGGTTATAGCGCTTAAGTGCTGCATCGTGCGTTGAACTGCGCCTCTGTTCTGCTTAACAACGGCTGATGCAGACTCCCCCATCCCCAAGATAGCTTTTTCATCCAAGAAGAGATGGCGTAAATTATCTGCTATCTCACCTTCGTTGGCGCAAACCAGGCAGCCTCCGGATTCAAGCAGCTGTTCGGTAATTAGCTGAAAATTATAAAAACTCGGTCCGGTTAAGCAGGGTTTTGCCAACGCGGCCGGCTCCAGAAGATTATGACCGCCGACTTTTTTACCGAGCAGACTGCCGCCCATAAAGCAGATATCCGCAGCGCCAATCAAGAGCAGCATCTCGCCCATGGTATCGGCAAGATAAACAGAGGTTGATGCAGTGACTCTTTGTTGAGTGGTGCGTCTCACCGTGTTAAAGCCTTTATCTTGAGATAAAGCGCTAACGGCTGAAAAACGCTCAGGGTGGCGGGGAACTAGTATTAACAGTGCATTCGGCACAGTTTTTAATAATATTTTATGAGCACTCAAGATCTGCTCATCTTCACCCTGATGGGTGCTTGCAGCTATCCAGACAGGGCGTTTTATACCCAGTGCTTCACGCAGCCGCTGGCCCGCTGTTTTTATCTCTTTGGTAATCGTGATATCGAATTTAATGGAGCCGGTGATTGCAATTTTTTCTTTATTGATGCCGAGCTTTATAAAACGCTGTGCATCTGCTTCTGTCTGGCAGAGTAGTTGATCGATATTTTTTGCTAACAGGTTAAAGACAAATTGAAGTTTTTTATAACGCAGATAAGAACGGTTAGATAAACGGGCGTTAATAACGGCAATTGGAATATTTGCCTGGTGAACGCTATGCAGGGTATTGGGCCAGAGTTCCGTTTCCATAATAAGCAACGCGTCGGGCTTGATTGCTTTAATAAACCCTTTTACTGCCCAGCCAAAATCAAGCGGCATATAACGATGCTCGACTAAACTGCCCAGTTTTGCTACTTCAGCCGCCCCTGTGCTGGTGGTGGTAGTAACCACAATGGTTTTCTCGGGATGTCGCTGCTTTAAGGATTTGAGTAAAGGGGTAGCTGCTATTACCTCACCCACAGAAACCGTGTGGATCCAAAGCGGGCGACAATGCGGATCCTTTAGCCTAGGTGTAAAGCCGAAGTGTTCAACCCAGCGTCTGCCAAACTTAGGTTTGTTGGCTTTGTTTTTATACAGGCCATATAAAAAAAAGGGCGCAACAAAGAAAAGCAGTAAAGTATATAAAAGACGAATAAACATGAAGATATTTTCAATATAAAAAGGTGGATATAGTGTACACTAAAACGAATTTTTTAAGTGTACTTTGATAATAAGCTGGGTGGCAACTATGGCAGAAAAAACAATACAAAAAAGATATAAGCTGCTGTTTTATGTCGAGCAAAACTATTCATTTGCTATTTTACGTCCTCTGCAGGAGGTTGCCTTACAACAGGGGCACCTGGTTAAATGGTTACTTGTTGGTAATGATATCTCGCGTCTGTTTTTAAACGAAAATGAAGAGATGTTAGAAACACTGTCTGATGCTGTCGCATATTGCCCTGATGCGGTATTTGCCCCGGGTGATCGAGTGCCCGCCTTTATTCCCGGATTGAAAGTGCAGGTTTTTCATGGCTTAAATGAGAGTAAAAGAGGCAATGTTTATCCCGAAAGGGGGCTATTTGATCTGTATTGCACAGAGGGGCCGGAAAGAACAAATTCATTGCAAAAATTATCTGCGCAAAGACCTTACTTTAAAGTGGTGGAAACCGGCTGGATAAAGCTTGATAGTTTATTTAACTATCAACAAACTCAAAAATATACTCGTCCTCAGATTCTGTTTGCTTCTACATTTACCCCTGCACTTTCATGTGCGGAATTAGTTTATCAAGAGATAAAGAGGTTAAGTCAGGGGAGTAAATGGCAATGGCTGGTGACTCTGCACCCTAAAATGTCGCAAGACACAGTTAAAAAGTATAAAGCGTTAGAAAATGAAAATTTAATTTTTCTTGATAATGACCGAGTTATTGAAGCATTGCATCGGGCGGACGTGATGATTTGTGATAACTCATCCATTTTCCAGGAGTTTCTGCTTTTAAATAAAGCGGTTGTAACGGTAAATAATAGAGCACCCACTGGCTTGTTTTGTTAATATAACCAAAGCTGAAGAGTTGGAAAAAGCGGTCGGGGAGGCATTAACTCCCACTATCGAATTAGTAAATAATATTAAAAATTACGGGCCGTCAGTTACTCCTTATCTTGATGGAAATTCATCTCAAAGGGTTCTATCTGCCGTTTGTGACATGCTGGCAAGTGGCTGGGTTGACTCAAAACCCAAAAATATTATTCGTAATTTGCAGATGCGCAAAAAATTAAATTACTGGAAACTATAGCGTTATGAAAAAACATACATTATCTGTGATTTTGATTACAAAAAATGAAGCAGACAGGGTTGAGCCTTGTTTACAGTCTGTTGTGAATATTGCCGATGAAATTATTGTGTTAGATAGCGGCTCAACGGATGAAACTGTTTCTATCTGTAAAAAATATACCGACAATGTTGAGATAACCGATTGGCCCGGTTTTGGTAAACAAAAACAAAGAGCGTTAGATAAGGCAACTTGCGACTGGGTGTTATCTATTGATGCCGATGAAGCATTAGATGAGAAGATGCAGGCTGCACTTTTAGCACTCTTAGCACAAAATAAAATAGAAAAAGATGCCTATAAGCTGCCCTGGGGGGTGACCCTGTATGGGAAAACACTCAAGTATGGGCGAAGTGCACGTTCTGTTTTACGGCTGTTTAAACGCCAGGGTGCCCGCTATACGCTGGATGAAGTGCATGAAACGGTGATACCGAGCGGTGGAAAGATCGGCGAGTTAAAAGGGCTGCTTTTACATTACACCCATCGTGATTATAAACATGGCATGGATAAAGCGGCTGATTATGCCTGGCTTGGTGCGCAAAAATATCACCGTAAAGGTAAGAAATCAGGTGGGCTGTTATTAGCTTTATTACGTGCGATTTGGACATTTCTGCTTATTTACATCATTAGACGCGGATTTTTAGATGGCAGCATCGGCTTTATCATGGCGATGACCTATGCCCAGGTGAATTTTAATAAGTATGTGGGTTTGTGGCTGCTGGAAAATGAGCGAAGTTGATACAGGCAGAAAATGAAACGTGGGAGAAAATAAAACAATGGAATAGGATAATTAGCTAGCTTATCTATTTCAGTAAGCGTTGCTATTTAGCTGCTATACACAAAATTCATATACTAAGGGTTAAAATGAAACGCCACGTATTACACATTCACAATAAATCTTTACCGCCCGACTCGAAAAGCGGTGGCTCAAACAGACTAGTAGATTGGTTAGCTAAAGAACAATCTAAATTAGGTATCACCGTCTCGGCTTTATCCCCGGAAGGTCGATCTAATAAATATTACAAACATATAAATTACGATGTAAAAAATGCATCGTTAGATTCCTTATTAAAAGTTATTCCCGAAGACGTTACCGATATTGAATTTCATGGTGGAATGTCATCAGCAATTATCCATGAGCTAACGAAAAAGTTTCCAAGATTAATCTCGATTGTCCATTGCCAGTAAAGGGGATACCCCTAATTGTGTCTATGTGTCGAAATCTCATGCTAATCAAGCCAACCATGAAACCTTTATTCATAATGGAATTCCTGTTGAAAGCGTTGACTTTGATGATGAAAAGTCTGATTTTCACCTTTTTCTAGCCAAGGTAAAAAGAAGTAAAAAAGGGGTTGCAAATGCGATTAGCATTGCAAAAAAAACAAGATCTAAACTTCTTATTGCTGGCGGGAAAAGGTTAGCTTCACCAGAAACATGGTTTTCCTGGCATCCGTATATTAAGCCTGTTGGCTATGTAAATGGTAAAGAGAAAAAGTATCTTTTAAAAAAAAGCCAAGGCATTATGGGTGCCTATTCAATGGGAAGAACCATTCGGATTAACAGTAATAGAAGCAATGATGTCAGGAACCCCTGTTATAGCGTTTAACAGAGGTGCAATGAGTGAGTTAATAGTGCATGCTAAAACCGGTTTTCTTTGTGAAAATGAAGAGCAATTTATTGATGCTATAGATAAATTAGCGACGCTTGATCCCTATGAAATAAGAAAATACGCAATAGAAAACTTTTCTGCAAAAAAAATGGCACTAGAGCATTTAAAAATGCTCGATAATGCTGAAATAGCAAGCTGGTAATCTTCCATAACTGAAATTGTGCGTACAATAAAAATCATGATAGTACGCACTTTATAGAGTGGGAAATTAAACCCTTTGTTTAGCTGATTAATTTATTGAAATATGCAATATGTTTTTTAACTGTTTCTTTTGCACTAAAGTAGTTATTAAGTCGTTGCATTGCGGCCTTACTCATCGTAACGCACTTATCTTTATCATTAATAAGTTTGTTCATTGCATCCGCAAAAGCGCGTGCATCACCAACCGCAACTATATAGCCAGTTTCATCATCAATAACCAGTTCAGGAGAGCCGCCTGTTGTCGTTACCACAGAGGGGGTGCCATTAGCCATCGCTTCGATGATCGTTCTGGGTAAACCTTCCCCGCTAACTGACGGTTGCACCTGAAAATCGGCCATAGTCATTAAAGAGGGCACATCTGTTCTGTGCCCGATATAATGAATTCTATCCGCCATCGGGCTGGCTTTTATCTCATCAAAATGCGGTTCATAACCACTGCCTGCTAAAATCAGATGGAAGTTGGAATTATCTATAAAATGTGTCGCCTGCAGCAGTACTGAGATCCCTTTGCTTGGGCGGACATGCGTTGCACAGATGGCGATAATATCATCTTCAGCCAAGCCAAATTCAGAGCGGGGAGTAGGCTCTACCTGATACCAGTCTAACTGATGGCCTTTATAAATCGTCACGACATTCTGTTTGTTTTTCCAGACTCGTCTGGCCACATCTTTTTGCACTGCATTAGAAACGCAGACGATGCCATCTACTCGTGGATGCAGTTGCGTTAAATAAGCACTAGGATCATGGCGATATAAGCCACCCGTTGTACCTCGGTAGGCCACTAACCTGGCTTTTGTGCCTATGCAGGCAAATGCCGCATTGGGAATGGTTTTGGAGTTAAAGGCATAACAGATATCATAATCGCCATCAATTAGCTCGCGATGCAGGGCTTTAATGGTTTTAAGGCAGATTTTCTTACTTGGAAAACAATCCAGCACCTTAATGCCGTTATCTCTAAAGCGTGCGACATAGTCAGCATCACCTTGTGTGGCCACTGTGACGTGATGACCTTGGCGGGTCATCTCAATAAACATTTCAGCCTCCGGACGGACACTGTTCAGCTTGGCATGTTTATAGGTTAACTGCAAACTAAAATTTTCATTGCTTAGCCTTTATTTGTTCAGGTGATAAGGTACTATTTTCGTTGTATAGCATAGCGTAGAAAATAATGACAAACATTAAATATTGCAGCATTCCGGAGTGATGGTTGATATAGTTTTGGGTAAGGCAATACCCCATCACCAGGGTAATATGTGCGACCCCTAGCTGCGTAAAAACATTATATTTAATGTTTCCCCTGCGTAGGAAAAAATAGATCGGCACCAGAAAGAAAAGCATTAAAGCCGCAAAGCCGATAAGACCTTTAATGGACAGCTCTTCAATATAACTGTTGTGTAAGCGCCTGAACTGCAGCACGATCGGGTTGACCAAATTATTATCAACTAATGCTTGCTTAAAGCTGTGCCGGTTCTGGTAACCAATGCCAAAAACAGGCTCAGAGGCAAAAGCATATACGCCGCTTTTCCACAGCTCTAGACGTATACCGGTTGAGGTATTGGCGTTATTTTTTTCGTTAAACTGGCTAACCTCGTTGAGCGCGAGATCAACACGAGACGCTACTGCATGGTAGGAAAGCGCCGCCATGCCTATACCGATAAAGACCATACCAGCAACTATTTTTTTCGATATTAAATGGCGATTGATGATTAAGAGTCCAAGCAGTATAAAGGGCGCCACCAGCCAGCCTCCCCTCTTGCGCCGGATAACAAGCTGGCAAGCATGCCGAGGATAGTGCAAAGTAACGCAAAAAAAGCTAAGCGTTTATTTTTTTCGTTAAGGTAATGCAGGGATATTAGTAAAGAAAAAACACCTAAAGACATTGCCATGTCACCAGATTGAATCACCATGTAGCCAAAATCAATGAATGCTCGGGTATGTAATATTTGAGAATGATATAAAGCAATCAATCCGCTTAGCAATGAGCCGGCTAATATCCCCTTAAAAACCCACTCTTTTTTAGGCGGGTAGCTTAGGAGAAAAATGAATGCCGGAAGCATCATAATAGTGCGGCTGGGCATATCAATATTTTTGATTTTTCCGCCATTCCAATAGATTGATAAAGCGGTTATAAAAAAGTAACCGCTGAGCGCCAACCCTATTTTATAAAAGTCAGAAGGCAGTTTGTGTTTGAGCGTTACAGGTAAAACCAGCAACGACACTAAACAGAGGGTGATGGCAATATATGAGTAGCTTTTTCCTGATATTAATAAGGTTGCAGAGAATAGAAAAATTAACGTGCTGCTAATTAAAGGAAGTTTTTTATGAAGCATCTTTTTTCTCAATAATCGTCTGCTATTTTTTGATAAGTCTTTATTTTCAGCAATATGCTGTTATTTATTACGGTTATTTATTTCAGCTAAATAAACAGCGACACCTTCTGCAACTGACTTGAAATTATCTTGATATCCCGCTGCACGTAAATTCGTTAAATCTGCTTCAGTGAAACTCTGATAGCGGCCTTTCAGATGCTCAGGAAAAGGGATGCGTTCAATTTCACCCTGCTGATGAAATGCTATCACCGCTTTACCCACTTCAAGAAAAGATTCAGCATGGCCAGTGCCGACATTATAAATACCTGAAACCTTGTTATCAAAGAACCACAGGTTTACTTTGCAGACATCACCGACATAGACGAAATCACGCTTGTGCTCACCTTCAAACAGTTTGGCATTTTCACCGGCATTGATTTGATTGTTCAGGTGGAATGCAACACTGGCCATGCTGCCTTTGTGCTGTTCGCGCGGGCCGTAAACGTTGAAATAGCGGAAACCGGCAATTTGCGGCAGTGTTTCACCATGATCGATTGCATCCTGCCAGATTCCACGTACATATTGGTCAAACTGAAACTTCGAGTAACCGTAAACGTTCAGTGGCTTTTCATACTGTAATTCCTCTTTAAAAGTATCGTTGCCGCCGTAAGTTGCAGCGGAAGAGGCATATAAAAACGGAATATCACGCTCGATACAGTAATGCAGCAGATCTTTTGAATATTCATAATTATTTTCCATCATGAATTTGCCATTCCATTCGGTGGTTGCGGAGCATGCCCCTTCATGAAAAATAGCGTCAATGTCACCAAAATTCTGGCCTGATACTATTTGTGTGATGAACTCATCCTTATCCATGTAATCAGTTATTTGCAGATCAACTAAGTTGATGAATTTGGTGCCGTCGGTAAGATCGTCAACAATCAGGATATCTGTGATGCCGCGCGCATTAAGCGATTTGACGATATTACTGCCGATAAAACCTGCGCCGCCTGTAACTATAAACATGAGATTATCCTTTTGACGTTTTATTTATTATGGGGATTATATCCTTGTTTGCAGGTGAGTTATACCGGCAGGTTTAGAGATTGCAAAAAATACAGAAGAATAAATACCCGAACATATCCAGCCGGGTATAACACTAAAGCTAACAAGCGCGCTGAAAAAACAACAGAAGGCGAGATCACGCTATTTCTTTGTCATAACGCGGTAGTATAGTGTTTTATTTCTGCTTGTTAACAAAATGTTGTTATTTAATGCGCGCTTCTCTATATTGAGCCGTATTAACTAGATTTTATTTAAGGATTCGAGCATGTCAGGCTATCAATTAATCAGTGCTTATCAGGCTAAGCTGCGCGCATCGCAAGAAGATGTTCAACTCGTTGATATTCGAGATCCCACCTCATTTGACACAGAACATCCGGAAGGTGCTTTCCATCTCACTAATGAGACGGTTGAGGCGTTTATGAAAAAGGTCGATATTAATACACCGGTATTTGTGATCTGTTACCATGGCAACAGCAGTAAAGGGGTTGCGCAATACCTTTGCGAACAAGGGTATCTGGATGTGTATAGTGTTGATGGTGGTTTTGCAGACTGGCGTCTGGTTAACCCGCACGGGTAGTTATAAGTAGTATTTTGATATTAAAGGTAAAACAATGAGTGTAGTTGAAACTGATCTAATTGATGCGATCGGGCTGGAAAAAGAAGCAAAGCGGGTTTTTCT
>CAXXRV010000006.1:0-9696 GCA_963674525.2 uncultured Psychromonas sp. | reverse complement strand
GAGTTTCTGTGTCTGTTTATTGATGATGCGTTAAGCTGGCTGAGTTATACCTTAATTCAAAGCTGTTACCATGAACAGCTTCGTCATGAGATTACTTATGAAGATTTTAATGTCAGCTCTTACGAATTTACACCGAGCGGCAGGTTGTTTGCCGGGTTTGATGTAGGCCGTAAAAAGGACCGTTCTATTGTCTGGCTGTGGGAACAACTTGGCGATGTATTCTGGACCAGGCTTATTCTTGAGATGCCAAAGATTAAATATCGTGACCAGAGAACGGTAGTATATGAGATTATGAGGAAGTGGAATGTTGAGAGGATATGTATTGATGCAAATGGTATCGGCAACCAGCTGGCAGAAGATGCAGAGATTGACCTGGGCAGCTATACGGCAGAAGGTGTTGAATTTTCGATTGTAACCAAACAGGACATGGCTGTTCGGATGAAAAATATCGTTTGAGGATAGGCAAGTGCGAGTTCCAAATTACCGTGTTTTGAGAGACGACCTCCATAATGTGAAGAAACTTTCAACTGCAGGCGGTAAGGCCAGGGTTTGATGCTGACAGCACAAAAGATGGTCATTCGGACAGGTTCTGGGCAGGTGCATTAGGTTTACTTGCAAGTGATAAAGGTGTTGAGGTTGATATTAGGATAGCAGGTTAAGAATGAATGATTATATCTCGACAATAGATACAAATGATATAGTAGCGACCGGCGAAGGTGAGCTGGCGGTTAAGACTGTAAGTGACACGACGCTGCAGGCGTGGGCCCAGGGGGCATCGACCAGCCGTGAAACAAAAGTTACCAGCCACTATTCACAAAGTGACTGGGTTTATGTTGCTATCAATGCTATTCTTTCAGCGTGTAATTCTATACCGCTTATGATCAGCCTGTCTGATGATAAGATAGTCGAATCCGGGCCGCTGATAGATCTGCTTTATCATGATCCGGAGATGAGCTGGCGTAAGAAGCTGGAAGAGCTTGTCGGGTACCTGGCATTGTTTAAGAGCTGCTATATTGTATACGAAGATATGGTCGGTAATAGACCTACTAAAGTAACTATCGCCAGTGAGCTGCATCTGCGTCCTGAATACAAAAACCGGGAACTGGTGCATTGGAAACTAATGGACGATTGGGGTCAGCAGCGGATAGTGCTGCCGGATGAAGTTTATAAGATAAGTACATTTTAATCCTTACAAACTGACACCAGATGTCTCGATATCGCCGGTTAAGGTTGGCGAGAGCGTGATCACAACAGCAGCCCTGGCAGAGAAGCTTAACCAGGCGGCACTTACTAACGGCGGACGGTTGGGTAATGTGATAGAGGTGCCTGGGAAGATGGACGATAAGCAGACTTTATATCTACAGAATAGATTCCAGGCCATGCACGGCGGGCCGCATAATGCTAATAAAGCATTGATACTATCGGGTGGTGCCAAAATATCGGCGATAGCTCAGACGATGGTTGATCTGCAGATGATAGATCTGCGTAAGTTTGATGCTGCCACAATACTCTCTATTTTCGGGGTACCCGGCGAGGTGGTCGGTCTTAATTCAGAAGCTCAATATGCTCACGGTCCGGCTCAGCAGCGGTTTATTCTCAACACCATTGTACCGCTGCTGTACAATAATAGCCGAAGCAATAACCTACGGACCGGCCAGGCGGCTGGGCGTTGTTAATAGCTGGCATAATCATATAGAATCTTCTGCGTTTAAATTTTACAAAATGCCAATTACGCAATATCGCAGCTATTATGATGCGAAACAGAAAGCAAAAAAATGAAGGTGATCATCTATACGCCTGGTTTGCTTATGAAGAGCATCCGACAGTTAAGGCGATGATGCGGGATTCTGCCGAGCAGGCATTTAAGTTGACTAACTATGGTGTGACAGCTAACCAGGTAATACGTGCTTATGATATGCCTTTTGATGAGAATGAATGGGGTGATCATTTCTGGATTAATAGCGGCCAGGCGACAGCGGGCTGGATGCTGGAGCAGGAAAAGAATGGCAACGCTCTGGGTGAGCCGCTGGCCGAGGGTGAGCCTGCAGATCCAGATAACGAAGGCGACCAAGAGAAATCGTTTGCAATCATTGGAAAAGATGCTTAGTGATTACCAGGGCCAGCAGCAGAAAGCCGCTGACCAGCGATACTGGCAGGGCCTGGGTAAAGACGCTGGGCTGGTATTGAAAAAACTATGAGCGGCAAGATACGCGGTTATTTTGCCAGCCAGGGGACATCAATCAAAAAGCAGGTCAAGAAGCTGCTCAAAGATTATGGCTATGAACCGGAAAAGAAGTGCCTGGCTAAAGCAGTTGGTGATGATGTGGTGATGAGGATAGTTTTTGATCTGAAGACTGAGAATGATAAACTGCGGGTTATTAATCGGACGTACTTTACCCAGGCGGCAGAGCTGGGCAGCCGCCAGATAGCGGATGAAGTAAATTATGAAGGCAGTGTTGATGAGCTTGCGGAAAAAGTAAATAGCTCTAAGTTTATTAAACGCAAGCTGGAAGTGTCTAATATCAAGCTGACCAAGGTTAATGATGCAACTAAAAAACGAGTTGGCAAGCTGTTAAAAGACAGTATCAATAGCGGTGAAAGCCTGCAGCAGATAACTGACAAGATAGATGATGTGCTGGGCGGTAATCGCAAACGTGCCCTGGTTGTTGCCAGGACTCAAGTGTCCGGAGCGGTTTCTGGCGGGCGGCATCAGAGTATGAAAGAGGCGGGAGTTAAAAAACGTCGATGGGTGACAAGCGGTGATGTCGATACTGTCAGGCCTGACCATCGCAAAGCTAACGGACAGATAGTAAAGATAGATGAACCGTTTAATGTTGGTAGTGAGAATCTTATGTATCCTGGAGATCCGTCCGGCTCACCTAAGAATATAGTTAATTGTCGTTGTGTGGCTGTACCGCATATTGATAGATAATCAAGAGGTTAATCATGGATGATTTTAAAAAGAATATTAACGGTGAAAAAACTGATATCTTGGCGTACCGGGTTAAGGATGCCAAGAGCACAAACTATGAACAGCGGCGGATCAGGTTCAAGATCAGCAGCGGCAAGATTGACCGTCACGGTCATATCGTAAAACCTGAAGCTGTGGAAAAGGCTATAAAAGCGTTTGGCAGCAATCCGATTTGTCTGCCTTGCCATATGCATGCCCTGGATAACGGTGAGCCGCCTACGGTTGGCAGCTGGGATGTTGACAGCTTCAAGGTCAACGGTAAGACTCCGGAGATGGACCTGGTGTTTTCTGAAGGTAAGCTGGGTGAGATGTATTTCCAGGAATATAAGGCCGGTCATATGAACGCTGTCAGTATCGGCTTTATGGTTGACGACTCGACGGTTGAGGTGCAAAGCGGAAATCGTGTGTATGTGATTAATGGATTAGAACTGTTGGAGATAAGCTGTGTGGCGGTTGGTGCTAACCGTGAAGCTTTACAGCGTAAGGGTATTGTCGGTGATAGCGACAGTACAGTTGAACTTATTAAGCAGATGAAAGATGAGTTGCTTGAATTGATAGAAGAAAAAACCGAGCAGATTAAGCTGCTTGTTTGTGATCCGGATAGCCAGGGCGATTTCGACGACACTGACGGCGAGAAAGCAGCAGGCGAATCCGATGGCACAGATGACGGTGTCAGTGATGAGCTCGATGAGTTTTTGGCTGCGTTAGATGATGCGGCTAATGGTAACCTGTAAATTAACAATATTTGATAGAGGTAAATAACTATGGCAGATTTGATTAAAGAAAAGCTTAAAGAGATCGATGAGAAAGTAGATGCAATCATTGATTCTAAGGTTAAAGGCCTGGCCAGTAACAAAGAAGTAACTGACGGTCTGAAAGAAGCTATCGGTTTCGAGTTTGAAAAGATGGCCGAAGAGGCTGAAAAGAAGATTACTGAAACTACCAACCAGGTAGTTGAGATGGAAAAAGGTATGACCGAGCTGCGTAAGCAGATTAAGACCTTGATAGCTTCTAATGGCAGCCATGAAATGTATAAGGGCTTCAAGAGTATCGAGCAGGCGGAAAACTTCGGGCTGGTTGCGTTGGCTTCGCTTGGTAATACTGATGCTGCCAAAACCTTGAAAGATCGCGGCTTCGACCTGGTCAAGGCGATGGGCGATGATAACGCCAGCGGTAATTACCTGGTACCAGATGAATTTTATCCGGTCTTGCTCGCTATGATCGAAAAATATGGTGTGCTGCGAAGTGAGGCTAAGATATGGCCGATGAGCTCTGCTTCTGTTCAGGCACCGGTACTAATGGGCGGCATGACAGTATATTGCCCGGCAGCAGGGTCTAGTGTTTCTACTCAGGATCTGACAATGCGTCAGGCGACACTGGTAGCTCTTAAGTGGATGGCTTATACGCTGATCAATAACGAATTGACTGAAGATGCGGCGATTGCTATTGGTCCGATTATCGCTAATGAGATGGCACGTGCGTTTGCCCGCCAGGAAGATGCGTGTGGTTTTGTTGGTGATGGCACTAAAACCTATTTCAATATCAAAGGCCTTCGTCAGAAGATATATGAGGTTAATGCAACCGTTGGCAGCAATCCGGGATTTAATGTTCAGGGTACTGCAGGTGCATGGTCTGCAATTGATGCTGATGACTTGCTGGGTACAGCGGGTATTTTGCCGGAATGGGCGGAAGATAATGCCAAGTGGTATTGCAACAAGCGTTTCTATTATACAGTAATGCTGAGTGTTGCTCTTGGCCTGGGCGGTGCTAATGCCACCGAGATGATCAATAGTATCGCTACCAAAGATCCAACCTTCCTGGGCTCTCCTGCACGATTCGTATCTGCTATGCCTAGCACAAAACCAGCTGCCGATCATTGTCCGCTGCTGTTTGGTGATCTATACCAGGCGGTGATCCTGGGCGACAGGCGTGGCTTTGAAATTGCCCAGAGTAAGGAAGTGGCATTTGATACCGATCAGCTTGCCGTGCGTGGCAGCCAGCGAATTGCTATCCAAGTTGTTGGCGAACAGTCCAAGGACGAAGATGGCAACGATACAGCCGGTGCAGCAGTCGGATTCTGGGCTGATATTGCCTAGTTGAAAGCGGCTTGAATTTGATGATTGTTTTGAAGTAAAACCGGATGGCGAGAAAACGAATTTAACCTTTAATTAAGACTCTTTTAACGGAGATATAAAATGGAATCCCTACTCGGAAAAGTTAAACTGGCACAGCTGGTACCTCCTCAGCTTAAAGATAATGGGGCGTTTGCTAATAACGCCTATGTTGATACGGCAGGTTTTCGTGAAGCGTTGGTCATACTTAATGTCGGAGCTTTGGATACCACCATCGGATCTACAACAGCAGCTGCAGCGGTTAAGCTGGAAGAATGTGACACGACAGGTGGTACTTATACTGATGTTGACAGTGCTGCTCTGGCGGATGCTGTTGCGGCGACAGAGGATGGTAAGCTGTTTGCGATCCATCTGGATCTGACAAAGGCGCATAAACGCTATCTGCGGATAAATGCTCCGACAGCTGGTGATGGCTCTACGGGTGCAAACATGTCAGCTATTGCTATCTTAGGTAAAGCTGAAGGACTTGTTGAGCAGTCTGCGACGGCGATGGGGTTAACAGAGCTGGTGACAGCGTAGGTTTAAATACAACAGCCTGAAGGCTCTACGTAATTCGAGGCGGGGCTCTCTCTTTGAGAGCTCCGCAATTTTGAGGTAAATAAAATGAAAATCAAAATGAATAAAAATGTCGGCCAGTTCTTTATCGGCTGCAGCTATGACCTGGGCATGTCTGTCATTAAGCAGTTGCCGAAAGGCAGCTTTAGTGTTGTTGATGCACTGGGCAGGCCGCTGAAGAGACGCAGCAAGAAAAACAAAAAAGCTGAGCCTAAAAATAATAGTGGTGATGGTAAACTGGATCCGCTACCAGAAGCTAAGCTGAAGGAAATCCAGCGGTTGGTAACTAAGCGAGGTCAGGTGGGCTATGCATACCAGAACGGCAAGGGCAAGTGGCAGCATTGCTATAGCTGCGATAAGCTTACGCCAGGCAGCTATCATACGGTTGAACCGGTGGAAGAAAGTAAGAAGTAAAAGTTAAGAACTAAGAGTTAATGTAACGCCGAACGGCGAGGCTGAATATTAGAATTAAACGAGGTTGATTATGGCTAACAAGCTTGTATATATGAAACGTGAATTTTTCACTAATGATAAGCGAATACTGAAGTCTGGTAATGTTTATAATTTGCCTGAATCTGTGGTTAATGAATTCGGTTTTTCTGACTATGTAGAAATTCCAACTGGTAGCCATATAGTAGGTAATAATTATAACGTTCAAACTAATGCTAATGGCAACGTTGCAGATTTTGGCAATCTTAGTGCTGTTCTTGAATATGTTGATGGCAGGTTTTCGAGCCGTGATAAATTTAATAGAATTACAGTAAATTTGCCAGCCGGGCTCGTTGACACTTCAGATTTTGCTATACCTGCGTATATAGATCTTATTGTTCAGGATCCAGAATTAGTCTCTATTCTTGGTAATGTTACATGTGATGCAGACGCCACCACAAATATTAAGATGTATATTAATCGTGACCAGGTTGATACCTCAGAAGCGATTGAATGTACGACTATAGTAGAGCTTAAAGCTCTGGCTGGTTATCTTGAGAGTGGAGTAAGGACAGCAGGAAGTCTTGATTCTACTGGAGGAGTTATTCTGGTTACTGCTGATATCGCTAAAGATACAACTATCTTGTCTCCAAAGGGTGGAGTTTATATTACAACTGACAATCCAAACCGCCAAATTAATGTCAGAATATGCAGTATTCTTGATAATGCTTCAGATTTAGTTATCCTTGAAAATTTTGTTCAGGACGTTGATGACCTTGGCAACTTAACAGATGGAGTAGGCATAATACCAGACATAGATGCTTCAACTGTCAATATGTTTTGCAATGGAACGTTCATTCTAAGGCGATCAAGTTTATATAATACTGGGCAAACGGTAGCTGGAAACACGATTACGATTGTCGATAATGGCAATGTGACAAAACTTGATGCTTATGATTGTAAGTTTGAAAATGGCACTGTTGCTGGTTCAGATGTCGTATCAACAAAAGCTGAAGATAGCGGAATAGCTGAAAGTGAATCTATTGTTAATCTGTATAATTGTGATTGCAAGGTCAATAGCGATGGAGCGAACGATCAGGCAGTTACCGGACATCAGGGATTTGACGTTAATGTTTACGGTGGAAGTATGGTTGCCTATTCTACCGATTTAAAAGCGGTTGAATTTGTGACTGGTGCAAACGTGTCTATTTATGGCGCATATATTGAAGGTGTAATTCTAAGTTTTACCAAACTTGAATATTGCGTTGTTACTGTTGGAAGCTTATCTGACCATCAAATTTATATGAAAGGCGAGACCGCATGTAGAGTTGTTGGTAATCATATAACTGTAGAAGGTGCCGGTAGTACCACTATTGAAGTGATTTGCCAACCGACTTGTAGTACTGCTGTTGAGTGTGTAATCGCTTATAATTATCTTGAGGGGTTATGTACAGCAGCCTATATTCCTGATGCGACTGATGCTCACCAGATATGGTATGTACACAATAATTACTTTAAAGACGTTAACCGTGGCATTGACTTTAGGACGTCATGTACAACTACCGGTGAAGGTTTGTGTTATAGCTATAATAACATTATTGATGCAGTTTCTCATAACCATCTATGCAGTTCAGGAAATGACAGAATTACTTCTGATTATAATATGTACGAAAATGCAATTGTTGAATACGGTAGTCATGCTACGGGCTCAAACACGGTTAATGCAACTCCTGATCTTGACGCTGATGGACTGTCACCTATACCTTTTGGCAATATTTATAAGGCTGGTACAGATACCGCTAATGCAATAAAAGTTACCAGAGATATATTTGGAAATAGTGTTAATGGTAAACCTTCTGTCGGTTGTGTTCATCTTACATTCAATGACAATTCTTTACATAAAGTATTGACAGCAGGCAGAAAGCCAAGAGTAGCTTAATAGAAAGAGATATTATGCTTTGTACAGTAGCTGAAATAAAAACGATAATGGGCGAAACCGGGAGCGGTAATGACGCTGTATTGGCCGAGCTTGCGGCGAGCGTAACGGCACAGTTCGAGGAGTTCTGCTGCCGTAAGTTTATTGTTGGCAACCTTACGGAGTATCACCAGGGGCCAGGTAGCATGGTCCACGTTAACGCCTGGCCAATTGTGTCGGTTACCAGTATCAAGGAATCGTTTACCTATGATTTCGATAGTGCAACTGCTCTTACTTTAAACACTGATTACCGTATTGTTAAAAATGGTTTAATTGGCGTTATACAGCGACTTAATTGCAACTGGCCTTCGTGGTCGGATGGTGTGCAGATCGTTTACCGTGGCGGCTATACGGCCGCTGGAGATACGCCTGGTGTTGGAGAGATGGCGGTGCCGGAATCTCTTAGAGGTGCGGCGGCCAAACAATGCATATGCGAGTTTACCGGCAGGAATAGTCCAGGCAGCAAAGGCGAGAGTTTTGATGGTGGCAATTCTGAGCTGCATAAGCTGGAGCCATTTCTGCCGGAAGTGTTGAAAGTGTTGGAGCCTTACCGTAATCCTGGAGGGTTCTGTTTATAATGCAGATGATAGAACTTGGTGACGGCTGGCGGACGTTCGAGCAGGATATGATCGGGCGCGGCAGATCTATATTTGAGGCTGCCAGTGATGGCCTGGCTGAAGGTGGACAGATGATCGCCGGTCATGTAGTCAGCGAATACTTAAGTGGTCAGTATCTTAAGCGACGCAGCGGGATGCTGGCTGGTGCAGTTATGAGCTGGCAACAGAATGCTAATAGCGTATCAATTGGTATTCCTGACGGCAGCAATGTTGATCAGTACAAATGGCTGCTTGGCGATGAGACTAAAACGATCACTCCAAAGAAAGGCAAGTACCTGGCCATCCCTGCAGGAGAAAACTTCACGCCGTCCGGAGTGCCCAGGTTTACCTCACCTCGCCAGGTGGATGACGGATTCTTTGTTCGCAAAGGCGGGCAGCTGCTGTTTGGACGCAAGAACGGTAAACGAGGAAAGTTCAGATTGTTGTTTGCGTTTACTAAGAGCGTAACGATTCACGGCACTGGGGCCTTGATAGATGCAACGCTCGAAAAGCTTGATGATGTAACAGCTTTGATCCAGGATAAGATTAACGGAGTATTAAAAGACTAGTGAGTTTACTGCAGCGTGACAATATCAATCGCAAATCGCAGCTTGAAAGAAGCGGTAAGCCGGATGGAGCGATAATGATCCAGGCGGAGCAGGCGGTTCGCTCAGATGTGATTTTCTTCTGGGGGGAGATTATCGAAGGTGTCGGTACAGATGATACTTTTGTTGGTACGTTTTATGTAGCTAATGAAACACTGGCCGTTGAAGGATCCTCGCTGTTTATGGTTGATATCAAATGCCCGGTCTATGCAATAGATTATGCAGAGCCTGGCATGCTGTTTGTCGCTTATAAAAGATTGTACGATCAGAGATGGTACTGCTTTGATATTTATGAAAAATATACAATGTCGAGCGATTACTGGTCATCTGACGAAGAGCCATCATCTGAAACATTATCTTCAGAAGCCTGGTCATCTGAACATCCTTCATCTGAAACATTATCTTCAGAAGCCTGGTCATCTGAACATCCATC
>CAXXRV010000005.1:0-349068 GCA_963674525.2 uncultured Psychromonas sp. | reverse complement strand
GCAAAGGTATTGATCGCAACATGCAGGTGCTTATTGTGATCCTGGACATACTGTGCACCTTTTATCAGTTTTTTTTCATTGAAATTTAAGCCTGCAAAATGGCGAGCATTCGTATCATCTTTTAAACCGATATAAACGGCGTCGGCACCACAATCAATGGCTGTTTTTAAGGCAGGTAAGCTACCGGCGGGGCAAAGAAGTTCCATTAAAGCTCCAAACTGTATCAAGTCATGTGATTGTAAAAAAACATCTAGATGATTTTATTGATTTAAAATAAGATAAGCCTTTATCTTTATTTAACCGCTTGTTTTCTCTCGTTGTAGTAGGTTTAATATACAACTTTTCTTTATTTTCAATGAGCAACCTTATGTCTAAATCTATTTTTGCAAATCTTCATCACCAGTTAGTCGTTAATGGACCTAAAGTGCTTTCTCTGCCCAGCGCGCAGATTCCTTTTGCGCTGCAGAAAAAGCTGTTGTCAGAGTTATTAGCAAGAATTTTTTGTGAAGCGATTGAAGACGGTGATCTGGACTTTTTAGAAGATAAATGGTTAAAAGTTGTTGTCACGGATCTGAAAATTAACCTGGTACTTGAGCTTTGCTGAAGAGCAGTTAATTATTGCCGAGCACTGCGAACAGGAAGATATTGTCTTTTCGGGCTCCGCTAACGAGTTTATTTTAATAGCCGGCCGTAAAGAGGACCCGGATACACTATTTTTTCAGCGCCGTTTATCCATTCAAGGTGATACCGAACTCGGTTTAGAGATAAAAAACCTGCTTGACAATATTGATTTTGATAATCTGCCAGCGCTGGCACAAAAAGCACTCGACTACTTTTCCAGCTTTGTGCAGCAGGGACTCGCCGCGAAAGGCAGCAAGAGCGTTAACTCAACGGCACTTACAGCCTAAATTTAGCAAAGCGCATTCTATCGGGATGTCTATTTAAAAAAAACAAACAGCCCCAACCTACAACTTAAAAAAAACCTTACCAACAGCATTAGCAAAGTAATAAACATCCAATTTCTCACTTTCTGCAAATTTGTTATCCACACAATAATCCCGGTAAACGATCAACCCCCTGGATGGCGGGGCTGGCGATGATCCCCCGCGGCGAGGTCGGCCTTATTTTTGCTGAACTCGGCAGAGAAAGCGGCATTTTTCAACAACGCAGTTTACGCCGCTATGGTGATTGTCATTGCGCTAACAACCTTGCTGCCGCCATTTTTGATGCAATGGTATTGCACAAAAATAGCCAAGGAAAATGGGACGTCCTTTGATTAAATCACTTATTTAAGAAGGGTTATGGATAACTTGTCGTGTGGTGACCAGGCAGAGGGTACTGAATTGCTCGGTTAAAAAAGCCTGCTTGCCTTTAATACGCCGACTTTTTAATACCATTGTACGATTGTTGAGTTTGCCTTGAAAGTCCCATTTACTGAAAGCTTCATGACGGGCATCGGCACATGATGTCTGCAGTATATAACTTTCCGTGACCGAGATGTCACAACTGCCAAAAGCATTTTTTACGCCATGAAAAGTGACGTGACTGTCGCGATCGCGATAGCTGCTTACCGCCAGTGCATTAAACAGATGCCGATCCTTCTCTTTTTCATTATAGGCAAGCATGCGATGCGGGTTCTGCTTAAGGGTTGTTTGCGCCAACTGCCGTAATTCAGTAGAGCAGGGCGTATTATACTGCTCAGTGATGACATCCATTGATGTCTGCGCGGCAGCTTGTGTCCAAACATTGAGCAGAAAAGCGGAGCAGACGTATATCAGGGCGTTTTTCATAAAAAACCCATCTTAATAAGACTTCATCATCACTATGGGTAATTCTATCTCATAAGTTTGGCCATTATCCTCAGTAAGGATTAAGGTTATCGACTCACCGGGTTTTAAGGCTTGTTTGAGTTCCATAAACATCAGGTGGTAGCCATTTTCTGTAAACTCAAAGCTTTGTTGCGCTTTTATCTCTATGCTGTCAACTTTACGCATCGCCATTTTATTGTCACGCATCACTATTTGGTGAAACTCGGTATATTTGGCAGCAGGAGTTTGAGCGGCAATAAAGTGCATAGTACGCTGGCTGTTATTGGTCAGTTTAAGGTATCCGGCACTCACCTTTACTCCCGGAATAGTACTTTTAGCGCGCGTATTTTCGATCAGCAGAGCTGAATCAACTTGCTGACTTTGTGATGCGCGCACAGCAGCGGATGTCGTTATTCCATGGCTATCGGCATAACTTAATGAGGGGGCAAAAGATACTAACAAAAGCAAAATACATTTTATTTTTTTCATAATTTATCCTTTTATAACTCTTTCTATGCGTGCAGCTAACTCGATCGGCGTTGTAGTGTGACTCATGACATCCACTAACTGGCCGCTGGGGTTGATAATATAAAAACGTGATGAGTGGTCAACGGTATAAGCGAGCTGCGATGACTCCATATCGACAAGGTCAAAGTAGACGCCATATTGTTTAGTCAACGCATTGATCTCTTCTTTTGTGCCGGTCAGCCCGAGAATGCGCGGATCGAAATATTGCGCAAAATCATTGAGCGCCTGCAGATCGTCTCTATCCGGATCGACACTGATAAAAAATCCCTGTATTTGCGGATAGATGTCAGCGGGTAGTTTTTTCAGTGCCGCAGACATAACGCCCATAGATAAAGGGCAGACATCGGCGCAGTTTAAAAAACCAAAGTATAAGATGACAACCTTACCCTGGTATTCTTGCAAATCGATCTTGCCCTTTACACTATCTAATTGAAAGCGCCCGCCGAGATCTTTAAATTGCGGGACTTTTTCACCAATGGGCAGCGTCGTGGTGCTGAGGTAAAGTGCGACGATGCCGGCAATAGCAAGCGTGCCTAAAAGAAGTATCAGGCGAACCGGATTTTTTTTCATTGCAGCAGCTCCTGTGAAAGCGTTATAGGTAGTCCGGCAAGCTGCTCTGCAAACCTTTGCGGGTGAGCAAAATCAATGGAGATCAGCAGACAAAATGCCATAATACAGATAATCGAAAACAGCATTAATTGTTTTCCCCACTGCTCAGCGGACATTTTCTGAAAGCTTACTTTAGCGATATATAACCAATATAAGCTTAATAAGCCCATGGCCAATGCATACCAGCTGCCCGCATAACCTAAGTAGGTAAGGGCGAGCGAGGCAATCGCAAAGGCAATAATATAAGCGATTATATGATAGCGGGCACGCGCGATACCGGCCTGAATAGGTAAAACGGGAATGGCTGCGGCTTTATAGTCGTCAAAGCGGTAAATGGCAATGGCATAAGAGTGCGGGATTTGCCAGATACAGAAAGTTAGAAAAAGGATGGCAGAACCAAGATCAAACTGCGGGCTGACCGCGCAATAGCCGATAACCGGCGGGCAGGCACCGGATAGGCCGCCTATCAAGGTACCGTGAATCGAATGGCGTTTATAGTAAAGGCTGTAAAAACCCACATAAACAACAAAACCGAGCACGGCAAAGGCAAAGGCCGCTGCAGAAGTGTAGTAAAACAAAATCGCAAAGCCGCTAATGCCAAGCAGCACCGCCCATAGCAGCGCACAAGACACAGGCACAACTTTCTGCACCAACTCGCGCTGGCAGGTACGCTGCATAACACTATCGATATCTCTATCTATATAGTTGTTAAAGACACAACCGGAAGCCACGACCAGCGTGGTGCCGAGACAGACGGCAAAAAATAATAGCCAGTCAATTTGTCCCTGCGAGGCAAGAAAGAAACCGCCAGCCGCAGCAACCAGGTTGCCGCGAATAATACCGGGTTTGGTCAGTTGTAAATAGGGCTTGATCATCAGCAGCTCCGCTTAGTGTCCCATCAGCATATTGTGATTTAAATGCTCCATGATCCACAGTGAACCGAGCAGAATAATGGCAACAATAAGCACCACAAAGACCGCCGAGCTGGTATTCCAAATCTGCGCCGATGAGGTGTTCATATGCAGGAAAAAAACCAGCTGCACCAGGATCTGTGCCGCAGCACAGATCATAATAGCGGCAACGATAAACTGCGTGGAACCGATCTCCGCCATTACCAGAAAAAATGGAATGGCAGTCAGCAGCAGTGAATAAATAAGCCCGTTGATATATTCTTTGGCGCTGCCATGCGCCTGGCCTTGTTCTGAAAGTTGACTCATTACAATACCCCCATTAAATAAACCACACTGAAGACGCAGATCCAGATAATATCCAGAAAGTGCCAGAACAAACTCAGACATGCTAAACGAACTTTATTATCTTTCGAAAAGCCATCACGCTTAAAGTGAAAGAATAAGATGATCATCCACAGCAGGCCGGCAAAGACATGCAGTCCGTGCGTTGCCACAAGGGAATAGAATGCCGACCAGTAGGCACTGCTGTCAAAAGTCGCGCCTTCATGGCTGAAGTGGTAAAACTCATAAAGCTCCATTACCAGGAACGATAAACCCAGTAAGAAAGTTATGCCTAGCCAGCGTTTCATCTCCGGCATCTGCTCGCTATTCGCCTTGAGCATGGCAATAGCAAAAGTAAAGCTGCTGAAAAGCAGCAGGGCGGTTTCAGCCAACACAAAGGGAAGGCTGAAAAGTGCTTTCGGTTCAATACCACCGGCAAAACTGTTGGAAAATACCGCATAGGTGGCAAACAGTGTGCCGAATAGCAGGCAGTCGCTGAGGATATAAATCCAAAATCCAAAAAGGGTATCACCGCCGGCATCGTGATGATCAGCATGCTGATCATCAACCATTTCCATAGATTCATTGAGCTTAGCTGTTTCTATACTGCTCATAATAATTTCCTTAACTTCTGGCCGGTTTAATGTGCTGCTGATAGTAATCAGGCCTTGCTTGATAGACCTGTTGCAGATGGGTATTCTCGATAGCTGCAACTTCTGCTGCTTGCACATAATAATCTTTGCTGCGTTGGAAACTGTAAGCAACCCAGGCTCCGAGCATGGCCAGGGAGCCGGCAATCACTAACCACCAGATATGCCAGACAAAGGCAAAACCGAAGAGCACGGAAAGCAGACCGATTACCACGCCGGCCCAGGTGTTTTTAGGCATATGGATAGGCTGGTAATTTGCCGGTTGCTGATAGGCTAAGCCCTGCTCTTTACGATAGTGGTGCTCATCGCGATCATGGATTTTCGGTAGTGTGGCAAAGTTATAAAATGCCGGCGGCGAAGAAGTTGCCCACTCCAATGTGCGGCCATGCCAATGGTCGCCTGTAAGATCACGGTTCTTGTTGCGATCGCGAATGCTAACAAAAATTTGATAGAATTGCGTCGCTATCCCTGCTGCAATAATGCACACGCCAAATGCTGCAATCCATAACAGCGGCGCCCACTCGGGATTATCGGCGACATTTAAACGCCGTGTCATGCCGTTGAAGCCAAGTACATAAACCGGCATAAAGGCAACAAAGAAGCCGATCGTCCACAACGCACAGGAAATCTTACCCAGTTTTTCATCGAGTGTGAAACCTGTCGCTTTCGGGAACCAGTAGGTGAAACCGGCAAAGTAGCCAAATACCGCGCCGCCGATAATCACATTATGAAAATGCGCAATCACAAACAGGCTGTTATGCAGCACAAAGTTAGCGGCGGGTATGGCCAGCATCACACCTGTCATGCCGCCGATAGTAAAAGTGAACAGAAACGCGATGGTCCACCACATGCTGGCGCTAAACTCAACGCGCCCTTTATACATGGTAAACAGCCAGTTAAAGATCTTAACCCCGGTGGGAATGGATATGATCATGGTCGCAATACCAAAGAAGGCGTTGACACTTGCGCCGGCGCCCATGGTAAAGAAGTGGTGCAGCCAGACAATAAACGACAGTATGGTGATAACCGCAGTTGCCCAGACTAAAGATGTGTAGCCGAACAAGCGCTTACGCGAGAAGGTTGCGGTAATTTCGGAAAAGATACCAAAGGCGGGCAGCACCAGAATATACACTTCCGGATGTCCCCATGCCCAGATCAGATTGACATACATCATTTGATTGCCACCGAGATCATTGGTAAAGAAATGGGTGCCGATATAGCGATCTAAGGTGAGCAGGGTAAGGGTCACCGTCAGTATTGGAAACGCAAGAATAATCAATATATTGGAACACAGAGAGGTCCAGGTGAAAACAGGCATCTGCATCAGCTTCATACCCGGCGCACGCATCCGTATAATAGTCACAACAAAGTTGATCCCGGTCAGCAGGGTACCTATGCCGGAGATCTGCAGCGACCATAGCCAGTAATCAACGCCGACCCAAGGGTTGTATTCCATTCCCGATAGTGGCGGGTAGGCCAGCCATCCCGTTGCCGCAAATTCACCGACAAACAGCGAGATATTGATTAAAATAGCGCCGGCAACGAATAGCCAGAAGCTTAAAGAGTTTAAAAATGGAAAAGCAACATCCCGGGCACCAATTTGCAAAGGAACGATCACATTCATCAAACCAACGACTAACGGCATGGCGACGAAGAAAATCATGATCGCCCCGTGGGCTGTGAAGACCTGGTCATAATGCTCAGGAGGAAGGTAGGAAGCATCGATGGTTGAAGCTGCTTGTTGAGAGCGCATCAGTATGGCATCAGAAAAGCCACGTACCATCATCACCAGGGCGACAATAATATACATGATACCGATTTTCTTATGATCGACAGAGGTAAACCACTCCTGCCATAGATACTTCCACTTGCCAAGATAAGTAATTAATCCCAACAAACCTATCCCGCCTAATACTACAGCTAGCATCACGGGTACAATAACCGGATCATTAAAGGGAATAACATCCCAGTTTAATCTGCCGAATATTAAATCCGGCTCGGCATGGACATCTCCTTTATAAGCCATTCTGGACTCCTGAGTGTTTTTCTATAATATCTTTGAATCTCAGCGGATCCACCGAAGAAAAATAAGTGACGGGATGAGGGGTCTTAATTTGCTCCTTGGCATTCGCGGTCAGCAAGGCATATGCATTATCATTTAATGTCTTGTCTGCTGATTTAACCTTATCCAGCCAAAGGTTAAAGCTATTTTCATCAACAACATGTGCTTTAAAGCGCATATTGGCAAAACCATTGCCGCTGTAGTTTGCCGATATACCGCGATAGATACCCTGCTCAGTGGCCATCAAATTCATTCTGTTCTCCATGCCGGCCATTGCGTAAACCTGGCTGCCTAGCTGAGGAATAAAAAATGAGTTCATGGTGCTATCTGAGGTCACCAAAAACCTGACCGGGCGATTAACGGGCATTGCCAGCTCATTGACGGTGGCAATTTGTTGTTCGGGGTAAATAAACAGCCATTTCCAGTTCATGGCAACAACCTGCACAGTAAGCGGCGGCTGCTCGGCTATAATTTCTTTACGCGGATCCAGCGAGTAGGCGGTTTTATAGGTAATAGAAGCCAGTGCCAGGATAATCAGGCAAGGTACAGTCCAAACTACAAGCTCAATTCTGGTTGAATGTTCCCATTTGGGTTTATATTCTGCATTGTGGTTGGAATGGCGATATTTATAGGGGAAATAAACCACCATAAACAGCACCGGTAAAATAATAATCGCCATCAGCAGCACGGAGATAATGATTAAATTCTCCTGCTGCAGGCCTATGGTTCCTTTGGGGTCAAATAACACCATATCGGTGCTAAAAAGCAGGAGCAGTAAAATAACCGCCGCCGCAGCCGATAAGCCCAGTAAAACCTTTCTGTTCAACTTCACTTTCATTGCACCTCCGTGTCGCTTTGTCTTTACTATGACATAAGTAGCCGCTAGTATAAATTAAATATTAACATCAATGTAACATCTTGATCACATTTAAAATTTTAAAGTGCAGTTGTTTTTAATAATATAGCTTAGTTTAAAATTAACATTGTGCGTGGCATGCTTTGCTAAAAGCCACTGTGCCATTATTAGCGATGAAAAGCAGGATGGGTATTTGTGCAGGTTGAGGTAAGAGAATGGCTGCCGATAATAGTATCAGCAGCTAAAGTAATACTTCCCAAGCTGAAGTCGGAAAGAAACGGCAAGCTTGTTAATCGTTACGGCTTGTTACTTCTAACAGGTGGTAACCAAACTGTGTTTTAACCGGGCCTTGAACAACACCGACGGGGGCGCTGAAAACTACTTTATCAAATTCAGGTACCATCATTCCCGGACCAAACTCACCTAATTCACCGCCTTGCGCGCCAGAGGGGCAAGAGGAGTATTTTTTTGCCAGTTCAGAAAAATCACTGCCAGCTTCAATTTGCTGTTTAAGTTCCAGGCACTTTTCTTCTGAATTCACTAAGATATGTCGAGCACTTGCTAGAGCCATAATTTTTTTTCCTGCATATTTATATAAAAAATCCACGATAGATTAAAATTACCTTGATGGCAATTATTTAAATTAATTTCTTGCAAATTCGAAGTTTAGTCATATTATGTCCTGTAACTAGTTTTAACTTTGAGGTGTAAATGAAACGTATTATCCTATTTTTAGCGACTAACTTAGCGGTTATTGTAGTGCTGGGTATTGTCTTAAACCTTATTTTTGCATTTACCGGCGTCGATTCGCGCAGTACCGGCGGGTTACTTATTCTTGCTGCTGTGTTTGGTTTTGGTGGTGCATTTATCTCTTTGGCTATGTCGAAATGGATTGCTAAACGCAGTACAGGGGCACAAGTGATTGAGCACCCCCGCAATGAAACAGAGCGCTGGTTGGTAGATACTGTGGCTAAGCAGGCTAAAGCCGTGGGTGTTAGTTGTCCGGAAGTTGCCATTTACCATGCCCCGGATATGAATGCCTTTGCCACCGGCATGACTAAAAATAAATCCTTAGTGGCTGTCAGCTCCGGGTTACTGGAAAACATGACCCGTGATGAAGCGGAAGCTGTTTTAGCGCATGAAGTCAGCCATATCGGTAATGGGGATATGGTGACGCTGACTTTAATTCAAGGCGTAGTGAATACCTTTGTGATCTTTATTGCACGTTTATTGGCAGGGGTTATCGATAACTTCTTTAGCAACAGCGATGAAGAGTCTTCCGGACATGGATTCTCATACTTTATCATTACTATGGTGCTAGAAGTTATTTTCGGTATTCTGGCCAGCATTATTGTTATGTACTACTCCAGACAACGTGAGTTCAGCGCTGATTCAGGCGCCGCAAGTTTAGTCGGCAAACAGAAAATGATTGCTGCTCTGCAGCGTTTACAAAAAGGAGTTGAGCCGCACTTGGAAGGTAGCCTGATGGCCTTTGGTATTTCCGGTAAACGCAGCGGCGGTTTATTTATGTCGCATCCTCCTATTGAGAAACGTATTGCCGCATTGCAGGCACTGTAAACTATTCTATTTAGCCATGCACAGCTACTTATAAGGGTAGCTGTGAACGCATCGCTGTTTTATTGCTACCCTTATTGATATGCTGCACTATTAGCAAAAAGATTATCAATGAAAGTGTCAAATCACAGTCGCAATGATATTTTTTGACTAAAATTGTTTATTGGCCGTAACAGTACAATTAAAGAGGTCTTCAATAAGTCTTATAATGCCTACTTTCAAGCTTGTTTTTTTTCTACTGTTAATTATTTGCAATAATTCGACAGCTTTCGCCGTGGAATTCGAAGTTAATGGCGTGGAGAAAGAGGTTAAGAAAAATATCAGGGTGTTTTTACAAAAACTGCCCGAGCCGCAAAACGCGGCTAATCAAAGCTATTTAAAACGCGTTGAAGAATCAACCGAAGAAGCGTTAAATGCGCTGGGTTATTATCGCGCGAAACTGAGCACCGAAGTGTCGGGGAAGAGCAGCCGGCAAAGGGTGGTTATTGATATCAACCCGGGCATACAAACCCGCATCCGCAGCTTGAGTGTACAATTAACCGGCGAAGGAAAAAATGACCCCAAATTTAAAGCGCTACTGCAAGACTTCCCGCTTAAATTAAATGCACCTTTGCATCATGGTGATTATGAAAAGGCGAAAAACAGCCTGAAAAGCCTTGCCCAGCAACGCGGCTACTTTGATGCGAAATATGATAAATCTCTTGTTGAAGTCACTTCTAAAACCAACAGTGCAGAGGTATACCTGTGGTTTAATACCGGGGTTCGTTATCAATTCGGTGAGCTGCGCTTTGACTCAGAGCTCCCTGCGGAAAAATATATTCGCTCATTACAACCCTTTGTCAGCGGTGATCCTTTTGACTTTCAAGTCTTGAGTAAATTTAATGCCGAGATAAGCCGCTCCGGCTATTTCAGTAATATCAATATTCTCCCCCTTATTCAAGATAAACAAGGGGTACAAATTCCGCTGCATGTTATTGCTAATATGCGCCCGAAAAATTCTTTTGATGTCGGGCTTGGTTACAGCACAGATGAAGGAGTACGCGGGAAAATTCGCTGGTTGCGCCCCTGGGTCAATAACGAAGGCCACTCCATTGATGCCAATATCAGCGCTTCAACTTCTGAACAAGAAGCCTCTTTCGCCTATAAAATACCGCTTAGCGATCCCCTGTATGACTACGCTTCCATTCAAACCGGCTATAAACGGGTCGCACAAAATGACACAGAGACGGATCAATATCTTGTTACTTTTAGTCGCCACCAGCGGTTATCTGATAACTGGTTGCGTACGCTCTTTGTCAAGTATGATTATGAGTCAGGTATTCAGGGGCAGGATAAATTTTCAACGCAACTGATTGTGCCCGGTATCAGTTTCAGAAAAACGCGCAGTCGCGGCGGTATGAATCCGGTTTGGGGAGACAGTCGCTTTATTTCCTTAGAAGCATCGGATGATTTATGGTTTTCAAGTGATGATCTGATTAAAGGTTACGGGAAAATAAAAGTACTGCGCAATCATAACCGCCACCAGCTGGTCACTTATGCCGAGTTAGGCGCCATATATGCTGACGCTATTGAGGATGTTCCTTCCTCGATGCGTTTTTTTACCGGCGGCGACCAAAGCATCAGAGGTTATAGTTATGAAAGTATTGCTCCGGAGGATGAAGACGGTTTTCTACTTGGTGGTCGTTATTTAGCCGTTGCCAGCTTGGAATACCGTATTGTGCTGCGTAAAAACTGGAAACTGGCAGTATTTAGCGATGTGGGTACGGCAACCAACGACTTTTCTGAAAATATTTCCAGCAGCGCCGGATTAGGTGCCGTCTGGGCATCCCCTATCGGGCCAATTCGATTTTACCTGGCAAAACCCTTTACCAGAGACACCAGTTCACTGGGATTCCATTTTATGATAGGTCCAGAACTATGAGCCGACGTTTAAAAACATTAAAAGTTATTAAATCATTGCTCTTTGCTGTGCTCAGCTGCGTATTACTGCTTTTATTGCTTATTTCGGCGTTGTTATTTACCCATTCAGGCAATCAGTTAACCCTGAGTATTGCCGAGCAGATTGAGCCGCGTTTATCTATCGATCTTGAGCAGGGTACTTTTCTCCATTCACCGATTTTTAGCAATATAAGCTGGCTTGATAAGCAGACTAACATTGCAATTGAATCGGCTAGTTATCGCTTTGACTGGTCCTGTTTATTTAATACTCTTTGTTTACAACAACTGGATATCAGCAATGCCAAAATCATCATTACCACCAGTGGTGCTACAGCGGATAAAACAGATAAGACGGCTAGCGCTGTATTTTCCTTGCCTATGGATATCATCATTAAAGCCATTAATTTAAACAATATCCATTTTGCTTTTAATGATATCGAAGTTGATCTTAATAAGTTGCATCTAGAGGCGAATGCGCGAAAACAAGATATCAAGCTGAGCAGTAGTATTGCCGGCTTATTGCTGACACTGCCGGCACAAGCCGCGCCGCCGATAACGCCGTTGCCGAATAATCAGCTAGCGAAGAGCATACCGGCCTTAGTAACAGCGCAAAATCTTCCGCAGATTATGCTGCCTTTTAATCTTTATATTGCACCTTTAGAAGTGACGGACTTTACCCTTAAGCAGGGCGAGGAAAAGCTGCTGGCCGTTAACTCATTAACCACTGAACTGAACTTTTTACAGTCGCAGTTAAGCGTTCATTCCCTAAAGCTGAATTTACCGGAAACAGACTTGCAACTTAGTGGCGAGATAGACTTCACGGGGTATTACCCATTGGATATACAGCTCAAAGGGCAGCTAAAATCGATTCAACAGCTTCAGCCCGCGCAACTCTTAGCCGGGCAGCGTTATGATTTGAAAAGTTCTGGCGACTTTTCACGGTTAAAAACCGAGCTGCTGCTATCAAATAAGCTGTCCATGCAGTTAACGGCAGCAGTCGACCTGTCTGCAGAAAATTTGCCGCACAATGTTACCCTTGAGTGGCAGAAACTGCGCTGGCCCCTGACAGGAAAAGCGCAATATGCATCACAACAAGGCGTGCTGCACAGTCAGGGCACAAGCAATGATTACCAAATTAAATTCGATAGTGACTATCGCCTGGAAAACTTACCCTCAGGCCAGGCGAGTTTAACGGGCCGGGGCAATCTGCAGGAATTTAATGTTAAACAGTTACTGCTGAAAACCTTAAACGGCACGGCAAAGCTAAACGGGCTTTTACAATGGCGCAAGGCCATAAAATGGGACGGTCAGCTGGCCATGCAGAATCTCGATTTAAGCGAGTTGAATAGCGACTATACGGGTACTTTTTCCGGCTTGATTAAACAAGATCTGCAGCTAGAGCGGGATCAGGAAAACAAGCTCTCCTGGCAATTTAATATTCCGAAGATGGATATTAATGGTCAGTTTTTAGCGCGTCCGTTTGCGCTGCAAGGAACGGTATCGGGAAATAATAAAAAGGGTATCGCTTTTCACAAAGTTACCGTGAATAATGCTGAAAACAAAGTGGTTATCAATGGCCGGCTGGCTAAACAAAATGATCTGGCGATTAAGCTCAATATTGCTGATTTAAGTCATGCGCTGCTCAATAGCTCAGGCAATATTGACGGCGAGATAAAAGTGCAGGGGCCTAAAGAGAAATTAACCATTAAGTCGAATCTACAGGGGCAAGGAGTAAGCTATCAGACAAATAAGGTAGACGCTTTTGAGCTGGTAAGTGAAACAGTGCTCAGCGATAAGCCGACCCTGGTACTGCAATTAAGTGCGCAAAAAATAACCGTAGCGGAGCAAATAGTTGATGATCTGCAGATCAAGGTTAAGAACAGCAAAAGCTCCGCGAAAGCTAAAACCCATCAAATTGACTTATCCGTGCAAAGCAGCCGCCAATCCGCAGAGTTACAACTTGAGCTTACGCAGGACAATACGCAGTGGTTAAGCCGTTTAACGGCCGGGCGGATCAATGTAGCCGAGCAGCAGTTAACCTTAGATAGCCCCTTTGCTGCTGTTATGGAAAAAGAACAGCTGCTTATCGCGCCGCATTGCTGGACATTAAGCCGTGCGGAGAAAAGTAAGGGCGGTAATCTTTGTGTTAAAAAATTGGCTGTCGGCCAACAGGGAGAAGCGGATCTGACGCTTGATTCCTATTTATTAAGCAACCTCGACCCTTTGCTGCCGCAGAATTTTAAAATGACCGGCGCGGTTTTCGCCGATGCGCAAATAGCATGGCATGCAGCAGAAAAACCGCATTTCGATATCAATGTGTTCGCCGACGGCATGCAGGTTAGGGCGCAGACGGCGGCCACTAAAAGCGGGGGGGTTACTTATCCTGTCGACACTTTTAAAATCAAGCTACAGGGCAATAAAGAGCAAAGTAATGTCTTCGCCGAGGTTTACTCGCCGGGACTCATCAAGGGTGAAGTACAAGGGCGAATATTTCCCTATCAGTCTGATCCGACAATAAATGCCCTGGTTAATATCGAGCTTCCGGATTTTTCTCCCTTTGCCGTATTTTTGCCGGAGCTGGAAAAGCTCGAAGGGCGCTCGCGTACAGAATTAACGTTAACCGGGCCGCTGCAAGCCCCCATTGTCAATGGTCAGGCCATGATTAATGACAGCGCTATCACAGCTATTGGGCTGCCGCTACAGATCCATCATCTTAATACTGTAATTGACATAAAAAATAACATTGCTACTGTCGACGGCGCGTTTTATAGCAGCGAGCTTAATAAAGCGCAAAAACAAAGGATAAGCAGCGAATATGGTAAGCAGCTAAGCGCTGCAAATAACAAGATACCGGGAAGGGTCGCTATCCAAGGCAGCCTTGCCTGGCAGGCAAGGCTGCAGGGAGATATTGACTTTTTTGCCAATCGAATGCTGGTTAATGATTATGAGACAACCGAGCTGCTGGTTAGCCCGGATCTGCATCTGCATATTTCCGAGGAGATAAAACTCAGTGGCGAGATCCTTGTTAATGAAGGCAAGATAAAAGTAAAAGAGCTACCGGAAGAGGCCGTCTCTCCCTCTAAGGACGTGATTGTTGTTGATATTGAACGTCAGGCAGCCGGCTCTGATTTACCTATTATTATCGATTTACGTATAGATCTTGGTAATCGCCTCTATCTGGAAGCGCTGGGACTGAATACGACTGTGCAGGGTAATTTATTAGTGCGTAAACGTAAAAGAAAGAACCCAACAATACATGGCGAGTTAAGTTTTGCGGATGGCAGCTATACGGCACTCGGTCAACAACTTGTGCTTCAGGAAAGCAGCATCCTCTTTCAAGGGCCCTTAGATTCACCCTATATTAGTATTAAAGCAATCCGTGATCCCGATAAAACCGAGGATGATGTCATTGCCGGCGTACGTGTCAGCGGACTGGCAGAGCAGTTAAAAGTAGAGGTTTTCTCCGATCCGGCGATGGCGCAGCAGGAGGCATTGTCCTATATTCTTCGGGGAAAATCGCTACAGGCAGAATCGGATGGTATTGGCAACGCGCAAATAGCCAGCATGTTAATTAACCTGAGCGCCGATAAATCAGCACGGGTACTGAATGAACTTGGCAGCAAACTGGGTATAGAAGATTTAGCCCTTTCATCCGCAGGGACGGGCGATGAGCAATCTGTAGGCGTCACCGGTTATATCGCACCGAAAATTCAACTCAGTTATGGCGTCGGCGTATTTGATAACTTTTCCAAATTTGCCATTCGCTATGAGATGTTTGAACAATTTTATATCGAAGCCTCCAGCGGTTTAGAGCAGGCAATAGATGCTTATTATGAATTTGACTGGGATTAACCTTTGAATATAACCGGCTCGCAACCGCGGCAGATACTCAAGAAACATGCTCTAATGGCGGCAGGCAAGCGCCATTAAGCACCTCTTTCCAAGTGCGCGGTTTTGAAAAGTAAAAACCCTGAAGAATCTTACAGCCAAGTTTTTGCGCATGTTCAAGATCCGTTTGCGTTTCAATCCCGGTAACAATAACATCGAGCTGATAAACTTTGCCAAGCTCAAAAATAATATCCAAAGCCGGCTTGTCACCAGCCGCTGTCAGCTGTCTGTCTTTAACAAAGGAGCGGGCTATTTTTAACGTATCTAAAGGATAGTCGACGAGTTGACTGATCGAGGTGTAGCCGGCGCCAAAATCATCGAGGGCGATTTGTATACCCAATGCTTTTAGCTGATGCAGCGTGGCAATGGCCTTTTTATCATTAGGCAGCAGACAAGTTTCCGTGATATCAATGCTTATCTGCGTGGCAGCAATCGCATATTTATCGAGAAGCTTTTTAAAGCAAGGGTAGAAATCTTTATCTCTTAAAGACTTAGGCGAGACATTAATGGCAAAAATACCTGTAAATGCGGTTTTATGGACAAGCTCGGCCTGCTTGATAAATGCATTTTCTATTACCCAGAAATCAATATCTAAAATTAGGTCCATTTTTTCAGCGATGGGAATAAAAACATCCGGGCCGATGCCCATTTCTGCCAGAGCAGGGCATCTTACCAATACTTCATAGCCTCTTAATGCAAAGGGGGATGCGGTATAAGCGGGGAGAAAAACTAAAAACAATTCGTTATTCTTTTTGGCCTTTTTTAATTCACATTCAATCTGTTTCTCCCGGCGGATTTTTTCTTCCAGTGCCGATGAGAAAAGTTTAAAATTATTTTTGCCGTCCTTTTTAGCCGCGTACATAGCGCTATCGGCTTTATTTAATAATTCCTCTTCATTAAAGCTGCCTTCAGTTGAGTGTGCATAAGCGATACCAATACTGGCATGAACATCATAATGATCACTAGCAATACTGAAACCACCTTTAAACAGGTCACAAATTCGCTGCCCGATACTTTCTATTGCCTGCAGCGAAGGTAAACCAGCGATTAACACCACAAATTCATCGCCACCAAGCCTGGCGATGCTGTTGATTGTACTGCTATCATTAGCACGAACCTTTGCCCTTAATACTTTTTTTAACCTTTGACTGAAAACAACCAATAAATGATCGCCGGTATGATGACCAAAAGTATCGTTAACATATTTAAAGTTATCTAAATCAATAAAAAAGAGGGCAATATAGCCAGTGTTTTTTTGTTCTGCATTTTTTAATTGTGTTAGCTGCGCCGTAAAACTGCCGCGGTTAGCAAGCCCTGTAAGCTTGTCATTATTTGCTAAGGCATTAATTTTATTTACAAAATTAATGTAACTGTCATTAAGGTCACTGACTTCATCGTGACTTTGCAAACGTTTCAATTCAACCGTCGGCGAGACATCGAGATATTTGATCCTTTTCGCTAGCGTAGTAATAGGCGTGAGAATTTGCTTCTCAATAATGGCGCAGAGGATAAAATAAGTGATTAACATTAAAAACAGGCTGAGCAATAAGTATTTGCTTAAAAAGAGATTTAAACTTTCATTAAAATAGCTTTTGTCCAGCGTAAAAGTAATATCAAAAGGTGCCGTTTGTAGTTTACTCTGGTAACCCCCTTCATCATTAAGCCGAAAAGGAGTGCGGGTCAGCAAAAGTGAGTCGCTTACGCCTCGTTTGTTTATTAATTTATATTGCAGATAGCCGTTATGTTCAGCAATAAGCTTTCGCATCTCACTTTTTATTAAATTAAAATTCAGCTCCGCCTGTATAAGATAGATATCATCATTTTTATAATAAAAAGATTTAGAAGAAAGCTGATAACGAGAGAAGACTCTAATCAAATAGAAGGGCGGAAAGACATTCTCTTGAGCATCACCAAGAAAGTAATAAAATTGTGCTAATCTTTTATTCTCTTTGTTGACGCGCTCCAGGATAGTTTGTGTCTGCTGCCTTAATACAGGCTCAGCAAAGGGATCTTGGGTATTAATATGCACAATTAAATCACTATTATGATTAGTGATAACAAAATCATTAACAACCATGTCACTGCTGTTCTCGTTATCAACAAAGCTATTAAAAAACTGTGTCACAAACTGTGCAGGCAGCTGCTCTCCCTGCTCTTTACGGTTAAAAATACGGGCGGCTTCTTTACTGTCTATTTTTTGCTTCAAATAAGTTTTGGAATTAATAAGTTGATGTTCGGCTTGCAATAATAAATTTTCAAGCTGCATATCCAGTAAGGTGATTTTATTTTTAATAATTTGTTGTTTATAGACATTATAGTAAGCGAACGTCACCAAGCTGGAGATAATAATGATGACCGGTAATATAATGTATTTAAGTTTTTTCTTCAGCTTCATAATTTAGCTACTTGGCAATGCTCAGTATAGAAATAATTCTATTGCGGATAATTCGATCGTCCGTGGAAATAGATTGATAAGGATAACTTCTTTGTAAGGTTTCAGCATCGGGAAAAAGCTCATTGTCATTTTTATATTGTTCACTTGCCAGCGCCAGTGCCGCTTCATTAGTTGTGGAAAACCAGCTGTCACTGGCATTTTGATAAGCAACTTGCGGCTCATTAATAAAAGCAAGAAAGGCTTTGCTGGCTTCCTTTACCATATGACCGCTAGGCGCGGCAAAACAATCGACAAAAAATAATGTCCCTTCTTTAGGTACAATATATTCCCAATCATTTTGTCCGGTACTTTTTTTAATATTTTCCAGATCACCGGAATAAACGGCAGCGAGCGTCAGTGTTGATGACTGCTTATGTTCAAAAACATACGTAAGCGGGTAACCATAGGCCATTAAATATTGCGACTGCGCCTGTAATAATTTATAAGCAGATTTCAACTCCTGCTGATTGCCGGTAAAGGGCTGCAATCCCTGTGCGAGTAGGGCAATGGCAATGGTATCGATATCGTTTTTAAATATCATCGTTGTGCCGATATGCTCTTCAGGCGGCGTTAACAGATCATGCCATGAACTAATCTCTGTTTTTGACACTGAACGACGATGGGCAATGCCCATAGTGCCTTTAGCATAGGGAATACCGTACTGACCGCAGGCATCACGCCACCGTTTGCCATTATAATGAGTATTGGCAATGGCAAGCGAAGACAGTGGCTGCAGCAGATTTAACTGCCCGTAATTTTTTGTCGTTTCACTATTAATAATCACCAGATCATATTTAGCAGCCTGGCCATTCATTAATAACGCATCGCGCTCTATTTCACTGTCATAAAAATATTGCTTAATGCTATGGCCGGTTTTTTTTGTAAATGCGGCAACAACATCATCAGAAAGAAAACCTTCCCATGTGTAAATTTTTATTTCCTGCGCGGATAGCTTTGTCAGCGAACAACAAAACAACAAAACTGCTAAAATATATTTCACAATATGGCCATTATAAATAAAATCGACCATATTAGCCGATTTGGCAGATAATGGTATTAAATCTACTCTAAATGACTAATATTTGCGCGCCAAGTCAGCTTTTTGATCCGATACAGACCCAGAAAATCATCAATAATCGTAAAAAGGCACATTTTTACGGGACTTACAGAAATACTGGTTGTAAAAGGCGGTGTTCCCTATGAGTGTTGAAACTTTATCTATACTGATAATAGCGATAAGTATCATGGGGTTAATATTATGGATAAAGCTACATTTGCTGTTTGCCAACAGCATATTAAAGAACTTTCTTATACTGAATTAAAACGGTTAAATCATCAAGTCGAGTCCCTTCTCTCTGAAGATGAAGTCGGTCAAGTTCTGGCCAAGCACGAAAATCAAATTTCAAGCTGTCCTCATTGCCATTGTCGTACTTTATCTAAATGGGGCTCTACTGCTCAAGGAAGGCAACGTTATCTCTGTCGTGACTGCCATAAAACATTCAGCACCCTCACCGGAACAAGCCTATATCGAATGAAAAAACCAGATAAATGGTTGAAATATATAAACTGCATGATTTTGTCTACTACTTTAAGGGCAGCAGCCAAAACGCTTGGTATCAATCTAAAAACCGCATTTAAATGGCGGCATAGGTTATTAAAAAATCCTTGTGCTCATCAACCTACTGAACTAGTTGGTATTATTGAGGCGGATGAAACGTTTGTTGCTGAAAGTTTCAAAGGTTCTAAAAAAATGCCAAGGGAGTCAAGAAAACGTGGCGGAGAAGGTCGTCAAGAAGTTCCAATTCTACTTGCGTTAGATAGAAGTGGTTCAGTAAACCATCATGTATTAGAGCGTGATACTAAAGAAGAAATTAGCTTCGCATTAAAACCGCTTTTAACTGCTGATTCAGTATTGTGTACAGATGGTAATTTATCTTATAAAAGTATCGTTAAAGAGCTTGATTTTAATATCGATCACAAACGACTTATTGCTTTAGATAATCAAAAAGTTATTGATAAAATATACCATATTCAAACACTTAACAATTTAACCATGCGTTGGAAAACATGGATGAAACGATTTTTTGGTGTAGGAACAGCTTACTTAGATAATTATATTGCATGGTTTATTTTCATGGAAAATAAAGAGTCGAATCAAAATAGTTACTGGCTTAATGAGGCGATTAAGTCGGCCCAACACTCATAGGGAACACCGCCTTGTAAAAACAGCAAAAAGGGCGTTTGTAATAATTTTTTATCTGGAAGGTATTATAAAGCTCAGCTTTTTACCGTCCAGAGTGAATAACTGATTGTTAAAACGATAAAAATTGATTATCTATAAAATCCTGAACTGATACAAAGCCATTCGCTAATGAGAAAATCTATTCTTATAAGCAGTTTTTATTTATTAATATTTACAAGTTACTGGTAATCAGAAGATTACCTCGGAAAATTGAAAAGCAATCATGTCAGCAGTTATTCCCGTGTATGAGTAGGAATATCAGTAAGTAATAATATTAAAAATGTGTTATCCGCGTTTAGGCTAAGTATCCACGAGCAGCTTTGGTAAATTAACGGTAAATAAGCGCTTGGATAATAAAAAACAACGGAATTAGATTGAGTAATTGCTTTGACAATAGACTCTAAGTAGTTACGTATAAGTTTTATAAGTAGTTGTTGTCAGTTCTTTGTTTGGGACTGTGTTTTTAGGCGCGTTGCCATCAAGACTCTGGTTTTAAATATATAGCTTGGCTTAATATCTGAGTATTATGCGCAAGTCATTGATGACAGGATTTGAGTTTAGCCGAGTTAGAAACAAGCCAGCCAGAATTCCTGATAATCTTTCAATGAGTAATTAGCAGGCCGTGTATAACAATGAATCTAACAATGAGCTTTAGAAATAGAATAGATAACGAGAGAACTGTCTAAAACTCATAACAAGTTTTGATATTAGCAAAATCGAGCACTTTAAATAACCAGGCGCATAAAACCGTTATTTTTAAGTTTAAAGGCAGATTACTAATAAATATATGGCTTAATATAGATAAACAAAGGTTAACTGTTTTAAATATACAACTGCGCATAATGTATATTATGTTAAATAGCGTATTAATAACTAGTCATGATAACCTGCTTTTGTTGAACTTAGCTTATTTATACCTGATGCTGTATAAAAACACATGCTATTGAACATAATCGTATTTAACATAAAATGTATAACATACTGTTATCATTATTTTTCTCGCGCGGCAGCTGCCTGTTGAATGCTTTAAAATGGCTGTTTTGCACACAAACCCAGCAATTAACCGTTAATTTAAGTAAAAATAAGAAGCTACCAGCGTCATTCGCTTTAAAATAAATTAATTTAAGTTATTGATATACTTCTTAATATCTTGATTCTGTATTTAATTTAAGCGCTCTGTGCTGTAATCTGAGTATTAATCAAGGTATTTCCTTTGATTAATACAAGCTACGAGCTGGTCTTTAGCTCTTTTTATTAAATAAGTTTCAGCTCTATCACTGTAAACAAGCAAGCATTAGAATTTTTTAAACTGTAATCTATCGGCATATCCTCAGTTTGCTAAATCAATATCTGACAGTTTAGCCTTAACCTTTTTTAATCCTTATCGATAATAGTTCTAGCCTTATCTGCTTTTATTGTTAAACCTTGTTCATTCATCAATAAAAACAACCTGAATACAGATAAATTCAGCGAACACAAAATAGATTGAAAAAACGAATGTAAATAACAGAACAGACTGCTTGAGCTTACCGCTTATTCGCTGCTAACAGCTAAAAAATCATTTATGCCCTGCTTGTTGTTAATGCTTGCCGAATCAACAATTTCAATTTAAAGACTTTGAGTGCTCCACCTTTTATATCTTTGCATGCCCCTTACTGAGCTCAAGGCAATACATTAAAAAGCGCTCAATAGGGATAAATTTCTCTTTACGGTTTTTAATGCGTTTTTCCTGGTTATTTAGATAACAAGCCAAGTCTTGAGCAAGCACATCGGGCAAGCGATTTAGGTTATGCTCCCGCAGGGTTTGCGTTAACCATAAGCCGGCATCGGTGATATGGCCGTTAATGCTCCGGTCGGTATTTTTAACCCATTTTCTGCTAAAAGGAATATTTTCTAACTGGCTTAACAGATGAGCGATATCACCATTCGCCATTAACCGCGCGGCTAACATCTCCGCCAGTAGCGATTGCCATTGCATGGTTAATTGTGCGCTTAACGCTTCAAGGGATAGAGGACGATCAACTGCAAGAAATACAGTAAAACGGCTATAGGCCTCTGTAGCAATAATCGTTTTCTGCTCAGACTGATATTCATTATCAATGATTTGTACCTGCCAGCTCATTTGAGTTGTATCGCTTAGTAAGCTATTAACGCCCGCTTGTTTACCCTCTTCCTGTGGCAGCCTTGGCAGATCAGCCTTAAGCCATTTGTTTAGCGCATTGCTTGCTGAAAATAATAGTTGCATCGCTATTCCTCTTACTTCCTATTTCTATTGTTATTCTATTTAACATAAAACGTAATTATCTTTCTCGTACAGCTGCATGTTAACAGCTTTGACTGATTTAATGACGAAAAAAGCCCCTCTAAAGTTTAAATTTCAATTTTCATGCACAAAAACTCATCTAATAGCTCTTTATTTAAGCAGAAAGATAATTTTCTGGTTTCATTCGATTCTAATTAAAGCTACATAACGTATTGATATAAATATCTATAAAGGGATTCTGTATGTAATTTAAACGCGCTGTGTTGAAATCTGAGTATTAATCAAGGCATTTCCCTTGCTTAATAAAAGCTATGGCCTCAATTAACTGCCTGTGCAAAGCCTGCAAAATAGATTCAGAAAGCTTATGTTTTTTCACTGCAGCCACAAAGCCAAGAATATGCGCGACCAGAATGCCCGCCAGCGCAACTCCCCTTCGCGTTAGTTCATTCGTGCAATACAAACCTATTTACGTTTTGTGACACTGTCACAGGATATGTATAATTACCCATAACCAAGGAGAGAAAATGGCAAAAGTAGCGAGTATATTTAGTAAATATTACGACATTCAAGAGTCATGGATTCAACGGCAAATCAATGACTTGAAATATGATTCCTTTATTGATTTAAGCACTGCAAAACAGGAAATTGAAAATGCGGGGCTAGTTGCCTTTGTTGATAATAAATCGATAGAGCTGTTTAGAGAAAAGCACCTTTCAAAGCTTGGAAAAGAGAGATTGTCTTCAACTTTGCGCACCTATAAAAAACGCGAAAACAGAAGACTAACCAGCAAAAGACTGGATCTGGATATTTCACGCTCGGCCTATATTGCGCTTGAAGCATTGGCCAAACAATCAGAACTAACAAAAACTCAACTTATTGAGCAGCTGATTTTAAAAGAAAGAGAAAGTAACCTGTGACACGGTCACGGTATTTTGTGTGTATTATTTTCGCTGGCGAATCCGTACAGAATTAAGATTTAATGGTTTGACGGCTAAAATAGGTTTTGTTGCATTACTCAGACGCCCGCTTTTCACGCGCTAACTTGAATAGATAAGCCTTAAACCATCTGTTTAACGCATTACTCGCTGAAAATAATAGTCGCATCGGCATTTTTCCCTTCATTGTATTTAACATAAAACTAAATTTTGAATATAAATTGATCTATTAACCGTTGATTTAAACAAATTAGAATGTTTTGGGCGTTATTCATTTTAGCTTAAATGCCCTTCTACGCATTGATATACCTGGCTTTCAGGCGTTTCTGAACATAATTTAAGCGCCCTGTGCTGCAATCTGAGTGTTAATCAAGGTATTTTCTTTGATTAGTGAAAGTTATGGGCGCAATTTTTTGCTTGCTTATCTCTTTTTAATTGTAATAATTTGCATTTAATTAATTTCTGATTACTTTTTCGATAACTCCGTAGATCTGTTTACACATACATCATAACCGGCTTATTCTTCACAAGTAGCACGAGCGACCGATCTTTATTTCATTCTAGCACCCACCCAATTGTCTTTTTCGTATAGAAAATGGTGCTCTCAGGTTTAGTGGTTAACGGCTCATTACTATCCAGATTATCGTACAAACCTTTTTATACCATTCCGCTTAATTATGTGATCTAATAGATTTTAATTATTAATTACTTACACTCTATTGGTAACGTATGCCAAAACATAATTTTTCTGAATTAGCAAAAACCCATCAAAGCGTCCGTCTTAAACTTCGGTATTTGGCATTAGCACATTTTCAAGAAGGCCATTCTCGTACTGACATTGCTAAATTTCTGAAAGTTAGCCGTACAAGTGTCAATAAATGGATATCTCAATACCATAAAAACGGGTTAGAAGGGTTGGTAGATAAAAAAACAACAGGTCGGCCAGTACGGCTATCTGAAGCGCAATGCAAACAACTAATTGATTATGTTAAGAATGCTGCCAAAAGTAGCGCTGGCGGACGATTAGTTGGAACTGAAATTCAATCTTATATCACTGATAGTTTTGGGGTTCACTACCATCTATCAAGTGTGTATAAATTACTTCATCGGTTAGGATTTTCTTGGATCACATCTCGATCTAAGCACCCTAAACAATCTATTGAAGCACAAGAAGACTTTAAAAAAAATTCCAAATAAAAACGATCCTTAAAATACCAGGATCTATTGCCTTAGATAGTGTTGACATATGGGTTCAAGATGAAGCAAGGTTTGGACAACAAAATACAACAACGCATTTGTGGGCTGAAACAGGAAGCCGTCCATTGGCGGTAAAGCAGCAACAGTTTGAGTATGCTTACCTTTTTGGCTCTGTCTGTGTCACAAACGGTGCATCAGAAGCCATAGTTGTACCTTACGTGAATAAAGACATTATGCGTTCACACCTACAGCAAATATCAGATAAGACCCCGATCGATAGACATGCCATTGTTATCATGGATGGCGCGGGGTGGCATACTGATGATATTGCTGTGGAGTTTACTAACCTGAGTATTATTAAGCTTCCTCCCTATTCACCAGAGTTAAACCCAATAGAGCAGGTTTGGAGCTGGTTACGTCAACATCATTTAGCTAATCGCTGTTTTAGTGGTTATGAATCCATCGTTGATTCGGTATGTGATGCGTGGAATGATTTTGTGAGTGATGTTAAAAGAGTAATGAAAATGTGTACCAGAGACTGGATGAATCTGATCAATTAGTTATGCGGAATGGTATTAGAAGTTGTATCAATTGATTCAGGCCCAGTTAGGTTTAACGATGACCTCACGATGAAAGACCAGATCCCATTATTTCAAACGATTCAGCAAAATAAGAAAATAAGTCAGAAAATCCACCAGCGATAACGCCCCTTCTTGCGTTATTTCATTCAAGCTATGCTACCTCAACCATATAATTCTTGCCGTTAGTTTTTTGTGACACTGTCACAATAGTTAACGGTAATTGTACATAACCAAGGAGACAGCTTCTTTTTCAACACACAAAGATACGCACATCCCTAACTGTTATCTGACAAGCATCCCAGCACAGCGGTCATTTAAACCACTCATGAAAGAAGCTCATAGATCAATGAGATAAGATCAATTTTATTTATGTAAGCTTCCACGTATAAAACACATTCAGCTCTTAACTTTAGACAGTATTACAGTCAATGCTACTGACTGAAAAATCAGAACATAAAGAGCAAAGAGTAAATTCAGCTTTTATTACAGAAAATGGATACCAGGTGATCATGAATAAAGATTTTACATTTACTATTAAGAACATTTGTCTCGATGAAAACTACCATCCTACGGACAGTACACGTATTACCACCAACTTTGCTAATTTGGCCAGAGGAGAGAGCCGTCAACAGAACTTAAGCAACGCGTTAAAGATGATCGACAATCGTTTTAATGCCTTAGCGTATTGGGATAATCCAAAGGGCGACCGTTACTCTGTCGAGCTTGAAATCATTTCTGTTGATATGGATATTGAAGGCAGTGGCCAGACTTTTCCATCTATTGAAGTATTAAAAACGAATATTGTGGATCATCAAAGCAACGAACGCATTGAAGGCATTGTCGGAAATAACTTCTCTTCTTACCTTCGAGATTATGACTTTAGTATATGGCTTGCTGAGCATAACCAGGGAAAAAGCCAATTCAGCATTTCTTTAAACATTTTGTTAACTCAAATACTTATAAACAGCACTTTAATAAGCCACCTGTTATCTGTCTGAGTGTTTCGGATAACAAGACCTATCATAGAACCGGCAATCAACATCCTTTGTTAGGTTTTGAATATCAACCCAATGAATCATCTTTGACTGAGCAATATTTCAAAAAAATGGGCTTACAAGTTCGTTATTTTATGCCGCTTAATAGTGTTGCGCCTTTGGCTTTCTATTTCTTTGGCGATTTACTTAATGATTACAGTAATCTTGAGCTGATAAGCACCATCAGCACCATGGAAACATTTCAAAAGATTTACCGTCCTGAAATTTATAATGCGAATGCGGTTGCAGGAAATGCCTACCAACCAAATTTGAACAACCAGGATCATTCATTAACTCAAATTGTTTATGACCGAGAAGAACGCAGTAAATTAGCGATTAAGCAGGGCAAATTTGCTGAGCAGCACTTCATTAAACCCTATCAAACCGTACTTGAGCAGTGGTCTGCTAATTACGCTCTTTAATTAACCCAAAGGTAGACAAGTATTTATTATGAAAACATTATTACCAACATCAACGCCCGCCTCAGCGCGCAAAGTTTTGATGGCGGCTTTTCGCGTGTTTTTTTGCAAAAAAGGTGACAGCGAAACTTTGTCCGTTGCAGGCGCTTGTTAGGCCAACTTGGTGTCTGAATACAGTCATCTATCGTTAACCACCGAACGCAGTAAAACTTAGGCCGACATAAACTCCGTAGGCAGCCAAGAGTATTCCACCTTCCAATCGACTTAGACGACGCCCTGTATACAAAAACAGAAATAGTAATACCGACGATGCAAGCATGACCCATTGGTCGAATTGCAGAATTCTTACGTGAACTGGAAGGGGTTGAAGTAAAGCAGAAACTCCTAAAATCCCAAACAAATTAAATATATTGCTTCCAAGTATGTTTCCAACAGCCACATCAGCGTGCCGACGTAGAGCAGCAATCACAGAAATTGAAAGCTCTGGGAGAGAGGTACCTACAGCGACCAATGTCAATCCGATGACAGCCTCAGAAACCCCTAAGCTTTTAGCAATCCCAATAGCCCCAACAAGCAGTACCTGTGATCCTGAGATTAATAACAGTAGCCCAATTATCACTGCAGTTACAGTCCAAACTACCGACTTCGGTAACGCGTTAACCTCTTCCGCTTCGGCTTTGTTTAGTTCCGCAGCGGGCGCATGAATGCGCTCACTCCAATAAGCCCATACCAAGTAAGCAACTAAGGCAATCAATAAGATCACGCCATCCGCACGCCCCAGTGCGCTACCGCCTACTAAAACCAAAAATAATATACTAGCTGCTACTACAGTGACAGCATCTCGCCGCAATGCCAAAGGCTTGATGGTCATCGGCGCGATCAGAGCGCATATCCCTAGGATTAGCAAAACATTACCAATATTGCTACCCACTACGTTTCCAATCGCAATATCCGGTTGTTGATTTAACGCAGCATTTACAGAAACCACCAATTCTGGCGCCGATGTGCCGAAACCTACGATAACTAGACCACTTAGTAGTGGTGATACACCAAGACGCTGAGAGGCAGCTAATGAACCACGAATCAACGCTTCACCACCAATAGTAAGTAAGCCCACTCCGAGTAATAAAAACAAAAAATTAATCATGATTCGTCATTTCCTGATTTAGAGTTTAATAACCTTACAGGGAAAACCCACGCTACATGCAGGGCCTAACGCCGCATTAAACGGCTATTTACAGTTGGCTAAAATAGAGCGAAGCGAACAGCCAACTGTAAATTGTCCACTTTAAATGCTTTGTTAGCCATTTTCGCTCTCATTTTTGGTAAAAAAAGCCCAAAACAACAACCAAACAGTGACAACATCCTCTTTAATGTTACTATTAAATAAAAATTAGTATTTCATAATAAGGTATTTAAATGTTAATTGAATTTACTGTTAAAAACTATCGTTCTATTAAAGAAGAACAAGTATTTAGCATGGTAAAAGCTAAAGGAAATGAATTAGAAAGCACAAATACCTTTGTGCCAGAATCGATTGCAAATACTTCATTACTTCGCTCTTCAGTCATTTACGGAGCGAATGCGGCAGGAAAGTCTAATCTAATCCGAGCATTGATGGATATGGAATCCATTGTTAGAAATTCAGCATCGAGTAGCCAAGAGGGAGATCTGCTTCCTGTCACGCCTTTTCTCTTTGATGACTCTACTCCAGATGAACCAACAGAATTTGAAATGGTATTTATTAGTGAAGGGGTAAAATACCAATATGGCTTCTCAGCGACTAATGTTCAATTTTTAGAAGAGTGGCTAATCGCTTACCCTAAAGGAAGACCACAACGATGGTTTTCACGTGTATTTGATAGTCAAAGGGGTGAATATGATTTTAAATTTAGTGATTATTTACAAGGAGCCAAAAGTGTTTGGCAAAATGCGACCAGGTCAAATGCCCTATTCTTATCAACAGCAGTGCAACTAAATAGCGACCAACTAAAACCAGCTTTTAATTGGTTTAAAGATAAACTAAGACCGACTAATGTAGGTGGATGGGGACCAAGTTTCACAGCCTCTTTATGTGAAAATGATAAAACAAAAACGCAGATTCTAGAATTTTTACAATCAGCAGACTTCAATATTCATGATATTGAAATCGAAAGTGAAAAATTTGACCCCAATTCATTGCCAGATGATTTTCCTGACACACTAAAAGAAAAAATTATTAAGGAAATGAAAGGAAAAGAAGTTCTTGATATTAAAACTGTCCATAAAACCAAATCAGGTAAATTAATTCCTCTTGATTTCTCTGATGAATCTGATGGAACTCAGAAGTTTTTCTCTTTTGCTGGACCTTGGATCGATATTTTAAAAAATGGCTATATTCTCGTTGTTGATGAATTGCATGATAACTTGCATCCTAAAATGGTTAAATACTTAGTAAATTTATTCCATAACAACAAAACAAACCCAAACAATGCTCAACTGATCTTCACAACCCATGAAACATCAATTCTAAACCAAGATGTATTTAGGCGTGATCAAATTTGGTTTTGTGAAAAAAATAAATTTCAAGAAACCAGTTTATACCCTCTTACAGACTTTAGCCCAAGAAAAGATCGTGAAAATATCGAACTAGGGTATTTATCTGGTAGATATGGAGCACTTCCTTTCATTAAAGCATTTAAAAATATTGAGGCATGATATGGGCTCAGATGATCTTCACCATAAAAGAAAGGCAAAAGCGGCTCGAGAATTACAAAGAAGACAATCTAGACGCTCATCATATGACAAAATATTAATAGTTTGTGAAGGGGAAAAAACCGAACCTAATTACTTCACTGACCTTGTAAACTATTACAAGCTTAATACTGCAAATGTGGAAATTGATGGGACATGTGGTTCAAGTCCTAAAAGCGTATTAAAGAGAGCTGAACATTTAGCACAGACGGAAGATCAAAAAGGCGATGGTTATGATCGAGTGTATTGTGTTTTCGATAAAGATAGTCATGAATCATATGACGAAACTGTTCGAAATATTACAGATAAGATTCCTAAAAATGTATTTTTTGCCGCTATTTCTGTTCCATGTTTTGAATATTGGTTGCTGCTTCATTTTCAATATACCACTAAACCTTATCACGCTACTGGAAATTCAAGTGTTGGGAATGAAGTCCTCAAAGAACTAAAAACGATGTTGCCTAATTACTCGAAGGGAGATGAGAATATTTTTATTACTCTAATTGATCAGCTCGAATTTGCTAAGAACAATGCTAAAAGAGCATTGAACAACTCAATTGAAAATCATACTGACAACCCATCAACAAATATTCACGAGCTAATTGAATACTTGCAGACTCTAGAAGATGGCTAACGCCGTAGTTAACTGGCGCTAGGGTTGGCTTTGTTTTTGCTGATTTTTCTTTTGCAAAAACAATGACAAACCGTAAAGCGTCCAGTTGAACAGCTTGTTAAGTTTTACGACTTGTAGACGTTTAGCCTACAAACCGCTTTATGATTGTTTTTGTTTTAACTTGAAACGAAACACCTTACTTTACCAATATTGATTTCAACAAAGTAGCCCAATTGCAAACAACAAGACTCAAAACACAATGTTGAAATATAAGGTAAATTAACCAAGCCCGTTTAGCACAAAGCTAACTACATATTGCCCCACTTTCAACTGCAATTCAAAAAGCAGATTAGCAAACTCATTGAAAATAGGATCGAGCAAGACACCAGCCCAATTTATTTATAATTTCTACACTTCACAATGTGGAGTGAAATTTAACAGCTTATTAGACAGAATAGTTCCGTATTTCGACAAGAAATACAGTCATCAATTATTTGTGATAAAATATCAACTATACATAATAAATAATTATTTATCAAATAGTTGCATTTTCCAAGCAGGACTATCAGAGTAGAAATACTGAAAAATTCCGTATTTGCGGTGGAAACATGGAACACAATTCGACCGTTGTATGATTCAGTGATTTTATGAGTGTTAAAAGGTTGTACTAAGCTCAATAATTTCTGTTAGCGAGTGTAAAGGCATCATATTACTTTTCAGTACTTAAAGTCCCCTAGTTCATGATTAGATTATGAAGGGCGACACTTTTAATAATTTATTGCCTGATCCCTACCCACGGATAAAATTTGGCTGTTGCCTAATCCCCCTTTTTCTGCAGTGCCGGAGAACATTGTAAACACAAATACGAAGCAGCTCTTGAATCAAGCTATTCAATTACTCTTATTTTCCTGCAAATATTTTAAATAGTCGCCCGATTTAATCTGTTGCAGCTGCGTGGTGTCATGATTAAAAAGGTAAACCCAAGCACAAACTGTACCGCCCTGAGGTAATGATACTCGCAACTGCTTTCTTATATATTCATGGGGATGGGGAAACTCTGCGGCACATTCTTCATATTGATCCAGTTCTGACAGCACAATATTCTTATTGATTATTTTGTGTAATTCACCCGCCACTTTCTCTTCTACCTGCTCTGACTCAACGGCCCCCGGATAACGATTGACCTCGTAAAGGCGCCCTTGAATATAACCCTCAGAAAAATAGCGGCAATGCATTGCCAGTATGTCGTGCATTGCATGAGCAGCTTTTTTACGCAGGGTGCCATAAACAAAGATAAATTCAGTAAGCATAGTATTCGTTTTTATGATTTATAAGGCAATTAGCGCAAAGCGCTGATGGTTTGACAATTGAGTATGTTGAAAACAGGCCATGCCTGCTAAATGAGAGAAGGAAAAATCCGCATCATAAGACGAATAATAAGGACCTAAATTTTGTTAGGCCCTTAATAGTAACTGGCATGGCAAAGTTACTAAACTGCAGGCCAACTTAGCGATAAAAAGCTTCAACTGTGCCTTTTTTCGTAATCATAAGCGGCTGCCCACGACGATCCAACGCTTTGTGCGCCGCTACTTTTACCCAACCTTCACTGATGCAATATTCTTCAACATCAAAACGCTCTTTACCGTTAAGTCGAATACCAATGTCGTGCTCAAAAATTTCTGCCACATGATATGGGCTACGAGGGTTACCCGAAAAGCGGTCCGGTAAATCTGGTCGAGATTTAGTGTCGTTCATGTTCATCACCTATGATAAATAAAAAGTGGCTTATTGTAGACAATATAGCTATAGCGCTCAATGAGTATTAACTTAATATTAGCCATATTCCCTATTATCTGCTCGCCCTTATTTGCATAAGAAAAAACAGCATTAAGCATCAAGACTCGCCATAAAATTTAATGGTGAACTATTTTGACGGTAGCTTCGTATCAAGACTAGGCAGTAAAAGTTTTATCTATATGTAGGCTTAACTAAAAGTGATGAATATGAATATATCCCGCTATCTCTATGTCTTTAATTATGTGCTTGCCAATGGCACAAAGCGGCAGGGAAAGTTTCATTTGGGTGAGCTTTCTGCCTGGCATGATTTTGATGGTTATAGCTGTTACATCGGTTACAAGGACCTGACTATGGGCTTATACTTTCACAGTCGTTTTGATTTTGATTATCAGAAAAAGGCAACGCTTAAGGACTTTAAACTGCTGATTGATAAAATGACAGCAGAGTTAAAGGTTAAGGGCTGAGCCATGTTAATAAAGCATTGGTTATCGGCAGCTGCGCTGATTCTGATTTCGACAACAAGTTTTGCAGCGGATGTTGAAGAAGTAAAAAATATGAAAAACACTAAGCAGGTTATCTCCTTTGCGGCAGATCAAGCAGGCAACGATTGGCATGTGATTAATGACGGCGTGATGGGCGGCCTGTCGATCGGCAATGCGCAACAAACGCAGCTGGCGTTAATTTTTTCAGGCAGCCTTTCCACAGAAAATAATGGCGGTTTCAGCAGTGTCTACCGACAGATTCCGCAACTAAGTGACAAAGTCAACGCAGTGACTATTCGCGTTGAGGGGGACGGCAACCGCTATCAATTAAGAATGCGCAGCCGGGTCATGGGCGAGCAGATCGCCTATAAAGTAGCGTTTGCAACTCATGCCGGCCGGCTTGAAACTTTTACCTTTAATCTGGCTGATTTTAAGGCTTCCTTTAGAGGCCGGGTGATTAATGATGCGCCACTGCTAAAAGCCGAGACTATCTCTCACCTTGGCTTTTTAATTACGGCTAAACAGGCAACGAATTTCACTCTATCGGCCTACGCGGCTGAATTTTATTAAGATGGTGCTGAATAATGAATAAAGTGAGCCCTAAAGCCCTGCTGCATAGCAAGTGGACGAAAGTTGATGTCAAAAATAAAGAAAAGCATTTTCTTATCACAGAGGTCAAAGTGGATGAGGATCAGCGCGTCATTGAATGCATTATTGAGGCGGTTATTTCCCGCAATGAATATGCGATTGACTGGCGGGATCTGAAAAATAGCCGTCATTGGAAAATCGGCTGGCAATAGCCGCAAAAGTCACCTTCGTCCTATTGCAAAATTAGTGTAATATTAGCCGCTTATGCGTGCGTTGTGTCAAAACACAGCGACTAACCCCATTAAGAGGCTACTATGCTCGGCACTATCTCCCCAAAAATGATCATTCTCGCGACTATCGCGGCTGTCTCCATGGGCTCTATCGGGGTAATTGCGCGTTTATCCGGGCTTGACGCCGCTACTGTTACTTTCTTCAGGTTATCTATAGGCGGCATACTTTTGCTGCTGTTAATGCTCGTTACAGGCCAAGGCCGCCGGGGACAAAGCAGGCCTCACCCCCTGATATTGGTTAACGGCGTGATGCTGGCTGGTTTTATGGCCTTTTTTATCGCTTCTTTGCAATACACGACGATGTTAATGGCGGTGATGACCCTTTATCTGGCGCCCGTGGTGGCCACAGTCAGCGCCCATTTTCTGCTTAAAGAAAGGCTCAATCGCTACTCGTTCTCATCCGTAGCCATAGTGTTGCTCGGCTTTATGCTGGTCATCTACCAGCCGGCAGACACGCCAACAGCGCAGATATCCTGGCTAGGTTTTGTTTTCGCACTAACGGCAATGGCTTGCTACGCCAGTTTCATTCTAATCAACAGGATGATCCCTGAAGATTACGACGAATTCACAAAGTGCAACTGGCAGTTTTTAGTGGGGGCGCTTTGCGTTGCCCCTATGCTGATCAATGCAGAATTATCCCTATCTGCTAGTCAATGGGGCTGGATGCTGCTGGCCGGCATTTTTCCGGGATTTCTGGGTATTGTGTTAGCGGTATATACCATAAAGCGCATGCCGGCTGCGACTTTTAGTACTATCTCCTATATCGAGCCTATTTCCGCGGTGCTGCTCGCTTGGCTGGTCTTTCACGAAGCGCTGATGCCGGTACAGATATTAGGCTGCACCATTATTATTCTGGCAAGCATTGCGCAAGGTATTCAGCCGCCTAAGCGCAATGCCCTTGCCGTTAATTGCTCGCTTCAGCAGGATATGGACTGAGCCGCAGCAGGCGGCCGCCCTTTCTGTCTTCCAGCAGCCATATTGCGCCCTGCGGGCCTTGCTCAACTTCGCGTATCCGTTTTTGCATTGCAAAACGTTCCACCTCTGCGGCTTGCACCCCGGCAATTTTGAGGCGCAGCAGCGACTTTGATCTGAGTCCGCCGATAAGAGCATTACCCTGCCACTCAGGAAACAGCCCTCCCGAGTAGATTATCAACCCTGACGGGGCAATAGTTGGCACCCAATATGCTTCTGGCGAATGAAATTCCGGGCGTGTATCATGGTCGGGAATAGGGATCCCCGAATAATGATCGCCCCAGGAGACAATAGGCCAGCCATAATTATCGCCGGCGATGATCAGGTTGAATTCGTCACCGTGCCGCGGGCCCATTTCATGGCTCCAAAGTTGTCCCTGTTTATTAAAGGCGATGCCGAGTATATTACGATGCCCGAGTGACCAAAAGGTTTTAGCAAGTTCTCCTTTATCCTGAAACGGATTATCAAGGGGCACAGAGCCGTCTGCATTGAGTCGGATCACCTTGCCGAGATTTTGCTGCCAGCCCTGTGCCGGCAACAGTTTCTGCCGGTCACCGGAAGTAATAAACAATTTGCCATTCGGGCTGAATGTCAGGCGGTGCGAATAATGGCCGCTGCCTGAGACTTTAGGTATCTGCCGCCAGATAACTTCAAGGTTTTGCAGTTGTGCCTTGCCCGGCGCAGCAATTAGTTTGCCCCGGACAACCACAGCGCCTCTTTTTCCCAGCGCATTCTGCTCCGCATAGGAGAGGTACAGCCAGTGGTTTTCTTGATATTGCGGATGGAGGATAACGTCACCTAAGCCGCCCTGGCCGGCATAGGCCACCTTAGGGATACCCTCAACGGCGACCTGAGTGCCATTATTGACATCCAAGAGCAGCAAACGGCCCTTTTTTTCTGTGACCAGCAGGCGGCCGTCGGGCAGAAAGGTCATCGCCCAGGGTTCATTGAAGCTTGCCACAGGCTCAGCCAGCAGCACGGAGCCGGCACTGCCTACCAGCTTTTGCGCGCTGGCCTCGGCATAGACGTTAGTAAAGCAGAGCAACAAAAAAACGGGAAGGCAGCTTGTCGAAAATAATGCACGCATAACTCTCTCTCTTATATAGCAGCAACAGCAATTTGAGTATAGAAGCACAAAGCCGAAGGCAAAATAGATTTGCGCAGTTTTTTTACTGGTAATGGTTTGCGATCACCGCTGCCTCGGCTTTAGGCGCGCCATAAACCAAGCAACACCTAGCATAGCGCTGCTGAAGCCGCGATTCCTATGCTGAAGTGTTGGTTAGATACTCCGCCATATTGGCTTTGCGGGCGAGCATCTTGTCAGCCAGAGCCGGACGGCCACCATTGTCAATAATAACCCGCCGGATCTGTTCATCCGGGATCTTTACGACAATTTCTATAGCCTGTCTGATCTCCTCATCACTCATATCAGCAAAGAGCTTGAGTGCATAAGGATTGTTATCGTCTTTTCGCAACACATCCAACTCGGCTACATTAAAACCGAACGCTCTGCCCTTAGGGTCACCCATCGCCCGAAAATTCAGTGAACCACCTACATCAAGAGTTAGCACTTTGCCATTGGCGACCCCCTGATTATCTCCATTGAAGCCGGCAACATCCCAATTCGCCATCCACGCATGTACCCCGAACCACCGCTGAGCCTCTTTACGTTCACACTCGCTAAGATGTGCAACACACTTCTTAGCGAGCGGGAGCCATTCGCTTGCGATTTGTGTGTTGTCCTGTGTAGGCAGATAATTAAACGTCGGCGCACCGGTAAGTTGATAGAGTTTAGCCGCAATAAACTCATTACGCGCATGTGCCAGTGACTCGAGTGTTTTTACATAGTAACGTCTTCCACTATCGTCCAGATATATACCCGCAGGGTTGCTACCCAACTGCCCGCCAATTCGCTGCATGGTGGAGACATCAATAAAAGGTGTATCTGCACTACTCATGCCTCAGCCTCCGTGATAAGGGTAGTTCGACGCACTAAATCCAGCTGTAATGGTGTTTGAATCGCACCCTTACGCACTTGACGAACAGAGCTTATAGCCTCTTCGGGCTCCACTCCTAACTCAACGAGCAGACGCGCAGCTATCATTCCCGCCCGTCCCAGTCCGCCTTTACAATGCACCACAACATCATTGCCAGCGCGTAGTAAAGCACGGATCTCTCGACCCTGCGTGATCCATTGCAGCTCGAAATCTTCACTTGGAACAGAGAAATCAATAATAGGCATATGCCGCCACTCCATCCCCCTGCTCTCAACCTCTTCGCCAAGATGCGCAACTTTAAGCGATCTAAGCTCGAAGGGCTCCATCAAAGTCAACACCAGTTTCGCGCCCCACGTAGATATAACATCTAAATCGCTCACGAGATCCCGCTTCCAAGCGCCGGTTTCGGCAAAAAGATCTTGCTTTCCCGGACAGAAAGTGATGCCAATCCGGCCATAATCGGGATGTGCTCTGACCTGTGCAATCTCAAGAGGATGTGTTTGGCTGGTCCGTACTAGTGACATATTATCTTCCTATAAAATCTTAACTTCATTAGCGGATAACAACGTTGCAGATCATACTAGCAGCAGCTAAAAAACATGTCCAACTGTGACTCCACTGCATCAGTATTGTAAAAGCCGCACCTCCTAATTGATTACCAACACCTTGCGCGGCTGAAACCACTCCTACAAATAGTTCTAACCACTATCGGAAGTGCGATTTTAATCGCGCCTGCTCTTCGCTCAACTGAAAGATCAAAATAAATAAGCCATTGAAATTATTGAAAACAAATAAACCCAACGCGGTCCAAAAACAATATATTCAAATTGCGCATTCGAAAAATGAAATACATTCATTTTACTCATAACCTATATTAGCTCTATTATTTTGCCCGTTAAAATATTTCAATAGTAGCTAACCGTAGCCTGATAAACCCCTCCGAGTACCAGGAATTCCTGCTCTCCTTTTAGCACATCCGTTAGTAATTCGGGGAAATAAAGTAACTTACTTACGGGAATATGGCTTTCGAGGATAATATCCCCAAAGGTGTCTGATAACTCGCGATCACTGCTAAAAGAGTTAAGGTTGTTAAGCAGCAAAAATTGTTGGTTGCCCTTCCTCTTTCCAAGCTTACTATAGCCATCTATATGATTAACACCACGATATAATAACCAGTGGGTACGTTCAGGCCAGCGACGCTGCAGCTCATACTGACAATAGCTGTAGAGCAGGTCCAGTTGTGCTTCCAGGGCGTTGCTATTATACAGGCCGCGCACATAATCCGCGTGATAATGCTGATAGGCGCTACTGTTAGTATCTTTGAGCAGGCCGCAGTGATTGAGGGTCAACAAACCGAAACGCGATTCAACCCAGCGTTTCAACACAGCTCCCTCAATACCATCGGGATTAAACATCCAACCACGCAGCAAACGTAAATAATCGACCTTATCACGACGAACAACACAGCTTTCAGGCGTAAGACCGGCTTCTTCGCTTTTCCCCAGCAAAAAAGCAGCACACATATATTGATGAAAATGCAGAGCTCGCAGCTCGGCACTATCGAGAGTCTTTAAACCACGGAAAAATTCACCATGCAGTTCAGCCACGCCATCAATGGCCAGTGCAACAGGATGTTGCTGGTAGGTATGACTGCCCAATATTACAGCAGGAAGATTACAGCGATTAAGCGAACCTCTGGCAAAGGCAGGCAGAGATGCACTGCAATCCCCTTGATTTTGTTCGTGTTTATTGTTTGTTGTGTAAAAATCATTCATTCAGGTAATATAAGGCATTAAATTATAAAATGCACCTGAATTTACTTTGTTAATAGGGAAACAAAACAATGCTAGATCGAAAACAACGCTATCAAGGGTGTCTGCTGGGATTGGCTGCAGGAGATGCGCTAGGCACCACAGTCGAATTCAAAGAGCGCGGCAGTTTTACGCCGTTAACGGATATGGTCGGAGGCGGTCCTTTTCGTCTACAAGCTGGGCAATGGACCGACGACACTTCCATGGCACTGTGCCTTGCTTACTCGCTGCTGGAGCGAAACGGCTTTGATGCCGATGATCAGATGCAGCGCTATAATAACTGGCGTGAGCATGGTTATATGAGCAGCACCGGTCGCTGTTTTGATATCGGCGCCACTGTTTCTGAGGCACTCAGCCAATACCGCCATAGCGGCGAGCCCTTTGCCGGCTCCAGCAGCCCCTTTTCCGCCGGTAACGGCTCCTTGATGCGCCTGGCCCCCGTGCCCATGTTTTTCAGCCCGAATCAGGAAGCGGTGATCCACTTTGCCGGTGAGAGCTCGCGCACTACCCATGCTGCACGTGAATGCATCGATGCCTGCCGCTACTTTGCCACTCTGCTGCACTGCGCTTTGGAGGGTATGGACGACAAGGAAAGCCTGCTGGCTTGCTCGCTCTACTCAGGCAGCACCGCTAAAATTAAGGTCATGCAGCAGCAGAGCTACCGGCAAAAGACGCTGAGCGAGATCCGCGGCAGCGGCTATGTGGTGGACTGCCTGGAAGCGGCGCTGTGGTGTTTTGCCGAGACGGACAACTTTGCCGATGCCGTATTGGCAGCTGCTAATCTCGGTGATGACGCCGATACCACCGCCGCAGTCTGCGGGCAGATAGCCGGCGCTTTTTATGGCATTGAGGCCATTCCCGCCGCGTGGCGCAAAAAAATCACCCTGGCGGATGAGATTATTCTACTGGCAGAACGACTGCACGACGGCAGATAGGTGCGGTTGCCACTGAGCGTGACCGGTTCTTCATGCTCATAATGAGTGATATAATGGCCAATATACCTAGAATAAATTGTTGATTGCAGAGAAAGCTATCTTTTCATTACATTGTCATATTGAATGCCTTACTATAGGGAGAAAAAAGATAAATAAGGAGGTCTATGAAAAAAACGCATCAGCCCGTCAGCCTGACTGTGGCGCATATTAATGACACCCATTCCTATTTTGAACCGCAGGCACTGCAGCTTGCTTTAAATATCGACGGCCAGAAGGTTAGCCCCTATCTCAGTAATGGCGGTTTTGCACGCATTGCCACCCGCGCAAAACAAATCAAAGAAAGCGCCCAAAAGGATAAACGTGATTTTTTGTTTTTTCACGCTGGAGATTGTTTTCAGGGAACCCTTTATTTTTCTCTTTTTAAAGGTCAGGCCAATGCGGAGATGCTCAATGCTCTGGCAATAGATGCAATGGCAATAGGTAATCACGAACTTGATATGGGCAATGCGCCTGTCGCCGAGTTCCTTACCCGTATTAATTTTCCGTTACTGGCGGGAAACTGGGATATTAGTAATGAACTGCCCGACAAGGCGAAAAAGCTACAGGGCAAAGCTAACTTAAAGTCTTATAACACAAAACACAAAACGGCCGACTGGATAGTTAAAAAGGTCGGGAGTGAGGCGGTAGCTATTTTCGGTCTATCTCTGGATAAGATGTTTGAAATCGCCAATGTCGATCCGGACACCCCTTTTGTCAGCGCCCTGGAGACGGCTAAAAATACCATCAACGCCATCCACGCGCAGGGCATTAATAAGATTATCCTTATTAGCCATCTCGGCTACCAGGGTGATAAAGCGTTGGCGGCGGCAACGCAGGGAATCGGACTTATTATCGGCGGGCATACGCATACGCTGCAAGGCGATTTCTCTGCACTGGGGCTTGCTCGCGAAGAGGCCTACGGCACTAAGGTAAATGGCACGCATATTGTGCAGGCCGGCTGCCATGCTCAAAGCCTGGGGCATTGTCATATTGATTTTGACGCACAGGGTAATGTTACTTATTTTGCAGGTAAAAATGAGCTGCTGATGGGCAGACGTTTATGCATAGACGCCAGCCTGCAGGAAACTAAAGAGAATGATTTACATCAAAAGGCACAACAGTACCTGCAACAGCACGATAATGTGGTGATCTGTAAAAAAGATCGCCAACTTCATGCGCTTCTGCAGGATAGCTATATTCCCCAGGTGCGTCGCTTGCAGAACACCAAGATCGGCACTGTTATGCAAAAGTTACGTCATGTACGCATACCCGATAAGCAGGGAGCCAGTGAAATCGCCCCCTTAGTCGCCGAGTCTTTTACCCATATGATGAAAGAAAAAGGCTTCGCTGTTGAATTCGCTATTCATAATGCCGGAGGCGTCAGAACCTCTTTAAGTGCCGGCGATATTACTGTGGCTGATATTGCCGGTAAACTGCTTCCTTTTGTCGTTCCTATTGGTGTCTATGAGTTGAAAGGCAAGCATATTGCTTTGGCGCTTGAAGGGGCAATCAACAATGCGACCAATAATGGGATACTGGGAACAGGCTCGGGAAGCTACCCCTACGTGCATAAACTGGACTATCTCTATAAGCCGGAAAACCCGCTCGGTAACAGAGTGGTTAATCTGAAAATATTAACTGATGACCACGGCTGGGTTGCTGTGGAAGCGGAAAAATATTATCTTGGCACCTCTTCCGCCTACACCATGAAAGGCAAAGAAGGATATGATGCACTGACCAATATGAAAGGTTTAGGCACAGTCACTGTGCTATCTATGGCTGACTGCTTTATTGATTTTGTACGCAAATACCCAGAAAAATTAGCCGTAGCTGCACAAGTGAATAAAGCCATATAAGCTAAAAAATGTTTTGTGGCAGGCGCAGAAAAGTCACCTTTTTCTGCGCCTGTGTTCGAGTCGCAACTCCATGACACCGAATAAGAGATTCAGCAATACAGTAATAAAGGCCAAGACGCCCACCCCGACTATCGTCGCAATAATACAGATAGCAACAAAGCCAAGGGATAAGGTTACCGCAATGCCAATAATGGGAAAGAGCACAAAGATAACCACAGCCGTAATGACCGCGCTGACAGCAATAGCAGAAAAAATAATAAATCCCTTGATGAAAGGATTGCTGATTTCAGAGCCATTGACTACGATGCGAATCGCCATAAGATACTCATTCTTAGTTTAAGCAAGCAGCGAACATGCAGCCTGGCAATCAGCTGTTTTCAATTCTAAAACCGATTTTAAGTGTCACCTGAAAGTGAGCGACTTTGCCATCATTAATATCGCCACGCGTTTCAACAACCTCAAACCAATCCATATTTTTAATACTTTTGGCGCACTCGGCAAGCGCGTTGTTGATGGCATCTTCAATACTGGTTTTAGACGAGCCAACCATTTCTATTTTTTTATAGGTGTGGTGTTCAGACATATTCAGCTCCTGTATTAACAAAAAAACTTATTGTCAGAACTATAGTTGAGTAATCATGACTTTGCCAAAGTACCTCCAGAGATTCGCAACTACCCTGTCCTATGAGTCTTTGTAAATATAGCGAATCGCATTTTTTTTGCCGTTTTTATTTAATGCTAATAACTCGCTGTTTTCAGACAGAAAGATAGGCAAGGAATTATGGCGTTTTCTGACCACTACTTTCATATTGTCATCATCATTGCGCAGTGTTGCTTTGGCTTTGGGAAATAAGACATCGCTATGTTTATTATGTTTTTCCAAACCAAAATAGATTGAATCAACCGGCTCGCTAATGGCGACTAAATGCCGGTATAATTCTTTGGTAACCAAGTTTGTATAGCCGCAGACCTTATGCACAAAGTGAAAGCGTAAATCCGCCTGTTTGCTCGGGTCCGCATCCTTGATAGAGGTGATGATTTTTCGACATTCATCCTTGGCACTGTTAATGCGCGCGATATGCAGCTCTAAAGTATCAACCGGCAGTGCCGTTTGTATAAACCCGGCCAGTTTCTTCGTATCCTGGATTGAATCTTTTTCCAGATCAAAGTTAAAGATAAAGCTCAGCGTTTCCTGTACGGCTGCATCGCCGGCAAAAGTCACCACTTCACGTGCAATCTGCTCTTGATCGCGGTCGATAAGTGAAAACACCAGCGACTGCTGCTGTTTTGTTTTATCCTGCAGCAAAATGATCTTGGAAAAGTCGGATAAGGCCTGGCGAACCTCAGCCACAGCTTTGTGTAAATTGTTTTTTAGTTCTTCACAATGCTTAATAAAATAATAATCATTATTCATAACTGTTTCTTTTGTATTGGATAATATGTTTTTACATTGTAGGTTGGGGCTGTTTGATTGTCCAGTGGCTAAAGCTGATATTTGCTTTTAATATTTTGCTAACGCTATTCTTATGGGGTGGTTTATATTTAAATTAGGTTGGGGCTGTTTGCTATGGGAGTGAAACAGTCTAGAGTCAACGGCACGCATCGACGCCGTTGACTCTTGTGCTTAGGGTTTAAGGTTTAAGGTTTAACGGCTGCTGCTTTTTGGCTAAGTATTGATTTAAAATAAGCGCCGTTAACATGATTGCCCCGCCCAAGCTTAAGCGTAAAATATCAGCATCACGATTCCAGATGGTTAAATTGACAATAATGCCCGCCGGGATCAGTAAGTTATTCATCACAGCCAATGCGCCGACATTGACTAGAGTTGCGCCCTTATTCCAGGCAAAATAGCCGAAACCGGAAGCTATGGTGCCGAGGTAGATAAGCACGCCCCACTGCAGTTTGGTTGTCGGCAGCTGGTCGGGATTGCCGAACAACAAGTAGCAGAGACTAGCGACCAGCAAGGCGCCGATAAAAAACCAGGCAAAAATGGTTTTCTGCTCTAATTTACTGCCATCGAGAAGACGTTTATAAGCCACCTGCCCTGCTGCAAAGCAGATATTAGCCCCCTGCACCATCAGAAATCCCTTGATAAATCCGGCATCGACACCGTTATAGCGAATAGTCACCGCACCGGCCGTGGCCAGCAAGGCGCTTAACATAAAATTACCATGAAATTTATGCTGCAAAGCATCATTAAACAGCGTGACGTAGATCGGCGTCATCACAGTAAACAGCAGCACTTCCGGCACCGATAAAAATAAAAAGGAATGATAATAAAAAACATACATCAAACCAAGCTGAACGGCCCCTATCGCCATCAGTTTCAGCGCGGTGCTGCTATTAACCTCACGCAGGCGTAAAAAGGGCAGAAAAACCAGGGTTGCCAGGGCGATACGCAATAACACCGAAAACCAGGCATCGACCTGCCCGGCCAGGTAAACGCCGATCAAACTAAATGAAAAAGCCCACAACAGGGTCACTGCAAAAAGATATGCCATTATGATAAATTCCGCTAAGGTTTTAAAAGATAACGCCATTCTAAACAATAAGAGTGAGCAAAAAAACTCATTTTAAGTGCGGACTGACTGCAATGCGGCTTTTATGTCTATCTCCTTAACCTCTTGAATAAGCGGCGGCCTGCTGAAAAAGTGCATTATCCGGACGAACTCCAGTATAAAGCACAAATTGCTCTACGGCTTGTATGGCAAAGACTTCCGCTTCGAGCTGCATCTGATCAGATAGATTTTTAACGGTCTAACGCGTGCCACTCTTCTGCATATTAAGAAAATAACTAAGGCCAGCAGCTAAACATTATTGTTCAATTATTCATTTAACCGAGCCAGATTCTTTTGCAGCAATGATTTTCTGCAAATCACCAGTTAACGGACGCTTTTTGCGGCCGCCCGATTGGCATCCCCTACCAGGCCACAGCAAATGCTCAAAGGCAGAGGTATTCTGGCTGAATAATCTCGACTGGTTTGATTTTAACGAACCTTGCGGAATTCTCCACCCATAACTTGTTTGGGTGGAGATGGATAGCAAACCAACCGCTAGGTTGGTCTATCTTAGTTGGATACACTATCATTTTTGCCTGTATTTACATCCAGACAAATCAGGTCTACTATGATCATTATGAAAAGCAAAGTACACACCAAAACGCTAAAAATAAGAATCCGTGATAAACATCTAAGCACCCTAAACAAATGGGCTTACGGTGTGAATCAGGTGTGGAACTTCTGCAATGAAACCTCAATGAAGGCACTGAGCAATGTGAGTGAATTTGGCCCAGTAAAACCCGCTTTCCTGTCAGGCTACGATCTTCAAAAGTACACCAAAGGCATGAATAAAACGCTTGGCCTGAATTCTGCGACCGTGCAGATGGTTGGCCATGAATATGCCACCCGCCGCAAACAATTCAAGAAATACAGATTGAATTGGCGTAAGTCAGGGGGTGTTAGACGTTCACTGGGTTGGATCCCGGTTCGTAAAGACTGCATTGGCTTCAAAAATGGTCAGGTTTATCATAACCGCCATTATTTTAGCGTTTGGGATAGTTACGGATTATCTCAATACACGTTCAAATCAGGATCATTCAATGAGGATTCAAGAGGCCGGTGGTACTTCAACGTTGTGGTTGAGGTGGAAGCAGAACTGGGTACAGGCAAAGCCAGTGTGGGTATTGATTTGGGTTGTAAAGAAACAGCCACCGACAGTAACGGCTATAAGATCAAAGGCCGTGAATACCGCAAGCTAGAAAAAAGTTTAGGCATCGCACAACGGGCAAAGAACAAAAAGCGCGTCAAGGCAATACACGCGAAAATTAAAAACCGCAGAGTAGATAGTCTGCACAAATACAGCCGCAAACTTGTTAATGAGAATGCGGCAATATTCGTTGGTAACGTAAGCAGTCAAAAACTGGTCAAGACTAAAATGGCTAAGTCCGTTTTAGATGCTGGCTGGTCTACATTAAAAACACTATTGGAATACAAAAGCGCTCACGCTGGTATTGTTTTTGAAGAAATCAATGAATCGTACACCACCCAAACTTGCTCGTGTTGTGGCTCCCGCCTCAACAGTCCGAAAGGTAGAGCAGGACTTGGAATAAGAGAATGGACCTGTGAGTGCGGTGTCACTCACGACCGCGATGTGAACGCGGCCAAAAACATTCTTGCGCTCGGGCATGAGCGTCTGGCAGTAGGAATCCTCCACTAAAATCTTTGATTTAGTGGAGGGAGGATGTCAAGTCAACCTGGCTGATTCCTCAGTAGAGGAAAATAGCCAGGCATAAAGCACTCTCATATTAAGATAACAGTGTAAGGCTGAGGCTACTCGCCTAATAACAGTTTATCGTCATCTAACTCTTCGCCATCGTGACGGGCCTTAGCAAAGAGGTTAAGCAGATCCTGAACCTGATAGCCGGCGCGCTCTTTGCCGATTAAATCAAAGATGATTTTACCTTCATGGAGCATGATGGTGCGTGAGCCGTGATCCAGTGCCTGACGCATCGAATGTGTGACCATCATTACGGTGAGCTGTTTCTCGGCAATAATTTGCGAAGAGATGTCCATAATCAGCGCCGCTGTTTTCGGATCCAGCGCCGCTGTATGCTCATCTAACAGTAGAATACTGCTTGGCTGTAAGGCCGACATCAGCAGACTGACCGATTGCCGTTGCCCGCCGGATAAAAGCCCCATTTCACTGTCCAGGCGATCTTCAAGGCCGAGATTAAGGCGGCTGAGCTGCTCACGAAAAATGCTACGCACTTTATTGTTTAAGGCAAAAGAGAGCGTGCCGCGTTGGCCCCGACCATAGGCAAGTGCCATATTCTCTTCTACCGTCAAGTTACCGCAGGTACCGGCGAGGGGATCTTGAAAGACGCGGGCAATATCTTTAGTACGCGCGGTCGCCGGCAATTTGGTGACATCGCGATCGGCAAAAAAGATTCGCCCTTGAGTCGATTTAATATCACCGGCAATGGTATTGAGCAGGGTTGATTTACCGGCGCCATTGGAGCCGATAACGGTAACAAACTGCCCCGTAGGAATAGTTAAATCGACGCCACGTAAAGCCAGTTTTTCGGTTGGTAAACCTTTATTAAAGGTCACATGTAAGTTTTCACAGCGGATCATTTTTCCCCTCCCGTTGCCCGTTTTGCTTTCCAGTCGCTGCGCAATTTAGGAAAAACCAGCGCCAGCGCCACCAGTACTGCCGTGATCAGATTTAAATCGGAAGCCTGAAAGCCTAAGAAATCCGCATTCAGCGCAATGGAGACGGCAATACGGTAGAGAATAGAGCCGACAATACAGCTCAAAACAATAATTAACATGGAACGGGTGGCAAACAGCGATTCACCGATAATCACCGCGGCCAGGCCAACCACTATCGTGCCTATGCCCATGGTCGAATCGGCAAAACCATTAGTTTGTGCAAAGAGTGCGCCGGCCAGTCCCACTAAACCATTGGACAGCGCCAGACCGACATAAACTTTTTCGGTCACCACGATACCGTTAGCCTGGGCCATACGCTTATTGGAGCCGACCGCACGCATTGCCAGGCCGTACTGAGTATAAAGGAACCAGGCCACCAGCAGTGCCCCGATAAGCGCGCAGAGCGCGACAAAGATAACCTTCATATACATTGCCGGTATGCCCAGATCCTCAAAGGGAGTGAGCATAGTCGGCTCCATAATCAGGGCCACATTGGGCTTGCCCATAACACGCAGATTAATAGTATAGAGCGCGGTCATGGTCAAAATACTGGCGAGCAGATGGAGAATATTAAAGCGCAGATTCAACCAGGCCGTTACCAGACCGGCACAGGCCGCGGCAATAGTGCCGGCTAACGTCGCCAGATAAGGGTTAAAACCGGCGACAATCAGGGTGGCCGTTACCGCCGCTCCGAGTGTAAAGCTGCCGTCAACGGTCAGATCAGGAAAATCTAAAATACGGAAGGTGAGATAAACCCCGATGGCCACCAGACCATAGATAAAGCCTATCTCCAATGTTCCTAAAAAAGCAAAAGTAGACAATGTCAGATACCTTATTTAATAATTTGAGTGGCACGTTCCAGCGCAGCAGGCGGTACTTGCACGCCCATTTTCGCAGCCATAGCCGGGTTAACAAAAAGATCCGTGCCCTGTGCCATTTTCACGTCAATGCTACCCGGTTTTTCACCTTTTAAAATACGCACCACGATATCACCGGTTTGTCGTCCTAAGTCAAAATAATCATAACCAACGGCAGCGACTGCACCGCGCGCCACTGAGCCGGTATCACCTGCAAAAACCGGAATCTGCGCATCAATGCCGACTTTAACAACAGATTCAAAAGCACTGATAATGGTATTATCGGTCGGACAGTAAATCGCATCGACTTTACCCACCAGCTGTTTGCTGGCAATCATCACATCTGAAGATTTAGGTGCCGCCGATTCAATCACGCTAATGCCCTGCAGCTGCGCTTCAGCTTTCAATGCTTTGACAATGGAGACCGCATTGGTTTCTCCCGGATTATAGGGCACGCCCAGCGTTTTTAATCCCGGTACAAACTCTTTAACCAGTGCCAGATGCTGTTTCACATTGACCATATCCGAAAGACCGGTCACATTGCCGCCCGGCTGACTTAAACTCGGTACTATCTTGGCGCCGAGGGGGTCGGTAACCACGGAAAAGACCACCGGAATGGTTTTTGTCACACTGGCCGCAGCCTGTGCCGAAGGCGTGGCAATGGCGACAATCACATCCGGCTGATCACCAACCAGCTTACGTGCTATCTGCGCGGCAATGGCAGGCTGCCCCTGGGCGCTTTCATAGGTGAACTTAAACTGCTCACCGTGATAACCGTTTTCGTTTAAGACCTCTTTTACACCATCACGCACCGCATCGAGCGCCGGATGTTCAACGATTGCCGTTGTTGCCACATAAACAGGTTTCGCCTGCAGGGCGCAGCTGAAAATAGCAGCAGATAACATGGCACTTTTAAAAATAGAAGTTAATTTCATAGTTAATCCCTTAATAATGTTTGCTAAAAATAAATGGTTACGTTTTACCCGCAATTACTGTCCTTCTTGAAAAGAGCCGTTGTTATTCAATAATTTCTGTAGCGCGGGCCAGCACAGCCGCAGGCACTTCAATGCCCATACGCAGCGCCATTTTCGGATTGACAAAGAGCTCAGTTCCCTGTGCAGTTTGGACATCAATACTCCCGGGTTTTTCACCTTTTAATATGCGCACCACGATTTCACCTGTTTGCCGCCCCAGCGCCAGATGGTTATGGCCAATCGCGGCAATGGCGCCACGTTTAACCGAATCTGTATCACTGGCAAAAACTGGAATCTGCGCATCAATGCCCACTTTAATAACGGATTCAAGGGCACTGATAATGGTATTATCGGTCGGACAGTAAATCGCATCGACTCTACCCGCCAACTGTTTACTGGCAATCATCACATCGGAAGATTTAGGCGCCGCCGATTCAATCACGGTAATGCCCATCGACTGCGCTTCAGTCTGCAGGGCTTTGATAATGGAAACGGAATTTGTTTCGCCGGGGTTATAGGGGACGCCGAGTTTTTTTAAACCGGGCATAAATTCTTTGATCAGCGCCAGCTGTTGTTGCGCATTAACCATATCCGAAAGACCGGTGACATTAGCGCCGGGCTGAATCAGACTAGAGACAATCTTTGCGCCGATCGGATCGGTGACCACGGAAAAGACCACAGGAATACTTTTACTGGCACTCACCGCGGCTTGTGCTGAAGGAGTGGCAATGGCGACAATGACATCCGGCTGATCACCGACCATTTTCCGTGCTATCTGCGCGGCAATCGCAGGCTGCCCCTGGGCGCTTTCATAGGTGAATTTAAACTGCTCACCATGATAACCGTTTTCATTTAATACTTCTTTAATACCATCGCGCACTGCATCGAGTGCCGGATGCTCGACAATGGCAGTTGTTGCCACATAAACAGGTTTCGCCTGCAGGGCGCAGCTGAAAATAGCGGCAGCCAGCATTGCACTCTTAAACAGAGAATTTAATTTCATATTTTAGCCTTTCATGATGATTTTTCTGGCGAATGCTAGATGGTAAATATTGTTAACATTCAGCTAGTTTGGATATGTGCAGTGACTTTATCAGTAAAATTAGGGAATGTAAAAATACCGTCATAAGGTAAAGGGGATCGACTTCGCGACTTTTCAATTAAAGCTTAAAAGAGCCAGTCTGCGCCCTGCCTGAAGGCCAATAAATTGTCGCTGAACCAAGCATCTTGAAGCGGATTGGCTATAGAGTAATTGTGCAGACACAGTCTGCACAATGAGGTGCTAGGCGCGAATGCGCAAACCTAGCATTTCCGGAAGATCGCGCTGATTGATTTGCGAGTAGTCCTTATCAAGCGTATCGAAAATCAATTGTGCCGTTTGATTATTAAGGGATTTATTAAGAAGGCCTAAAAACCTGGGGTCGGCGACTAACATCAGCTGCGTATAACTATTCTGCTTACGCTCATTATCCAGCCATTCCGCCAGTTCACGGGCAAAGCGCTCAGCTTCAACCTGCTTGGGGTTATTGGCCGGCACAAATGCGCCTTGTCCTCCCCCCTTACCTTCGTTATGCCCCGGACGATCACTGACAAGATCACTGCCTTTCTGGCGACTTTCAGGATGATCAAACTCTTTGACTAAAGTAAACGCTTCATTGACTTGATAATCAAACACCCGTGCTGCTGCCGCATTTGCAATCATTACCAACATAATATCCCTCCTTTTATTTAACTCACCTATTTTCAGTATAGTTCAGCTAAGCAAAGCAGCTATTTTGTCAGCAAAAGCAAATTAACTTTGTCGAATATTTGCGGCAGCGCGCAATAGAAAAACTCAGCAATTAACTCGAGCCGTTATTTACCTTACTATAATTAAAGCAGTTCATGCTTTCTAACCGCTAGAGATAAATATTATGATTAAAAGAGTCAATCTCAAGAAAAGATTTGCACAGGCTGATTATTTTATTGAAAACCATGAATATTCGCAGAAGCAGTTAATTAATAAAAATATCTCTCTTTTAAACTGGAATATCCAAAAGAAAAATAAAGATCCGCTCTGGGAGACCGAGTTTAAAGAGCTGATTGAAAAGTACACACCGGAGGTCATTCTTCTTCAGGAGTGCCAGTTTCAAAAGGGATTGGAAACTATTCTCCATTTTGAACATTATGGCTTTATTTTTGCGCCTAACTTTTCCGATACCTTTACCAGCCGCCATTCCGGCGTATTAACGGCAAGTACTGCCAACCATCGCAGTGTATCAGTGATCAGGTCGCACGCTTTTGAGCCGGTTATAAAAGTACCGAAAATATTTTTATCGACTACCTATGCGCTGCATAACAGCAGTCAAACTCTTTTAGTACTCAATATTCATGCCATAAACTTTGTCGGTTACTGGAAATTTATCTCGCAGGTGCAGCAACTTGAATATTCAATACGCAGCCATGAGGGTCCGGTTATTTTATCCGGTGATTTTAATACCTGGAATAAAAAAAGAAGCCGTATTTTAGATCAGATATTAAGTGCATGCGGACTTGAAAAAGTGCAGTTTAACGAACAAGATGCAAAAAACATTAAAAAGTTTCTTTTTAATACCGCTCTGGATCATATTTACTACAAAGGGCTTAATATTGAGCGCTCAGCGCAGGCACTAAAAACCCAAAGTAGTGACCATAACCCTTTACTGGTTCAATTTAAATTAAGCATATAGGCACTTTCTTGAATATTTTAATTGAGTATGAAGTTATTATTCGCCCGGCTGTCTTTTTAACCCTATTTATCCTGTTAGCCTGCGGCGAGTTCTTTTTTCCGCTGGCCAAACGCAAGTGCACGCGTCTTCGCCAGTGGTTTATTAATTTGAGCATTGTCATTATTGACACTATCTTGTTAAAACTACTGCTGCCGCTGTTGGCCGTCGGTGTCGCGCAATATGCCGCTGAGCACTCGCTCGGTGTGTTTAATATTATTGCCATGCCTGCCTGGCTAACCATTATTTTATCTCTGCTGCTGCTGGATCTGCTGATATACGGGCAGCATGTGCTGATGCATAACCTTCCCCTGCTCTGGAAACTGCACCGAATGCATCATACGGAATTGGGACTGGATGTCAGCTCGGCGGTGCGTTTTCACCCGCTGGAAATCCTGCTGTCGATGCTGATAAAAATGCTCTTTGTTTTACTGATGGGTATTCCGGTTGCGGCAGTGATCCTATTTGAAGTGCTATTAAACGCACTGGCCCTGTTTAACCATAGCAACCTCAAGCTCAATAAGCGCTTAGATGCCCTTTTACGCAGCTGCTTTGTCACGCCGGAAGTGCATTGGGTTCACCATTCGCAGATAGTAAAAGAAACCAATAGCAACTATGGTTTTAATTTAATTATTTGGGATAAACTCTTTGCCACCTACACAGCAAAGCCGACATTGGATTATCCCGAAATGCAGCAGGGGTTGCGTGAATTTAATGCTCAAGGGCCTTTAACTGTTGCAGAGCTCTTGCTGCTGCCTTTTAAAGATGATCGCCATAAGCATTAGCCTTTATTAACTTTGTTTGCTTTTTAAGCGTTCTTCGCGATCAGGGTGTTTTGACATGATATGCCATAAAAACTCTGCTATTATTGGCCGCTATAGTTATTTCATTACATAGTCTATTTAATCTGGCTTTATTAAGGATATTATTTATGAGTCTTGCTGATAAGGTATTAGCTGTTAATAACGATTTACCCATTCGTACGGATCAACCTGTTCACAGTGGTAAAGTACGCTCTGTCTACTGGTTAACGGAAGCGGATAGCAAACGTTTAATCATGGAAAAAGGTTACGATGTCGCCAGTGATGCACCGCTTGCCATTATGGTTATCAGTGACCGTATCTCCGCATTTGACTGTATCTGGCATGGCGAAGGCGGTATGAATGGTGTTCCCGGCAAAGGCGCGGCTTTAAATGCCATCTCTAACCACTGGTTCAAGCTGTTTAAAGAGCATGGTCTGGCTGACAGCCATATTCTTGATATTCCGCATCCCTTTGTGTGGATTGTGCAAAAAGCAAAACCGGTAATGATTGAAGCCATTTGTCGTCAATATATCACCGGCTCAATGTGGCGTGCCTATGAAAAAGGCGAGCGTGAATTCTGCGGTATCGAGATTGCTGAAGGCCTGCAACGAGATCAGAAACTGCCGGAGCTGCTGATCACGCCATCGACTAAAGGCATTCTCGAAGGCATTCCCGGCGTACCTGCCGTGGATGATGTTAATATTACGCGGCAAAATATCGAAGAAAATTTTGCCGCCTTTAACTTTAGCAAGCCTGCCGATATCGATCACTACGAAAAACTGCTAAAAGAAGGTTTTGATGTGATCAGCAATGAGCTGGCTAAAATCGATCAGATCTTTGTCGATACTAAATTTGAATTCGGTTATGTACAAGATAAAGCCGGTAATGAAAAGCTGATCTATATGGATGAAGTGGGGACGCCTGACTCGTCACGTATCTGGGATGGGGCTGCTTACCGAGAAGGCAAGATTGTTGAGAACTCCAAAGAAGATTTCCGCCAGCTGCTATTAAATCACTTCCCGGATCCTGATATTCTTCTTAATAAAGACCGCATGGCAGAGCGCAGCGCCTTAGCACGTGATAATGCCCTGCCGGCGTCGGTACTCATGAAAATTTCTGAAACCTATACAGGCATTGCCGAGAAAATTATCGGTGAGAAAATAACCCTCTCAGATAATCCAAAAGCTGAAATTATTGATATTCTGCGTAAAGATTACGGTTTAATCGATTAACATATTCCAGCCAGTATATAATTAAAGCAGGAATTATTTCCTGCTTTTTTTTACTTTAAAATAAGGAATAACTATGAGTGGCTGGGCAATTTTTTTATTAATCGCGTTGGTACTGGGTATTGTGATCAGCAATATTATGCTCTTAAAACACAGCGCAAAGATGAAGTTGCCGGAAAGTGTAAAACGGGCAATCGAAGAGAAAAAAATAAAAGAAAAAAAACCAACGAAGAAATAAACGTTGGTTTTTAAAATATTAAAGTGCTTTAGTCTGTTTATCTTTTTTCAGCAGTACATCGCGCACCCGGTCGCTAATACTGAGGTAAATATCGGTCACCTGCTGATCCGCCAGGGGCTGCTTATTTTTATCTAACCAGGAGATAGAGGTACTGTCCTTGGCCATTTCCCCGAGCTGAATAAAATACTGCGCATTTTTCAGGGTGAAGGGATTTAAATTGTTCTCCTGCCAGTAATCATTCCCCGGCGCAGAGAAGCGGACTAGATAATAGCCGAGATTGTGATCTGCTTCTATTATCTCAAAGTTCAATAAGGACAATAGCTTCGGCAGCTTTCTCCAGGTATCGTCAAAACCATTGTCGACCAGCCATGCCGTCTGGTGATTGGCATCAAAACCCAGTTTAATCGCCAGAGGCTGTGCGTCTAATCTGTGCTGTTCTTCAGCCTGTTTTTCATTGTAGGCAAACGCCAGTAAGCTATTGAGCAAACGCAGCTCAATATTTCTCTTGCTTTTATCGCTCAGTTTGAATTTTAATGCCTGACCATCGTTATATTCAGCATAGGAGAGTAAAGCTACATTTAATACCGCCCCATATCCCCCCGCCTGCTTCTCAACAGTAAAGCGGTAACTTGCCTTGCGCACGACTTCATTATGACTGATAAAATCGCCATAGCGCTCTTTTTGCGTGTGCACAGCCGTTTCTATCTCTCCTGATGAGGCATTCTTAGCAACTACTGCAATATTGTTGGCCGCAAGGTAGGACTCGAGTAATCGCCAGACCTTAGCCTGCATATCATCATTCTGAGCAACGCCATTAAACAAGATGCTAGTCTGCTCCTGCGTGGCTGCCGGCAGCACGCCGTCAAGCAGCGCAATAAACTGCGTTGGCGGGCGTATATCGACATCCCCGTTGAGGTAGCCGTTTTTTTGTCCTTCCGTTAACACCGGCACGGCAAACTGGGAGCGTGCCTGCTCTGTAGAAAACGGTCCGCTTTGATAAGCCGGCACTGACTGCACATTTTGATAATCAAAGTCACCGTTTGCCTGCATCCGCGTATCAAAGCGGGTACACCCGGCGAGCGATAAACTGATAACAAGCGCAGCTGTTTTATGATGTGCTGTAAATAATTTAATCATGTAATAATTTAGCTTCGCTCAGGGCGTTGCGGACAACGGCGCGATATTGCTCGGAGAGCGTAGTTAAAGGTAAACGACAGACCGCAGTCGGCATTAAACCTAACTCAGCGCATGCCCATTTTACAGGGATAGGGTTAGCTTCAACAAAAAGGTTTTTATGCAGCGGCATGAGTTGAGCATTGACCGCCTGCGCCGCTTCGACTTGGCCGCTTAATGCCAACTCGCACATTTTTGCCATTTGTGCCGGTGCGACATTAGTGGTCACAGAAATAACGCCATGGCCGCCCTGCAGCATAAAGTCACAGCCTGTTCCATCATCGCCACTGTATAAAGCAAAATCGTCATCCACCAGCGCTTTAATATCAGCCAGACGCTGCAGATCACCTGTCGCTTCCTTAATACCGATAATATTTTTAATTTTAGAGAGTCGCGCGACCGTCTCCGGTAACATATCAACCGCGGTTCGCCCTGGAACATTATATAAAATCTGCGGCAGATCACTGGCTTCAGCAATCGCTTTGAAATGCTGGTAAAGTCCTTCCTGGGTTGGCTTATTGTAATAAGGGGTCACATTTAAACCGGCTGCAATTCCAGTATTGGCAAATAGTTTAGTGAATATAATAGATTCGGACGTTGAATTGGCACCGTTTCCGGCAATCACAGGCACGCGCCCGGCTGCATACTCAAGGGTTTTCATCGCGACTTTCACATGGTCTTCAACATTTAACGTTGCCGACTCACCCGTCGTCCCCACAGCCACAATGGCCGAGGTGCCCGCCTTGATATGAAACTCAACAAGTTCCTTTAATGCCTGAAAATCAATTTCGCCAGTTTTATCCATGGGTGTCACGAGTGCGACAATACTACCTGTTAACATCTTAAAAGCTCCTATTTATAATGACTTTATGTTACTTTTGCAGACACTTAAAAACAAGCGATAAAGGCAATAGATTTAACTTCTTAGATTAAAAATCTAAGATTGCTGCTTGCGTTCGGCTATTTAAAAGATAATCTAAGCGCATAATTTTTTATACCCGTTAAAATTGAGGTTAAAATGCAAGCAAATAGTTACGACGTTACTGTCTCAACCTTCCAGCAGATTATTCTTGACGGCTCAAAGGAAAAACCGGTACTGGTCGCCTTCTGGTCCCCGCAAAGTGCAGTTTGTTCCTCCCTGCTTTCCGTATTGGATAAGCTGCATAGTGAAAGCAACCAGGCATTTACCCTGGCGCGTATCAACTGCGATATTGAACAGCAGATTGTCAGCCATTTCGGTGTGCAAAGTGTGCCCAGCGTTTTTATGTTTGTTGACGGGCAAGGCGTGGATGGCTTTGCCGGCGAACAGAGTGAAGAGTTTATCCGCCAGTTTATTAGCAAGCATACACCGAATCCGGCACAGGAGCTATTACAGCAGGGGCAGACGCTTTTTGCACAGGGTCAGCTAGCAGAGGCAAAGGACGTTATACTTCAGGCAAGCAGGCTGGAAGCGGAAAATAATGAGATTAAGCTGGCTTTAGCACAGGTGTATCTGGCCTTAGGCGAGCATGAAAGTGCTAAAAGCCTTTTAGATATGATTCCCCCGAGCGATCAGAATATGATCTACCATAGCCTGCTTTCGCAACTGGAGCAGGCCGTGCAATCGGCACAAACGCCGGAGATAGCAGCACTCGAAGCACAATTAGCCAAGGCCCCGAATAGCCTGGATATCCAATACCAACTGGCCATTCAATATAGCCAGGTTAACCGAAACAGCGAAGCGCTGCCCCTGCTCTATAAAATTCTTGGCACTGATTTAGGCTATGAAAACGGCGGTGCTAAAAAAACCATGTTGGATCTTTTAGCCAGCATAGATGATCCCGGCTTAGTCAGTGAGTACCGGCGCAAACTATATAGTCTGCTTTATTAATAGCAGCATTAATAGCAGTAAGCTGAGCAGCTTAACGGGATCGTGGGTTGCTCTGTTTTTATTGTTTCCATACCACAGCCTTTGTTTAGTGAAGAAAGTGCGCGTTCTTATCTATTTTTGCCGGTAACTAACATTTACTAAGAACAGTACTATTCTTTTTGCTAAAATAAATTTTTCTTTTTATTCGTGAAGTTATGCTTTCAGATTCCTTAAAAAAACAGATTCGCAGCAACTATGATGTGCTTGCGCAGGCACTGCCGAATTTTAAAAAACGTAAAGCACAGAACTATTTAATAGCAGAAATAGCCAAAGTACTTGCCGGTGAATATAACCAATCACGGCGTATACTGGTTGCTGAAGCTGGTACAGGAATAGGGAAATCATTAGCTTATATACTGGCGGCACTTCCAGTTGCGCAAGGCTTAAAGAAGCAGCTGATTATTTCCACCGCCACCATCACCCTGCAGGAGCAGTTGATCAATAAGGATCTGCCCTTTTTTTTGCGCCATAGCGGTATTAAATTCTCTTTTACCCTGGCAAAAGGACGGCAGCGCTATTGTTGCGAGCATAAACTGTTCTCGACTCAGGAAGACACACAACAGCGGCTGCCGCTTGAAGAAAAGCCGCAGCCGGGTGATCAGAGGCTGTTAAGAGATCTCAATGAGGCTTACCTTGCCGGAAAATGGGCGGGTGATCGTGACAGCTGGCCAAAGCCCATTCCCAACCGCATCTGGCAGCAGATTGTCTCGGACAAGTTCAGCTGTAAACGCACCCTGGCAAACCACCGCCAATGCCCCTTTCACCGTGCCCGTGATGATATCAATAAAGCCAATGTTATTGTGGTTAACCATGCCTTACTGCTGGCCGACCTTGAACTTGGCGGAGGGATCATTCTGCCTGAGCCGGATAACTGCTTTTATGTACTCGATGAAGCGCACCACCTGCCGAAAATATCCCGCGATTTTTCCAGCGCCACGGCAAGCATTAGAGGCAGTCAGGAGTGGCTGAAAAAAATACCGCAGTTAAAGCAGCATATTATCAATGTGATAAAACGGCAAACCACTATTACGCCGAGTATGAATATGCTGGAGAGCGCCGTTGAATTAAGTAAAGATCTTAAAATTGTCGAGCAGTACTTTAATAATAATGCGCATTATTTCAATGAATCCGAGCAGCACCGTTTTAGCATGGGCGAACTTCCGGAAGCATTAATTATTCCCGCCTGTAATCTTAAAGATGAAAGTAAAAAATGTTTATCCGCTTTAAACAAACTGGCCAATATTATCAATGAGGAGATCAAAGAGGGTAATGTCAAAACAGCCGACGTTGAGCCGTTATTGATTGAATCGGGATTTTTCCTGCAGCGTTTAGAAAATATGCATGCCCTTTGGCGCATGTTAACCAGGGAGCGTAGCAGCAAACAAACGCCGATTGCCGCCTGGGCTGAAAAGGAAAAAGATGATATCTACCTGCACGCCTCTCCGATTGAGGTCGGCGCTATTCTCGAGCAAATGCTCTGGTCGCAGGCTGCCGGTGTGGTGCTATGTTCGGCGACATTGACCTCGCTTAATAATTTTGACTATTTTAAACGCCAAAGCGGCTTAAAAAGTAACGACGGCACGCAATACCTGCGTTTAAAATCCCCTTTTGATTACGCCGCGGTGCCCTTGATTGTGGCACCTATGCAACGCGATCCGACAGAAAGTAATTTTGATAGTGAACTGCTGGAAAAAATCGAATATTATCTGCAGGAAAAACAAGCCAACTTAGTGCTCTTTGCTTCCTATTGGCAGATGAACCTGGCCGCCGCCAATCTCAGTAAAAAATACACCCCGCATCTATTAGTACAGGGTGAGTTATCACGCAGCCAGCTGATCACGGCCCATAAAAAGCGCTGCGACGACGGGCAAACCAGTATTATCTTCGGCACCGGCAGCTTATCGGAAGGACTGGATTTGCCGGGACATTATCTGACAAACTTAATTATCACCAAATTACCCTTTGCTGTCCCTAACTCTCCCGTTGAGGAAGCACATGCCGAATGGATAAAAGCCCAGGGCGGTAACCCTTTTATGCAGCTGGCTGTTCCTGAAACCAGCAAAAAACTGATTCAGTCCTGTGGCCGCTTAATCCGTAAAGAAAATGATACAGGTCAAATTATAGTTTTAGATAAACGTGTAAAAACAAAACGTTATGGTCAAGGGCTGCTTGATGCCCTACCCCCTTTTAATATTCAATTTGAGAAACAGAATGACTGAAATTTTATTTGATCCAAGCAGCTGGGCGTTAATCGTTGCTGTTGGCCTGGCCGCTGGTTTTATCGATGCAATTGTCGGTGGCGGCGGCATGCTGACCATACCGACATTATTAAGCTTAGGCCTGCCGGCGCATTTAACGTTGGGGACCAATAAGTTGGCAGCCAGTTTCGGCTCCGGCATTGCCGCTTATACCTACTTTAAAAAACAGTTGTTTACACCACAATTCTGGCGGGAAAGTTTTTACAGCACACTGCTCGGTGCGTTAACAGGCACGGTTTTTGTAAATTTGATCGATACCCAATGGCTGGAAAAATTATTGCCTTTAATTATATTAATCGTTGCTCTATACACATTGTTTAACCGCATTACCGATATTGATAACTACCAACTACCGGAAAACAATTTTGCGCTGCGTGTAAAGCAGGCGCTGCAGGGATTTTTAATAGGTTTTTATGATGGCTCATCCGGCCCGGGTACAGGCTCATTCTGGGTAATATCAACCATGCGTTTATACCGTTTGAATATTCTGCTGGCCAGCGGTGTGGCAAAATCGATGAACTTTACCAGCAACCTGGTATCATTACTGGTTTTTATTGCTTTCGGGCAGATAGACTGGCTGATCGGCTTGACCATGGGCGGCTGCATGATGCTTGGTGCCTATATTGGCGCGCACTCCGCAATTTACTTCGGCGCTAAATTTATACGCCCGATCTTTATTACTATCGTGGTGATTATGGCCGTCAAACTAGGCTATAACGCATGGCTAAATTAAGGCAGAACGACATGCCCTCCTACCATGGGCTTTTAAAAAAGCTGAAAGATCAACTTGATGATTTGCAGCAGCGTTGCGCCAAACTGGATGCAACTATTAAACAAACTGAAAATCACTGCTTTGTCTTTGAGGTGCATCTTTTCCCGAAGCGCAGCTTAAGCCTTGGCGGTTATATCGAGCAGATCAACAGGACTTTCAAGTCACTGCAGGAGGCGATCGGTAAACAACTGCCGGATTCCTTGATCAAATATGAATGCCAGCTCTTTATCGGCCAGTTTCAAGTATTACTGCAGCTGGTGCAGGGCTTAGAGCGCGGTGAAGCAGAGCTGTTATACAAATCTTACTCCTCACCTAAAGAGCAGATCTACCAGCATCTGCAGAAACAATATGGGTATGAGCAGCGTTTGTTGACCATGATCGCTGAGCAGGAGGAGCTATTACTGAGCAGCGGCAGCGCCAACCGCGCCTATATTAAAGAAAAAATTGCAGCGTTAAAGATCCGTTATCAGAAATGTAATGCCTTTACCCAGAAATTAGAGTTTAAATTGGAAGAGATAAACGATGAGTAAACAGCAAGAAAGCAGCCTTAGTTTAGCCGATGCCCCGCAGGAGATACAACTGGCGGTCGATCTGATCCAGCTTCTTGAAGAGAATCAAATAGACACGCAGCTGGCCATAGATGCCCTGGAGATCGTTTTAAATGACTTTAAACAGAAGCAGGCGGCAGTAAAGCGCGCTTAAAATCAGCAGCAGGAAAAGTCAGGCACGTTTATATAGGGAATAGAGCTGACTTCAATCGCATCGACCTTGGCCGTGCGCGGTCCTTTTTCAAGCCATTGCAGCATGCTGTCGATATTTTCTCTGCTGCCATAGAGAAGCACTTCAACATTACCATCATAAAGATTTTTGGCATGACCGGTTAACTCTCTTTTACCGGCTTCCCAACTGGTATAATAACGAAAGCCCACTCCCTGCACTATGCCACTGACAATTACCTTACAGCCGATCTTTTCCATTTTCACGCCCTTTGTTTGTTGATACAAATTAAGTTTAGAAGAGTTATAAAAAATTAAAAGCAGTTTAAAAAGAAGAAGTTGAGAAATTTATATGCAGAGTAAAAAAGCGAATAATGCCCTGCAGGGCATTATTCGCATCAGCTGACTAGTGTTTACGCCAGGTTGTGCCGTTCGGCCCGTCTTCTAAAACAATATTTAATGCGGCTAACTGGTCACGTGCATCATCAGCACTTGCCCAATCTTTATTGGCACGCGCATCATTACGCTGTTTGATTAAGGCTTCAATCTGTGCAACCTCAGTGTCGCTTTCCCCGCCCTGTAAAAACTGCTCAGGCGTCTGGTGCAGTAAGCCCAATACATTGCCAAGCTGCACTAACAGATAAGCCAACTCGGCCGCGCTTTGCCTGTCTGTGCTTTTAATACGGTTGATCTCTTTGGCAAGGTCAAAGAGTACGGCCAGCGCTTCCGGCGTATTAAAATCATCATCCATCGCTCGGCAGAATGCCTGATAATAAGGGCTTTCTTTATCGACAGCGCCGTTAGCCACCTCTAAATCACGAATGGCAGTATATAAGCGCTCCAGGCTGGCACGCGCCTGCTTGAGATTATCTTCCGAATAATTTAACTGGCTGCGGTAATGGCCGGAAACTAAAAAGTATCGGACTGATTCACTGTCATAAACATCCAGTACATCCTTGATAGTAAAGAAGTTATTTAGTGATTTTGACATTTTTACTTTATCAACCTGCACCATACCGGAATGCATCCAGGTATTGACATACTGACCGTGGTGGGCACAACAGGATTGCGCTATTTCGTTTTCGTGGTGCGGAAAGGAAAGATCCGAGCCGCCACCATGAATATCAAACACTTCACCGAGATACTTATTATTCATTGCCGAACACTCAATATGCCAGCCCGGACGCCCCGCTCCCCAAGGTGATTCCCAGGCAGGCTCGCCTTCTTTAGACATTTTCCATAGAACAAAATCAAGGGGATTATGCTTGCTGTCTTCAACTTCAACACGGGATCCGGCCTGCAGCATCTCTAAATTTTGTCCGCTTAACTGACCGTAATCGGCAAAGCTTGCCACTGAAAACAGCACATCACCATTATCAGCGATATAAGCATGCTTCTTAGCGATTAACTGTTCAATCATGGCGATCACTTCAGGCATATGCTCGGTCACCAGCGGCTCTAAATCCGGGCGGGCTATATTCAGCGCGGCAAAATCCTGATGCATGGCTTCGGTAAAACGTGCCGTAAGCTGTTCACAGGTTTCACCATTTTCACGGGCACGGTTAATAATCTTGTCATCGACATCGGTAATATTGCGAATGTAATTCAAATCATAGCCGCTAAAGCGCAGATAACGGGCAACGGTATCGAAAGCGACAAATGTTCTGGCATGGCCAATATGACAATAATCATAGATAGTCACACCACACACGTACATGCCCACTTTTCCAGGAATAAGGGGTTTAAATTGTTCTTTTTGTCTTGTCAGTGTGTTGTATATTTTTAACATAGGGCTTCCAGTCTATAACGATAAAGAGCTTATTCTAACCTGCTAATAAGACAAATTCATCCTTTGTATTTAATGAATTAAAATGTTCGGGTATGATACAGGCTTAATTTAACGACAGGATTTATTAATGATTACTTTACATACAAATTTCGGCGATATTAAACTCGCTTTAAATGCAGAAAAAGCTCCAAAGACAGTGGCTAACTTTATTGAATACGCTCAGTCCGGTCATTATAACAACACGATCTTTCATCGTGTTATTGATGGTTTTATGATCCAAGGGGGTGGTTTTGCTGCGGGTATGGAAGAGAAACAGACTAGAAAGCCTATTAAAAATGAAGCTAATAACGGTCTGTCAAATAGTAAATACTCCGTGGCAATGGCGCGCACCATGGAGCCGCATTCAGCTTCGGCACAGTTTTTTATCAATGTGAATGATAATAAATTTTTAGATTTTAAATCAGAAAGCACTGATGGCTGGGGTTACTGTGTCTTTGCTCAAGTAGTGGAAGGTATGGATGTTGTCGATAAGATTAAAGGCGTGGCCACGGGTAACTATGGCTATGTGCATCAGGATGTACCGCTGGAAGATGTTATTATTAACAGTGTCACGGTTGCTTAATTTATTATGCGCACTCTGTTCATTGCCGATCTGCACCTTAGCGAGCAGCAGCCGCAGATAACGGCTGCTTTTTTCTCATTTTTGAAAAATGAAACCAAAGATATCGATGCTTTATATATTTTAGGCGATCTCTTTGAGGTCTGGATCGGGGATGATGAGCATACGCAGTTAATGGACGAGGTCGCGGAACGACTCGCAGCTGCCGCCCAAGGCAACGGCTTTAAGATCTTTTATATTCACGGCAATCGTGATTTCATGCTTGGTAAAAGGTATGCTCGGCAAGCAAGGATGCAGCTGCTCAATGAGCATAGTGAGATTGACCTCTACGGTGAAAAGACGCTCATTATGCATGGCGACACATTATGCCTGGCCGATAAAAATTACCAGAAAATGCGTAAGATTATTCACAATCCGTTTCTGCAGTTTATTTTTAACCGCCTGCCACTGTCGCTGCGCAAAAAAAAATCGGCTGGAAAATCCGTACGGCCAGTCAATCAAAAAAAGTCTATAAACATAGCAACATGATGGCAGTCACGCCAAGCGAAGTGCTACGTTTACTGGAAAAGCATCAGGCACGACAGCTAATCCACGGCCACACTCACCAGGCGGCAAAGCATAGTTTTGATCTATCCGGGAAACCGGCGCTGCGCTTTGATGTGGGAGACTGGTCGACAAACTTCAGTTTTGTTGAGGCGCAACCCGGCTCCACCGAACTGATTATTCGCGCCATCGATTATTACCAGAAATAAGCAGCGCACTTTTAAAGCACAAACTAAAAGACCGGCTATTCAGCCGGTCTTTTTACTGCGCATGCAAAAGCTATTAATATAAACGCGCGTAATCAAGGGTAATATTGGCCGCTTCGATTAAAAAGGCATCCAGCGGCTCAAAGTCTTCGGGCAGATCATCCATAGTGGCAATTTCCGCCAGGCCGGCTCTTTTTAAACGCTCGTTAGTGCGTTTCAGAGCGTGCTGTTCAGCTTCTTCACGGGATTTAAGACGCTCATTTTCATTAAGCGAAGTGACAGTGACCTCTTTTTCTTTGCGGTATTCTTCAATATCATCAAGCAGGTAGTTAAACTCTGCTTCATTTTTAATGCGCTTTTTATGTTTAAGTTTCAGCCTGTTCACCACTCCCTGTAAATCGCTAACAGGTTGGTAGTCTGCCGATTTAATATTATCCCATGGCAGCGCATTTTTTTCTAAGCTTTCGCCAGTATCAAGGTGCTCTACAGCACTCGGAAAGGCAATATCCGGCACCACGCCTTTATGTTGCGTACTGCCACCATTAATTCTGTAAAATTTAGCAATGGTATACTGCACCGAGCCGATTTTGTCCGCATCATCATCATAAAACCGCGAAATACGGCGGTGCTGCTGCACTGTCCCTTTACCAAAACTTTGCTCGCCAATCACAATGGCACGTCCATAATCCTGCAGAGCAGCGGCAAAAATTTCTGATGCCGAGGCACTGTTACGGTTAATCAACACCGTAAGCGGCCCGCTATAACTGATGCGTTTATTCTCATCTTCATGGATCATTATCTGGTTGCGGCTGTCGCGAACCTGAACAACAGGGCCCGATGAAATAAATAAACCGGTTAATAATGTCGCTTCACTTAAGGCACCACCGCCATTATTGCGTAAGTCAATGACAATCCCTTCAACATTCTGCAGCGCCAATGCTCTCAGCTCCCTGTCGACATCCTCACTTAACTTCATATAAAAACTGGGAATAGTGATAACACCTATATTTTTCCCGTTGATGGTCTGTACGCTTGATTTGGCGGCGCGATCTTCAAGATGAATTTTTTCTCTGACAATATCCACCATACGGGGTTTACCGTTTGTTTTGCCCGACAAAATCTGCAGCGTCACTGTGGTGCCTTTAGGCCCTTTAATTAAGTCGACAATATCGTCTAAGCGCCAACCGACAACGTCAACCACTTTTTCGCCTTCCTGGCCGACACCAATGATTTTATCATTCTTGAAAATTTGCTTAGAGCGCTCCGCCGGTCCGCCGGGAACCAGGCTGCGCACCACGGTATAGTCATCTTCAAGCTGCAGAACCGCACCTATACCTTCCAGGGAAAGGTTCATTTCCATATTGAAACGTTCTGCATTTCTTGCTGACAAATAACTGGTGTGAGGCTCAATGCTGTGCGAATAAGCATTCATAAAGCTTTGAAATACATCTTCACTTTCTGTCTGCACTAAATGTTTAATTGCAGTATTATATCTTTTGCTTAGCTGCTCTTTTATTTCCGGCCATTTTTTACCGTTTAATTTTAACAGCAGCGCATCCGCTTTAACTTTTTTCCGCCACAGCTCATCCAGCGCACGATCATCGGCCGCCCAGTCCGCTTCACTGCGATCAAACTGGTAGCTCTCTTCTTTATCAAAGGTCATCTCTTTATCTAAAAGCGACAAAGCAAAATGATAGCGTTGATAACGACGCGCCAGGTTTAGCTGAAAAATATGGTAGGCAGGATCTAACTGTCCCGATTTCAGATTGTCGTCAAAAGCGTTCTGATAAACTTTTAAAGCATCAATATCCTTTTGCGTAAAAATCGACTTATTATAATCAAGCTGTTCAATATAACGCTCAAACACCTGCTGTGAGAGAGCGTCATTAAGGGGGATAAATTTATAATGCGAGCGACTGAATAGATCACTCACTCTTTTCGCTACTTTAGCATGCTGCTTTTGCTGCTCCAGTTGGGGAATATCTTGTATATCAAAACTGGCTGGAACCGCAAAACTAAGACCAATATATAGCGCACTGGCAGCGACTAAAACATAACGAAAAAATTTATTCATTAATTTACCTTTTATACAATGAGATGCTTGGCTTTCACTTTTACTGTCATTCCAGAATCAAGTTGAACCTGAACATCATCTTTCATTACTTCAACGATGACACCTGAAACAGGAGATTGCCCTAAAATTACTTTGACAGCTTGAGATGGCTTAAGTTCAGCATGCACCGCTTCTTTAAAATCACTCAAATCTTCAACTTTTTCTTTCTTGACGACTGTTTTATTAGTCCGCTTAGGCACATTGACTTTTTTTGCCGCACGCTTGGGCGCTGGCGCAGATTCACTTTTCTTTTTATTGGCAAAAGCTTTCTCTTTGCTTTCTTTTAAGGTTTTTAAAGCATGTGCAGCATGCTCTGCTGACACTTCATCGCCTTCATTGCCGTCAAGATCGACACGTTTTGCCGACTCTTTGACACAATGCAGGTAACGCCAGCTTAAGGTGTATTGACGTAATGCACCGCGAAGTTGAGTTTTACTGACACGTTCGTCACCTTCCAAACGTGATGCCAGCTCCTGAAATATCCCGATTTTTAATGGTTTAGCCGGATTACTGCCAGCCGTAAAACATAAAGGAAACTGCTCAGTTAAAAAAGTGATGATTTGTTTGTTGTTTGTAAATTTTTCAGTGTTTTCCATGTAAAACCTAATTATTAATGCCTGCCATTCAGACGATACAATGATTTATACCTATTCTACTTCAGGATACAAGTCAGACTGTGTAAAGTAGAATAGGTATAAATCATTTAAAATTCAAAATATTGCCCTAGTATAGAGATGCGCCAATCAAATGTGAATCTTATTTTGGCCGCTTTCTCTTTCTCAGTAGTGAGGATAACGAATTTTGCGCAATTATTATATGTCAATACTACCCCTTCCAGGCAAAAACGAGTAAACTTCGCCATCCCGTAATACAGTTAACGCCAAAAATTTACACTCTGCTATTGTTGCAATGACGAGTGGCTTGGTATTTGTGTTGCCCTGACTTGATATCAGAAGAGAAAAATTATGACTCCAGAACTACTTTCACCCGCCGGCTCACTTAAAAATATGCGCTATGCCTTTGCCTATGGTGCTGATGCTGTTTATGCCGGCCAGCCGCGTTATTCACTGCGTGTGCGCAATAATGAATTTAATCTTGAAAAGCTGAAAACAGGCATTGATGAAGCCCATGCGCAGGGCAAGAAGCTTTATGTGGTATGCAATATTCAGCCGCATAACTCTAAATTAAAGACCTTTGTTCGTGATATGAAAGCAGTTGTTGATCTTAAGCCGGATGCCTTGATTATGTCCGATCCGGGATTGATTATGATGGTCCGCGAGGCCTTTCCGGAGATGCCGGTCCACCTCAGTGTGCAGGCCAATGCCGTTAACTGGGCCAGCGTCAAGTTCTGGGAAAAACAGGGTATTGAACGGGTCATTCTGTCACGTGAATTATCACTGGATGAAATTGAAGATATTCGCCAGCACTGCCCTGATATTGAGATAGAGGTTTTTGTGCATGGCGCTTTGTGCATGGCCTATTCCGGACGCTGTTTGCTATCCGGTTATATCAATAAGCGCGATCCCAACCAGGGTACCTGTACCAATGCCTGCCGTTGGAAATATGATACTCACCAGGCGAAAGAAAATGAGACCGGTGATATTGTCGCCATTCAGCCGGCTGAACCGACCTTAGGCCAGGGGCAAACGACGGATCAGGTGGTTCTGCTGCAGGAGCAGGGTCGCCCGAATGAATATATGCCGGCTTTTGAAGATGAGCACGGCACCTATATTATGAACTCTAAAGACCTGCGCGCCGTGCAGCACGTAGAGCGGTTATTAAAGATAGGCGTGCAGTCGCTGAAAATTGAAGGGCGGACAAAAAGCTTTTATTACTGCGCCCGCACCGCACAAGTCTATCGCAAAGCGATGGATGACGCGATTGCCGGTCGCCCTTTTGATGCGGGCTTGATGTCGACACTGGAGCACCTTGCTCACCGTGGTTATACGGAAGGCTTTTTAAAACGTCATAGCCATGACCAATATCAAAATTATGACTATGGCTATTCAATCAGTGAAACGCAGCAGTTTGTCGGTGAAATGACCGGTCGCAATAACAATGGTCTGGCCGAAATTACGGTTAAAAATAAATTTTTAGTTGGCGACAAGCTGGAGTTAATGACCCCGCAGGGTAATCTTAATTTCACGCTGCAGGAGTTACAAAACCGCAAAGGTGAACTGGTTGATGTTGCTCCAGGCTCCGGCCATGTATTATATATGCCGGTACCTAAAGAGATTGACCTTAATCATGGCCTGTTGATGCGTAACCTCAACTCCGGTACTAATACACGTAACCCGCACAGTAAATAATTATGGCACTGTTAATTAAAGATAACTGCACGAATTGTGATATGTGCGAGCCGGAATGTCCGAATGATGCGATTACATTTGGTGCTGAGATTTATGAAATAGATCCCGACTTGTGCACTGAATGTATCGGTTTCTATGAGGAGCCGACCTGCATGAAGGTCTGTCCCATTAACAACTGCATTATTGTTGACCCTGAGCATAGAGAAACTCAGGAGCAGCTTTTGACTAAGTTTGCTGAAATACATAGCGATTTATTATAATCCCTATTCTCGCCCGGCTTGCACAAAGCTTAAGCCGGGCTGTCTGTTTCTGAACATGCTATTGATTTAAGGGCAGCATTTCCGCTTTTTGACAAAAGAATGGCTGTTAAACTTCAACTTATTGATCTAGAGTGCTAATTATATTAGTTTAATAAACTTAAACTGTTTACTTGTAAGAAATTTAATATGCGCCTTTGAGCTGTTTTGACTAGCCATTGTGGTTATTTGATCGTGCCGAGCAAGCGTTACCCCGTCACGGCATTCATTTTAGAGAGCTCACAAAACAGAAGTCCAACAATATGCTTAATTATTTACTTCGTCGTCTTAACCTACTGCTTATTACAGCATTTGTATTAACCCTTATTACTTTTGCTCTGAGCAGCTGGTCTGCCGATAACGCAACTGCGAATACGCATTATATTAGCCATTACCTGGAATACATTTCCGCTATTGTGCAGGGAAAATGGGGGCTCTCGGCAATAGATCAACAACCGATTTTAACTAAAGGTCTGCTCGCTTTTGCAGCCACGCTGGAGTTGTGTTTTATTGCCTTTATTATTGCCACTGTCATTGCCATCCCCCTTGGCATAGTGGCTGGACTTAACCGTAATCGCAGCCATGATCATATCATTATGGCGATTGTCCTGGTCGGCCTGGCGCTGCCGGTGTTCTGGCTAGCTATTCTCAGCACTATGCTGCCGACACTGACGGGGCTGGTATTACCTGCCGGCGGCAGTATCAGTGCTGTTTTTGAGATTCCCAGCATCTCCGGTTTTCTGCTGATTGATACCTTATTGGCCGCTGACACTTACCATTTAGATGCTTTCTTTAACCGCCTGGCTCACCTGATGCTGCCCGCGGCTGTCTTATCTATTTTCTTAACCGCGGAAATGACTCGCCTGACCAGAGACTCTATTACCGTGGTCATGAAAAGTAATTATATCAAAGCGGCCTATACGAAAGGATTAAGCAGCACCCAAATTGTTATCACCCATGTGCTGAAAAACGCATTACCTTCTGTGATCCATCAGTTAAGATTAAAACTGAGTACTATTATCTCTTTTGCCATGGTCATTGAAATCGTTTTTGCCATGAACGGGGCGGGAGACTGGCTATTAACAAGTATTAAGGCTGGTGATTATATTGCGCTGCCGACAGCGGTGCTATTAATTTCCGGGTTTATTTTATTAACCAGCATTTTTATCGATATATTATTAATGATCATTTCACCTGTTAAACGGAAATCTCTGTATGTTGATTAATCACGAATTCTGTGAAGAAAAGATCCAATCTCCACTGCAATACACATGGTCAACTTTTAAAGCAAACAGTATTGCTTTTACGGCAATGTGGGGCGTCATTATACTTATCCTGACTGCCGTTTTTGCTGATTTTATTGCTCCGAGTCCGGCCTCTGGAGAAGCTGTAAAACAACTTCTTCTCCCCCCCTACTGGGCAGAGGGAGGCAATATGGTTAGCCTGTTAGGTACGGATGCACTCGGCCGTGATTTTTTAACCCGATTACTTAAAGGTATTCAATTAACCCTCGGTGGCGCACTGCTTATTACTTTGGCTGTTGCTGCACTAGGCACGCTTATTGGCGCAACGGCCGCATTAACCAGGGGGATCAAGGCAAGCATTCTCCACCACCTGCTTGATGCCCTGTTAATTATTCCGACATTGCTTACCGCACTGATTTTAATTGTGCTCTTCGGCCCAAGCTATGAAAACTGCTTAATTGCCGTGTCGCTTTCGCTTTTACCGCAATTTATACGCAGCATCTATTTGAGCATTGAAAGTGAATTAAACAAACAATATATTATTGCCCTGCGTCTTGATGGTGCCACCAATATACGTCTCTTACGTTTTGGTATATTTCCAAATATGGCCGAGCCGATTGTCACCCTATTAAATGGTATTTTCACCCTGGCCATATTAGAAATATCGACGCTTGGTTTTTTAGGCTTTGGCTCGCCATTTTTAGATGCCGAACTCGGTGCCCTAATCGCCACGAATATAGAGTGGGTATTTTCATCACCGTGGCTGGTTTTGTTTCCCGGTCTGGCTATTTTTATCATTATTTTAATTTTTAATATCTTTACCGAGGGCTTACGTCATGCAATTATTAAAGTCGAGGATCAGTAATGGCGTTACTTGATATACGCAATTTAAGTATCGATATTGCAACCGCGCAAGGTAAGGTCAGGGTGATCGATAAAGTCTCCCTAACCATTGTTGAGGGTACTATCCATGGCTTAGTGGGTGAGTCCGGATCCGGAAAAAGCCTGATCGCCAAAGCTATTTTAGGCGTACATAAAAGCAATTGGACGGTTACGGCCGATCGTATGTTTTTGGACTCAACAGATTTAACTAAGCTCTCTTCTGATGAGCGCCGTAAAATCATGGGCAAAGAAATTTCCATGATCTTTCAATATCCCCGCTCCTATTTAGATCCAAGTAAAAAAATATTTACGCAGATAAAAGAAGTGCTCCCGACAGACACGCTGAAGCAGCGCTTTATGGATAAAATTAAGCGGACATCGACTTACTCGACGGAACTGCGCATAAAAGAGTTACTGCATAAAGTCGGGATTCAAAATGATAAAACCGTTTTAGCCAGTTACCCGCATGAGCTCTCAGAAGGTATTTGCCAGAAGGTCATGATTGCCATGGCTATTGCCAATAATCCCAGGCTTATTATTGCTGATGAACCGACCACGTCAATGGAAGCCGTAACCCAGGAGCAGATACTGCGTTTACTGTACAAATTAAATCAGCTGCATAATACGACTATTTTGTTATTGAGTAACAATTTCGGCAGTATCAGTAACTTATCGGACTATATCTCGATTATTTATTGCGGACAAACGGTGGAATCCGGAAGCTATAAACAGATCATGAAGCATCCGATGCACCCTTATACAGAAGCGATGATCAAAACAACATTGAATTTTGATGAATCTCACAACCATAAAAGTCAGCTCTACACGCTACCGGGAAGTATTCCCTCGACCAATAAATTACCCATAGGTTGCCGCCTCGGACCCAGGTGTCCGCGTGCACAAAGCACCTGCGTAATAACACCGCAACCGGTAAATTATAAAGGCCATGTGATCCGCTGCCACTTTCCTACACTAGATGACAATAAAGATGCCAACACTTCTCAACGTAATTAATTTAACGAAAAGCTATAAACATAGTGCGCGTTTTTTATCCTCAGGATTCAGACAGACAGTGGGACCGAACAGCTTCTCTTTAGCACAGGGGAAAACCCTGGCCATTGTCGGCCAAAGCGGCTCAGGAAAAAGCTCACTGGTGCAAATGATTGCCGGATTGAAAACGCCCACTTCCGGTGAGATTTATATTAAAGGTAAACCTTTATCCAGTTTAACGCAGCAGGAAAGATGCCGCTCGATTCGCATGATATTTCAAGACCCTTCCAGCTCGCTTAACCCTAAAATACGGATCGGCAGAATATTAGCCGCGCCGCTGGCACTCAATACCAGCCTTAATGAGCAGGAAATAGAGCAACAGATCAAAGAAACACTGAGCCTGGTCGGCTTATTACCTGATTATCTGGACTTTTATCCGAATATGTTATCTCCTTTGCAACAACATCAAGTGGCACTGGCACGTGCCATGATATTAAACCCGGACATCATTATTGCCGATCAGATCTTTGCTATGCTGGATATCTCCCTGCGTTTTAAAATAGTTAACCTGCTATTAACTATTCAGCAGAAAAAAAATGTCAGCTTTATATTTGTTGCCCATAATATGAACCTTGTACGCCATATGAGTGATCGAATTATTGTTATGCACAATGGTTTAATTGTTGAAGATAACACCACCGAAGCGATATATAATGCGCCACAATCGACATTTACTAAGCGCCTTTTACAAAGTGATCAGCCGGATTATAGAAAGTAATTATGCTTACCAGAAGTATTGCTAACAAACTCATTTTATTTGGGATATATATATAAAAATATATATAATATAAAGTTCTATGGATATTATATACACTAAAGCGCTTTAAGATATTGAAAGCAATATCTTAAAGCGCTTTTAGGATAAAAATTAAAATAATGGAATCAATCTTAATGAACAAATACAAAAGAAATATTTGGATAAGTGGCTTTATTCTTTTTTTATTGATGCTCTTGATCACTTTTGCCACAAAGTTCGTTATTAACCCGTTTCTACTGCAGCAACAAGAATCACTGACGCAACAGCTTAATTTGCGTAATTTGCCGACTATTAGCGATTTAAGTCAACTCGATGAGATTAACAAGGGTGGTTATTTCTCAGCCATTGAAATAAACAATGCCAGCAGGCTTTCCCCCTTGGCTTACGAGAATGAGAAGTTACCTATTTTATCCTATCTGCTGCCTATTCCTGCTTCTACAGCGCGATCCTACACAGGTCAGCAGTCAATTATATTTAAAGCCAATAACAGCGAATTGTTAGGTTCGCTGCAACAAATCCTGCTGCTTATTTATGCGGCATTAATCCTTACAGCTGTTGTTATCAACCTGGTTTATATTCGCTTTTGTACAAAGGTTGAAGCAAGCTTAGTACAGGAATTATCTGATGACCATGCGCCAAGCGGTCCATTTTTACAGTTTTCGCAACGCCTGGCTAAGCAGAAAAACGCCTTTCGCAGCACCTTGGATGAGCAAAAAAAGCAGATTGCGCAGCTTACGCAACAAGTGAATATGGACAATCTAACCGGACTGCATAACCGTCATGCATTTCGTAAGGAGTTGACCGAAATATTAAACAAAGAGAGCGAACAACATCATGCTATGCTGTTTATCCTGCGCGCCAGTGAATTAAATACCATTAATTCTCAGCGAGGTTTCCAATACGGTGATGAATATATTATTAATATTGCCAAGATCCTTAATAAAGTCACCGGGCACCTGAAAAATATCTCTACTTATCGCATCAGCGGCTCAGATTTTGCGTTAATCGGTCGGGAAATGAATATCAGCAATGCGCAGCAGATTGCGAAAAATATCAAAGTGCAATTTGACCAATATCAGGCACTCAATGAATTAGACAGCGTGGCTTATACCGGTATCTCGGCAATTATTTCCGGGCAGTTACCCGAGCAGGTATTAGCACGCACCGATATGGCGTTAGCTAAAGCACAAACTGAAAACGTCAACAGCTGGGCTATCGAACAGGAATATAATGACCAAAATCAGTTTGGTCAGCAGCATTGGCGGGAAATTATTGAAGAAATTATCGCCAATCGTGCACTCATGTTATTACACCAGCCTATTCAGGCTATTCACCGCAATATGAAAGGCTATCAGGAGATATTTACGCGCTTTATCGGTGATAATAATAATATGATCCCGACCGATACGGTTTTTGCAATGGCCCAGCGGGTTGATATGATCGTCAAACTGGAGCAGCTGATTTTAGAAACCGTAGTCAATGAGTGTCGCCATAGAGCCGACGAAAGTACCCGCTGGGGAGTGAATCTAAGCAGCTCGGCAATACAAAACAGCAGCTTTATTGTCTGGTTGGAAAGACTGTTGTTACGCGAACCGGATGTCGCGGCCTGTTTAATCTTTGAAATGCGCGAAGAGATGCTGGAAAGCAATTTGGTTGCCAGCAAACGTATCTTTGACATACTGAAGCGCTCCGGTACCCGCTCCGCCATTTGTGAATTTGGTAAAGGTGTCGGCTCATTCCGTTTATTTAAAGAACTAAAACCGGATTTTGTAAAGATTGATGCCAACTTAATTAATAATATTGAACGCGACAGTGCCAATCAGCAGTTTGTGCGCATGATTATCGACGTCGCACACCGTATGGACTGTCAGGTCATTGCCGAAGGTATTGAACACTTAGGACAAAAACGTATTCTTGAAGGTATGTATGTCGACGGTATACAAGGCTTTTTAATCGCCCGCCCTAGTCCGCTGTAATAGCCATTAAGCCCTGCTTGGTAAGCAGGGCTTTGCATCTGAAAATATCTTTTGTACAATCCGCGCAATTTCATTTAATTCCTCCACTGCAAGGTTCACTATGTCCGATACTCTTTCCAAAAAACAACAGTTCACTATAAAGAAGCTTAATAAAAGCCTGCGCCGTTTAACCGGTCAGGCGATTGCGGATTACAATATGATTGCAGAGGGTGATCGTGTCATGGTCTGTCTCTCCGGCGGCAAAGATAGTTTTACTATGCTGGATATACTGCTTGAGCTGCGCGCGGCTGCGCCGATTAAGTTTGATATCATCGCCATAAATTTAGATCAAAAGCAACCGGGCTTTCCGGCGCATATTCTTCCTGAGTACCTGGAAAAATTAGGAGTTGAGTACAAAATTGTTGAAGAAGACACCTACAGCATTGTTCAGGACAAAATTGAGAAAGGTAAAACGACCTGCAGTTTATGCTCAAGATTACGCCGCGGTATTCTCTACCGCACGGCTCGCGAAGTAGGCGCAAGCAAAATTGCACTGGGTCATCATCGCGATGACCTGCTGGCAACTATGATGCTCAATATGTTCTTTGGCGGCAAGCTAAAATCGATGCCGGCAAAACTAGTTTCTGATAATGGCGAGCATGTGGTGATCCGCCCTCTTGCTTACTGTAAAGAGAAAGAGATTGAACAGTATGCCGAGCTGAAAGGCTTTCCTATTATTCCATGTAATTTATGCGGCTCTCAACCTAATTTGCAGCGGCAGATAACCAAGCAGATGTTGAACGACTGGGATATGAATTTTCCAGGCAGATTAGAGTCGATGTTTACGGCGATGCAAAATGTCGTGCCTTCACACCTTTCTGACACAACGCTGTTTGACTTTAAAGCAATTACTAAAGAATCCGGCATTATCAATGGCGGCGATATCGCCTTTGATAAAGAAGAGATCAAACAAACATTACCAGCAACAGCGTCAATTGCTGAGCAGTACTTCACCGCCCAGGAAACGCTGGAAATTAAAGAACTGAGTTAAATTGCTTAAATTATAAACGCTTAGGCTTGTTTTAGATCAGCATATTGTAGTTTACGGTAAAAAAATAACGCTTTTTGATAAAAAATAGATGGGCTTCAAGCGAGAGTCATTTATAATCATCTGGCATTTAAATAATTTAATTAAATAAAATGGAGAAAACAATGAGAACACCTCTTGTAATGGGTAACTGGAAATTAAACGGTACTAAAGAATCTGTTTCTGCTTTAATCAAAGGCATCGAAGCTGCTGCTGACGCTGCAACAGGCGTTGAAGTTGCCGTATGTCCGCCAGCTATCTTTATTGAGCAAGTTGCTAACCTAGTCGCTGATAACAGCATTGAATTTGGCGCACAAGATGTGAGCACAAATGTTTCTGGTGCTTTCACTGGCGAAACTTCTCCGGTAATGGTTAAAGAGTTTGGCGCTAAATACAGCCTGGTTGGCCACTCTGAGCGTCGTCAGTACCATAACGAAACTGATGCTGTTGTTGCAGCAAAATTCGTTGCTATCCAGGAAAACGGCTTAGTACCTGTATTATGTATCGGCGAAACGCTTGAAGAGCGTGAAACTGATAAAACATTCGCCGTTGTTGAAGCGCAAATTAAAGCGGTTATCGACGTTGCTGGTATTGATGCACTGGCAAACTGTGTTATCGCCTACGAACCAGTTTGGGCTATCGGTACTGGTAAAGTTGCCACTTCTGAGCAAGCACAAGAAGTTCACGCGCATATCCGTTCTTGGTTAGCAGAGCAAAGCAAAGTGGTTGCTGAGAAAGTACAAATCCTTTACGGCGGTAGCGTTAAAGCGGCAAGCGCAAAAGAACTATTTGCACAACCTGATATCGACGGCGGCCTAGTTGGCGGTGCAGCACTTATCGTTGAAGAGTTTGTTGGCATTATCGAAGGCGCTAAATAAGCTCTTTTTTGACAAACTAATGCCAAGGCGCTATTTTATAGCGCCTTTTTTGTCCCGGTTCGGATTTTCTCTGCCACTAAAAAAATCCCTCATCTTGCCTTTTACCGCTCAAAATCTTCAACAAAAACACTTCCTATAAACAATCGGCGTGCTATGATAAGTTATCACTTTGTTAATATCACATAGGAGAGGCTATGAGTTCACCAATATTTAATACACAAACGCAAAGCACAAGTATTTCAATTAATAAGGTCCTGAAAAATACTTATATTTTACTGGGCATGACCTTAGCTTTTTCAGCATTAACGGCAACCATCGCTACCATGCTCAATATCGGCGCAATGACATCATTAGTCCTGTCACTCGTTGGCTTCGGTCTGTTATTTGTTGTTTCTAAGACAGCAAACTCAGGAAAAGGCATCTTTTGGGTCTTTATGTTCACCGGTGTGATGGGGGCATCACTGGGTAATATGCTTAACCATTATCTGGCAATGACAAACGGCACCGAGCTTATCATGCAGGCGCTAGGCTCAACCGCCCTTATCTTCTTTGCGCTATCCGGCTATGTGTTGACATCGCGTAAAGACTTCTCATTTATGGGCGGTTTTTTAATGGCGGGTATGATCGCTGTGATTATTGCCATGATTGCTAATATCTTTCTGCAAATCCCGATTATGCAGGTTGTGATCAGCAGCGTGGTGGTGCTTATTATGTCCGGCTTTATCCTGTTTGACACCAGCCGTATTATTAACGGTGGCGAGACCAACTATATTCGCGCAACTGTTTCATTATACTTAAACCTCTTTAATCTGTTTATTCATCTGCTGCATTTATTAAATATTCTTGATGATTAATCAGTAAAGCAGCTGTTGTATGCGCAATGCAACAGCTGATTTTTTTACCAGGTTCAGCGAACCTGGTAAAAATTTTCTTTTCTGCTCCAAGACTTAATGCGAAAAAGCAATGAAAACTTACCTTGCATGCTGTTTATGTTTTTTCCTTTTTGCCTGCGGCAAGCCCACTCCCCGATTAGATCCGCTTAACTCACAGCAGCCTATTCTTGCCTTTGGCGACAGCCTGACCTTTGGTTTCGGTGCGAATAAAACACAAAGTTATCCAACCCGGCTCAGTAAACTTATTGATATCCCCGTGATCAATGCCGGCGTTAACGGTGAATTAAGCGCAGCCGGAGTGACGAGATTGAAAAGGTTATTAAATACTTATAATCCGCAACTGTTGCTGTTATGCCATGGCGGCAATGATATTCTGCAAAAAGGTGATCTGAATAAAATGGCGGATAACCTTAGCGCGATGATCACTCTGGCACAGAATAAAGGTATTCAGGTGATTCTTATTGCGGTCCCCAGAGTGAGTCTGCTGCTAAGCGCTGCACAGCAGTACCAGCAAGTTGCCGATGAAAAACAGGTTGTTATCGACAATGAACTGCTTGCCGAACTATTAAAACAACCCGCTTTACGCAGCGATCTTGTTCATTTGAATGCCTCGGGATATCAACAAATGGCAGAAAATATTGCCCGCTTGCTGCGCACACACGGTGCAATTTCAGGATGATCCAGATAATAGAACTAATGGCTGTACCCTAATTCCTGCGCCGGCTGAATATTACTTGCCCGCCATGCCGGATAAATGGTCGCCAATATACTCATCATAAAAGCCAGCAGCGTGATCACAACAACCTGTAACGGATCAACTTGTGATGGTAGAAAATCGATAAAGTAGATATCGCCGGATAAAAATTTATGGCCGATTAAATGCTCGACTGATTCAATAATAGCGGTTAAATTAAGCGCCATATAAACGCCGCACAGCGCACCGAACAGACAACCGAGAAGACCATTAAAGGCTCCTTGAACAATAAAGATAAAACGCAGCATCCATTTCGATGCCCCCATGGTTTTAAAAATCGCAATATCACTGCGTTTCTCATTCACGGCCATCACTAAGGTTGAGACTATATTAAAACAGGCAACGGCAACCACCAGCAGTAGAATGACATACATTAATGATTTAACCATCTGAATATCCTGATAAAGATAGCCTTGACTGGTGATCCAGCTTTTAATATACACATAAGCATTCACGTTGTAACCGGCAGCCCGGGCAATATTCTCGGCATTTAAAATATTATCAACCTTAAAGGCAATGGCATTGGCACTGGGCATCGACAATATCTGCTTGGCATCGTCAATATGGATAAAGGCCAGTACACTGTCCAGCTGTCCGCCCATTGCAAACAGCCCGACCAGTTTAAACTTGACGATGCGCGGCGCTTTTAACCCCTTACCCGGCTGCTTCTGCGGCAACAGCAAAGAGAGCGAATCACCCACACTCACCCCTAACTTATCGGCCACACTTTTACCCAGGATCAGTGAACGCTCACCGGAATCAAGCAGAGACCAATCGCCCTGCTTAATATAGCGCTCGACACTGGTCACATTACTTTCCGTTTGCGGGTTGATGGCACGGATCTGCAGTGCTTTCATGCGCTTGTCTTTTTGCAGTAAGCCGGTAAATGTAATATAGGGTGTCGCACTAATTACGCCGGGTTGCGCTTCAACCTGGCGTAAACTACTCGCTAAATCAGCAAAACTGCCATTGACCGTCTGCAGCTCGCCATGGGGAATCACTGACAACAACTGATCGCGCAGTGCTTTCTCAAAACCATTCATAGCCGAAAGCCCGACTATCAGGACAGCTACGCCCAGAGAGATCCCCAAAATAGAAGCAATGGAAATAAAAGAGACAAATCTGTTTTTATGTTTGGCATGGCTGTAGCGCAAGCCGACAAACATAGCTAATGGTCTGAACATTATAAATCACCCTGCAGAATACCGTTGACCATATGCTCCTGGCGGTTGAGTTTATTGGCTAACTGCTGATCATGGGTGACCACCACAAAAGCCGTCCCTAGCTCCCGGTTAAGCGTTTTTATTAACTGGTAAACACTTTCCGCACTCTGCGCATCAAGGTTGCCCGTGGGCTCATCAGCCAGTACCAATTGCGGCTCATTGATAAGCGCGCGGGCAATGGCAACACGCTGCCGTTCGCCACCGGATAGTTCAGAGGGGCGATGATGTAAACGCTTCTCCAGGCCAACTCGTTTTAACATCGCCTGTGCTTTCTGCCGCGCCAGCTTAATATTGTTGCCGGCAATTAACAGCGGCATGGCGACATTTTCCAGCGCAGTGAATTCAGATAAAAGATGATGAAACTGATAGACAAAACCCAGGCACTGGTTGCGCCATTGCGCTTGTTTATTGGCGGACAGTTGATGAATATTTTGTCCTTGATAAAGCACCTGGCCGGCACTGGGTTTATCCAGTGCGCCTAACAGATGCAACAGTGTGCTCTTACCTGATCCTGAGCTGCCGACAATAGCTAATAATTCACCTTTTTCAACGCTCAATTCGACCCCCTGCAACACAGTGGTAGATAGTTTCCCCTCCTGGTAAGTCTTACTTAAATTGGAGCAGACAAGCATGGCTTTATTTTCAGTTTCTCTATTTTGAACTGTGTTATTCATATCTTAATGCCTCAACAGGATTTACTTTACCGGCGCGGTAGGCCGGATATAAAGTCGCGAGTAAACTTAATAACATTGCCCCAAACATGATCACAATGATTTGTAGTGGTTGATGAACAACGGGTAATAACCGCGCTCCACCGGAGGCATCAGATAAAAAGTGCAAACCGAAAAAGGCGATGGTTTCATTAATATAACGGCTTAACAGCAACCCCAGGCCGGTACCCACTACAGCGCCAATAATGCCGCTCCAGGCGCCTTGAATAATAAAAATAAGATTAAGAGTGATATCTGAAATACCCAGGGTTTTCAGAATAGCCACTTCAGCATTCTTATCACTGACCACCATCACCGATGAAGAGAGAATATTAAATGCTGCAACACCAATAATTAAACATAGCAGCAACCAGATTATATTTTTTTCCATTTTTACTGCAGCAAAGAGTTCGCCATGTGTCTTGCGCCAATCCGTTATCGTCTGCCCGGGCAGCAGTTCCGGTGCTGTCCAGGATTGAATAGCAAAGGGATCATCGAGATAAATACGCAACCCCGTCACCTGGTTTTTAGCGATACGGATCAAGCGCGCGGCATCCTGCGCATGCATCACTACCAGTTGTTTATCAATATCCGAGCCGACATTAAACAGACCGGCAACGGTAAAATTACGCTGACTCGGTATGCGCCCGAAAGGGGTAAAGCGGCTGCCTCGTGCCGATATAATACGCACTTTATCACCGACACTAACACCGAGCTGCCGGGCCAGGCTTTGTCCGATAAGAATATGGTAGCTGCCCGCGCTTAAATCTGTTAAGCGGCCGATATAGATACTGTCCTTGAGCACATCACTAGCGTGCATTTGCGGATATATCCCTTCAAAGAGGATCCCCTGCAGGGCCTGTGCAGTTTGAATAATCGCTTCATTGCGCACCACTGGCTCAACGCTTTCGACACTGTCAAGTTTTAATAAGGAGGGAATCTGTTGTTGCCAGTCGCTTAATGCATTATCTTCGTTACTGATAATAACATGCGGAACCGTGCCTAAAATACGGGTTTTCAGCTCCGCTTCAAAACCATTCATCACAGATAACACAGTGATCAAAGCCAGAACGCCAAGCGTGATCCCGCCAGTTGAAAAGAAAGAGACAAAAGAAACAAACTTATTATTGCGTTTGGATTTTGTATAACGTAATCCGATAAATAAACTGAGGGGGTAAAACATAAATACCTTTGCTTCTTGATATAGTAGCGCATAGCGTTGTAATGAATGATGCACTTTATGTAACTGCATAAAGCAGTATAATAAGAGATTGATCGCAGATATTCTAATCTATCTTACGAAATCAAGATACTGAAAAATCAGTGAAAACAGTGAAAATAACATTAAATTAACTTACGACAGATTAGAGAAGAAAGACAACGGTTGATTCGAACCACAGTACCTATACAATCAAAGTAATTAAAAATTCAGTGCCGCTAACGCGCCCAACCAATTTAAAGAATAGACAATGAAGCAAGCACCTCTTTTATCAATTCCAGCATTAAAAGGTCACTCTGATCGCTTATTACTTGCCAATTTAGTGGGTGGCAGTCAGGCATTGACCATTAGCGAATGTGCTAAACAGCAAGCATCGCCGCTAATTTTAATTGTTAACGATACACCGACGGCATTGAAATTACAGCAGGAGCTGCAATTTTTTGGCGAACAGAAAATGCCGATCATGACCTTTCCCGATTGGGAAACACTGCCCTATGATCATTTCTCGCCACATCAGGATATTATCTCCACACGCATAGAAACGCTCTATAAATTACCCTCTCTGAAGCAGGGCATTCTCATCGTGCCCATCACCACGTTGCTGCTGCGTCTGGCTCCTCCTGCCTATTTAAAGCAGCACACGCTGATTATTAAAAATGATGAAAAGATCGAGCTACAGAGGCTGCGCGCGGATTTAGAGGAAGCAGGCTACTATGCGGTGGAGCAGGTAATGGAGCATGGCGAATTTTGTGCGCGCGGCTCATTATTGGATATTTTCCCTATGGGCAGCCAAACGCCTTACCGAATCGATTTCTTTGATGATGAAATTGACTCCATTCGCCCTTTTGATAGCGAAAGTCAACGCTCTTTAAAACCAATCGATGAAATTAAGCTGCTGCCGGCCCATGAGTTTGCAACAGACAGTGAGGCAATAAAACGTTTTAAAACAAAATTTGCCGCCAAATTCTCTGCGCCACAGTCAACCAGTAAAGATTCTGTCTTCTATCAGATAAATCAGTCTAATCTGCCCGGGGGTATCGAATACTACCAGCCGCTTTTCTTTGAAGAAACGGCCACCCTGTTTGACTATCTGCCGCAGAACTCCAGGCTGGCAATTATTGGCAATATCAATCAGGCCACCCTGGACTTCTGGGCAAGCTTAGAAAGACGTTATGAAGAGCGCCGTGTTGATCTGCTGCGTCCATTATTGGCTCCTTCCGAGCTGTATCTGCGTCATGAGCAGTGTTTTGAGCAGTTAAAAAAATGGCCGCGTTATTACTTTGAATGTGAAAAATTAAGCGACCCAAAAGCCGGAAAAATAAACCTGGATATTTCAGCGCTCAGTGATATTCAAGTTGAACATAAAAAGAAACAACCGCTGCAGAAACTTAACGATTTTATCGGCAAGTTTTCCGGACGCATCCTGTTCAGCGTCGAATCCGCCGGCAGAAAAGAATCTTTGCTGGAGCTGCTTGCGCCCTTAAAACTAGCGCTCGGTGAATTTGCTAATTTAACGGCCTTTGCTGAAAGTAACAAACGCCTGGGCATTACCGTCAGCCAAATTGAAAAAAGCTTTATTTTAAACAGCGCAAAGCTGGCATTTATCACCGAAAATGAACTGCTTGGTTTTAAAGTCACACAAAGACGCCGCCGCGAAAGTAGCGATGAAAACTACAGCTCCGAGCATATTTTACGCAATTTAGAGGAGCTTAAGATTGGCCAGCCGGTGGTTCATATCGATCACGGTGTCGGCCGCTATCTCGGCCTGCAGACCATAGAAACCGCCGGCAATCTGACCGAATTTGTCACTCTGGAGTATCTGCGCGGTGATAAACTCTATGTGCCGGTCAGTTCCTTACACCTTATCAGCCGCTATAGCGGCCATGACGTTGACAATGCACCGATTAATAAACTCGGTACAGAGACCTGGCAGAAAGCCAAAAAACGCGCCGCTGAAAAAGTGCGTGATGTGGCTGCAGAGCTGCTCGATGTTTATGCGCAACGCGCTGCCAAAGTCGGTTATCGTTACCAGCTTAATAAAAACAATTACGCATTGTTCAGCAATGATTTTCCCTTTGAGGAAACCCATGATCAAGCGTTATCGATCAATGCGGTGATCTCTGATATGTGTTCAGCACAGCCTATGGATAGGCTGGTCTGTGGTGATGTCGGTTTTGGTAAAACCGAAGTGGCGATGCGCGCTGCATTCTTAGCCACAGATAACGCCCGCCAGGTAGCCCTGCTGGTACCGACCACCCTGCTTGCCCAACAGCATTACGAAAGCTTTCGTGATCGTTTTGCTAACTGGCCGGTGCGCATCGAAGTGTTATCGCGTTTTAAAACGGCCAAACAGCAGAAGCAGATCTTGCTTGAGGCTGAGCAAGGCAAAATTGATATTTTAATCGGCACCCATAAATTGCTCAGCAGTGATGTTAAATTCTGCGATTTAGGCCTGTTAATTATTGATGAGGAGCACCGTTTCGGAGTGCGCCAGAAAGAAAAAATCAAAGCATTACGCGCGCAGATTGATATTTTAACGCTGACCGCTACACCTATTCCACGGACATTAAATATGTCCATGAACGGCATGCGCGATCTGTCTATTATTGCCACGCCCCCTTCCAAGCGTTTAGCGGTTAAAACCTTTGTTGAACAAAGCAGCGAGCAAATTATCAGTGATGCGATTACCCGGGAAATCATGCGCGGCGGACAGGTCTACTTTCTGCACAATAACGTCGATACTATCGAAAAAGCAGCCCAGGATATTCAAACTCTATTGCCGCAGGCAAAAATAGCCGTTGCCCATGGGCAGATGAATGAAAGCCAACTTGAGCGGATCATGTCCGATTTTTATCATCAGCGACAAAATGTGCTGGTTTGTACCACCATTATTGAGACCGGCATCGATATTCCCAGTGCCAATACCATTATTATAAACCGAGCAGACCATTTGGGCCTTGCACAATTGCATCAACTGCGTGGTCGTGTCGGCCGCTCACATCATCAGGCCTATGCTTATCTGCTCACTCCCAATCCTAAACTGATGAGCAAAGACGCTAAAAAACGCTTGGATGCCATTGCCTCTTTAGATACTCTCGGCGCGGGTTTCACTCTGGCCACACACGATCTGGAAATTCGCGGGGCCGGTGAGCTACTCGGCGATGAACAGTCTGGACAAATCAGCAGTATCGGCTACAACCTGTATATGGAAATGCTGGATCAGGCGGTCGATGCATTAAAACATGGTCATGAGCCGACACTTGACCATCTGCTTGCCAGCCAGGCTGAAGTTGAGCTGCGTATTCCGGCACTTATTCCCAATGATTATATTCATGATGTAAATATGCGCTTATCCCTTTACAAACGCATTGCCAACAGTAAAGATGAGCATAGCCTGAAAGAACTGCAGGTTGAGCTTATTGACCGCTTTGGCCTATTGCCCAATGCCACAAAAAACCTGATTGAAGTAACTAGGGTTAAACAACTTTGTGGACAACTGGGGGTTAAACGGCTGGAAGCACATGCGCAAGGCGGGACTATTTTGTTCACCGAAAACACCCCGGTTGATCCTATGCACCTGGTTTCTTTACTGCAGACGCAGAGCAATACCTTTAAGCTTGATGGCCCGACTAAGCTTAAGTTTACTGTCAAGCTTGAAGACGCACGAACCCGCATAAGCTGGATCAGCGAGCTGTTAAAGAGCTTTAAAAGCCATTTAATTAATAAATAGAATTAAGGATATGATCTTGAATTACAGACTATTAATAGCAGTCATTCTAGCAAGCACAGCATTTTCAAGCAGTGCAGAAGAGCGTTGGTTCGAAGTGGAATTACTGTTATTTCAGCGCAACACTGATATGCAGACAGTCAAAGAAGACCTTGCTGTACAAGATATCAGTATTGATACCAGTCGCAGCATTCCCTTATTAAAGACAGCTGTAAATGAGTTATGTGCACCCGATGCCGGCTGCGCGCATGCACAAATGCCGCTGCTTATCGATGATGAACAATTTGCCTCACAGGCTAATGGCTTTGAGCTGTTGAGTAACGATCAGCTGCAACTGACCGAGCAACGTAATAGGTTGCAAAGGCATGCTGCTTTTAAACCGCTTTTACATTTAGCCTGGCGTATGCCAGTGCAAAGTAAAAGTAGTGCCCGACCGATCCATCTTTTTGGCGGAAAAAATTATGCCGGTAAATGGGCTATCGATGGTAACTTCGAAATATATTTAAATCGTTATCTGTTTATCGACTCGCGACTGCTTATTCGCCAGCAAAGCACCACGCTGGTCAGTGCCCCCCAACAACCCGAATTTGAAGTGGTTGACAGTGAAAATGATGTTCAGGTCATAAAAGCAGATGAAAGTGTTTTTGAGCCGCCGCAAGTTAATAAACAAAAGATTATCAATGAAGCCCTGTTTGCTCAGACCAGGCGCTTACGCAGTGGCGAAATCCATTATTTTGATCACCCGTTAATGGGCATAATAGTACAGATCAGAAAAATTCCGTAATAACCGCCAACAAAAAGGCACATGCTTAACGGCTAGCAATAGCTAGCCCTATGCTTCCTACAAGCTTTTATCTCTTGCCTGCCAGTATTGTGTTGCCAAGTCTAAACACTGCTGCTGCGAAGCTTCTCTGTCAAACTGTTTTAACAGTAGCGCAATAGTCGAGATGACGGCGGCATCACCGTAACTGTCCTCTATTTCACCCGTCCAGACTTTTTGTAAATATTCTCCTGAGACTTCCGTATGCGCGCCGCTGGCCTGCTGCAGATAGGTTGGCCATTCCTCTTCAATATAAGAGGCTGAACCATTGCTGCTGTGCACGCCGCAAACGGTATTGCTGACGCGGGGATTGACTTCGCTTTCTCCGCCTTCACCTTTAAATGCGACCATATTAACCTCACCGGTTAATAGTGCCGCCCGGGCATGCAGTTTTTCATAACCTTTATGAAAAACACCGTGAATGGCAAAAGGTGCTGCACAGGGGTTAAGACTGCGCGCCACGGTATTAAGGGGCGTGCGTAAGCCCACCTTGTCACGCAGCGCTAATAGCGGAATCAGCTCCGGGCAGTAAGCTGATAGCGGAATATAACAGATATTACTTTTAGCCAGTATCTGCTCTGCCTGCTCGCTTGAAGTGGCAATCTCAATCGCCAGCACCGGGCAGGCATCTTCAACCTGATATTTAACTGCATCCACTGCATTAAAGCCGTGCAGTACAATACGTTTTCCCTGCTGCGCCAATACTTTTGCAGCGAGCAGCAGCCAGGGTGGCTGACGCTTTTTACCGGCAAAACAGGGCCAGTCAAGATCCACATTGAGTTTCTGCCACTCTGTTGCAATTCTGTTACGCAGTGCCTGAATGTAGCCGGCCGCCTCTTCCGGTGTTTCACAGCGCACCCGTTGTAACATTAACAGCACCGCCAGCTGCAATAATTCCGCATCACCGTCAAGGTAAGAAGAGAGCGCATTATAAGCCTCTTCCTGGGTCAAAGGACGGCGCCCTTTTTCGCCGCGCCCGGTTAATTTAATATACTCACTAAACATAATGGTCCTTAGATTAGATATAAGCGCCCAGCTCTTTTGGCAAATCACTTACTATCGCCAGAGGCTCAAACTGCGACAATACAGAGTGTGAATGTACGCCATAATCGACACCGACACAGGCAATATTGGCGTTATTGGCCATCTGCAGATCATAGCTGGAATCACCAATCATCAGCGCCTGATGCGGCTGTATATTTAAGTCTGCCAGTATGTTATTTAACATCTGCGGATCAGGCTTTGAATTCGTTTCATCGGCACAATAAGTGACAGTAAACAAATCTTCTACAGCATGTTGCTGCAATTGCCTATTTAAGCCATTTCGTCCTTTACCTGTGGCAACGGCAAGGGTATAGCCCTGCTCTTTTAGCGTACCAAGCCACGCTTTAATGCCCGGATAAAACAGCGTCTGCTGCTGATTATAGTGTAAATATTGTTCACGGTAAGCGTTTTCCACAGCAAGCTGCTGCGCCGCAGACGCCGTCGGATAAAGCTTAGCCATTGCTTTATTGAGACTTAGTCCGATAATATTGCGGATAGCCTCTGTACCGGGCACTTCCAACCCGCTTGTAATGGCAGCCTGCTGCATACAAGCGACAATCTTATCAATGGAGTCCATCAAGGTGCCATCCCAATCAAAAATAATAACCGGATATTTCATGTTCCTTCCTCTGCCTGTTATTTGCTAATAATCCCAGTCAAATATAATAACCGGGCAATATCATATTAACATCTTTGTAACTTATCCAATAATGCGGATAACTGCTCACATAGCGGCGCGCTGACGGTCATCTCCTTTTCCGTGACCGGATGATAAAATGTGATATGTAAGGCATGCAGAAAAAGACGGTTAAGTCCGAGCTTTTTCATCTCTTTAGTGAACCCCTCATCGCCATAGCGATCATCACAGGCAATATTATGCCCTTTACAGGCGGTATGCACGCGTATCTGGTGCGTACGCCCCGTCATAGGACAGGCTTCGACTAAGGTTGCGCCTTGATAACGCTGCACTATTTTAAAACGGGTTTCAGAAGCTTTGCCATCACTACTGACTTTGACAATTGAATTTTGCGCATTTTTAAGCAGCGGCTCTTTAACCGTGCGCCATTTTTTATCCCAGACACCTTTAACCAGCGCCAGATACTGTTTATGCATGGTTTTATTACGCAACTGCGCATGCAGTGCGCGCAACATACTGCGCTTTTTGGCAATTAATAAACAGCCTGACGTGGCTTTATCGAGACGGTGAACCAGTTCCAGAAACCTGGCTTGCGGGCGTAATGCCCGCAGGCCTTCGATTACGCCGAAATCCAGACCGCTACCACCGTGAACGGCAAGCCCCGCGGGCTTATTTAAAATAATAAGGCCGTCATCCTCGTAAACAATTAAAGCTTCCAGCTGAGCTATCTGATTTAATTTAGGTGAAGGTAAAACATTTTCTTGCGCTACACGCACGGGCGGGACCCTGACTTGATCCCCTGATTTTAATTTATAATCAGGCTTAATGCGTTTTTTATTCACGCGCACTTCTCCCTTACGTACAATCCTGTAGATCATACTTTTAGGGACACCTTTTAAATGTAAACGAAGAAAATTGTCGATTCGTTGCTGTGCATTTTCTTGAGTAACCTCAAGTATGCGTACTGTATGATTAATTTGTTCCATTCGTTAAGTTTATCACGAGTTACACAGATAATATCTAAAAATTTATATTGCGGCTAAAGCACTATTAATGAGAGAATTACAAGGTTATGACTCGTTAAGCAAATTAACTTGCAGTCCATATAACAAAAATAATTAAAATAAATAATAGATGTTGCGCCTTTTTACTCATTAACTATTTATCGGCAACCATTAAGCCGCTAATAATGAGCTGTTTGCCTGCACTTTAAAATGCACCTCTGCATATTATCCAGTCGAGAGATTGTACAACCCAACACGAGGTCAAGTGAGCACTATATCTATTGCCAACATATCAAAAAATAACGATAAAATATAAGAGTTTATTATAAATGAAAAGAATGTTAATCAATGCAACTCAAGCTGAAGAGTTGCGTGTCGCCCTTGTTGATGGTCAGCAACTGTATGATCTGGACATTGAAAGCCCGGGCCACGAGCAAAAAAAAGCAAATATTTATAAAGGTAAAATTACCCGTGTTGAAGCAAGTTTAGAAGCCGCATTTGTTGATTATGGCGCAGATCGCCATGGCTTCCTGCCCCTCAAAGAGATTGCCCGCACCTATTTTCCTGAAGGTTACTCCTTTAAAGGCCGTCCGAATATTAAAGACGTTATTAAAGAGGGCCAGGAAGTCATTATCCAGATTGAAAAAGAGGAACGCGGTAATAAAGGCGCGGCCTTAACAACCTTTATCAGTCTGGCAGGCAGCTACTTAGTGTTAATGCCTAATAATCCGCGCGCGGGGGGCATTTCCCGTCGAATCGAAGGCGATGAGCGCACCCAGTTAAAAGCGGCACTTAGCCAGCTTAAATTGCCCAACGGTATGGGATTGATCGTACGTACTGCCGGTGTCGGTAAAACCCCTGAAGAGTTAGAATGGGATCTCAATGTACTGGTTAACCACTGGCAGGCAATAGATGAAGCAGCACGCTCCAAACCCGCTCCTTTTCTAATCCATCGTGAAAGCAATGTTATTGTGCGCTCTATTCGCGATTATCTGCGCCGTGATATTGGCGAAATTGTTATTGACCATGCAAAAACCTTTGAACTTGCCAAAAACCATATTCAAATGGTGCGTCCCGATTATATTAACCGCCTGAAACTATACCAGGGAGAAATTCCGCTATTTACTCACTATCAGGTAGAAAGCCAGATTGAATCTGCATTTCAACGTGAAGTGCGCCTGCCTTCAGGTGGTTCGATTGTTATCGACCCGACAGAAGCATTAACATCCATTGATATCAACTCGGCACGTGCAACACGCGGCGGAGATATTGAAGAAACAGCCTTTAACACTAATCTAGAAGCGGCAGAAGAGATTGCCCGGCAGTTACGTTTACGCGACCTAGGCGGCTTAGTGGTGATTGACTTTATTGATATGACCCCTGCTCGCCATCAGCGTGAAGTCGAAAACCGTATGCGTGAATCTGTGCGTCAGGATAGAGCCCGCATTCAACTCGGCCGCATCTCCCGTTTCGGTTTGATGGAAATGTCCCGCCAGCGTATTCGCCCTTCACTTGGTGAGTCAGCATCCCGCGTTTGTCCGCGTTGTCATGGACAAGGCACCATCCGTGATAATGAGTCGCTGGCACTGGCCATTCTGCGTTTAATTGAAGAAGAAGGTTTAAAAGAAAATACCGTACAGATTCAAGCTACCGTCCCTGTTGCCGTTGCCGCCTACCTGTTAAATGAGAAACGTAAAGCAGTCGCTAAAATTGAGCACCGTCATAATTGTGAAGTTTACATTATCCCTAATGCCAACCTTTTAACACCGCACTTTGAAATCAAGCGTACCCGTAAAGACGGCAAAGAAGATATCAACTATGATGCACTGGAAAAACAGCATTCCGTTTATGTTCCCAACCTGATTCAAAGTGAGCATGATAAGGAATCTGAACCTGCATTAAGTGGTTTTTCCAGCCCAAAAAATCAGCCGCCGCAAGCAAAACAGGCGATAAAAAAACCGGTACAAAAGGCGACAGAAAAAGAAGAGCAACAACTTTCTCTTTTAGCCCGTATCGGCAAACGTATCAGCTCTCTATTTGCGACACCGGAACAGCCAGAGAGCCAAACGGAAAAAGAGCAGCAACCAACAGCACAGCGAACGCCACAACAACGCCAACGTCCAAGCAGCAAAAAACGCAGTACTCGCGGCAAAAGCTCGCGTACCGCAAAAGAGACTTCGGAAACAAAAGCGACTGAGCATAAACGTAAAGAGCGCGTTAAAAAGCAGGATAAGCCTCAACAAGCAGCACGCAAAACAGATAATGAAGAAGTTGTTGCGGTTCGTCGTAAACGTCGCAATATGCGTAAGAAGATCCGTGTACAAAATGAAGACGCAGCTGTTGACAGCACAGCGACTAAAAAAGCGGAGAGCAAGCCTGCAGCAGAGAAAGTAAAAAAAGCACAGAAAGCGCCGAAAGCTCAAAAAGCGCCTACTGTCACAGTTGAAGAAAAAGCGCCCCTTGAGACAACAAGTGCTACAGTCGATAAAGCAAAAGAGCAGACAGCAGAAGAGAGCAAATCCGCTTCTGTAGCGAATCGCCGTTCGCGTTATCTGCGTAACAAGAACCAACGTAAAAAACGCACAATCAGCACCGAAAACAAGACTGATACAAGCTTACCAAGCGATCAACTTGACCCTGTCAGCAGCCGTTACCCTGAATCTGACGTGTCGGAAAAAGAGTCAACTGTTAAGCCGGTACAGGCACCCGTTGCTGCGGAGATAGGCACACTTGATAATAGTGCCGATACAAAGCAGCGTGCCCAACAACTGCAGGAAAGTATTGCTGCTGAAGTGATACAACCGGCAGCGCAAATAGTGTCGCAAGCAGATACAGGTGCCGCAAAGGTAGAGGAAATTAGCACGGAAGAAAAAGCCGAGGCACAAACGCCTGCTGCTGAGCAACAAGCGCCTGTCACAGAGAAAAGCACTGAGCAACAGACAGCTGTTGGCAAAGAAAGCGCTGATGCACAAGCACCTGGCGCAGCAAAAGAAACAACAGCTGAAAAACCGCAAGTGCAGGAAGCGGTTAGCGAGAAGAAAGTCGGCACAGTCAGCACGGTCACTAAATCATCGACCTCACCGATGACAAAAACGGTCAGTGACGCGCTGGATACGGAATCTGAAATCCGCATTGTTGCGGCAACAGAGCGCACCCCCTTTGCAAAATCAACTCAGCAGGCCGGTAGCCGCTTTGCAACCAGCCATGCCGAGAGCGAAACAGTAAAAGCAAAACTCTAATATAACTATTACTTATATCTAATAGTTTTTATGTATCAAATCAAACGGATATTCCATTGGAATATCCGTTTTTTTATACTGCTATTTTCTAATTGAAGGTTTATCATAAGCAACTATTACTATATCGCTTTGACAAAACAAATAAACTCCCAAGGTGGCCCCATGAGTGAAACGAAACATCATAAATTATTAATTTTGGGCACAGGCCCCGCTGGTTATACTGCTGCGATATATGCTGCACGTGCCAACTTAAATCCTGTTCTTATCACAGGCATGCAGCAGGGCGGCCAACTGACCACAACCACTGAAGTTGAAAACTGGCCCGGCGGTAGTGCCGATATGACAGGCCCCGGTCTTATGGAAAGCATGAAAGAACATGTTGAACGTTTTGATACGCAAATTATCGTCGACCATATTAACAAAGTTGACTTAAGTAAACGCCCTTTTACCCTGGAAGGGGAAAACCGCTACACCTGCGATGCACTGATTATTGCAACAGGGGCATCGGCACGTTATTTAGGACTGGAATCAGAAGATGCCTTTAAAGGCCGCGGCGTTTCTGCTTGTGCTACCTGTGATGGTTTTTTCTACCGTAATCAAAAAGTGGCTGTTATTGGCGGAGGAAATACCGCTGTCGAGGAAGCGCTCTATCTGTCCAATATCGCTTCTGAAGTGCACCTTGTTCATCGTCGTACCGGTTTCCGCTCAGAAAAAGTCCTTTTGCAACGTTTACAAGATAAAGTTGAAAACGGCAATATCATTCTTCATACAGACCGCGTTCTCGATGAAGTATTAGGCGATGAGATGGGCGTAACCGGACTGCGCTTAAAAGACACGCTATCAGATAAAACGGAAGAGCTGGAAGTAATGGGCGTCTTTATCGCGATCGGCCATAAACCCAATACCGATATATTTGCCGGACAGCTGGAGATGAACCACGGTTACCTTAAAGTACAGTCGGGTAGTGAAGGTAACGCTACGCAAACCAGTGTTGAAGGTGTGTTTGCCGCAGGTGATGTCTGTGACCATATTTACCGTCAAGCCATCACCTCTTCCGGTACTGGCTGTATGGCCGCTTTAGATGCGGAACGCTTCCTGGATAACCAGGGCAGTTAGAAAAGCGATAGAGAAAAAAGGTAACCTCAGGTTATCTTTTTTTTGCCATTAAAAACTGTCGCTGTGCAGCATTGCCTGAATCGATGCCAATTCCATTAACGCATACTTATATTCAATAAACTCATGTATATTGCCTGCGGTACTGAGTTTGAAGTAGTAGATCGCTTTCGGCAAATCACCTGCTAACTTATGCCAGTGCGCCAGATAAAAATAAGCCTCGCAGAGGCGTTGTGCGAGCTCTTTATTCTTAACGACACCATAGGAAACACCTTCGAGAAATTGTTTCTCCGTTGTTCTACCGGCAATTACATCAATTAACGACCAGGCAAAGCGCCTGTCTGCGCTTAACTGCCGAGCATTCTGCAGTACTGTTAATGCGCCTTGCGGATCTGTTTTACTATTTATAATATAACGCCATAAAATACGATAAGGATCATTGCTATCCAGCGCATAAAAGCGCTCAATATCCTTGCTCGCCAAACTGTAGCGTTGTATCTGATATAAGCCGATGGCACGGTGCAGGTAGCTGTATTGCACCTTATCGGATAGCTCCAGCGCCGAATCAAAGGCTTCAAAAGCATCATCATAAGCGCGGCTTAAGAGCAGCTGCAGGCCCAAGGCATTATAAGGCGCAGCAAAATCAGGATCAGCGGCGATCGCCTGGCTGAGATCATAGCGGCTGTGCGCACTTAATCCCATGCGGTCATAAATTAAAGCACGCTCATAAAAGAGCCGCGCATGCTGCTGTGCATCTAATTTTTTCTGCTCTGCCAGCAGTTGATTAATACGCAGTAGATTAACTTCATCCTGATAACTGATTTGCACTGCTGTTGCCATGGGTAAAAGAGCATTGAGACCATCATGCTGCGCTTGAGAGAAGTCATCTTGATGAGTGGTCTGGCAGGCTGATAATAGAAGCACAGCAGCTAAAAAAGGTACTACGGATAAATACAATCTCATGGGCAAACCCTGATAAATAGAAGAGTTAAGAGTGAACTATAAAAGGAATAAAGTAAAGGGTGAGGTAAATTTTGCAAATAAAAAAGCACCGCAAGCAGTGCTTTTTAAATAATGGCAATAACAGCAATCGCAGCTAGATTAATGGCTCCTGATCTGCGCCTTCTTTTTCAACCACTTCCGGGATCATATGCTCTCGGGAAATCCCTAATTTGATTGCCAGCGCACTGGCCACATAAATGGATGAATAAGTACCGACCAGCACACCAATTAGCAGAGCAGTCGCAAAGCCATGAATCAGTGCCCCACCCACAACAAACAGGGATATTAATACAAATATAGTAGTTGCTGAGGTGATCAGGGTTCGACTTAAGGTCTGGGTTAACGATTGATTGACCACATCCTCAGGTGTGGCAGTCGTTAATAAGCGGAAGTTTTCACGAATTCGGTCAAAAACAACAATGGTATCATTGAGTGAATAGCCTATTACTGCCAATAACGCCGCCAGCACCGTCAGATCAAATTCAATTTGAAAGAATGAAAACACACCTAAGGTTAAAATAATATCGTGTGCCAGCGCCAATACCGAACCCATGGCTAAACGCCATTCAAATCGTACACTGACATAGACTAAAATACACAGCAAAGCAAGTAATAATGCCAAACCGCCATCTTCTGCAAGTTCATCACCGACATTCGGCCCGACAAACTCGATACGACGCATCTCAACATCACCTAATGCAGCATTTTGCAGTGCCGCCAGCACGCTATTACCAATCACTTCTCCCTTGACCCCTTCGCGAGGTGCCAAACGCACCATCACATCATGGGTGCTACCGAAGTGCTGCACGATCGCATCGGAAAAATCAGCTTCCGCCAATGTTTGGCGCACTTCATTTAAATTGGCCGGCTGTTCAAAACCGACTTCAATGATAGTACCGCCGGTAAAGTCAAGCCCCCAATTTAACCAGTTCGTCGCTAATGTTGCTAGCGAAGCAATAATTAACACTAGCGAAAGCCAGGTTGCAGGTTTCGAATAGCGCATAAAGCGAATGGTCTGCTTCGCTTTAATTAATTCAAACATAATTTGTCCTTACCTAGATTGATAGTTTTTTAATATCATTACGACCACCCCAGACTGCGTTGACAATAGCGCGCGTTCCGAAGATAGAAGTAAACATTGATGTTGCAATACCAATCGCAAGTGTGACGGCAAAGCCTTTAATAGAGCCCGTACCGACAGCAAACAATATAATTGCAGTGATCAGTGTGGTGATATTAGCATCGGCGATGGTTGAAAAGGCATTGGCGTAGCCTTCATGAATGGCTTTCTGTACCGACTTACCGGCCCGGATCTCTTCACGAATACGCTCAAATATCAGTACATTGGCATCAACTGCCATACCGACCGTCAGGACAATACCGGCAATGCCCGGCAGCGTTAAGGTGGCCCCCGGGATCATGGCCATCACGCCGACAATCATAACGATATTAAATAACAGCGCCGCATTGGCAACAATGCCGAATTTACGGTAATAAACAAGCATAAAGAGCACCACGGCGAGCATCCCGTAAAGCATAGCTTTCACACCATTATCGATATTTTGCTGACCAAGGCTTGGACCTATGGTGCGCTCTTCAACAATTTGAATAGGTGCAATCAGTGCACCGGCGCGTAATAACAGGGCAAGATTATGTGCCTCTGCCGCATTATCTAAACCGGTGATGCGGAAACTACGCCCGAGCTGCGCCTGAATAGTGGCAACATTGGCAATCTCTTCACGTTTTTCAATTTCAGCTTTACCATTGGCTTTTTTTCTGCCCGTTGGTAAATATTCAATAAACAGTGTCGCCATCGGCTTACCAATATTAGACTTGGTAAAACGAGACATTTTACTACCGCCCTGTGAATCCAGAGATATATTCACCTGCGGACGCCCATATTCATCAACGCTCGATTGCGCATCGACAATATGGTTACCGGTTAAAATAATTTTTTTTCTTAACCACAACCGGACGGCCAGCGCGATCTGTATATATCGCGGAAGAGGAAGGTAAGCGCCCTGCTAGCGCATCATTGATATCGGTTTCATAATCACCGGCATGAAACTCAAGTGTCGCCGTAGCACCGAGAATCTCTTTAGCCCTTGCCGTATCCTGTACGCCCGGTAATTCAACCACGATACGGTCGGCGCCCTGGCGCTGTACTAATGGCTCAGCGACACCTAGCTCATTAACCCGATTACGTAAAATACTTAAATTTTGCTGCAGCGCATCTTCTTTGGTCGCTTTTAATTTTTCATCGCTCATCGAAACCAGCAACATAAACTGGCCGTTTTCCTCACTATCTGCAAACTGATAGCCGGGATTGATAGGTTTAAGATGGTTAACGGCTTTATCTAATAGCGCCTCATCGGCAAAGCGCAGTATCACGCCGCTTTCACTCGCCGCTTTACGAATGCCGCGAAATCGAATCTTCTGCTCACGTAGTTCGCTACGCAGATCCTGGACCAACTGCTCCTGCGCTTTACTGATCGCTTCGTCCATATCGACTTCCATCAGAAAGTGCACACCACCGCGTAAGTCCAGTCCTAAATTTAACGGTTCTCCACCTATTGCCGCCAGCCAGGCAGGTGTTGCCGGCGCTAAATTTAATGCCGCTATAAAACCATCACCTAATTGATTGCTTAAGGTTTCACGAGCAAGCAGTTGATCTTCACTGGATTTTAAACGAATCAATATTTGTCCGTCTTCCAGGCTGGCACTTTTAGGCGTAATATTGGCTTTTTTAAGAAAATCTTGTACTTCATCAAGGGTTTGAAGTTCGACTTCTGCTCCACGGGTTGCGGAGACTTGAATAGCGGGATCTTCCCCGTAAAGGTTCGGAGCAGCGTAAAGCAAACTGATCAGCACAACAAAGCCAAGCAGCAGATACTTCCACAATGGATATTTATTTAACACGATACTGTCCTTTAATTAAAGGCTAAAGGAAAATGAAAGACGAAGTAATATTATTACTTCGTCATTTTTTGAGTCATTTAAGAATACGGCCCGCTCCACCAAATCGTTATTGCCTTGATGGCGATAAGCGCCATAACTGAGCCGACTAGCGAGTAAAACAGGCCACATTCAAATTAGATCGATTTAAGCGTACCTTTAGGTAAGATTGCGCTAATAAAGCTCTTCTTGATAACAATCACATTGTTTTCATTGAGTTCAATTTGAACATAATCGCTTTCAGCGCTAATTTTTACCACACGGCCGATTAAGCCGCCTTGCGTTAACACTTCATCACCTTTACTGATGCTCTCCATCAGGTTTTTATGCTCTTTATTACGCTTGGCTTGTGGACGATAAATCATAAAATAGAAAATCGCACCAAAAATCAGCGTCATAAAAAGTAAAGATAAAGCCACCTTGCTCTGGCGCGCCTGCAGCTGCATGTGCCGGTGAAATGAATAGACTCATTATTGTGCCCCTTATTGTTTAAATTATTAATATTTTTGTTTTTATTGCCGGGGCCAACAGCCCCTGATATATCGATTAATCGTCCAGCGCCGGCTTCTCTTTACCTATGCGCTTATAGAACGAGTCAACGAATTCCTCTAATGTACCCTGTGCAATAGCATCACGCAAACCTTTCATTAAACGTTGATAGTAACGTAGGTTATGGATCGTATTTAAACGCGCGCCAAGGATCTCGCCGCACTTGTCAAGGTGATGCAGATATCCGCGCGAATAATTTTTACAGGTATAGCAGTCACATTCTGAATCTAAAGGACTGGTATCATGGCGATGTTTAGCGTTACGGATTTTAATCACACCATCGGTTATAAACAGATGACCATTACGCGCATTACGGGTCGGCATCACGCAGTCAAACATATCAATACCACGACGAACCCCCTCAACCAAATCTTCAGGTTTGCCGACTCCCATTAAATAACGAGGTTTATCAGCAGGAATTTTAGGAGCGATATAGTCTAAAATACGATGCATCTCTTCTTTAGGCTCGCCCACGGCCAATCCGCCAACAGCATAACCATCAAAGCCAATTTCAGTTAAGCCCGCAAGAGAGATATCACGCAGGTGTTCATAGCAGCCACCTTGAATAATACCAAATAGAGCATTGGGATTTTGCTGTGCATCGAAACGTTCACGGCTGCGTTTGGCCCAGCGCAGTGATAACTGCATTGAAACATCCGCCTCTTCTTCCGTGGCCGGATAAGGCGTACATTCATCAAAGATCATAACAATATCAGATCCTAAATCATGCTGAATATCCATGGATATCTCTGGCGATAAAAACACTTTATCACCATTAACCGGGCTGCGGAAGTAAACCCCTTCTTCTTTGATTTTACGCATTTCCCCTAAGCTGAAAACCTGAAAGCCGCCAGAATCGGTTAAAATCGGCCCTTTCCAGTTCATAAAATCATGCAGATCGCCATGCTCCTTAATAACCTGCTGGCCGGGACGCAGCCACAGATGGAACGTATTACCCAGTAGAATTTCCGCTCCTGTTGCGTCAACTTCTTCTGGTGTCATCCCCTTTACCGTGCCATAGGTGCCGACCGGCATAAAAGCCGGTGTTTCCACCGTGCCGCGCGCAAAGGTTAAACGGCCGCGTCGTGCGCGGCCATCGCTTGCGAGTAAATCATATTTCATAGTCTTCCTTATCAGATAAACAGTCTGATTGAGTTGTAAAAAATTTTATTTGCGCTTTTTAGTTAAAAACATCGCATCACCATAACTGAAGAAGCGGTATTTTTTATTGATTGCCTCTTTATAAGCATTATCAATATTTTCTTTGCCGGAAAAAGCACTGACCAGCATTAATAAGGTTGATTCCGGCAGATGGAAATTAGTCACCATGGCATCAACCACCTGAAACTCGTATCCCGGATAAATAAAAATATCGGTTTCTGAAAAGTAAGGAGCCAGCGTTTTCCCCTGAGCCAGGCTCGCCTGGGCTGCACTTTCAATGGAACGGACAGAGGTAGTGCCGACAGCAATTACACGCCCGCCTTTTTCCCTGGTTGCAATAATTTTATCAACCACTTCCTGAGAAACCTGCGCATATTCGCTGTGCATTTGATGTTCAAGAATATTATCAACTTTTACTGGCTGAAATGTACCCGCTCCGACATGCAGGGTGACAAAGGCAAAATCGGCACCTTTCGCCTGCAGCTGATCCAGTATATTCTGATCGAAATGCAAACCGGCTGTCGGGGCTGCAACCGCACCGGGGTTTTTATTATAAACCGTTTGATAACGCTCTTTATCTGAATCTTCATCGGGACGGTCTATATAGGGCGGCAAAGGCATATGACCGATATCGTCTAAAACAGCGAAAACATTTTTTTCATGCTCTATTTTGATTTCAAATAAAGGACCATGGCGAGCAACCATCAGCGCATCGATACGATTTTCCAAACGTAATTTACAGCCCGGCTTGGGTGATTTAGAGCTTCTAACATGAGCAAGAAAACTTTTATCATCGAGTACGCGTTCCACCAGTACTTCTATTTTTCCGCCCGTTTCTTTCTCACCAAACATGCGCGCAGGGATCACGCGGGTATCATTAAAAATCAGCAGGTCATCGGCCTTTATTAGCTCGACAATGTCAGTAAAGTTCAGGTGCTGCAATGCGCCCGTCTGCCCATCTAAAGATAATAACCGGCTAGCGGAACGCTCCGCCATCGGGTGACGGGCAATCAGCTCATTAGGTAGTTGAAAAGAGAAGTCTGACACTTTCATATAAGAATACACCTGAAAAATAAATCGCTAAGTGTATACCTAAATAATTTGAAAAGACAGAATTGAAGGCGCTAGAAAATGAATAACCGAGCATTTGCATATTTATCGCGCAAGGCTCGCTTTTCGTTAGCCTAGGGCTATTTATTGGCCTTGTTGTCGGCGACTTCTCCGCTAATGACAACAGTAGAAAACCTATACAGTTCAAGATTTGAACTCCAATAATCAGCAGGCCAGCCCCCTTTCTGCTTTAAAGCCCGGACAAATTCAAGGGGAGTCGCTAAAGAGTGCCAGACGCTAGGTAAAAATATCGCACTACGCGGTTTCTCTTTCAGCAGTAAGCCGTCAACGCCCACTTGCAGTTGCTGTAACAGCGCCTTTTCACCTTCATTGTTAATAGCTTCAAGCTCACTGAGAATAGATATTTCAAAACGAATATTTTGCAGCTCTTCTTTACTTAGACAGGGGAAACGCCTGTCTGCAAAGGCACTGTAGTAACTATAACGACAGACATTCTCCCACAAAGGCTGCTCTGCACTATAGGTTCCAATACAGCCGCGCAGCTGCTGCCCTATATACAAGGTAACAAAACAGGCAGCCGGTGCTTGCAGCAGCGAAGATTTTGGCGGAGCAGGCATATGTAATGAGTTATCAATAAAGGCATCACTGAGCACCCGGATCACTAAGCTTTTAAGCTCCGCCTGCTCAGCAGCGCCTAGTTTAATAAAGGATGAAACTGCCATAACCGACCACCCTTTGTTTGTCTCCGGCTGTATCGCCTGAGTTGGCTTTTTTAATTAATTTTATTTTCCATTTTTGGCATTTTGCATAGTCCAGTAACCCGTTAACAGCAAAACAACCACATGCATCTTCACCCGCCAGGCTGTTATCATAATTTAAAATTTTATTTATGGTGTGATTGTCCAGGCGCTGCGCTTCCTGGTAGGTATGGTAATGGCTGAGATCGGAGCTGACGACCACTAATGTCGAGGGATCATTGGCTTTTAACGTATGCAATATATTGCTTATCGTATCCGGCTGACAATAACCGACGACAATAGGCAGCAGTTTAAAATCAGCTAAACAATATTGTAAAAACGGCAACTGTACTTCCAGTGAGTGTTCCAACGCATGCGCCTGGTTATTTAAACTCACCTCATCCAATTTTAATAATTGCTCATAACTGCCCTGCTCAACTTCTACATCGCCAAGCGGTGTCGAATATTCCCCATAATCACACAACGCTCCCCCCCGCAACGCGACGCGATGACTGGGTCCGAGTAAAATGACCCGCTTAATCACCGGGGCAATGGATTTAAGATAAGCATAAGCCTTACCGGCCACGGCACCTGAATAACAATATCCTGCATGGGGTGCAATAAGCGCCTGTATTGGTATTTTCGGCTCGCTTAATGGCGTTAAAAAGAGACGACTTCTGCCTCTAATTGTTGCGCGGATTGCGGATAAAACAGCCCTGCCACAACGGCTTCTCTTTGTTTCATTATTGCCTCCGAACAAGCAAGTATTGCCGACCATTATCAGGTCGACAATGATCATATTGAAAGTATAGTAAAACGGCGCAGAAAATGAGTCGAATTAAAAAAAACAAAGAGCGCTAATTGATTGCGACTTATTATCTCCAGAAGTGAACTGAAAACAGTTCTGTGTTATTGGCCAGTCGTTTTCTAAATCTCTTTTGCTTAGCTTAAGCGAAAGCCCCGTGTGTAGCAGCAGAGAACGGTGACTTCGGCTCAAAAAAAGCTGTCGGGATCTCTCGGACTACAATAAGAAAGTCAGCAAATTTATAACAATATGCCTTTACTTACTTATTTTTTAACCCCCAGGGATCAGAGGGATCATCGGAAGGGCCGCGTTTTTTGCCTTTACTCCCAGGTGCACAATAGCCTTTATCGCAGCTGGATTTATGATAAGGCTCAAAACGCGGCTTAGACCGTGCTGCTGGTTTAGATTTAGCCTTAAATGCAGAAGCTGCTTTTGCTTGCGACAGCTCTATCGATTCAACAGTTAACTTCATAGGCGCACGCGGCACTATACCGTCAGCAAAGCCGCGTTCGCGAGGAGGCAGTTGGTATTGCTCACTATCGGGTTTGGGCATACGTTTAAAACGATATAAGTAGAAGGCTTCCAGCTTCTCTCTTGCCCAGGTAGTATCTTTTAAAAATTTTAAACTTCCTTTTATGCTCGGATTGGTTTTAAAGCAATTAAAACGCATGGCTGTTGCCAGTATCTCCCAACCATAAAATTCCACCAGTTCAGTTAATAAGACCTCTAACTTAAGACCGTGTAGAGGGTTGTTTTGTTGCTCTTCTATCGTAGGCATAGATATTCCTGGAAAATCTTGGACTAAGGTTAATATATTTTTATTAAAGGCGAGTATAGCAGGAAGTCAGCATTAAAATTAGCGGTAAAAACGACATTAAAAAGGCACAGCATAACCATAAGGTCTGCATTTAGCGACTCGTGCCCCTTATCTATTGCCCATAACCCGCGCTTAAAAGATTAAGGTTTATCTGAATCACTGCTACTCTGGTAAACCCACAAGCCGTTATTGCAGAGCAGCACCTCTGCGCCGGTATTAACATAACTGCCATTCGCGTAGCTTTTATCGTTATAATAACAAACAGGCTGCTCTTCAACTTCCTGCCCGACCACATAGATTTCATCATCCATGTCATCGGCAACGGGCGAATTTTTCAACTCAGGGACTTGTGTGCCGACATGCGGAATAGATTTTATTTTACTCATATAAGCATTCCTTACCGTAAACGGAGCAATATATTGTCTGTAAATACCTAGATAACCCTTACAAAAGTATAGCTAGTACGGAGGATTAAGCGAGCAACCGCTAAGATCATGTTGCTATCGACGGCTATGCTTTATGCGTTGACATCCTCCCTCCACTAAATCAAAGATTTTAGTGGGGGATTCCTACTGCTAGACGCTCATGCCCGAGCGCAAGAATGTTTTTGGCCGCGTTCACATCGCGGTCGTGAGTGACACCACACTCACAGGTCCATTCTCTTACTCCAAGTCCTGCTCTACCTTTCGGACTGTTTTGGCGAGAGCCACAACACGAGCACGTTTGGGTGGTGTACGATTCATTGATTTCTTCAAAAACAATACCAGCGTGAGCGCTTTTGTATTCCAATAGTGTTTTTAATGTAGACCAGCCAGCATCTAAAACGGACTTAGCCATTTTAGTCTTGACCAATGCTGAACTACTGACGTTGCCAATGAATATTGCCGCATTCTTATTAACAAGTTTGCGGCTGTATTTGTGCAGACTATCTACTCTGCGGTTTTTTATCTTTGCATGTATCGCCTTGACGCGCTTTTTATTCTTTGCCCGTTGTGCGATGCCTAAACTTTTTTCTAGCTTGCGGTATTCACGACCTTTGATCTTATAGCCGTTACTGTCGCTGGCTGTTTCTTTACAACCCAAATCAATACCCACGCAGGCTTTGCCTGTACCCCGCTCTGCTTCCACCTCAACCACAACGTTGAAGTACCACCGGCCTATTGAATCCTCGTTGAATGAGCCTGATTTGAAGGTGTATTGAGACAGTCCGTAACTATCCCAAACGCTAAAATAGTGGCGGTTATGGTAAACCTGACCATTTTTGAAGCTAATACAGTCTTTACGAACTGGGATCCACCCCAGCGAACGTCTAACGCCACCAGATTTACGCCAATTCAATCTGTATTTCTTGAATTGTTTGCGGCGCGTAGCATATTCATGCCCAACCATCTGCACGGTAGCAGAATTCAGGCCAAGCGTTTTATTCATGCCTTTAGTGTGTTTTTGGAGATCGTAGCCTGACAGGAAAGCGGGTTTTACCGGCCCAAATTCACTGACATTGCTCAAGGCTTTCATTGACGTTTCATTGCAGAAGTTCCACACTTGATTGACACCGTAAGCCCATTTGTTTAGGGTGCTTAAATGTTTATCACGGATCCTTATTTTTAGCGTTTTTGTGTGTACTTTGCTTTTCATACTGAGCATAGTAGACCTGATCTGCCTGGATGTAAACACAGTGAAAATAATAGTGTATCCAACTAAGATAGACCAACCTAGCGGCTGGTTTGCTATCCATCTCCACCCAAACAAGTTATGGGTGGAGAACTCCGCAAGGTTCGTTAAATATTGCTTGCTAATTTACAATCTCTCAGCCGTCCTGTTTTTATTGCTAACGGCTGATTTTATTAAAGAAAATACAATATGTTAGGCCTGTTTAGAGGCAATAATTGATATTTTTTAAGAAAGGCGTCGGCTATTTCTGGTTAAGGTAATGACTGCAACTTTTTATAATCAACCGCCTGCGCATAACTTTTCAAATCCTCCTCACTGACATTCTGCCCTTCAATCGATACCAGAAACTGATGAGCAACAACAATTTTAATATCCCCTTCTTGACGCTTAGGATCAAATTTAACAATCGCTTTCTGGCGACCAATCTTTTCCAGTTTTCCGCCATCTGATGTAGCAAACATGGGATTGGAAAACATCATCATCATGCTCTGCATAACCGGAGAATCTGTAATAATTTCTACTGTGATGGAGCTGGATCCTTTACTGTACTGGCGTTCCGCCGTAATACCGCCAAACATTGCCGCACCCATAGTCTGAGAGCTTGTCTCCTGCGTACGCCACCCACTTAAGGGCGCTGGCAGATATGATTCCAATTCAGCACCTCTTTTTTGCTGAATTAATTGTGCGGCATAGTTGAGGCTGTCTACTGCACCTTTATATTCTCCATCTTTATAATAGTGCAATGCTTCGTCAATAGATTCTTCAATGCTTTCACCATAACCGGCAACAGAAAAAACCGCTAACGCAAGGCATAGTGTGCAGCTCTTACCACTTAAATTAAACATCTATTCCTCCTGTATTTACAAGGACATAAACTTACTCAGCAGCATTTTCCAAACACTAACGGACGACCAAAACTGAACACTGGGCATGACGGACGACTTTAGATGCCGTTGAACCCAATAGGTAATCGGAGAATCCCGGCCGATGCGAGTTTATCAGGATTAAATCCGCATTGAGCTCTTTAGCCGAGTCAATAATATTGCTGTAAGCCCTGCCCTGACGTACTTCGACCTGCGCAGTAATAGCAGCTTTATCGGCAATCTCCTGCAGCTCTGTAAATGCTTTTCTAACCTGATCTTCGGCGATATTGACAATAATATTTTCAGGGATTTCGCCCAACGCATAAGCAGGAATATCATCCACCACATGCAATAGCACAATACGGCCATTATCTGTGAGTTTTTTGGCTTTTTGCAGTGCGGCAATGGTTTGTTCTTTATGTACAAAATCGGTGGGAACGAGGATAGTTTGATACATTACTGACTCCATTATTAACCTGCTAATCTATTTAACAAATAGTTAGCTACTGGCGAATAGTCAAGAAATCGCTAATATTTTCTGCCAGGATGGAAATATTACCCTGCAGCAGATTAGCCCGATTGTGCGAGCAGCTGGCGCAGCTCATCAACAAGCAGAGGCCGTACCAAACGTGCGACTTCCTGGCCCTTGTGCAGCAGAATAAAAGTTGGCCAAAGCTTAACCCGGAAAGCACGCCCCAAGGGTTTACCCTTGCCATCATAGACCTTGATATGCCGTAGTGTTGAATACTCGCGCAGCACCTCCTGCAGCGCAGCTTGTGCCGCCTGACAGTGCCCGCACCAGGGGGGTACCAAATTCCAGAAGAGTGTCGCCGTCAAGCTCACTGATTTGTGCCAATGTAGGAGCATCCTCTGTATATTCCTGATTCAAGTTCATATGCCTGTTTTTCATATTATTTTCTTCCTGTAAGGGGGGCTCATCACTTTGCGGAGTCCTGTCCAAAGTAACCTGGCTAGTTGGTATAAGATGAACAGCGATCTCTGATAGCAATATTATTGCTCCTATAATAACGGCCTGGCTTTATTTTTAACTATTTTCGCCAGAGCAAAAAGAGTACACCTGCAACAACCAGAATTGTCGGTAACGGCGTATTTTGTAAGGCTAATATCAACGCTTCCATTGTGCCCCTCGTTTTTTATCCTCAAGAAAGGTAGCAACTATCTGTTTGATTTAACTTTCTCTATAACAAGACTGCTCAACTGTTTTTTAACAGCAGGTTAAATTATCTTATGTGCCCTCAATAGTAACACCATCAAAAAGAGCGCTTTGGCATTTCCCGCAACTGGCAACTCCAGAAATTCTTGCTTTCGGTACTTTATTGATGGCCTGACAGGCCGGGCAGCGCGTCTTAAAACTGGTCATTTTTCCATCACAAAGCGGGTATCAATAACTGATTATAGGCAACTTATCTTAAGCTCGCTGCTTTAATATTACCGCTTATCTTGGACTTCCGGCTAGAATCAGTCTTTTTAAGCTTTACTATGCTCAATACAGTCTCTGCCGTTCTTTTTTGCTTTATAAAGCAGTTTATCGGCTTCAGCAATAATGCTACTTGGATCATTGTTTTTATCGGGAAACAGGGTCGCCAAACCGACGCTCACGGTTAATATGGCCTTGGTTGGTGATTTTTCATTGGGAATATTGAGCTCTGGAACAAGCTTCAGCAGCTTTTCGGCAAAATGTATAGCCTGTTTATGTGCAGTTTCAGGCCATATTATGACAAACTCTTCGCCACCATATCTTGCGCATAGATCTGCAGGCCTTCTTGCAAAATCTTTAAGCAGGTTTGCCACTCTGATTAGCCCGTCATCACCGGCCTGATGTCCATAGGTATCATTAAGCAGCTTAAATTGGTAAAGCATCGTCAGGACTTCATTTGAGTGACTTGCAAACTACTCAGGCGCCATTTTCCTGTCGAGAATTTCTAGGCGCACAGAGTAAATATAGCTATTGAGCGCTAAGATTTTTTCAGCTCAAAGAGATCCTGACGGCGATCTTTTAAGTTTCTTACGCTGCCAAACTGATGAAGTTCACGCAGCAGATAAGTATCCACATCGGCAATTAATATCATTTCCGTATTGGGTGTGGCTTCCGCTTTTATGCCGTTGGCAGGAAACGCAAAATCACAGGGGGTAAAAACCGCAGACTGCGCATACTGAATATCCATATTGTGTACTTTAGGCAGATTGCCGACACCACCGGCAATCGCAACATAACATTCGTTTTCAATGGCGCGAGCATGGGCGCAGGTTCTCACCCGCGAATAACCGTTTTGCGTATCGGTTAGAAAAGGCACAAAAAGAATATCCATACCTTCATCGGCTAAAATCCGGCTCAGCTCCGGGAACTCCGAGTCATAACAGATAAGCACGCCTATTTTACCGCAGTCGGTATCAAAGGCTTTGAGCTGGTTTCCGCCCTGCATACCCCATACTTTAGCCTCATCCGGCGTCACGTGAAGTTTCTCAAAACGCTCTCTCGTACCATCGCGTTTGCATAAATAACCGACATTATACAGGCTGTCACCAACAATTTCCGGCATGCTGCCGGTGATAATATTGATGTTGTAACTAATTGCAAGGTCGGTAAATTTTTGTACTATGGTCTCAGTATGTTTAGCCAGTTCACGAATTGCCTGCGGTTCACTGAGGTGATTGTTTTCAGCCATCAAGGGGGCATTAAAAAACTCAGGAAAGAGCGCAAAATCTGAACGATATCCGGCAACCGCATCGATAAAATATTCAGCCTGCTGCATTAACTCTTCCATATTCTTATAGGGGCGCATCTGCCACTGTATTAAACCAAGGCGCACCAGTTTTTTAGTAACAGCAGCTTTTTTACTCGGCTTGTCATAATAAATATTATTCCATTTAAGCAGCACCGCATAATCGTTGGAGCCCTGGTCACCTTCAAGATAGCCGGTTAACACTTTCGCGGGATGAAAATCATTGGAAATCTGAAAATTTAATACCGGATCATGAATTTCTTTGCGTTTTACTTTTTCAATATACTCTTTTGCGGAAAGTTTATCGGCATATTTATGGTAATTAGGAATACGGCCGCCAAAGGCAATACCTTTTAGGTTTAAGCGTTCACAAAGTTCTTTACGGTAATCATAAAGGCGGCGCCCCAGACGTAAACCGCGGAATTCCGGCTTAATAAAAACATCAATGCCATAGAGTGTATCCCCTTCATCGTTATGCGTATTAAAGGTATCGTTGCCGGTGATCTCTTTATACGTATGGGCATCATCAAAATCATCATAGTCAACCAGAATAGATAGCGCACAGCCGGCAATCTGCTCATTAACCTTGATCACAATCTGCCCTTCAGGGAATTTGCTGATTAATGTTTGAATCTGATGCTCTTCCCAATAAGGATCGGCTAAATTGGTATAAGCCTCTATCATTGCTTTTTTAAGCTCCTGATAATCATCAAGACTTAATAATTTTAATTGGACGTTTTCTATATTTTTCATCGCCAGCCCCCTGTTGCTTATAAGTGCCCCATTCTATCGCAATTTAATAGCGAATCAGATACATTGAATTCAAATTATTGACATTAAAAGGACAGCAGAATGATTGCTAACACAATGTGATACAAGAGCATTTATTAACTATAGCGCATAGAGTATGGTTAATATCCAGCTCAGCGCGATCCACATAATAATGGTCAATGGAATTCCTATTTTCAGAAAGTCATTAAAGGTATAACCGCCCGCGGTCATCACCAAAAGATTGGTTTTATAGGCCATCGGGGTGGCATAGCTCATATTTGCGCCAAAAAGTACGGCTAAGACAAAGGGCTCTGCAGCTAGATTCAGCTGTTGTGCTATGCCTATGGCTATCGGTGTACCTATGACCGCTGCAGCATTATTTGAGACGATATTGGTCATAATGGCCATCAGTAACATTAGGCCACTTAACATCACAGTAGTGGAGCTGCCCTGTGTGGCAGAGATAAACAAGTGCGCCAAATAAGATGCTGCACCGGTTTTAAGTAAAGCCTGCCCTAAAGCTAACGAAGCCACCACTATTAGAATCACTTGTGTATTAAGCGCGTTAGCCGCATCTTTCCAGTTAATGCATTTGCTGATAAACATCAAAAATACGCCGCAGGTGGCACTAATAGCTATCGGCAAAATACCTAATGCCGAAGCCGCCACAATTGCAAACATAATAAAAAATGCCCAGGGGGCTTGTTTAGAGTGTGTCAAATCTGAGGTTGCATCTAACACTAAGACTTCCCGATTATTTTTCAACTCCTGGATATGTTCACTTTTTCCCTGAATCAGCAACACATCCCCCACTTTTAGCGTGATATCAGCCATACTCTTAAAAATCGTTTCGGTTTTTTTCCCCGGGCGATGCAGTGCCAGCGCAACCAGGTTATGCCTTTCTAAAAAGCGGGTTTGAAAAAGCGTGGTGTTGTTTAACCGCGAGCCTTGGGAAATAATCACTTCAGCAATTTGCTGCTCCTTTTCCATCAACGGATGTGCTTCATCCACTGCACCTAAACTGCTATATAAAACCGCACCCAATATCGCTTCAAAACTCTTTAAGTTTTCAGGCGTATCTTCGACGACCAACATATCATCGGCTTGTATAATGGTTGTTGAATTGGGTAATAAATACATATCGCTGCTGTTTCTATGGATCCTTAACACCCGCATCATGCCATCTGTTTTGGCAATCAGCTGATCCAGCGATTGCTGCGCAGATTTTGAGTCAGCGGGGATCAGTAGTTTTGCCGTAAAGATTCGCGGAGAAGTATCAGAAAGCAGCGTTTTCCGCTCTTTAATAAAATAGGGAACAACCAACCACAGATAACCCATAGCAAAAGCCCCGGCAATAACCACCGGAAAGAAAAAATCAAACATGGCAAACCCTTCTAAGCCCATATCCACGGCAACTGAAACCACCAATAGGTTTGTCGAAGTGCCGATGGTGGTACTCATTCCTCCAATTAAGGTTGCAAAGCCCATCGGCATCAATACCTTGGAAGCTGATGTTTTGGTGCGAATAGAAACGGCCGTTAAAATCGGCAGCAGTAAAATAACAATGGGGACATTATTAACAAAAGCACTTAACGTTGCGCCCACTATCAGGGTCAGCAGAAAAGATAATTTAGGATAAACACTCCACAATCTGGATAATAATCTGCCCACGGGCTCTAAAGCCCCCGTTCTCACCAGCCCCTGCCCGGCCACCATCAAGGCACAGACGGCGACTAATGCTTCATGGCCAAATCCGGCAAAGAAGTCTAAAGCATGAATGCGAGTATTTTCATTCTGATAAGGAAAAAGAGTAAAGCCAACGGTCAAAGTAACAATAATAAAAAGGCTGGACGTTTCTAACGGTATTTTTTCCCTGCTAAAAAGAAAAAGTGCTAAAAGGGTGAGCAGCATAACCGCAAGCGCATGACTGTTGACAGAAGTGACTAATGGCATAAACCACCCGTTAAATTAAATCGCTCGGCTATAAGTATAGAATATAGGCACAGCTATCGTTATTACGCAGGAAAGCTCTTCCATTCCCTGCGCAAATGTTGTTTAGCCAAGGAAAAGCTCACAGCCACCTTTTTTTTCGAAAGTAGATAAGCAATACCACGGGCACAACAATAAAAATAATCCAGAGAGCGGGATATGCCCAGCGCCACTGCAATTCAGGCATATATTCAAAGTTCATGCCATAGATTCCCGCCAGAAATGTTAAAGGAATAAATATCGAAGCGAATACCGTCAGTACCTTCATTATTTCATTCATTTTGTTGCTAACGCTAGAGATATAAATATCTAACAGGCCGGTCAGGATCTCTCTATATGACTCTATTGATTCTATAACGCGTATGACATGGTCAGAGACATCTTTTAGATAAATATGGGTTTTTTCGTCAATTAATTCCGACTCACTACGAAGCATGCCGGCAATCAACTCCCTCACCGGAGAAACATCCTTTCTGATACTGATAATTTCCCTTTTCAGCAGTTGAATGGTATTGAGCGTATTTGTCGTTGACTCCGACGCTAGGATCATATCCTCAAGTGCATTGATGGTATCATCCAGGGAATCGACCAGAATAAAATTCTGGTCGACTATGGTATCGAGTATCGCATAGGTGAGATAATCTGCTCCCAACCTTCTTATGCGGCTTTTACTGGCCATTAGTCGTTGCTCAACGGGGTGGAAAAGATCATCTTGTTTTTCTTTAAAGACAAAGACAAAGTTCTTCAGCACTAACAGACTGATTTGTTCGTAGTTAATGGTGAACTGTTCATCTTCAGTCAGTAAACATTTAAGCACTATGTACAGGTGATCATCATACTCCTCAAATTTGGGTCTTTGATGCGTATTTAAAATATCTTCCAGCACCAGTTGATGGATATCGAACAAACTGCCGATACGTTCGACAATAGCGACATTGGTTAACCCTTCGATAATCACCCAGGTTACCGTATTACTGTCCTTGTATTTTACAATCTCATCGATAGATTGAGCATGCTGCTTCTCAAAGGAGTCGGCACTGTAGTCAATAACGGAAATACTGCTGACCGCTTCCAGAACATCACCGACATGAACAAGTGAGCCGGGCGGTAAACCTGATTTTGCTGAGACGCTATTTAAAGATTCTGTCATTTATTCACCCACTATTGAAGCTAACACATAACGAAGAGAGTTGAAGTTGCCTGTTTATATCAAGCTTACTGCAAAGGCCCCGTCTTACAAGGCAAAAACCCGGCAAGCTGCCGCTGTTATAAGCGTTGCCTTGGCTAGATCACAGAATTCCTTAATTTATACTCGGCTTGTTCGACTGAGCCAAATAGCCCGCGCGACAAAAACAAAGAGTAGCAGTGCACCCGCAGCAAAGATAATATCCGGTCCGACACGCGCCCATGCCAGGTTACGCATAACCTCGCCGGAAGTGATCTCCGGACTGCGCGCGTACCACAACCCTTCCTTAACCGCATAGTAGAACTGGTAGAACCCGGAGGGCGCCAGACTAACGACCGTCATCAGCGCCAAACCGCCGTTAAGGCACCAGAAGCTCCACTTGAGCAGCCGATCTGACCAGGCGGCCTGGCTAACCGTATGGCGTAGCGAAAAGAGCATCAAGGTTATTGCCAACAGTCCGTAAACGCCGAACAATGCCGTATGAGCATGGAGCGGCGTAGTATTGATGCCCTGAATATAATACAGCACGATCGGCGGGTTGATCAGAAAACCGAAAATGCCCGCCCCGACCAGGTTCCAGAAAGCTACCGATACGAAAAAATAGATTGGCCAGCGGTAAGGATTGACTGCACCACCGACCTTGGCAGCACGCAGGTTAGTCACCACCTCAAAACCGATAAGCGACAGCGGCACAACCTCCAGGGCCGAAAAAACCGCACCGAGAGCTATAATCGGGCTCGGCGAACCTGTCCAGTAAAGATGATGAAAAGTGCCGATAATGCCGGCCCCGAGATACAGAAAGATACTGAAGTAGACGCTACGCAGCGCGAACTGCGCACCGATTACGGCAATGCGCGCCAGCAGAAACGCCATAAATACCGTGGCAAAAACCTCAAAGAAGCCCTCGACCCAGAGATGCACCACCCACCATCGCCAGTATTCGGCGTTGCTGAGGTGGCTACCCTGCCCGTACATCAGGCCGACCATATAGAATGCCGGAATAGTGACGGCGCTGTACAGCAGAAGATGGGTCATACCGCCGCCATCCTGTTCGCTTGCAAGCGCGGGTTTGATGGCCCGTACCACCAGCAGCAGCCAGAAAAGCATTGCGCCAATCAGCAGCAGCTGCCAGACACGCCCGAGTTCAATATACTCGTAGCCCTGATGACCGAAGAGAAAACCATCTCCAGCGAACACCCCGGCAATGGAAGCATAAGTTCCACCGAGAGAGCCGAGCACAACGATAATCAGTAAGATAAATAAGCCCCAGACCAGCTTACCTTGATGTTTCGGCTCGCGCCCCACAAATGTCGCGATAAACAACCCCGCGGCCAGAAAACAGGTGGCAATAAAAAACACCGCGAGCTGCACGTGCCAGGTTCGCGTTGCCGCGTAGGGCAGAATATGGTTAATCGGAATACCAAAGAAACTTGTTCCCTCGACAACGAAATGGCCGGTCACCGCGCCAAGTATTATCTGCACCACAAACAGGGAAATGGCCACAAAGAAGTAGGCGAGCGTTGCTTTCTGGCTCGCAGAAGGCGCGGCTCAACAAGCACAGTAAGGGGCTGAGCCTGGTAGTCCTGCTCTCGAATATAGCGCTGATACAGAAAGATAGCCCCGGCAATGCCAAGAATCAGCAAAAGAACGCTAACGATCGACCAAATCAGCAAATCGGGCCGCGGTTGATTGCCAACCAGCGGATCATAAGGCCAGTTGCTCGTATAGGTGGGCTCCCCTTCCGGCCGGTTAGTACCTGCCGCCCAAGCCAGCCAGCCGAAAAAGCTGGCCACTTGCCGCCCGTTCGCATCGCTATCAATAATACCGGGTTGAAGGCCCATACGCTCATTGCCGCGTCTAAAGAGATCGCTGTAATAGCGAACCAGGCTTGCATGCGCTTCGCCCTGATAATCAGTAAATCTCAGCATCGCGGTGGCCGAGTCGTAACGGTTGCTCTTAATTTCTTCGCTAACCAGTGCCGTGATACGGGCGCGGGTCGGCGCATCGAGTTGCAGAAGATCCGCCTGGGTGAACCTGCTCGCTTCGTCTGCCGACTTGCCGATATGCCGCGCCGCGATAAACAGCCCCATGCGGTGCAGGTAATCCGCTGACCAGTCCGGGGCAAGGTACGCACCATGGCCCCAGATTGAGCCCATATGCTGACCGCCTCGGCTGTAGAAGTAGTTCTGACCGGCGATGATATCCTTCTCGGTAAAGACAATATCATTACCAACTACGACTGTTCTTGGGATGGGCGGTTTCTCACTGTTCATCAGGTAGCCGCCGAAAAGCAGCACCCCGAAGGCCAGTACCAAGATGAAAAGCAGAGCAGCTGTTACCTTCGAGTTTCCCATCACTGACCCCATTCTCTTGTATAGACAGCATTAGGCCAGGCTACAAAAATTGTCTGTGCACTGTAATTACAGAAATAACTAGCGAAGACTCACCGTAGCGGCAAAATGGCGCTTTTTGATTCTATTAATAATAGTGCATGAAAGCTTATCAGCACAGCTTTCCTGATTTGTTAAGAGGTCCAGTTTACCTAAGGGTTTTAAAACGGCATGAGTATCACCAACACAACTTCAAAAAACTCAAACAATATTAGTTATCCATAGCGTCTGGTAAGGGCGCAACTGGATAGGCTCGAGCAACGTGGCAATGGCTTCGCCGCTAATCAGCTCATACCAATTCTCAGTGGTAATCAGATTCAGTTCACTTAAGGGGAGCTCTGCCGTGTTTTTGCTGATATTACTGATGCAAAAAATGCTTTGTGCCCTGTCCTGGCTTTGTCGCCAGAAACCAAACAGTTGTTCGCTTAAATGTAAAGTGAACTGCGTTGCATTAGGATGAAAGGCTTTTTGTTTTTTGCGAATATTAATCAGGTTTTTCAGAGTGGATAAAACGACTCCGTGGTGACAGTCAGGCTCTGTGAGCTTTTCCTGTAAAACCTCATAATCCCAGCGGTGACGGTTAATCGCCCGGTTATGTTGAGTATTTTCCACTTTCTCATAGTCATTGCGGGTGCCCAACAGGCTATGTATATAGATCCCCGGTATCCCTTCCATACCCAGCATAATAGCGTGAGCACAAATAAAGCGCTCCAAGCCGAGTTTATCCTCACCGTCAACGGTTCCCTGCAGGGCATCATATAGAGCGATATTGATTTCATAGGGTTTCTGCTGACCGTTATCAGCCGTCCGCCAGGAGGTTTTCCCGCCAAAACGCTCCATGGTCACGGCTAGCGTGTTTAATTCCTGATCTGTTAATAAGCCCTCGGCTGGACGTAACCCTATACCGTCATGCGAAGCGATAAAATTAAAATAACAGGTACCATTTTGTGCAGGCGGCATACTCATCAGCCAACGCTTAAGATGCGAACCATCCCCGGTGACTAGGGTATTCACTAATAAAGGCGGTAATGAAAAGTTATAAATGGCATGCGCTTCATTGGCATTACCAAAATAGGTTAAATTTTGAATATTGGGTATATTGGTTTCGGTAATAATAATGGCATCAGGCTGCGCATGTTCAATTAAGGTTCTCAGTAAACGGATAACAGTATGCGTTTCCGGCAGGTTAATGCATTCACTGCCTATTATTTTCCATAAAAATGCCACCGCATCTAAACGGAAAATTCTAACGCCCATATCCAGGTACAAACGAATAATAGTGACGAAGGCTTCTAATACCGCGGGATTTCTAAAATCAAAATCCACCTGGTCATGGCTGAAAGTACACCACACATACTGCAGGCCATTGCCTGTTTCAGTCTCTCTCAGTAACTCCGAGGTGCGCGGCCGGACAACCTTGGACAGGTCATCAACAGGGTGTGCCGTATAAAAATAATCATGGCCAATCCCTTCTCCTTTAATAAAGTTTTCAAACCAGGCACTGCGACTGGAACAATGGTTGATCACCAGATCCGCCATCAACCGCCTATCCTTGGCAATCACCTGAATATTCCCCCAGTCACCGAATGACTCATTGACACTGGAATAATCTATGACTGAAAAACCATCGTCTGAGCTATAGGGGAAAAAAGGCAATATATGCACACTATTAATGCTTTCCTCTAAGTATTTATCAATAAAGTGCTGCAAGGTCAGTAACGGCTTTTTATCCGTTTCCAGCAGACTATCAGCATAAGTGATCAGAATAACATCCTCCTCTGACCACTTATTCTGTCCGGCAATGGGCTGATAACATGTCTGTTCCAGACGCATCAAAGAGATTAGCTTTTCGCTTAACTCATCAAAAGTCATTGCTAAATCAACATCCTGATAAATACTGGCTAGTTGTTGATTTAAGATGTTTTGCAAATTTTCTAATTTTCTGGATGTACGCTTTGAATCAGACATAAACCCCCTTTTTTGTTGATTAACCTTTACTGAATTCGATTTGATCTAACTCCACGGCCTCTTTGAGCTGCTCTAATACATCAGGCATGGCACTGATCACCCTGTTCCATGAAGGAATAAAAGGTGTATCCATCGGATTCTCCAGGAAGTGCTGCCCTGCGGTCATAATATTTTCAGAAAACATCTCCACGGCAGTTTCTTCGTTATGTATATCGACCATTAAACCGTTCATGACCGCATCATTACGGTACATATCCACATAATCTAAGGCGATGCGATAATAAGCAGCTTTCAGCGTACGGATATTTTCGGGACTAAAAATTTCGCCCTGAGTTGCCAGTTTGCGCAGAAAAGCTTTGCTAATATCAATAGACATTTTTGATAAGCCGCCTTCACTATTGTCCAGCGACAGATCCTGATGTTTATGATCATAGGTGGTTGCAATATCGACCTGACAGATCCTGTTGCTGGCGTAATTACGGTGCATTTCCGAGAGCACACCGATTTCCAAGCCCCAATCACTGGGAATACGCAGATCGTTGAGCACATCACGGCGGAAGGAGAATTCACCGGCGAGCGGATAGAGAAAACTATCAATAAACTCCAAATATTCGTGGTGTCCGACTGTTTTTTTAAGCGCTTTAATCAAAGGGGTGACCAGCAGTCTGGAAACGCGTCCGTTCATTTTTCCGTCTGCTACGCGCGAATAATAGCCTTTACAAAACTCATAATTGAATTGCGGATTGGCGACAGGATAGAGTAATCGGGCGAGTAGGCTTCTGTCGTAAGTTAAAATATCACAATCGTGTAATGCCACGGACTCACTTCTGCCGGTGGCCAATGTATAGCCCATGCAGTACCAGACATTGCGCCCTTTTCCTAACTCTTTCGGGGCCACGCCTAAGTTCCGTAATTTTGCATCTAATGCTTGTAAGCGCGGACCTTCGTTCCATAATACGCTGTGCTGCTGCGGTAATTGATTAAAAAATTTCAGGGCTTGTCGGTATTGTGCTTCATCCGCCCTGTCCAGGCCGATCACAATTTCAGATAAATATTTAGTCTGGCTTAAATGCTTAATGATAGCGGGTAATGCCTCCCCCTCTAACTCAGAATATAAAGAGGGGAGTATCAGTCCCATCGGCCTTTTTGCTGAAAACGTCTGCAATTCAGCTTCAAGATCCTCATTACTGCGTTGCGATAAATGATGCATTGTCGTAACAATACCGTTTTGATAAAAATCAGCCATAATCAGCGTTCCTTAAATATTATTTAAAAATTATTTTCTGTAAACATTCTGCCCAGCCTGCCGGCCCATATTCGCGACTCTTATAACTATCTGTTTCTTTTTCTAAAACTGGGAAATCATGCGCAGGAGAGCGGACCAGCACGGCAATATCAGCAGCTTCCAACATGGCAATATCATTGTGGCTATCGCCAAGTGCAATAGTCGTAAAGGTAAAATCCGGTTGATTAATTTTATATTGCTGCGCTAGCCAGGTTTGCGCCTGTCCTTTGTCGCAATTTCCGCTGATATGTAAAAAACGTCCGCCTTCAAGGACATTGGCACCTAACGAGTGCATGTGCTTAATAAAATCAGATTTAGTTTGCTCGGAGCCCAACCAGTTAACGGGCTCTCCGTATTGACGCTTTTTAGCTAACGCGGCATCACTCAAATTAAGCCCAGTCAAATCAGCCAGTTGTTCAACACTCATTTGTGAAAAACCACAAAAATCAGTGCTAAACTGTTTTGCCTTCAAGGTTAACAGAGACAACCAGAAATCTTTTTCCTGAGAAAATGATTTAATCCAGAAACCGTCCTGCAGAGTCGTTCCCTCAGGCTGGATTTTAAAATGGTCGACAGGTATATAAACGGCTGCACCATTTTCTATGATAAAAGGCGTATCCAGTTGTAACTCTTTGCGAATCAGTAACAGTTCAGCACAGGTTTTGCTGGTATTGGGAATAATAGGAATATTGTTGGCTTTAAGCAGAGCGATAGTGCTGTCTGCAGCCTTAGTTTGATAGCTGTGATGATCCAGTAATGTGCCATCTAAATCCGTAAATATCAGTGCGCTATTATGCATTTATCACCTCTTTTATAACCAACCTATGCGCAGTGAAGTGTCATACCTGCACAAAATGAACATAAGTAATCTGAGTTATATTTATTACTTAAGCCGATCGCCATACATCAAAACATGCAGTAATTGAGCCAACCTGAAAAAACCAACAGTTCATCAATTAAAAAGTAAACTAACGTATTGAAAAATAATGTTAATTTATATTGCCCTGAAAAATCACAAGCTGACCAGAAAAGGTTTTATCTCGGAGGTGGCACCATATTGGTGCGTATAAAGCAAAAAACATAAATCCAAATTTTATCATTCAGGCCTTGCCTGCTTGGCTGACCAGCGCCATCGCGACAACTGTATTAATTGCAGATGCTGCTTCATGAAGTTCTATTCGTAAAATGTTCAGCATCGAACACTGTATTTGAAGGCTCTGGAAGACGATCCTTATCCCACAGCACCATTACTGCACACTGTTATGATTCGCCATTTTTTCCCGCGCCCCACATCAACACGGCTATACCTGCCAATCCGGAAAAAATGGATGCGAGAAAGATTCCCAGCTTGGCACCATCAATTAAACTTTTATCGAAAGCGATATTGGCAATAAACAACGCCATGGTGAAGCCGATACCCGCAAGCAAACTGCCGCCTGCGATCAATCTCCAAGTGAGATCAGGGGGGCGAATAGCGATCTGTGAACACACAGCCAGCCAACTAAATAAGAGAATGCCAAGCGGTTTACCGATCACAAAACCTGCAAAAACAGCGAAGGTGACCGAGTTGCCGAAATCGTTCAAAGATAGCGGTAACCCGGCGTTGGCAAATGCAAACAGCGGCATGATGATAAAACTGACCCAGGGGTGCAGGCGCATCTCCAGACGCTCAACAGGAGACAAGGTTTCACGCGCTGCAATCTCGGCCACCTGCAGTGTCTGTCGGTCCTTCGTATCACCACAGCCTTCACCACCATGAGGATGCGCGATAACCTGGCCTAATATGGCGTATAAACGCTCGTCACTAACCCAACGCCTTGCTGGTGTCATTAACCCGAGTATCACGCCAGTGATGGTTGCATGAACCCCGGACGCATCAATTGCAAACCAGATCCCCCCGCCCACCAGAAAGTAGAGAGGAAAACCGCGGAAGCCTAACATTGCTATCGTACGCACGATGACTATGCCTAGCACCGCCACTGCCAGCGCAACCCAGGAAATATGGCTGCTATAACCGATGGCCACAACAAGAATGGCCCCGATATCGTCAACAATCGCCAATGACAGCATAAACACCCGCAAGCTTTGCGGAATGCGGGGTCCTAGCAGCGCCAGACAACCGATAACAAATGCGGTGTCGGTTGCCATCACGGTGCCCCAGCCATGCTGACTGGGTTGCCCGGCCTGCAGTAGCAGGTATATTGCTGCCGGGACGATCATACCTCCCAAGGCGGCTGCTATTGATAGCGCGGCCATACGCGGTTTGCGCAACTCACCGAGAACCAGCTCGCGCTTGAGTTCCAAAGCGACCAGAAAGAAAAACAGTGTCATCAAAACATCGTTAATCCACTCCCGTAGCGAACGGGAAAACTCCAGCGAACCAAGCTGCAGGCCTAGCTGAGTCTCCCAGACGTGTTCGAAAGAATCAGCCCACGGCGAGTTGGAAAGAACAAGCGCGGCAACGGTGAAAATGAGAAGAATGGACCCGCCGACGGTTTCTATGCGCAAGAACCGTGCAAAAGGTTTCGCCAGCCGATCAAGGAATTCTTTCGGAAGGCAAATGTTTTCTGAATTTACTTGATGATCTTTTATCATAAAAGGATTTCCGCTTGCCCAGCGCTAACAACCATAAACAGGAACGCGGCGCGCCTGCACGTAGTCGCTCTGTTTTGCTGGTTATATATGTAGAAGTTCCGGGTTGCCCCCCTCCCTAAAGGAAACGGCTGACCTGAACAGGCTCCTGTTGCAGATAGGATTGCACAGGCAGTAGCTTGGTTACCGTAAAAATTCCCATAGTGGCAACTTTTACGCTGGCAGCCAACTCATGTCCCCAAGTCTCATATCCTCTGTACAGGCTAACACCTGCTAAGCCCGATCCTAGCATGCAGGAGATAGGGTAAGTATAGTGCAAAAAGCATGCTGCGGACGCCACGCTTGAAACCCTGCCGAGCAGAGCCTATGGCCAACCACTATTGAACAATAACTTCATTCAGATTCAAGGAAGATATTTGCAAAATGCATTTCTCCGTTTTTATAACAGCGATTTGGGTCTAGACTGTGGTATGCCCATGTAATTAAGGAAACGACAATGATCCAACAAGGACAAAGATTACCAGCAGCCACCTTAACTCAGCTTACAAAGGATGGCATGGTTAACCACCCAATATCTGAATTGTTTGCCAGTAAGAAAGTGGTGCTCTTTGCCGTACCCGGGGCATTTACACCAACCTGCTCCGAAGCCCATTTACCGGGGTATGTGCTATTAGCTGAGCAATTTAAAGGCAAAGGTGTCGATATAATTGCCTGTGTATCGGTAAATGATGCCTTTGTAATGAAAGCATGGGGCGAATCACAAAATGCCTCTGAACTGATAATGCTCGCTGATGGTGATGCCAGCTTTACCAAAGCCCTCGGCTTAGAGATGGATACAGGCAATTTCGGTGGTATCAGGTCAAAGCGTTATGCCATGGTCATCGAAAATGGGATCGTGACCCTGCTCAATGTTGAAGCGCCTAAATCTTTTGAAGTGAGCAAAGCCGAAGTTGTATTAGCTAGCCTTTGATAAGCGTTATTTGTTGATCGGGAACAGAAGCATAGCCTTGCGGTTCTTTATTGATTCCTATGCCGTAATGGGTGCTGCTTCTAAGTCTTTAGCTACAGTTAAAAAGAACTGCCAGACTTTTTTAATTTCATGTGCTGCAAACTTAAAACAAAGTGATCTGCTCCTTTCTCTAATAACGTATTATGCTCTTTAAGATCTGTAGTTGATCGAAGCCAGCACTAAAAGGACGGAGTTTTACGGCGTTTTTTGATAAAGCTTACTTATCCTGTTGCCGTACTATTTCCATAAGGCTATCTTCTCTCCTGCGCTTCGCTGAACACAACGCAGACTGAGCTTTCAGCGTTTCACGCACTTCCGACAGCCGCCTTTCGAGCCGAGCTCGATCAGAGCTGAATTCGATGTGGTGATCGACCAGCTCGGCAATACACTGCAGTTGTTCATCGAGCGCTCGTAAGTGGTTGGGTTTAACCGTCAGACTTCCGATAGTATCAAGGGCACCAAGCATACGCGCCAGTATGGCAACATTCATTTCAGCATTAGATCGAATCTGCTCGAAGGCCTCTGCTAATAATCCCTCAAAGCTCATCACGATAGCTATCACACGCAGCGTTTCGCCTTCATAACGGTGTACGGGAGGGAATTGTCGACCGGCCAGCAGAGCCAGAATAGAAGCCAGATAGTCCACGCACATCACCGCTGTTGAAGTGTCATTGATGCCGGGAGAAAGTGCTTTGATGGCCATATCCACAATCTGTCTGATGCCGAAAGACGGATCCAGCTCAACCATGCGATAGCGGCCAATACTGTAAGCATCATTAAACGCCGCAATTGTCTTCTGCTCTGGCGGGTAAGTCAGGGCGAGTGATACCAGCGCCGTATCTTGCACAACGAACGCGCCGATGCCGTACTCAGTACGCACTATGGTCCTATGGTTTTTCGCCAGTTGCAGTAGCGCATCGTCATTCACGTTTTGAATATAACCACTCACAGCTGCCGGCACTGGATACCAAGTCCTCTCATCCGGTAACCCGAGCCCCTGCTTCCGGCTTTCGTCTTGATCGACCCTATGATCCAGTTTTTCTGGCAGCAGCCGATCAATAGAGGCATTAGTCTCCTGAGCGACCGAGGCGATGATGTTGGATGCCTGAATCGACGAAGCGATGTGATGAATAAAAAAAATGAGGATGGCAATGCCGCCAAGCGCCAAAAGAAAGGCGAAAAATACCGCCAGCCCGGGCACGAATGGCGCATCGCCAGTGCGAATCGTGTACATAACGATCAAACAATAGACGAAAATTCCGGCAAAGGTTCCCAATGCAACCTGTGTGACACGGCTGCCCATGAAGTTGCGCAAGATGCGCGAGGTGTACTGGCTCGAAGCCAGCGTCAGTGCCAGCAAGGTCATGGAGAACGTGATCCCCATAACCGCCATCATCGAACCGGCCAACGTGGACAACATATCGCGCGCGCCTTGCGCCCCGACCCCAAATATCCGTGGCCACGGGCTCAGCCATCGCTCACTCCCGGCGTAATCTATTCTGATCAACGCTACCGCGTAAACAATGCTACTCAGGACGATAAGAAAAGGCAAAAACCAGAAGCTCGAACGCAGATTGCCCCAAAACTGTATTAACTTATTCATGCACCCACTTCCAATTTACAACTTCCGGCATGACTCTACCGTATTTTTAAATATGCCTTTATGGTCAAGTAGCTTGCCACGCAGGCACTGTTTAGCACATATAGCAGCACAAGCCTCTGATTAATTTAATTATTTTCATTTAAAACGATGACGTTTTATTATTAATCAAAAAATCAAAGCTGGCTTTTTGCTGCCGGAATTGACGCATTAGGCAATGCTACTTGTTGGAGCCGATATCATTTTCGGACTTTTCCCAAGTATCATTAAAAGCCTTATATGCATCTGAAAACCCTTTTTTCATCTGTTCCCAAGCACTTTCACTACTGTTTTTCAGGCTGCCATACCACTCAGCCAGCTGATTTCGCTGCTTACGTAACGCCTTGAGACTATCACGAACCTTTTTGCGCGCATCCTTATCCATTTTGTCCCAGCTTTCATCAACATCTGCCTCCAATGCATCAATACGCTTATCCAGTTTATCCAAGGCCGTTTTTGTTTTGCGGATTGCCTCGTCCTTCTGGTCGGCGGTATACGCGTCAAGCGTCTTCAGTAAGTGTTGAGTTTCCTGCTTAACCTCTTCTATTGACGTTTTGTCCGTCGATGTTTCCGCATAGGAAAGCGGCGTGACGCCGAGGCTAGCCATCAAGACCATTGCACAGCTATGAAATTTCATTTGTCACCTCCTGTCATTATAGCCGCAGTGACCACACTGTTTATTTGAATCTGTTAGTGGCTGATCTCAGTGCATTGCCGAGCGAGTTCCACGCACTATCCAGGCCGGCCTTGAGATCTTCCCATGCGTCATCGCCGGCGTCCTTAAGTTCAGCAAGCTTACTGCTGGCGGCTTCCTGCATGGATCGTAGTTCCTCGATTTCTTTGTAGTACTCAAGTTGTGCATCAGCTTCCGCTTTATCAGCTTTTGCCTGGAGCTTTTCTATCTCTACGCTCCATTCATCCAATTGTGCCTGTAGTTTCTTTTGGTAAGCTTTTTTCATGCCCATTGTTACTCTCCTTTTTTGATGCGGTTTGTATTGTTTCGTGGTGGCCCCTAACAGGGCTGTAGAATTACCGTCCGATGCAGTACATCTTATGTGTACTCATCTTCCCCCTGAAACGAGTGATATATCGGGCAATTCTCATCAGCATAGAGTTTGCTTATCCTCACCGTAGTTATGTTCTTTTGACACACTCGGGTGATGGTACAAAAACAAGGCTGCCATAATCATAATAGCTTGCTTCACAGCATGTGCCAGGGCAGCACAGGCTTTGTCTAAATTTCATCCGAATAAGTGGAGTGGCTTTGACATCCTCCCTCCACTAAATCAAAGATTTTAGTGGAGGATTCCTACTGCCAGACGCTCATGCCCGAGCGCAAGAATGTTTTTGGCCGCGTTCACATCGCGGTCGTGAGTGACACCGCACTCACAGGTCCATTCTCTTATTCCAAGTCCTGCTCTACCTTTCGGACTGTTGAGGCGGGAGCCACAACACGAGCAAGTTTGGGTGGTGTACGATTCATTGATTTCTTCAAAAACAATACCAGCGTGAGCGCTTTTGTATTCCAATAGTGTTTTTAATGTAGACCAGCCAGCATCTAAAACGGACTTAGCCATTTTAGTCTTGACCAGTTTTTGACTGCTTACGTTACCAATGAATATTGCCGCATTCTCATTAACAAGTTTGCGGCTGTATTTGTGCAGACTATCTACTCTGCGGTTTTTAATTTTCGCGTGTATTGCCTTGACGCGCTTTTTGTTCTTTGCACGCTGCGCAATACCTAAATCTTCCTCTAGCTGGCGGTATTCACGGCCTTTGATCTTATAGCCGTTACTGTCGGTGGCTGTTTCTTTACAACCCAAATCAATACCCACACTGGCTTTGCCTGTACCCTGCTCTGCTTCCACCTCAACCACAACGTTGAAGTACCACCGGCCTCTTGAATCCTCATTGAATGAGCCTGATTTGAACGTGTATTGAGATAAACGCTAAAATAGTGGCGGTTATGATAAACCTGACCATTTTTGAAGCCAATGCAGTCTTTACGAACCGGGATCCAACCCAGTGAACGTCTAACACCCCCTGACTTACGCCAATTCAGCTTATATTTCTTGAATTGTTTGCGGCGGGTAGCATATTCATGCCCAACCATCTGCACGGTCGCAGAATTCAGGCCAAGCGTTTTATTCATGCCTTTGGTGTGTTTTTGGAGATCATAACCAGACAGGAAAGCGGGTTTTACCGGGCCAAATTCACTGACATTGCTCAATGCCTTCATCGCCGTTTCATTGCAAAAATTCCACACTTGATTCACACCGTAAGCCCATTTATTTAGGGTTTTTACATGTTTATCACGAATTCTTACTTTTAACGTTTTTGTGTAAACTTTGCTTTTCATGGATATCATAGTAGACCTGATTTGTCTGGATGTAAATACAGGCAAAAATGATAGTGTATCCAACTAAGATAGACCAACCTAGCGGTTGGTTTGCTATCCATCTCCACCCAAACAAGTTATGGGTGGAGAATTCCGCAAGGTTCGTTAAATTGCTTTAAAAGACATTGAAAATAATTGGGACAGGTTAAATTTAAAGTTATAAGCAATAATTTCATTTTTAACCTGCCCCAATTATTTACACTTTAGTGTCCTCTGCAGGTGTCGCTACAATTTCTTCTTCCGGTTTCACTGCAACCTGTTCTTTAGGTTCAACTAGCGCTGGCTCTTCGAATTCCACTGCAACCTGCTCTTTAGATTCAACTACCGCCGGCTTTTCGAGTTTCACTGCCATCTGTACTTTAGGTTTAACAATAGCTGGCTCCTCGAATTCCGCTGCAACCTGCCCTTTAGGCTCAACAACTGCCGGCTCGTCAAATTTCTCTGCCGCTTCTTCTTTAGGCTCTGCTACTGCGTGTTCAATTGCAGCTTCAGAACGTTTACTTTCTAACTGTTGTTTATATGAATTAAGCAGCGTCTGCTGACTTACAATTTGAAACTCACTGCGCTGCAGCTGCTTATCCAATGACTCTATTTTGTTGTTACTTTCACCAAGCAGCGTCGCTTGCGATGCATTGAATAATGTTAACCGTTCAATCTCGCTATTAAGTAAAGCCACCTTAGCTTCCAATTTTTCTGTATTGTTATTCTTATGCAGCTTGTTCACTTCTGCAACAATCAGATCAGCTTGTACCCGCAGCGGTTGATCGCGATAATCCGCATCATTCAGGGCTTTTGAAACCGATAGCAATTTGCTTTCATACTCCAGCACTGCCGGCTCAAATTGACTGCTTTTAACGCTAGATAATAATTTAACCTCATGGGCAACATTGCGAAGATGTGCCAATTCGAATTGAGCATCAGCAACAGCTTGCTCAATCACCTGCAAGTCTCGTGTATTGGCTTTAACTATACTGTTTGCGGCATTGATTTCAGCTTCTGCCTTCGCATAGCTAATCGCTGCGACTTTACGAAAGCCTTGATCTGCAAAGTTATTGAGCGCTTTTTGTAATGGAGTAATGTATTTTGCCAACACCACTTTCTCTTCCAAGGCCTTGACTTTATTAATAAAATTAACTTGCTCTGTTTGAGCTCTGGCAATTTTATTATCTGTAACATATGCAAACAGTTCACCGTAGTCATCAGACAAATCATGGTATTCGTCAGCAAAAACTGCTGCTGCATCGGTTTTCTCTAAATAGTGCATTTGCGACAGCGCATCAGCTAAAATCAGATCCGCTTGATTTTTTATTTTTATAAGAGCGGCATACTTTTCAGCAACTTCTGATAACTGTTCAGTAAACGCTTGCGAGTAAGTGGTAGATGAAAAAAGTGAATAGCTTTCGTTGATTTGAGCGGGATCAGCTGCAATATCTTCATATATTTCTATTGCTGTATTCCATGAACTCAATAAACCGGCATATAAACGAGATGAATATATTTCTAGCCCCTTAGACTCATTTAAGGTTGCTAACCATGTTTCATAATTTGATTTAAATTGTTCATATCTATCAAAATCATTGACTTCTTTTGACACCTGGTTGGTTATTTGCTCTTTTCGTGGTTTCTCTGCTGTACTTTGACAACCAGAGACAGCAAGTAGTACGCCCACTGCTAATAGTGTTACACCTTTCATTACAATCCTTATTCCCAGTTATTATTATTTTCATTCCATTCACTATCTCACCCAAATAGAATGTATTTTTTAAAAACATTCCAAGTACAGCGAGTCGTTGATTATAAAGGGGAATTGTAACAATACCTATGCCTTATCTGTTTTAAGATACAAATTTAACACCTTGCATCTTATGTAAACAGACAAGCAAAATGCTAAATAGGCATAGCTAAGGAGATCTGCTTCCGATAAATTGCAGCAGCCTATTTATTGACTAGGGCCTGTTTAAAACAATCTATTTAAGCCATTGAAAGCAGCAACACGGTAAGCTTCTGCCATAGTCGGATAGTTAAAGATGGTCTTGATAAAATACTCAATGCTATTACCTTTTCCTTTTTGCTCCATGATCGCCTGCCCGATATGGATGATTTCTGCAGCCCGCTCACCAAAACAATGAATGCCTAATATCTCCTTTGTCTCCCGGTGAAACAGTATTTTTAAACTGCCCACGTCCGAGCCTAAAATCTGTGAACGAGCTAAATCTTTAAACTGTGCACGTCCGACTTCATAAGGGACTTTCTGCTGAGTCAGCATCTGCTCAGTCTTACCTACGGAGCTGATTTCCGGAATAGTATAGATACCCGTCGGAATATCTTTTATCAGTTTTCTCTTGCCCTTTTGCGTTAAAATAAAGTGCGCGGCGATTTTTCCCTGATCATAAGCGGCACTTGCCAGGCTTGGGTAGCCGATAACATCACCAATCGCATAAACATTTTCCACCTCAGTTTGATAGTGCTCATTGATAGCAAGCTGCCCTCTGCCATCTGCTTTTAAGCCGATATTTTCCAATGCCAGTTTATCGGTGTTACCTGTTCTGCCATTGGCATATAACAGGCAGTCCGCTTTCATTTTTTTGCCGGACTTTAAGTGAATCACAACCCCTTTGTCCGTGCTTTCAATTTTTTCATACTCTTCATCGTGGCGCAGGATCATGCCTGAATTTCTAAAATGATAGGAAAGTGCATCGGACATTTCCGCATCTAAGAATGACAGTAAACGGTCTCGCGTATTTATCAGGTCCGTTTTAACGCCTAAGCCTCTAAATATCGACGCGTACTCACAACCTATCACCCCAGCCCCATAAATAACAATATTCCGGGGATGGTAATCTAAGGAAAGAATGCTATCACTGTCGTAAATATTGGCAGCAGTAAAATCAATATCTTCAGGGTGGTAGGGACGGGAGCCTGTGGCGATGATGATATTTTTAGCGGTTATCTTTTCTGACCAGCCATCATCTCGGGTGATTAAAATGGTGTTTTTGTCTGTAAAAGTCGCGCTACCAAAATATAAGGTGCAATTATTACGATTATAAAAATCACTGCGCATAGTCACTTGTTTAGCAATGACTTGCTGGGTCTGGCGCAACACATCCTTAAAGGTGAAGGTTTTATGCTGCGGGTAATTGTTAATAAATAATGAGTTGTTCTTTAATTCAATAAGCTGGTTGACACTATGGCGCAACGCCTTAGAAGGAATCGTTCCCCAGTGTGTGCAGCCTCCGCCAATATCTTTATATTTTTCGATAACGGCGACACGCAAACCACTTTTAGCAAGCTTCATTGCCGCACCTTCCCCGCCGGGTCCAGTACCAATAATAATGGCATCATAATTATAATGTTCAGGTTTAACTGTTGTATCTTTGACTGTGGACATGATTAACCTCGCTGGTGCGAAAAATAAATGATAGTGATAATTTTTTGTTATTTGCGGCACATAACATAAAGAGTTCAGTACACCTAAATATTCTGACTTATGAAAAATCTGCCACGTTAAGCTTGTATATATTTTGGATATCTGATTATTGCTAAAAGCCTATCAACCAGTCGCATTATAGTTGTAAGTAAAACAGAAAGTTATGCAAGATGAAAGCTCCCACTTATCTTGTTAGGCGGCATACCAGAGAACCGCGAAGTAGTGGCATGTGGTTCCGCCCATAACAAAGAGATGCCAAATTAAGTGTCCATACTGCAACTTCGAATCGGTTGCAAAGAACGCCACGCCTATGGTGTAAAACAAACCTCCGCTGATCAACCAGAGCAGTCCTGCCGTTGGCACCTTGGTAAGCAACAGATTGACAGCAATAATAATAAGCCAGCCCATAAATAAATAGAGACTTGTAGAGACAATGGGATGGGGTATCCTTTCGAAGGCTTTCAGCGTGACTCCAGCGACAGCAAGCCCCCAGACGAGACCGAAAAGTGTCCAGCCCCATACGCCCTTCAGTATCCCAAGGGTGAACGGCGTGTACGTACCTGCAATGAGGAGGAATATCGCAGAATGATCGATGATCCTAAAGAGGCGCTTAGCCTTGCCCTGCGCAAGTGCGTGGTACAGGGTAGAGGAGAGGTAAAGCAAGATGGCAGTTGCGGAAAAGACACTGGTGCCGACAACTTGTCCTGCAGCTCCTTGCCGCACTGCATTCATAATGAGAAAAGGTGCCCCGACCAGCATGGCGAGCAGTGCTATACCGTGGCTAATGCTGTTCGCGACTTCTTCACCTCGCGATTGCTGGTGTGAGGAGCCTGGGCTCAATTTACGCATGTCAGTTTCTTTTGCAGTAATAATAAAAATAGGGCCGGTTAAATTTAAAATTATAGACAATAATTTCATGTAAACGGAATGCATTGCTCAATAACCAATAGCTGCAAAAAAGCAAATATCAGCTGCCCTGCGGTTACGGTGCCTGCAATAAATCTGACGCAGCGCAAGATGCTCCGCCCAGCCTGACGGCTTTATATACATACCAGGCCCTAAACCTTGACATGCCATCTTTAAGACAGACTTCCCTTAATATTTCATCGACTCTCTTTCGTGCACTTTGCGGCAGGACTTTTTCTCTCATCAATTGATACAGCGCATCGTGAATTAAGGATCCGCGCATAAAATTTTTAGTGTCAATTGACGGGCCGCTCGGCCCATCCCAGGCATACCCCTGTCGTATAATTAGTTTTCCGGCAAAGGTGATTTCCAGCAACCCTAAGTCTCTTGGCGTGTCGACTTCAATATCGGTTTGGTATTCAAGGTCAGCATGAAGATTGTATTTATATTTCCTGCGCTTTTTATATAAAATCAATTTCTGCCTCCTTGGTGCGCATCAAGTTTGGCTAAAATCAGCCAAGCAGCTGTGCCAGCCGGCAAGCAGCCGCAATTATTTACGAGCGCAACGCATTGGCTTTTTAGGAAAGAAAAAATTACAGGCTAAACTTGTTGCTGTTGTAGGCTGCCCCCATGCGCCACATAGATCTTTTTGATTTTCCGGCTTTCTGGTAAATTGTTTGCATTGTCCGCATTGACTCATAATGATTTTGCTCCCTGCAGGTTTTTAAACAAGCATACAAAAGATCAAAGAATTATCTTATGACTTGAAACAGGCAATTAACAATTGTAATGGGATTTTCCCCAACTAAGCACCTAATACATAACAGGTATTATAGCTACTTAGCAGGATTTGCAACTTGCCTTGTAAGAAACTGAAAGCCTCGCTAGACAACAATAGTTGTTTTACAGTAGGCTAATCATTTAAATTGTCAGGAATTATTTTAATGTCTACTGCTAATGTACAACTACTGCTTACCGGCAACGAATTAATGAACGGAGACATTGTTGACAGTAATTCAGCAATGATCGCCAAAAGTTTTAAAACATTAGGCATAAAAATACAGAAAAAAGTAACCGTTGCAGACGACCTGAACTTACTGATTTCTGAAATAAAAAATATAAGCAGTAACGCTGACGTCTTAATAATCAATGGCGGCCTGGGCCCCACCAGCGACGACTTAACCGCCCAAGCGCTTGCTGTGGCGGCCAATTTACCGATAAAGCAGCACCCTCAAGCATTAGCACATCTGCAAAAATGGGCTAAAACACGGGCAGCTGTGCTCAACAACTCCAACCTTAAACAAACATTGCTTCCTGAGAACTGTACTATTGTGGCAAATAGTGCCGGCAGTGCGGTGGGTTTTTCTTTAACAATCAACGGCTGCCTGATCATTTGCACTCCAGGGGTTCCGCATGAACTGAAATTAATGCTCGATCAGCAAATACAGCCGCTACTGCAGCAAACAATGAACCTGAGTGGTGAAATGGATATCACTCGCTTTCAAGTCTTTGGTCTGGGCGAGTCCACTTTACAAACGCTTATCGAAAATGAAATGCCCAACTGGCCAAATGAAGTTGAGCTGGGTTTTCGTGCGGCAATACCGACACTTGAGCTAAAACTCACTATTGAAAATAAACAGCATACTGCCATTAAAAATGAAGTGATAAATCAGTTAAAAGCTATTTTAGGTGCCCATATCGTGGCAGAGATAACGGATAAAGAAAAAACACTTGCTGAGCACGTATTGAATTTATGCCAGCAACAGAATTTAAAGATAACCTTGGCTGAATCATGCACGGGCGGGCTTATCGCCAGTGAACTCACTAAAGTATCAGGTGCCAGTGAGGTATTTGAAGCCGGGTTTATTACCTATTCAAACGCGATGAAACACAAAATACTTGATGTTGACCCGGCCACTCTTGAACAATTCGGCGCGGTAAGTCAAGAAACAGTTATTGCCATGGCGCAAGGTGCATTACAGCAAACCCATGCGAATATCACTATTGCCGTTTCCGGTATAGCGGGCCCGACAGGCGGCTCGCAGGAGAAGCCTGTCGGCTCAGTATGGATAGCATGGGGAAAAAAAGAGCAGATTTTCACTCAATATTTCTGCATTAAAGGTAACAGACACTATTTTCAGCAAATGGTGATGGCAAGAGCATTAGATTTAGTGCGACGAATGCTCTTAAATAACGATGAAAAACCTATCTATTTCCTTTAACCCTAGCGTAAAAAGGCCTTACTCCCTGCTCTTGCAACAAGCGGGAATAAGGCCAATTAGCCATTACATCAACCATTTCCACCAGATAAACACAGCCAGAAAACCAAACAGATATACTAAACCAATCCAGCTCAGCGCCTTCATACGGCTAGTGAGCGCCAATTTGCCCTGCAGATTAGCTTTTACTACCAGGCGGTAATTGAGTAGAGCAAAAATAGGCGTTGTCATAAAGGCCAGGATCATGGCAAAGTTTAACATCGTCATTAATTGCGATGTAAAAAACAGTAAGACCACCATAGCAATAGCACTGGTAAACAGCATCCAGCTATTATGATATTTACGCTGTTCGCACTCTTTATATTGAATCAGACGTTGTGCCTCGGCCATAGCACGTGAATAACCGTCGATAACTGTAATGGTACTACCGAAAATGCAGAAAAATGCAACAACGGCAATCAGATCACGCGACCATTCACCAATGGTTGATGCATACATGCTCACCAGCTGATGAGAAAAACCGATACCGGATGTTTTCAGCTCCTGACCATTGCCGTGAAGCACCAGTGCTCCCAGTGCCAGAAAAACAACCGCAAGCAGTGCCGTGCCTATATAACCGATATTAAAATCAAACAATGCAGAACTTTCCGTTACCTCTTGTCTTTTCTTCTGACTTTTCAACCACATTGAAGTCAAACAAGAGATCTCGATCGGTGCCGGCATCCAGCCCATCATAATAACGACAAAACCGATAGCAGCAATATCCCAAACTGAAGGTGTTTGATAATCAACCGGAGCCACAGCTCCGTTTCCAAAGGCAATGATCACGGCGCTAACGGTTGCAATAACCAGCGTCACCATAATAGTTTTTGACAGGCTATCTAACGCCTTGTATTGCCCGGCAAATAAAACAGCAAGACAAATAGCCAGAATGATCCCGGCATTAGCGGTCAGTGAAAGATCAAAGGGAGAAAAATAACCAAATAAACTGGCGCTGAACAACAGCAAAGCAGCAGTATTAACGATACCTGAAATCGTGGTCAGGGCGGAAAACACCCACAAGTAAACTCTTCCCATTTTACTATAACCTTCAATAAGGCTTTCCCCAGTGCCCATGGTGTACTGAACACCGGCCCGAAAGAATGGGTATTTAAATAGATTTACTAATAAGATTATCACAGCAAGTTGCCAGCCATAGATGGCTCCTGCTTTAGTGGAGGAGACCAGATGAGAACCACCAACCGCAGCGGTAGCCATCATAATGCCAGGGCCTAAACGATTAATGAGTCCCTTCAACCGGTTAGTACCGTTTATGCTACCGACGGCTGCTACATTTTCCATGTCAATTATCCTTTTTTATGAATTATATTTTTTCGTAAATAGTTTTTTAGGGGGGCTAGAGGAAGTATCCATTCCATTTCGATCTGTTAGTTATCAGTAAAACAGCGTTTTTGAACAAGCATACAAAAGAGCAGATAGTTATCTCATGACTTGAAACAAACAATCATCAATTGCGATTGCATCTCCAACCCGTTAACGCCGCTAATACTTACATATTTAACAATTTATATATAGCTATTTTTAAGGATTCGCACCTTCCCTTCTAAGCAGCTGAATCAATCTGCGTTCATTGCAAAAGCCCACAAATAACAGCACTACCACGGCACTGGCAAATAGCAAAAACATCAACATGACTATCGGCAACATGACCGCCATAAGAGCCATAGTGGCTTCAGGCAGAGTGCCGTTTTCCAGAGCAACGCCAACAGCCCATGGGTTGAGCAGATAGGGTGTCTTCAGCCACAACCAGCAGGCAAGCGCAGCAAGCAGCAACAAAATGCCCACAGCGAATGCCGGCCAATACTTAGTGAGCTGCTCTCGCTTTTTCACAAATAATAACTCTGCTTCGGACAGACTCATAACATTCTCCAGATTAACTCTTTTATTGCAACAAAAGGGAGTAGGCAAGAGTTTAATTTTAACTTGCCCCGATTATCTCAAGTATTTGAGCGAGAAGGAATCTAGCATGGCATGCAATTCCTCATGACGACCAGCACCAATTACCCTTTCCTCATATTCTTCGAAAGAATCATAAATTTCATTGAGCTGAGCAGAGCTTAAAGCTTGCTCCCCCATGGGGAAAAGGATGGTATTCTCTTTTTCAATATGTTGAGAAAGAAGCTTAGAGTAAGATTTTGCAGCCCTTACGAAAGCGGAGACATTCTCAATTTTGCTTTTTAACGCCACGTCCATTTCTCGAATCAATGTTCGCCCCTGCTCATGCTCTTGAAGCAGATCTTTGATAATACCTTCATTTTTTGAAATACCAGCCTTTTCGAGTGCGGGAAAAAGAATCCCCTCTTCCTTTCCATGATGGCACTTATCCGCAAACTCTTTTAAAAAGTTGAGAAGAGCAACGGCATCATCGACATTGATTGAATTACCTTCTTCAGTACTCTCTAACATTTTTCCCAGTATCTTCAGAGTGAAGGTAATCGCCTCATGCTCATGTTTCAAATCATCAATTGCTTTACTCACAATATACCTCCAAGAATTAAATTATAGGAACACTCAACAGCGACTTTATTGCAATTATTCATAACAATAGTACCTTTTTCTATAAACTCGCAATAATGATCTCAAGCTCTCCTTTAAGACAAGCTACGCCCGGCTTCTCGTTACACAAATTTACTTAATGAGTAAAACTCTAGGATCTGTTGACCTCCCCTCTTTCAGCAGACTTAAAATACAACATAGACACCGCGCCTACATTTCCTTAACATATCCCTAACATTTAAATAGAAATAATTGTGATGAATGAAAATACAATGAACGGAAAAGATGTCGATATACTTTTGGTGGGTGCGGGTATTATGAGCACGACCTTGGGTATTATATTAAAGCAGTTAGACCCGAGTATGAAAATAGCGATGATAGAGCGCCTACCTCATATTGCCACTGAAAGCAGTGATGGCTGGAATAATGCAGGGACCGGGCATGCGGCTTATTGTGAGCTCAATTACACACCTGAAAAGCGTGATGGTAGCATTGATACCACAAAAGCATTTTCTATCAACGCCGCTTTTGAAGAGTCGTTACAGTTCTGGTCCTATTTAGTTGATAAAAAGATCTTACCCAGCCCTGCGCACTTTATTAACCAGGCGCCTCATCAAAGTTTTGTTAGTGGAGACAAAGACGTAGGTTTCTTGCGTAAGCGCTATGAAACATTAACTGCCCATCCCCTATTTTCTGCGATGGAATACAGTGAAGACCCTGAAGTCTTGAAAAAATGGATGCCATTAGTGATGGAAGGCAGAAGTCCAAAGGAAAAGGTGGCTGGCTCTCGAGTACGTTATGGCTCAGATGTCAATTACGGCGCCTTGACACGTGATATGTTAACAGGCTTACAGGAAATGGGTGATTTTGAAATACTGGTTCAACACTGTGTTACCCATATTGATCAACAAGCTGATAAACGCTGGCGAATAAGAGCTAAAAATAAAACAGGTGGCGCGCATAGCTATTTTAATGCTCGATTTGTTTTTCTTGGTGCCGGAGGTGGTTCTTTACCGCTGTTACGAGAATCGGGTATTCCTGAAGGTAAAGGTTATGGCGGCTTCCCTGTCAGTGGCCAATGGTTAGTCTGTACTATTCCGGAAGTGGTTGAAAAACATCATGCTAAAGTTTATGGAAAAGCCCCCAAAGGTGCGCCACCAATGTCCGTCCCTCATCTGGACACGCGTATTATCGATGGTAAAAAGGCCTTGTTATTTGGCCCATTTGCCGGATTTACCACTAAATTTCTCAAACAGGGGTCGCTATGGGATCTTCCTACTTCTGTTAATCCATCGAATCTATTTCCTATGTTATCTGTAGGCTTAAATAATATCGATTTGATCCGTTATCTTATTTCTGAAGTGCTGCAGACACACGAATCGAGGATCAAAGCGCTGCAAAAATTCTATCCTGAGGCTAAGCCCGCAGATTGGTTTTTTGTCTCCTGCTGGTCAGCGTGTGCAGATCATTAAAAAAGGTAAGGCTTGTGCGGGCAAACTGGAGTTTGGAACTGAAGTTATTCATTCTTCTGATGGTACCCTTGCTGCTTTATTGGGCGCATCACCCGGTGCATCAACAGCGGTCAAAACAATGCTGGGTATTATTGAAACTTGCTTTGCCGAAGAGATTAAAACAGACGCATGGCAAAAAGGTTTGAAAAAAATGATTCCATCTTATGGGCAATCTTTGCTTGATGATGCTGATTTACTGGCTGAAGTGAGAAAGCATACGCTGGAGAGTCTGGAGCTGGATATTTAGTCAACAATAATTGGGGCTAATAATTGCCCCAATTATCGTAATACAGCAGGTTAGTCCAATACATAGTCTGTGGTTATTATTTCTAAAACATGACCATTTGGGTCTTTAAAATAAGCTCCCCGCCCGCCATAATTATGGTTTATTTTTCCATCATTCACGGAACGCGGGCCACTACCAAAAACAATATCTTCTGATTTTATTCTTTTCATTATTTCGTCGAACTGCTGCTCACTCACTTTGAAAGCGTAGTGAAGCGACAGAAAATTATCTTCGTTGATAAAATCCAATGTCAATGTTTTGTTGACCTTCACTACTGCGAAGTGCCCCCATTCTTTGATGAACTCAAAGCCAAATATTTTCTCGTAGAATTTTGCCGACTCAACATTATCGAGTGACGGAACGGTTGTATGATTAAGTGTGATTTCCATAATATCTCCAATATGCTCCGAAACTTAAGACTAAGAGCAGCTTATAACGCGGCAAACAGCGCCGCGTAGGTTTTCGCTGTTTTTGCTAATTGAGGGTCACGCCTTGTCTTTTGCGCTAACAGCCGAAACAAAAGGCTGGCTCCTATTCAGTTATGCATTTGTAATATTTTTGTATTTGTCCGCATAACTCATTAGTGTCTTTTGTATCTTGCTGGAAATCACATCTGACAAACTGGCAATACCTCCCCCTACCGCATACGGATGAATTTGCTCATTAACTGTCTGCTGGTTTTGCCAGCCCAGGATATACCAGCCCGCTTCCAGATAAGTTTGAATGCGATCCAGATCGGTTATGACTATGCCCATATGAACATCCTGATTCCAAGGACTGACAGGGCTGTCATAGGCATTCATGGTTGTGATCGGAACAATTCGCATTTTATCCTGAAGATGCTTGTAAGTACCTGCCAACAGAGATTCCATTGCATGTATCACCGCGGCCTGATTAGCTCCATTCGTTTCTGTGTTCCAACATCCGGCAAAGTAGACCTGCTGGATCTTACGCGTTTGTCCATAATTTGCAGAGTAAGTTATGGCTACGCCTTTCGCCTTATCAGCAACTAATTCAGCAGCTTTATTAAGAATCCTTTCCGCCTGCTGCTCGGAAAATAACACCTGATAGTTCAAATTTAAATTAACAAACATTCCTTTCATCGATATATTGCTCATGAAAAACTCCTTTATTATTTCTGAAAATAATGAAAATAGCGTCCATATATGTCCAGTAATTTATTTGGCTTAGTGCAATACCTAAGTAACACCTTCAGTGGTAATATGCAGTACCTGACCGCAATGTTTGCAGTGAACCGCATCAATATCATGGCGGTTAAGCCCACAGACCGGACACTCGTAGCTTATCTTACCTGGTCGCAAAATAGTTTGAATTAGACGTAGAAACAAAGATATGCCGAAGATCATGATCAGCACTGCTAAGATATGTCCGCTAGTACCGATCAGAGTGATGTCACCAAAGCCGGTTGTCGTCAGAGTCGCAATAGTAAAATACAGGGCATCGATATAATCTTTTATGAACGGGTTGTCTCCTACCTGACTGACATAGACAACAGCGGTAATAATAAAGATAAATACCAGCAGGTTGACTATGCTGAAAATGACATCTTCATGGGAACGTACAAACTTTGACTGCCGGCGCAGGTTTTTAAACATGTTATAGGAGCGCAGCAATCGAAGTGAGCGTAACACACGCAGAAAACTCAAATTTCCGGCTAGCGAAGGCGCCAGCAATGAGGCAATGACGACAACATCAGCCAAGCCAACCGGATGAAAGATATCGTGTAGTCGTGTTTTACTGATATACAGGCGAGCACTGAATTCGAGCAGATAGATAATACCAATAGCTTCCTCCACCACATGCAGACTATCTACATAATGAAAGAATGAGCCAACTATGAAATACAGGATAGTGATACTATCAAATACCAGCAGTGCCCAACGAAAGTTGTTAGCCCTAATACTCGAGCCGTTATAGAGGTGGTCAATTTGCGCTCGCAGCCGTTTCCAAAACCCGGCATGAGATTGCTGCTTATGAGCCTTACTGTTGTTTTTCTCGGTCATAAGTTGCCTCATTATCCGATATAATTAAAAGTTAGAACAGGCCCAATGACTAAGCTCCACAATTGGTTTCGGAAAATCAAGAAAGTAAACAAAGCGATTTTCATTGTCTCGGCGTTTTTCAAGATAGTTGTCACTATTTGCCTGATTCTTAAGCAGCTTCTTTTTCCGGGTTCAGGTGAACCTCTCCAATCGGCTCACAGTTCCTGATTTTTCCAGACCAGCGTTCTGGATTTTTCTTTTTATGTGCCATCAGAACCTTTGCACGATGCTCCAAAATGGCAGCATCTCTTCCGTTATGGCGCTCTGCTGGAGTTACGTAGTTCAGGCGACTATGTTTGTGTTCAGTGTTATACCAGGTAACGAATTTCTCTACCCATACACGACTTACTTCCAAGCTACCAAAGCCCTTTGATGGCCAGCTTGGAACATATTTCAGCGTGCGGAATAACGACTCCACATACGGGTTATCATCACTGACACGAGGGCGACTATATGAAGACGTAATGCCCAACTCTTCCATCTTTGCTTTGAACGTTAACGACTTCATCGGAGCACCATTATCCGAGTGCAATACCAGAGGCTGATTAAAGCATTGCTCCCGTATCAGCGTGCGTTGCAATAACTGAGAAGCCATTTCTCCGCACTCTCGCTCATAGACTTCATAGCCCACTATTTTTCTGCTGTAGACATCCTCTATTACATATAAATAGTAATGCTGCCCCCGCACTTGTGAGGGCAAGTATGTAATGTCCCAGGTAAAAACCTGATTCGGTCCAGTCGCGGTATAACTTGTTGGCTTCGAAGCCTTTTGGCGACTACGCTGACGCCCTCTACGAGCAAGTTGTCCGGCCGCTTTCAGTACCCGATAAAAGGTCGCTTCTGATGCTATATATTTACCTTTATCCAACAATGTCGGTACGATCTGAGTCGGTGGTAAACTTGCATATTCAGGAGCGTTGCAGGTATCTATGATCGCTTGTCTCTCTTGCTCTGATAGTTTGTTCGCAGGCTCAGGCCGTGGTGATATCGGTCTTCTGTCTTTCTGTACTTGACCACCTTGATACCAGCGACGATAAGTCCGCAAATCGATCTCAGCTTCGTTACATGCGCTTTCTAATCGACAACCATTCTGCCAAGCCTCATGGATCAGAGTTATCAGACTTTGCCTTTCATCGGGTGAGGTTAATCGTCCTCTGGTTCTTCCCCGTAAAAGGCTCTCAGCTTTTTTCTCAGCACCAATAATGCAGCGGTTTCAGCTAAGGCTTTCTCTTTATGTCGAAGCTCTTTCTTTAACTCTTTGATTTCCTGTTTATCTGCTCTAGCTTGCTTTTTAGCTTGTGCTTCATGTTCCTTGGTAGACATAAAACCATGCATACATTCACTGCGCCACTGATGTATTTGCTCTGGATACAAACCTTTCTCACGGCAGTACTGACCTAATTCGTTCTCGGTCATGGAATAGGTTTCTGCAACAACAGCCAATTTTGTTTGAGCTGACCACTGCTCGGAAGAAGTATTGCTATCTGGCACAACGGCTCCTGATTTTCTTAATGCTTTTCGCCAATTGTACAGGGTTGATTTATGAATTCCTTCTTCTTTTGCCACTTCCTCTACTGAACGAGAATATGGAGGTAACAATTTCTTTAATACTGCTTCTCTTCTTTCTTGTGGATAACGAGACATATCTTCCTCTGTTACCGCCCCTCTAATTGATTAATTTTTAACAGTGGCATCTATCCTGACATAGGGGGGTCTTCAAAAACTCGTGCTTACCCCCACCCCCTTCTTCTAATAATCTACTTGCGTCCTGAGCACACTCCGTTTCAATAATTTTTGTGATTTTATGAAGAATCTCTTGAGATTTTGTAATTTCCACCTTATCCATGAGTATCCTGGAGTCTATTTCGCTACCGAACTCCATTAACATTAGTTAAAAGTGCCCACTAAAGCGGTGAGGATTAGCACCCGAGCGCAGCAACTTATAGATAACTATTACTGGCATGCTGCTACAGCTGCAAAGAAAGGATTACCCCCTAAGTTGAGCGACAAATATTGATAAAGCCTGGTTTCACTTCCAGTATTTTTATTTTCAACATCCGCTAAGTAATTAATAGTCATCGGTTTTCTAGCTGTGCCATCATCTGGATTAGGGCCATACTTTAGAGCAGAAACAGAATAGCCGTCAGTTTTTTCTGTTGATTTGACAACGCCCCAATCATTAAATTTGTTTACCCAAGCTTCCCATTTATTTGCAATACAAATTGAAACTTCACGGGCATCTTTGAGACTTGAAAAAACCTGATCCGGTTCATTCGCACGCATTTCATCCGGGCTGACACTACACGCTGATATTGATAATACAGCGACAGTCGCGATAATTAACTTTTTCAAAATCAGGTCCTCTTATATTTGTCTAACGAAGCTGGAGAATTTCTTTATTTTCAAAAAAACACGCTTTTTCTAAATCTTATTATTTTTAATAACAATAGCTTAAAAAATTAAAATTTCAGATATTTATCAATAGATTCTTGGAAGATTCTTGGAGGAGATTCTTGGGACATCCAAACTATTCGGCAAACTTAACAAATCACAAAACCGCAAACGGTCTGCTAAGTTTTAATATCTAAAAGTAACCTTTTGCTAAATGGTTCGTTATTAATGGTGGGATCGACAAATTTCAGGCAGGTTATGCACTTGGAGACAGCTAATAGCAAGCAGCTATTTTCCGCATTATGTGATTAATCATCGACTAATGACAGCCAAAAGAGAGATATGGGACAAAACACTCCCTTAGCGGAAGCTAAATTAAGAAGGATTTAAGTGATTGGCTATGTAAAATGCTTGCTTACAGACTTCGCCGCAACTCATTTTTTCTGGCTATCCAGCGTTTTCCTGTATGACTGGCAAATGAAGCTAACTCCTCCAACGAGCCGACTGCTCCCTGATAGTTTTTGCCAAAACCACTGGCCAGCTCCAGCCAGATTTCATCTTCTAAGCCAAGAATGGTAAGCAGTCGCGGATGTTGAGCAGCGATAGCACCGCGTTTATCTTCGCGAAGAATACGTCCGGTCCAGTCCAACAGCTCAAGGTAGTCAATCAGCGAGTAAGGGATACCCTGCGGATTGCTTTGATGCTCATCCCCCACAAAGCCTAGGAGTGCTTTTTTAGTAAAATCAGGTTCATCGCTCTCTGCAGTACTGGCGACACCATGAATCCGCTGATAGGCAGCGGTATATTCGGAGCTTTCCACACTATCTGCCACCTTGGCTCGCACCGGATTTAAGTCCACATAAGCCATGCAGGCCAACAACGCTTCCTCATCCAGCAAAGCCTGCGATTTAAAGCGCCCTTCCCAGAAGCGTCCTTTGCAATTATCCTCTTTATTGGCTTTGCGGGCGATAAATTCGTTCAAACAGCGCATAAACCAGGAGATATCCAGCAGCCGTTTGCGCCACTTGCCGATTATCTCCAATGCAGCCTCCTGCTCGGCTTTGCTGGTGAGCTCTCCTTTTAACCACCGCTCCACCAGTACCGGCACACTGTAGAGCTGACTCCAGCGCTGACACACCTCTTCATCGCTCATTTGCTGACTTTCATCAAAATTGACATGTAAAACCAGGTGATAGTGATTCGACATAATCGCGTAACCGCAGATATCAATATTAAACAGGCTGGCAAGAAAGTGCATTCGCTCTGCAACCCACTGGCGGCGGTGGCTGAAGCTTTGTCCTGTAAATTTATCTTCTCCACACAAAAAAGCTCGGCGAACACAGCGGGAAATACAGTGATAATAGGGGGTATCAGAAAGCGAAATTAACGAAGATCGAGATTGCGTCATACCTACCTCTGAATATGTATATAAAAATACTGTTTATATAGTAGGTATAAATTCAAAATTCGTCAAAAAAGTTTGGGTGTCCTGATCTTTACTCATTTGCTGACTTTCATCAAAATTGACATGTAAAACCAGGTGATAGTGATTCGACATAATCGCGTAACCGCAGATATCAATATTAAACAGGCTGGCAAGAAAGTGCATTCGCTCTGCAACCCACTGGCGGCGGTGGCTGAAGCTTTGTCCGGTAAATTTATCTTCTCCACACAAAAAAGCCCGGCGAACACAGCGGGAAATACAGTGATAATAGGGTGTATCAGAAAGCGAAATTAACGAAGATCGAGATTGCGTCATACCTACCTCTGAATATGTATATAAAAATACTGTTTATATAGTAGGTATAAATTCAAAATCCGTCAGAAAGGTTTGGGTGTCCTGATCTTTTTGCGAGATGATAATGGTTAGACATAATGGCATATGCACAGATATCGATATTAAACAGACCGGCGAGAAAATGCATGCGCTGTGCCACCCATTGCCGACGATGGCTAAAACTTTGTCCGCTAAATTTATCTTCACCACACAAAAAGGCGCGGCGAACACAACGGGAAATACAGTGATAATATGGTGTATCAGAAAGCGAAATTAACGAAGATCGTGATTGCGTCATACCTACCTCTGAATTTGTATATAAAAACACTGTTTATATAGTAAGTGTAAATTCAAAATTCGTCAAAAAGGTTTGGGTGTCCTGATCTTTGCTTCTGATCTTTGCTTCTGATCTTTGCTTTCTGATCTTTGCTTTCTGATCTTTGCTTTCTGATCTTTGCTTGTTGATCTTTGTTAGTAGTTCTTTTCTGTTTTAGTAGATTTTACTGAAATGACACAGATTTTTGAACACTAGCATGTAAAATGCAATGCCAGCCCAACAACGACTGACATTGCTTTCTAGCAATCAATATTGCTGGTTAGTGAACCGCATTTAAATCTACGATAGGCTGCATTACCTGCTTAACAGCTTTTCCTTTTTGGATAGACTCAACTTGTTTAAGTGCTGATTTCACATCTTTTTTGTTTGTAAGAACAGTATAAGTCACATCAAACGCTTTCGTTTCACCCGCCTTAATCGTCGGTACCAGACCTAACGGACGTTGGAATTTAGTATTGTAGGCATAACTCGTTCCCGGCTCGATTCCTGTTACATAACCCTGTTGTTTGGTATCAGTGTTTTTCCATAACGTTAACACAGGCAGCTGCTTGACATTGTATCCCACAGCAACACCTTTGCTTGCCTCGGCATTATGAAGAACAGCAAGCGTATTGCCTTTCGCATCACCAATAGGCTTAAAGTTAAAGACCATTTCATCGTAACCTTTAGTTGGTCCTAAATAAGTTTGCCAGTCTTTCAGGCCATCTTTTGCGTAGTCATTGAATGGTGAAACTTCGCTAGCCGCCGCTGTAAATTTAGCGCCTTTTTCAAGGATCGGCGTACCAAAGTTAGAGTGGTAGATGATTTGGTATTCATCATCGTAATCCGCTTTATTGGTCAACTCATCATGAAGAGCAAATGTCGCCGATCCTGGAACAACTTCAAACTGAGTCATGGTAACAAGTTCTGCCATTTTGAAGGTTCGTTCACTGACTTCACCTTGAATGGTGATTTTATGAGGAGGAGTATCGTCGATAATAACCTTAACTGTAGAAGCGGGTGTATTCTGAGCTCGACCGTGCAAACTCAATAATCGGCCATTGTCATCTACACCTGGGTGCCCTGTCCATTCATACCCACAACGTACCATCATTTCATTGAAACCGTCTAACCAACCTAAACCACCACGACTCTCAAGCTCAATAAATGCAGGGTTTACAATCTCTTTAACTGGAGAATCCCATCCCAAAATTCTCTCGCCATCCATTTTTACATCAAAAATCCCCATACCTCTGGTTGGAATAAGTGTTATGGTCATCTTACCGTTATTAATAATGATGGTATCAACACCTGTCTGTTTGCCTCCATGTAATTTACGTTTTTCAATTGAGAATACACTACCGTCAGTAAAGCCTAAAGTTTTATTAGTAACCTTCCAGTTCCCCACATCCGTACCTAAAACTGCATCTGTAAGCGTAAATTCAGCCGCATTTGCAGCAAGAGAGCCTAAACCAAGCAGAGTTGAAATAAATAGAGTTTTAAGTTTCATACGATTTCCTGAGTTTATAGTTGATTGATATATAATTAATTGCTGAATCGTTCCAGTGATTCGATTCAGCAGATTACACTCAAACTTTTCACCTTCAACTGAGATTTGTTTTGGATGTGATCTAATGCTCAAAAACAAATCATATGATCGGGTAAGTTGATTGCTGAATCACTTTCAGCAAAATCATATGCAGTAAAACGTCAATATCAGGAGTTAGCAAGCCGGAAATAACAAAAAATCAGGCTGAAAAGATTCTTAGGACATCCAAACTATTCGGCAAACTTAACCAATCACAAAACCGCAAACGGTCTGCTAAGTTTTAATACCTAAAAGTAGCCTTTTGCTAAATTGTTCGTTATTGATGGTGGAATCGGCAAATTTCAGACAGGTTATGCACTTAGCGGCTGCTAATAGTGGAAGTTATTGAAGGTTTCAATCGATTAATACAGAACGCTTAATACAAGCATCTCCGCAAGACGTTTTTCTTGGCAATCCAACGCTTGCCGGTATGGCTTGCAAATAAAGCCAATTCGTCTAGTGAACCCACTGCGCCTTGATAGTTTTTACCAAATCCACGGGCAAGCTCAAGCCAACTTTCATCTTCCAGAGCAAGAATAATCAAAAGCTTCGGTCGTTGTGCGCAGATTGCGCCTCGTTTGTCCTCACGGATAATTCGCCCTGTCCAATCCAGTAGCTCAAGATAATTAACCAAAGAATAGCCGATCCCCTTTGGATTCAATTGATGTTCATCTCCGACAAAAGCCAACAGTGGTTTTATACTGATGCTCTCTTCATGGCTGCGTATTCCGGCCAAGGTGAACACTGATTCCGGTTCAACGTGAACACCTGATCTTTCAGCGCATTGCCCGAGCTCTTTTTTACCCTAAGTGGGTCAAGTTGTTTGTTTAACTTTTTACGCATCGATTCTCCCTTCAATTTAAAGCGGTGTGAGTTGTGCATTACTCGATCTAATATGGTATCTGCCAGTGTGTTATTCCCGATCATTTCATACCACTGCTCTGTTGGTAACTGACTAATAATGACCGTCGATGAAGATCCGTGACGATCATCCATTATTTCCATCAGATCATTACGTTGCGCTGCTTTTAATGGCTCTAATCCCCAATCATCTAATATCAGCAGATCCGTCTTTGCTAAGATTTTTAATAGCTTGCAGTCAGTGCCATCTGCTTTTGATTGAGTTAATTCCAGCATCAAGCGGGAGATCCGATAATAACGGGTGCTGAAGCCATGCACACATGCCGTATGCCCTAATGCGCAGGCGATGTAGGTTTTCCCACTGCCGCATGGCCCTGTGACCAGTAGGTTTTGCGCTTTCCTTAGCCAGTCACATTGTGCTAATGCAGCGATTTGAGACTGCTGAATTCCTCGCGGGTGTTGGTAGTGTTTTACAGATGATAACTGAAAATTATGTTGTTCCATTTAAATTCCTTAGTGATTAGATACCCAGAGGGTAAATGGGGTTAAATTCATAAAAACAAGTATATCTATGATATTTTTTACACTTAACAGATTTATATACGTCACAGAGCCACAATTGCTCCGTTGTAGATCTTAATTATTTAAAAGGTAACAATAAAAAAATCACATGCATTCAGTGAATTGTGAATATTTTTCACAAAACCATGAATCTACAAATTCGTCACCATGAAGGTATGCACATGTTTAAAGCAGATGTAACCCTTTATTTCATAGAGGTAAATCAAAAACTTCCCTATAACCTTCGCAGTAACGCTTTAATCAGCTCCCCAGCAAAACAGACACAACGATAAGCAATCAGTTGTAAATACGCTTATTGAATTATTAAAAGTAAATTGGTTAAACAGATAATCTTTGTATGTATCTGAAGTCGGTGCTTGGAGGGGCTATCTCATTTATGAAATTCCAGCTAAAACTCAAGGATGAGTGAATCTAGCTTTTTACTTGAGTCGAATTTTGCTACTCGATTACAAGCAGTAAAGATTTTGCTAATATTCAGGAGTTACTCGGACATAGTGATATCAGCACCACACAGATCTATTTACATGTGGTCGGTTTACATGAGCGCGGCATTGTCAGTCCGGTCGATGACTGCTAAATACATTTACAGCTTATACAACCCTAACTTTATATTATGTACCAGCATATGCTCCTGCTTAAGTGTTTTGCGGCTGCGGCTCATTTCTGCAAAGGCTGTTTGGCACTTTTCTGGTAACAGCGTTTTGTTATCGAGGTATTTGATCGCGCTCTGCTGCTTAAACCATTCCTGTTCATCGCCCTGCAGCTCAAGGTTAATCACATTATCGTCTGTGGCTGTTAACCAGTAGTGCGCCTCGCTGGTCAATGCGATTTGTATGCCGGCCGGATCGAAATCACTGAAACAGATCAGCTGATGGCTGTTTTTAAAACGCCTGAAAAACTGATAAGCAGTGCTTGTTTGTTGCTGCTCTTTGCGATCGCCACGATACAGCCATAACGCCTGCTTTAAGCTTTCAGGAATATTCAGTGCTTGCAGATTGGCCATGATTGCCAGGTTTTCCACCAGCACTATCTGCTGATGTTCAACGGATATTATCTGATCGGCTTTCAGATATACGCCCAATGAAGTCAACAGGCTGACGGGCAGCTGCTGCTTATTAAGCTGCAGGGGACGTAGGGAATTAAGCAGAATAAAGTCACGAGTAACGGCATAACTGTGCGTTTTTTCATTGCGCTGCGTCTGTGCGCTTTGCTCTCGGCTTTGCGCCTGCGGATAGGGCTCGCGGAAAAGGTGTACGCCGTTTTCAGACTGTACCCGTTCAATCAGAAGAGCTCGGTCTTTTTCGCTAAAGTGCAGATAATCGCCGGCCAGTACACCAAAGCCATAATCGGCGTGTAAACGCGCTAATGAACTCGACAGCTTTAACTTGCCATGGGTTAAGGTTTTAAACTTTCTCTGGCAGAATTGGTAGAGTGCTTTATTCATAGTTACTCTCCGGCTATCTTTTGCTTACTGCTGTCCGCGCCCAAAAACATATACATGCAGCGATAAGCAGTTATTCTCTTAAGGCTATCTGCACATCGCTGTAGCTGTAGTTATCCGAGGTGCCGGCAACCTGTACGCCTTGCATTTTGATATCCAGCGCCTCCTGCTGCTCATTGGTGAGTTTGCAGTAGCAGCTAAAGACCAGTTCTATCCAGGGTTTCGGCTCTATACTCTCGCCGGCCTGCGCCCAGGTGGCTAACTCCTGCTGCCAGTAATCGATTGCGGAAACAACTTCCCCGGTGGTGATCGCTTGCTCAAAGAGCCGTTCCGCCTGCTCCTCAAAATAATCATGCTCGGCAGCAATATTTTCTATCGGGCTGATATCAACCGTGCTGCTTTCGCGCTCTTTAAGCAGATTGGGCTTACTTTGTTTACGCAGGGCCTGTACCAAGTGAATCAGCGGCTCCTCAACGGCGCTGTTTTTAATATCCACATAGCTTTTGAGTTTCAGCGGTGCGGCAAATCTTAATGCTTTGCTGAGTTTAGGATCTTCAAAAAGGGTATCACTGATCTCAAATTCAGGGTGTTTGCGCAGGTAACGCGCCATATTACGCAATAAACCGGCTTGTTTTTCATCACGACGTAATCGAAACAGGCTGAGACGCATATTATCGATAATAAAACGCAAGCGCGCGAGCGTTTGATTAAACCAGTAGACGAAGCTGCTTATTTTACGGGCAAAATCAGCCGGACAAGCCCAGTTGGCCCACTCGTAACAAGCCTCGGGATCGATCTGCTGCAGCTCTGTCAGCAGCTTCTGCGCATAATCGAGCGCTTTTTCATTTTCCCGCACTTTGGCGCTTAAGGTGCTGACAAAACCAAACTGGCTGGAGATGGCATAGTGCATATTATCCAGGCTGACATTAAGATTCTCTTTGGCTTCGTAGAGCAGATCATCTAACTGGTCGAGATAATATTCAGCATCGTCCTGCTGGTTGCTGTGCAGTGATTCGCGAAAATCTTTGACGGTATCATCGAGCACATCGATCACTTTGCCCATATCGGTCAGTTGCCGATAACTGCTCTGCTTGCGCATCAGGCGGTTAAGCATGCGCTTTAATTCGGCGGTGACACGGTAGTCACCGGGCTCGTCATCGGGGCGCAGCAGGCCCTTTTTCTGCAAAATATTGAGTTTACCGGCATCTATCTGATCCCCGGCAAAGGAGCCGTAAACATAAGCATCACTGAGCAGCTGCGCATTACTGCCAATCTGTTTTAATAGTTCGGCAACGTCGCCTGCATCATAACCGGCCATTAAAACAACAACTCCTCTTGCTGCTGCGGCTCATTTTCCGGCAGTTCAACGCGCTCTGAATCATTTAAAAACTCAATCAGCAGGTAGATAATATCAAAGCGTGCGGTGGCGTAGTAACGGCTGCTGCCGGCATTTTTGCGGACCAGATAGCCCATCTCTTCAAGTTTCTGAAAGATAAACACCAGCTGCTCGCGCGTTTCCAGTTTGTTGGTTTTAAAGGGTTTAATGGCGGTCAAACGGCGCAGCTGCTCGCGCAGGGTCTGATCATGCTCAAAGGGCTCAAATAACTCATTAATATTGACCACGGCTTTGGCGCGTAGCGGCAGATCAGTCTGGCTGGCCGTTAATAACAGCTCTAAAAACTCAACCAGCGGACGAAAGGTGCTGCGCATCTCTGAAAATAAAACGCTTAATTCACCACTGTTGCTCTGATCTACCTGTTGAAAAGTGCAGTAATAGGCATCGGCACTCTCCAGGTAAGTTAAATCTCTGTCCAGATTAGCTAAAAAGTCGCTTACGCGCTGCTTGTTTTCACCGGCCTGTAAATATTCAAATTCATCGGCAAAGGCGGTTTCACAAATAACGGCACCGGTAAGCAGTTGTTGTACGGTCTGTTTAAACATTATGCAATCTCCACCGGCTGATTCTGCGCCTGTTGTTTGCGTTTTGCCAATAACTCATCGAGTCGTGAGGTCGGTATCTGCGCATGGTAAATTTTATTATCTTTTAATTTATAATGGCGATCATAAAGGGCAAGGATATGCCGATCCGTCGACGGTGAAGCCGATAATATCGAGATGCTGTTATCGCTGAACATAGTCAGCAGCAGATCGATATTTTCCGCCGCCAGCTCACCGAGTTCATCGACAGGCAGAATAATAACCGACGGCGTCTCACCGGAGCCGCGTAACATACCGAGAATACCGGCAAAGAGGGACAACATGGCCAGGTAGGAAAGACCGGTGGAGCTGATTTTTTTCAGTTGACGGGCATTTCTGGCATGCTTTAACTGCCCTTTTTCGGTAATGGTAAACTCGATATCAAAGAGGTTGCTATGCGTTAAGGCAAAGCCTTCACTGGGCAGATAAGTGGAAAGCTTCTGCATGGCATAGATAAGTTCATCGGGGATTTCCCCTACCCCTTCGCGCAGATCATCACGGTGAATTTCAAAGAGTTTTGCAAACTGCTGCAGCGGTCCCCAGTATTCAAGTTCCTCCTGCTTCATCACGGTATAGACATTGATATCAGCGAGTGCCTCAAAATGCGCCAGTGAGGTCACGTTTTGCGAAAGCTGTCGGCCGATTATCTTAATGCGCCGCCCGAAGTTTTCGATATGCTGATAAAACTCATTGATCATATTGGCGTTAACCGTCACCAGCTGATAGGTGTTCTTCTGTTTCTGCTCGGCACTGCTGAGCAGATCGGCAATCGGATGACGATATTTAAACAGCGATCTGGCGCCTTGATAATTATCATTATCGGCCACTAACTTCAGCCAGTTATCAAAGAGTTCACTGCCGGAATGATTTTTTCTAAAGGATTCATTAAAGCGGTTAAGCTGCTCGGTTAAACGTTTTTCAAGCGTCTTAAACTGCTTCAACCAGTCAAAACAAAAACTCACGCTCAAATCAGCTTCATTATTGGGCTCGCTGTCGCTGGCTAAGACTTCAATGCCGCTTATTTCACATAAACGCTGACTTTCCGCCAACTGGGTTAACAGCTCGCTGCTGTCGCGCAGCTGGCTGTTGAGTTTTTTCAGTAACTTCTGTTTCTCTGCAATCAACTGCCCTTTTTCCAGTTGCAGATCTTCCAGGCTGTTTTCCAAGCCGCGTTTCTCAATTTCGCGGTTTTGGTTAAGCTCCTGCAGCTTATCGCGATGCACATAGCGCTCATTCATAAACTGCTGATATTCACGGGCCTTGCTTGCCCAGACCGCACATTCTGCTAAGGCCTGCTCGAGCTGTTTACGCTCCTGGCTGCGCTTATCCACTTCCCCGTCCGGATCAAGCTCGCTCAGCGCGCTGTTTTTCTGCTTTTTATAATCGCGTAAACGGGTTTGCACACTCGCTTCGATTTCACTGAGTTGACCGGCTAACTGCTCAAGCTGGCTGTCACGAGCCGACTCCACCACCATGCGCTGCTCTAACATCTGATTATGCAGCGCTAGCCTTTCCTGCTGCGCACGGCTTGTAAAGGCTTCCATCGCCTTATGATTATTTTTAATCTCGCTGGAAAGATCTTTTATTAAAGACTCTAGCGCAGCATTCGCTTCTTTAATCGCCAGCTGCTTTTTATCGGAGAGGTTGTGCATCTGCACTTTGAGCTGTTCAAGCCTTAATTCATTTTGCTTAAGCCTTTGTTTAAGCTCAGTAATCGCCCGTTGTTGCGCCTCAATCTCTTTTCTGAGGGCAGTGATTTGCTGGTCAAGTGCAACAATCTTGTCACTCTGCTGGGCGCATTTCTGATCTAAACTCGCCGCTTTTTCACGTAGCTCATTTTCACTGAGCTGCAGATCGCTGCCCTGCAGCTGCTGCAGATCAATCTGCAGGCCGTAAAAGCTGTCACTTTCCCCGCACCATTGCGGATCAAGGTCGGTACGCGCCAGTTGCGCGGTGGATAACAAGCGACCGATATTATCCTTCCAGTTGACAGCTAAAGGTTCATTGCATAAAAAATGCTGCAGCGAGCCGACCTGCGGCAGTAGCTGCTGCTCAATAGCAAGACGCTGCTGTTTCAGCTGCTCATGGTAACGATTTTCCTGTTTATGTTTATCAAGGAGCTTTTCGCGCTGCTTTTCTAACAGGCTTAACTGCTCATTGAGTTCATTGTATTTCTGCAGCAGCTGCGTCTGCTGTTCATGGCTTTCTCTTAAATTATGTTGATTATCTTCAATCGCACTAAGCAGCTTGCCGTCGAGGGTCGGATTTTGCTGCTGCAGCTGCGTCTGATTAAGCTTGTCAGTCAAGCTTTGCTGCTGCATCTGCAGTTTTAAATCGTTTTCATTTAACAATTGGTTCAACTGATTAAGCTGCTGCTGATAACTTTCATTAATCACACTAAGCTGCGTACTGGCCGCTTCTTTAATCGCCGCGACCTGCTCTTTATTGGCAGCGATATCGGTGACTTTCTGCAGTTGAATCTCTTGTATTAACTGCTCGAACTTATTATGAATTTTGCTGATATTACCTTCAAAGGCTTCAATGACCTGGTTGACGGCGTTCAACTGCTGCTGAATACGCGGCGCCTGTTCGGCCTGCAGTTGAAAGCTTGCGGCATTCTGCTCATCATAATTAAACTTGTCTTTATCGAGCAGATCAATACGGCTCTGGTCCGCTTCAATTAATGCCTGAATATTGGCAATATCTTTACTTAACGATTGCTGCCCTGCTTTTAATTCCGCTTCCAGTTTATCCAGCTCTTTAACGGTTACTTGTTTGTTTGCCTTGCGCGTTTCCTGCAGACTGTGCAGCTTTTCCTGATGGTGAATGATCTCAAAATGCAGATGCTGCAGTTTAATTAATAAACTGTCGAGATTATTGAAATCGCTTTGCCAGACGCTGATTTTATCCGCCACCTTCTGAATCGCGCGGCTCGCCTGAATATCCGCCAGCCAGTGATTGATATCCTCTTTATTAAGGCTGATCTGTTCTTTTTCTTCCATGCTGTTACGGGCGAGATGGTCACTGGAGATCGCCACCAGCATACGTTTTACCGCATCAAAATCGAGATTTTTTTCAATGGTGCCGTTAATTACCTTATCGATATGCGGCGTCGGCAGGTCGCTGAAAGCAAAACGGCTCTGCAGCTGACGGACATCTTTAAGCTTGCGGCCACTGCGCAGGTTTTGAATGACCTGGCGGTATTTATCGACACCTAAATAACTGGAGCAGAAACAGCCGGCATTGCGGTAAATACGCTCGACTTCGCTGACCGCTAAGGGCTGCTTATCCTGACCAATAAAGGAACTGCTGTTATAAGCACCATCAATCAGCTTAAAATGCACCCCGCGACCATCGCTGCTTGCCAGCATCATGCAGGTTTGCCCGTAGGGACGCTGATATTCATACACCAGCATGCTTGAATCCCGCGGCAGGTAATAATCAGCAAAATTACGCGCCTGATCCACCTTGCTGACGATATCGCTCGGACGCATACCGTAAAACAGCGGCAGTAAGCGCATTAACGAGGTTTTTCCTGCGCCATTAGTGCCTTCAAGTTGCGTATGTCCTGCTAAATCAAGCTCATTAACCTGGCCTTTCCAGAAACTGTCGATAATAATAATACGCAATAGAGAATAGGCTTGCTGAGCCATAGTAAATCCTTGTCTGAACAGTTTTTATACAAAAACAGGGTGCAATGGGTGAACAGGATAATTTATAAGGAATGGATGCTTTTGTCGATGCTTTTAAATTATAAAGGCGCTAAATTCAGGCGAAGATCATTAACTTTTCAGTGTTTATCTTGGCGCCGCTCAATTAAAACGCATTTATTCTCAAGAAAGTATGAGAAGTAAGTTTTGCAAAAAATAATAATCAAATCGCCCTTATTTTAGTGGGAATTAACCTGACTGGCTGTTAAAGATCTTTTTTTTGACTACATTCAATATAAGGCAAAAAATTCATAAAACAGTGAAAGGTGGTTATTATGCCTCCATGATTGTGTTTATTTAGGGCAATACAGCCCCCTAATTAATAGAGAGGTTCTATCTGATGAGCAGATGGTATGACAAATATGCAACATTAAATATAAGGCTAGAGGCCTTTAAAGAAATGGATCAGAAACTCAAAGATCGCCTTGTAAAAGGTATGATGGCTTTAGTCAACAACTATGATCCTAACCTGCTTTCTTACGAAAAAGCATTTGATTTTCCGCTGACCGTTAATCGCCAACGCTGGTATGACCAGGACCCTTACCTGTGGTTATTGTTTAATACCTTAAAGATGGCCGATGCAACGCTGTTGCAACAAATAGAAGATTACCTTGCTGTGGAGATGCAGGCAGAGCCCTTTGCTGTTGTGAATCCGCAATCCGCAATCAACAAGGATAAGGTGGTACCTGAAGAAGTAATCATTGCCGGCTGAAAAAGAGCGAGAGCCAATGAGGGAGGCATTGATTGCTATGAAAGGAGGAGTTCTATGCCTCCTTTCATTTTCAGCCCTTCAGGCAAGCGCCGAGCGGGCAGGCTGCTTTGCACGCCAAAGAAGCCAACAATAATGTTAAATAAACTCAGTTATGATACTTATCTTTAAATTTTTCCTGAATTTCAATAATCTGCTGCAGATGCTTAAGCAATCGCATGTAACCACAATCAAGCTGCTGCCGCAGCTTAACTGCCTAACCAATCCCCTCATTTGTCCAGGCTAACTTATAGCTTAAACGCATCCTCATTTGTCCAGGCTAATTTATAGGGGCGCACACTGGTTAAGGCGTCAAATATATCGGCAACAGAGACAATACGCGCTGCAACCGGTATCTGCCTGGCGGTTAACCCGTCAGGATAGCCGGAGCCATCCATTTTTTCATGATGCCAGCGGATAATGTCACGCAGTATTGAGATATAAGGGCTTTCTGATAGCTCATATACTTTGATCAATTTCTCAACAAGCTCATCCCCTTTAGTGGTGTGCCCCTGCATGGTTAAAAACTCCTCTTTATTCAGCGGCCCGGCTTTTAATAAAATGTCGTCCGCTATCATGATCTTGCCAATATCATGCAGAGGGCCGCTATCATGATCTTCTGCCACATATCATGCAGAGGCAGCCACTCCCTAGCGATTAACAGAGTAGAAGCATTTCTGATGCGCAGTTCGTCCTGCCCGATGCGACTAGTTTCAGCGACCAACCGTGCTTCAAAACCTGCAGTTTCCGAACTTTGATCACCAGCAGGGTAAAAATCATTGATATTATCGTAACCGCTGTACCAGCTCTTCATTAAAAACATTCTTTTCTCTGGAATTAGCAAATAAAAAACCCAGCAGTTGCCCTCTATCAATAACGGAATAGGACACTGACAGTAGCCAGCTTGACTAAAGCCGAGCTTACCCTGATCAAACACTGACATAACATTGACGATACCTCAGCTTGCAACTGACTATACCTGCACTCGACAAACCTACGCATACGTCTGCATAGATTAAGAATCATACAAGCGCTTCATAATCGCTCAATATCTATCAAATCATCATTCATAAACATAAGCGCTCAGCATCTAAGCGCAAGTGACAGGCGTGTATACAGATAACTGCGTCTTTAAATCTGCCCGCGTCTGCTGCATGAGTTGTTTTTCGTTCCAGCATATCATCACTTGACTCTTGATACCTTATCTTGAGTTAGTACTTACTCACTCACCAAATTCAGTTCTCTTGTCCAGCAATATTCATCACTTTGACTTACCCTAACTTAGTTAGTACATTCCTCAGCTCAACTCCAGACTAGTGCATGAGTTACGGCTATTTCGATCTTATAGTCTGCAGGATAGGCTGCTAATTTTTGTCGGGTAATGGTGCTCTGCATGGCATCAAGAGCCTGGTTGACAATATCCAGCGCCCCCAGTCCAGTGCTTTCTCTAAGGTTTTGACTCTCTTTCATTTTACGGCCGTTTTGAACCTTGATAAGGCTATGATCTTCTCATGTATATAGAGTTCCTGCTGCAGTGCGAATGGCTTTTTAGGCTCTTTGCCGCCGTTTGACAACACTTTTTCTTTGCAGCCGCCCAGTCCAACCGCAATAATCAGATCGGTTTGATCACCGAAAGTAGGCGCAATAGGCATAGGGTTAAGTACTCCCCCATCAATCAGCACACCACCATTGCGCTTTACCGCGTAAAAAAAAGCGGCATCGAATAGAAGCGCGAATCGCCTCAAAAAGTGAGCCGGAATTTATCCACACCTCTTTTTCATTTTGATATCTGAGGCAACGGCGGTAAAGGAAAGGGGCAAGTCCTCAATTAACTGATCACCCAACAGCTCCACCAAGGTATTGATAATCTTATCACCACGTACAGACCGTCAGAGCGCCAGGCGATATCGAGCAAGGAGATAATATCTATTTTGTTTATTCCTCGAACCCACTCCTCATACTTATCGAGATGGCCTGACGCATAAATGCCGCCAATTAATGCGCCGATTGAGCTGCCGGAGATGGATTTTATCTGGTAGTCATTTTCCACCAGCCATTTAATCACGCCAATATGAGCAAGGCCGCGTGCCCCTCCGCTACCAAGTACTAAGGATACCGTGGTTTTTTTTCTGGTCATTTTTATCTCCGCAGGAAAATTCGCTGGCAAGTGATCACAGCCTTAATAATAACACCCTGACAAATAAACTATTATTAACTTGTGAGGTTTTCTATTGCCTGTCATACTTTTCTTTTAAAAGACAATAGGGATCATATGGCTCTCTTCTCGCAAGAAATTTATAAACTGATTAGCAGCGCCTTAGCTGAATTAGACGCCTCACAGGCATCCGGAAAAACCGCACGCAACCCGCTCAGTGAAGCCCACTATTTAGGGGCATGGGTAACGATGGCGATGAAAAAAAGCGCTTTGATCCTGTTGTTCTGGAAACATTGCAGGGCTGGCAAAGGCAGGCGCGCAGTTTAGGTAAAAATGCGGGCTTAAAAGAGCAATTTATCTATTTAGAAAAGTGTTATAGCCAAGTACTGGATGCCGATAAACAGGTTCAGTCTGTTTGTATAGAGCAGCTTAATAACTTGTATAGCGCGCTTAGAGAGCAGCAGTGGCTGGTGACAACGGATCTTGAAGTGGGGGAAAAGCTGAACCGTCATAGCGGCGGTCAGGATTCACTGATTGTCTGTGCAGACAAAATAGCCGGCAGTTTTGATATACAAGGCACGCTCAGCAAGCCGCTTTCATTATATGTGCGCGGTAATCAGCAGGTGATCATTGATTTAGCCTTTAAACAGAACCTGCTCTTGTATAAAAAAACAGATTATAAATCAAAAGTGAAATACCACGGTGAATTTATCGTTTATCCAAATAATGACGGCCACTCATTACCGGAATTTCCTGTCGATAACAGCCAATAAAAGTACAAGGATGCCATGTTTAGCGTGGCATCCTTTTATTATAAATCGGCCGCTATTGCTAGCCGGCTTTTTGCTCTGCTACGCCAGGCAGTAGCTCTTGGGCAATCAGCTTTAATAAAAAAGTTTCACGCTCGATCGACATGCCTTTTTTATCACTGTGTAGCATGGTCTGCTCATTATGCTTAATCGCATCATAAACATTCAACCACACGGCTTTCATGCCGTTTTTGATTTCGTAGTCTTCGAGTTGTGTGTCGCCTAACTGCGCGTCAATCTCACAAAGGTAGCAGTAAGATTTCATATGCATAATGGCAAAATCGTTTTTATACCAGGGACGAAACTCCTCATATAAACCAAATTCGCGAATATTGCGAATATTTTGTGCGCCGGTTTCTTCCTGCAGCTCGCGGATCAGCCCCTGCTGCAGATCTTCCCCTTGATCAAGTCCGCCACCCGGCAGCGTATAATCATGATAACGCTCGGTATAAAGCATTAAAATCATCTCGCCTTTGAGAATAATAGCTCGAGTCGCAAAGCGCAGAAAACTGCTTTGCTCAAGGTTGCTGATATCAGGGTGAACCGTGCTTCTTAATAAACGCATAACAAAACTCTTAGCAATAGATGGCCGCGAATAATAGCACTATTTAAGCGGCAAGAGTAACTGCTGATAGTCATTAATAATACTCGCCACATTCACGGCTGGATTTTTAGCCATACGCTGGTAATGGGCGATGGTCTTGTGCAGATAATCCAGATGCAGCGGGTTGCTGAACTCCCACATGATTGAGCCGACCGTTGATAAAGCCTGCTGACCATCAGCTGAGACATGTAACACCTCATAACCGCGTTTGTTTTCAAAAACCAGGGCTTCATCAATTAACGCAAAACCCTGCTTAATTAAAAACTGCCGTACTTTATAGTTATGATGAACGGGACACAAAATGTATTCCACCTGGTAGTCAGCAGATAATGGTAATTGTGACTGCAGCAGTTCAATCATTAAATCGCCGCCGATACCGGCAATGATCAGCAGATGTTTATCTGTTTGCGGGTTGGCAGAAAACTGTTGCAGCGGCAGCTTTCCGGCATCGATACAGTGTACCTGCCAGCCTTGCCGGTCTCCCTGCCAATACCTGTTCAGAGTGCGCTCGATCTGCGTCAGTAACTCGGGGACAATATCAACAAAATGCACCTGCTGCGCAAGCCGCGCATCAAGCAGGCTCATACCTAACTGGCCGTGGTCACAGCAGCAATCCCAGATATGGCTGTATTGCCCGGCGATCATTTTTTCAATCTGGCGCAGACGGCGTCCCATTTTTACGCTTTTTCTTAAATGCTGCATAGTTACCTATAAACGCATGGTTAATGCGATGCGCTTTCTTTGATAGTCAACCTCGAGGACTTTCACCTCAACAATCTGCCCAACCTTAACCACCTGCAGCGGATCACTGACAAACTTATCGGCCAGCTGGGAAATATGCACTAAGCCATCCTGATGTACACCAATGTCGACAAAGGCGCCAAAGCTGGTGACATTAGAAATCACACCTTGTAGGCGCATATCAATATTCAGATCATCAATTTTATTGATACCCTTGGCAAAGCGCACGGTTTGAAAGGCCGGGCGGGGATCACGTGCCGGTTTTGCCAGCTCCTGAAGGATCTCCTTAATAGCCGATACAGCAAACTGCTGCGAGACAAAGTGTTCGCTGTTCACTTGATTTAACAGCTCACTATTATTAATCAGTGTACTCAGCTCGGTATTCTGCTGCTTGGCAATCTGCTCGACTAAATGATAGGCCTCCGGGTGCACCGCAGAGTTATCGAGCGGATTATCACCGTCAGTAATGCGCAGAAAACCGGCGCACTGCTGGAATGCCTTATCGCCTAAACGCGGCACCTTTTTTAGCGTCTGCCGGGATTTAAAAGCGCCATTGGCATCACGGTAGGTGACGATATTCTGCGCGATACCGCTATTTAATCCGGCAATAAAGCTAAGCAGTGCCACGGACGCTGTGTTGAGGTTCACGCCGACCGCATTGACACAGTCTTCAACCACTGCCTGTAGACGTTTACTGAGCTGCACCTGGTTAAGGTCATGCTGATATAAGCCCACGCCAATCGCTTGCGCATCTATTTTTACCAATTCCGCCAGAGGATCCTGAAGGCGGCGGGCAATGGAGATCGCGCCGCGTATTGCCACATCGAGGTCGGGAAACTCACGGGAGGCCAGCTCGGAAGCCGAATAAACAGAGGCCCCGGCTTCGCTGACCATAAGCGCAGTCACAGCGGCGGATTGTTTGCTTAAGCAGGCGCGGACAAAGCTGTCCGTTTCCCGCGATGCCGTACCGTTACCGATAGCAATCAGATCGACATTGTATTTATCAAGCAGCTGCAGCACTACCTTTTCGGCCTGCCCGGTCTTAGCGAGCGGAGCATGCGGGTAGATAGTGGCATGCTCGAGCAGCTTGCCGGTGGCATCAATGACCGCCACTTTACAGCCGCTGCGAAAACCCGGATCTACGCCAAGCACCACTTTTCTTCCGGCTGGCGCGGCCATCAGCAGGTCTTTTAAATTACCGGCAAACACCTCAATCGCACTGTCATAGGCTTTTTCCCTGAGCGCCGAGATGAGCTGCGTTTCTAATAAGCCGAGCAGCCTGCTTTTCCATGCTCTGTGAATGACCTCTGCCCGCCAGCTGTTTGCCGCTAAATGGTTTAATGAAAAACCTAAATGCCTGGCAATCAGTACTTCACAGTAGGATCTTTTAACGGATTTATCCTGCTTCGGATCGGCCTCTAGTTTCAGTCTTAAAAAACCTTCGCTTTTACCGCGTAAAATGGCGAGAAAACGGTGCGCGGCAATTTTGTTAACCTGCTCGCTATAAGCAAAATAGTCTTTAAATTTACTCGCGGCCGCTTCGCTGCCTTTGACGACCCGGACGCTAAACTGCGCATGGCTTTGCAGGTGCTTGTAGAGCTTGTTCAATAGCTCAGTATCACTGCTGATACGCTCAATCATAATCGCCAGCGCGCCGTCTAATACGCTTTGGCTGTCGGTAAAACCTTTATCGGTATTAATATATTTTCTGGCCAGCAGCGCATTGTCTGCTTCATGTTCAAACCACAATTTATCGGCAAGGGGTTCAATCCCCGCGGCAATGGCCAGTGCGCCTTTACTGACTCTTTTGCTTTTAAAAGGCGCATATAGCAGTTCCAGCGCGCTTTTATTAGTACAAGCAAGAATCTGCTTTTGCAACGGCGCACTGAGCTTGTGCTGCTCCGTGAGACTCTTGATAATGGCGCTGCGCCGCGCAGTTAGTTCACGCAGATAGATTAGGCGCGTTTCCAATAATCGAAGCTGCACATCATTTAAGCCTGCTGTGGCCTCTTTGCGGTAACGGGCAATAAAGGGCACGGTATTGCCATCATCATAAAGCCCTATAAAGGCATCAACCTGTGCTTGAGTGATCCCTAATTCACCGGCAAGGGTTTGCTTGACTGCTCTGCTGTCTGAACTCATCATTTTATTTTACTGCTTGTTTTATTTAATTAACTCAACATACTTATAACCAATCCACCTGAATTCGAATATTCAAGAGCTTAAATATCGCAACACTATAACATTGAAATAAGGAATAACAGATGATCAATTTTGCAGTTATCGGCACTAGCATGATCAGTGAAAAATTTATAAACGCGACTTCAGGCAATCAGCAATTGCAGTTAAAGGCGGTGTATTCGCGAAAAATAGACAATGCGCGCGACTTTGCCGATAAATTCAATGTCAGCTGTTGTTATGATGATCTACAAGCATTAGCCGCTGCGACTGATATTCAAGCAGTTTATATCGCCAGCCCGAACTCACTGCACTATCAACAAAGTTTATTGATGCTCAAACATGGCAAGCATGTGATTTGTGAAAAACCTTTAGCATCAAATAGCCAACAGGTTGAGCACCTTTACCAGGTAGCCGAGGATAACAATGTTATTTTATTTGAAGCTTATATGACGGCCAGCCTGCCGAATTTCCAGCAGGTTAAAAATAATATCGACAAACTGGGTCAGTTACGCAAAGCACATATCCATTATTGCCAGTACTCTTCACGTTATCAGAAATATTTAAACGGCGAAAATCCCAACACCTTCAACCCTGTTTTTTCTAACGGCTCGATTATGGATATCGGTTACTACTGCATCGCTTTCACTGTGGCTTTGTTCGGTCAACCGCAAAAGATACAGGCGTCGGCACTCTTATTAGCCTCCGGCGTTGATGGCTGCGGCAGCGTTCTGCTCGACTATGGCAATTTCTCCGTCACCATTGACCACTCCAAGATCAGCAACTCTGTTTTAGAAAGTGAAATTCAGGGAGAGCAAGGCAGTTTGATTATTGACCATATTGCCCAATGCAGAAAAGTCCGCCTGTGCACAACGGCGATGACAGACTTGACGCTGCCGCAGCATGAAAACAGCATGACTTATGAAGGCGAATTTTTTGTTCAACAAATTGCTCAAGGAGAAATGGACGCGGCCTCGGTATTGCGCAGCAAACAGACCGCCGCTGTGATCACTGAAATCCGCAGACTAACCGGTGTGAACTTTCCCGCTGATAACGGCTAAAGAGCCTGTAGCAAGCCACTTGCAGCAAGTGGCTTGGCTGAATTTTGATTCAGACACTAAAATGAAGAGTAAACAAGAATAACTTTTTCTTTTTAGCTTATGTGAGTCACAGTCATATGCCCCTGCCAGACAACCAACAAAATAAATTGACTAAAAAACTCCTGATCTACAGCACGCTTTTTATTACCTGTACGGCACTGGCAGATACAGCATTAGAAACTCCAGCAACGACTTCAGCCTTTGTTTCTAGCTACCAGCTTAAAGCCAGCAATTCACTCTGGGAAGATAAGGATATCGATCCTGATTTTTATCTTGCTCCTTATCAAATATCACTATTTAATCCGAAAAATGGGGAAGACGCAGAGCGCGTGCTGTCACAAACCTATACGGTAATCGGCTCAGGTTTTGGCATCTTTGCCATTTTAGGTGCACTGCCCAGTTCAATCACCCACTGGGAGGAGGATGATAGCCCGGATCTTTCCGGCAAATGGATCAGCAATATCACTAACGGCCCGGTCTGGGATGGTGATGATTTTTACTTAAATTATCTGGCTCACCCCTATTTTGGCGGCATTTTTTATCAGTCCGCGCGCAAGTCCGGTTACCGCCAATGGGATGCTTTTATTTATTCATTTATGATGTCCACTTTTTACTGGGAATACGGTGTTGAGGCCTTTGCCGAGCGGCCCTCTATTCAGGATATAGTGGTCACTCCGCTGTTAGGCTGGGTATATGGTGAATGGGCATTTAAGACTGAGCGTGATCTTCGGCTAAGCGGCAGCACAGTGTTAGGCTCAGCAACGCTGGGTAATATAGCGCTATTTTTTCTCGACCCCATTGATTCAATCGGACGCAACATTAACGCCCTGTTTGGCCGGAATATTATCAAAGCAGGAACGGGTTATTTAACCTTTCAGCAGTCAACAGCACCTTTTGCCACAGAGAAGCAAATCAGTTTAAAGGTCAGCTATAGCTTTGCTGACGGTAACAGTGATGCAGTAACAGGCATTAACGGTAAGAAAAATAAATATAGCACCTATCAAATCAGCAATACCGATCCTGTGGATACTGGCATTGTTGGCCTGTCAGCCGGCGGCATATGGGTAGATTTAGATAACAGATGGGAAGTAAATAATGCTTACGGCAGGCAGTTTTCTCTGGGTCTCTATTTTACCCGTCACTTCTCAGCACGCTTAAATTACACCAGAGCACAAGTAACAACGCAGCAGACGAATAACAAGCTGACTTATGAAAATTATGCTGTGAATATGCAGTATTATCTGAATAATAAATCAGACTGGCGTCCATTTATCAGCGCCGGTGTCGGTGAACTTATGCTTGCTCAAGAAAAAAAGCAGCTGCAAATAAACGGCGGCTTAGGCCTTCACTATAAAATCAATAATAATTGGGCAGTACAGAGTGAATGGCAGCATTATTACAGCGCACAAACAAACACGCAGGAAAATCAGATAGGTACCAGGCTTATTTACCGCTTTGGTAAAGGCGAATGGTCGCTCTAAAATTGACTGCTTCTGATTTTATCTTCAGCTGCGTTTCATTAATGGTGAAACATCAGCATAGCAACTGAAATACACGCCGCTTATTAAGCAATAAGCACAACAACCTCGGCTCTTCGCAAGCCATCAATTATATTGAATCTAATAATCTAAATTATCAATTATTATTATTGCTTTATTTCCCTTATTGTATTCCTGCCTTAACGCTTGGGTATAGGCATTCGCAATTACCGCTTGGGTATAGGTTAACCATTAACGTAATACATTTTTACAAGGAGAATAACAAAGTGTTGAACTTAAATCCCACTATTAATCAGACAATTAGAGGCGTGATTTATCACGAGACAAATTATGGAGCTTAGTAATAATTACCCCGTTAAACTGCTAAGTAAAACGCAGCATAAAAGCAGTGAGCAACAGCATGATGGGATCCTAGAGCAAGTAGAAGAGTACGGTTATAAAAAAGCAACAAAATCTTTTGCCAAATCATTTTCATTGGCAATTTTTGCCGGCGCTTTTATTGCTATTGCCTTTGTTTTTTATATCACAGTCACAACAGGCGCTCATGGTGCACCATGGGGGCTAATCCGCTTAGCGGGCGGCCTTGCTTTCAGCTTAGGTCTGATCCTAGTTGTTGTCTGTGGCGGAGAGCTCTTTACCAGCACGGTACTCAGTACGGTGGCCTGGGCGCAACGCCGCATTACAACAAGTCAGTTGCTAAGATGCTGGAGTCGTGTGTATTTGGGCAACTTAGTAGGTGCCGCAGTCATGCTGACGCTGGTGATCACAGCACAAATGCATCTGCTTGATGGTGGTGAGTGGGGCATTAACGCACTGAAAATTGCCCAGCATAAACTTGAGCATAACTGGGCACAGGCCTTTGCACTGGGTATTTTGTGTAACCTGCTGGTGTGTTTAGGCACCTGGATGGCTTTTAGCAGCAAAGATACCCTGGCTAAATCTATGCTTTTAATCTTACCCGTTGCCATGTTTGTCAGCAGCGGCTTTGAACATAGTATTGCCAACATGTTTATGGTACCGCTTGGCTTAACCATTAAAGCCATCAGTGATCCCGCTTTTTATATTAGCCATGGCTATATAGCAGCAGATTTTGCTCATCTGACCTTGCCTAACTTTATCTTTCATAACCTTATTCCGGTAACACTTGGCAATATTGTCGGTGGTGGTTTATTCGTCGGAATCGGTTACTGGTTAATCGAAGGCAAAGAGCAAAATCCAACTTCCTGTGCAATAGATACAAACAACAATATTAATAACCACAACCAGTTAACAACATTCGAAGAGACATTAATTATGAAAAGCGCATTAAACAAACTAGTCGTCAAAGATATTATGAACAAAACTCCTCTGCTACTGACAAAAGAGCAGGACATCTATGAAGCACTGGCTTTATTGAATGAACATGAAGTGAGTGCCGCAGCTGTTGTTGATCAAGCACAACAGTTAATCGGATTTGTTTCACAGCAGGATATTTTAAGGTTGTTATGGTCAGAAGAATATTCAGCAGAATTAAACTACCTGGTGAGTAATGCTATGCAGACCGAAATTCTTACTGTAGATGCAGGACAGCCAATTACAGCACTGCTTGAGTTTATGGTTGTTGATAAAGAGAAACTTTTCCCGGTCAATGATAATGGCATCTTAACCAGCCGCAGTTACCAAAGCTATGATGAACGCTTGAAAACGGCTTCGGCTAAGCGCCCTTCTATTTACCCTGTGGTTGAAAATGGCAAGCTTTGTGGCGTCATCTCGCGCCGTCAACTGACCAGCTTCATCGTTAAAGAATATACCCCTAACGATCAGCCAGACACAAAAGCAGCATAAGTAAATTTGTTTGACTCAAAAATTGAGAATAAGACAAGCATTGCTTGTCTTATTTTTCTGGATTGTCAATCAGACGACGTGCTTCCGCTAAAATGCAATCACGCAGCGGATTATCCCCTGCATCTTTACGCCAGACAAAGGATAAACTGCGCTTCATATCCAATTGCGGTGTCGGCAAAATCACCAGCTGCCCATTTTCAACCTCTTTCGCCACATCTAAATAAGGCAGACAGCCTAGATAAAAACCATTTTCAACCAGCTTTTTTAGCACTGCTACGCTTTCATAGGCTTTCCAGACTTTAATATTGTCAATTAAACCATGGACAGCACCATCAAAAATACGCCGTGTACCCGAGCCTATTTCTCTTAACACCCACTTGGCCTGCTCCAGCTGAGCAAGACTAACATTATCTTTATTTGCAAAAGGATGGTGGGGATTAGTAAATACCACAAGATGATCATCTATTAATTTTTTCTGATAAATACGACTATCATCATTACGCCCTTCGACTATGCCTAAATCACATTCATGATTGAGCAGACACTGAATAACATGACCTGTATTTTCAACCATTAATTCAATGCGCAGCTCAGGAAAATCTGAATCAATTTTACTAATCAGGTTGGGCAGTATATGCTCGGCGGCCGTTTGACTGGAAAAAAGCACTATACTACCGCTAATTATCTGCTGCTCGTGCAAGCCCATCTGTATCTGCTGCGCATCCTGTAATAAACGCTTGGCTTTAGGTCTTAACCAGCGCCCCCAATGACTCAAGGCCAACCTGTTTCCCCGGCGAATGAAGAGCGGCCTGTCTAGTACATTTTCCAATTGGGAGAGCGACATACTCACCGCCGATTGTGTCATTGATAACTTGCGGGCAGCCGCACTGACACTTCCCTGACTGGCAACGGCATCAAAAACAGCTAGTTGTTTAAGTGAATATTTCATTAAATCTTTTCCCGGATAATAAAACAATTACCAGTATCAGTTTTATTGATACCTGTATTTTGCGGTATTATCCATAATTATTAAAACAAATAAACAATTAATATCAATACAATATTTAATTGTTATAAAAAGCAGAGAGCGTAAAGCACCATGAAGATTATTAACATACAATGTATGGCCACTAATAAAAAACCTCAGCTGCATTGCAAATCAATAAGCGATTGCGTATAAAACAAAACTTCTTTTATTCTTATATATGTACTGGGAAATCTTTGTGTCCTACCGCCAAGAAATCAATAAAATAATAAGATTAAGTATTCCTGTATTTATCGCACAATTTGCGCAAACCGCGATGGGTTTTGTTGATACCGTGATGGCTGGCGGTGTCAGTGCTAACGATATGGCCGCCGTCTCTATTGCCGCGAGCATCTGGTTACCCTGCATCCTGTTTGGTGTCGGTGTGCTGATGGCGCTGCTGCCACTAACAGCACAGGCACATGGCGCAGAGAAGCACAATGAAATCCCTCGAATAGGCCAGCAAGGCCTGTATCTTGCGCTGCTGCTGAGCATCCCCATTACCCTGCTTTTATATAATGCCGGCTATGCGGTTAACTTGATGAATATTGAAGCCCCGCTAAAAAGCATCACGACAAAATATCTCTATGCGGTTTTATTTGCCGCACCGGCTTTCTTGTTATTTCAGGCATTGCGTAACTATATTGAAGGATTATCACTCACTAAACCGGCGATGGTGATCAGCTTTATGGGTTTATTAGCCAATATTCCGCTGAATTGGATTTTTGTTTATGGCAAGTTCGGCGCGCCGGCATTAGGCGGTGTAGGTTGTGGCGTGGCAACCGCTATCGTGTATTGGCTAATGCTTTTGATCTTGCTCGGCTATGTTATGTATACACAAAAACTGCGTCATTACCCGTTATTTCAAACATTTTCAACGCCAGATTACAGGCAATTACTGTCCATGTTTAAACTTGGTTTGCCCGTTGCTGTTGCGCTATTCTTTGAAGTGACCATCTTTGCTGGTATTGCTGTACTGATCGCCCCTTTAGGCGCCATGGTTGTCGCCGCTCATCAAATCGCCATTAACTTTGCCACTATGGTATTTATGTTACCCATGAGCATTTCCAATGCCGTCAGCATTCGTGTCGGATTTAATTTAGGGCGCAGTTATAATCAGGGCGCTAAAAATGCAAGTTATGCCGGGTTTACCGTAGCCATTACTTTATCGATTATCACGGCGCTATTAACCGTTATCTTCAGAGAAGATATCAGCCGCCTTTATACTGAGGATAAAGACGTTATTGCCCTGGCCATTACCTTAATGCTATTTTCTGCGCTGTATCAAGGCGTAGATGCAATTCAGGTGATCGCAGCGGGTGCTTTACGTGGCTATAAACAGATGAACGCAATATTTACCCGTACCTTTATTGCCTATTGGATTGTCGGTTTACCCTCAGGCTACCTTTTAGGACTCACTGATATTATCGTCGCACCACTTGGCGCAAAAGGCTTTTGGATTGGTCTGACACTGGGTTTAACCACTGCTGCTATTTTATTAGGCCAACACCTGCGTAAGGTGCAGACTTCGCCAGCGTTTAAAACGGTTTAAAATCAGACAATAAGCAGGTAAAATGTACAACCCAGACGGTAAAGTAGACAATACGTTTAATAAACCGGCACACGGAAAATTAAACTCAAAAAATAATTGACGCGATTGCTGCAACTCAGTAATATTCGCCTCGTTGACACGGCATGAGCCGCTAGCAACAACTTAGGTGATTAGCGCAGCTTGATAGCGCATCTCCTTGGGGTTATAAAGAGTTGGACCAGAGGGTCTGACCCGGCAAATATAACTCCTAAATAAAAAAACACTCGGTGATTAGCGCAGCTTGGTAGCGCATCTGGTTTGGGACCAGAGGGTCAGAGGTTCGAATCCTCTATCACCGACCAAATTTCAGAAACCAGCTATGCGCCCTTAGCTCAGCTGGATAGAGCAACGGCCTTCTAAGCCGTAGGCCACAGGTTCGAATCCTGTAGGGCGTACCATTTTTAAAGTTTTAGTGGCGGATGTAGCTCAGTTGGTAGAGCCCCGGATTGTGATTCCGGTTGTCGCGAGTTCAAGCCTCGTCATTCGCCCCATTTTTAGAAGTAAAAAAAATTTAAATAGTTGCGGAAGTGGCGGAATTGGTAGACGCGCTAGATTTAGGTTCTAGTATCGCAAGGTGTGAGAGTTCAAGTCTCTCTTTCCGCACCATTTGAATTAAAATCAGTTATTAAAGATGGGCGATTAGCTCAGTTGGGAGAGCACCGCCCTTACAAGGCGGGGGTCACTGGTTCAAGCCCAGTATCGCCCACCATCTTTAATTTGAGAATAAAGTAAAAAATACTCGGTGATTAGCGCAGATTAATAGCGCATCTCCTTGGGGTTACAAAGAGTTGGACCAGAGGGTCTGACCCGGCAAATGTAATAACACAATAAAGTAAAAATACTCGGTGATTAGCGCAGCTTGGTAGCGCATCTGGTTTGGGACCAGAGGGTCAGAGGTTCGAATCCTCTATCACCGACCACATTTAAAAAATTTAAATAGTTGCGGAAGTGGCGGAATTGGTAGACGCGCTAGATTTAGGTTCTAGTATCGCAAGGTGTGAGAGTTCAAGTCTCTCCTTCCGCACCATTTAAACATTAAAGATGGGCGATTAGCTCAGTTGGGAGAGCACCGCCCTTACAAGGCGGGGGTCACTGGTTCAAGCCCAGTATCGCCCACCATCTTTAATTTGAGAATAAAGTAAAACATTCCCGGTGATTAGCGCAGCTTGGTAGCGCATCTCCTTGGGGTTACAAAGAGTTGGACCAGAGGGTCTGACCCTAACTCCTAAATAAAAAACACTCGGTGATTAGCGCAGCTTGGTAGCGCATCTGGTTTGGGACCAGAGGGTCAGAGGTTCGAATCCTCTATCACCGACCACATTTAAAAGCCCGCTTAGTTCATCGAATTAAGCGGGCTTTTTACTATATAATGCGAATTAGTTAACCTCCCGCATTTTTACTTCGCCCACATATAATGTTGATGTTCCATCATATGCTGCATCATCATCTGCTGCATGGGCAGGTACTGATCCATCATATACTGGCGCTGCTGCAATTGCTCAGGAGTGAGCTTTGAATAGTGGCCCCCCATATGTCGCCAACCTCTCATCATACCATGCCCCCTTTTATCGCCTCCCATGCAACAGCCTAGTCCCCCCTCTGCTCGCCACATGCCGTGCATCAACTGCATATTTTTCTGCATCGTCACCCAATGCTCCTGAAGCAGCTTTTGGCGCATCTGCGGATCCTGGGTTTCACGGATATTGTCCATCTGCTCCTGCATTTTCTCCATATATTGCTGCGCCTGCGCTATTTGTTTGTCAAAATCCTGCACATCGGGGGCTAGCTGCTCTATTTGAGCACTTTTATTGGAAGTCTCAGCAGAATGACCAAAAATCGGTATACTCAAAAACATAACGCCTGATAGCACGGTTGTAAAAATCGCCTTTTTCATATCGTTTCTCCTCGCTTATTGGCAACATAATAAACAGCATAGTCGAAAACCTGCTCGGTATACGCTTCTAGCGTCAATATCTCGCGGCTTGATAAAATTCAACCGACTTGCAGTAAGCTTGGTTTATAGTTTCAGTCCTCTCACTCTTTCTTTGACTGAGGCTGTCCATTTTTGTACTGTGGCGGGTGTGTGCCGGTGACGCCGGCGGTCAGGGTGAAACGCATCGCTTCTTCTATTTTCATATCCAATGGACGAACCATACTGCGCGGCACCAGCACCGCGTAACCGCCTATCATATAGCTTAAGGGCAGGTAGACTAAAATGCTGCCTTCTTCACGAAATGACTTCGGCATTCTCTCCGGCAATGCCTGGGTGACAAAGCCTATTAACTGCATATTGGTGTCACCAATAGTGACGGCGACTACCTGCTCGAACTCCTTTTTGCTGATCGGTGAAAAGTAGTCAAAAAAATCACGGATAGCGCTGTATACCGACTTGATAAGGGGCATATGATAAAAAAGTTGTTCACCGCGCGCAAACAGGCGCTGTACCAGATAAGCATTCATCAGCAGTCCGGCAATAAAAACAACCAATAGGCCGACCGCCAGTCCCATTCCCGGCCAATACTGGTCGGCGGGGATCACTGTCTGCATCAGACTGCCCAATAGCGATTCGACTGATACCGCAAACCAGTAAAGCAGATAAAGGGTTAGCACAACAGGCAGTATGGTGACCAGCCCGGTAATAATATTTCTGCTGATAAAAGCAAGCATTATGACGTTCTCCATGTCAGTAGGAGGAGAGCTTTATTTCACATGACACTCTCATCCTTGAGGCCCTTTACACTCGGCTTGACGGCCTAGTTTAAACAGAAATATACTCCGCAACAGATACGACCAAGCTGAAATTACCGCAGCACAGCGCTAAACAAAAACCAAACAGCTTGTTATATATGATAGGTCCCCTTAGAACAACATGCACAGAAATATTATGATCGGACAGCCAATAATCATTTCTTTTTTGACATCCTCCCTCCACTAAATCAAAGATTTTAGTGGGGGATTCCTACTGCTAGACGCTCATGCCCGAGCGCAAGAATGTTTTTGGCCGCGTTCACATCGCGGTCGTGAGTGACACCACACTCACAGGTCCATTCTCTTATTCCAAGTCCTGCTCTACCCTTCGGACTGTTGAGGCGGGAGCCACAACACGAGCAAGTTTGGGTGGTGTACGATTCATTGATTTCTTCAAAAACAATACCAGCGTGAGCGCTTTTATATTCCAATAATGTTTTTAAGGTAGACCAGCCCGCATCTAAAACAGACTTGGCCATTTTAGTCTTGACCAATGCTGAACTACTGACGTTACCAACGAAAATGGCCGCATTCTCATTCACAAGCTTACGGCTGTATTTATGCAAAGCATCTACTCTGCGGTTTTTTATCTTTGCATGGATCGCCTTGACGCGCTTTTTGTTCTTTGCCCGCTGCGCAATACCTAAATCTTCCTCTAGCTCGCGGTATTCACGGCCTTTTAGTTTGTAGCCGTTACTGTCGGTGGCTGTTTCTTTACAACCCAAATCAATACCCACACTGGCTTTGCCTGTACCCTGCTCTGCTTCCACCTCAACCACAACGTTGAAGTACCACCGGCCTCTTGAATCCTCATTGAATGAGCCTGATTTGAACGTGTATTGAGATAATCCGTAACTATCCCAAACGCTAAAATAGTGGCGGTTATGATAAACCTGACCATTTTTGAAGCCAATGCAGTCTTTACGAACCGGGATCCAACCCAGTGAACGTCTAACCCCCCCTGACTTACGCCAATTCAATCTGTATTTCTTGAATTGTTTGCGGCGGGTGGCGTATTCATGACCAACCATCTGCACGGTAGCAGAGTTCAGGCCAAGCGTTTTATTCATGCCTTTAGTGTGTTTTTGGAGATCATAACCAGACAGGAAAGCGGGTTTTACCGGGCCAAATTCACTGACATTGCTCAAGGCTCTCATTGACGTTTCATTGCAAAAATTCCACACCTGATTCACACCGTAAGCCCATTTAATTAGGGTGCTTACATGTTTGTCACGGATTCTAACTTTTAGTGTTTTAGTATGGACTTTGCTTTTCATAATGATCATAGTAGACCTGATTTATCTGGATGTAAATGGCGGTGTTCCCTATGAGTGTTGAAACTTTATCTATACTGATAATAGCGATAAGTATCATGGGGTTAATATTATGGATAAAGCTACATTTGCTGTTTGCCAACAGCATATTAAAGAACTTTCTTATACTGAATTAAAACGGTTAAATCATCAAGTCGAGTCCCTTCTCTCTGAAGATGAAGTCGGTCAAGTTCTGGCCAAGCACGAAAATCAAATTTCAAGCTGTCCTCATTGCCATTGTCGTACTTTATCTAAATGGGGCTCTACTGCTCAAGGAAGGCAACGTTATCTCTGTCGTGACTGCCATAAAACATTCAGCACCCTCACCGGAACAAGCCTATATCGAATGAAAAAACCAGATAAATGGTTGAAATATATAAACTGCATGATTTTGTCTACTACTTTAAGGGCAGCAGCCAAAACGCTTGGTATCAATCTAAAAACCGCATTTAAATGGCGGCATAGGTTATTAAAAAATCCTTGTGCTCATCAACCTACTGAACTAGTTGGTATTATTGAGGCGGATGAAACGTTTGTTGCTGAAAGTTTCAAAGGTTCTAAAAAAATGCCAAGGGAGTCAAGAAAACGTGGCGGAGAAGGTCGTCAAGAAGTTCCAATTCTACTTGCGTTAGATAGAAGTGGTTCAGTAAACCATCATGTATTAGAGCGTGATACTAAAGAAGAAATTAGCTTCGCATTAAAACCGCTTTTAACTGCTGATTCAGTATTGTGTACAGATGGTAATTTATCTTATAAAAGTATCGTTAAAGAGCTTGATTTTAATATCGATCACAAACGACTTATTGCTTTAGATAATCAAAAAGTTATTGATAAAATATACCATATTCAAACACTTAACAATTTAACCATGCGTTGGAAAACATGGATGAAACGATTTTTTGGTGTAGGAACAGCTTACTTAGATAATTATATTGCATGGTTTATTTTCATGGAAAATAAAGAGTCGAATCAAAATAGTTACTGGCTTAATGAGGCGATTAAGTCGGCCCAACACTCATAGGGAACACCGCCATGTAAATACAGGCAAAAATGATAGTGTATCCAACTAAGATAGACCAACCTAGCGGCTGGTTTGCTATCCATCTCCACTCAAACAAGTTATGGGTGGAGAATTCCGCAAGGTTCGTTAAACCAGGCCCTTCTCAAAAAGCTCGTCAATCAGCTTATCAACCTTGACCTTGCCATCATTATTGGCACGCAGATAAGTGCGCAGCCCCATTATTTGCACTTGCATGTAACGCGCCAATGCTGCCGGATCTTTTGCCTCGTCCAGCTCTCCGCAGCTTTGCGCCTGCGCAAATAACGCGGCAAAGGCATTTTCCATCATATGTAATAAGCGCTTTGCCTCGCACAACAGCTCAGCATTTTCTTCAGTAAGCTCAGACACCGTCTTCACCAGCATGCACATATCACTCGGCGCAGCTGCACAGTTTCCGCTTATCAAGGTTTTCATAAACATTTTTAATGCTGCCAGCGGCGATGATGTGGCTTCAGAGCAAGCCGTCAAGCGCGCCATGCCCTGCTCAGCATAGTGCTGTAAGCTTTCTTTATAGAGCCCCTCTTTACTGCCGAACGTGGCGTAAATGCTGCCGGGACGCATATCAATCACATCCTGAAGATTACGCATTGATGTACCGTGGAAGCCTTTCTGCCAGTAAAGATCTGTGGCTTTTTTTAGTACGTCCTGACGATCATATCTCATAGTCTTGCTCATAGACCGGCTCCTCTTAACTACACGCTTTGAACATTTGTTCAATTTTAACGGCAACGGCTGTACAGATCCAGTTATTTTAATAGCATTGAAAAAACACTATAGCCGCTGAAAAAACTGCCATTTTACCTATACGGTCAGCAAGACGCGCACGGCTAATGCGATCAGTACGAGGCCTGACAAACGGTCAATCAACACGGCGCGACTGCGCAACTTATCAAGCAACTGGCTACTGGAAATAATGGCAGCAATAAAGGTGTACCATAAGCCATCAACGACAAAGGGCGTTAAGACAATCAACGCTTTACTGCTTAGCTCATCACCTAGCGCAACAAACTGGCTAAAGAGTGCGATAAAAAACAGGGCAATTTTCGGGTTTAGCAGCGAGATCAAAAACCCTTCCTTTGCCGATTGCCTAAGACTAACCGCCCTGCCCGACTGCAGTTTCTCTGCCACTCCGCCCTTTGAGGCTAAGGCATTAACACCTAAATACGCCAGGTACGCAGCACCTGCATAACTGATGCTTGTAAATAAAAGCGGCGATTGTTGCAATAACACCGCCAAGCCAATCAGAGTAATAAAAGCATAGATGGCAATACCCGCTGCATGTGCCCACGCCGTCGATATGCCATTGCTGCGTCCGCCAGCGAGGCTGTGTTTGGCCACCATCGCCAGACTTGGTCCCGGCGACATAGCCCCCAATGCAGAGATAGCCAGCAATGATAACCACAGCGTAAATGTCATATTTTCCCCTAGTAATTTTTTTTAGTTAGTATTTCAGCAAAGAAAGTACCGGATTTTCTCGACAGCTACGACTTTTTTGTCCTCTCCGCTCAGTCTTTCAGGGTCTGATAGCCCGCCCAGATACGCGTCATTGTTGTAACCCAGCACAGGGAAGCGAAAACCCAGGCAATAGTCGCAAACTGCTCAGGAAAGAGACAAAACAACACAAAGCAGACGATTGTTTCCGTGCCTTCCATTAACCCGCCAATATAATACAAAGACTTCTGCTTATAAACAGGGCTTTCGATATTGCGTTTACCGGCCATGACGGCAAAAGATAAAAAACTCGAGCCGGTACCGATAAATGCGAAAATAAGAAAAGCACCGGCCACGGCATTGGCCTGCGGGTCACTGAGGACAAAGGCAAAGGGCACCAAAGCGTAAAAAAGAAAATCCAGCGTAATATCTAAAAAACCGCCGCAATCGGAAATACCCTGTCTGCGCGCCACTGCGCCATCGAGCCCGTCAAAGATGCGGTTCAGTAGAATAAATGTCAGTGCCCACCAATAGTGCTGCAGAACAATGGCAGGCAGTGCCAGCAGGCCAATGACAAAGCCGCTAATGGTGATATGGTTGGCAGTGATTCGGAGTTTATCCGCTACCGCAGAGGCCGCGTTTAAAGGCCAGCGAATAAGCTTAACAGCATAACGATCTAACATCTTTTTCTCCCTATCTTTTATCTCTTTGATGCCAGGGCCAATGCAGTGCCAGGCCGCCAACAGGTATATCATGCTCATCATGGCTAACCATTAAAGCAGGTATCTGCTGTCTTGTTAGCTCTGTGAATACAAAGTCTCTAAATTCACTGCGCAGTACCTTATCTAACTTACTGAAGGGTTCATCGAGCAGCACAGCATGGGGCTGCGATAATAACATGCGCATCAGGCTAATACGTGCCCGCTGACCGCCGGAGATTTCCGTCGGCATTTTATCAGAGAGTTTGCTCAGGCCAATGCGCTTTAATGTCGCCAGTGCTTTATCCTGACGCTTTTGACCGGCAAGCGCGCGCGGCAAAGCAAAAGCCAGATTCTCCCAGATATTAAGATGCGGAAAGAGAAGATCATCCTGAAACAATATGCCGATACGTCTTCTATCCGGCGGCAGATTGAGTACATTAAGGCCATTCAGTGTTACCGCCCCCTGAACAGAAAACACCGGACTGAGGTGCCCGGCTATAGCGCTGAGCAGTGTCGATTTTCCACAGCCGCTCGGGCCCATTAAGGTGACAACCTCACCCGCGCGCACCTGAAAGCTGATATTTTCAAATAAGCATTGTTCATGGCTACCTATAGTGAGGTTTTGCAGCGATAATGTCATCCGCGTTGGCTCTCCTTTTTTGCTGGTGTGACCGGTTAGCGCGCAGCGAATAACGACTTGCCGCGATAGCCAGTGTAAAGAAAATGAATGGCAACATGCCCTGAAGCAGCCCATATACGGCGCTCACTCTTCGGTCCTGACCACTGGCAAGCGCGACGGCTTCTGTGGTTATTGTCGAGATCCGCCCTGCTCCCAACATCTGCGTTGGCAGGTATTGCGCCAGACTGGTACTTATTCCCACCGCCAGCGCTAAGCAGATGGCCGGCAGCAGCAATGGCCGTTTAACGCGCCACCAGGTCTGCCAGCCATTAAAGCCCAGACTGCGCGCGCACTGGTCAAGGCGAATATCATAATTTCGCCATGGACCGTCCAGCGCCAGATAGAGATAAGGAAAAACAAAAAACAGGTGACTCCATGCAACCCATAACCAATACCAGTTTCCGGGTATAAAGTAGGTGCTGATCTGCATGCCAAAAAGCAGGGATAGCTGCGGTAGAATCATCGGCAGCGCAATAAGCCAGGCAGGCAGCCCGCGCTGATATTTCTGCCGATATTCAAGGCAGACAATGGCCAGAATCAACGCACAAAAGCTGCTTAGCAGCGCCAAACTGATGCTGTTCGCGGAAAGCTTAAGTAGGGATAACGACTCCTGCTGCCAGAAGCGCAAGCTATAACTTGTCGGCAACAGATCAGGAAAACGCCAGCGCTGGGCGAACGACCACAATAACAGCAGCACGACAGCCATAACTGACACGCCGACAAATGGCGTGTAGAGCAGATAATGGCGTCTTGACCCTATGCCCTGGCTCTGTGCAGCGTGTGCCCCGGCAACTTGCCACTGCCGGCAATACTGCAATAGATACCATTCTAATGCCCTGATCAGCGCCAGTATAAGAAGGGATATCGACAATAAAAGAAGCGCGCTAACAGCGGCTCGCGGCAGCAGGCTCAAATCCGGATCATTAAACCATTGCCAGACTAGTACCGATAGCGTGACCGGCCGTGATGGTCCGAGGATCAGCGCCACATCAACGACTGAGCAGCCATAGGCTGCAACGGCAAAGATAGGCAGCCGCATCGCCGGAAGCCACTGTGGCAGGATCACCTTTAACCAGGCCTGCTTATGGCTATAACCTAAAGCGGATGCCACTGAAAGCAGCTGCGTAACTTTGATTTGCTGCAGTACGGCGATACTCATTAACAGTAAAAACGGCGTTTCCTTAATGGCCAGCGCAAGCAGAAGGCCCACAGCATATTGGTCACGAATAATACTGAACCAGCCCTCAGTATTAAAGCCCAGTGCCTCCAACGTACGAAAAAACCAACCTGTCGAAGAGAAGGTAAAGGCAAAACCGATAGCAAAGGCAATATGCGGTATGGCCAGCATAGGCGAAAGCGACAACTCAATACGCTGCCAGTAAGGTGAATTCCAGTACTGCCTAAGCAGCAAAAAACAAAACAGAACAGCTAAGACGGTACTGCCTAATCCGGTCAATAGCGTCAGTAGTACTGAGTGCGATAACCCCGGCCAGGAGGCAAGCAGCGTAAATGCGTTAACATTGGGCGTCAACATACCTAACGACGGTAACCATGAAAAAGCAGGTAAAATAAGGCCTAATAGACCAGGAATAAAAGGCAGTGCACAAATAAACAGGGTAATAAAGTACAGCGCACGGATCATTGCCTGCCCCACATTGCTAAAAGCATCAACAATGCCCCTGATAATCAGTTAGCATAACGTTTTTGCCATTCCAGCTCGAGCGCGGTCTGCCAGCTCGGGTGCGGCTCAGCAATCGATTTATAGAGTGCAAAGCCCTGCGCCGCATCTTTCTTGGTTGCTGCCTTTAAGTTTAATACCGAAGGATCCCCCCAAATACGCGCATCGGCTTTACGCTGCTGCGCTTTCGGGCTTAATAAAAAGTTAACGGCCACCAGCGCACCCTCTTTTGCAGAGGCGTTCCATGGAATTGCCAAGAAGTGAATATTGGATAATGCGCCCTGCGCAAAGGCATAGGTCTGCGCCGTTTCCACCAGCTTTCCATGTTCAATCGCCGCATTCGCTGCATTGGGATTAAAGGTGATAGCCAGCAGCAGCTGTCTGTCATCAAGTAACTGAACAGTTTCACTGCTTCCTGATGGAAAACGTTTGCCCTGCTGCCAGGCAACAGCATGCAGCTTATCTAAATAGTCCCACAATGGCGCTGTCACCTGAGCAAATTTATCAGGCTCTGTATTTGGATTAATGGCTTGATAGAGTACTTGCTGATTGTCAGTCAACTCAAGTAAAGCCGCCTTTAAAAAGCTGCTGCCATGAAACTCAGGCGGCTGAGGATAGCTGACTTTACCGGGAAAAGATTCTGCCAGGTACAGTAATTGCGCAAAATTCTGCGGCGGATTGCTTAACCTTTGCTTATCGTAAATAAATACCAGCTGGCCGACACCCCAAGGCGCTTCAAGGCCTTCCGTCGGCTCGGTAAAGTCTTCATAAACAGAAAGACTTTTATCCACCCACTGCCAATTAGGTAACAGCTCAGTAAACGGGCCGTACAGCAGATCGGCTTGCTTTAACGAACGAAAGTTTTCACCATTGATCCAGAGCAGATCAACACTGCCGCCGGTTTCCTTACCCGCCGTTTTTTCCGCCAGTAAACGTTGTGTTGTTTCGGCAATATCGGCCACTTTGATATGTTTTAATGTGACACCATATTCAGCCTGCAGCTGTTTATTCGCCCAACGCAGATAAGCGTTGATCTCCTGGCTTCCCCCCCAGGCATTAAAATAGACCGTTTGCCCTCGTGCTTTATTGACCGTTTCCTGCCACTGCGCTGAAACCTTGTTATCAGAAGCGGCCAGTGCCGGGGTGAAGCTTGCTGCCAGTGCAAGCAGCCATGCGCAAAATAATTTTTTCATTAGATATCCTTTTCTTTTTTCGACATAGTACCAGAAAATGCGCTGTCAGCAGCAGCCTTTGTCTTTACTGAGTGGCTTGCTTTATCGTTACGCATCCAGGCATGATATTTTTCAACCCAGGCCAGTACATTTTTCGGCGCATTTGCCTGCTTCCAGACGCCGGCCGTATATTTTACCGCTTCACTCATGGTTGGATAGGGATGAATCGTTGCCAAAATCTTATTTAAACCCAGACCATGGCGCATCGCCAGGGTAAATTCAGCGAGCAGCTCTCCGGCATTACTGCCGACAATGGTCGCTCCGAGAATTTTGTCTTTGCCTTTCGCGGTAAGCACTTTGATAAAGCCATAATCTTCACCATCGGTAATCGCCCGGTCAAGGTCATCGAGGCCATAAGTTACTACGTCATAAGCAATCCCCTGCGCAATCGCTTCTTTTTCGTTGATGCCTACGCGCGCCAACTCTGGTGAGGTATAGGTCGCAGCAGGTAAAACCGAGTAATCTGCTTTGAATTTTTTAAAGCGGCCAAACAGACCATTAACGGCGGCGTACCATGCCTGATGAGCAGCAGCATGGGTTAACTGAAATGGACCGGCAACATCGCCAACGGCAAAAATATTGGCGTATTTTGTCTGCAGATATTCATTGACCTGCACCGTTCCCCGCTCGTTGGTACTGATCCCCAGTTTTTCCAGGCCAAACCCCTGCACATTAGCCACACGGCCTAATGCCAGCAGCACGGCATCGAATTCAACAATAACTTGTTCATTGTTAAACTCCAGGTAGGCGCGTTGCACATGCTTTCCATCGTTGTCCGTGACAGACTCAAAGCGCAGCGCTTTATGCGCAAGCAGAATATTCACCCCGTCAGCCTGCATACTCTGTCTGACCAGCTCGGCAGCCTCCGGATCTTCGCGGATCAATAACTGCTCCGCCATCTCCACTAAGGTCACGGCACAGCTCAAACGGCTAAAGCTTTGCGCCAGTTCACAACCTATAGGCCCGCCGCCTAAAACTAATAAGCGTTGCGGCTGCTCGGTTAATGACCAGATGGAGTCGGAAGTCAGGTAGTTAACCTTATCCAAACCGGGAATATTCGGCACCAGCGGGCGCGCACCGGTGGCAATTACAATATTGCGGGTGGTAATACGTTTGCCGTTTACCTCCACTTCCCAGGGGGAAATAATATTCGCAGTACCGCTGATACAGTTAACACCGAGCTGCGAATAACGTTCAATTGAATCATGAGGCTCAATCTTGCCAATGACATTGTGCACTCGCGCCATCATTTGTTCAAAGTCCACCGTCGCCTTGCTGGTTGTTATACCGAACTCTTTTGCTCGGGAGATTTCCGCCATCGCATGCGCTGCACGAATCAGCGCCTTGGACGGCACACAGCCGGTATTTAAACAATCTCCGCCCATTTTTTCCCGCTCGATAAGGGTCACCTTGGCTTTAACCGCAGCGGCAATATAAGAGCTGACCAGTCCCCCTGCCCCGGCCCCTATTACCACCATATTCCGGTCAAAACTTTGCGGGCGCTGCCAATGGGCGTATACGCGACGTTGATTGACAATCTTCATCGTAAATTTGGCGAGCAGCGGAAATAACCCGAGCAGCACCAACGACACGAGTACCGGTGTTGACACTATACCGCTTAATGTTTCAATTTTGCCCAGCTGGGTACCGGCATTAAGGTAAACAACAGTGCCTGCGAGCATGCCGAGCTGGCTGACGACATAATATTTAACCGTGCTTAAAGGGGTCAAGCCCATCAGCAGATTGATGATGAAAAAGGGAAATATCGGTATCAGGCGTAAAGTAAAGAGGTAGAATGCGCCATCTTTTCTGATACCTTCATTAATTGGCGCAAGGTGCCTGCCAAACTTACTCTGCACCCAATCCCGTAGAATAAAGCGGCTGAATAGAAAAGCTAAGGTTGCCCCTATGGAACTGGCAAAAGAGACTAAAATCAGACTCCACCAGAAGCCGAACAGAGCAGCACCAAGCAGCGTCATAATGGCCGCACCGGGAAGTGACAGCGCGGTGACCGCAATATAAACGACAAAGTAGCTTAAGCTCGAAAGAAGAGGATACTCGGCAATCCTATCCTGAAGTAGCAATTGCTGCTGCTTTGCCTGCTCGAGGGTAAAGTACTGGCCAAGATCAAAGACAAACCACAGACTGATTAATGTCATAACCGCGATGAGCAGTAGTAGCCTTTTTTTATTCATGATGTACCTTCCAAAAATAAGTTCTCATCGGGCTGTTATTCTTCGCCCAAAGATTGCAGTTAAGGGCAATAAATTGTTATTACAATTTACACCGTATTCCTTAAAGATCTAGTTGTATGTTTTTTACAATAAGGTCATAACAAAGACCGGCAAAGCATTCTATTTATTTCAGAAAATAGTAAGTTATCTTTAAAATACCCTGTCTAAATAAGTATTTGCAGTGCTGTTATATCTCCTTTACCTATAACATAGTCAAAAATCATCTAGTTTTTAATCAGCCTGTTGTTATGATGCGTGCTCTCTATTTATCATCACAAACTACCGGTGCGCATGGTGCAATTAACCAATAACACGCTATTTTTAACCGCAATCGCCATGCTGGCCTTTGCTGCAAATTCTATTTTATGCCGCTTGGCATTATTAAATGCTGCCATTGACGCAGGCTCTTTTACTTTTTTGCGCCTGGTTTCGGGCGCGCTGGTGTTGTTTATGCTTCTGAAAATAACAGCTGCAGATTCACAAACGAACAAGCCCGGTAATTTAAAAATAAAGCTCGCCAGCGCATTGCTGCTGTTTAGCTATGCGCTGAGCTTCTCTTTTGCTTATATCAGTATTGCCACGGGGACTGGTGCGCTGATTCTTTTTACCTCTGTACAGATCACTATGATTGTTGTTCATATATGGACCGGCAGTAGAATTGCAAAAATGGAATACCTGGGAATGGCTGTTTCGCTTTGCGGCTTTGTTTATTTATTGCTGCCCGATGCAACCCGCCCGGACCTTTATGCTACCTTATTAATGATTATTTCCGGGATCAGTTGGGCCAGCTTTAGCTTACTTGGCAAGCGGACAAACTCAGCCATAGCCTCCGTATCGAAAAGTTTTTTCGGTGCCTCGATACTGGCAATAGGGTTAAGCCCCTGGCTGCTTGACTGGCAGCAAATAACCGGCGAAGGTGCTGCTTTAGCCATATTATCGGGTGCCATTGCTTCCGGTGGCGGTTATGCACTATGGTATATGGTATTGCCGAGGATTTCTGTACTGAAAGCGTCCATCGTGCAGCTATCGGTACCCGCCCTGGCGCTTATTGGCGGGGCCGTATTATTAAACGAGGCGCTCAGCTATTCGCTGGTTCTTGCAACACTGCTTATTCTAGGCGGGATTGCTTTAGTCTTTCTTGCTAAAAAATAATATTGGCAATGCATCCGGCCGTGTCTCTGATTGATTATTAATACGGATGTTGTTTTAAGCTATCACCCTGTACGAATGGAACTGCTATCAGGTTTCCTGCATCAATAGTAAATATCAAACTTGCTTATGGCGAAAACAATCTGCAGTGTGATCGTTGACCATGCCAACTGCCTGCATAAATGCATAACAGATAGTGGGTCCGACAAAAGTGAATCCACGTTTCTTTAAATCCTTACTCATTTTTTCCGAAATTGCCGTTTTAGCCGGAAGTTCAGCAATCGATTTCCACTTATTCATCTGAGGTATACCGCCAACAAATCCCCATAGATAGCTATCTAATGATCCGAATTCCTTTTGTATCTTAATAGTAGCTTGTGCATTTTTGATAGCCGATTCAATCTTGAGACGATTGCGCACAATACCGGAGTCAGCTAAAAGACGCTTGATATCCTCTTGTGAATAATTAGCGAGAGTTTCACAATCAAAATCGGCAAACGCCTTTCTATAATTGTCGCGTTTTTTGAGAATGGTCAGCCAACTCAATCCGGCCTGAGCGCCTTCTAAAATCAGGAACTCAAATAAAAGCCGATCATCATGGACAGGAATCCCCCACTCATGATCATGATAAGCAATATATAAAGGATCCTCTGTGCACCATTTACATCTGTTCTTCATCTTTTTTCTAATCATTTAACGTTGTTGTGAATAAAAAGCTTGAACTGTCACTCGCATTTAATCATATGTAACGACATAACAGCAAATATAACGCCGGCCTTCATCACTGTCGCTTATTCGACTTGAAAAATACTTCCAGCCTCGTCTGCTCCAGGTCTTCAGTTATTTTCTGCAGGTTTCCGCTATTAATAAATTCGGCAAAAAGAGGAACGGCCTTTTCAGCAAATTCCGGTAAGGTATCTCGATCAAAATACTGTGTCATGCCATCAGCCCGGTTAAGCAGACGGTTCCCAGCTTGAGTGAAGGGATCTTGACCGACAGGAGCTGATTTATTGACAGGAAGATAACCAAGCTCCTTATTATGTTGCGCTTGAATATCGGCACGTGCCATAAATTTTATAAAACGCTCTGCTGCTTTTAAATTCTTAGTATCCCGAGCAATCATAAATACATCCATCGGCGCTTCTTCATATAAGGGTATATTCTTAATTTTGGGAAAAGGCATAAAGCCAATCTCTTCAATTCTCCTTTCAGGAAATTTACTGGTCGCAAAATTGCCGATTAAGGTAAATGCAATTCTGTCTCGATAAAATTTCGGCAGCACCCCATCCCACGATAATGTTTTGTTATCTTTATTGAAAAATCCTTTATCTATCAGTTTTTTCCATTCAAGGAGCACATTTTGCAGGCGTTTATCATAAAATGATATCGTGCCATCAAGGAGCTGCTGATGAAACGATAAGCCATTGAGACGCAGATTAATGTAATCAAACCAGGCGGCGGCTGGCCAGCTGTTTTTTGTACCAATACCAATGGGAGTGATGCCATCCTTTTTCAGCGCTTCGCATTGAGCAATAAAATCCTCCCAGGTCTGCGCTACACCACCGTATTTTTCAATAAGCCCTTTCCTATAAAAAAGCCCCCAATGATAGTAGGAAAAAGGAAGCGCATAAATCTCTCCCCGATAGGTGACCGCGTTTTTAACATGGGAAAAATTTTCATCAAGGTGGTTTTCACTCCAGAGCTCGGTAATGGGCTGTAGCACACCTTTTTCGGCATAAAAAAAGAGCCGTTTTGATGCCTGCCAATAAATAATATCCGGCGTTTTTTTCCCCTCTAAAAGCCATAACGGTAAATAGGCTTTGTACTCTGTGTCTGTTCTGGCTACTGTTGTTACTTTTATCCCAGTTTCTTTAGAAAACTGTCGAAAAATCTTTGCATAGGATGAACGCTGTTTCGGAGCAAGCAATATCGCCACTTCTATTTCAGCAGCGGTTGCAGCAGTAGCAGACAAACTAACGGCAAACAAAGACAAGGGTGTAAGTACGACTATCAATATGCCAGTTAGAATAATGTTCATCGTCATTCCTATACTACTTATCAAAATTAAGTGCAAAAGCTATTAACAAGCATAGCTCCTAATCTGCATTGTAAGCGGCTGAGTAGATAAATATTCAATCACATATACTGGATTTTCACCTTACTTCTGACTTTACTGATGATAGTACGTTTTCTGTGCGCAGTATAAGTATTGCCTTATTCTGCGCATGGTGAGGAGTATTTATGAAATTACTACTGAAAGCTTTACCGCTTTTGCTCTATATGGCGCTGATAGCACTTGTACCTGCTAGTGGTAATGCAGAAACAGCGCTTTACTGTAAGAAATCAGCATTTGTCACTGCTGAGCAGACAATAATAACGAGCTTTAAGGGCGATGCACAACTGCTCCGGGCGACCTATGAAAGTAAACTCTTTACCTTACCCGCTTTCAAAGCCGGGCATTACGGATTAAGAATGTTTCGTCAGACGCAGGATAGCAAATATGCAGCAACGGTTTGGTCAGATATGGCGCGCATTGCCAGCCAGCTCAATAGGTTTGCCGGCGAAGTTTATACTCCGCAGCAGATTCAGGCTTATGCCGACAGGCGCATTAAAAGTTATCAGAAGAAAAGCGGTGCGCGCAGTCAATTACGTTATCAAGCCACAAAACAGATGCCGGAATACCTTTATTTAGGGGGGGCTTTGCTCGGTTCAATGGCGCGGGCAAATGAATATGGCCTGAAACACCGTGAAGACGATAAATTACGTCAGGTGATTCGACGTTATGATTTTAGTAAATACGCAACGAATGAAACTATGATTAAAGCTTGGGCCGCTCAATTAGCCAACCAGGTCTACTGGTTACGTCAGCTAGGCGAACAGGATCTGGTTAGCGAGTTTATTCGCGCATTCAGGAAAACTTACCCGGACAGTAATGATAGCAAGCTGTCAAAACAGCAGTTCAACAATAAAATTTATGGCTTAACCCATATTATCTTTGCCGCATCCGCCTACTATCAGTATCCGGTCAAGGAGCAGGATTTCCAGTGGCTGTATGATTATTACCACCACAATATTGATACTATCATCGCCCGCGCCAAAGAGGATGTGATTGCTGAAGTAGGCATTAACTTTCTGCTGGCCGGGTTAGCTGATGATCCTGTGGTTATGAAGACACAGAAAGCGATTCAACTCGCTATAAATCGTGAACATGGTCTGATACCATCAACAACCGGAAATATCGAGCTAAATAGTGGTGAACACCGTAATGTGCTGGCAATTATGCTACTTGACTGGCGCGGAGCACATGCAGTGCCAACCGTCACCAGCCACCCGGAGGTGTTTGATTCTCTGCCCTATGGGTTAGTTGCCAGACAAAAGCAGCTACATTGATACAATCTCTGATGTGCGCTGCTGATGTACTTTACGGCTGTTTTTAGGGCAGAATTTATTCCGCCTGGTTTGACTCTATTATTTTTTATTCTCCAGCAACCACTCTTTTACCTCTTGAAAGGTGCCGCTAAACTGTATGCGATGCGCTTTTCGGGAAAGCTGATATTGATACATAGGATCATAATAATCCTTCAGAACTACTGAAATCCAATTAAGATGTGCCTCGCTACTGCCGGTATTTTTCTGGGTAATTAATGCATCATCCAACACGCCATTCAGCACTTTGAACTTTTCTAAACCTAAACGTTTACGAATACCATACAAACCATGATGCAGATATTCCTTATAAGCTTGCCAGCCGGCCTCTTCACCTAAGGCCGCATGAAACTTCTCACTCATTGTTGTGCAGTATTCATGACATAAACGTTGCAGACGGATCTCCAGCGGATCATCAATAACAGCCATAGGTGCGCAGCTCATACTGTTAAACAAAGGCAACGGCACATATACAGCGCCAATCGATTTACTTTCATCCTCCAGAACAAATGAACGACTATGTTCAAAAATTTTTAAAATTTCCACGGCCAGCTGATTTTCATAATTAATTTGCCGAGGCTGTGGCGTCACCTGCTTACCAAAACTGGAGCCACGGTGATTTGCCATCCCTTCGATATCGACACCATTAGCAAGCTCTTGAATAAGATGTGTTTTAGCACAACCTGTATTGCCGCCAATCACTGTTAACGGTTGTTTAGCAGCCTGCTCAATGATTTCAATAAGATAACGCCGTAATGCTTTATAACCGCCAGGGACGATATCAATATCCACACCATTATCTTTTAAAAATTGTGCCGATAAGCGTGAACGCAACCCGCCGCGGAAACAATACAGCCAGGCAGTCGGATTTTCTTTTTTAAAAGCGGCCCACTTAGCAATACGATTTTTTATATCGTCTGCAACCAGCTGATGCCCCAAAGCAATAGCGGCTCCCTGACCTTGCTGTTTATAACAGGTACCGACCTGCTGCCGCTCACTGTCGGTCATTAAGGGTAAATTATGGCTGCCGGGGAAAGCGCCCTGGGCGAATTCCGCTGGTGCCCTTAAATCAATTAACGGTGTTCCAGCCAGTAATAAAGAATGATATATCTGTTGCGAATCTAAGCTTTCCGGGTTGCTCTTCTCTTTCAACTTATTCATTTTATAATACGCTAATTAAAGATTGCTCAGCGACCGGTGCATGCATTTTACCAATCTGCTGCAGACTCACCCCTTGCTGCTGGGCAGCTGCTAACAAACTGCTAACCATTGACTCTTGTACCGATATCAGCAGGCCGCCGGAGGTTTGCGGATCGCATAAAATTGTTTTTTGTATGTCACATAACGCAGAAACTTTATCCCCGTAACTATCAAAATTACGATGTGATCCACCGGGAACAGCACCTTGCTCAATATAACCGGCAACACCATCTAAAACAGGAACAGTTGCAAAATCAACGGTTGCCGATAAACCCGCGCCTTCACAAACTTCCGATAGATGTCCTAATAAACCAAAGCCGGTTACATCTGTCATTGCATTTACCCCTTCGATATTTGCAACCTGCATACCGAATTTATTGAGCTGACACATAGTATCGCGAGCTAAATTTTTATGTTGCTTCTGCAGTAACCCCTTCTTTTCAGCCGTGGTTAAAATACCAATACCCAGAGGTTTAGATAAAAACAGCAGATCTCCCTCTTGTGCATGGGTATTTTTCTTAACCTTATCAGATGGAACAATACCGGTAACCGCCAGACCAAAGATAGGCTCAGGTGCATCAATACTATGCCCACCAGCTAATGAGATCCCCGCTTCATGACATACGGAGCGGCCGCCATCCACCACCTTGGCGGCAATACTCGCATCCAGTTTATCAACCGGCCAGCCGAGAATAGCAATCGCCATAATAGGTTTGCCACCCATCGCATAAATATCACTGATCGCATTGGTCGCTGCAATTCTTCCAAAATCAAAGGGATCATCCACAATCGGCATAAAGAAATCCGTCGTACTAATGATACTGCTGCCATTGCCAAGATCATAAACAGCCGCATCATCTTTATCTTCATTGCCAACCAATAAATTAGGATCCAGAAAAGCAGGCAGCGATGATTGCAAAATGCCATCTAAAACTTTTGGGGAAATTTTACAACCACAACCAGCACCATGACTGTATTGGGTCAAACGAATATCACTGCATGTGTGCTCTATTGACATATTTCAGATCTCTAACTTGTCGTTGAGGGGAACTATATTTAGAAGTGATTTTTATTATACTTAATAGAAAGACCGAGACAAAGTGATATTCGATTAAATTAGCCAGGGCAATTTAGCAAAACAGAGATTAGAAATAAAAAACGACCTTAAATCGCTTTTTAATGGCGTTCACAGGTCGTCTTAAAAAGTGCGTTTAAAAACCACAACGCATTATTGACAGGTTGGCTGATATCAAGTCTAACTTTGACAATGGCACTCACCTTGTAAAATATTCATCTCCTTAATCATCACAATCCCTTCTTTATAATCACGATATTTTTCATAGTCACAGGGCTGCAGTGTTTCATTGACCAAATCGATTAATATTTTCGGAAAATCCATACCTGCGAGATGGGTAATGGGATAGCCGCCGCCAAAACGCGGGTTTAACTCTAAAATATACGGCTCACCGTCTTTGAGAAAGAAGTCCACATCAAGCGGCCCACTATGTTTCAATTTGCTGCCAAGTTTCATTGCACAGTCAAACAAATGCGCATCTTTAATTGCATAGCCCTGGTCTGTTTCACCGGAGCGCATTTTCATTTTTCTTTTGACGACCGCCGTAACAAATATCCCGTGAAGATCATTTAAGATATCAAAACTGTATTCGCCACCTTGTAGAAATTCCTGAACAATCATCTCTTCATTAGCATAATATTTGAGAAAAAAATCAACTTCCCTACGGTTATGGGCGAGACTAATAGCATTACTACCAAAGCCGAATCTTGGTTTGACAATAACAGGATATGACGGAATGTCCGCTGCTGCTACTTCATCCGCAGTCATCGTCCAGGGGCTTTTCAAGCCTTCGCTTGTTAAGAATTTAAAAGTCTCAAGCTTATCAAAGCATATCGTATTGACTTTATGGGAAGAGATAACAGTTTTAACACCAACAGCTTGAAACGCCGGTAAATGTTTTGACAATATATAGGCATCATAATCATAAAACGAAAGCAGCATGCCAATATGCTCTTTTGCGCAGATATCCAACAAGCTGTTAATGTAATCCTGCTCTTCTTTAATACTCGGCACGATATAACTTTTATCACAATGAGCAAACCCGGAAGTAAACTCGCTATCACAACTATTTCTATCCGAGGTGCCAATCAGCTTACTGTTTACAGGAAGATGTTTTCTAAAATAGTCAACAATATATCCTCTGCGGCCAACACTACAAAATAAAATATTCACGCTATTCCCTTTCTCATAAAGTTAACTTCGATTCAACAACACGCTTAGAATCACCTGTAGTCCTTAATAATATTATCCGCGATATTTTTTCAGCGTATCAAGTATCACTTCCGTTGCTTTGATCTCTGCGCCTGAATGCAAGGGTAAGGATAATACTCTGCTGGTATAGTCACGGGAAATTGTCATTGTCTTGCGATGCTCCACATAAGGCAGAATATCAAGCGAAGGTGAAAAATATTGACGCGGCTTGATTCCATGAGCAATAAGTGCATCTTTTACTTTCTGCATCTCCTCGACGGAATTTAAAATGATAGGGCAATAGCTATAGTTATAGGTAGCAGCTTCATTCAGCCGTTGCATCTGCACGGTATTCTTTAAATGTTCAGCGTAATAAAGATAACTGTCTTTGCGCTCTTTCTGAACTTCTTCCATTTCATCGAGCACACATAATCCCGCAGCCGCTTCCAACTCATTCATTTTTCCGTTAATCCCGGGTGTGCAGCCTTCGCCACTAATATGGGTGAAACCATATTGGCGCATTGACCTGGCTTCTTGATATAGTTTGTCGTCATTAACGATCAGAGCGCCACCTTCAATAGAGTGAAAAAGCTTAACAGCATTAAAACTCAGTGTGGAAATATCACCGTAATTTAATACGCTTTGACCTTTGTATTTGATACCAAATGCATGTGCACCATCAAAGACGGTTTTTAGATTATTTTTTCTGGCAACTTCCATTATTTCATCGACGTGGCAAGCATTACCATAAACATGCACAGGAACAATGCCCGTTGTTTTATCGGTAATCACCTCTTCAATATTATTGGGATCCAAAGTGAAGTAGTCTTTATCAATATCGGCATAAACAGGCGTGAGGCACTTGGAAATTAAAGTATCTGTGGTAGAGACAAAGGTAAATGGAGTGGTAATGACCTCATCTTTTAGTTTTAACAGGGTATATGCCATTTCTAACGCGATTGAGCCATTCGCGACACAGACCAGGTTTTTGACTCCCAGGTAGTCTTCAAGCTTTCTTTCGAACTCTTGCACCAAAGGGCCATTATTTGTAACCCAGCCTGTTTCATAGATCTTATCAAGATAGGCATGCATTTTTTCTTTATTGGGGTACCAAACTTTTGAAATAGGGATCATTCTTTTTTCCTTGTCAGTAGCTTACCAATATTTATAAGGATAGGTGATTGTGTTGACTTTACTAAAAACAAATGAAAATATTTTCGGCACTGGTTCTGAAAATTGGCATTCAGTTTTATTGGTGTTGGCAATGGATGTCTGCTCGGCATTGATTGTTAGCGACGCTTTTTTTAAATCCTCTAAGCGTTGCTTTTTCTATAGTTTACAATCAAGCTCTACCTCTTTGCACCTGGTACTACATCTAAATCTTATGAGTCGTATCAGCATAAGCGGATATCCCCTGTACCTTCGAATCTGGTTTTATACCATCAAGAACAACTAATAGCTCCCAGTAATAATGATGATTATAATGGTCGTCTATTCATCTTCATCCAACGGCTTAATAACCATCTGCATTTTTAGCTCTTCTCTGCTTAAGAAAGGCACCATATCCTCCATCGGCCTATTCCCTGCCAGTCTTGGTTCAACCAGATGTTTAGCGTCACTTAGTTGTATATCGACAAGTTCACACTCATCGTTCTGTAAACTCGACTTAATAATGGCCTCTATCTCATTCATCTCAGCAACGACATGACTTTTAATACCGTAAGCCTGGCCAATATTTTTAAACTGCGGAACACTGTAATCGTATTGCGTACCGATAAAATTTTCATTTAAAAATTCTGACTGCATCTGTCTGACCATGCCTAAAAAGGCATTATTCATGATAAAAATTTTTATCGCTAAATTTCTTCTTTTGAGTATTTCCAGTTCCTGAATATTCATCTGGAATCCACCGTCACCGGCGATAATAATTGCTCGTTTACCACTGCCCAAGGTTGCGCCAATGGCCGTCGGTAAGGCGCAGCCCATAGAGCCGAGGCCGCCGGAAAAAAGGATCCTTTGTCCTTCTTTTACATCAAAAGATTGTGCCGTCCACATTTGATTCAAGCCGACATCAGCACAAATTATGTCACCCGCTCTTGCATATTGAGAGATAAATGAAATAATTTTATTAGGCATTTTCTCTTTCTGATCAAGAGTATAAAGTGATGAGTATGTTTTTTTATAGCTTAAGACTTTGTCCTGCCAGAAATCTATTTGGGTATTGAGGTCTTTACTATTTAGCTTATCGATAAAACTTTTTATATCCATATTTAAGAAGCAATCGACTTTAATCTTGCGGTTTACTTCATGCTTATCTATATCAACCTGGACAATTTTTGCAGCTCTGGCAAAGCTTGTAGCCTGCCTGCCTGTTTGCCGCGCATCAAGCCTGGCGCCGAGTATAAGCAGTAAATCACTATTCGCTAATGTCAGGCTTGCACATCTGTTACCGTATGCGCCGATAAAACCAATATTATAGGGGTAACTCTCCTTGACGAGGTCTTTACCCAGCAAGGTACAGACGACAGGAATATTCGTTTTAGTTAATAAGGTATTAAGCTCTGATTCAGCACCGGATATTCTGGTACCGCCTCCGACTAAAATAACCGGACGCATTGAATGATTGATAAGTTCCGCGACTGTTTCAATCTCAGTATCGATCTCCTTCTCCAGAGGTGATGCTTTATAGTCTTCACTGTCGTAAAACGACTTTTCACCTTCAAAATCAATATCCATATATTGAATATCAATCGGAATATCAATTAATACCGGCCCTTTTCTGCCCTCTACGGCTAAATAAAGCGCTTTTTCAAGCTCATATTTTAGTTCATGAATATTATCGATAAGTACCGCATATTTGGTAATGGGCCTGGCGATATTGACAATATCTGTCTCCTGGAATCCTATTTGCCTGACCGGGGCATTATTTTCACAGTCTGCTGTCTTTTGGCACTCGTAAGTATTGACCTGTCCGGTGATAAATATAACTGGGGTTGAATCATAAAAACAGCTTGCGATTGGCGTCACCAGATTGGTTGCACCGGGCCCGCTAGTGGCTGTTGCCGCACCTATTTTGCCCGTAGCTCTAGCATAACCTTCCGCGGCAAACCCTGCGCCCTGTTCATGTATACAGTTTACCATTTCCATCTCTTTATGGTTGTCTATCGAGTCCATTATATGGGCGTTATTCCCTCCAACATAACCAAACACTTTATCAATCTTATGTTTTACTAAAAACTCAATAACATAATCTGATGCTTTCATCCTTTGCCCCTTTTCACAAAAGCCATTCGCGCCGTGAATACCACTTAAAAATAACAGTGGAATATATTGAAAGGTTAAGAAACATGCATAACTAAAAAAATAACACTTCAACCTCAATTAACATTGTAGTAACAAACACGGCAGTATTCCAAGCAACAGCATAGATTGATGTTCTGGTGATACCTGCTGTCTTTATTTCTTAAAAAAGATGCACTTGCTTCATTGATAAAAACTTAAAAAACACAGAAACATTAATAATAAAACAAAAAATAATTGTTAACATTTCAATAACAAATAATTATAAAATAAAAACCTAACCCTGACTGCAATACCAATTAATTATACTTGTTACATCATTATTTTGAAGTTTGTTGCCAATGTATGATAAACCTTAGCGAGATGTTGCAGCCCTAATCAGATGTTGTTTGCTGAGCAGATACGGCTTCATATTGTAAGCAGGTGTAGCTGGGGTAATTGTAGCACGCAGAAAATTTTGAATGCGGAAACGCCGAGGATAATTGTTTTTCGTTTCCCAGGAGCCTCAAAAGCTGAAAAATTGAAGGCTCCCTATTTTAAACAATCTGATAAAAGTCACTCAACTTTCCAGACTTTTATGCACCATAAAACCGGTATTAGCAGTACTGACATCATAAAAAATATATTGCCCTGCAGTGACTCAAACAGTATGCCGGCAATGTAGGTAAACAAGGCGGTCATCAGTCCCAAAGCAAGACCGGAATATAATGACTGATAACGCACCATCTCGACATTTTTCTGCAAGCCTATATAACGGATCGCCGCCAGATGGGTTACTGCAAAAGTGAAAGCATGAAATGTTTGCACCATCGCCAGCACATAAACATCAGTCGTCAATGCCAGTACTAACCAGCGTAGTATCGCAGCCACTAAGCCTAATAAAAGCATCTGCTTGATTGACCAGCGACTGAACAGTTTATGGTTAAAACGCATCAGCAAAACTTCGGCAAAGACACCAATCGCCCATAACCATGCTATGGATACTTCGGAAAGGCCTTCACGACTCCAGTAAATAGCGCTGAAAGCATAATAAGCACCATGACTGCCCTGCACCGCACCGACAATAATTAAAAACAGCAGCACATTAGGACGTTTGCATAATGACAACAGAGATTGCCCGGGGACTTGTTGTGCCGAGACTCCATCCTCTAAGCGGGGAGCAAGGCGCAGCAGACTCAGTAACCACATAACCAGAGTCGCGCAGACGATGCCCCATAAAATAGCCTGTTTACCATATCCGGCAATGAACCAACCTATACAGGTTGATCCGGCAATAAAGCTTAATGAGCCCCATAACCGCGTCCGCCCGTAATCTAAACCTATCTGCTTAACTAAACGTGCACCTATAATGTCACCCAATGGAATCATAGGCGCCATTAAAAAATTGACCAATAAGGTAATAATGGCCAACCATAATTCCCCCTGCAGATAAAACAGGACACTAAATACCACCAATATGAGAAAAGCCAAAATACGCAATAAACGTAATAAACCTTGTCCCGTTGATACTCTTGGTAATAAGCTGAGGCTACTGACAAAGCGTAACGCCAGACCAATAGAAAACAGTGAGCCGATAGCGCCACTGGATAGCCCCTGATCTTCCAGCCAAACACCCCAGAAAGGTAAGAATATTCCCCAGATAAAAAAGAAAGAGATAAAGTATAGGCTTAGCCAGAATGTAGCAGGAATAGAAAACAACAGACACCTCGTGACAGGTTAAAAGAGTATTGGCAGAAAATAACCGGGCTGCTGCCCAGCCATGAAAAACCTGCGCCTTTTATATAGTGTTGCCACTCTATTGTCTATATTGTTTTCTGAAAATGGCAATATTACTCAGCGAGTTAGGAATAACTGGAAAGCGGATACTGAAAACAAAAAGAAAGCACTTTTGCAATAGCGCCTCCACCTGATCGTGAAGATAAGATTAAACGGCCAAGTTTAATTTCTTTAAAAGTACATTAAACTTGCTATCGAGCGGCGCATGGATCGTCACCTTTTTCCCCGTTAGCGGATGCATAAAAGTTAGTTCAGCGGCATGCAGTAACAAACGATGGCTGGCAAACTCCTGACGGAACATTTTATTATGCTTGCCGTCACCATGCGTGGTATCACCGATAATAGGATGGCGCAGATGTTTCAAATGGCGGCGCAGCTGGTGCCTTCTACCCGTTTTCGGAAGCAATTCCACCAGCGAATAACGTGATTGTGGATAGGGCGCGACCGCAATCGGCAATTCACATTGCGCAAGCCCTCGATAATGAGTCACAGCAGCTTGTGCTTCGCTATTCGGGTTGGCATTTTTATCTGCAATTCTGTCCAGTTTCCTTTTCAACGCGTAATCCAGCTTACCGGCTCCGATATGCCCTCTCACCACGGCTAAATAACGTTTTTCAGTTTTTTGCTGCGCAAACTGCTCCATCAAGTCGGTGGCATGGGATTTGTCGAGCAGAAACAGCAAAACGCCGGACGTCGCCCTGTCAAGGCGATGTACGGGATAAACGCACTGACCAATTTGCTTGCTTAGCTTCTGCACGGCAAACTCTGTCGCATGGCTGTCAAGCCAACTGCGATGTACTAATAACCCGGAGGGTTTGTTAATGGCAATAAGCTGCTGATCGCGATAAATAATCTCAAGCGGCGGATTCTGCTTGTCAATCTGTGGAATTTGTTTATTTAAGAGAGGCTTCTTTTCAGGCATTAAATATCTCATTTATTAGGCTTTGTTCAAGTTAACTGCTCGGTCATTGCCATTTTTTAATTACAATATCTTATAAAAAACACAATAATCACTGTAATCTTAACATTTACAAATGGCTTAAGTGCAGAAAAGGTAACTTCTCATAGACCAGTGGCAAAGCTCGATTCTAATAATGGTAACTTAACCCTGATAATAAAGGGAATACTTGTCAGTGGTGAAAACGCTCATGCAGATAATCCCAAAATGAGAAATTCAATTTTCGACATATTTTCTCATTACCACGGGTTTCACCATTCACTTTTCGTTTTTTAATATAATCCAGTTTTAGCTAAGCATCCTTTTCATTATGGAAGCACTTTTTCCCCTCACCAAGCAGATGATTTAACTGCCCTGATGAGATGCCCTATTCTCGTAACTGCTCTAATAACAATCAACTCTTGAACAATCAAGTCGATCTTTCAAAAAACACTGACGATCTAATCAGCCTTTTATATTTGTGATATGGCTATCGTTGCACAGTTTTATGTGAAGCTGTCAGATTTAATAATAACCCATTGAAATTAAAGCAGACAATCAGCCAAACACAGACCTGAAAACACTTTATGCATTTTATGCATTTAAAAAATGAAAACCATTCATTTTACTCATAACCAATGTTGGCTATATTATTTTGCCAGTTAAAAAGAAAATTGAAATCAACGCTGAGTACCACTCAATCGAGATAGTTTTAGTTAGTGTCATTGCTCTTGAACCTGATCCTTTTAGTGGTTACTCCGGAAAAATTAACAGATTTATGCAGAGCATAATTATTTTCCATAAACATTAGAGGTATCAGATATGACAACACCGACAACTGAAATGCAACAGGCCTGGCAAGGCTTCGCAGCAGGCGACTGGCAAACCGAGGTCAACACCCGCAACTTTATTCAAAGCAACTACACCCCCTATTATGGCGATGAATCTTTTCTTTCCGATGCTACCGAGGCCACAATTGCACTTTGGGAGAATGTATTAGAAGGCATTAAAGAAGAAAACCGAACCCATGCACCTATTGACTTTGATACCGACCTGCCATCAACCATTACTTCTCACGATGCCGGCTACATTAATAAAGAGCTGGAAACCATTGTCGGCCTGCAGACCGACAAACCTCTGAAACGCGCTATTATTGCCAACGGCGGTATCCGTATGGTTAAGAGCTCTTGTGAAGTGTATGGTCGCGAGCTGGATCCTGCGGTTGAAAAGATCTTCACCGAATATCGCAAGACACACAACACCGCCTGTTTTAATCTTTACACCAAAGAGATCCTGGCTTGTCGCCGATCAGGTATCATCACCGGCCTGCCGGATGCCTATGGACGCGGACGGATCATCGGTGATTACCGCCGCCTGGCGCTTTACGGTATTGATTTCCTGAAAGCTGACAAACAGAAGCAGCTTGAATCAACCCAAGCCTCCATGGAGCAGGGTCAAGATTTAGAAAAAACACTTCGCCTGCGTGAAGAGCTGGCTGATCAGATCCAAGCACTGGAAGATATCCGTACTATGGGCCTTAAATACGGCATCGATATGTCCGCACCGGCACAATCAGCTCAAGAAGCGATCCAGGCTACCTACTTCGGATACCTGGCAGCAGTGAAATCACAAAACGGTGCAGCAATGTCACTCGGCCGTACATCAACCTTCATTGATGTATATATTGAGCGGGATCTGGCCAATGGCGTGATCACCGAACCACAAGCGCAAGAGCTGATCGATCATTTCATTATGAAACTGCGTATGGTTCGCTTCCTGCGTACGCCTGATTACGACACCCTATTCTCCGGCGATCCAATCTGGGCAACCGAAGCGATGGCGGGGATGGGTCTTGACGGACGTACCCTGGTAACCAAAACCACATTCCGTTACCTGCACACGTTACACAATATGGGCTCGGCTCCGGAGCCGAATATGACCATCCTCTGGTCTGAGCGGCTGCCTGATGCATTCAAGCAATATGCAGCAAAAGTATCTATCACAACCTCATCTGTCCAGTATGAAAACGATGACCTGATGCGCCCGGATTTCAACAATGATGACTATGCAATTGCATGTTGTGTAAGCCCGCAGGTAGTTGGTAAAGATATGCAGTTCTTTGGTGCCCGTGCAAATCTGGCAAAAGCCCTGCTTTATACAATCAACGGCGGTGTTGATGAAAAATCCAAGGTTCAGGTTGGTCCTAAACAATCTCCAATTACAGATGAGGTTCTGGATTTTGCAAGCCTAATGCCACATTTCGATAAGATGATGGATTGGCTTGCTACACAATATGTCACTGCATTGAACATTATCCACTATTCACATGATCGCTACAGCTATGAAGCATCACTGATGGCATTGATGGATCGCGATGTTCACCGGACAATGGCTTGTGGCATCGCAGGTCTGTCGGTAGTAGCTGATTCTCTTGCCGCGATCAAATTTGCTAAGGTAACACCGATCCGTGATGAAGATGGTCTGGCGGTTGATTTTGACATCGAAGGTGATTATCCGAAATTTGGTAACAACGATGAGCGTGTTGACAGCATTGCCTGTGATCTTGTTGAGCGCTTTATGAAGAAGATCCAGAAAATGACAATGTATCGTGAAGCTATGCCAACACAGTCTATTCTGACCATCACATCAAATGTTGTCTACGGTAAGAAAACAGGTAATACACCTGATGGCCGTCGTGCAGGCATGCCGTTTGGCCCGGGTGCAAATCCAATGCATGGACGTGATCAAAATGGTGCAGTTGCCTCATTAACATCAGTCTCGAAACTTCCGTTTGCTTATGCGAAGGATGGTATCTCGTATACCTTCTCCATCGTCCCAACTGCCTTGGGTAAGAGTATGGATACGCAGAAGAAAAACCTGGCAGCTTTGATGGATGGTTATTTCCATCATGAAGAAAGTATTAATGTTGAAGGCGGCCAGCACCTGAACGTCAACGTCATGAACCGTGAGATGTTACTTGATGCAGTTGAACACCCGGAAAAATACCCTCAATTGACCATTCGAGTATCAGGTTATGCGGTTCGTTTTAACTCGCTGACCAGAGAGCAGCAACAAGATGTTATTACACGTACATTTACCGAAAAAATGTAGCTATTAAGTTAAGCTCCTTGGCCTGTCTCTGTACAGGCCTTTTTTTATGAAGCTGCTCTATTACTACGTAATGCCATAAAAAGTTTGGATGTCCGAACTTTTGGCTGATTAGTGTACTAACGTCTCCTGCAAATACTGAGTAAAACGAACCCAGGATTTTTTATCGGCATCTGCACGATAAGCACTTGAAGCAAATACCGTAAAAGCATGCGGTGCGCCGCCGTAGGTGATCATCTCATGGCTGATCTTATGTGCTTCTAATTCCGTTGCCAGTGCTGCGAATTGCGCCATGGTGATATTTTTATCGGCGCTGCCATGAAGAATTAACAGCTTACCGCGGGTCTGTTTGTAATCCTGTCCGGCAGGCGTTGCTAAGCCGCCATGAAATGTCACAAAGCCTTTCAAATCAGCACCAGAGCGAGCATATTCGAGCACCGCCGCCCCGCCAAAACAGTAGCCCATGGCAACCGCGTTTTCAGCATTTGCACCATTAGCGCTGGCCGTCTGTAAAGCGCCGCTCATCAAGGCGCGCATTTTCGCCCGGTCTTGGTATAACTCGCCGGTATGCTGGCGTTTATCCTTAACTTCTGTCGGCCTTATCCCTTGCCCAAAAAGATCTGCCGCAAAAACACTGTAACCTAAATCCGCCAGCATATTGGCACGCTGCACTTCGTAGTCAGTTAAACCATCCCAGTCATGGACAAGCAAAATCAGGGGCGCGTCACGCGATGGGCTGATATAGTAACCCTGATAAGCCTCCCCTTTTACTTGGTAAGTGATAAATTTACCCTCCGCACTCGCCAACGGTACAAACAGCAATAACCATGCATATGTCATTAATCGTTTCATTTCCTGCTCCTTAACTGTTAAATAAGCGAAGAAAAACTTATATTGCCTGCTAACGTTAGTATCAGCTGGCGCTGCAGTCAAAATTTACAGTTGGCTGAATAGGCTTTTCAGATTACTCCCAGGCGCTTAGCAGCTTTTCCAACAACGTATTTAGCTGCTGTTGTTCCGATTCGGCTAATACGCTCATCTTTTTCTGCTCACAGATATCGAGTTCATGACGAAGCTTATCAATCAGCTGCTTGCCTGTTTCTGTTAATTTGACTAATTTACTGCGTTTATCCTCGGGATTAGCAATACGCGTTACCAGACCCGCCTCTGTCACTCGGGTAAGTACTTTGGTTAAACCTCCGGAGCTGAACAGCATAGAGCAATAGAGCTCGGTAGGAGATAAGCAGTAAGGCCGCCCTTCTCTGCGCAGCGTCATCAGCACCGCAAAATCGGCGCGCTGCAGCGCATATTTTTCTATGACCAGATCTAGCCCCTGATGCAGATAATCATGAATACGATGTATGCGCAGGATGGTCGGTAAATAAGTTTTAAAGGATTCAGGGCAATTTAGCTCGTACTTTTGCAAAATATTCGCAACACTTTCTTGTTTAGACATTATCTTCCCTCTTAATGGAGGAACAAATATACCTTGCTAGAAAGACAAAATCCAGATACTATCTTCCCGGAAAGATAAATGAGAGACAGCAATGAAAACTACTATATCCATGCCGTTACTGCTACTGCTGGCAGCCATTTTTGCCATGACGCCCTTTGCCATTGACAGCTATCTGCCGGCTATTCCTATGATAGCGAATGACTTAAATACCAAGACATCATTAGTCGCGATCACCGTCAGCATCTATATACTGGGTCTGGCTATTGGTCAACTGATTGGCGGACCATTATCGGATCGCTTTGGTCGTATGCCGATTATCGTTTTTGGCCTGCTGATTTTTGCTATCGGAAGTTTGCTGCTTGCCAATACCCAATCACTAACCATGTTGTGGATATGGCGTGTGCTACAGTCGCTCGGCGGGGGCATTGCCGTGGTCGGCATACCTGCCATTATAAGGGATAATGCCGTCGGCAAAGAAGCCGCCCGCTTATTTTCACTGATTGCATTGATTATGATGGTTGCTCCTGCAATTGCGCCAAGCGTCGGCACTCTGATACTGCACAGCTTAAGCTGGCATTGGATTTTTATTCTACTCAGCATCGTTGCTGTGCTTGTCGCTGTGAGTGCTTTTTTGGTGATTCCGAAGGCTAAAAAAAACAAAAAAAGCCACAGCTCCGCAGGCTTTCTTTCGCTACTGAGTGAGCGCCGCGCACTTGGTTATCTGCTCGCACAAGGGTTCAGCCATGCTGTACTGATGACCTTTATTACCAATGCCCCCTTTGCCTATATAGAGCACTTTCAAGTCAGCGAAAAACTCTTTTCCGGATTATTTATTGCCAATGTCAGCGCTATTATCATTATTAACCGAATCAACAGCTTATTATTGCGCCGCTATGAACCGGCAAGTTTATTAAAAGTTTTCCTTGCCATGCAGCTGCTCGGAGCGCTGATATTAGTCACTGCCATGCATTTCGCCCCTGAAAACCTCTGGTTTGCTGTTACCGGCTTTGTGATTTGTATTGGTGCCATCTCCGGTATTATGCCAAACTCCAGCACCTGCTTTATGCACTATTTTGAAAACAGTGCCGGTATCGCTTCGGCGTTACTTGGCGCCGTGCAATACGGCATTTCTGCTACTGTCAGTGCCCTGGCAGCTATATTAAGCCATGATTCGCTGTGGCCGATGATCTTAACCATGCTGATAGCAAACCTAATCGCACTGGCGGGTGTATTGGCAGCCGAAAAAGCTGAGTCCAATCATAACCGCAGTCTGATTATAACTGCCTCTAAGGCGCAGCTTTTGGCAGAACAATAGTAACGCTCATTAATACAGAATAGTCCTCTACTGCACATAAAAGGTTGCCCCCGCGCTAAACCGCCCTACAAAAAGATGCAATCTCGACTATGCTGGATAAGAGAGTCGCGTTGTTTTTTGAGATCAGATAAGGGGGGCGTTATGCCGCTTAAAAAATTGAAAGATTATTTAGATGAAAATAATATTAAATATGTTGCCATCAGCCATTCCAGCGCCTTTACTGCACTTGAAGTGGCCGCTTCGGCCCACTTTTCGGGTAAAGAGTTGGCCAAAACCGTGATGGTGAAAATTGACGGCGAAATGACCATGGTTGTTTTACCGGCAACGAATAAAATTGACTTTGATTTACTGAAAACTGTCACTAACGCCGAACAGGTTGAATTAGCAGAGGAAGATGAATTTATCAGCTTGTTTCCAAATTGCCAGGTTGGCTGCATGCCGCCTTTTGGCAACTTGTATAATATGCAGGTATATGTCGCAGAAGCATTAACTACAGCTGAAGAGATTGCTTTTACAGCAGGCTCTCATTCAGAACTGATCAAATTAGCCTATAGCGATTTTGCCAAGTTAGTGAAACCTGTTGTTAAAAAATTTACACTGCCGCGGTAGGTTTATCATTAGCATGTTGTGCTGCAATTGCTATCCCTTTAATTAACAACGGAGCCTATCAGGACTCCGTTGCCAGCGCCTTTATTGCCTGTTAAGCCAGGCCTTGCTGCGGCAGCTGAATAAGTCTCCGCTCCAGTAGTTTCAACAACACACCATAGGCAGGCAGAAATAACGATAAACTGATAATAAGTTTAAAGCCGTAATCGACACCGGCAATTTCCGGCCAGTGCGCCGCCATAAAGCTATCCGTTGACGCATAAAATGCCAATCCAAAAAAGACAAGCGTATCAACTAAATTGCCAATAATAGTTGAGGCCGCAGGCGCGACCCACCAGGTGCGCAGTTGTCTTAATTTCGCAAAGATTGTGATATCCATTAACTGCCCCAACAAGTAGGCAGAAAAGCTGGCAAAAGCGATACGGAAAACAAAATTATTAAACTCTGTCAGTGCTGCAAAACCCTGAAAGTCTCCCTGCTGAAAGACCACACTGAGCAGATATGAAAGCAGCAGTGCAGGAAACATCGTCTTAAAAATTATTTCTCGAGCAGCCTTCTGAGCGAATATTCTGACGGTAAGATCAGTTGCAAGATAAACAAAGGGGAAACTGAAAGCTCCCCAGGTGGTATGAAAGCCGAAGATTTGAAAAGGTAATTGAACTAGGTAGTTACTGGCACAGATAATTGAGATATGCAGGCTGACCAATAGCATAAGTGCACGGCGGGTCTGCTGTGTTGTTAACATTAACATATTGTGACCTTTTTATTTGTAAAGTTTGCGGGGTGAGGGAACCCGCGGTTAAAAGTTTAGCCCTTTCGGGCTGCACATTATAACGCTGTTTTATAGCGGAGCAAGGGCCTATTTAAAAGCAGCTCGACGCGCTTCATAGGCATCGGAAAATGCAGTAATTGATTCATGCTCATAGGGTTTTAAGCCGGCAACCACTAACTTCTTGATGCCGCGACCGATCCTTTGTTCGCCATCGGCAATATCAAAGTGCAGGAAGTTATCAGCGCGCTTTGGCTGCACTTCAAAAACCGAGTCAGCCAGCTTAACATTGACCGGATTATTCAGTGCTAAGGTATCAAACTCAAAGCTCATACTGTTATACATAACCAGCGGACGTGCCGGATTGAACATAACATTGTGTTTTTTCATTAACGGCATCAATAAGGTTGGAAAATTCTGCCCGGAAAAAAGCACATAGTTTTTAATTAAAGAGCCAATCAGCTCCGGATCATGGCTGCTACTGCCCTGTCTGCTGATCTCCAATACACTTTTACCCTGCTCATTGCTAATAACAATATGCTCGCCATCGACATCGGGGAAAATCAGTCCCATATCCGCTCCAACCATATTGGTAAAGGTAAAGCTCATTGATTCACTTATCCCATATTCATTTAAAGCCAACGAAAAAAGCAAGTCGCCCGGTACACAGAAACGCTTATTGTCAGGATCATGGATAGGATTGAAATCATGGCATTGTTGCTTAGCAAAGCTGCTTGCCTGCTCGGCTGAAATACTAATGACATTGCCACGTTTTGTGTAATAAGGTTCTAATAACATCAAAGCTCTCTTAAATACGGGAAAATTAAAGCGGCAATTATATACTTATTTGCTGTGAAGATGCTAATTTAGATACTTGGCTATAGGCCGCGGCGCTGCGGCTTTTTGCATTTTTATTGGTAACCGGTATATAGTATGCCGGCTTAATTTAATTACATAGCCGCCTGATTTTAAAATACCGCAGAGATAGGAATGACATGAAAATAATTAATGGTCTTAAAGATATCATCGATCAGTTTGATACATTTATTTTGGATCAATGGGGTGTTCTGCATAACGGCGGCCAAGCTTTTGCAGAGGCGATTGAAGCACTACAGTTTTTAAAGAAGCATAATAAGAAAGTGGTGATCCTTTCCAATAGCGGCAAAAGCAGTGCTTTTTCTTACCAGCGTTTAGCTGAATCGGGCATTGACCGGGATCTCTATCTCGATGTATTAACATCCGGCGATCATATGCGCCATAATTTTAATAGCGGAAAGTTTAAGCATCTGGGGAAAAATACCCTGCTCTTTACCTGGGATAATGACCAAAGTGTGCTTGATGACTGCGGGTTAACGGACAGTAATATCGATGAGGCATCATTCATTCTCTGCAGCGGGGTTGACCGCGGCAACCTTGAAAACTATCTCGATGATCTTAAAACTGCCCGGCAGCGCAACCTTGAATTAGTGGTCAGTAATCCGGATCTTGTGGCGATGACACCAGAGGGCTTGTTAAAAACCTGCCCGGGCGCCATTGCCAAGGCCTATCAGGAGATGGGCGGCACCGTTCACTGGCATGGCAAACCGCAGCAGGAAATTTATAGCATGTGCAAAAAGTTAGTGGGCGGATGGGATAATGCCATTGCTGTCGGCGACAGCCTGGAGCACGATATAGCAGGGGCTAATAATGCCGCCATATCAAGCTTATTTATCAGCAGCGGTATTCACGCCACAGAAATTAGCGATCAACAAAGCATTGCTGCGTTAAGTTATAAATTTGCCGTGCAGCCCAGCCATTGCGTTGATTGGTTTAAAGTTTAAACAACAAACTCCCCTGCCTCTACTCAGATGCTGATTCCTGCATCTGAGAAGGCTGCACTCAAATCAACTTAAACATTGCTTTAAGATTCATTTTGGCTACAATTTAACTGTATATAAAAACAGCTCACTATTCACAATAGTATTCACACTGACAATTTCAGGTAAACGCGCAATTATGTCATTTCATCAACCGATAAAACCGGCCAAAAATATTGATTCTGTACGCAGCTCTGCTTTCTGGCACTTAGGCCGGCGTGATCATAGCGAAAATGAGTTACGTGAAAAACTCGCACGTAAAACAGATAATCAGCAGTGGATTGATGCGGTTATTGCTGAGTGTTTTGAATATAACTACCTTAATGATGCGCGCTTTGCGAAAAGTTTTATTCGCTCCTCACAAAATAAAGGCTATGGCATTAACCGTATTAAAAGAGACCTGCAGCGTAAGGGCATCGCCACGGATCTGCTGCTCACTGTTTGTAGCGATGATCAGTTTGATTATATTGCCAGTGCTACAGAGCTTCTGGATAAGAAATATAACAAGCCTCTGGCCAATCAAAGCAGCAAACAGAAGGCGATGGCTTTTCTGCAGGGTAAGGGCCATGGTTTTGATGATATCTTTAAGGCCATTGAGCTGCATAATGAAGCCCATCCTGTTGATGATTGTGATTATTTGAGTGAAGCAATTACACTGCTGGAACGTAAATTTAAAACGGAAATAAGCGATCGTAAACTGCACGATAAAGCGATGCGCTTTTTACTTTCCCGGGGGTACAAGTACGCGGATATACAGGATGCGATTCGCACACATAATCAGCAGATCAGTGAAAATAATTAAAACAGCAGGATAAAGAAATGGCAAAAGCAAAGATGAAAATTGCATATGTATGCAGTGAATGTGGTGCAGACTATACAAAATGGCAGGGACAATGCAGCGAATGTAAAGCCTGGAATACCATTACTGAATTTCGCGAAGCGGCATCAAGCGCCTCGAAATCGGTGAATGCGGCAATTAACCGCAATAAAAGTGCAGGTTATGCCGGCACATCGAGCAATGGTGTACAGCGTATCTCTACCGTACAGGTCGAAAATGCAGCCCGAGTCAGCACCGGACTTTCCGAGCTGGATCGCGTCCTTGGCGGCGGTATTACGCTCGGCTCCGTTGTTTTGCTCAGCGGTGATCCCGGTGCAGGGAAAACGACTCTGCTGACTAAAGTAGCTGAGGTGATGTCGCACTCTATGCAGACGCTTTATGTTACGGCAGAAGAGAGCCTCAGTCAGTGGGCTAAACGCGGTATCGAGCGTTTAAAATTGAATTTTAATCAGGATAACTTTCTCCTCTCCGATACCGATTGTGTGGAAGATATTGTCGAGCAGTGTGTGGAAAACAATATCAAGTTTCTGATTGCCGATTCCATTCAGGCATTTGAATCCAATGCAGCGGAAGGCTCGGCCGGCGGTGTCACTCAGGTTAAAACCTGCGCCAAAATCTTAAACAGATTATGTAAACAACACGGCATCACGCTTATTCTGGTTGGCCAGGTCAATAAAAATTCACAGATGGCCGGACCGCAGACGCTTAAGCATATTATTGATACCGCCGTGCATATCGAGGTCAATGATGCTTCGGTGCGCATTCTCCGTGCCGATAAGAACCGTTTTGGTGATACCGAGCAGGTCGGTATTTTTCAAATGACCGAAAAAGGCATGCATTCCGTTGATAATCCCAGCCGCCTTTTCCTTTCCGGCAGTGAACAGCACTTTGAGGGCTCAGCGATCACGGTGATCAAAGATGGCGCACGCAATCTTCTGATTGAGATCCAGGCATTAGCCACGGAAGTCGAAGGTGAAAAGTCGATCCGCAACTGTATCGGCGTTTCTTATAGCCGTTTATCACTGATCACCGCCGTACTGAAAAAACATGGCGGCATTCCCACCTATTACGATATTAATATCAGTCTGGTCGGTGGTTTGAAGATGGCCGATTCGGAAACCTCAACCGATATGGCGGTCACTGCAGCCCTGCTCAGCTCGATTAATTCCAGAGCGGTACCACAGGACTCGGTATTTATCGGTGAGCTGGCATTGACCGGTGAACTACGGCAGATACCGCAGATTGTGCCGCGCGTGCGGGAAGCCTTAAGTCATGGTAAAAAACAGATCTATATTCCCGCTGTGGCCTATCACAAATCAATGCTGCAATATGTAAAGGGCGAGCAGTCTATTATTCCGCTTAAAAATGTTCGCGAGCTGATTGAGGCGCTGAATTAGTTTTCGTTATTGACAAAAATATCGCTATGTTTCAGTCCGCCAAACAACAAGCGGACTGAAATCGATTGCTTTATATTAAGATACTTTTTTTAAGCTGTTCATATACCCGCGCCAGCCGCCGAACTCACTGATATCGGTCGCCGTTTCTACGGCATAACCTTCACAGATAAAACTGGTTACCCAACTGCCGTCTTCAAGCTCAACTTTCCCCAAACCCAAGGGTTGCGGAACGCCCTGCAGAAAACTGCCGACAGAATGCTCAGGTAAACGCCACACCTCAATTTCAATGGCCACGCCCTGCTCAGCGACACGAATTAAACCGGGACGCAGCGGCGGCTCTCCGGCAAGCGCATAAAAGCGATAATCAGCAGAGGTTGTACAACACTTAACTAGTTGTCCGTCACGCTCCAGCAACTGAGTATTTAATGGAAAACCCGATAGATGTGCACCACAAACGGCAATCTCCATATAACCGCCTGCTGCTGCCTGCGTTGTCGTTAACACAGGCAGCGCATGATCCGTTGCACCTAATGGCAAACCATGCAGCTGTTGCAGTTGTGCACCCGCACTTAACAATAAACGATCAGTAAAAGCAGGAGCAAACAGGGTTACACCAAAGGGCAATCCTTTATCGGCAAATCCAGCGGGAACGGCAATCGCCGCATAATCAAGCAAATTCATAAAGTTGGTGTAGTAGCCGAGATTAGAGTTTAACTTAATCGGCTCAGCCTGCACTTCATCAATACGGTAGGTAGTACCCGCCGTCGGTGTGATAATGCAGTCTACTTCCTGCAGGATCTTATCGCATTCTACCTTGTAGGCCTGCAGACGATACATTGCCTTAAAGGTTGCAACTGCAGAATGCTCTGTCGCGCCACCTATTATGGTTTCAATAACAGGTAAGCACTGCTTAGGATCTTTCTTGAAAAATTCTTCAATGGCGGCATAACGCTCGGCAACCCAGGGGCCTTCATAAAGCAGCTTGGCAGCATCTAAGAAAGGTTGGAAATTTACCGTAATAATCTTCGCGCCTGCTTTCTTTAGCAGTTCAATATTTTCTGCAAACAATGCCTGCGCACTATCATCACCAAAAAACGCCAGCTGCTCTGTAGATGGTAAACCTATTCTTAAACCGGCTAATGCTTTAAGCGGCTGATAATTACTGCTGCTGTTTGCAGCAATATTAGATCGTGAGTAACAATCATTCGTATCCGCCTGTGCGGCAATATCAAGCAGCAGATTCAGCTCATCGACCGTATTGGCAAACAGGGTCACGCAATCCAGGCTTTTACAAGCAGGTACAACGCCCGTGCAGCTTAACAGCCCTTTGCTCGCTTTTAAGCCGACGATATTATTTAAAGCAGCAGGTACGCGTCCGGAGCCGGCAGTATCGGTTCCTAGTGAAAAACACACCTGGCCATTGGCAACAGCCACGGCACTGCCAGAACTTGAACCACCGGAGATATACTCGGGATCAAAGCTGTTTTTTACTGCTCCCCACGGGCTACGCACACCAACCAGACCGGTAGCAAACTGATCGAGATTGGTTTTACCCAGCGGAATCGCTCCGGCTTCCATTAATAACTTTACCACCTGCGCTGACTGCTGCGGTTGATAACTGTAGGCTTCACAGCCTGCCGTTGTCGGTAATAGCGACAGATCGATATTATCTTTTACTGCAAAAGGAATGCCGTAAAGCGGCAGTTCATCGATTGATTTCTTGTCTAATTCTGCCACTAAGGCGCTCAGTTGCGCCTCTGAGATAGTTGCAATCCAGACATTGTTAGCGTCCGCCTTAGCCTCAATAAGTTTCTCCTTCAGAAAGCTTTGTACGTTGAGAGCGCCACTGCGATAAGCCTGCAACAGCGCGTTAATTGTCATTACTTGTTTACTCATAGCTGTTTCCTTACTGCTCTAAAACTAATAAACGTTGTCCGGCATGTACCTGAGCGCCCTCTTTCTGAACGATTGCCGATACGATGCCGGTAGCAGGAGCGACCACTTCAATTTCCATTTTCATCGCTTCCAGTATCAGTAAAGGCTGTCCGGCGGTCACTTTTTCGCCTTCTTCCACTAAGGTTTTCCAGATATTCCCTGCAACATGACTGTCGACCGCACGCTGATCTGCTTTCAGCTCGATAATACCGGTTTCAACTTCAGTTAACGCCTGAGCAGTGAAGTTAGCCTGACCGCTCTCCTGCCAGCGCAGGCGCTCAGCTTCAAAGGCTTTCTGCTGACGCTCTTTAAATTCAACAATTGTTTCCTGATCATCAATAAGCTGCTGCTGATAATCCGCTAAGCAGAAACTCGTTTCTTCAATCTTCAGCGGATAGTCTCCACGCGGGAAGTCGTGACGGATTTGTGTCAGCTCTTCACTGCTTACCGGATAAAAACGTATTTGATCAAAGAAACGTAGTAACCACGGTTTACTGAATTCCTGTGTCTGACGATAACGGTTCCACATCTGCAGGGTACGACCGACAAACTGATAGCCCCCCGGTCCTTCCATGCCGTAAACACAAAGATAAGCTCCCCCGATACCCACGGCATTTTCCGGCGTCCAGGTGCGCGCCGGATTGTATTTAGTAGTCACCAGACGATGACGCGGATCCAATGGCGTTGCGACAGGCGCACCCAGGTATACATCACCTAACCCCATCACCAGATAGCTGGCGTTAAAGACGATCTCTTTAACTTCATCAACGGACTGCAGGCCATTGATACGACGGATAAATTCAATATTATCCGGACACCATGGCGCATCTTTACGGACCACTTCATCATATTTTTTGATGGCCAGACGAGTCGCATAATCATCCCAGGAAAGTGGAATGTGCACGATCCGTGATGGCACTGACAGCTGGCTGATATCCCCTAAGGCAAATTCAGCTTCCGCCAGAAGCACTAATAATTCTGTTTGAGGAAGCTGCAGATTGTCATAATGAATCTGCAGAGAACGGATGCCCGGTGTCAGCTCGGCAACACCTGCTATGTCCATCTCCTGCAGCTGCAGCATTAAGGCATGCACACGGAAACGCAGTGCCACATCTAATACCTGCTCTCCATATTCAACCAACAGGTAATCTTCTCCAGAGGCGCGATAAACGACCTTCTCTCCAAATACGCTTTTATCAATTTGTTTAATCACAGCTGAAGCCGGTAATGCAGGTTGCGCATCGAGTTCGCTAAATTGCCCCTGACTTATCTGGCTGTTCTGCTCTTTTTCAAGCTGCTGTGCCTCTTCAATTGAAACCGCGATAAAACGAATTTCCGCGCCCGCTTTAAGCTGCCCTATCTTCCAAAGATCGGCTTTAATAATTGTTGCCGGACAAACGAAACCGCCCAAACTCGGCCCGTCAGGCCCTAAGATCACCGGCATATCACCAGTAAAATCAATAGTACCGATCGCATAAGCGTTATCGTGAATATTTGAAGGATGTAACCCCGCCTCTCCACCGTCACTACGTGCCCATTTAGGTTTCGGACCGATTAAACGCACGCCGGTACGGCTGGAGTTAAAGTGCACCTTCCAGGTGGCAGCAAAGAACTCTTCAATATCTTCAGGCTGAAAGAAATCCGGCGCGCCATGCGGGCCATAGATAACACGAATCGTCCATTGCTCTGCGATTTCCGGAAGCTGCGCGGTTACAGCCGGCTTATCTGCAACTTCAGAAGAAAGCTCATTGATATGCAGCACATCACCGCTGCGTATTGCCCGTCCGGCATGTCCGCCAAACTGGCCAAGGGTAAAGGTTGAACGGCTGCCTAAGTATTCAGGGCACTGTATGCCGCCCTGCACTGCCAGATAACTGCGTGCACCTGCACCTTGAATATGGCCAAGTGACAACTGCTGACCGGCTTTAACCTCAATAATTTGTCCATGAGCTATTACCTGCTCATCTAGGCTGGCATCAATTAAGGCCCCCGTTAAGACAATACGGGTGGCACTGTTAAAACGCAGCGTAGGTCCGCTAACGGTAATTTCCAGCCCGGCAGCATTGTCATTATTACCTAATAAACTATTGCCCAGTCTAAAGCTGACACTGTCCATCGGCCCGGAAGGTGGTACGCCGATATCCCAGTACCCCTGACGGCCGGGATAATCTTGAATGGTCGTCTGCGTACCGCCAGTAAAAACATCAATTGAACAGGGGGAGTAATTAAACTGGTTAAGACTTTTAGTTAACAGCTTACCACTTTGTACTATTTCACTACCTAACAGTTGCAGCAGGTAATTTTTATTGGTTTCAATGCCATAGATTTCACTTTCAGTAAGCGCCTGTTGTAGCCCTGTAAGCGCTTGGTCGCGACTGTCACTATAACAGATCACTTTTGCAAGCATCGGGTCAAAGAAAGGTGATACTTCACAACCACTCTCCAACCAATGATCGATACGCAGCTGACCATGAGCAACCTCTGCAGGCCAGTCGATATGGCTGATCAGTCCGGCACAGGGCTGAAAATCTTTATTGGCATCTTCTGCATACACACGTACCTGAATCGCATGACCGCTAGCCTGCAGTTTCTGCTCAAGCTGTGCTAACGGCGCTAGTTCACCGGCACCCAGGGCGACCATCCATTCCACCAGATCTACCTGATAAACCATTTCGGTGACGCCATGTTCAACCTGCAATCTGGTGTTAACCTCAAGAAAGTAAAACTCCTGAGTCTGCTGATCAAAAACAAATTCTACGGTACCCGCACTGCGGTAGTTTACCGATGCCGCTAAACGCTTTGCCGTGCTGTGCAATTTTTCTCTTAACGTATCACTAAGGTTAGGAGCAGGACACTCTTCAATGACCTTCTGATTACGACGTTGTGCAGAGCAGTCACGCTCACCAAGTGCAATCGCCTGCCCCTGGCCGTCTGCAAATACCTGCACCTCGATATGACGGGCCTGCTCGATAAATTTCTCTAAAAAAAGATCACTGTTGCTGAAGTTATTTTCACTAAGACGCTTAACCGAATCGTAGGCTTTACTTAATTGCTCGGCGCTATTACAGCGCTGCATGCCGATGCCGCCACCGCCGGCCGTACTTTTCAGCATTACCGGATAACCAATCTGCTCGGCACAGCTTAATGCTTCATCTAAACCGCTTAATAATCCGCTGCCCGGTAGTAAAGGTACATTGGCCTGTTCAGCTACAGCACGTGCACGATGTTTTAAACCAAACTGCAGCATCTGCTCGGCTGTCGGCCCTAAAAATACTAATCCCGCTTTTTCACAGGCAGCAACGAAATCGACATTCTCACTTAAGAACCCATAGCCCGGATGGATAGCCTGAGCGCCGCACTCTTTGGCAATGGCGATGACTTTGTCGATATCCAGATAGGTTTGCTTGGCTCCACCTTCACCAAGACAAAAAGCTTGGTCGGCCTGACTGACATGCAGACTGTCTGCATCTGCACTGCTGTAAATTGATACGCTTTGAATGCCCATAGCGGATAATGTTCTGATAATACGGCAGGCAATTGCGCCACGGTTGGCAATTAATATTTTAGTGAACATAACTGATACCCTAAAGATCGGGTCGTCCCGAGGTAAAACAGAGAGTGTTAACAGGGTCGTCCCTGTTTCTCATTTTGCTGTCAGCAGAAAGCTGAGCACAGGTTTATTAACTAATCCCAGATAATCATTTCTACGGCTGTCGGATTATAAGCATTACAGGGGTTATTAAGCTGCGGACAGTTTGACAGTAACACAATCACATCCATCGCGGCCTTTAATTCCACGTATTTTCCTGCGCCACTGATACCATCGGCAAAAGTCAAACCGCCCTCTTCTGTCACCGGCACATTCATAAAAAAGTTAATGTTATGGGTAATATCACGCTTATCCAAGCCAAACTGCGGATTTTCAGAAACGGCTAATAGCCAGCTGTCGCGACAGGCATGCATGCACTTTTTATCCAGTGCGTAACGGACAGTGTTACTTTCTGTTGCACATGCACCGCCTAATGTATCGTGACGGCCACAGGTATCGGCAGTGATCTCCAACATCAGGTTACCATCATTGGATAACAAACGGCTGCCTGCTGTCAGGTAAATATTACCCTGCTCACGGATAGTATCGCTGACACTGTAGCGCTCGCTTGGATCATTGGCGTTATAAAAGAGAGTATCGGCGGCCTGGTTACCTTCGATATCAAGAATACGCAGGGTTTGTCCAGCTTTAACGACCTGCATGTAATAGTCACCGGCAAAAACAGTATCTTTGCGTACTGCCTGCTGCGGGTTTAATGAACTTTCGACTATCATAAATTTACTCCTAACTATATCTGTTTACTGGCAAAGGTAACGACGGTTATTTTCAAAGCCACGACCGTTCTCCGGGCAGGAATTCAAGCACTGATCATCTTCACTGAGCGGCGCAGCTTTTCGTAAAACAAACTCGATCGGACGATGCGGATATTCCTCGGCGGTATTCATCGGATGCGGGCAACTACTCATTACCACCAGGGTATCCATCTCAAAACGCAGCTCAATTACTGTTCCTGCTTTACTGTGCTCCGGCACAAAACTCATCTGTCCCTGCTCATCTGTCTGCACTTTACTGAACAGATTAATATTCATCGCTAAATCGCGTTTAGTTAAACCATATTTAGCCACTTCCACCAGCAGACTGTCGGCACCGTTCTGCATCCAGTTGTTGCGATCCTGCTGGTAAAAACGTGCGCCCCATTTTTCCTGTACTTTCTGCTTATTCGCCACACCGGAAACTGTATCTATCCAGTTGCTGTCATCACGAATAATAGAGCAGAAAATACGTCCCATATCTGAATATAAGCAATGTCCCTGAGTTAATTTAAAGGTATGCTGACATTTCAGAGTATCCGGAGCGTTATAACGTTCCAGCAGATTTTCCGGGTTATAAAACAGCATTGACAGGTTAGCTCCGCCTTCAATATCGGTCAGCGATAAAACTTGTCCGGCTTTAATGATCATCGAGTTATGGCTGGCACCGGGTAGTATTTCTTTAAAGTGTATTACTTCCATTTTTCCTCCAAAGCAAATTAAGCAGTTGTTACTGCTTTTTCGCTTTCTTTGTTTAATAAAGTTTGTACTGCTTCAGGTAACGATTGTGCTGACTGCAGTGGAATATCGTAAACAACTTGTGCGCCAAAGCGCTCCGGTTGCTGTGCATCGATTCGCGGCTTATCAAGTACCCATAGACGCGAGCCTAAAGTAAAACCTTCCGACAGGTCATGGGTGATCATAAAGACGGTTAGTCCGCGCTCTTTCCATAATTTTTGAATAAGCTGATGCATATCTTTACGTATGCCCGGATCCAGCGCACCGAATGGCTCATCAAGTAACAAAATACGCGGCTCTTTAATCAGCGCCTGGGCAATAGCAAGACGCTGCTGCATGCCGCCGGACAGTTCACTTGGAAAACGCTCAGCTGCATGGCCTAAACCAACCGCTTCAAGCATCTCCATGGCTTCTTCCTGCAGCGCTTTACGCTGCTTGCCAAACACCTTGGCAAGCAGCGGTGCTGCTCCGAATTCCTTGCCCAGCATGACATTCTGTAATGCATTAAGGTGTGGAAATACAGAGTATTTCTGAAATACGATGCCGCGCGATTCATTCGCTTCCGCAACCATCGCCTGACCATCAAGCAGTAACTGCCCGCGACTTGGAGACTCGGTTCCAAGCAACATATTAAGCAGTGTTGTTTTACCGCATCCCGATGCGCCGACAATACTGACAAACTCGCCGGGCTGCACTGTCAGGTTTAGCTTTTCCAGAACAACAGTATCACCGTACTCTTTCCATGCCTGCTTAATTTCAATAATCGCCTGACTCATGATTCACTTCCTCTTTCATTGTGGTACCAGGGAAACAGCGACTTTGAAAACAGACGCAGTAACAGGTCCATCACAAAGGCTAAAATAGCTATCCACAGTACATAAGGTAAAATCACATCCATGGCCAGATAACGGCGGATTAAAAAGATTCGGTAGCCCAGCCCTTCTGTCGCGGCAATCGCCTCTGCGGCAATTAAAAACAACCAGGCACTGCCCAGAGTTAAGCGAATCGCACTGATCAGTGGCGGAAATACCTGCGGTAGAACAACACGTAGCATTATCTGCCAGCTATTGGCACCTAATGTCTGAGCTTTAAGCAGTAGCTCCTCCGGCAATGACTGTGTACGCAACTGCAGGTCACGTATCAATATCGGACAGATACCGATAATAATCAGCATTACTTTGGATAACTCTCCTAACCCGAAGACAATAAATAGAATCGGTAATATTGCCATCGGCGGCAGCAGAGATATAGCCGTCACCAAGGGCGAGCAGGTTGCCCGTACATAAGGCAGCATGCCATTGAGCACACCAACAACCAAACCGACTAAGGCACTGATACCCACTCCTAAAAGTAAGCGCTGTAAACTTGCCGCGGTATCAACCCACAACAGATACTCACCGCTGCGTTTACTCGGCTCAAAGGCCATACGCTGTATGGCATCGGCAAAGCTCGACCAGGCAGGTAACAGTTTATCACTCGGGTTTTCCAATAACCGTGCATCTGAAGCGACAGTGTAGAGCACGATTAACAGAATAAAAGGTAATAAATTTAATGCCTTACGCATTCCAGGATTAGGCTTACTATTGATTAAACGCATAATTATCTACCTTATAACTTATTATCGGCAGCCATCTGCATATAGGTAGGATTAAAGCGTAATTTGATATTGGCCGCGTTGCCATAGATGCCGCTTGGCGTTTCAATGCCGATAAAACCGGCATCGGGTGCGCCTTCACCCAATAAACCATGCTCAAAAGAGAATTCCGCTATTTTGCCCATGGTCTCTTTGAGTTTGCTGCTGTTATTAAATGCTACTGCATCTTTAGCCTGGAAAAACATTTGCGTGGAAGCTAGCTGCGCATCATAACCGGCCAGATCAGTACCCGATGCTTCGGCCATCATAGTACGTGCTGCCAGTGCTGTTTTATCATCACCTTGAATAGTTTCCATAATTTCATACCAGGCACCGGTCAGTGCTTTACCAAGCTTAGGATTATCCTGCAGCGTTTTGCTATTAACCACTAACAGATCGATAATCTCACCGGGGATCATAGAAGAATCAAAAACTTTCGTAGTGTTCGGCATTGCCGTGATTTCACTTAACAGAGGGTTCCAGGTAGTAACGGCTGTCACATCATCTGTCGCAAAGGCTGCCACCAGGTCCGCATCTGAGGTATTGACCACCTGCAGATCACGCTCGCTTAGTGAAACACTTTCCAATGCACGGGCTAATAGATAATGTGAAACACTCAATTCAACCAGATTAACATTCTGCCCTTTGATATCGGCAAGTTTGTCTTTACCTTTAAGGACAATACCGTCGTTACCATTAGAGAAGTCACCGATGATCAGTGCCGTTGAATCCACACCGCTTGCAGCAGGAATGGTTAGTGCATCCATATTAGTCATTACCGTGGCATCAAATCCACCGGCGGTATACTGATTAATAGACTCGACATAATCATTCACCTGAACGATCTCAATATCGATATCGTATTTATCCGCCCACTTTTTCACGATCCCGGAAGCAGCACCATAATCCCACGGCATCCAACCAACATAAATGGTCCAGGCAAGGCGAAACTGTGATTTTGATTCGGCAAGTAAGGTAGAAGGGGCTGTCAGCATGGCGCCGCAAAGCGCGGCAACTGTCAGCAGTTTAGTGGTAGATGTTCGTATGTTTTTAATAAAGTTCATTCCCTTTCTCCTTAATTACACGTTAAAAGCATGAGAGACAGTGATTTTGTCGTCTCCCGGGCTTTTATCCCTCCGTGTAACCTTAGAAAAAGGTCGACAACTCTTGGTCCAGTCACTGCAGGCAGTCGGAACCCTAGATGTCTATTAGCAAATTGTTATATTGGTAATAGCTTTAAAACCAATATCTCTCATACGAATTATTTATAACAAAGCAAATTTGATGCCAATTTCAAAAAAATCGAAACCACCTATTATAGCTGGCAAAATACGAGGCCGCCTGCATTAAGGCGACCTTGACCGCACCACTTTAAAGCAAATAGAGGCGAAAATGCACTAAAATAGCTCACTCATCAGGCTTCCCAGCACTTTTCTAAGCCAGCGCTTATTTTTGTTAGTACAACACTTTATTCATCTTTTTCCAGCGTTATCGTCACCTTGGGCTGCTTTTCTACTTTCGCCGGTTTGGCAATCCATGCACTATGACGGGAGTAAGCTGTAAACCACCATTTACCCCAGCCAATTAACCGGGTTGCTAACCATAAAGACCAAGCCAACATCACTACACGGTAAAACCAGATCGGCAGACTGTACACAGTAACTATCGGCAGTTGCTCATCTGTTACTTTATCCTGGAAAAACTTAAACAAATGACTATAGCTGCCATTGCCCGTCACCTGCATCTCCGGTGAAGATAACAGACCGACTGGAATAGCAGCAAGCAGGGAGAGCACGCAGATAAAGGTCAAAGCAAGCAGAGCCAGCTGCAGAAAATTGAATTTCCAGCGTAGCATTACTGCAGGCTCCACATACTGCTGACGAAATGCCATCACAAAAAAGAACAGTGCGGTAAGTAAAACGCCATAACTATTGACCGTTGAAAAACCAAGACCTAACAAAATCCAGCCTAACGTTGTAACCGGTATATTCAGTTTCAATTTACGGGCGATAACCGGCAGCACAAACGCAGCGATTAGAATAACGAAAAGTACGCCCCAATATAACATGGCCGCGCCAAGCGACGGGCCGTTAAGATAGATCAACCAGCGATCCTGAAGCATATGATATTCGATATTGATATTAACAGTTTTGCCCGGCAGTTTTATCTCGGCAGTGCTGTTTCGCCAGGTTAATTCCTCACGTTTTTCAAATTCCAGTTCAATACTCTGCTCACCGGGGTGCAGCTGCACAACCACTCGATTACCGCTGTTAATGCTCATTTTACGACCATCGTGAAGCAGCGAATTAATTTTTACTCCTTCAGGAAGAAGAATCTCATAAGCAGTTCCCTGACTAGCCCTGACTTTAAGTTGCAGTTTGGACTTCTGCACATTTTTACCCGAGTGCTGAATTAACTTTGCCATCTCGGTAGTGAAAATATCGCCGGTAACACCTGCAGGTCTATTGACATAAACAGTAAGCGACTCTCCAGGCCACGGCTTCCACGCAGGCTGCAGTTGGCCGCTGCCAAGATCCGATTTAATGGGTTTAATACCATCAAATTTTACATTCCAGAGAGACGACGGGATCACTCTCCAGCTTTCTGAGTAGGAAGAATCATTCGCAGCCGTAAGGTTTATGGTAGCTGTTTGCGGAAGTGATGACTGCCAGCTGATTGCCTTTTGGTTTTTCGGGATCTGTACATTAACAGTGCCGTTTTCATTAACCGGATAAGCAGACAGAATCTGCTCATTCTCTAACAAGCTGATGTTAAAAGATCCGGCATCAACGGTCGGTGCCACTTTTTCAACCCGGGTCAGCATTGTCCACTGCTTACCCAGAGTGATGGTACGATGTATAATTGCATAGGACTTCACCGGCAAAGGGGTCAGTGTGCTTGTCTCCTGTCGGGCAAGCTCCTCTTTGGAAGTCAAGCCGATATTATTATTTTCGACCACTCCATCGCGGATACCGTCAATTAACCACGCCGGCGCATCCACGCTAAAGTTATGTATATTTAGCGGCAGATTAATGCTGATCTCGGAGTTGTCTACCCGCCCGTGCATAGTCATTGAATGTGCTCCTTTCGACAGGTAAACAGTTAAAACACCGTGCGTTTTTCTAAGCACCGCCGGTTTATTATCAATAGTGATCTTCTCCGCCATCCAGGCAGCGCCTGCCGAGGGTAGCGGCATGGCAATATCAGCCGCGGCAAACAGCTCGAAACTCAGACTGAGTTGGTTATTTTTAACCACCAGCATACCATTATTTAATGAAACACATGACGGCAAACAAGGCGGTGTTTGTAACAGCTTGCTTTCATACTCTTTCAGCAGGTACTCAGGCGGATAGCCCTCTTCCTGCGGAAGCTGAATTGCCGCATTAGCCCTCTGGGAGGAAAGCATTAATAGCGGCAGCAGCATAGTGATAACAATGGTCGATGCTGTCGCCCCCGGATGTGCCCCCTTCTTCTGCTCCGGCTCTGTTTCTGTCCCATCTTTATTGCTGTCGTCATAGGGAACACCCGGCTCTTTGAATTTGCTAACCTGGAACAGCGCCCGCAGCATCATGGCAGTCATTAACCCGATAAGCAGGACATTGATTATTCGCCAGCTAGCCGTTAGCAGCGGAGAGGATAAAAGCAGACGGATCTGCTGATCTGCTGTCACTATGCCTGATGAATGAATAGTTAAAGCATTCCAGGACCATGCCGGAATACCCGGTCCCGTCTGCACCCGATCATTATCGCCCACTTGATATAAGTCTTGTTTCTCTTCGCTTGCAGCGCGCAGATATGGCTGGCTTTTACTTCTAACAGCCCCAGTCTTATCCATCTCCTGCATAAGCAGCACTTCATCGTCAATACTGGTCGGCTGATAGGCGCTACGACCGCTCTGATAATTATTAACAACACCATGCTTTTCAAGTGTCGGGTAGATCGCCAAGCGCAATGAACTGATAGCGATACTGATAAAGGCAATAACCAGAAGTGCTGCCGGCAGCAGGGCCAGTCTGCTCAGCAAAACTTTATATTTGCCTATCGGCAAGCTGATTATTGCTATAAAAGCTAATAATGCAGCCCATAGCGTGTTCGGCGCCAGTACTTCATGAAAAGTAAAAATCAGTGTTACAGCCATTAACAGCGCCCCTTTAAAACCAAGCAGTTTGTTGGCAACCGCAATCAAAATCATCAGCCAAAATATATCCCATAAATTCCACTTCTGAACCCAGGTGCCAGCAATGCCGTCAACACCACTGGCATGCACTGCACGCCAGCCCGGAGGAAGGTGTATTGTTGCTGTGAGTTTTGCAGCATCCGTCTGCCAGCCTACGGCATTGATATTATTTACGACCGGGATAGAGCTAACGGCTTGTAAATTGATCTGCGGACTACGGATTTCAACCCCCTCATTACCGTTAAAATTAGTGATCAATACCGGTCTTGAATTCACCGATGCCCGCCCCAGTTTGACCGTTTTCGCGGCATCTAAACGCCAGCCCTGCTCCATTTTACCGCTGACTATATCTTTACTGATTGCGTCTTTTCCAGCAAAGGACAGCCAGATTTCCCGAACAATATTAATACTGTTCTGATGCGCAGCGCTGTCACCGCGAATAGTGGTCTGTAACTGCAGTTTATCGGACTTTTCCAAGCGATAAGTCGGGTATGCTTTCCATTGTCCGGGAATATCAACCAGTGACGTATCTATACTCTTAACACCACTTATTTTTACTTCTCTGATACGGGGATCGGCAATAAAAGAGAAATACTCATAACGCGGCCATTCGGGAGAAATCTTATTGGTAACAATAGTTGTTAGATTATCGCTAAAACGGCTGCCTACCGTGATCTGGTAAATTCCCGGTTTCACCTGCACCCGCAGCATACCGTCCTCTTCTAATCTTGCCGGTAAAGCCGACTTCAGATAAACGGTTTTAGCACCAGCAATGGTAGCCTGGCCGATAGTTACCTCGCGGGATTTGCCGCTAACAAACAGCTTTATTATGCTGGTTAAACGGATTGGCACACCGTCTTCAACTGCATGATAGACCTGTATTTTCAGGGCATTTTTATTATCACGCTGAGTCGTTTTTTTGTGCAGAGATAAAATAAGCTGATTATTATTAATGCTGGTCGGCAGCACTTTTCCATCTTTTATTACTTTGACTAAACCTATCGTATTCGATAGAGCAATAGCCGGCGGAATCTCCTGCCATAGGAATTTACCGCGTATACTATTGGCGCCGTGGTAAAGATGCAGCTTAGGCCTGCCGTTACTGTCGATCACTGCTGCAGGCTGCTGATTAACTGTTAAATTTGTCGGCCAGTGTTTTTTACTGCCGGGTAAATGAACGAAAGCCTCTTTAGAGAACACGCGCACCGACATATCAAAAAGCATGCCGTCATCCACTATTTCACCGACAAACTCTCCCGGCCAATGACAGACCTTTTCTTTATTAGCAGAGATCAACCAGGGACAGTTCAGATCCGAATGGCGATCCGCCACCCATTGCTCCCATGGCGTTCGTGCAGTCACTTGTTGTGCATAGCTCGGCAGACTGAATAAGCAACCAAGCAGCGTAACCAGCATAATGATTATATTTTTAGACAACATGAGAAAATCCTTTTACGACAGCAATAGCTAAAAGGATAGAACATAAGCAAGCGCTTTTTACTTAGTAATTGATTTTATAACGCTAAAAGTGATGAAGGACTGAATTTATAGGTGAACTGAGAGGGGCATAATGCGCTAAAAGCACTGCTTAAATATCGGCAATATTAATAGGCTACTCTGTTTCTACCCTGCTCTTTAGCACGATAGAGGTTTTCATCGGCGCAGGTAAACAGTGTTTTATTTGATCCAAGACACTGTAAATAATTGGCTACACCAAAACTGCAGGTGATGTCTGTCGATAAATAGAACACGCCATGAAGGCTGTTTTCATCTTTTTTGCTGCCAATTAAAGCCTTGGACAGATCATAGGTAGTAATGGGGTTTAAACCATAATGGCCGATATACAACCTGTCGGCAATGGCCTTGCGGATCCTTTGCGCAGTGGTCACCGCATCGGCTAAATTTGTTTCCGGGAGCAAGACTAAAAACTCTTCGCCACCATAACGATAGGCAAAATCCGACGGCCTTATACAGTCTAAAACAAGTTTACCGAGTAAATGTAAAGTCTGATCACCGACAGCATGGCCGAAAGTATCGTTGACCTCTTTAAATTTATCCAAATCACACATAACTAAAGAGTAATCGGAAACTAGATCAACGGAAATATCATGCTCTAAACTGCTTAATTTCCTCTCCAGAAACTCTTTTTTTCTTAGGCCCGTTAAAGGATCTAAAGATAACTCATTAATCTCATTGAGATTTTTTGCAGCCAAATCAAATCTTCCATCAGCCATCAGCTGATTATGGGCATCAACAAAAGCATAATTCATAATATCGCGATAAAAAAGATCACATTGATGCTTAATAGAATTTCGGCCGGAATCATTACTGCCTGGCGATTTTATAAAATTAAGTAAATTAAAAAAGTCCTCGCCATACCTAAAGCCTCTGTCTATAACGATGCTGTTGCCTTGCTGATCGAAAACTTCCATAGGCGAATTTAAACCTGATAATTAAAGAGTTTACCTATCCTATTTTATTATCTCTCTCCTTTCGCCAATCAGTCGAAAAAGAAGAGAGTCGCTGCTTGTAAGGTCGCACTTTATTTAAATTGGAAAAGGCCTAAAGTTCCCGCTGCGCAGTGTTAATACTCTCTGCTAGCAACTTTATAGCCAATCCGGTAATTAATTGTCTATCCTAAGCATAGGAAAAATTGAAGATTCTGCTCACCCTTTTTTATGACCAACTATTGGCTGCGTTACCTGCACTTAAAATACACAACGCACCGCGCAGATCAATATGGTTAAGTGATACCGGTGCTTTTTCCTGAACAATGGGTTTGGCATGAATGGCAATACCGACTGCCGATGCATCGAGCATCAACAGATCATTTGCGCCGTCACCAATGGCAACGGTTTGTGACATAGGGATAGCATAACGCTTCGCTAACTCAGACAGTGTCCGTGCTTTTACGGTAGCGTTTACAATCTCACCATGCACTTCGCCTGTTAACATCTGCCCGCTAATTTCCAGTGTATTGGAAACCGCTTCGTCAAAGCCATGGTCCTGCTTGAGACGATCGGCAAAATAGTTAAAACCACCGGAGGCAATTGCTACTTTCCAACCTGCACTTTTCAGGCCTTTAATTAAGGCCAGCAGCCCCGGCATTAACGGCAGATTATCAGCAACCTCCTGCAGAATTGAAACGGGTGCTCCTTTTAACTTACTGACGCGTGTCCGTAAACTTTCATTAAAATCCAGCTTGCCCTGCATCGCCAGCTCAGTAACGGCCGCCACTTGCTCTCCCACACCATAGAGGCGCGCAATTTCATCAATACATTCAATTTGAATGGTCGTTGAATCCATATCCATCAACACCAAACCAGGTTGACGCCAATCCGGAAAATGTGTCATCAAGGCAAAATCCATATTCTTTTCTTTACAAAATGTATCGATTTTTGCCTTTAAATCTTGCGGATTGGCATTTAATGCAAAACGCATCACTGTTATTTGCTCAATAACTTCAGGCGCATGCAAACGCACCGTAGACACCTTCTCGTTACTTAATAACTGCAATAAGCTGCTTAATTGCGCGCAGCTAAATTGACTCGCCATCATAACCAGTGATGCTTTTTCGGTAAAATTTTCTGTTGCTTTATCGGTGAATTTGTTATTTTCATAAAACAACTCATCCAATCCACTTACTTGTTGTTTTACCTGCTCTTTCCAGTGCAGCAAAGATTGAGTGCTTGATTGAACTAGAAGATTTTGTATCGTTTCCACTGTAGAATACCTATGCGTATAAATACCTAACTCATTTCAGTATGAGAATAGGTTAAGTATTTGAATTGAAATAATGACGCACAAGATAACTATTGCAATTTATCATTGCAAGCCGCTTCGAGAGGAATGATAAGAAATGAAGAAAAAAATGTATTATCTGTTACGTACATTACAAATACTTGGCTTGATTCTTGTCTGCACGGTTATTCTTTATCAATTCAGTCTCTTGGAAAAAACTGCAAATAAGGTTAAATATCAGCAGAGCGAACATTTTGCCGCTTCATTAATCAACCTTGCTGCCGCGCGAGCCACCCGTTACCTCTCTTCTCAGAAAATAACAGATCTTGAGCAGTTTATTGATGACTTAAGTGCGGATCCCATGGTCAGAGATGCTGGCATATATGATAATTTAGGAAAGGTCATCTATCAGTCAAAGAACAGGCTGCCCTTAGCGAATTTATTAAAAAGCGCTGGCGATAATAGACAAACCGAAAAAGCGGTTCCCTATATTGCCGAGTTATATAAAGAGAACAAAAAAATAGGCTATCTGCGCATCAATTTAGAGCAGCAAAAAATCCTTGCCATGATCGACGAGTATCAGAATACCAGCCAATCGACAATGTTGTTGCTGTTAATACTCTCTTTGCTGGCAGGCACCATCATCATGGCGCTGTTGTTTACAAGGCTGGAAAATGCTTATTACTATGTAGCAAGACGTATCTACCTGTCGATAAGAAAAAACCGAATTTACTGGTGATGATTAGGGCTGTTAACCTTTCGACGTCATCACGACTGACAGCCCAGATTTTTTGCATAAAAAAACCTTAATGAGAACATTAAGGTTTTTAACATTTTTATTTAACGAACCTTGCGGAATTCTCCACCCATAACTTGTTTGGGTGGAGATGGATAGCAAACCAGCCGTTAGGTTGGTCTATCTTAGTTGGATACACTATCATTTTTGCCTGTATTTACATACAGATAAATCAGGTCTACTATGATCATTATGAAAAGCAAAGTACACACAAAAACGCTAAAAATAAGAATCCGTGACAAACATGTAAACACCCTAAACAAATGGGCTTACGGTGTGAATCAGGTGTGGAATTTTTGCAATGAAACGGCGATGAAGGCATTGAGCAATGTCAGTGAATTTGGCCCGGTAAAACCCGCTTTCCTGTCTGGTTATGGTCTCCAAAAACACACTAAAGGCATGAATAAAACGCTTGGCCTGAATTCTGCTACCGTGCAGATGGTTGGGCATGAATATGCTACCCGCCGCAAACAATTCAAGAAATACAGATTGAATTGGCGTAAGTCAGGGGGTGTTAGACGTTCACTGGGTTGGATCCCGGTTCGTAAAGACTGTATTAGCTTCAAAAATGGTCAGGTTTATCATAACCGCCACTATTTTAGCGTTTGGGATAGTTACGGATTATCTCAATACACGTTCAAATCAGGATCATTCAATGAGGATTCAAGAGGCCGGTGGTACTTCAACGTTGTGGTTGAGGTGGAAGCAGAGCAGGGTACAGGCAAAGCCAGCGTGGGTATTGATCTCGGTTGTAAAGAAACTGCCACCGACAGTAACGGCTACAAACTAAAAGGCCGTGAATACCGCAAGCTAGAGGAAGATTTAGGTATTGCGCAGCGGGCAAAGAACAAAAAGCGCGTCAAGGCGATACACGCAAAGATAAAAAACCGCAGAGTAGATGCTTTGCATAAATACAGCCGCAAACTTGTTAATGAGAATGCGGCAATATTCGTTGGTAACGTAAGCAGTCAAAAACTGGTCAAGACTAAAATGGCCAAGTCTGTTTTAGATGCGGGCTGGTCTACCTTAAAAACATTATTGGAATATAAAAGCGCTCACGCTGGTATTGTTTTTGAAGAAATCAATGAATCGTACACCACCCAAACTTGCTCGTGTTGTGGCTCTCGCCAAAACAGTCCGAAAGGTAGAGCAGGACTTGGAATAAGAGAATGGACCTGTGAGTGTGGTGTCACTCACGACCGCGATATAAACGCGGCCAAGAACATTCTTGCGCTCGGGCATGAGCGTCTAGCAGTAGGAATCCCCCACTAAAATCTTTGATTTAGTGGAGGGAGGATGTCAATGGCTACTATTTAGCAAAGTTTTCAGCAACAAAATCCCAGTTGACCAAAGCCCAGAAACCATTTAAGTAGTTAGGGCGTGCATTGCGATAATCGATGTAATATGCATGCTCCCATAAGTCAACTGTTAGCAGTACTGTCACGCTTTCATCAGTTAATGGCGTTGCTGCATTTGATGTGTTGACAATTTCTAATCCGCCATCGGCTTTTTTCACTAGCCATGTCCAACATGAACCGAAGTTGTTAACTGCTTTCTCATTCCAGGCAACTTGAAATTCAGCAAAAGAGCCAAAGCTTTTATTGATCGCTTCTGCAACGGCACCTGTTGGCTCGCCGCCTGCATTAGGTGCTAGACAATTCCAGTAGAAAGTATGGTTCCACACTTGTGCGGCATTATTGAACAGCGGACCTTCACTTGTTTTAATGATCTCTTCCAGTGATTTATTCGCTAAATCAGTTCCTTCAACAAGGCCATTTAACTTTTGCACATAAGTTGCATGATGTTTTCCATAATGGAACTCAAGTGTTTCTGCCGATATATGCGGCTCTAAAGCATCTTTTGCATAAGGTAAAGCGGGTAATTCAAAAGCCATGATTTTTATCTCCTAATGAAAGTAATTACGAATATACGAAGTTATAGACCCAAACTCATTAAATAACCACTATCTCTGCATTTTATTTTTTTGTTTTTTAATTTCAGCACGTTAGCTAAATGTAAAATGCATTTAAAGTTATTCGAGTATAAATTGATTTTCAACAATAATTTGATCTAAGTCAATAGATATATTATAAAATATAGGCTCAGCCGAGATTGATTATTAACCCTATTCTTTGTAGCATTTTGTTAATGCTCAAATTTAGGTAGAATTGAATAAAATAACTAGCGGATATAAAAATGGAAACTTTAGATAAAATTAAGAAACAGATTAACGACAATGCAATTTTACTGTATATGAAGGGCTCTCCGAAGCTACCAAGCTGCGGTTTTTCTTCACAGGCATCGCAGGCATTAATGCAATGTGGCCATCCTTTTGCTTATGTCGATATCTTACAAAACCCCGATATTCGTACTGAACTGCCGAAGTATGCACAGTGGCCGACCTTTCCACAGCTATGGATAGAGGGTGAGTTAATTGGCGGTTGTGACATTATTTTAGAGATGTTCCAACAAGGGGAGCTACAGCCAATAGTTAAAAAAGCAGCGGAAAAAGCAGCTAAAAAAGCGCAATAACCCTGCTTAGTTAAATCACCTCAATACGATGCGTATTGTGCATCTTGAGGTGCTCTTATCTCCCTTCGCCACGCAGTGATAAAAAACTTATGTCTGATAAAAAAATAGTTCTTGGTTTAACGAATCCTAAAAGTGCCACTAATGTCGGTGCAATAATGCGTGCGGCGGGATGTTTTAGCGTTGATGCTGTTTTATACACCGGCACGCGCTATGATCGCAGTGTCAAACTCAACACGGATACTAAAAAAATAGCTGCTTGCACTCCGTTAACTAAGGTTGAAAATTTACTAGAACAGAGAACGGATGATATGCAGGTTATTTGTATCGAACTTGTTGAAGGCGCCGCCCCGCTGCCGACTTTCAAACACCCGAATAAAGCTCTGTATATATTTGGCCCGGAAGATGGCACAATAAAGCAATCTGTCATCGATCAGGCCGATGCTGTTATTTATATTCCAACCACTGGCTGCATGAATCTGGCGGCAACGGTTAATGTGCTGCTTTACGACAGGCTGGCTAAGTCTACAACCCATAAAACAGACAATGGGTTGATTCGTAAAAGCAGAGATACGAACAATAGAGTAAAAGTGAAACTTTAATAAAATTGGATATACAGCATAATTTTATCAAATAAGGCTCCTATTGAACTTGACAAGATGTATAATGAATTTGTTATCTTAAAAACAGGATTGTTATTGATTTCAGACTAATAATAACAACATTATTAAAATTTCAATCATTCAAATTTTTAACAAAAAAGGAAGGATTTTATGGGAAATGTACTTGATTTGGTGAAAAACGCCCGCCGTAGAAATAAACTGAAACGTGAAATTGCCGATCATGAAAAGAAAATTCGTGATAATCGTAAACGCGCCGAGCTACTGATAAACCTTCAGGATTACATTGAAGCAGATATGAGCTATGCCGATATTATGAATATCATTAAAACAATGCGCTCTGATTATGAAGATCGTGTCGATGACCATATTATTAAAGTTGCCGAGATTTCCAAAGAGCGCCGTGAACTTGCTAAACAAATCAATGAGTTCAGTATGCAGGAACAAAATAAATAACAGCTTTTAGTCTGAAGCAGGGATAGCCTCACTATCCCTGTCTCCTCCCCTTAACCCCAAACTCTATTTTGTTTGCGGATAGTCAATTGGTCAGCTTTGTGTTTTTTAATCCTCTATTAGCCAAACAACAATTAGCCGATAATGAAATTCATTTATGGAGCCTTGCTCCTGAGCAAATTAACATTGAGCATAAGTTAGATTCATTAATACCCCTGCTTAGTAAAAGCGAAGTCCAAAAAGTACAACGTTATCGCCAGCCTAAAGGGCAGCATGATGCGTTAATTACACGCCTTTTTATCCGCTCTATTTTAGCTTTATATACAGATCAGGCCCCACAAGATCTGCGCTTTACCATCACTGCCCAGGGCAAACCTGAGCTCTGCAATGGTACACTGCCCATACGCTTTAACCTCAGCCATAACAATGACTTAATTATTTGTGCTGTCTGTTTAGATCATGATATAGGCTGTGATGTAGAAAGCCTGGCGAGGAAAATCAATATAGAGAGTATTGCTAAACGCTATTTTTCAAGCGATGAATATCAATCACTGCAAATGCTTTCACCCGCGGCACAAAAAACACGATTTTTTGAATACTGGACACTCAAGGAAGCCTTTGTGAAAGCCACCGGTTTGGGAATCAGCCAGGGATTAAATAGTTTTAGTTTTAACATCGCTGCAACAGAGAAAACAACCTTTAACGATAGGATCACACTGAGCTTCGCAGAAAATAGTAAGCTCCAGAACAATCAAGATTGGTACAGTTGTCTGAACTATCTTGAACAAAAGCATTGCATCGCTATCTGCGTAAAGAATGAAAGCACCAGAAAAAAATTTACAATTAAATATTTCCAGGGCAATGATTATTTAACGAAAGAATAACGCCAACATAAAGCCCTTCAAAGTTGAAGGGCTTTATGTTCAAAGCACATGTTTATCCTGTTTAGCAGCTTGCTAATCAGTCTCCCACAGCTCATGTTCAGGATCAATTTTTTCAGAAAGAGTCAGCTCCACGCCCATATCGACTAATTCTTTAATAGTGAGATGGTCATCCAAGGTCATCCCATAAAACTTATGATCAGGGTCGATTTTTTCAGAAAGAACAAGCTCCACGCCCATATCTAATAACTCTTTGATTGTTAAGTCATCAACAAGATTCATTGATTGACCCGCTTTATTATGAAATAACATACTTTTCTCCTTATCAGCTGCTATCTAACCCACCTACAACAATAATACTTACTATTCACTAAGCTATATACCTACTTACAATCTTAGTCTAAGTTGTCTTTTTTAGGCGAAAAAAGCTCAGTTAAATTAGCAATCAAGGCGTCTTTAGTCCTGCACAGATATTTTACAATCAAGGGCTGCTATTAACCCCCTTGCGGCAATATCAACCAGTCTAATAATAGCCTGATTTAATTTTTAAAAATTCAGTGACCACGATATAAATTCCGCCCTTTTCCTGTACGCGTAACACTTTTGCCTGAATATTTAAAGAAGGGAAGCGATGATCTCGTGTGGTCAGTAGTACTTGTATTTGCTCATCCGGATTGATATTCGCTTCGATTAATTGGATTGACATTCCCGAACAGCTTAAATTTTTACAGGTCCCCTGCAATTCGGCATCACCAGACCTTACCGTGACAGCCGCATCAATCGCCATACGCCGAAAAATGCGCCTTTCATCATTTGTTATTAACACTTCGCCTCCCACGCTTCGATAAAGCGGTCATTTTTATATACATAAGCCCCCACAGCTACAGGCTCAGGCAAAAGGTCGATAATCGTATTTCTTTCAATCAAGCCACTCATAACAGAGACTGTTTTTAGATCTTAGCTAGCAAGGGATCCGTCTCCCCGTTATCTCTGTATTAGCAGACAGGCAAAAGAATCGTTGTTATCATCTTTTGCCTGCATAGGGACAAAGCGCTGACTATCTATTTTGCAGGGCTTTACGCTTGTGTAAATGAATATAATGTGACTATAAAATTAACTCTTAAAAGTAAATTTGCAAGCTAAGTAATGATTTATTTTCTCTTATGTTCAAAAATACAAACAGATTTTTGGAAAAGCAAAATAGTGCTCGCTACAGCCTTTAATCTAGCGCTCTAAAAATAAAGCACGATGAATCTCTTCAGGAAGAGGTTGTAAACGTTTCTCTTTGTCCAGGCAAACCATTTCAATATCAGCGATCACAGCTGCTTTTATTGCATCGGGACGCCACACTTCTTGCCGCCATAGTGTTTTATATTTTCCATCGAGTTTAAAACTGGTGCGAATATCACAGACCTCGGCAAACTCGACGCCATCCTGAAAGATCATATCGGCTTTATAAACAGCAAACCCTACCCCTTTTTCACGCCATAATTTATCAAGTCTAGCGCTATCGATAACGTGCTCTCTCGCTCGCTCAAAATACTTTAGAAAGTTGGGATGATAGACGACACCGGAGTGATCTGTATCTTCATAATAAATTTGTACGGAATGATGGTAAATTTTAGTCATTATTTTATTCTCTATTTAACATCAATATTCACTTCGAAAAGTAAACTGAATTGTTCGACAAAATTTACAACAAATTATACACTGCAGTTATTCATAACTTAATTAAAATAAGAAGATAGCATGTCATTTATCAGTAAAGTCCGTTGCGCTTTGACCCTTGGTCAAGGGTTACTAATCGAAAGTGAAACATTAAAAACCAGCAACGATCCCATCTCCTTTTTTGAAAAATGGTTAGCAGAAGCGGAAAATGCAGGCATTATTTTACCTGAGTCGATGTCACTTGCCACCTGCACTGCACAGGGGCGGCCTTCTTCGCGCATCGTATTATTAAAAGAAGTGAACCAGAAGGGATTTGTTTTTTTTACTAATTACGGCAGCCATAAAGCCGCTGAATTAGAAGCCAATCCCTATGCGGCATTGCTATTTCATTGGAATATGCTGCAACGCCAAGTGCGTATTGAAGGACGAATCGAACGTATCAGCACGGAAGAATCCAACGCTTATTTCAAACCAGGGGACGTGGCAGCCGTATCGGCGCCTGGGCATCCCATCAAAGTGAAGAGCTCCCTGATCGTGAAACATTACTACAACGTGTTAAATATTTTGAAAAAAAATTTGCCGGCAAAGAAGTGCCGCTTCCTGAATTTTGGGGGGGGTATCGCGTGATACCGGAGCGGATCGAATTCTGGCAGGGTAAAGCGGATCGTCTCCATGACCGTTTTGTCTATACAGCGGCCGATGGCGGTTGGCAGGTCAAGCGCTTAAACCCATAGCTAAGCTGCTCAGCACTGTCAATTCCCGCGTAGAGCATGGCAGCAAAGTGTGCTATCACATTTGCATTATAACCAGCCATGCTTGGCAAACATTTCAGCCAACGCGTCTAATTCAGCATCAATATGCTTGCCCCAGTCAATCCCATTTTCAAGTCCACCGACCTGCTGCATAAACCAATTGTAAAAAGTTTTATTTTCAAAGGCACCGTGCAGATAGGTCGTATAAATATTATCCTGCTGCCAGCCTAAGCCTGACTGCATAAAAGGCAACACACTTTGCAATGCATGCGTTTTACCATGATGGATTTCATAACCTTTTATAGTGTCACCCAACCAGTTAATCGTTGTTTGCCGGGTCGACTTACTGCTGCTGATTTCTGTCTGTAAATCGATTAAGTTTAAAGCTTTTTTGTCGCCATCTTCGATATTCAACGGATCTAAAATTTGCTGGCCTAATATCTGTAAGCCGCCGCAGATCCCTAATATCAGCCTGCCACTTTCTTTAAACTGGGCAATGCGTTTATTCAGGCCCGTCGTTATTAAAAACTCTAAACTGGCGCCGCTATTTTTGCTACCCGGTAAAATAAGTGCATCAAAATCAGTAAGATCCATATTTTGATGAACGGGCACCAGATTGATATCATGCTGATATAGCAGGGGATCAAATTCATCCAGATTGGACGCATAAGGATAATAGATAAGGGCGATATTGATTTGCCCGCGCTGCCATTTTTTTCCCAGGCGAAAACTGTCTTCTTCAGGTAATTGATGACGGTAATAGGGTAAGTTGGCAACCGTAGGAATACCGGTCTTTTCCTCAAGCCAGTCCATCGCATTACCTAATAATTTAGCATCTCCTCTAAATTTATTAAGCACAAATCCCTTTATCAGTTTCTGCTCTTCTGCAGATAAACATGCCCAAGTACCGAGCAGATGGGCAAAGGAGCCGCCGCGATCAATGTCTGAGACTAAATACACATCCGCCTGACATTCCAGCGCAACCGCCATATTAACAATATCACCGCTGCGCAGATTGATTTCTGCCGGACTGCCTGCACCTTCTATCACAACCTGTTGATAATCATCCTGCAATGTCTGCAATGAGCGCTGTACTTCAGACCATAAGTGCTTTTTACGTTCCATCCACGGCATTGCGCTTATTTTACTATCGACCTTACCGTTAACGATAACCTGACTGAAGGTATCGGCACTTGGCTTTAATAATACCGGATTCATCAGTACACTGGGAACTGCTTTTGCTGCTACTGCCTGCAGATATTGCGCACGACCGATTTCCAAGCCATCCTCTGTGATCGCCGCATTATTACTCATATTCTGCGCCTTAAAAGGCGCAACTTTTACGCCGCGGTTCGCCAGTAAACGACAAATTGCCGTCACAACTAATGATTTACCGGCATCACTGGTGCACCCTAAAATCATAATCGGTCTGTTTTTTTTGCTCATAGCATCTATTTGTAATACCAATTCCGTTAATTAGATGCTCTATTTAGGCGCAGGAAAAATGGATGAAAGCAAGGCATTGATTGCAGTAACTAGTTGTTCTAATTGCAAAATCAATAACGCAGCTAGCATTCATTTTAACAAGCATAAATGAATAGATAATTATCGGATTTGGTATAAATTTCAGGTAAAAAAAAGCACTGCCGAAACAGTGCTGTCGGTATACTCAAGCAGAAATCAGCCGCGACGTGTTAATACCGCTTGTGATAATTGTGCTAAAAGTGCTTCGGTATCAGCCCAACCGATACAAGCATCAGTGATACTCTGACCGTATGTCTCGGCAACGCCATCTTTTAGATCCTGACGGCCTTCAACTAGATGGCTTTCAACCATAACCCCTGAGATAGCTTTATCGCCAGCAGCGATTTGCGCGCAGACATCGCTGCAAACTTTCATCTGATTTTTAAATTGCTTTTCAGAGTTTGCATGACTGAAGTCGATCATCAATGTTTCTGCTAAGCCTGATTTTTGCAGATCTGCTTTGATTGCAGCAACATCTTCGGCGCTGTAGTTGGGTGCTTTACCGCCACGTAAAATGATATGGCAATCAGGGTTACCTGTTGTTTCTACAATAGCACTATGGCCGAATTTATTGACTGATAAGAAATGATGCGATGCATTCGCAGCACCAATTGCATCAACCGCCACTTTAATTGTGCCGTCAGTACCATTTTTAAAACCGACAGGACATGACAAGCCAGATGCTAATTCACGGTGAACCTGTGACTCAGTAGTACGTGCACCAATTGCTCCCCAGCTCATTAAATCAGCCACATATTGAGGCGTGATCATATCTAAGAATTCAGTTGCTGCAGGCAGCCCCATGGCATTCACATCTAATAATAATTTACGCGCTTTACGTAAACCTTGATTAATATTGAAAGTGCCAGTTAATTCAGGATCGTTAATTAATCCTTTCCAGCCCACCGTTGTACGCGGTTTTTCAAAGTAAACACGCATCACGATTTCTAAAGAATCTTTATACTTTTCACGCAGCGGTGCCAGTCTTTGCGCATACTCAATAGCAGCATCAGTATCATGAATTGAACAAGGTCCAATAATCACTAATACACGATCATCGTTGTTACTTAAAATGTTGTGAATTGCATTACGAGACTTAGCAACTGTCTGGCTAATCTCTTCCGTTGCCGGAAATTTTTCTAATAAAGCAATAGGTGGTAAAAGCTCTTTAATTGCTTTGATATGTACATCATCAGTCTTAATCATTGTTATTCCCAAGGCACTTACTTGTGCTCTAAAGTTAGTTTTCATTTTTTATCGTTTTGTACCCGCTCTACCTGAAAATGCAAGCGCAACATTCTGATAGAAGAGCAGCAATATAATAGCGGCAATGCGAACAATCCATTAAGGCGTTAACAGTTTCACCCGCTTCACCATTGCCACCATATGGTCTACTGTAATACGCAGCTTATCTGCGCCATTAAACTCAATACAGATCAGCCTTGACTAGCGACTGCTACAACAATCAGCCAGTTTTATGCGCGAAACGCCTGCGTCCTGCCACTTTTATTGTTTTTTGCTGAAAAGCGCATCAAAACGCATCGCAGGCTGTAATTTTAGAGCGCTTATAATCTGCATAGCAGCTACAAATAGGTTGATAAAGAGTGACCATAGCGGAAACCGGATTAGCTGGCAAGCCGAAAAACACACTACAGCGCAGTTTGATAAAAGCAAAAGGTTGAATGGCTATTTTTCATTAGCCGTTGCCACTTTAATGCCCTTCAAATGCATAAAACAACTCTCAATTGCCGTTTTTATAAAGTCCTGAAGATACGCAAGTGACTTTTGCTCTTCACGTACTGCCGCGTATAGCGTATTCCATAATCCGTCTTTACCTAAGCGGCGCGCCACCACATAATCTTTCTGCAGGTATTCAAACAGCGCCCAATTGGGTAACCCTGCCACACCACGCCCGCTTGCCACCAGCTGCAGCATCATTAAGGTCATATCCGCATGGCGAATTTTAGCCGGCAAGATCCCTTCCGGCATTAAAAATTGATTAAAGATCTCCAGACGCTCTTTTTCAACAGGGTAAGTGATCATGGTTTCTTCCCTGAGATCTTCTGGTTTAATGTAAGTTTTATTCGCCAGAGGGTGATGACGGCTTAATGCCAGCATCTGCTGATAACTGAATAATGGAATATAACTAATTCCTTCAAGCGGCTGCGGATCAGAGGTCACTACTAAATCAAGATCACCACGTTTTAATGCCGGCAGGGGCAGAAAACTAAAGCCACTGGAAAAATCCAGCTCCACCTCCGGCCAGTTATCGCGAAACTTATCGATGGCCGGCATCAACCACTGAAAACAGGAATGGCACTCAATTGCCATGTGCAGACGTCCGGCATCGCCGGAAACAAAGCGCGACAGATCTCGCTCAGCACTGCGAATTTCCGGCAAAATCTGTTCCGCTAAGGCTAATAGACGTAACCCTGAGACAGTAAAGCGCAGCGGCCTGGATTTGCGAATAAACAGGGAACAATTAAGGCGCCCTTCTAACTCTTTTAATTGATGCGATAAAGCAGATTGCGTTAAATGCAACTGCCGTGCAGCTTCGACTAAACTGCCTGCATTATTCAGCGTCGATAATGTTTTTAAATGTTTAATTTCTATCATAAAGAAAAACAACCGTTAAATTTATGCAATAAATTCAAGAATACTTGAAGTTTTCTAATAATAAAAGCAGGAATCTAACCCTGATTATTTTATTTACTTCACAGGCTCGCCAAGATCGGGTAGTTTTACAGGCTACAAATTATCTGTTGTTATTTGTACAAAATTCACACTGTTTATGTCCTAAGAGGTTGTTATGCATTCCATTGAAAAGTCCCATAAGTTAGATAATGTTTGTTATGACATTCGTGGACCCGTACTGAAACAAGCCCAGAAACTGGAAGATGAAGGACAACGGATTTTAAAACTGAATATAGGTAACCCGGCCCCCTTTGGTTTTGAGGCACCAGAAGAAGTCCTGATGGATGTGATTAAAAATCTGCCGCAAAGCCAAGGGTATTGCGACAGTAAGGGGCTTTTTTCTGCGCGTAAAGCAATTATGCAGCACTATCAGGCAAAAGGCTTACTATCACTTCATATAGAAGATGTTTATATCGGTAACGGGGTCAGTGAACTGATCGTCATGGCCATGCAGGGCTTATTAAATAATGGTGACGAACTGCTTGTCCCTGCACCAGATTATCCATTATGGACAGCTGCTACCAACCTTTCCGGTGGTAAAGCGGTCCATTATAACTGTGATGAGCAGTCCGACTGGTTCCCTGATATTGACGATATTAAATCAAAAATTACGGTAAAAACAAAAGGCATTGTCATTATCAATCCGAATAATCCGACCGGTGCAGTTTACAGTAAAGAGTTGCTGGAACAGATTATAGAGCTGGCGCGCCAACATAATCTGATTATTTTCTCCGATGAGATTTATTCAAAAATCATTTATGACGATGCGGTACATGTTCCGATGGCGACACTGGCCGATGATGTCTTAATTATCACCTTTGATGGTCTTTCCAAAGCCTATCGTGTTTGCGGTTTTCGCGTTGGTTGGATGATGATCAGCGGTGCCAAAAAACAAGCCAGAGATTATATCAGCGGCTTAGAAATGCTGGCCAGTATGCGTTTATGTGCCAATGTGCCTATGCAACATGCAATTCAAACATCACTCGGCGGTTATCAGAGTATCAATGAACTGATTGTTCCTGGCGGGCGTTTATATGATCAAACACAAACCGCCTGGAAACTAATCAATGATATTCCCGGTCTCAGCTGTACAAAGCCAAAAGGGGCAATGTATCTCTTTCCCAAGTTAGATCAGAAAAAATTTAATATCAAAGACGATCAGCGCTTCGCGATGGATCTGTTAACCGAAGAAAAGATTTTAATCGTGCAGGGCACAGGTTTTAATTGGCATACGCCCGACCATTTCCGTATTGCCTGTTTACCACGCGTTGATGAATTAACTTCTGCAATTAATAAGATCGGCCGGTTTTTAGATGATTATCGTCAATAAAGGATATTAGCAATCTAAGCAAATCGATAAATGATAACTTTTAAGATGATTTGGTTATTTCAAATAAATTTTTTATAATAATAACACTCGTCATTTATCGATTTTTGCTCCACTATAGTCCAATGACCATCATGCTTTGCAGGCGATTTTGCATTTTATTCTCCATTATCCACTGCTAAATCCGCTTTTATAAGCTAAAATTAATAGTGTGTAGCTATAAAGGGGGGCGTAATATGTATGACTTTATAGAAACCATTGCTTTAAAAGAACAGGCAGAAGAAGAGCTATACCTTGATGCTGTCGAAGATAAATTAAAGCATGAAAGCAAAGCAGAGCAGGATAAAGAAGGGCAAAAAAAAGGAGAGGTACATGTCTATATCGATGATAAACATCATAAATATTACTATAAACCTCATTAATTAAGCAAAAGCCAGAATATTCAAAACTGGCTTTTTTATTACCTTTAATAAGCGCTGATTTGCTAGTCTACAGATAAAAGCTGCTCTTTTGCTTGCCTTGACAGTTCTTTTTGTAAAGCCTGTATATAGAATTTCGGTTTGCCTTGACTGTCAAAGGTAACAATCAGATTACCGTGCAGTTGCCAAGCATTTAACAGGAAGTGATTAACCTGCTTTTCTAGGCCTTTCACCGAATGCGATCTAATAATTCTAATATTCATCTGCAACCCCTATTATCAGCGAATCATTAATATTAGATTAGTCTATTATTATGTAATTGACGAATACCAGCGGTAATACTAACAACCATCAAGAGCAAACAAAACCCAGCAAAACTTGACATCCTCCCTCCACTAAATCAAAGATTTTAGTGGGGAATTCCTACTGCTAGACGCTCATGCCCGAGCGCAAGAATGTTTTTGGCCGCGTTCACATCGCGGTCGTGAGTGACACCACACTCACAGGTCCATTCTCTTATTCCAAGTCCTGCTCTACCTTTCGGACTGTTTTGGCGAGAGCCACAACACGAGCAAGTTTGGGTGGTGTACGATTCATTGATTTCTTCAAAAACAATACCAGCGTGAGCGCTTTTGTATTCCAATAGTGTTTTTAATGTAGACCAGCCAGCATCTAAAACGGACTTAGCCATTTTAGTCTTGACCAGTTTTTGACTGCTTACGTTGCCAATGAATATCGCCGCATTTTCATTGACAAGTTTGCGGCTGTATTTATGCAAAGCATCTACTCTGCGGTTTTTTATCTTTGCATGGATCGCTTTTGCGCGCTTTTTGTTCTTTGCACGCTGCGCAATACCTAAATCTTCCTCTAGCTCGCGGTATTCACGGCCTTTTAGTTTGTAGCCGTTGCTGTCGGTGGCTGTTTCTTTACAACCCAAATCAATACCCACACTGGCTTTGCCTGTACCCTGCTCTGCTTCCACCTCAACCACAACGTTGAAGTACCACCGGCCTCTTGAATCCTCATTGAATGAGCCTGATTTGAACGTGTATTGAGATAATCCGTAACTATCCCAAACGCTAAAATAGTGGCGGTTATGATAAACCTGACCATTTTTGAAGCCAATGCAGTCTTTACGAACCGGGATCCAACCCAGTGAACGTCTAACACCCCCTGACTTACGCCAATTCAATCTGTATTTCTTGAATTGTTTGCGGCGGGTGGCATATTCATGCCCAACCATCTGCACGGTCGCAGAATTCCGGTAATGTCACGGTCTGGAAGGATTTAAAATAAAAGGAAATGAAGTATTAGACGATATTTAAGACTTTTATTGTAGGCACAAAAAAAGGGCTGATTAGCCCCTGGAATACCTATGATTTTAAAACTATTTATTGGGTGTCCTACACTTTCGTGTTTGCGCATCTTTTGCATCGCCGACACAAAGTTTTGCTAAATCTAAAGAAGACATTGTTTGTGTTTCAGGGTTGATTTGAATGAGTTCCATACTTTTCACCAGGCATAAAAAAACCCCAAACAGCCGAAGCTATAAGGGGTTGAAAGAGTTTTAAATTATTTTTATGGCAGATACAAAAACGCCCCGAACAATGTCGAGGCGTTAGTATCCAACTTTATGGGATTTAGACTACTTGAGTGGGTCCACATTGGCAAGTAGTTAATTAAAAAATCTTTTACAGTGTGATTTACCCCAAAGGCTTGCCCACTAGGGTAAAGGCTAGCCCTCACCCTAAAAGGCAGGCTCTTGGAGTAATCCAGTCTGGCCGTCTGCACGCCCAAATAAACTCTAAATATGTTCCACCATGGTAAATATTTGAAAATGCTAAGATAAGGATAAATTTCACACGTCACTAAATAATGCAGCTTTATTTTAATTTTATAAATGCAATTTTCTTACACTGTTCACATTGATATTTTATACTATTTCTATGGGTTATATGTCTTTCTTTCCAAGTTCTGCGGACCCTCAAAAGTGGTAATTCTTCTCTGCAATATTTACATTTACGCATAGCATTTCTCTTCTTATTATATGCATATATAGTGAATGAATTAATTATATCACACTTACATCATGAATAAATAAATGAATTATTCAAATAGGCGCTAGAATAACCTATAAATCAATACCTTAAAATAATTTAATGATATGCCCCTTTCCGCCCTATAAAATTTACCCGTTCATATATAAAAACCTCCATTTCAACAATTAAATATGTTCCACCATGATAAATATTTGAAAACGCTGTAGCCCTTGGTATCACTAAGCGTATCAAGCCTTGGCAAAAAATCCTGTCTCGGTAATGTCACGGTTTAAAAGCAAATATTAGATGCGTGTGGATCTGCATTAATTCGTTCGGAATCTTTGATGTAATTATTAGGGATTGATGCAAGAGGAAATAGCTAAAATTTGGAATAAGCCAGATTAATAACTTATAAAATTGATTTTAGAGTAGATAAATAACGCTCGCAGTTGCGGCTGTTTTGGAGCGTAGCGGAAAACCAGTCCGACAACCTGCGCTTGTTATATCTTTCTCTCACCGAAGCCCAAACTCTGCAATTAACGATGGGCGACTAGATAATAAACGTTCCAAATGGCTTTCCGGCCACATTTCTATTCTTAAACCACTATCAGATTGATTATGTTTTTCGATTAAAGCCACCGCATCAGAAGTAAACCTACCTGAAGTTGCGATTACGTGAATATCAACTTTCGGTGGCTCCCAAAGCTTCATTTGCTCTTTAAGCTCTGCTATATCGGATACAGAAACACTTTTTGATAACCAGTGCTTACACTGAATAATTGTTCGATGCCTGAAAACACCACCAAGAGGGTCGTTATGCACTCTTAGTACAGATAGGTCTCTGCCTCTATCAGGCGCATTTGTTTTCATCAGCCATTCAGGGTTTTCATAACCGTTTTCAGAAGAAATAAGAGCAAATATTATTCTCTCAAAATCGTCTGGAGAGAGTTTTTCCCAGTTAAGCTTTGTAACAATGGGGCCTGAAGGCTTACTGGACACTAAGCTACCAAGATCATCAACTTCTACGGGGATGGGCTCTTTTTCGCCATACAGTGATTTTCTAATGCCACTTTTTACGCTCGGCCAGTCATGCTTAATGATATCTTGAAGATCGCCAAGCAATCCGAAATGTAAGTGTCGGTGTAGATCTGTCCATCTGCTAGGGCGAGGCTCACTGCCTAATAACGTATCAATTTCAGCTATATGAGACTTTAAATCATCAAAGCTGGAGCGGGTAACGGCCTCGTTTATTTCAGATTCACCTTCGAGTTCAATTGCGAGATCTCTCAAATCTTCATCTATGCTATCAATAATCGATTGCAGTGTGTCTCGTACTAGCTCACGTCTCTTACGATCGAACTTATGCCTATATTCGCGAATTAACTTGGCTGGTTCGTATATCTGATTCTCAACTGAAATTTGACACTCGATCTCGCCAACGTCCATTGCATCGAGTCTGTTCTGCCCTATCTCGTTCAAGTCCATCAAGTAAACTTCTGGTTTCCAACCATCTATTTTGGGGAGAGAGGCCAAAACATTTTCAAAATCTCTACAATTATTTTCATAACCAGAATCTTCTAGAAACGCTACTTCATTGGAAATTACTGATTCTATTTCTATCCAGAGCCTTTCTAGCTTTACTAGGTTTGCTTCTGCTGCTTCAAAAATTCTTAGCGCAGCATTTAATGGGCTTTCTGTCATAAATTTATTCGGGCCTCAAATGAGATATAACATTTAAGTATTTATCCATTGTCGCAGCATGATAGATAAATACATTGTTGGACTAAGCCGCTTCTTTTATGGAATTTGCTTTTTTCGCCCACCTTCCATCATAACCAACTACAGCGGCTTTCGATAATGATGTGAGTTAATTACCTGTCATTACCGCTACTATCGTTATAGGTTATAGTACATCTATGCATATCCTATCACATCCTATTTGGACAATGCACAGCTCACCTCCTCGCTGTATAACAACGATATTTTTATTCCTTGTTATTAATCAGTTATCAATAGCCAAGTGTTAACTCGGTCGCTCTGTTATCCGTGTTGTAGCAGAAGGGAGATGTAAGGCAACCATCACCATTTCTGCTGAGCCACAATGTGGACAGATGACCTGTATTTTTTCACTACTATTTTCTTCTTTTAATGCCACCATTCCTAGTGATCTTCTGATTAACTCTACTGACTTTACTCTTACTGCATTCGCCATAAATCCATAATATCGGATCCGCATAAATCCTTTGGGTAACACATGCAATAACAGTCGCCTCAGTATTTCTCCAGCACCGCATACCATGGACGTTGACTTTTCATTACGGTAATCCCGATAATTCATCCGTATCAGGCCTTTGTCATGATGGAGTTGTGCTGGATTAATGCCTATACGATTACAATAACGAGAGAGATAACTCACTACAGCTTCAACTTTTTTAATCACTGGCTTGCTATACACTACCCACTTTTTTTGTTCTGCCTGTAACAGTAAAGGCTCACCTTCTGGTAATGCACTTCTTATTAGTTTAAGCATGTTCTTTTTAAAACGAACCGACAGCGCCTTCACTGGAAACAAGTAGGATTCTTTTCTCGTAGGCCTCCATTCCTGCTCTTTTGTTAATACTCCACCGGGAACTAAGCAATGAATATGAACATGTTGACTCAGGTTTCTCCCCCAAGTATGAAGCACCATTAAGGCACCTAATTGGCCTTCAAGGTGATGCCGGTCATTCGCAAATGCCTGCAACGTCAGCCATACAGAACGAAAGAGACAACCATATACGGCTTTATCGTCTAACTTTACTAACCCATTAAACTCATGCGGTAACGTAAATACTAAATGGTGATATGCAACCTGAAGAATATCTTTTTTACGGTGTTGTAACCACTTTTCTCTCATCTGCGTCTGGCATGTAGGACAATGTCTATCTCTGCATGAACAATACCACGTAATATCGTGACCACAATGGCGGCAGTGCCAATCATAACTTCCCATTCGCTCTGTTCTGCAATCCCGCAAGTGATTAAGCACTTGCCATTGCCGAGGAGTAATTTTCGCTGTATCTATCTCTTCGAGTCCTTTTGTCAGGACTGTTTGGTAAGCCGTTAACATCACTCGACCTCCCATAACTGTCCGACTAAATCATAGTCCTCGCGCTGTTCATTTTCATTGTATAAACCTATCCAATGCGTATATCTCAACGTCGTTCTTATATCACTGTGCCCAAGATAACGTTGTAGCAAGTTGATTGGCATTCCGGCAGCTAGCTGATGTGTGGCGTAAGCATGCCTCAGAGCATGGATCCCTCCCGATTTGGTGATCCCCGCTGATTTTTTTGCAGCCGTAAAGCATTTTTGCAATGACGTTGTAGCGAGATGCTTTTCTGGCTCTCGACTAGGGAAAAGAGCAATAGCCGGATGATAGTGCCGCCAATAATTCCTTAAATGATTCAAGAGTTCTTCACTAAGTGGCACTAATCGATCTTTTTTTCCCTTACTCTGATGCACATGAAGCCGTTTTGCCTCTCCATCAATGTCACATACGTTCAGAGCAACAACTTCACTGACTCGTAATCCACATCCGTAACAAAGCTCTAGCGCTGTTTGGTATTTCAATTTTCGACAATGACTAATGATCGCTCTTACATCACGACGGCTGAGCAACTCTGGAATTTTCTGGGCTCTCTTAATCGGTGGCAGTAAACGTTCTTCAAACTCTCGATGTATGATTTCTCGATAGAAAAACATGATGGCATGAAAAGCTTGGAAGCATGTACTCTGGCTCAACTTCCTCTCTAAATAGAGGGAACGAAGGTACTGTCTGACATCTTCATCACTCAATTCATCCGGTGAACGATAGTAGGTCTTAACTAAGTCAACGACCCAATACAAATATGCAGTTTTGGTTTTATCTGAGAATTGTCTCAGTGCCATTTCTTCAAGAAACTGTTGTCTTAATTTACTCATGGTGTCTCCTCCTGAAGGGTTCACCATAAGTTTGAGTAAAACTCTGTCACTCCGCGAAGCGGTTTAGTTCAACTGTGTATTAGACTGCATGCTCACTAATACGCAAACACAATCTATCTGACTAAGATGGTTTTATAACAAAATTAATCTTTTGAAACAGCACGTTGGATCATGTTTTGCGTATATATTTGATGTTAATTTCACGTAGAAAGCGAGAATTGCATTTATAGAGGTCTCTATAAATGCATTATATTTTAAAATAACCTAATTTTTTCAATGTGTTAATTAATTTGAATTGTAAAAACCGTGCAAAACCTGCTCTATAAACACATCAAAAACTGCTAAATATCAGTATTTTATTATACCTGTATATACAGATACTTGTGAGAGGGGAAGGAAAGGAGTAATTATTTCTGTTTTTCATGGAATATCTCTCCATTTTTACCGTTAAATATGTTCCCCTATGATAAATATTTAAAAACGCTGTAGCGCTTGCCACCGTTGGGCGCATCGAACATTGGCAAAAAATCCTGTCTCGGCAATGTCACGGTTTCAAAGCAAATATTAGATGCATGTGGAGTTACAGTAATTAGCTGACTACCGTTGATGTAATTACCTGGGATTGGTGCAAGAATAAGTATAGATAACTGGAAAAAACCAAGAGAACTGCTTATAAGATTAATTTTAGGGTAGGTAAATAAAAAATTAACGACTAGGGTCAACCGACAAATGGAGCGCTAGCGATCCGAAGGTCGGCTACACCATATTGTTACATGTTAGGACTGCACATGCTCTCGAAAAATACGAACATACTTAGTTGTCTCCCAATGACCGCCTCCGCCACCCAACGTTCCTATACCAGCAGTGTTGTATCGTATAAAACCATACCGTTCTAAGTCTGCCATTCCCTTTTCGTATACCTCCTTAGGCATTTCTCTAAGTGCCTCAGGGGGGAGTTTTTTATTAACCCCCTGATCTGCATCAATTGGAAGTATAGCTAATAGTTGGAAATGAGTTGGTTGCATTGACCTCATATCTTCAAGGATCTGCGTTGAAAGATCGGTGATGCTTCCATTGCGCACTGCCCCCGAGAGATAAGCGGCAACCAGACGCCTTTTTTCTTTGTTTGCAGAACGAGCTGCAATTTCGGCAGCTGTACGAAATATCTCGAAAAACTCTTCGGACTCAAGAAATGATTTGTTAATCTTATTCCCATCAAGCGCTTCTATTTGATAATTCACATTTTCCAGCAACTCTTCAACTCTTTTTTGGTTGATTCCCGCAGCTTTTCCCGCCAACAGGGTGTCGATTGAACCTCCACCTGGAGGCAATTGCACAATTGCTCTCAGCCAAGAAGATTTTTCATACAACTGTAATAATTTAGATATTTTTGACACGAGATATGCCTTCCTTATTTGCTCTAACGCTCGCCTTTAAGGCGCTTGTTATATTTTCATTCCACCAAGCCTAATGAGCGCCCTGCATGGGATCTACACTTTCTACTATCCTCTTGACTTCATCGGGTGAAAGGCTTTCAAAGTACTGTATAAGCTCTCTTCGAACTTTCCTTTCGGGGATTTCCTCACAGTATGGATTGCAGATCGTTAACTGATTCTGGGGGCTTTCTATCCACTTAACTATAACCTCATTAACGTGCTCGTCACCAAAGCCATAGCCAATAACTACCAACTCTTGAACATTGTTGATTCTGCTTTTAAATGCGTCAAACAATGCAACAGGCGCAATCTGCTCAAATTTGCCTTTAAATTTATGCCCTCCAGATAGTAGTGAACGCCTTAAAAATTGAAGTTCTCCCGAAGAGTCATTGACGAACAATTCATTAACACCTCGCGTTTGCATTTTTTGGCAAACTTCTAAACTCTTTGACTCAATGTTTCTGATTGCGGAAACAAAAGACCCAAAACTTCCATCACCCACGGATTTTATGTATGTTTTTTTATCTTCAATTGCGAAGATATCAAAAGAGCCATGAAGTTTTAGTAGGTTGATCCCTTTTTCATTTCCTTCGTACAAGTCTAATTTCTGTTCAGATAGTTCTTCCGAAGTGATCAGCCTAAACTCTCCTAAGTTCTTGTAGCCATGTTCTCTATTGGCGTAAAAACCGTCTTTTAAACCCAAATTAAAATAGGCACATAGCTCTTCGATAATGAGATCATGATTAAGAGAAAATATTTCGATCCTGCTTTGATTTTCGAGCAATGCTTCTAAGCCAAAATAATTCTCGAACCTAAGTTTCATTCTAGGTAGGCATTTCTCTTGGAGCTCCAATAACAACAACTGGATACACTCAGTAACCTGTCTGATTAAACCGCCGACAATCTGCGCTTCTTTAGGTGTTTGTGCCTCTATTTTCCAGTTTTCTAAATACTTCACCATTTCTTCATAGTGCATCGTTTCGCTTTGAAAAACTGAAGCGAATCTCTTTTTTATACGCGCATCACCGTGGAAATTGAATAGCTTGATATCCAATCGAGATAAGATATTTCTAGACAAAGTGCTAGTAAATTCCCAGACAAGAGGCATACCACACTCAACTGATGCACCAGCACCTAAAAATAGACCTTTCACTGAGTCTCCTGGAAAATATAGCGCCGCAAACAACAGCCGTTATGCGTCTGCTTGCTTTGCCTTATGTGTTTATTGCTGATCTTCGGGTAAAGCGTGAGTTTGGAAATAACCATTGGAACGGCGAGTTATTGTGTTGTGGCAATAAGGACAAGTTATATCTTCTGGGTCCTTTGAACCTGGCATCTGCCCTCCTAACTCAGATACTTGATAGTTTTTATTACAAATTCGACATTTTTCAACTTCTGACATTTAACGCTCCTTTAGATAACCGATGCATTATTAGTTTCTGATTTTTCACTTTCGTCTTTATTTTTTGGTTGAAAATCGGACCACCAAGCTATATGACCACAATCCATACATATTAGATCTTGTGTATCTTGCCCCATTATTTTCTCTTTAGCAGGGGTACTTGTTGAACCACAATTTGGGCAAACAGCTCCGGCACGTTTCATATAAACCTCTTTAGTATTGTTAATTAAAAATTCATTAGTAGTGGAAAACACAGACACATAACGCTAAATTCAGTTGCCGTGTGCTGGCACGACATTTTGGGCACCAAAATTCGTGACATAACGAGGTCAATTGGAACGCTTTGTTAAGCAAGATATCCCCTGAATTTCAGTGACTTATAAACCATCTTTTTCAAAAACATCAACTTGGTTTCATCTGCTGGAAGATCTAAAAATTTATTAGCATCTTCGATCGAATCAAAATCGCCCTGTTGACGAATATGAAATAAAAATAATTGTATAAAATATCGTTGTATTTGGAAGCCATAACTTTTAGCCGTGGCACTTTCTTGTCCTGCATGTACATTTCGGTTTCGATATTCACGTAAATGCTCAAGTATCTGTTTATGATACTCATAGTCCTCAAAAAGAAACGAACAACGAGTAGTCACAGAATCACAATTACTCTCATTTGGTGCAGCTACAGATTCTAACGCTCCCCACACACGTAAGACTGCGATATTTTGGTTTTTTTCGTCAAATGCACGAACAAATCTCAACAAGCCATCACATAAAATAGAGTTATAACGCCTTTCAAATTTAGATAGCCTATTAATTATTGCTCTAACATTTTTAATTACAGCTTTTTCATTTTTTATTACGTGGGGTTTCGATTTCGAAAAGCTAGGATCATACCAAAATGTTTTATCAAAGATGTCACCTGAATCATCATGTACAGTATGGAATTCTCCCAAACGAATTTTATTAATGGGTTCCCAATTATTGCCTACTATCTCTGCTGAACTATTGCTATAAATGACCAAAAGACTACGGAGAAGATCAAGCATCTTCATGGCTTTATTAGCGGCTATACTTTCTGACTTAGCTTTTAGTTCAATCACCACTTTTGTATAGCTTTGAGTTTCAACCTCATTATGAGGTTTATGTTTTTTTATTAATGACACCCTGCCTTTAAACTTTCCCGGAAAATCATTTTTATAAAAATTAAATATACAATCTTGAAAAACAATTTTTCTTACGTGTAAATCAGTTAAAGATAAAGATGTTAATAAATAATATATATTATTTCTTTTTGCTAACTCTAACCGAATATTCTTATCTAATTCAGAAATAAATTGTTGAAGTTCAATTTTAGGTTCTTTAGCAACTTTCCACACGGTTTTTTTTACAAGAGCATCTTTATCAAGATCATCGGCAATAGGAGGAAAATTGATCATAGTTTCCAAAGCAACGATAGCATCATGATACTCGAAGCCTGAAAAGGAAACTTTCCCATCAACAACAGTTTTATTATCATCAATTTTTTTAAAGATGACATTTGGTTTCAGACTCTTATTCTTTTTCCACGTAACCTTCAATTTTTACTCCTGTTGCTTAACAGTGTATTAGATTGCATGCTCACTAATACGCAAACACAATCTATCTGACAAGATGGTTTTATAACAAAATTAATTTTTTAAAACAGCACGTTGGATCATGTTTTGCGCATATATTTGATATTAATTTTACGTAGAAAACAAGATCTGCATTTATAGAGATCTCGATAAATGCATTATATTTTTAAATAACCTTATTTTTTCAATGTGTTAATGAATTTGAATTGTAAAAAATGTGCAGAATCTGCTCTATAAACACATCAAAAACTGCTAAATACCGGTATTTTCATTATACCTGTATATACAGCCACACTTGTGAAAGAGGAAGGAAAGGAGTAATTATTTCTCGTTTTTCATGGAATATCTCTCCATTTTTACCGCTAAATATTTTCCTCTATGATAAATATTTATAAACGCTGTAGTCCTTGCCACCATTAAGCGCATCAAACGTTGGCAAAAAAAGCTGTCTCGGAAATTTCACGGCCTGAAAGTGCTTAAAATAAAAGGAATGAGACTTTGGAAACCAGTTAAAACTTTTACTGCAGGCATAAAAAAGGGGCTGATTAGCCCCATGAATACTTATGCTTTTTTAAACTATGGGGTGTCCTACACTCCCTTTAGTCATCATATACTTCTTGGTATTGATATTCGTTGTCGTCTTCTGAAGGTAGAGGAGTACAATCCCTCATTATACTATTAGCATCTTCAATAATCTCAGTCGCCTCTGCAAAGTTATTTGCAACTTCTTCAGTGGTTAACTTACGTTCCATAGTAGACTGAAGTAACTCTATTGCGTGATCTAGTGTTTCAGGTACATCCCTTAATCTAATTCGCTCTTCACCATATGGTAAATTATCTAATGGAACATAATTTTCACTTTTGTCTTTTACGGCGTCGTCAATTAGCCCAGCTACTGTTTGATAATTTCTGATTTTATCTTTAAGAACTTGGGCTTCTTCAATGGTATCATTTACTTCTAATAAATCAGGAACCATTAAATCATCTTTTTCCATTTTAAAACTCCTAAATAAATGAATAGCAATATGTACATAAGGAACATTGGGATGATGTAAATATTTTCAAGAGGCCTACAAAACTATTTAAAATAATACACAAACATGTGAGGTGGAACAGCAGAACAACGGCCCTAGCTCGCTGCAGAGGCTTCTAGAACATCTGTTGGTACAAGCTCATAGGCAGCTTGCGGTTTTAAAGCTACATTTGATTTATTTGCAACCATTAACATCTGTTTTACACGGCTTGCTTCAAATGGTTTTAATAATATACCTTGGACATCTAATAAACTGTTTAGACCTAATAGTTCACGCTGAACATCAAAGTGTGTGCTTAATATGCGGACATCAGGAGAAGCTGAAGTTTGCCCTGTACGGATACGTTTGATTAATTCAAGACCTGCGTTTTCTGCGAGTAATGAATTAACAATAACAAGATCAAAATTCTGCAGTTCAAGTGAGCGTTCGGCTTCAACCGTTGTTGCTACACCTTCAACATAGGCAACCCCTGCGCTTTCTAATTGTCCGATTAGTTGAATACGTGCAGTAGCTTCTGCTTTAACAACTAATACTTTCATATTATTAATTGCGCTAACTGAGTTTTTCACCTGTTTAATAGAAGGTAATTTATTTTCAACTGAGATATCAACACCTGCCATACGAGCAATATAACCACGCTTGGGAATGGTCGAGATGTTTAGACCATCCATACTCAAAGTTTTAGTACTTTTACGAAGCTGAGAGATATGTTGATTGATAGTATGGTCTGCCACTAAACGTCCCCATACATTTTGAGCAAGCTCTTCACGGGTTACCACTGTATTTAAATTTTTACATAAAAAATGCAGTATAGATGTGCGTAAAGGGCCAAGATAAACCTTACGCTTTCCGTAAATTAAGCTGTTTTCACTTGCTTCTATGTAGTATTCACCCACAACTAGACTTTTTTCTAGCATTTAGCACCTATTGATAGATTCACAATATATTAAATTAACAGTCATAATTGACCGGCTGTTAGTCAGCCTTTTTTGTTGCTTAATTGAGAGCTAAATGCAACAGGAACGGATAGGCACACCCAAGTAAAGGCTTGCACAAGCATCAAATATTAATGAATAATTGTTATAAATGAAATAAAGAAAGTAAATCAATAATCAAGAGTGTGATATAAACGCACTTTCTCACTCACATTTTTCACCTGCTTTCATCACGCCACCTCTCCCCTCATAAACAAAACCGCATCTACCCAGGCGGTGCCGGCTTTTACCAACACATCCGCCCTTTTGCGGTTTATCTTTTCCCCTGCATCTGCTGACAACACACGGGCAACATGCGAGGCATTGCCGCCACTGAAATAAAAAACAACCAGGGCTTTGGCCATTTCCCGATCGCGTATTTTTAACTTAGCGATAATCGCATCAATTAACATCGCCTCTTCTTTCGGTGATCAACAAATTAGGTTTAACCACTTTCGAAGGTAGATCCTGAAACATCGGACTTTCACCAAAACCATTAGGCTGACAACCGCCCTGTTTTGCCCATTTCGTCTACTGAGATAACAACCAACCCGTATTATTAGAAACTAACTGTCCCATGCTTCCCTTCCCCACAAACTACAACTGAAATCGTTTTGCTCTTCTAACTGGAGCCGTTTAACGTTTTGTCTTTTTCATCATAAAAATTAAGCGAATATGTGTTTGTCACCATTGCCAGATACTCCTTCGGTACCAACTTAAGCGCTTCTCGCCGCTCTTCCAGCGTCGGCAACTTGGCAATCCGGCCGGCATACTCCCGTGGTCTTATCGTATGCATCAACACCACCCCGCTTTTTCATGCTTAAGCAATAATCCCAATCCCTGCTCAATCAACCAGTCATGGTACTTAACTAGGGCGCGGCGCATTAAATTTTCCGCATGAGTGTGGATGTAGGTCTTATCCATCTTGTTCAGTACATGGTTAAGCAACATCTCACCCACTAAGTAATCGATATCCAGATCCATCCAGGTGGTACGGGCAAACTTGCGCAGATCATGTGCTCGCCACTCACGGGAGCTAACACACTGGATAATCCCGTTAGCAGTCGTTTCAGAAAGCCCTACTTTCGAGCTGAGTTTAAAAATAAAACCGGAACCATCCTCATCCTTGAAACTACGCAATAACGCCAGCGCAACATCAGAAAGCGGCAAAATATGCGCCGTTTTGGTTTTCGTATTTTCCGCAGGGATAAACCAGGTCTTCTTAATAAAATCGATGTGCTCCCATCTAGCCAAACGGGTTTCACCAATGCGCGTACCGTGCAGCAAAATCATCAACACAAACACCCTTTCCATCTCACCGCTTTTGTGTAACTGCTCAGCAAGCAACGGCACCGCGTTCGCTTGCAACGCACAGCCCTTTGGTTGGATCTTCGCATCGGTAAAATCAGAAAACTTGATCTCAGCAATCGGGTTAAACGCAATCAGCTTCAAAGTGCGCGCCTGTTTGCATGCTTTTTTCAACACAGACAAAATCAGGCGCACCGTAAACAACTCATACTTTTCCTGCAGCGGCCAGATCAGCAACTCATCAAGCAGCGCATGATCTAACTCCTCAATCAGCACATGCCCTAAACGTGGTTGCAGATGAACCTTCAATACCGACTTAATCGAACGTTTACGCTTCAGCGATAAAAAACGGTTCACCAACACCCGGTTTTCATATCAGGCTAACAAATCCGCCACACTGTCCCATTCCGGCAGTACCACATTCGCCTAAGACGTTAACGCACATTGCGCCAACACACCTGGGAAAAACTTCAGCACATTCTCCGTCTTCACCGCCGGATAGTTGCCCAGTTTCTTCCAGGAAGACCTGCCGTTTTGGTGAAGCACCAGAAACCACGAACCACGCGCCCCTGATTTAAAACGAAATCTAAGCTCAGGATGACGCGTATCACGCAGCGTTCCCACACTGGCATCGACCGCATAGCGTTTAATCAATGCATCTGAAATCCTAACCGCCAGGGTTTTGCTCATACCAGTCCCACCATTTTTTTCAGGTTAGCCAAAACAGACGCCTCAAATTCAGGGCGAGCCGGACGAAACTCAGGTTCAGCCGATATTGCTTTAGGAACTGCAACATTCAACTTTTCACCACGTCGAACACGCTCAACCATCACCGCATAGTTACAATAAAACTCAGTCCGCGGTTATAGGCAACCAGCGACCTGGATTAAAAACATCAGCTTAAACTGCTATGCAGTTAAAAAGACGGGAGTAAGAGATGGAACAACTCTAGTCAATGGCTGGCAACCAGCTGAAACAGCGCCGAAAGGTGATGTCATTATTGCCTGCTTTTCTGGTCACCCTGTTCCAGTTGCCACCACCTGGAACGAGCCAGAACAACAATGGGTCTTTTCAATCGTTCAAGTAAACCTTTTTCAGGGAAAATGGAACGATACCTTTTTTGAAACCGAATACGAATGTGCAGGTGCGCTAAAAGCGTGGATGCCAATGCCGGAAGTGGCGTAAGGAGTAGAATATGTCAACTATTACAGAAGAATTAGATCGCGAACGCTTAATCAACGTCAACGAAATCACCCGCTTAATGGGCGTTGAACGTACCTATTTCAGCAAAAAGATAGTTAAAGAAACAAACTTCTTAGAGATAGCGCCCCCATTCGCCTGTACGGTAACGGCACACCAAAGTACCAGCTAAAAGATGTCTTGAAGTTTATTGAGAGTAGAAAGGGAGCATGAGCAAATTCACCGTTGCCTGGATACCAGATAACCAAACAATACCAACCACCTGTGAAGAAGTCCTCGACATAGGTGGTCGTATTATTGATGATCAACTCAGTAAATCTAATGCCGAAAAAGTAGAGCGTTGCCTGAAAATTAATGGCGAAGGGTTAGAGGGAGACTATATCACCCTCGTAGAATGGTTCGACTAATGAAAGTTATTTATAGATCTGTAGGGCAACCTGAAGGAGCTGAAACCTTTACATCGGTTGGCTTTATGCCAATGAAATGCCCATCTATCCAACGAGAGTGGACGCGCTCTATTGTTTCACCAACAAATGTTATACGGACAAATTCATCACAAATTGGGAGCGCAAAAGGGATTGGTATTATTGCAATGATAAACGCACCGCAGAATCTATTTTTTTTGTTGTAAACCCATATTTCTTCATTTTCTGAAATATTGATAACTTCATCTGGAGCCCCCCGTTGATCTAGAACACCTTGTTTATTTGTTGGTAAATTTAAGCCTAAGCCTAGATAGTTTCCATCTAAATAGTCATGAAATATTTTGGGAGGGTTATTGGTATCACATTCATTTGGAATCATAGTTCCAACACCAACGCAACCAGATAAAATCAGTGAAAAAAATATGGAGGCAAAACAATAATTTAACTTTTTATTCATTTCTACCTCCTAATGCCGTAAACAGAGCCGCGGTTTTGCGCCCCATGCCTGATTTGCCTTATCAGTGATAAACAAAAAGGCCAGTTCGTGATAATCAAATTTACCCCTTGATAATAATTAACTATTATAGCAGGGGTTTAGAGCAACTCCTTCTCCAACAACTCCCAATGCAACTCATAACCAGCTAACTGCTCATCAAGCCAATCATGCTTATTATAAATAGCCATTATTATTCCACCGAGTTCATGGCCGAGCATCTTCTCGGTAACATGAGGCATTACCTCGTTTTCACTTAAACGGGTAACAAGGGTGCGAGCTAAAACCAACGAGGTATTACGGAATGAGTAATTACACCGTTGCCTGGATACCCAATAACCAGAATATACCAACCACCTGTGAAGAGGTACTCAACATAGGTGGCCGTATTATTGATGACCGACTCAGTAAAACTGATGCTGAAAAAGTAGAACGGTGCCTGAAAATTAACGGCGAGGGGCTAGAGGGTGATTATATAACCCTCTCCAAATAAGAAAGTCAGTCATGCGCCATTCCTTTTTAATAAATTTTCTGAAATGACACAGATTTCTAAACACTACCTTTTGAATACTACCTAGCCGTGCTAATATTTATCCTTTTAGCACCTTTATTCAGTCAAAAACCTATATACTCTTTGATAATTTCAAATCGCCGCTGTCTATTAACTTTCTTTTGAACTCCTTCTTGACTTAATATGCGATATTCCTCAAGAAGTTTATCCTCATCACTTTGAAAATTTGAGTCATTTAAGTAGTGAGAAAACCACTCATTTAATTTCAGAGAAACAGCTTGAACATCATTAATATTATTACTTTTATATAAATAATAAGCGTAAATGAATAATGTATAAAAATGTGTTTTCTTTTTAACTATATTAAGTATGAAGCTTTTGCCTTCAATTAACTCTCTCAGCAAACCGAGAACTGAGATAGTTATTTCTTTATCCTGCTCTGATTCTGGATAGTTTTCATTATAAAGGTCATAGACTCTGTTAATTGATGTTTGAGTTGTTTCTTCTTCAATTCCAAGTCTTAAGAATATAAGTAATGTACTGATAAACTGAATATCGTTCATTCTGCGAATATCTGAAGAATTAAAAATTGAAAAATCAGCCCAAAAAGATTCTTTAGATAATTCATCTGCAAGTTTAATAAATTGTCCAGAAAACTCGGCGTTCCTTAACTCCTGTGGATTTAAAGTTGCATTTGTCCTATTTAATCGAAGAAATAGTGTAACTATATTTTCTTTGGAAAGATTTTCAGCAATAAACCTTACTGAAAATGGATATTTCCACAGTTTACTTTTTTGATCTGGCGATAAATTGGAAAAGGATTTTCCTGCATAATCAGCTTCTTTATTTTCAAGACCAGTTCTAGACAATTTAAATTCATCATTAATAAACCCATGCACAGCACCTAATCTCTGCTGTCCATCAACAATCGAGAAAATAGTATCTCCGGTATCAGGATCTGTTTCGTTCTGCCAAAGATATACTTCAGGAATTGGATAGCCTAAAAGAATCGTCTCAATCAAAGCTATTTTATCTTTTGGTACCCATACATAACGCCTTTGAAAACTATTATCAACAATAATACTTTCAGCTTTGAGTCCATCTACCAGCCATTTTACTGGGCGAGACTCAACGTCAATATGGTTAATTGGATTGGTCATTCCTGTCCACCTATTAATTCTTTTAATTTATCTAGCCCGTTACAATGATACTGCTCCACAGCTTCCCACGATTCATAAATTCTATAATTTATATCGTGAGAAATAGAAAACAGAGTCTGTAAATCTCTCCGGCATGGCTCAACTCGACCACTCCATTCTCGGAAAAACTCATTTCTAAAGTCAGGTTTCTTTAGCATTACAAAACGCCTAAAAATATTTCCTGTAATCGTATTGTACTTATGAATATATCCTTTTTTAGAAAGGTCAATAAAAGCATCCCAGCTCTTTCTAAATAACTCGGGTGAAACAATAGCTATATCTAAATCTGATTTTTCAGAGAATAAGGCAAACTTTTTTTCTTCTGTCGGACAAATACTAAATCCCAACTTTGCGCTTCCAACAATTGCAATATTGTTAACATGAACGTCAAGTTTTTCAGACATAAGTATCTTCATGTCATCATATAACTCAGCATAATTTAATTTTCCAAGGTACTCTCTAAAATACCAAATATCATGCCCTAACAAGTATTTACGATATAACCATTGAGTATTTTGGTTTCTTAGATTATCTATAAAGTCTTCCATAGTACCCTTAGTTAATCCTTTTGGTCTTTAACCGCTTATTAAGCAAAAAGCTTCATGTTTCCACAACAAACACGGCCCTTCTGCAATAATTAAAATTATGATCATACATTTATTTTATCAATGTATCATATTAAATTAATGAATATCAATTATTATAAAAATTCGGGCAATTATCATCGCAGATTAAACAAGCAATAAAAGCACACCATCTCTATTCTAAGGGATTAAAGCAACTCCTTTTCCAACAACTCCCAGTACAACTCATAGCCGGCTAACTGTTCATCCAACCAATCATGCTTATTATATATAGCCATTATTCCACCCAGTTCATGACCGAGCATTTTCTCGGTTACATGAGGCATCACCTCATTTTCACTTAAACGAGTAACAAGAGTTCGCCTAAAATCATGGGGAACAAAGTGCTCGAGCTTCATGCGATCATTTAAACGCTGCACAAAACGATTTTGTGCATGGCTGGTTAACGGCTTTTTGGGGGATTGCCCGGGGATTAAAAACTCACGTTCACGGCCATAAGGTAGATCAAGCGATTTAATTAACTCGATCACTTTAAAAGACAGTGCACGCCTGATGGCCTTTTTCGTTTTAGAGCGTTCTGCAGGTAATATCCAGATGCCCCGCTGTAAATCAAACTCATTAAGTCGCGCTTCTCGAATCTCACTATTACGCGCACCGGTTAAAATAAGCAGTTGGGTACAAACTTTGCAGCTAAGAGCCGCCCTGCTCAACTCTATTTCACGCCATAGTTTGGCAACTTCGTGCCATTCCAGTGTGCGTTCCCGTTTACGCTGATGATTTCCCACTGTTAATGTAGGAATATCAAGCAGATGACTTTGTTTAATGCGTCCTCGCGATTTAGCCCAACGAACAATAGTTTTAAACCGCCTTAATACATTGCCGGCATTTTCCGGACTGGTATCCTGGTTAATGCGATCAAAAAAGCGGATCCAATCGGTGTAACTGTATTGTTCTACATTAATAGAGGCATAAGGAGTAACATATTTATTAACTGTAGAGTGATAAAGCGCTTTGGATTTTTCGCTGAGCTCTTTATCTACACGATCTACACGCAAGGCTAAAAACCCACTGGCAATATTACCTAATAACGTATATTCAGAAACACGACTGACTAAATGCCGGGGATCATTACCCTCAAATACCGCACGCCTGAGCTTAATCACTTGCTCTCGCGCTTCAGCTAGTTTAATCTCAGGATAACGACCAAGCTTCATACGTTGCGGCTTTCCAAGCCACTGAAAACGAAAGTAAAAACTAATAACGCCGTTTTTGGTAATACGAGCAGTTAAGCCATCACGGTCAAATATTTCAGATTTACCGATATATGGAGCCTTTATATTGCGTAGTTTTGAATCTGTTAAAGCCATATGTCGCAGTGATACAAAGCAAGCTAAAAAATGGTACAAGCTGAGGTACAAAATTAAAAAGTAGCACACAATAACAACAAATTACATCAAGCAACACAAAATTAAAAAACACTTTAAAAACAAGGTTTTAAATGGGTAATTCAGCACAACAAGCAACACCAGAAAATACACCTCCAAACCCCACTTTATACTGGCACGATTATGAAACATTTGGTCTTAGCCCGGGTGCCGATCGCCCTGCGCAATTTGCCGGCATTCGTACCGATCTGGATTTAAATGTTATTTCTGAAGCTAATGAATGGTTTTGCCGTCCGCCCAGTGATTATTTGCCCAACCCGGAAGCCTGCTTGATTACCGGCATCACACCACAGCAAGCACTGCAACAAGGAGAGTTTGAAAACGACTTTATCAGCCGAATCAATGAGCAGTTCAGTCAGGCTAATACCTGTGTTGTTGGCTATAACAATATCCGCTTTGATGATGAAGTGACTCGTTTCACCCTCTACCGCAACTTTTTAGACCCCTACCAACGTGAATGGAAAAATGGTTGTTCGCGTTGGGATATTATCGATCTGGTACGCGCCTGCTTTGCATTGCGCCCGGAGGGTATCAATTGGCCGATGGATGATAATGATGTACCTTCATTTCGTTTAGAGTTATTAACTAAAGCGAATAACTTAGCCCACTCGCAGGCGCATGACGCCATGTCGGATGTTTATGCAACCATTGCAATAGCAAAACTAATCAAAGAGAAGCAGCCGAAGTTATATGACTACTGCTTTAATTTACGTAAAAAAAATAACGTCTTAAACGCACTCAAGGTCGGCAGCTATACGCCAATCGTCCATATTTCCGGCATGTTTCCGGCATTGCAGGGATGCGCATCCTATGTGCTGCCAATAGCTGAACACCCGTTTAACAAAAATGCCGTGATCGCGCTTGATTTGAATCAAGACTTAACTAATCTGCAGACACTTTCCGTGACAGAGATCCGTGAGTATTTATATACCGCAACGACTGAACTGCCGGAAGGTGTCAATCGCCCTGCCATTAAGTTGATTCATATTAATAAGTGTCCGGTTGTCGCTCCGGCAAAAACATTAACCGAAGCACGTGCCGAAGAGTTGGGCATTGATGGTAAACAATGCCGGGTATCCCTTGAGTTTTTAAAAAATAACCCCGATCTGGCGCAAAAGTGCCAAATGGTTTTTGCCGAAGAGCCTAATGGTGTCGAAAAAAGAACCCCCGAAGAGATGCTCTATAGTGGCGGTTTCTTTTCCAATACTGATAAAGCGCTTATTAAGCAGATCAACAATAGCACCTGGGATGAACTCGCTGTGCATGAATTTCATTTTCAGGATCCGCGCTTAGCAACCTTACTCTGGCACTATAGAGCAAGAAATGCACCACAATCACTAAGTGTAGAAGAGCAAGAAAAATGGCAACGGCATTGTCAGGCCTATTTACTGGAGCACAGTCCGGCATATATTGAAAAACTCGAGGCACTGGCGCTGGAACATCAGAACAACCCGGCAAAAATAGAATTGCTGCAGGAACTTTTTAATTATTTGAGCTATTTAAGCTACAACTGATTAAAAAATAAGCGTATACTATAGGGCTATTGTATTGAATATGGGAAGGTTAAATGAACATTAAGCTGAAATCAGGTGCTTTCTTAGTTTTTTTCATTACGACTAATTGTTTTGCCGTGCCTTCTCTTTCTTCTAACCCAATACCGGTTCAAGATTCGAAAAGAGCACAATTGCAGAATAAAAAGCAGCAAGCTTATAACCCGGGGTTAACTTCTGCAGGACGAATACCGGAAGTTACTTATCGCTATCTGGAAAATGTTTTTTCTTCCTTTTATAAGAAGCTGACGTTTAATACGGCTATTACAGATAGCACTTTTAAGGATAGTTTAAACTCAGAGCTAATTTCAGTGCCTTTAATAGCAACGAATAAGCAAGGCCTGCAGATGGAACTCTTTGGTAACTTTTCCAATCCTGACAGACAATATTTAACTAATTTATCTGCAGATCATGCGTTACATGATTATATTGCTAATTCCGAGCAGATAGATTTTTATAACAGCGATTTATCAATCGGAGCAGGAATCAGTTTTAATGCCGGCCAATCCAGCAAAATCAAGGTTATTATTTCCAATAATGAAATGCCTGGCTATGGACACAGCAAAGCATTATTAGGTTTTGAAACTCGCTTTTAATGCCTACCTCTACCTGAAACTACTGATTTAGCGTTAAACTGCATAAAGCAATAACGTTTACCTCACTATTTCGACCTAAAAACAATATATTAGACACTGCTTGATATAGCCAGACTGCATAACCTATAACAAAATTTTACTTTCGCAATTTTTTGCTTCCGCTATGCTTAGTGCTTAAGAGATAAATTTTAATAAAGGCAAAAATCAGAGGAAATACAATGAGTAAAATATTTAGTGATAATTCCCAAACTATTGGTAAAACGCCACTGGTTCGTTTAAATAACGTAGCTTCTGGTAATGTATTTGCGAAAGTAGAAAGCCGTAACCCGAGTTTCAGTGTGAAATGCCGTATCGGTGCCAACATGATTTGGGATGCAGAAAAAAAAGGTACGCTGACCAAAGAAAAAGAGATCATCGAACCAACAAGTGGTAATACCGGCATTGCGCTTGCCTTTGTTGCTGCTGCTCGCGGTTATAAAATCACTCTGACTATGCCTAATACGATGAGTATTGAACGTCGTAAATTATTAAAAGCACTGGGCGCGAACCTTATCCTTACGGATGGTGCACTGGGCATGAAAGGCGCGATCAATAAAGCGCAGGAGCTAACCGACTCTGCACCGGATAAATACTTACTGCTGCAGCAGTTTGATAATCCAGCTAACCCAGAGATCCACGAAAAAACAACCGGCCCTGAAATTTGGGAGGATACCGATGGTGAAATCGATCTGTTTGTCGCGGGTGTAGGTACTGGCGGCACACTGACAGGTGTCAGCCGCTACATCAAAAACACCCAGGGTAAGCAAATTATCAGCGTTGCCGTTGAACCGGAAGAGTCGCCAGTGATCACACAAACCCTGGCTGGTGAAGAAGTTAAACCAGGTCCGCATAAAATTCAAGGTATCGGTGCAGGCTTTATTCCTAAAAACTTAGATCTGTCATTAATTGATCTGGTTAAGCAAGTCAGCAATGAGCAGGCTATTGAGATGGCACGCCGGTTAATGGAAGAGGAAGGCATTTTAGCTGGTATCTCTTCAGGTGCAGCTGTCTTTGCAGCGGCACAATTAGCTGAGCAGCCAGAATATAAAGACAAAAATATTGTCGTTATTTTACCGAGCTCAGGTGAGCGTTACCTTTCAACAGCACTTTTTGCTGGCGTATTTGAAGGCGATGAGTTCGCATAAGTCATGGCCGGCATTTAGTTTGCCAGCAGGACAGTTCAAAAGGTGCTCTTAGCACCTTTTTTTGTTTTCGAAAAAATAAAAAACATACAAAACAACAACTTAACAAGCACTTATGTTTTGTTACAATATTGCTACATTCGTTGCTTTTTGCAGCAGTTCGCAGCTAAAGGCCGAGCGGAGAAAAACAATAAACCCGACAATATTTGCGCACATTTTTCATCTACAGCCATAATATTTTTCGACACATATTTTATTTCCACATGGAAAATATTAATTTCCACATAGAAAAAAGAACTTTTGCAAAAAAAGTATGATCCACTTCAAACTTTTGGGTATCTTTTCCTGTTAGTTTGTTACTGCATTGTAATTATTCGTTATTATACTGCCGTGATTTAGGTTTCTTAATCACGACAATAATTTGCCCGTAAACTTTTCAAAAATGATTAAGGTATTCACATGTATCAAAAAACAGTTACTATCACTGCACCAAATGGCCTTCACACTCGTCCAGCTGCTCAATTCGTAAAAGAAGCTAAATCTTTCGCGTCTGATATTTTTGTTGAAGTCGGTGATAAAATGGCAAGCGCTAAAAGCCTGTTTAAACTACAAACGTTAGGTTTGGTTCAAGGTACTTCGGTAAATATTAAAGCAGAAGGTGCTGATGAGCAAAAAGCCGTTGATACGCTTGTTGCTCTAATGGCGACGCTTGTATAAGCATTCAATTTAATACGTATTATTCGGATTTTTAGTTAGTATTTTAAGGATAGATTATGATATCTGGTATTCTGGCATCTCCTGGCATTACATTTGCTAAAGCATTGTTATTACAAGAAGATGAAATCTCTATCAACACAAGCAAAATTAAAGATGTTGATAAAGAAATAACTCGCTTCCTAAATGGACGTGATAAAACTGCAGCTCAACTTGAAGTTGTAAAAGAAAAAGCGTTTGAAACATTTGGTGAAGAAAAAGCAGAGATCTTTGAAGGGCATATAATGCTTCTTGAAGATGAAGACCTAGAAGACGATATCACAAGCTATATTAAACAAAATAACTGTACAGCAGATTTTGCCATCAACCATGTTGTTGAAGAAAACGCAACTATGCTGTCAGAACTAGAAGATCCGTATCTACGTGAGCGTGCTGCCGACTTCCGTGATATCGGCAGCCGTTTACTTAAAAACGTGCTGGGCATTGACATTGTTAATCTAAGTGACATTTCTGAAGAAGTTGTGTTGATTGCTAATGATTTAACCCCTTCAGAAACGGCACAAATTAACCTTGATAAAGTATTAGGTTTTATCACTGATATCGGTGGCCGTACTTCGCATACCTCTATCATGGCGCGTTCACTTGAAATTCCTGCTATTGTAGGTACTAATGATATTACCAAACGCGTTAACAACGGTGATTTCATCATTCTTGATGCGCTTAATAATAAAATTATTATTAATCCATCTGAAGAAGAGCTTGCCGAAGCACAAAAAATTAAAGATGAATTCTTAGCAGAAAAAGCAGAATTAGCTAAATTAAAAGACCTTCCAGCTAAAACCCTCGATGGTCATCAAGTTGAAGTTTGCTCAAATATCGGTACTGTTAAAGATACTGACGGCGCAAAACGTAACGGTGCTGAAGGCGTTGGTCTATACCGTACTGAATTCCTATTTATGGACCGTGACCAGTTACCAACAGAAGAAGAACAGTTTGTAGCTTATAAAGAAGTTGTAGAAGCAATGGAAGGCAAAGCCTGCATTATCCGTACTATGGATATCGGTGGCGATAAAGACTTACCTTACCTTGATCTACCAAAGGAAATGAATCCTTTCCTAGGCTGGCGTGCAATTCGTATCTGTTTTGACCGTCCGGAGATCATGAACCCACAATTACGCGGCTTATTACGTGCATCTGCATTTGGTAAAATCCGTATTATGTTCCCGATGATCATCTCGGTTGAAGAAATCCGTAAGGTGAAAGCGATACTTGAAACACTGAAAGCTGAGCTAAAAGCTGAAGGTCATGCATTTGATGAAAATATCGAAATTGGTGTCATGATCGAAACCCCTGCTGCTGCAGCTATCGCTCACCACCTGATTAAAGAAGTAGAATTCTTCAGTATCGGTACTAATGACCTGACACAATATACTCTGGCCGTGGATCGTGGTAATGAGCTGATCTCTGATCTGTACAATCCAATGACCCCTTCTGTACTTAATATCATCAAAACAGTGATTGATGCTTCGCATGCTGAAGGTAAATGGACAGGTATGTGTGGTGAATTAGCGGGTGATGAACGTGCAACATTACTGCTGCTGGGTATGGGACTTGATGAGTTCTCTATGAGTGCTATCTCTATCCCTACTGTTAAAAAGATAATTCGTAACAGCAACTTTGCAGAAGTCAAAGCGCTAGCTGACAAAGCATTATCAATGGCAACGGCTGCTGAAATCGAAGCGCTAGTAACTGAGTTTAATGAAGCCAAAGGTATCAAATAATTATCCTTACAAATATGATTGTCTTAGCACAATATGCTTGATATTATGTAGATAATTAATAATTATAATTTGGAGTTAAACCATGGGTTTTTTCGATTCATTAAAAAAAGCAATGTCTGGAAATACAACAACAGACAAAACTATTGATATTATTGCACCCTTATCCGGTGAGATCGTAGCAATTGAAGATGTGCCAGATGTTGTTTTTGCGGAGAAAATTGTCGGTGACGGTATTGCAATTCGCCCTACCGGTAACAAGATGGTTGCACCTTGTGATGGTGAGATTGGCAAAATCTTTGAAACAAACCATGCTTTTTCTTTAGAATCTAGTTCTGGTATTGAGCTTTTTGTTCATTTCGGTATTGATACTGTTGAGCTAAAAGGTGAAGGTTTTACACGTGTTGCGCAGGAAGGGCAAAAAGTAAAAGCCGGCGATACTATTATTGAATTTGATCTTGAGTTATTAACTGAAAAAGCTAAATCTGTATTAACTCCTGTTGTCATTTCAAATATGGATGAAATTAAAGAACTGCAGAAAATGTCTGGCACTGTTGAAGTGGCGAAGGATGTTGTTCTTAAAATCGTAAAATAAATACTAATAGAATTTATTTATCCTCTCAAAGAGTCGCTTATGCGGCTCTTTTTGTTTGCCACTCGCTACTGTTATTATTATTTTTACTTGTTACAATTACTTTATTTTAACGGGTGAATAATGACGACAATGATGTATGGCATCAGCAACTGCGATACGGTAAAAAAAGCACAAAAATGGCTGTTACAAAATAATATTCCCTATACCTTTCATGATTACCGCAAAGACGGTTTAAATGAGGTCTTGCTACGCTCATTTCTCGACAACCTGGCATGGAGCGAACTGCTTAACAAGCGCAGTACCAGCTATCGCCAATTAACTGAGCAACAAAAGACATCATTAAATGAAGAAACTGTCGTAGCCCTCTTTATGACAACGCCGACTTTAATCAAACGCCCATTGCTTATTCATAATGCAAATTATCAGTTGGGCTTTAAAGTTGAAAATTACAAACAACTATTCTCATTATAAGGAACCTCCATGTCAGATAACGCGGTATTATCGTTATTAAAAGATTTAGTAAGCCGACGCTCAATCACCCCGGAAGATGCGGGTTGTCAACCACTATTAATTTCTCGGCTTGAAAAACTCGGCTTTGCTTGTGAAGTACTGATCTTTGAGGATACAACCAACCTGTGGGCTCGCAGAGGGACTGAAAAACCGCTTTTTTGTTTTGCCGGCCACACAGATGTGGTGCCCACCGGTCCTGAAGAAGCATGGAAGTATCCACCCTTCCAACCGACCGTTAGCGATGGTTTACTCTATGGCCGCGGCAGCGCCGATATGAAAAGCGGTATTGCTGCATTTATGGTTGCCCTAGAGCAGTTTATTGACAAGCACCAGGATCATAACGGCTCTATCGCCCTGCTCATTACCAGTGATGAGGAAGGCCCGTTTATCAATGGCACAACACGCGTTATTGATACCCTGGAAGCACGCAATGAAAAAATTGATTACTGTATTGTCGGCGAGCCGTCAAGCACTAAGCATGTCGGCGATACCATAAAAAATGGCCGCAGAGGATCATTAACAGCAGACTTAACCGTTACAGGTGTTCAAGGGCATGTTGCTTATCCGCACCTGGTAGAGAATCCGATTCATAGCTGTAGCCCTGCGCTTGCTGAGCTTACCAGTATACAATGGGACAGCGGCAATGAATATTTCCCCCCCACCAGTTTTCAGATCACCAACTTTAACTCAGGAACAGGAGCATCCAATGTTGTACCTGGTGAAGCCTTTATTCAGTGCAATTTCAGATATTCAACTGAATTAACTGCCGAGCAGATCACTGCACGCTTTGAATCCATTCTCAAAAAACACCAGCTTAACTACCAGCTTGAATGGACTTATAACGGCTCTCCTTTTATTACTCACCCCGGCTCTTTAACCAATGCCGTCAGCGAGGCCATTTTCAAGGTCAATGGATTAACCACCGAGCTTTCTACCAGTGGCGGGACATCCGATGCGCGATTTATCGCTCCGACCGGTGCGCAGGTTGTTGAACTGGGTTTATCCAATGCCACCATTCACAAAGTCAACGAGTGCATAAAAATCACTGATCTGGATGAACTGGTGGAAATATACCAGCTTACCCTTGAAAAATTACTGACGTGTTAGTTGAGCAGTTAACAGGTCAAACTCAATCGCATTTGAGTGAACTCAAAGAAAATATTCTTATTCACTCGAAGGCGCTTGCTGACTTTAAGAGACTACAGCAAGCGGCAAAGTCGGCGGGTTTTAATTTGCAAATAGCCAGTGGCTTTCGCAGCTTTGACCGGCAACTATTGATTTGGAATAGCAAATTTTCCGGTAAACGGGCGCTTTTAGATAAAAATGAGCGACCTTTAAATCCTGCTAAGTTACCTGAACGGCAAAAGCTCTACGCCATCCTGCACTGGTCAGCTTTGCCTGGTACAAGCCGTCATCATTGGGGCAGTGACTTTGATATTTTTGATCCGGATCGCTTGCCTGATAAGCAACGGTTACAGTTAAGCTGTGCTGAATATGCTGATGGCGGCTACTTTCAGGACTTAAATGACTGGTTAACTGAAAATATGGCGGCATTCGGCTTTTACCGCCCTTATCACTCATTTCTTGGCGGCGTTGCTGTTGAGCCATGGCATATCAGTTATTATCCGGTGGCCGGTAAAGCCCTTGAGCAATTGCAGCTAGATATTATCTATGATCTGCTCAGCCACAAAAATATACTTGGAAAAACAATCATTTTTCAGCAATTACCTCATATATATCGGCAATTTATTTGCAATGTCAATCAATACAATATGCGCAATAAAGAGAGCTGAAGTAGCGATGTAAAAAAGCCAATGCTACCACTAAAGTGGCATTGGCTTAATAGCAAAAATATTAGAAAGGTCTCTGTCTCCAGATCAGTCTAAGCGGCGTACACATTTCAATAGCATCAAGGAACGGGCGTTAAGCTGAATACTCTCTTTTACATAGTGCTGCTGACCGGTCAACCCCCCTGACGGGCAAGCAGTATCGACTTTCACTCGCCAGATCAAGCCCACATCCAAGTCCGGCACATGGCAGGTAATTTTATAACTTGATGCATTGAGTATTAAGAACCAATGCTCTCCGGTATCAACCCCTTGCCGTAATTCAAGAGCAAGCGCCTGTGAATTAGATGCGTGCCAGTCCATCTCTTCCATTAAATAACCATCAGGATGATACCATTTTACCAGATCTGAACTGTCACAGGAGCTGATACAGTCATCACTAAGTGTAATATGCGCAAACAGATTGGACTCTTGACGCAGCTTAATAATTTCACGGGTAAACTTTAATAAGCGCTTATCCGCAGCTTTTAATTGCCAGTTTAACCAGGTTAGCGGATTATCCTGACAGTAGGCATTGTTATTACCATCCTGGGTATGGCCCATTTCATCACCCGCCAAAAAATGCGGTGTGCCTTGTGATAAAAACAGGCTGGTAATTAAATTGCGCTTCTGTTGTTCACGGATCTGATTAATGCGTTTGTTATCGGTTTTTCCTTCATAGCCATAATTAGACGATAGATTATGGCCATGGCCATCTCTATTATCTTCGCCATTAGCACGATTATTACGCACATTATAGGTAACAAGGTCGTTTAAAGTGAAGCCATCGTGATAACAGATATAGTTGACACTGGTTAAAATCGAGCGGTAGCGTTTAGCGAACTTGTCACGCGAGCCCAGTAGGCGCGTGGCAACTTCAGCAACATTGCCGGTATCTCCCCGCCAGAAAGAACGCATAGTATCACGGTAACGATCGTTACATTCCAGCCATTCATTTGGAAAACCACCTAAACGGTAACCACCAGGGCCAATATCCCAAGGCTCGGCAATCAGTTTCACACGACTGAGTACCGGATCCTGCATAACAGCCTTAAAGAAGGCACTCTGCTGGGTAAAACCATGGGTTTCCCGCGCCAGGGTCACCGCTAAATCAAAGCGGAAGCCATCAACCTGCATCTCTGTCACCCAGTAACGCAATGAATCTAAAATCAGCTTTAAGGTCCATGGATGATTAACATTAACCGTATTACCACAACCCGAATGGTTGCTGTAATTACGATAATTAAGACGATTACCGGCCATCTCTTTTTCATAGGTGAAATAGTGACGGTTATCGAACCCTTTTAAACTTAAAATCAAACCATCATCACTAGACTCTGCCGTATGGTTATAAACTACATCGAGAATAACCTCAATACCGGCGGCATGCAGCTCCCGAACCATAGTTTTAAATTCATTAACGGCATCATATTGTGCGTAACGACAGTCAGGCGCAAAAAAATTGACCGGGTTATACCCCCAGTAATTAGTTAAGCCTAAGGTTTTCAGCCTGGGTTCACTCATAAAGCTGAAAACAGGCATTATCTGTAAACTGGTAATGCCTAATTTCTTATAGTGCTGAATACTCTGCGGATCTGACAACCCGAGGTATTTACCACGTTTTTGTATTGCTATTTTTTTATTGAGCTGACTAAAGCCTTTTACATGAACTTCATAAAGAATACGTTTGTGATCTGAAACTTTAGGTTTCTTCACGCCCTGCCAATCAAAACTATCGTCAACGACCACAGACTTTGCAAGCAGACTATTGTTTGCCTCACCTTTAGTACGTCTAAAAGCGTGTTGAACGCGATTCAATGCCCTGGCGTAAGGGTCAATCAACAGATTCTCCGCATTAAACAATAAGCCGTTTTCAGGTTGGTAATCACCAAATACACGATAGGCATATAACTGCCCGGCTTTAACTTGGTTAATGAAAATACTCCAGATCTTCCCTTGTTTTACTTCCAGAGGATAACTGGCTATCTCTCTCTCATTACTGTCGAATAAACAGACTTCAACCCGGTATGCACCTAAGCTATAGACAGAGAAATGACAGCCACCTTTATCTAAAATCGCACCGAGGGGCAAAAATTGCCCGCGCGATGCAGAAAAAGGATGATTGTTCTTATCCAGTTCAAGTAATTTTTCGCTCAACTATTTTCCCTTTTTCTGTAAATAAAGTGTTGCCAGTGGCGGCAAATTGATTGTAAACGAACATGGCTTGCCTTGCCATGGTTTTTCCTGAGCAACAAAAACACCTAATGTATCACCAACATTGAAATTACTTCCCCAGTAGTAGTGGCTATCGGTATTTAAAATAACTTCATATTCACCAGGCTCATCAACAGGCACATTGTAATTTTCACGTGGTACCGGCGTGAAATTAGAAATACAGATCACTTTCTTGTCACGCTTTAAGTTTCTGCGCATAAAGGAGAAAATACTATTTTCACCATCACTGTGATCCAGCCATTCAAAGCCTTCATGCTGGTAATCCGCTTCAAAGAACGCATTATTTGACTTATACAGATGGTTAAGATCGGCAATAAGCTGTTTCTGACCTTTATGTTTATCATACTCTAACAGGTCCCAATCCAAGCCTGTTTTGTAATTCCATTCACTACTTTGTGCAAACTCAGCGCCCATAAAGTTTAATTTTTTACCCGGATGCGCATACATAAAGCCCATATAAGCACGTAAATTAGCCGCTGCCTGCCACTCATCACCAGGCATTTTGCCTAACATGCTGCCTTTACCATGCACAACTTCATCATGGGAAATAGGCAATACGAAATTTTCATTGTAATGGTAAACCATTGCAAAGCTCATTTCATGGTGATGGTACTTACGGTACATAGGATCTTTTTCAATATAATCCAAAGTATCGTGCATCCAGCCCATATTCCACTTAAAGCCAAAACCTAAGCCGCCATCAAAGGTTGGTCGTGACACGCCGGCAAAAGCGGTCGACTCTTCGGCAATGGTCATCGCATTGGGATATTGACGATAAACTTCTTCATTAAACCATTTCAACAGACTGATGGCTTCATAGTTATGGTTACCACCATCAACATTAGGTACCCAATCGCCCTCTTCTCTTGAATAATCCCAATACAGCATCGAAGCGACGGCATCAACACGTAATCCATCAACATGGAATTTATCCAGCCAGATTAAAGCGCTTGCCACTAAGAACTGACGTACATTATCACGGCCAAAATCATAAATATAGGAGTTCCAATCCGGGTGCCACCCACGGCGAGGATCTTCATACTCATATAAAGGTGTACCGTCAAATCTTGCTAGGCCATGCGGGTCAGCAGGAAAATGCGCCGGTACCCAATCAATAATAATACCAATGCCGGCCTGATGACATTGATCGATAAAGAATTTAAGATCATCAGGATCACCAAAACGACTGGTGGCAGCAAATAAGCCAACCGGTTGGTATCCCCAGGAGCCATCATAGGGGAACTCTGAAATCGGCATCACTTCCAGGTGGGTATAGCCCATCTCCACCAGATATGGAATCAGTTCATCTGCTAATTCGCGGTAAGTTAACATGCGCTCTACGCCGTTTTCCAGCTTACGTTTCCAGGAGCCTAAATGGACCTCGTAGATACTCATTGCTGTAAAGCGTTTATCGCCTTTTTGCGATGCCTGCCAGGCCTGGTCATTCCATTGGTAAGTGTCATGGTCAACCACTATGGATGAATGCGATGGAAACTGCTCGGCCTGAAAACCAACCGGATCGGCTTTATGCGGCAGACGATTACCCAACCCATCTTTAAGTTCATATTTATATCGACAACCGGCTTCTAAGCCGGGAATAAAGATCACCCAGTGGCCGCACCAGCTACGCTGCATCGGCTGACGTCTTCCATCCCAATGATTGACTTCTGAGATCAGACTGACGCTTGATGCATTAGGTGCGTAAACAATAAAACGCACACCGCTTACTTCCTGCCCTTCACAAGTAACCGTTTTTAATTGCGCACCTAATGTTTTATATACATTTTGCGGTTTTTCATGCAATGTCGACAGGCCGTCAAAAGCGACATGATGAAATTGGTAAGGATCAACAAAACGGTGATTTCCAGTTGAATAGATAGCATTTAATTCATAAGCAAATTTATCTGCCACTTCAATTTCAAATAAGCCTGCCTCATCAACTTTATTAAGTTGAGCCATTGCCGTATCAGCCCCTAATGCATACAGCTCAACACCCATCGCACCCGGCAGCCAGGCGCGGAGAATAAAACCTTTTCCGGAAGGAGCCGCTATAATACCTAAACGTTCAAAGGGATTATCTAACTCCGCTGCTTTCAATAAAGAAATTAATGAAAGGTGCTCAGTATGCAGTGAACGCCGTCTCTTCACGACCTTTATGGGTGCTTGTTTGTTGGTGGCTTTTTTTATTTGTTTACTCATTATTTAGGGTTCCAATAACTTATTATTAATGTCACTTATATCCAAGCAATCTGAAAATAAAATTTTCAGATTTTTTTTGGGGTTAATTTTTATCTCTTTCGAGCTTGTGTTAAATCCGCAAGTAATGTTTGTATCTGCTGATTAGCAAATAACTGTTCAATATTTTGCGATAATTTGCGTTGCCAGTTAGGGTACTCCTTATTTGTTCCAGGAATATTGACAGGTTTATCCATTTCTAAGAAGTCTTCCAGTTGCAAACTAAGCAAGGCTGATGAAGCTGCCGCTAAATGTTTTTGCAGGGCAAAATTTAAGCTTTGATCCATTTCCACCTGCTCGGCATCGCGACCGACAGTATCCGGTAATTTTCCTAAACCATGTAAGCTGTCCAATATTCTTTGTTTGCAGGCAGAACGATCTGCTAATAGTGCTTGAAAAACCTGGGAATCCGGATAAAGGCCCAATGCACGGCCTAAATGCAGATCTTCACAGTTCCAAAATCCTTTAATGGTCGGCATGTCATGTGTGCAGAGGGTTGCCATGGCCTGCTCGGCGTAATGCTCAGGTGCAATATAGCCGCCGTCTTGTGCACGTTCAAAGAAGAATACTTTATAGGAATAAATACCTGCATCTTTAAGTAAAACATCAATACCTTCCGGCATCGTGCCCAAGTCCTCACCAATGACTAAACATTTATTGCGCACACTTTCTAAGGCTAATATATTAAGTATATCTTCAACCTGGTAATAGATGTATGCGCCAGCCCCGGGTCCTGCATTATCTGGTACCCACCATAAACGCAGTAAACCCAGCACGTGATCAATACGCAGTGCACCGCAATATTTCATATTTGCTCGAAACAACTCAATACAGTCTTTATAAGCTGTTTCCTGCAATTGATCCGGAGCAATAGGCGGTAAGCCCCAACTTTGACCTAACGGGCCTAATACATCTGGCGGCGCGCCAATACTAATCTGCTCACAATAAAGTGTTCGGTTTGCCCAAACCGCAGAGCTGTTTACCTCCACACCAACGGCTAAATCACGATAGATACCTAATGTCATGCCCAAAGATTTTGCTAATTGATCCGCTTCTTCAAGTTGTAGTTCCGCTACCCACTGCGTATAACTCCAAAACAATACCTCCTGCAGATTATCCTTAATCCAATTCTGCACTGCTTCGCTTTGGTAGGCATGGAAGGCTTCAGGCCATGCCTGCCAGCCACAGTCCTTGGCATTGAGCGCCATAAAGTGTGCTTCTAATGCATCATAGCTGGCTTGCTGCATTAATGACTCGCCTTTATGCTCGACATATTTATTAAATTCAGCCAGACGCTTTTTGCTTTCAGCAGTGCCATCATTCAGTGTCGCGAAAAGCGCTCTTAATGATGACAGTTTTAAAGCCGCGACCTTTTCATAATCAACCCATTCTTTATCACGCAATGCAGCCAACTGCTGCTTAAAATCGGAACTCTCTATTTTGTTTTGTAATGCCTTATTACGCGCAAATTCAGCGACGGCCGTGATATCTGTATATAAAATATTCAGCCACTTTCTTGAGGAAGGACTATACGGGCTGGCTTTCTTAGGCTGAGAGGGGGATAGTGCATGAATCGGGTTTAAGCCAATAAAATCGCCTCCATTCTCTTTTGTTTTCACCAGTAAGGTTTTGAGGTCGGTAAAATCGCCCATTCCCCAATTCGATTCACTTTTCACACAATAAAGCTGAACACTCGCCCCCCATATTTTTTGGCCTTGCGCGATGGACTCAGGAGTATAACAACGTGACGGCGTCACGATCAGCGACATTGTTGCTAATGCTTCATCAATAGCCGGATCATAAACAGACAGAGAATGGTAGCCCATAGGCAGGTCAATATTTAACTCTACCTGGTAACAGTGAAACTCGACATCAGAAATATGGGTGGTCGCGACTAACGGAAACCCGGTGGCAGCAGTGGTTACTTTACGCTCACTACCGTCTTCTAATGTGACTTTGTAAAGCAATAGCTCAGCCGCAAAATCAATCGGCAGACGAACATCAACAATATAAGGAGTGTTTTCCTGGAAAACAGCAACTGGAGACAATGGAGATAACCAATGTTTTTTTTCTTGCTCAAAATAGTGCTCCATTAAAGCCGCATCATCCGCCGCATCGAAGCCCATTCTGCTAATTAAATTGCGTATATTTTCATCTGAGACCTTCGTTGGATTTCCCCATGCATCAACAAAATACGGATTAATCCCTTTTAATGCCATGAAGGTCTCTAAAACAGAACCGGTCATATAATTCCTTTCTTTCTAAAATACGGCAAGCTCAACTTATACTATTGATAAAATACACACTAAGCTTGAAAACTTCTGCTACTACAACCACTCTGTTTCGCGTCAGTACTATTTATATCATGTATTTATGTTCAATAAATTTATTTCCGTCACATTTTTTATATATTGTTGCTACAATATTACTTAATTTTTATTATTTGGCACAATTATTAACTGGGTACTTTGCGCAGAGTTTTTTTTATGTAAAAATCATTTTGATATTCTGCCTTTTCATAAACAAATAGTCACTATAAAAAAAATTTTTTATCTAAACTTCCTTCAGGAGCTTTGTATGATTTCCCACCTCTCGTTACAGAAAAAAAATAACTTATCTGATTCTGTTAGTCTTCAAGTCGATGCTAATGGTTTTGAGTTCTTAATTATTGAACATCCGAATTTCGATGCTGCTTTTACCCTGCATGGTGCACATTTACTGCACTTTCAATTAAAAGAGCAAGCGCCTATTATCTGGTTAAGTAAAACAGCCCTCTTTAATGAGCAAAAAGCAATTCGCGGCGGCGTGCCTGTTTGTTGGCCTTGGTTTGGTGCTGCAGGTAAAGCCTTAGGTGAAAATTTACCGAGTCATGGTTTTGCACGAACCAGCAAATGGTCTGTTAAAAACATCGCTGAATTAACGGCTGGCGTAGAGCTTGAGCTGTCATTAACCGATAGTGAAGAAACGCGTGAAATTTGGCCTTACCAGTTTGAAGTGGTTTTAAAAGCAACATTGACCGACACCGTGAAATTAGAATTGATCACTAAAAACACCGGAGCAGAAGCATTTTCTTACCGTGCTGCTTTACATACTTACCTCAATATCAGCGCACCGCAAGCCTGTCAGCTTTCAGGTTTAAATAAGCACTATACAGATTCATTAAATGCAGGTCACCCGGAAACGGGTGACGGCACACTATTGATAGACAAGCCAATTGATTCTATTTACCAAAAAGCGGAGCAAGCTATCGTTCTTGATGATAGTGGCTTTAAACGTCAGTTAACCATAGCCAATACCGGCAACGATTCAGAGGTAGTCTGGAATCCATGGATTGCTGGCGCAAAAGCTTTTGCAGATATGCCCGATGATGGCTACCAAACCATGCTTTGTGTTGAATCTGCAATTACTCGCCCGGAAGGACAGAATGTAGCAGCAGGTGAAGTACATACATTAACGACTGTCATCGCTTAGTGGCCATCTTTCACTTAAGAAGAGGACGCTTACTCGTTGCTCGCAAGCAAAGCAAGCTCGCGAGTTTTACGGCAAAACTGATCAATATAAAATAATTCTCTGAAAGACTGTTGAGTTCTAAGTTTGATAATTCAATAACTTTTAAGTAGTATTTATGCTTTATAAATAATGATCAGTTTATTAGATTAAGTGGTTATCGCATAATCCGACTATTAATTAACTTGCTGTTTTACTTTCTTTTCAAAGAAAAATAATACAAAATAACGCAGTAATTTAATTACAAGGAATTGTATTGTTTTTAAGCAGGCGAACAATAATTGCTTATTCAAACTGATTAATTTGACTAATATCAAGTTATAGGTAATTTTGACACTTATAATGATGAAAAATTTTTAATTAAACCATCCATAAAGGAAATAAAAAATGACAATTAAAGTAGGTATTAACGGCTTCGGTCGTATCGGCCGTTTCGTATTCCGTGCATCTTGTGAACGTGCTGATGTTCAAGTTGTTGCAATCAATGACTTAATCGACGTTGACTACATGGCTTACATGCTTAAATATGACTCAACTCACGGTCGTTTCAACGGCACAGTTGAAGTTAAAGACGGTAACCTAATTGTTAACGGTGAAACTGTACGCGTTACTGCTGAGCGTAACCCTGAAGACCTAAAATGGGATGAAGCTGGTGTTGAAGTTGTTGCTGAAGCAACAGGTATCTTCCTAACTGACGAAACAGCTCGTAAACACATCACTGCTGGTGCGAAAAAAGTTGTTCTAACTGGTCCTTCAAAAGACGCGACTCCAATGTTCGTTAACGGCGTAAACTTTGACACTTACGCTGGTCAAGATATCGTTTCTAACGCTTCTTGTACTACTAACTGTCTTGCTCCTATCGCTAAAGTTCTTAACGACAAATTCGGTATCGAATCTGGTCTTATGACTACAGTTCACGCTACTACTGCAACTCAAAAAACTGTTGACGGTCCTTCTGCTAAAGACTGGCGCGGTGGTCGTGGTGCTTCTCAAAACATCATCCCATCTTCAACTGGTGCTGCTAAAGCGGTAGGCGTTGTACTTCCTGAAGTAAACGGTCTTCTAACTGGTATGGCTTTCCGTGTACCAACTGCTAACGTTTCTGTTGTTGACCTAACTGTTAACCTTAAAAACGGTGCTTCTTACGAAGCTATCTGTGCAGCAATGAAAGAAGCTTCTGAAGGCGAAATGGCTGGTGTTCTTGGTTACACTGAAGATGCAGTTGTTTCTCAAGACTTCATCGGTGAAACTTGTACTTCTGTATTCGATGCTGCTGCTGGTATTGCTCTGAATGACAAATTCGTTAAAGTTGTATCTTGGTACGACAACGAAATCGGTTACTCAAACAAAGTTCTTGACCTAATCGCTCACATCTCTAAATAAGATTAGTTAGTCAATATTTGTTGTAAGCCTGCAGTGATGCGGGCTTTTTTGTGCCTGTAGTTTATGCAAAGCAAATTCACACAATTAAATTTTGTATCTTGGCACGACAACGAAATCGGGCGCTTTTAACCCGAAAACAAAGTGCTAACACTATCGCTCACATCTCTAAATAAGATTAGTTAGTCAATATTTGTTTTAAGCCTGCAATTATGCAGGCTTTTTTGTGCCTGTAGTTTATGCAAAGCAAATTCACACAATTAAATTTTGTATCTTGGCACGACAACGAAATCGGGCGCTTTTAACCCGAAAACAAAGTGCTAACACTATCGCTCACATCTCTAAATAAGATTAGTTAGTCAATATTTGTTGTAAGCCTGCAATTATGCGGGCTTTTTTGTATCTGGAGTTTATGCAAAGCAAATTCACACAATTAAATTTTGTATCTTGGTACGACAACGAAATCGGGCGCTTTTAACCCGAAAACAAAGTGCTAACACTATCGCTCACATCTCTAAATAAGATTAGTTAGTCAATATTTGTTTTAAGCCTGCAATTATGCAGGCTTTTTTGTATCTGGAGTTTATGCAAAGCAAATTCACACAATTAAATTTTGTATCTTGGCACGACAACGAAATCGGGCGCTTTTAACCCGAAAACAAAGTGCTAACACTATCGCTCACATCTCTAAATAAGATTAGTTAGTCAATATTTGTTGTAAGCCTGCAATTATGCGGGCTTTTTTGTGCCTGTAGTTTATGCAAAGCAAATTCACACAATTAAATTTTGTATCTTGGCACGACAACGAAATCGGGCGCTTTTAACCCGAAAACAAAGTGCTAACACTATCGCTCACATCTCTAAATAAGATTAGTTAGTCAATGTTTGTTGTAAGCCTGCAGTGATGCGGGCTTTTTTGTGCCTAAAATTTACCCTGAACTTGGCAGAAAAACGAAATCGGGTGCTTTTACCCCAGGAAACAAGGTTCTTGTTCTATCTAGCAAGTCTTTGTTTTCAATAAAACTGTATAACATTTTTTATCCGGCAAATAAAAAGGAGCCGTGCGGCTCCTTTTTGGTAGTACAGCAACTTAACTGTTAGCTGTGAAATTGTTCACAGGCAAACAGCGTATTTTCAATCAGCGTCGCTACTGTCATCGGCCCAACGCCACCAGGTACAGGCGAGATCCAGGCGGCACGCTCTTTGGCCGTTTCAAACTCGACATCACCGGCAATTTTTCCGTTTTCTAAACGGTTAATACCCACATCGAGAACAATAGCCCCTTCCTTTATCCATTCTCCGGGAATAAAATTCGCTTTACCACGCGCAACCACCAGAACATCAGCACGCTCAACATGGCTTCGTAAATCATCAGTAAAGCGATGACAACAGGTGGTTGTACAGCCAGCTAATAAAAGCTCTAATGTCATTGGCCGACCGACGATATTTGATGCGCCGACAACCACCGCATGTTTGCCTTTTATATCGACACCAATGGATTCAATCATGCTAATCATACCGCGCGGCGTACAGGAACGAAGTAGCGGGATACGCTGTGCTAAACGACCGACATTATAGGGATGAAAGCCATCGACATCCTTTGTAGGATCAATGCGTTCAATAACAAGTGTTTCATCAAGTCCTTCAGGCAAAGGGAACTGTACTAAAATACCATCAATGCTCTGATCTTCATTGAGCTCATCAATTAATGCTAATAGTTCTGCCTGGGTGGTCGTGGCAGGCAAATCAAAGGCCTTTGAAGTAAAACCCACTTTTTCACAAGTGCGACGTTTGCTTTGTACATATATCTGCGAAGCGGGATCCCCCCCGACTAAAATAACTGCAAGGCCGGGAGCGCGTAGACCTTTTTCCACCCGAGCTGCAACTCCATTCGCAACTTTATCCGTAATTGCCGCTGCAATCGCTTTTCCATCTATGATTTTTGCCGACATTGATCAATTCTCTATTATGTAATGATTATGTGCCGCTATTGTCGCAAAACAATGTGCTGATGTCACACGAATCATTAGCAGCAGATTTGATTTTATCTTATCTATTTCAAAATCAAGCGCATATAATAAGCTCATCAAGCAACTTACTTTACAGATAATTTTAAATGCCGACATCAAATTCAATATTCATAATTAAAACCACCCTGCGTAAGCTGATTGCAGATTCGAATATTCATTCCGGCTTTCGCGTATTAATTGCCATGGCGATTACCTTTATTCCTACGCTGAATACTAATTTAATGCCTTTTTTCACTCAAAGCAGCCTCTATATCTCAATTTCATTATGTTTAGGTGTTATGGCCAGCGCCATTGTCGAAACAGATGATAACTATAAAGGAAGAGGGAAATTTATAGCCACGATTGTGCTGTGCTTTTTTATTGCATCGAGCTGCGTTGAACTGCTAATGCCCTACCCGGTGCTGTTTACACTTGGATTATTTGCGTCGAGCTTTGCTTTTATGATGCTGGCTGCTTTGGGCGCGCATTACAGCAAGGTCGGCTTTGGCTCGCTGTTAATCGCTATTTATACCATGATTGGCCATCAAAGTGATATTACCTGGTATGAGCAGCCTCTCCTCTTGGCTATTGGCGCTCTATGGTACGGTCTGTTTTCTATCATCTGGACCTTTTATAGCCCCTACCGTTCGCTACGCGAACAATTAGCCCAGTTGTTTTTTTCATTAAGCCGTTACCAGCAACAAAAATCCGCGCTGTTTAATGAAAAAGAGGGAAGCAGTAAAGCAGGGATCTTTTCTGTCCGTCAACAATTAGCCATTCAAAACATCGCCATTATGGCGCGCCTTGAGCAATCTAAACGCATTATTCAATCCCGCTTTGAGGTCGGCCACCAGCATAAAGAGCTTGCTAAACTGAATGGCTATTATTTTATTGCCGAACAAATCCATGAGCGCATTTGTGCCAGCCAGTATTCATACAGCCAGTTAGAAAGCAACTTTGGACAAAGTCAGATTCTGGAAGGATTTCATCAACTGCTATTACAATTAAGTGAGGATTGTTACCACCTCGGTGCCGCAATTAATGACAAAAAAAACTATCAGCATAGCCGACGTTTAAAATGGACCATCAATGCACTCTCTGATCAGTTATATCTGCTTAAAGAAAACTTACAATCCTCCAATGCCAGCCAGGAAGCGATGCAGGCTTTACAAGCTATTTATGATAATATCGCCGGGGTTGATGATTTATTATTAACTATCAGCGAAAATAAATACAGTATAACAGCGACTATTGCCTGTGATAAAGGCGAGCAAGCTTCGCCTTCTGTCTTTAAACAGCTTATAGCGGCAATGACAGCAACCAACCCGACCTTTAAGCATGCTGTTCGCATTAGTGCCAGCTTATCTGCCGCTTTTGTTTTACAACATCTTCTCCAGTTGCCACAAGGTTTCTGGCTGCTACTGACCGTATTATTTGTCTGTCAGCCCAGCTTTAGCGAAACACGTAAACGTTTGATACAACGCAGTATTGGTACCCTGCTCGGTGTGCTACTGGGGTATCCTATTCTGCTACTAGTTGACGGCTCTTTTACACAAGTACTGCTATTAATACTCAGTGCCTTCTTCTTTTTCAACTATTTACGCACCAACTATGGGTTAGCGGTGATCTTTATTACCCTGTTCGTTATGTTTATATTTAACCTGCTAACCGGTGCCGGTATGGATATTTTACCGGCGCGTATTGCTGAGACATTATTAGGCTCCGCGTTAAGCATATTGACCATCACCTTTATTTATCCCGATTGGCAGTTCCAACGCTTTCCCACATTAGTTAATCAATTATTAACATTAAGCGGCCGTTATTTCAGACAAGTCAGCGACCAATATCAGTATGGCCGCAGTGAAAATCTGAATTATCGACTAACCCGTTTTGAGACCTTTAAAAGTGATGCGGCGCTCACCAGCGCCTGGCAAAGTATGCTATTTGAGCCCAGCTCTAAGCAGAAATTAAGTAATGAAGTTTATGCATTAGTAAACCGCTGCGATGCCTTAGTGGCTTATATTGCCGCACTGGCATCACACCGCCATAAAATGGATGATTTTGAAAATAATACTAGATTACAGAAGTTAATTGATGTTACCGCCAGGCAGATAGCATTAGCTTATAACCCGCTACAGCTTGATGATAATGCAGAAGAGAATAGCATTGATGAGTTTGAAAATCACAAAGCCAACTTATCAGGTGAATGTTTATTGCTTATTGAACAATTAAGGCTTATCGCATTTACCGCTCTGGATATACAAGTGCTTTTACAAAAGGTAAACTTTAACAGTCAACCAACTGATATTTAATAAAGGATATGCAAATTGTTATTTAATGGACAAGAATACCCGACAGATTCTCAAGGGTATCTGCTTGATTCAACCTTATGGACAGAACAACTCGCCAACTATATTGCGTCTTTAGAGTCAATCGAAATGACTGATGAACATTGGCAGGTGGTTCACTTCGTGCGGGAATTTTACCTTGAGTTTAATACCTCACCGGCAATTCGCGCATTGGTAAAAGCGATGCAGAACAAGTTTCCAAATCAGGAGATCAGCAGCCGCTCTTTATATCGCCTTTTCCCCAAAGGACCGGCTAAACAAGCCACTAAAATTGCAGGTTTACCTAAGCCTGCTCGCTGTATCTAATAGCAAACTGACACACTGCCGCTACTTAATTAGCGGCATTGCTATCAACAAAGCAGCTCTAGTTTTTAACCATAATTATTTAATAAGGATTTATTCATGCCAAAGGCAAGTGAGATTAAGAAAAACAGCGCAATTGAATTTAACAATAGTGTCTACATTATCAGAGATATTGAGCGTTCTGTACCACAGGGCCGTGCAGGCGGCAGCTTATACCGCATGCGTATGTACGATGTGGTGACAGGTTCAAAAACGGATGAAACATTTAAAGACAGCGATATGCTTACTTTAGCCGATTTAGTGCGCCGTCAGGTCATGTTTTCTTATCTTGATGGTGATGAATGGGTGTTTATGGATAATGAAGATTATACGCCGTACAACCTCAATAAAGAGAGCATTGCCGAGGAAGTCCAGTTTATTGATGAAAACACGCAGGGACTGCAGGTTATTTTAGTTGACGGTACACCGGTCGGGCTTGAACTACCGGCAAGTGTTGAGCTGGAAATAGTCGAAACCGATCCGTCAATTAAAGGTGGCTCTGCCACTGCCCGTACTAAGCCTGCGACTCTGTCTACCGGCCTGGTCGTACAGGTTCCTGAGCATATTTCAAGCGGTGACAAAATAAAAGTCAACACATCTGAATGTAAATTTATGGGCCGTGCCGATAAGTAATGGTTACAGCCAGCATTAAAGGGTTACATGCGTGACCCTTGTTAACAGACCCGCCTTATTTGCCAAATCATAGTCAACTCATTACACGCCCCATAAATTGCTGCAAATTCAGCGCTTATTTCTCCATTTAATAGTAAATGCTAGACACCGGTCTCAGGTAATGGTTTGCGCTATAGAGCAAAGCGGTTATTCTTATCTCTATACTCGTTGGCTAACAACGTCATCACTTAATTTTATTAAAGGGATTTATATGGATATTTTATTTGCCTATGTGTTACGAATAGAAGTTTTTATTCTCGTATTAGTGGTGGTGATATTAAAGTCATCAATCATTTTTGTACCGCAAAATCGCGCTTACCTGATAGAACGCTTTGGTAAGTACCAGTCGACCCGCGAAGCCGGATTGAATTTTCTTATTCCATTTATCGATCACATTGGTGCGAACCGTTCATTAAAAGAGCAGGCCGTCGATGTACCCAGCCAAAGCGCCATCACCAAAGACAATATCTCTTTAAGTGTTGATGGCGTGCTCTACTTCCGGGTATTGGATCCCTATAAAGCCAGCTACGGAGTCGATGATTATGTATTTGCTGTCACGCAACTGTCACAAACAACCATGCGTTCTGAACTAGGTAAAATGGAGCTCGATAAAACATTTGAAGAACGTGATGCACTCAATACCAATATTGTTGCCGCGATTAATGAAGCCTCAGGCCCATGGGGTATTCAGGTTTTACGCTACGAGATAAAAGATATCGTCCCTCCGCAAACGGTAATGGAAGCGATGGAAACGCAAATGAAAGCGGAGCGGGTAAAGCGAGCGCAAATATTGGAATCTGAAGGTGACCGGCAGGCAGCAATTAACGTGGCTGAAGGTCAAAAGCGCTCTGTTGTATTAAAAGCCGAGGCTGAAAAAGAGGAGCAGGTATTACGCGCACAGGGTGAAGCACAGGCAATTATTGCTGTTGCACAAGCCCAGGCTGAAGCACTGCATAAGGTTGGTGAAGCGGCCAATACCGAAGAGGGACAAAAAGCCATTCAACTGGATCTGGCAACGAAAGCCATTGAAGCAAAAGCGGCGATTGCCAAAGAATCTTCAGTGGTATTATTACCAGAGAGTGGCAGTGATGCGGCCTCAATCGTCGCTCAGGCAACCACTATTATTAATAGCTTAAACAAAGGCTAGCTATGCATTATATTTTTTCGCACCTGGCACAAACATTAATCGTACTCGGACTCATTTTACTGGCCATTGAAGTGCTGGTACTGGGTTTTTCAACTTTTGTTTTGTTTTTTATCGGAATTGCAACCATAGCCAGTGGTATCTTGATGGCCGTGGGCATTATTCCGGAAACCTTACTCAGTGCATTATTGGCAACAGCAGTAATAACGACACTGCTGGCCTTATTTAGCTGGAAACCGATGAAGCGCATTCAAAACCGGGTTGAATTGAATCCGGTTAATAATGATATGATCGGTCATCGCTTTATATTGCCCGAAGCGTTAAACACCGGGCAGACAATCATTCATCGTTACTCCGGCATCAACTGGCAGGTCAAAGCAAAAGAACCTCTGCCTGCCGGTACCGAGGTTAAAATAATCAGCATGGAAGTCGGTGTACTCACTGTCGAACGGGCTGATAACAGTTGACATCCTCCCTCCACTAAATCAAAGATTTTAGTGGGGGATTCCTACTGCTAGACGCTCATGCCCGAGCGCAAGAATGTTTTTGGCCGCGTTCACATCGCGGTCGTGAGTGACACCACACTCACAGGTCCATTCTCTTATTCCAAGTCCTGCTCTACCTTTCGGACTGTTTTGGCGAGAGCCACAACACGAGCAAGTTTGGGTGGTGTACGATTCATTGATTTCTTCAAAAACAATACCAGCGTGAGCGCTTTTGTATTCCAATAGTGTTTTTAATGTAGACCAGCCCGCATCTAAAACGGACTTAGCCATTTTAGTCTTGACCAGTTTTTGACTACTGACGTTACCAACGAATATCGCCGCATTTTCATTGACAAGTTTGCGGCTGTATTTATGCAAAGCATCTACTCTGCGGTTTTTTATCTTTGCATGGATCGCTTTTGCGCGCTTTTTGTTCTTTGCACGCTGCGCAATACCGAGACTTTTTTCTAGTTTATGGTATTCACGGCCTTTTAGTTTGTAGCCGTTACTGTCGGTGGCTGTTTCTTTACAACCCAAATCAATACCCACGCAGGCTTTGCCTGTACCCTGCTCTGCTTCCACCTCAACCACAACGTTGAAGTACCACCGGCCTCTTGAATCCTCATTGAATGAGCCTGATTTGAACGTGTATTGAGATAATCCGTAACTATCCCAAACGCCAAAATAGTGGCGGTTATGATAAACCTGACCATTTTTGAAGCCAATGCAGTCTTTACGAACCGGGATCCAACCCAGTGAGCGTCTAACACCCCCTGACTTACGCCAATTCAATCTGTATTTCTTGAATTGTTTGCGACGGGTGGCGTATTCATGACCAACCATCTGCACGGTAGCAGAATTCAGGCCAAGCGTTTTATTCATGCCTTTAGTGTGTTTTTGGAGATCATAACCAGACAGGAAAGCGGGTTTTACCGGGCCAAATTCACTGACATTGCTCAGTGCCTTCATTGCCGTTTCATTGCAGAAGTTCCACACCTGATTCACACCGTAAGCCCATTTGTTTAGGGTGCTTACATGTTTGTCACGGATTCTTATTTTTAGCGTTTTTGTGTGTACTTTGCTTTTCATAATGATCATAGTAGACCTGATCTACCTGGGTGTAAACACAGTAACAAATAATAGTGTATCCAACTAAGATAGACCAACCTAGCGGCTGGTTTGCTATCCATCTCCACCCAAACAAGTTATGGGTGGAGAATTCCGCAAGGTTCGTTAAAATAGAAGCTCAACTGCAATCTCAGTTGAGCTTTATTGCCTGCTGGTTTAAAATCGCTTAGCCGGGCACAATATCATGCTCCTTTATTTACACACTTTCCCAACGTAAGGTTACTATGTCTCAAAAAATATACTGTATCGCAATGTTTCAGCCTAAAGCGGGTAAAACCGATGAGCTCTTTAAAATATTACAGGCACTTGAGCCCAATGCACAACGTGAAGATGGCTGCATTCAATACTTAGTAACCCGCCATATCGACAATGATTTTGCTCAGGGAACAAGTTATCCGATTGTATTTAACGAAATCTGGCGCGATAAAGCCGCTTTTGAAGCGCATTGTCAGCGCCAGGAGATTGTTGATTTTTTTGAAGACCATTGCGTAGCCGAAACGGGCTTAGTTGCAGACTACAATGTTTGCGTATATAGCGACCAGCCTGCAAATTATGATGCGCCCAAGTTATAACCCCTGCTTTGTTAACTCTATTCTTGAAGCATTTTCTTCTCTAAGAATAGAGACTATGCTCTAAGTATAACTTTAGATAAAACATTTCGCTCTTATAACAAACGAGGACATTAGTATTAATAAGGCTTCATTATGAAACAGATTACATTTAACATAATATTATCAATAATTATACTGAGCAGCCCTTTGTCGCTTCGGGCTGAGATTGAAGCACAGACGATTACAACGCGCATTGTCGGTGGCGAAGCAAGTGTTCCTGAAGCCTGGCCGTCAATGGTCAGCATTAAAGATAAATTACATAATTATCATTTTTGTGGTGGCTCTTTAATCGCACAGCAATGGGTCTTAACCGCCGCCCACTGTATGTATGACAGTGACGGCAACGAATTAGAAGCCGGGAAGATAACGGCAACGGTTGGTGAATATAACTTAGGCTCCAGGCCAACCACACCACCAACAGAGATTGAGCTGGTACTTGTCCACAAAGATTATGACCCAAACACTCAAGTCGATGATATTGCCCTGCTTAAATTAGCGCTGCCTGTGAGCAATGAAAGCATGCCAATCGCCAGCCTGAGCTCTACAAATAATTGGATAGCGCAGCAAGCACCTGCCACAGTGATCGGCTGGGGGTCAACGGTTGCCTATAAGCCGGATGAAACTGTTACCCCTGACTATCCAGACCTTCTCAACGAAGTAGAGGTACTGTTACAGACAGATCAGCAGTGTACCAACAAATTGGGCACAAGTTATAGCAGTAAAATGATCTGTGCCGGTGTCAGCGGCGGCGGCAAAGATGCCTGCCAGGGTGACAGCGGTGGCCCGTTAATGGTTAACAGCAATAACGGCTGGCAGCAAATTGGTATTGTCAGTTGGGGAGTGGGTTGTGCCAGCGCAGACTACCCGGGCATTTATACCCGCCTGGCGCTCTATGACGACTGGATCCATCACCTGCAAAACCTCTTTACTACCTTTAGTGTTCCGGTAAACATTGAATTTTCACAGGTTGCAGTTAATAGCAGTGAAACTCAACAGATAATAGTAGAGAATTACTCAGACAGTGAAGCCCACTTTTATTTTGATTATGAGATTACAGACTACTTCCGTTTTGACGTCAGTGCCTGCCAGACAATTGCTGCGCATTCCAGCTGCGAATTTTCGGTCACTTATACCCCTTCAGATACGAATGCGCAGGGGCACAAAGTCACCATTACCGTCACTTCTGATATTCCAGATGCTGAGATACAAACAACCGATCTGTATGTTAAAACAATCAGTAGCGGTGGTTCATCTGGCGGCGCACTGGGTATTTTCACCCTTTTACTGCTGCCGCTGTTATTGATACGCCGCTATTATTCCTGAAGAAAAAATCCAGGGCACTTACTGTGCCCTTTTTTATTAGCACTTTACTGTAAACAGCTTTGTTAGTTGCAGCGCAAACTGCTATGGTAGCGCTATTTTCAGCCTTTAACAGGAACAGTATTTTGAGCCAGCAATCCTTCTCTACTTTAGCTTTACATAGTAATCTATTAAAAAACCTCGATTCTCTGGGTTACCTGTCCATGACAGAGATTCAGGCACAAAGTCTGCCCCCCATTCTCGCCGGCAAAGATATCATTGCCCAGGGCAAAACCGGATCCGGTAAAACAGCCGCATTCGCTTTAGGTTTACTTGCCAAGCTGAATGTTAAACGTTTCCGTATCCAGTCCTTGGTTTTATGCCCGACACGGGAACTCGCGGATCAGGTCGGTAAAGAGATCCGCAGATTAGCCCGCACCATACATAATATTAAAGTACTGACTTTATGCGGCGGCGTTCCCTTTGGCCCGCAGATAGGCTCACTTGAACATGGCGCGCATATTATTGTCGGCACACCGGGCCGCATCGAAGATCATCTGCGTAAAGGCACATTACGCCTCGATGATTTGCAGGTCTTAGTTTTAGATGAAGCAGATCGTATGCTGGAGATGGGCTTTCAGTCCTCAATTGATGCCATTATCGAGCAAGCCCCCAAAAAGCGCCAGACACTGTTATTCAGTGCCACTTTTCCGACGCAGATCAATGCTATCAGCAAACGTATTTTAATTGATCCGCTAACGGTTAAGGTGGCATCGACACATGATAACAACGTTATCAGTCAATATTTTTATAAAGTTGAAAACAATGAACAGCGTATGATTGCGCTGCGCCTCCTGCTACAACAATACCAACCGCAATCATCCGTGGTATTTTGTAATACTAAGCGTGAAGTGCAGGAAGTCGCTGATGAACTGATTAATCGCGGCTTTAGTGCCTTATCACTGCATGGCGACTTAGAGCAGAAAGACAGGGATCAAGCCTTGATCCGTTTTGCTAATAAGAGTGCTGCTATTCTGGTGGCAACCGATGTTGCCGCACGAGGTTTGGATATTGACAATCTCAATGCGGTTTTTAACTATCATATCGCGCGCGATCAGGAGGTGCATGTACACCGTATTGGCCGTACGGGACGCGCAGGCAGTAAAGGGATGGCTTTTTCTTTCTACAGTGATAAAGAGCATTATAAAGTTGCTCTACTGGAAGATTATCTGGAGCGTGTTATTGAACCGCAGGCATTGCCTGATTATAACCTGCTCGATAAAACGCCAATGCCGTCGAGCATGATCACACTGCGCATTGATGGCGGTAAACGTCAGAAACTGCGTCCGGGTGATATTGTCGGTGCTCTAACAGGCGCAAACGGCATTAAAGGTGAACAAGTTGGCAAGATTCAGGTTGCCGATAATTGGGCTTACGTTGCCGTACAACGAGATACTATTAAAGTCGCCTTTAAAAAATTAAGCGAAGGAAAACTGAAAGGGCGTAAATTCAGAGTCAGCGTTGTCAGAGGCTAAAAACTAATAAAAAGTGACTCCATTCACTGAGAATAAACAAGTTTAAAAACCGCCCTTTTTAAACTTGTTTATACCACACCTCTCCTTTGTAACAAAAAGTAACAGCAACCTCCTGTTATGTAAGCAATTGTAAAGCGTTGATTATGTGTTGTTTAGGTCACATAAATTAATCTTTACTTGTATATACTCGCCCATAAATTAAAGCTCGTTCCATTTTCTAGCAATGCTATTAAATAATTGAGCTACTCTAAAAGAATCAGATAATCACTTGTTTACTATTACTTGTAAACAAACACATTAAACTAAATGGAGAGTTGATCATGAATCTATTCGGAAGCCTACAAAAAGTCGGGAAGTCATTAATGCTTCCTGTTTCTGTATTACCAATAGCCGGTATTCTACTCGGGGTTGGTGCTGCTAAATTTGCTGTTTTACCCGATGTTATTTCACAGCTGATGGAACAAGCCGGGGGCGCCGTCTTCGGTAATATGGCCCTTATTTTTGCCATTGGTGTTGCCTTAGGTTTTACAAAAAATGACGGTGTCGCGGGCCTTGCTGCCGTGGTTGGTTATGTAATTATGATGCAGACGATTGAAGTACTGGCACCTGGCACGAACACAGGGGTACTCGGTGGCATCATCGCCGGGGGCATTGCTGCCGCCATGTTTAACCGTTTCTATAAGATTTCTTTACCGGATTACTTAGGTTTCTTTGCCGGTAAACGTGCCGTACCCATTATGACCGGTCTTAGCGCTATTGTTATCGGCGCGATTCTTTCTGTTGTCTGGCCACCCGTTGGTACGGCAATTGCGGGCTTTTCTCACTGGGCTGCCAATCAAAATCCAACCCTTGCCTTTGGTATCTACGGTGTTATTGAACGTGCATTGATTCCATTTGGTCTACACCATATCTGGAACGTGCCTTTTTTCTTTGAAGCAGGCTCTTGTGTCAGTGCAACAGGTGAACAGCTCAACGGTATATTAACTTGTTACCTTTCTGCTGATGAGGCATCGCGTGCTGCAGGTAATGGTTTTGGTCAATTAGCCGGCGCTTACATGTTTAAAATGTATGGTCTTCCTGCTGCTGCCCTTGCCATTGCGCATGCTGCTAAGCCTGAAAACCGCGCTAAAGTGATGGGTATTATGCTTTCAGCGGCATTAACGTCATTCCTGACCGGTATTACCGAGCCAATCGAGTTTGCATTTATGTTCGTGGCACCGCTCTTATATGTTATCCACGCGCTGCTTGCCGGTACTGCTTTTGTGATGACCAACATGTTAGGTATGGTGCACGGTACTTCATTCTCACACGGATTAATTGACTTTCTGGTACTATCAAGCAACTCAGTTAAATTCTGGTTATTCCCGGTAATGGGAATTATCTACGCCGCTATCTACTACACAGTCTTCCGTGCAGTCATTGCAAAATTTGACCTTAAAACACCAGGTCGTGAAGAAGTGGTACTGGAAGAGGAAGTGGCGCTTGATAGCTCGGAAATGTCTATTCTGCTTGTGGCTGCCTTTGGCGGTAAAGCAAACATTGAAAACTTAGATGCTTGTATTACTCGCTTACGCGTTACCGTTAAAGATGTTGCGCTGGTCAATAAAGATGAGCTTAAGAAATTAGGCGCTGCCGGTGTGGTGGTTTCCGGTAACGGGGTACAGGCTATCTTCGGTACGAAATCGGACAACTTGAAGACCGATATGGAAAACTATATGTCTCGTTAATAACCCAGAAGGCTGGTTTATACCAGCCTTCTTTTCTTACTAAAACGAGCACTATCCCTCACAGCAAGCGATTTGCTTGATCATATTTTAGATAATTTATAATTTGGAGTTAAACCATGGGTTTTTTCGATTCATTAAAAAAAGCAGTGTCTGGCAATACAGCTGCAGATAAAACCATTGATATTATTGCACCGCTTTCCGGTGAGATCGTAGCCATTGAAGAGGTGCCGGATGTAGTTTTTGCAGAGAAAATTGTCGGTGACGGTATTGCCATTCGTCCTACCGGTAACAAGATGGTTGCGCCTTGCGATGGCGAGATTGGTAAAATATTCGAAACAAACCATGCTTTTTCTTTAGCATCTGATTCCGGTATTGAGCTTTTTGTTCATTTCGGTATTGATACTGTTGAGCTTAAAGGTGAAGGCTTTACGCGTGTTGCACAAGAAGGACAAAAAGTAAAAACCGGCGATACCATTATTGAATTTGATCTTGAGTTATTAACAGAAAAAGCTAAATCTATATTAACGCCTGTTGTCATTTCAAATATGGATGAAATTAAAGAGCTACAAAAAATGGACGGCACTGTTGAAGTGGCGACTGATGTTGTTCTTAAAATCATAAAATAAGCAATAATTTATCCTTTCAAAGAGTCGCTTATGCGGCTCTTTTTTTTACTGCTATTTCGGCAGCAAATTAGGCTCTATGGACCTTAGACGCTATTCCTGCTATAGACTAGAGGCTCAATAAAACTCATTATGGCGCCTTTTTAATTCAGAGCGCGAATGGCCAGTGAAAGACGCTTCACTGTCTGCGCAGCATCGGCATCAGGACGATTAAAATAATTGCTGATTATCTCGATAACGATATTACGTAAATGGCTGGTACTTGCCATATTCTGGGTAAATGAAGGTACAAGCTCACCTGTATTGAAATCGTGATAGGCTTTCTGGGCACAGGCATCAAAGGCATCGATACTGATATCATTTCTTACCGGAATAGAGCCCTTGCTGATATTAAACTCGCTCTGAAACTGCTTGGAAAGTAAAGTATCGACAAATGCCGCCTGCACATTATTATCCACTGCATAGTTGTTATATTTTTTAAATAGCACAAAACTATCTATATTGTAACTAAAGAGCCCTTTGCTCTGTGGCACATCAACACAAACATAATCAAGCATGGCAACTTTACCGAGGGTGCTCCACATCCCTTTTGCCCAGTCGCCCATAAACTGCATGGCCGCTTTATCCTCAGCGATTAACCGACTGGCCTCAGACCAGTCTCTGCCAACCTGACTTTTATCAACATAAGCCTGTAGGCGCTTATACTTTTTAAACACAGCAATCATTTCCGGCGACGTTAACACCTTCTCATCATGCTCGACAAAGGCGCGCTTATATTTTTCAGCCCCTAATAAGGAGAGCGCCATAGAGTCGAATAGCAGAGTATCCTGCCAGGGGGTATTGCCGTGCGCCAATGGCAGATAGCCCGCCGCTTTTATTTTATCGGCAATAGCAAAAAAACAGTCCCATGTGGTTGGCAGCGGTAAATTAAGCTCGTTAAAAATCTTTTTATTCAGCCACAGCCAGTTTATGCGATGCACATTGATAGGGACGGCCATATAATGGCCATTAAACTGAACAGTATCGCGTACCACTTGCGGCAGCATTTCTTGCCAGGAAGCGCTGGCCGTCATTTTTTCCACTTCTTCAAGCATGCCGAGTTTTGCCCACTCACCAATATCCGGGCCTTTAATTTGCGCTGCATCGGGCGGATTGCCTGATAAAGCACGCATCTGCAAGACGCGCATGGCACTGTCTCCGCCGCCGCCGACAATGGCAAAATTCTGCCACTCGATATCTTTTTCCAGCAAGGCTTTTTGCAGTATCTGCAGAGCTTCAACTTCACCGGGCGCAGTCCACCAGTGTAGTACTTCTAAGGGCTCAGCATTGACATTGACACTGAGCATCAGCAAGGCGAGTAAACTCTTTTTTTTCATCAATTGACCTTCACTCATGGTCGGATTTATAGATTCTAGGCAGGGAGATAAGCACTTCCAGACCTCCTTGCTCAGCATTGATTAACTGCAATTCACCGTTATGAGCATCGATAATATTACGCGAGATACCAAGCCCTAAGCCATATCCCTGCTGATCTTTGTGTAAACGGCGATAAGGCTGAAAAATATGCTCTAATTGCTCTTGCGGAATACCGGGCCCATTATCTTTAATGCTAATCTGCAGCTTTTCTCTGCTATCCTTAACCTTTACCTGCACACTACCGCCATATTTTACACCGTTATCAATTAAATTGGCTAAGCAACGCTTCAAGGCCAAAGGTTTGCCGCGATAAGGTAATACCTTTTTAGCGCTGATCTTAATGTTTTCCGGCTGCGAACTGCTAATCTGCTCTAACAGTTTCAGCACATCAACGGACTGAATATTTTCATGGATATCAGTCTCTTTTACCGTTTGCAGCGCCCCCTTTACAAGCATTTCCAAATCATCCAGATCATGATTAAAAGCCTCAATTTGTTTTTCATTATCTAACAGCTCAGCACGCAGACGCAGTCGCGTTATCGGCGTCTTCAAATCATGAGAAATAGAGCGAAAGAGCACTTCACGGTCGCGAATATAGCGCTGCAGCTTCTGCTGCATATGGTTAAATGCCGACGTGGCGGCAACAATCTCAGAGGCCCCCTCTTCTTTTAACGGCTTCTGGTAAAGATCAATACTCATTTCTGAGGCCGCCATGGCCAACTGTTTTAACGGCTCAGTCTGCCAGTAAAATAACAGATAGATAAAAATCAAGACCAGTACCGTACTTAAAATCAAAGTGATCACCTGCTCTGAGGAGATAATTGACTTGTCTAGTAACAGATAAGGCGGTGGCAGAATGGCCGCCAAATACAGCCATTCCTGCTCGGCAACTTCAACCTGCACAACCAATACCGGCGGTTTGACCGATGGAATGATTAATGAATAAGCTCCCCAGGAAGGCGGCAGGTCTTTTAATAAAATATCATTCTTTAATACATGCAAATCATCAGGGTGAGAGAATTCAATATTCAGTCTGTTCGTTTCGGGAATACGCCGTCTTAATACCTTGTTAACGGTACTGATAACCTGTTCTTTTAATTCACTATCGGCAATAGGATTGATCCTTATTTTTTCACTGTTCAGTGACACAAAGAAACGGCTGCCTCCTAAATCACGTAACTGTTCTAATACCAGGTGCCGATACTGCAGGGGTAAACTTTGAAAGAATGAGATGGTACTTAATGCATTTTCAGCCAGATTATTAGCATTAAGCAGCACCGTTTTTTCTTCACTTTCGGCAAATTGATTGACCAGAAACACACTGCTGCTCACCTGCGCAACAATCACTGAAAAAGTGGTCAGCAGTAACATGCGTGAAATTAACGAACGAAACAGCAAACGGAAATAGGACATCTTATTGCTCAGTAGCACGCACATTGGCAATAAACAGATACCCTGCACCGCGCACCGTTTTAATGATTTTAGGCGCTTTAGCATCATCACCCAGACACTGGCGCAAGCGACTTAAATGGACATCAATACTTCGTTCATTGGCAAAAGCAGGCCGCCCATGCAGCGCCTGACTGATTTGATCGCGGGAAATAGCTGTATTGGGGTTTGCTAAAAACAGGCTTAATAGCTGAAAGTCAGCCCCCGTTAAAGGCACCCTTTGATTATTTTCATTAACTAAATTGTGTTGCTGGGTATCCAGCTTCCAGTTTGCAAAACATAAATAACGGGGCTTTGCTGCACTTTTAGACGAATCGTTAACAAAGTGCGCACGTCTTAATAAAGCCTTAATGCGCGCCAGCAGCTCTCTTGGACTAAAAGGTTTGGCAATATAATCATCAGCACCAATCTCAAGTCCTAAAACACGATCCGTTTCATCGGAATTGGCAGTTAACATAATGATGGGCACATTGGAATCCTGACGGATACGCTGACAGAGAGTAAAACCATCATCGCCGGGCAGCATAATATCTAAAATGATCAAGTCAGGCCGGTTCTCTAAGAGTTTTTTATCCATTTCCACGCCATCTTCGGCAGTGCTTACCTGATAATTATTTTTCGCTAAATATTCTGCTAATAACTCCCGAATAGCCTGATCATCATCAACCACTAAAACTTGTTTCTTGTCGCCCACGTCTACAACCTTTTTAAAATACGTATTGTCCACTATTCTACCGAATATTCTCTTACTTGACAGTGAAGGCAGTCAGAAAAATCATCTAAAACCGGGCAGTTACAAATTTATCGCGTGCGCACCCCAAACGTTTAAAATTTCGCCAACCCATTTAAAATAAAGAAATAAATCAATATGTTACATTTTTACGCTGTTTTTTGATGTTTTTTGCACTTGCGTGTTCAAAAATCGGTGATAAAATGCGCGCGCTTTATCACCCAAATATTTTATTTATCAATACTATTCGTAGTATCAACAGAACAAGGAGCGCGCGGTTATGTTTTTATTAATATGCTTTAGTCACGCAGCAAACTTGTTGTTTTTAAAGCTGATATCGTCATACGAAACTTATCTGAACTACGCAACAGAACCCTGATTCAGGCTGCTGCTCTACAGTAATTGTGTTGCCGTTAAAAGTGTTTTTCTCTTTTAATTTCAACCAGCCAATTAAACTCCATTTTATGGTTATCTTTAAATAATTTAAGGAGTCCGTTATGCCAAACGTTCTCAATTTAGCACCAGAAGCTTGCCTTTCTAACGAGCAGGAGATCCCGTTAGTAAATGCATTATATGACTTAACGCCAGATAATATTCTCTTAAGCCAGGAGCATTACGAGTCGGAAGTTCGCTCGTATCCGCGTCGTTTACCGATTGCCATTAAAAATACACGTGGTGTTATTATTGAAGATACAAAAGGTCAAGTTTATCTGGACTGCCTGGCCGGTGCCGGTGCGCTGCCGCTCGGCTACAACCATAGTGAAATTAATCAGGTGATGATTAACCAGCTCAATCAAGGTGTACCCTATCAGACGCTTGATATCACTACACCGGCAAAAGATGCTTTTATTAAATCCGTGATGCAGTTTTTACCGGCTAATTTTGCCAAAAATGCACGTATCCAATTTTGCGGGCCTTCCGGTGCCGATGCGGTTGAAGCAGCCATTAAGCTGGCTAAACTTTATACCAAGCGCAACACTATGATCTCTTTTCATGGCGCTTATCACGGTATGACCAATGGCTCGCTGGCCTTAACAGGCAACCTCGGCGCTAAAAGCCGACGCAGCGGACTGATGTCTGATGTGCACTTTTTTCCTTTCCCATATAGTCTGCGCTGCAGCTTTGGTTTAGGGGGAATTGAAGGTGCCAAACAGAGTATTCGCTATATCGAGTCAGTATTAAACGATGATGAAAGCGGTATTACTAAACCGGCAGCCATTATTGTCGAGCCCGTACAGGGAGAAGGCGGTGTCATACCTGCACCTGCTTTCTGGCTGCAGGAATTGCGTCGTATAGCCACTGAACACGGCATTTTATTGATTTTTGATGAGATTCAATGTGGTGTCGGACGCACTGGCGATAACTTCGCCTTTGAAGAATCCGGTATTGAACCCGATATTCTGGTTTTATCAAAAGCCATTGGTGGCGGTATGCCGATGTCGATTATTCTTTATAATAAAAAAATTGACTGCTGGAACGCCGGAGAGCATACCGGGACTTTCCGTGGTAACCAGTTAGCCATGGCGACCGGCGCAAAAACACTGGAAATTATTAAGCGTGATAATCTAACCGATAATGCTAAACAACGCGGTAAGCAACTGCGGGCCTTATTACGTGCCATTCAAAACGAATATGATTGTATTGCCGAAGTGCGCGGTCGTGGCCTGATGTGTGCGATTGAAATCGTTAAAAGTGGTGAGTTTGATTCATTAGGCCGCCCGGTGAGCGATCCGCAGCGTGCCATTGCTATTCAGCGCGCAGCCTTAGAGCGTGGCTTAATTATTGAAAAAGGCGGACGTAAAGGCGCAGTTCTGCGCTTTTTACCGCCATTAATTATCAGTGAGACGCAGATTGACTTTGTCGCGGCAACTATTAGAGCTGCGATTGCATGCACACAGGATTAAGATTTTGACTTTATCTAACTCCCCATGGTTAAAGCACTTTATTCAGATCGGCGCTGAGAATAACCAGCACTTTGAGCAGGCCGGCGCATTGACCTTAGAGCATATCAATGCTCTATTTGCTCAGTGCGATAATCCCTACTCGAGTATGCCACCCGCTGAGTTAAAAGCGGTCATTTACAGCAGCGATCTTGCTCAGGTTGAATCACTTGAGCAGGTTATAGAGCAGACAACGCAGTTGATTGCGAAAAACTCCATTATGGTGCAGCACCCGCATTGCATTGCCCATCTGCATACTCCGCCGTTGCTCGCATCGGTATTAGCTGAGTTTTATATCGCGGCATTGAATCAGTCAATGGACTCCTGGGATCAGGCATCCAGCGCGACTTATTTAGAGCAGTTTATTGTTGACTGGTTAGTGCAAACTTACGGCTTAGGTGAAGCTGCTGACGGTGTTTTCACCAGCGGCGGCACGCAAAGTAATTTAATGGGACTGTTATTGGCGCGTGACCGTTTTGCGCATAAGTATTCGCAGCACAATATCCAGCAGAACGGTTTACCTGATTATGGCCATAAAATGCGTATTATCTGTTCCGATAAAACCCATTTTACGATACAAAAATCCGCCTCTTTAATGGGCCTTGGCGAGCGCGCCGTGGTCTGCGTTAAAACCAATAAACAGGGGCAGATGGATTGTGCTGAACTGCGCAGCACTATTGCGCAGTTAAGCGCGCAGGGGTTACTGCCGATTGCTGTTGTTGCTACTGCCGGAACAACGGATCATGGAGCGATTGATGATCTGCAGAAAATTGTCAGGATCAGCCATGAAAATGGTTTATGGTGTCATGTTGACGGTGCTTATGGCGGCGCATTAATGCTCAGTAAAAAGCATAAATCACGTCTGCAGGGAATTGAGTCGGCGGACTCTGTCAGTGTTGATTTCCATAAACTTTTTTTATCAGACCATTAGCTGCGGTGCATTGCTGGTCAAAGATAAGCGCAACTTTGGCAGCCTGCTCTATCATGCCGATTATCTCAACCGCGAAGGTGACGAGCTGCCTAATCTGGTCGATAAAAGCATTGCCACCACAAAACGCTTTGATGCGCTGAAGATGTTTATGACTCTGAAAAGTGTCGGCGCCGAAACGCTCGGTGCGATGTACGATAAGTTACTGGAATTAACAGCGCAAGTGGCAGCCTGCGTGCAACAAAATGAACACTTTGAACTGTGCTGTGAGCCGCTATTATCAACGGTTTTGTTCCGTTTAAGTGCAAAGTATCAGGGCGCACTCACTGTTGCTGAGTTTAATCAGCTGCATCAGAGATTACGCCTGCAGCTGTTAACCAAGGGGGAAGCCGTGATTGCCGAAACCAAGGTAGACGGTAAACTGTACCTGAAATTTACTTTGTTAAACCCGTGTTTAACATTAACTGATTTTGATTCTCTGTTTAAAAAGATTGAGGCAAATGCACAATCATTAATTAAGAAGGCTTGATAAATGTCTGTATTACAAATTGGTGCCGGCGGCGTTGGCTGGGTTATTGCTCATAAATGCGCACAAAACAACGATGTGTTCGGTGATATCACCATCGCTTCTCGTACTGTTGCTAAATGTGAAAAGATTATTACCTCGATTAAAGGGCGTAATAATCTCAAGGACAGCACGAAAAAGTTACAAGCACAACAAGTGGATGCAGATAATGTTGAAGCATTAGTCGCACTTATTAATCAGGTAAAACCGGATCTTGTTATTAATGCCGGTCCGCCATGGGTTAATGTTGCCATTATGGAGGCCTGTGTGCAGACCAAAACAGCTTACCTGGATACCTCTGTTGCCACTGATCTGTGCAGTGAAGGCCAACAGGTGCCAGAAGCTTACGATCCGCAATGGGCATTTGCCGAGCGCTTTAAAGAAGCGGGCATTACCGGTATTCTCGGTGCAGGTTTTGATCCGGGCGTCGTCAGTGTATTTGCCACCTACGCGCATAAGCATCTGTTTGATGAAATTGACAGCATCGATGTGATGGATGTCAATGCCGGTGATCACGGTCAGAAATTTGCGACTAACTTTGATCCGGAAACTAATATGCTGGAGATTCAAGGGGATTCTTTCTACTACGAAAATAAAGAGTGGAAACGCGTTCCCTGCCATACGCGCATGATGGAGTTTGATTTCCCGGTTGTCGGTAAACAAAAAGTATATTCCATGGCCCATGATGAAGTACGTTCAATGGCGGAGTATCTGCCGGCTAAACGTATCGAATTCTGGATGGGCTTCTCCGATACCTACCTGAACTACTTTAATGTGATGCGTGATATCGGTCTGTTAAACCCGGAGCCGGTTACCACTGTTGACGGTATTACCGTTGAACCGCTGAAAGTACTGAAAGCAATTCTGCCGGATCCGACCTCGCTTGCGCCGGGTTACACGGGCAAAACCTGTATCGGTACCTGGGTACGCGGTAAAAAGGACGGCAAAGCAAAAAGCGTGTTTATCTACAATATCTGCGATCATAAAGAAGCATATATTGAAGTTGAGCATCAGGCGATCTCCTACACAACGGGCGTACCGGCCATTACCGCTGCCCTGCTTTATTTCCAGAATAAATGGAGCGATGTCGGCCTGTACAATGTTGAGCAATTAAACCCGGATTGTTTCTTAGAGCTGATGCCGCGCATCGGTTTAAGCTGGGAGATCCAGGAGTTAGACGCTTAACCTATCTATTTCGGTGCAGATTCATTCTGCACCTTTTGCTTTACCCATCAAAAGACTGCAACTATGAGCCTGAACGAAAATACCCTGAACACCCCCTACTTTATGATCGATGAATCGAAATTGATCGAAAATCTTGAAAAAGCCAAACAGCTTAAGCAGATTTCCGGTGCAAAATTGGTGCTGGCCCTCAAGTGTTTTTCAACCTGGGGCACCTTTGCTACCATCAAACCTTATCTGGACGGCACCACCAGCTCCGGCCCTTATGAAGTAAAGCTTGGTCATGAGACCTTTGGCGGTGAAACCCATGCCTACAGCGTTGGTTATTCAAAAGCCGATATTGCCGTGGTCAAACCACTGGCTGATAAAATTATCTTTAATTCACTTTCGCAACTTGAAAGCCATTTTGATGACTGTAAAACAGAGACATCGCTGGGTTTACGCATCAACCCGGAGCGCAGCTTTGCCGGTCAGGACTTAGCCAACCCGGCACGCCCCTATTCACGCCTGGGTGTAAAACAGGAACTATTGGACTTATCGGTACTGGATAAGGTCGACGGCTTTATGTTTCATATGAACTGTGAGAATAAGGATGTCGATGCTTTTATTGCGATTTTAGATCATATTTCAGCGACCTTTGCTGATTACCTGGATAAACTGCAATGGTTAAGTCTCGGTGGCGGAATCTTCTTTACCTACCCGGGTTACCCGATTGAAAAGCTCGCCTTGGCGCTAAAAGCTTTTTCAGAAAAACACAATATTCAGATCTATCTGGAGCCCGGAGAAGCGATTATTACCCGCACCACAGATCTGGTGGTCAGCGTCATTGATATTGTGGAAAATGAAAAACAGACGGCCATTGTCGACAGCGCCACTGAAGCACACCGTTTAGATACCCTGATCTATAACGAGCCGGCTTCGGTGCGAGAAGCATCCGCAGATGGCCGCTACCCTTATATCATCGGCTCCTGCTCCTGCTTAGCAGGGGATCAGTTCTGTGAAACGCAATTTGCTCAGCCCCTGCAAGTCGGCCAGAAGCTGCATCTGATGGATTCAGCCGGCTATACCATGGTAAAACTTAACTGGTTTAACGGCCTGAAAATGCCAAGCATCTATTTCAAACGCACGGACGGTGAAATTGAGCTGCTCAATGAGTTTTCTTATGCAGATTTTAAAAATACTTTGGGCAGAATTTAAGCCTGCTAAATATATAACGAGCCGGCTTGACGGCTCGTTTGCTTTTCCCTTTTATCTTTTACCTTTTACCTTTTACCTTTTACCTTTTACCTTTTACCTTTTACCCTACTTTATCGCGCTTAGCGCACAAAACAGCGCAAATTATTATTGGAATAAAAAATTAAATGCATAAATAGCTTGAAAATCAACCGCCTTATATATACTGTTTACGTATACAGTGTTTATTTAAACAGGCGGTACTTATGTTAACAACTTATATGCAGGCACAAACTCAGCAGCAGACAGCAACAACAGCCGCAGCTCTTGACCTTTTACCTTATCTAACACTTTCTTATGATCTTGAAAACTATTACCCGCTGTTAACACATATTCGCCAGGATAGTGATCAGCGTTGGATCCTGTTTATCGCTCCCCCCGGCAGACCAAACTTTGCATTCTTACAACAAGCCGGTATCCACCAAAAACGCATCATTACCTTGCCGCAAAGTAAAATAAGTGATCACGCTGAGTTATTAAAAGCAGCCTTGAGCAGCCGTAATTATTCCACCGTTATTACCTGGTTAAGCGATTGTGATAAAGCGCTGCAGAATGAACTGCATGATCTGGCGCAGCAATCCAATAGCCGTTGTCTTGTCTATTGCACTCATTGACACTTAAGTTGAAAGCAGGCCACAGCAGAAGGCAATATTTTGTATCTTGAAGTAGTTTGGCTATAGCATGAAATTAGTTATAATAGTTTTTTTAAAATACTCAAAGCTAGCTTTAAACAGATAGCCAATAACAGTGAGAAGATAATGTACCCATACAGTAAAAAAACTAAAAATTTAATTAACCAAATCGGTAGTGGTGATGCGGCCTATGTGCCTAAAGCGATTACCTGCGCGATTAAATCGCTGGATAAGATAGCGGCGAATGAAGCATTGCCTGACGATGTCCGTGAAGAAGCGGCTTATGCTGCAGCAAATTTAGTACTCAGTGACTACAATGACGACTAATAGATCAATCATCCAGTAAACAGATAGGAGCTGAATAAACTTCTATCTGTTTAAATATTTCATTGTCAGCCATTTTAAGCATTGCGGTAGTGCCTGTTTAAGCCACAGAGCTTGATACTTTAAGGTTAATTTCAACCAGCCATATTGCTGGTATTTACGGGCACTGGTCGCCAGTTGACTCGGGCAGCGGCATAATTTAACCCCCTGCAGTTTTGCCTGCCACACCAGCAGATGATCCTCTCCATATCTGGTATTTTCGGCATAACCACCTAAGCGCAGAAAGGTTTTTTTGGATAAGAAAAAACCCTGATCCCCAAAAGGCAAACCTAATATATCTGAGCGCCATTTAGCAGCGAACTCATTTAGCGTCAGCAAGCGACTGTATTTATCATGAAAGCACAAATCAAAGTAACAAAGGCTATTGGCATGCTTAGCTAGTGAACAAAATAATGCATCTATATTGTCTTGTTTAATTTGACTATCGGCGTGTAAAAACCACAGGTTGGCGCAGCTTGCCTGCTGCGCGCCGCAATTAAGCTGAATCCCTCTTCCTGCTCGACTAAAAAGCAATTTGCATTCTATTTTTCTATGTGCAAATGCTTCCCTGTTTATTTGTCGAGCAATATTTTCTCCTTTAATGGCGACTATGATGACTTCACTTTTTTCTGGCAATAACAATAACTGCTGCTGTAAGACATACCACTGGGGTTCCTCTTTCGCCAGCGGCACAATCACTGATATCGGCATTATTTATTTCCTGTTATTTCTGCAATAACGCTAATAGCGCTTTTTTATCTTCAGGTATGCTTTCCGCCGGGGTTAATACTGCACAAGCTAAACTCTGCCTTGCCGGGCTTTGCGGATCGGCATTCTGATGAAAATATTGCAAGTAAGTTTTAAGTAGTAATATTGTTTGTTCAAGGCTTGCATTATAACGGGATATCACTTGTGCAACGCTGACATGCTGCGCAGGATCAAGCTGCCAGCAGTCATAATCTGTGGCAATGGCAATAGTGCAGTAACAGATTTGCGCCTCATAGGCCAAGAAAACCTCAGGCACATTAGTCATACCGACCAGGTCCGCTTTGACTACATTTTTAAAAAACAAACTTTCAGCCCGCGTGCCCAAACGCGGACCATCAATACAGAGATAGGTTTTATCTTGATGCAGATGAATACCTAACTTAGCTGCAGCCCGACTAAGATTGGCAGCTAATACTTTGCAGCTTGGCTGGGCGGTTGACACATGGGCAGCAAGCCCTTCTCCAAAAAAGGTTTTATGCCTATTACCTTTGACAAAATCCAGATACTGCGCAACAATAGACAGCTCTCCGGGTACGATCTCCTGCTGCAGTGAGCCGGTCGCTGAAAGGCCAATAATCTGCGTCACTCCCAAGCTCTTCAGCGCCCAGATATTGGCCCGATAATTAACTTCATGGGGAAGCAGCTGATGAGCCGTGCCGTGCCTGGGTAAAAAGAATAACTGTAACGCGCCATATTTTCCCTCCACTATTGCTGCTGATGGCGGGCCATAGGGGGTTATCACTGTATGTTTATTAATTATATCCAGCCCTTCAAACTGGTAAATGCCAGTTCCTCCGATAATTGCAAGCATTTTCATTCCTTTTATATCAAGACGTTGAATTATGCAGCGGTTGAGGAGTTGCAATACTGTTATCCTAAAACCGTATACAAACTATAGGCTTACTTTTCACTGCATGATGATCCGTACTTAAAGCAGCTATAACAGCGATGATGCTTCATACTTATTCTCTCTTTTTGACAGTCTGCTAAATTTCCGCTCATTTCATATTCAGGATCATCATCCACCAGGGTGCAGGCATAAATCTGCAGCTTTCCATTGCGTTTAACGATCATCTTTGAAAAATGACACATAAATTGTGCTCGGCTTTCCTGATTTTGATAATGCGTCATGCAGTTCTCACTAATCTCCGGCAGATCAGGGTGTGCGCCTGGCGCTAAAAAATCGGGAAATGACACTATGCTAAGATCTTGCGGCAAGCCATTTAACCTGAATAGCTCTCTAAAGCCTCGCTCAATAGCGAGACTGTCTTCGCCTTTTTCCATCTGTCTGGCAATGGAGATAGGGAAACCTTTCTGATGCGCGGCTTTTAAACCGGCTAACGCTCGCGCAAAAGCCCCTTGTCCGCGATGTGCATCATGGCTGGCCGGATTCAATTTATCCAAGCTGATCCGCAGGGCAATCGGGTTGGGATTGTCACGCAATTGACTCAGTGCATGCAGGCGTTTTAACAGCGGCTCGGTGCCATTGGTTAATACCAGCACAGGCCGGTACTGCGAGGCATAATCTAATATTTTAATAATATCTTTTACTAAAAACGGCTCGCCTCCTGTAAAAGAAAACTTTTCGACGCCCATAGCTAGCGCTTGATCAATATAGGGTTTTACCTCGGCCATTTTTGGTGCATTTAACCTTGTACTGTTCGGGCTTGCCCCCTCTAAACAAAAGTCACAACCGAGATTACAGCGCGTACCTGTATGAAACCATAGCTCCTTTAATTTGCCCGGTTGAATATAACCACGCGGATCGCCATATTTGGTAAAATACCAGCGCAATGATTTTTTGAAAATTTTCATATGAACTCCTTAACAACAAAGGTTGCACTTTGGCTTATTCAGGACTCCTGTTAGTTTTATTGATTTGCTGCAGCAATTTTTGCCTGGCCGCTCTTGAGTCCTGCTGAAGATCTTCAGCAAGCTGACTAAGCTGCTGAGAATCGTCTAAATCATAGCTTGCCTTGATGCAGTGCACTGTCAGCTGATGGTCTCGGCACACAGACTTTAGTTGTTGAGCAAGCACTGGCGTACTCCAGCCCAGATCGGCAAGATCCGGCCAACACGGCTTGTTCGCCATCATAGTGACGCCACCATCGAGTGCCGGGCAAAATACAATCTCATAATCACTCAGCGCGGTTATCATCTGTTGATATTCATTTTCCCCCAATAAGGGCGCATCGCTGCCGATATAGATAGTTTGTGCATGCCCGGCCTTTTTTAGTGATTTGTCCAGATGATTGATACGTTCGCCTAAATTTCCTTCATTCTGCGCCACGACCGTCACTGAGCGCTTCAATAATGCGGCAGCCCAATCACAATCGCCAGGATCGCTGGGAGAAATAACCACCTCGCCCGGCCAGTTATGCAGATCTTCTAACGCACAAGCCAATAAACACTCGGCGAGATGAAGGGCCGACTTTTTGCCGATGCTTTGTGCAAGGCGCTGTTTGCCAAAGCCAATAGCGGGTCTTTTACAGAGAAGAACAAGGGTTGGATAGGTATTGATAATTTTACTTCCATTATTGAGTTAAGTTTTTATTCTTTATCGCTAGCGCTTATTACAGCTGACCGGCGCCAACGGATAAAAATTTCAGGCAAATTAACTTTAAATATAGTATGGAAAGTACTAGTGTTGGAATTAAAGGAAGGGGCAAGATTTGAATGGAGCTGCATAGCAGGCAAACAGTAACTGTAAATAAATAGAAAAAGGACACTCGCGTGCCCTTTTCCCATAAAAACTAGCCGATATGAGTCAGACCGCCCATATAGTGTTGCAATACTTTAGGTACTTCAATACGCCCATCTTCAAGCTGGTAGTTTTCTAATACCGCAACCAAGGTACGGCCTACCGCCAATCCTGAGCCATTGAGGGTATGGATTAGTTCCGGTTTCTTAGCACCGGCAGCACGGAAACGCGCCTGCAGACGACGTGCCTGGAAATCACCGACATTTGAACAGGATGAAATTTCACGGTAGGTTTTTTGTGCCGGCACCCAAACTTCTAAATCGTAGGTTTTGGTCGCGCTAAAGCCCATATCACCTGTACATAGCACCACTTTACGGTATGGCAGCTCGAGGTTCTTTAATACCTGCTCTGCATGCATAGTGATCTCTTCCAGTGCTTCAAAGCTTTTTTCCGGATGGACAAGCTGTACTAACTCCACCTTATCAAACTGATGCTGACGGATAAGGCCGCGTGTATCACGACCATATGAACCGGCTTCACTGCGGAAACAGGCGGTATGCGCGGTGATTTTGATCGGTAATTCCGCTTCATCATAAATCATATCGCGGCTCATATTGGTCAGCGGGACTTCAGCAGAAGGGATAAGTGACATGCCCACCCCCTCTTCGGTTGCCGGTTTAGTATTAAACAGGTCATCACCAAATTTAGGCAGCTGCGTGGTGCCGTATAAGCTCTCTGCATTTACTAATAGCGGCACATACATCTCTGTGTAGCCATGCTCGTTAGTATGCAGATTCAGCATATATTGTGCTAATGCACGATGCAGTTTTGCAATCTGTCCCTGCATAACAATAAAACGAGAGCCGCTGATTTTTACTGCTGATTTAAAGTCTAAACCGCCTAGAGCTTCCCCTAAATCAACATGATCTTTGACTTCAAAAGCAAACTCTTTCGGTTCGCCCCAGGTTGATATTTCAACATTTTCTTCTTCATCTTTGCCAACAGGCACTGATTCATGCGGCAGATTGGGAATGGTATAGGCAATTTCCTGAATCTGTTCACTTAACGCGGCAAATTCTGCTTTAGCAGCATCCAGTTCCTCACCGAGTTTACCCATTTCAGCGCGTAAAGGCGCGATATCTTCACCGCGTTTAGCAGCCATACCGATCTCTTTCGAACGGCTGTTACGCTCAGATTGTAATGTTTCTGTTTTAACCTGTAAGACTTTTCTTTTTTCTTCTAGCTGCTTAATCAGATCAATATCTAAATCAAAACCACGAGTAGCTAATTTTTTTTGCCGTTTGTTCAATTTCATTACGTAAAAATTTTGGATCTAACATGCTGTTTCCTAATTCTTTAAGACTAATAATATGCCAACATACACAGCCGAAATACAGACAACAACATTCAATACGATATTTAACGTCGCTTTGAATAACTCCCCCTGCTGCAATAGCAAGAAGTTATCGATAGAGAATGTTGAAAATGTAGTTAATGCGCCTAAAAACCCGACTCCAATTAACGGCCACCAAGGCGATGCTGTGATTGTTTCTTGCTGAACTAGCTGAAAAATATACCCCATCATCAGCGAGCCCAAAATATTGACGGTAAGTGTAGCAAATGGAAAACCTTTTCCAAAGAGAGTTATCATACCAAGACTCATTAAATAACGCAGTGTTGCACCAAACGCACCGCCACCAGCAACTAAAGCAATATTTATGAGCATATTATTCATATCGTTTATTCAAGCTTTGTAAGTTAAGCTGTTGTAAGTAATTAAGTTTAGCTGATATCTTTTTTTCAAATCCGCGCTCGCTTGGCTGATAAAATTTTGTGCCCTGCAGCGCTTCCGGCAGATACACCTCGCCTGCGGCAAAGGCCCCCTCTTCATCGTGCGCATAACGATATTCGGCACCGTGGTTCAGCTCCGCCATCAATTGCGTGGGGGCATTACGCAGATGCACCGGCACTTCATATTCAGGCAGCTCTTTAACCGCCTGTTTGGCACGATTAAAAGCGCTGTAAACAGCATTGCTCTTTGCTGCCGCGGCACAATAAACAATGGCCTGTGCGATAGCCCGCTCGCCTTCTGCCGGCCCGACTCGGGTAAAACAGTCCCAGGCATTGATGGCTATCTGCATCGCGCGCGGATCGGCATTGCCGATATCTTCCGAGGCGATCGCCAGCAGACGGCGGGCAACATAGAGCGGATCACAGCCTCCTGCCAGCATGCGTGCATACCAGTATAAAGCCGCATCCGGATCGGAGCCGCGCACGGATTTATGAAACGCAGAGATCAAATCATAAAAAAGATCCCCCTGTTTATCAAAACTGACGCCTTCACGCCCGGCAATCTCCCTCAGCAGATCCAGCCCGATAGTGAGTCCCTGCGCTGAATCAGTCGCCATATCTGCCAATAACTCTAAATAATTAAGCGCCTTGCGTGCATCTCCCTGTACCAACTGCGCCAATTTTTGTTTAACATCCCCGGCAAAATGGAGCTTTTTCTCTGCTAAACCCGCCGTTGCTCTGCAGGCCTGCTCAATCACCGCGACTATCTCGGCATCGGTTAATTTTTTTAACAGATAAACACGGGCGCGCGATAACAGCGCATTGTTCAGTTCAAAGGAAGGGTTTTCCGTGGTTGCGCCGACAAATAAAATGGTGCCATCTTCAATATAAGGTAAAAAAGCATCCTGCTGGCTCTTGTTAAAACGATGGACTTCATCAACAAATAACAATGTGCGGATGCCTGACATCTGGTTTTGCTGCGCGATTTCAATGGCTGCGCGGATCTCTTTGATACCTGAGGTGACCGCAGAAAGCCGTTGTACATCAGCATGGCAGTAATTGGCAATCAACTCTGCCAGGGTGGTTTTTCCTGTTCCCGGCGGGCCCCATAAAATCATCGAGTGTGCCGCGCCATTTTCCAGAGCTTTACGCAGGGGTTTGCCGGCACCGATAATATGTGACTGACCAATATAATCGGCAAAGGTTTTCGGGCGCATGCGCGCGGCTAATGGTTGAAAATCATTAGTAAAAGCAAAGAGATCTTTCATCAACGTTGGTCGTCTATTTCTACACCCGCAGGGATTTGAAAAGTGAAGTAGTCAGGCGTTATCTTTTGTGTCAGTGGTTTATGGGTTAATTTAAACTCACTGCGTTGCCCCTGCTCTTCGATCACCACAAAGCGGCTGATATTACCCGAACCATTAAACTCAAAGACAAAACGGTTATTCTGCATTTGCGGATCCGCCGCTTCAATGGTAAAAGTATTATTATCTTTGCTGACTCGATATTTCTGCCACTGCTGTTCATTCGCGCCGGACAATAAAATAAAAGGGGTGCCAGCAATCGCATCATTGAGATTGATTAGAGTGACCTGTTCAACAAAAGGGCTGTATAGCCACATGGTTTCACCATCAGAGACGATTAACTCCTCTTCCGGCGCAGTCACCTGCCAGCGGAATTTTCCCGGACGGGAAATAGTCAGCAACCCCTGACTTTCATTTAAGATCTCGCCTTCAGCATTAGTGACGAGTTGTGAAAATTGCGCATTGATCTGCTCAAATTTTGCCAATTTTTCTTTCAGCAAGCTTGCATCCGTTGCCCCATAAAGCGGGTTTACGAGAAACAGCAACACTATTAATAATATTTTTTTCATTAATTAATCCTTTACTGGTGGTGGTGCAAGTACATCACGGCTGCTGTTGGCACCCGATGGCGCGCTAATCACCCCCTGCGCCTGCAGTTGGTCAACCAAACGTGCCGAGCGGTTATAACCAATTCTAAATTTGCGCTGAATACTGGAGATAGAAACTTTACGGGTTTCTGTGACAAACGCCACTACTTCATCAAATAAGGCATCAATCTCATTGTCGTTTTCAGCTTCTTCTCCCGGTAATAGCGTATCTAAGCTTGTCTCTCCATCAAGAATATCCTGAATATAATTCGGCTCGCCGCGTTTTTTCCAGTCGGCGACCACCTTGTGCACTTCATGATCGTCAACAAAGGCACCATGTACACGCGTCGGCACGCCCACCCCCGGCGGCATATATAACATATCACCATGGCCGAGTAATGTTTCTGCCCCCTGTTGACCAAGAATAGTACGGGAATCAATTTTACTCGATACCTGGAAAGCAATACGAGTCGGAATATTGGCTTTAATCAAACCGGTGATCACGTCGACTGACGGGCGCTGGGTGGCAAGGATCAGGTGAATACCTGCCGCACGTGCTTTTTTGCGCGATACGCGTGATCAGCTCCTCACATTTTTTACCGACAATCATCATCATGTCAGCAAACTCATCAACCACCACCACAATACTCGGCAATTTCTGCAGTTCAGGGGCACTGACGTCCATACTGTCCCCTTCTTTCCAAAGCGGATCGGTCAGGGGAGTGCCGGCCTCTATTGCCTCTTTTACCTTGCTGTTATAACCGGCTAAGGTACGTACGCCCACGGCAGAGAGCAGTTTATAACGGCGCTCCATCTCACCGACACACCAACGCAGTGCATTGGCAGCTTCCTTCATATCGGTGACCACTTCCGTTAATAGATGCGGAATGCCTCATAGACACTCAGCTCCAGCATTTTCGGGTCAATAAGGATCATGCGCACATCTTCCGGCGCAGACTTATAAAGCAGACTGACCAGCATGCAGTTGACACCGACAGATTTACCCGAGCCCGTAGTACCAGCCAACCAGCAAGTGCGGCATTTTAGCAAGGTTGACTACTACCGGCTCACCGGAAATATCCGCACCGAGAACCATGCTCAGCGGTGATTTGGCGTCCTGAAAGTCCGGGCTGCCTAATACCTGTGATGAGTAGACAATTTCACGATGCTTATTTGGCAGCTCTAATGCAATCACCGATTTTCCTGGAATTTGGTCCACCACGCGCACACTCATGGCCGACAGTGCCCGTGCCAGGTCTTTTTCTAAACTGGAAACGGTACTTACTTTCATGCCCGGCGATAAAGCCAGTTCAAAACGGGTAATCACCGGACCGGGTAATACATTGACCACTTCCGCTTTGATTTTAAATTCCAGTAATTTGCTCTCGACCAAACGCGCGGCTGCATCCAGCTCTTCCTGAGAAACCGGCTTGTGTTTTTTATCCGCTCTGTCGAGCAGCTCAATACTTGGAAACGGCGCTAAATCGCTGTCAATCTTTCTTTTAATAACCGGCTTGGCATGCTCGGGCAGGTGGGAAAAGTCAACTTCAGGCTCAGGTTCAACGGCCGGCATTGCCGCAAGCGGCTCAAGGCTTTCTGTTTCAGGCGGCTCGGTAAAGTCAATACGCTCGTCATCACTTTCAGCAAATTTGCTATCCAGATCAAATAACGCATCATCATAGGGCTCATCCATTTCTAAATCAGCAAAATCCAAATCCGCAAATTCATCTGCTTGCGGCAACGGAGTGTCAGGCTCAGCAGTGATAGTTGTTTGCCTTTTTGCGGGCGACGAACTGTTTTGCAGTTTCGTCTCAGTGGCTGCAACCGCTGGTAATTCCTGCACCTCCTCCACTGCCTGTGCTTTTTCATTTTTCCGCCTTGCTTGCCAGGCTTTGATCTTAGAGGGTAACAGATATAACCAGGTAAACAGCGCGATCACTGTTGCGCCAAGATTATCTATAAAACGCAGCCAGGAAATACCCAGTAATAAGGTCGAGCCCGAGATAAGCAGGGTTAATAGAATGAGATTCACGGCCAGTAAACTGAAAAAACCTAACATGCTTTGCGCAACGACGTCACCAATCAAACCGCCGGAGGGGTAGTAATGAAAATCATTGAAATTGAGCGATGCGATAGCCGATGTGCTGACCAGAGTGAATATAAAACCAATAATGCGCAGCCCCAGGTTTAAAAAATCAATATCTAAGCGAAACTTAGGCTTCCAGAACAGTATCCAGGCAAGAAATACAATAGCCAAAGGGACAAAATAAGCCAGCAGGCCCAGCGCATAAAATAAAATATCGGCGATCCAGGCGCCAGCACGCCCGCCCGCATTTTCAATTTCAGCAACCCACTGCTGCTGAGACCAGCTTGGATCGACAGGTGAAAAAGAGAAAAGAGAGATAGAAATAAAAACAGCTATAAAGAAGCTTATTATAATGCCAACTTCGAATAGTTTTTGAACACCGGTCAGGTGATTAATCATATTTTTTTTCAACACAAGGATAACCTGTAATTATAATAAAAACGAAACGCGATTAACTATAGCAATCTTAATGGTTAAAATTAACGATAACTGCGTTACTTGCCGTGCAAATAAACAATTAATGCTTTGCATTTACTCATTTTTGCTAAGTATATTCATTCAGCGGCTTATCTAGCTTGCGCTTAATCTAAAAAGTCTTTAGGTAACTGATGGCGTAAACGCAGCCATATTTTCCCGCTGGCAAAGGCGGAATCACGAACAATCTGCATTATCTGCTGTGACTCGCCGCGCTCTAAAACTGCTTTTATATCAGCATAAAATGTCAATGCTATCGATTTTGCTTCGGTATTGGAAAAATAAAAGTGCCCGACTTTGCGATAAAGATCCTGCAGACCATTTAAAATCAGTACATAAATCATATTATTGGAGGAAACCGCCACCTGATGGTAAAAACGGTAATCAAATTCAGTAAAGGCTTCACTGTTTGCGTCAATTGACGGAATATTTTCGAGAAATGTAATCACGCTCTGATGATTATGTTTAGCAGCCATGCGCAAAATAATGGCACTGACATTAGTACGCACAGACATCAACTGATCGATAAAGTCACCGCGGCGGGCTTCATCAAGACGGGTCAGCGTACTTAAAATATTGAGTCCGGATGTCTCCCAAAAATTATTAACCTTAGTCGGCTTACCATGACGAATGGTGATCCAACCGTCTTTTGCCAGGCGCTGTAAAACTTCACGCAGCGTTGTTCGCGTCACACCTATTTTATCCGCCAGCAGACGCTCAGCGGGTAATTCCGAATTAATTGCAATAGAGCCGTTCCAGATTGATTCAATCAGATACTGCTCAGCAACATCCGCCGGCCCCTTTACTTTCATTATCATTTACTTACTTCACCTTTTCTTATTATTTTTTTATAATACCACAGTCGCTGTTCCTCGAAACAGGTGGTTCGCTTGAATAGACCTGTAAAAAGACGCATAAACCGATACTATTATTTTTCCTTCAGTCATAGATGCAATTGTATGCTCAACTGGAATAAAGATAATGTTATCACTCACATCACTATTCTACTTAAGGAGCCATTGTGCGCTCAAGTTTAAAAAACCTTTCCAAGCAGCGCTGGCCGTGGTTATTGCTTGCAGCAAGCGCATTAGCGCTGGAGCTAGCTGCTTTATATTTTCAACATGTAATGAAACTACAGCCCTGTGTTATGTGTATTTACGAGCGCATTCCCGTAATTGGCATTTTCCTTTCTGGTTTACTTGGCGCAAGCGCACCGCACAATATACTGATCCGATTAAGCGCTTTTCTAGGCTGGATCGTCAGTGCAGTCTGGGGAGTATTACTAGCCATTGAACATACGGGGTATCAAATAAACCCCTCACCCTTTGCAACCTGTGACTTTTATCCTAACTTTCCGAGCTGGGCACCTCTGCATCAATGGGCGCCATGGTTATTTAACCCGACGGGTGATTGTGCCGATATCGTTTGGCAATTTCTCGGCTACTCTATGCCGCAATGGTTAATTGTCAGTTTTTCTATTTATGCACTCATTTTTGCACTGGTCGTTATCGCGGCCATACTGCCCCTGAAACAGACAAAACAGTAAGCTATTTTCAGCCACAAAAAACAAGCAGCTGCTTATTTTTTTGTTTTAATGATGACGGATGATTTTCAGCCCTCATTTTGTAATAATAAGGCCTGCAATATATTCCGGTCGCCACTCAATATGAAAAAAAACTATGCCTCATCCTTTAAGCGCCAACCCTAAAATTTTTGTCCACATTTTAAAGTGGACGCTGCTTATTATCCCTGTTGCCGTGCTTGTCGGCTCACTTAATGCTTTTTTCTTATGGGCTTTAAGCTTGGCAACACAAACACGCATCGCCAATAACTGGCTTATCTATCTTCTGCCCTTTGCCGGTTTACTTATTGTCTACCTGTACAGAAACCTGGGCAAAAACTCAGAAGCGGGTAACAATCTTATCATGGATGAAATTCATCAGCCAGGTGCCGGCATTCCCACGCGCATGGCCCCGCTGGTGCTGATTACAACAGTGATCACGCATCTCTTTGGCGGCTCAGCAGGCCGCGAGGGGACAGCGGTGCAGATTGGTGGCGCGGCAACCCATACGCTTGCCAAATGGTTTAATCTCAATGAGCAGGATAAAAAACTTATTCTGATTTCCGGTGTTGCGGCAGGTTTCGGCGCGGTATTCGGCACCCCGTTAACCGGCGCTATATTCGCCTTAGAAGTATTGGCAATTGGCCGTATTAAATACGATGCAATCATTCCCGCGCTATTTGCCGCCATTTTAGCTGATTTTGTCTGCAGTTCATGGGGCGCGCACCACTCCCATTACCGCATTGACTTTTTAGAGCAGCTCTCTTTCTTTTCTCATGCTGTCAATATCGACCCGCTGATGATTGTGAAGGTGGTAATTGCTGCCATTGCTTTTGGCCTGGCGGGCTATCTGTTTGGTGAATTAACACATGCACTGAAGGATATTTTTAAAGCAACGCTTAAAAACCCTTACCTGATTGTCGTTGTCGGCGGCCTGATTGTTATTGCCTGCGTAGAGTTGCTCGGCAATCATGATTATATCGGTCTCGGTGTTTATGCTGCCCGTGAAGGGGGGGTCAGTATCATGAGCGCCTTTGATGAAGGGGGGGCCGAGTGGTACAGCTGGATAGTCAAGTTATCACTGACCGCAATAACACTTGCAGCAGGCTACAAAGGAGGTGAAGTAACGCCGTTATTTTTTGTCGGCGCAACCTTGGGAAATTTCATGGCCTGGGTATTAGGCGCTCCTGTCGATCTGTTCGCCGCCCTGGGCTTTTTAGCCGTCTTTGCGGCAGCAACGAACACCCCGCTGGCCTGCACTATTATGGGCATTGAACTGTTCGGCGCTGAATTTATGCTGTATTTTGCCGTCGCCTGCTACTGTGCCTACTATTTTAGCGGTCATACCGGCATTTACGGGTCGCAGCGCATTGCTGTACCCAAATTATTTGATTTGCAGGGCGCGCCTAAAATGAGCGGCAAGATTGCCGGCTTACGGGAAACACACAGCTCCTTATTAAAAGCACTGGCCAAAAAACTCTCTTCAGGAAAGGGTAATGAGTAATGAGTGATGAGTCATGGCTCGTGGTAGCTTGACAGCCAGCCTTCCCTAAAGGAAAAGGTGTTACTTAATTTACCGGAAATACTGTGCCTTTCGCTGCCAACTAGGCGATTTCTTCCTTTAACGACTACACTAGTAAGCACACACAAAAAACGGCCGCTATCTGTCAGGAAGCAATCCTTATGGCGAGTAATAATAGTGATGCTCCTAAGCTGGAGACTAAACAAAGCGCAGAAAAGTTACTGGATGTTATTTATAAACTGCAGCGGGAGCTGCATCACGCGCAGAAAGACGCCGTTTTCCCCCGCCTTGACAGTGATTTTGACCGCGAACTGGGCTTCGACAGCCTCACTCGTGCTGAGCTGATACAGCGAGTTGAAAAGGAGTTTTCGATCACTCTGCCCGAGCAAACGCTCGCGCTTATAGAAACGCCAAGGGATCTACTGCACGAGATACTGAACAGCGTAAATCGAGGCGCAAGCCAAATTCCAGAGCGGCTGATCAAGGAGATTCGGCTGGCAGAAACCGACTCTGATCCCGTGCAGGCAGAAACCCTGCAGCAGGTACTGGCCTGGCAGGTTGCAAATCATCCGCAACGAGCGCATCTCTTCGTCTACGAAAGTGCCGAACATATAAAAGAAATCAGTTATGCAATGCTTTATCAAGAAGCTCAGCGCATTGCTGCCGGACTGCTGGAGCAGGGCCTGAAAGCCGGACAAACCGTAGCGATTATGCTGCCTACCAGCAGCGACTATTTTTACAGCTTTTTCGGCATACTCCTGGCCAGAGGTATTCCCGTCCCTATTTACCCGCCGGCAAGATTATCGCAAATAGAAGATCATCTGCAGCGCCACGCGCGTATTCTGCAGAATGCACAGGTGCGCTTTCTGCTTACCGTCAAAGAGGCTAAAACCCTGTCCCGTCTGCTGCAGCTTAGCGTTCCCACCATCCAGGTAATTTTCACGGCAGCTGAACTGAGGCTGCCTGTGCAGCCTATTCAAGCTGGTATTGCCAAGCGTTCGGATATTGCTTTTCTGCAATACACTTCAGGCAGTACGGGTAACCCCAAGGGCGTTACACTGACCCATGACAACCTGCTCGCCAATGTGCGCGCCATGGGCCAGGTTGTGCGGGCGCACTCGACCGATATCTTTGTCAGCTGGTTGCCGGTTTACCACGATATGGGCTTGATCGGTGCCTGGTTAGGCAGTCTTTATTACAGCATGCCGTTGGTGATCATGCCGCCCCTGCTGTTTCTCTCCAAACCACAACGCTGGCTCTGGGCTATCCACCAGCATCGCGGCACGCTCTCTCCCGCCCCCAATTTTGCCTATGAGTTATGCCTCAATAAAATCGATGCGCCAGACCTGCACGGGCTGGATCTCAGTTGCTGGCGTCAGGCCTGGAATGGCGCGGAGCCGGTCAGCGCCAATACGATTCAGCGCTTTAGCGAGCGTTTCGCTGAATACGGCTTTCGTCCCGAGGCGATGTCTCCCACTTACGGATTGGCTGAATGCTCTGTCGGACTGACATTCCCGCAACCTGAACGCCTGCCAAGAATCGACAGGATCCAGCGCGAGCCAATGGAGCGCTTTGGCAAAGCACTCCCAGCCACCAGCCAGGATACGCATATGCTGCAGATAGTCGGACTGGGCCAGCCATTGCCGAATCATCAAATCCGCATCTTAGACAGCAGTGGTCGGGAGCTGCCGGAGCGTGAAGAAGGCCGTCTGGAGTTTAAAGGTCCCTCCGCAACCTGCGGTTATTTTCGCGATGCGGAAAAAACCCGGCAACTATTTCACGGTCAATGGCTGGATACTGGCGATAGAGCTTATCTCGTCGGTGGAGAGCTGTTTCTTACCGGGCGCTTTAAAGATATTATCATTCGTGCCGGACGCAATATTTACCCCCATGAATTAGAGGAAAGGGTCAGTACTGTTCCGGGCATCCGCAAGGGGTGTGTCGCGGCGTTCGCCAGTCATGACAGCGACAGCGGCACGGAACGTCTGATCGTACTAGCGGAAACCCGCGAGACAGACGAAACTATGCAGCGCCAGCTCAAACAGACCATCACTGAGCTGAGCGAGGATCTGCTTGGTACTGCAGCCGACGAAATAGTACTGGCACCAGCGCACACTATTCCCAAAACCTCAAGCGGCAAGATTCGCCGTGCAGCAAGCCGCGAACTCTATCAGCAGGGTGAGCTTGGCAGCCGCCAGCGCGCGGTGTGGTGGCAACTGTTACGACTGACACTAGGCGGCGTCAAAGCAACACTAAGCAGCATGCGCCGCAGCCTAACCGATCAACTCTATGCCGGCTATGCCTGGCTGATACTGGGGATGCTGGCACTGCCGGTGTGGAGCATCATTGCCGTGCTTCCTAACCGGCGGCTGTGCTGGTCTGTCACCCGGTTGGGCGTGCGTTTACTGCTCAAATTGACCGCCACGCCACTAACGGTTCAGGGCGCAGAAAACCTGCCCGGGAATAGTCCCTGCATTCTGGTTGCCAACCATGCCAGTTACCTTGATGGCCTGCTGATGACTGTGGCGACCCCCATTGATTACAGCTTTGTCGCCAAAGCTGAACTGCAGAATAATATTTTTGCGCGTATTTTTCTTTCCCGCCTGGGCACAGAATTTGTCGAACGCTTTGACAGACAAAAAGGCATTGCCGATGCGCAGCGTATCACCACTAATGCCAGAAAAAAACGCTCGTTACTGTTTTTCCCGGAAGGCACGTTGTACCGCATGCCCGGACTGCATGAATTTCATATGGGCGCTTTTACGGCTGCGGCCGATGCCCATCTCCCTGTCGTCCCTATTACCATTCGCGGAACGCGCTCCAAACTACGTGATACTTCATTGTTTCCAAGACGGGGGGCCGTCGCTATCAGGATCAGTAAGCCACTCCTTGCACAGGGAAACGACTGGCATGCCGCGCTTAGCCTCAGGGATCAGGCCAGAGCAGAAATTCTCAGCCATTGCGGCGAGCCCGATCTGCAGGAGTCATCGCGATGAGCGCTCAGCAGCATCACCAAATCGCAATAACAGCCGATCGCCGCGAGATCTTCTCCTGGGCGATGTTTGACTTTGCCAATTCCGGCTACACCACTGTGGTTATGACCGCCGTATTTAACGCTTATTTCGTCGCTGTTATCGCTGCTTCTGCGCCACAATCGGCGACCTTTCTATGGACGATCGCCGTCGCTATTTCCAACGCCATTGTACTGTGCAGCGCACCTCTTATTGGTGCCATTGCCGATCAACTGGCCATTAAAAAGAAAATGTTACTGATAACCACCTTTGGCTGCGTGCTGTTCACCGGATTACTTTCTCTCACCGGCTCCGGCAATATTTTATCCGCCATGCTGCTGGTGATCATCGCCAACGTGATGTTTGCCAGCGGTGAAAACCTTATTGCCGCTTTTCTACCCGAAATCAGCGCACCAAAAACGATGGGCAAAATATCCGGTTATGGCTGGGGACTGGGCTACCTTGGCGGCCTGCTGACCCTTGGGATCTGTCTGCTTTATATCAGCTGGGCGCAACAAAACGGGCAGACAGCGGAACAATTCGTCCCCGCTACCATGCTTATTGTCGCCGCGGTCTTTGCTTTGGCGGTTATCCCGACCTTTTTATGGCTGCGTGAGCGTGCTAAGCCCAGCCCCCAGGCTATAAGCGCCTCTATTTCCCGTAACGCTTTAAAACGGCTAAAGGAAACCGTTAAAGAGGCCGCCCGTTTTCAAGATCTGTTGCGCTTTCTTATCACCCTGGCTGTCTATCAATGCGGCATCAGCACCGTTATCGTTTTAGCTGCTATTTATGCGCAGGAAGTGATGGCGATGAGCGAGCAGGAGATCATTATATTGATCATGGTGGTCAATATCACGGCGGCCGGCGGCGCATTTTTATTTGGTTTTATACAGGATCGCCTGGGTTCGATCAGAACACTGTCCATGACCTTAGCAATCTGGATCCTTGCCATACTGATCCTCTGCCTATCGGAGCAGATCATTGCGGTCTGGATAGCCGCTAATTTGATCGGTCTGGCAATGGGCGCAAGCCAGTCCGCCGGACGTGCCTTGATAGCTTTGTTTACGCCGCTAACGCGTAGCGCCGAGTTCTTCGGACTATGGGGCGTTGCCGGCAAACTGGCCGCCATCGTCGGGCCGCTCAGCTACGGCTTGCTCAACTATATCACCGGCGGCAATCATCGCCTGTCAATCCTATCGACACTGAGCTTTTTTATTGTCGGTCTTATACTGCTGCGCGGCGTAAACGAGAAGCGCGGCAGAGCGGCAGCAAGCTCAGCCAAGTAGCCACTTTTGCTGCTCGAGCATCAAAACAAGCGGCAGTAATTCATGATGCACCTGCTCGGCAATATCTAAGGCGTGCGCTTTGCTGATACCCCTGAAACTGATGGTAAAGTGTTGAAACTGCTGGCTGAGCCACTGCTGCTGAGGTTGGTCCCAGGCAACGGGCGTTGCTATACCCCTTTCTCCGAACAGCTTAGGGCAAATAGCAGCACAACCAGCGGCTCTTAAAAGTTAAAGGTCGCTTTAGGTGCGGTATAAGACCTTAATAATATCTGCAAATAAAAGTGCAAATTTTGCTCGAAACACGCTGTCTATATTTCACTATCTATTCTATATTTTAACTGAGAAAGTTGCCTTCTCATTTGGTTGGTAATGCTTCTAAGGAGGATATCATGAACATAGTACCTAGAAATCAATGGCTCAGCCCTGAACATTTCTTTGATGATTTCTTTACCTTCAATAAACTAAAAGGTAAAGAGGGTTACTTTGAACCCCGTGTCGATATTATTGACAAAGATGATTCCTATGTTTTTGTGGCTGAACTACCCGGTGTAGATAAAGAGGATATTAATGTCCAACTTAAGGATGACCTGCTCACTATCGAAGCCAAGGTGCATGAAGAAAAAGAATCTGAAACTGATAATGTTATCAGAAGAGAGAGAAGATCTGGCTACTTTAGCCGCACCATTAATGTTGGAAAAAATATTAAGGCAGATCAGATCAAAGCCGAAGTGGTCAACGGATTATTAAAACTGACTGCGCCAAAAATAAAACAAGAAACTAGTGACGTTCATAAAATCGAAATCAAATAACGCTTGTTTTAGCAAAAGAGGTTAAACATTCTATGTTTGACCTCTCTTTTTTTGTTTGTTCTATTATACCTAAACTAAAACACCAACGAAAACTGCACTTTGGAATTCCAATATGTTGTAATATCTTAATATTCAACAACAAAAACAATTCGACTGGAATCTTCAAACTATAACAAAACAATCGCAGAACAGAGTCAAAACCACCTGGGAAATTAAGCTAGCACCTATACAACACTTTAACAATATGCCAACCGAACTTAGTTTTCACCAGTACAGGCGTTAATATCTCAGCGCTAAAAACGGCTTTATCAAATTGCGGGACCATCTGCCCTTTTTTAAACTCGCCTAAATCACCTCCCTTTTTAGCGGAAGGACAGCTCGAATATTTTTTTGCCAGCGTCTGAAATTTCGCTCCTTTCTTTAACTGTTGCATAATATTCTCTGCTTGTTCTTTATGTTTCACTAAAATATGAAGTGCTGCTGCGGTTCTGGCCATAATCTGCCTCTTTCAAAAATAATAAAATTGAACGAATTTTAACTTGCACTCAAGCGGATAGCTACTGCAATTATTTTCACAAATAAAATTAATCAGTTATAAAGAGAAATGCTAAACTGATAATGATTGTAGCTGTCTTTGAATTGAGGGTATTAAGGAACTTCTATGAATTATATTATGCTGGCACTGACTGTATTTTTTATCTTTGTCGCACCGCTCTGGTTAATTTTACATTACCGCAGTAAAAAACAGACCAGTAAAGATTTCTCCGCCGAAGATCAGCAGCAGTTACAGGCATTGCTAACGCGCAGTGAAGAACTGCAGAAGCGCATCACCTCGCTGGAAAAAATCCTTGATGCCAAAGCGCCACACTGGAGGGACCATGAGCAATTTTAAAAAAACCCTGTACCGTGATCCTAAAAATGGCAAGTTAGCAGGGGTTTGTGCCGGAATAGCCGAGTATTTTTCCGTTGAGGTATGGATTATTCGCCTGTTAGCCATCTCGGCCTTTTTATTTTCCGGCGGGTTTTTAGTGGTTCTCGCCTATATTGGCGCTTATTTCCTGCTCGATGAAATGCCTCAGCAAAGAGAGTGGCAACAAAGTATCTACCAAAAACAGCACGTCAAAAAGAGAGCCTGGCAGTCCGGCCAGTCTGCGCAGCAAGTACTGGACAATGTCAACAGTGAATTAAACCGCATAGAACATGAGGTTGAACAGATGGAGGCTTATGTGACCTCTTTTGCATTTAAAATGGATGATGAGCTTAACAAGCGCTGATGCTGCTTTTGCACTGTATTACAAAACGACAGAAAGAATGACGTATTTCTGCTTCTTATATAAATTGCAGGCTATAGACCCTATTGTTAAAATGCCGCCTGAACGCTTCATATAATCCCAATAATATGGTTTGGGAGTTTCTACCAAGGCCCTTAAATTCTTGATTATGAAGCTTGTCTCTTTTTTAAAGGTAGAAGCTTATGGATTATTTCAATTTACCCAAGATAGATCTGCATTGCCATCTCGATGGCAGTGTCCGCCCGCAAACCCTCATGGAGCTCGCTCGCCAGCAGAATATCACTCTGCCGAGTGACGATATTGATGAAATCAGCACGCTGATGATTGCCCCTGAAACCTGTTTAAACTTAGAGGAATATCTGCTGCGCTTTGAACTGCCGCTCTCGGTCATGCAAACCGTAGAGAGCATTGAACGCATCTCTTTTGAGTTATTTGAAGATGCAGCTCAGGAGAATGTCAAATATTTAGAAGTGCGTTTTGGTCCTCTGCTGCACACTGAACAAGGCCTGACGCTCGATCAAATCATTCATAGTGCAGTTGCAGGCATGCAGCGGGCTGAAAAACGCTATGATATCAAAGGCAACTATATTCTTTCACTATTACGCCATATGCCTAAAGAAAGCATTAAGGGCGTAATTGATGCCGGCGCAAAGTACCTTAATAACGGCGTTGTGGCCTTCGATCTCGCCGGAGGTGAAGCACCGGGATTCTGTCATGAATTCGTACCTTATGCGCAATATGCAGCAGAAAAAGGCTACCGTATTACTATCCATGCGGGCGAACAGGGCGATGGACAGAACGTATATGATGCCATCTCGCTACTTGGTGCCGAGCGCATCGGACACGGCATCCATATTAAGGACCACACAGAAGCCTATAACCTGGTTAAACATAAAATGACAGCGCTAGAAACCTGTCCGAGCAGTAATGTGCAAACCAAAGCGGTCGACAAGCTGAGCAGCCACCCAATAAAAACCTTTTATCAAGACGCCATCCCGGTAACCATCAATACCGATAACCGTACTGTTTCTAATACCAGCATGAGCGATGAAGTGCGTAAGGTGATGCATACCTTCAAACTAAGCCGTGCAGATTATTTCACTATCTATAAAACCAGCGTTGCCCACTCTTTTGCCAGCGAGTCCGTAAAAGCACATTTACTGCGCTATGCAGAATAACTTAAAGCAGGCTGCTGCTTTTGTATACAGAAGGCTATTAATATAACCAGTCAATATTAGTTATGCCGATTAGGTAATAACTATCGATTGACTGAGACGTCTAGACGCCCTAGTATCGCGCTATTGTTTACATTCTCATGCTCGCTGTGCATAGCAACCGAAACCATCCGAAAATGCGTGCAAAATAGCTGGATATAAACAAAACGACAACCTACCCTTATTGCACTCTATATAAACATTCTCAATCACGCGCTTATATAGATTGCTGTAAGTCAAATGCAGGAAATTTAATGATAAAAATAAAAAATGTGAATAAGATCTTTTATCAGGGAGAGCGGGCTATCAACGCCCTTAGTGATATTAATCTTAATATCAGCGAAGGCAGCATATATGGCGTTATCGGCTCTTCCGGGGCGGGTAAAAGTACCCTGATTCGCTGCGTTAATTTACTGGAGCGGCCAAGCAGCGGCCATGTTATCGTCGATGGCACGGATCTGACCAAGCTTTCCAGTCAGGAATTAACGCTCGCCCGGCGTAAAATCGGCATGATCTTCCAGCACTTTAATCTGCTCTCATCGCGCAGCGTTTTTGACAATGTCAGCCTGCCACTGGAATTAGCGGGTGTACATAAAAAAGAGATCAAAGCTAAAGTTGACAGTTTATTAATACTGGTTGGCTTGAGTGACAAAAGTGACAGCTATCCGGCCAACCTCAGTGGTGGACAAAAACAGCGAGTAGCGATTGCCCGCGCATTAGCCTCTGATCCAAAAGTATTACTCTGTGATGAAGCAACCAGTGCCTTAGATCCTGCAACCACGCACTCCATTTTAGAACTACTGCGCAAGATCAATCAGGAGTTGAATCTCACTATTTTATTAATCACCCATGAAATGGCCGTGGTCAAGGGCATCTGCTCTGAAGTGGCTATTATCGGCGATGGCAAACTGGTTGAACAAGGCGCTGTCGGTGATATTTTTGCCCATCCGAAAACGCAGCTGGCACGTCAGTTTATCCGCTCGACATTAGACCTTTCTATACCTGAAGATTACCGCGCGCGTTTATTAAGCGAGCAGCAAGGTGACAGTTATCCGTTGGTACGTTTGGAGTTTACCGGCGCATCCGTTGATGCCCCTTTAATCAGCCATGTCGCCCGTGAATTTAATATCGATATCAGTATTCTCAGTTCCAATATGGACTATGTTGGCGGTATTAAATTTGGTCTGATGTTAGCGGAATTTTTCGGTACACAAGCAGCTGCTGAGCAGGCCATCGCTTTCTTAAAAGAGCATAAAGTCGAAATAGAGGTATTAGGTTATGTCGCTTGATCTGTTTTTAACTTGGTGGACGGGCAATGAGCGCCTGATCGCCTTATTAATTGATGCCTTAGGGCAAACATTAGCAATGGTGTTTGCTTCCAGTTTTATCGGTTTTCTGTTCGGTATTCCATTAGGTGTATTATTACACTTGACGAAAAAATCCGGCTTACTTGAAAACCAGACGGTCAATAAAACACTGGGCACGGTCGTTAATATCGGCCGTTCCATTCCTTTTATTATTTTACTGGTCGCTATTATTCCCTTTACCCGTTTCATCGTCGGCAGCTCAATCGGCACAGCGGCCGCTATTGTCCCGTTAACGATTTCAGCGATTCCCTTTATTGCCCGCCTTGTTGAAGGCGCATTACTGGAAGTACCAGCCGGTCTGGTCGAAGCGGCACAGGCAATGGGCGCAAAACCGGCGCAAATCATCACTAAAGTTCTGCTGCCTGAGGCCCTGCCCGGCATTATCAATGCAGCGACCATCACCTTAGTCACCCTGGTCGGCTATTCAGCAATGGCCGGTACTGTCGGTGGCGGCGGACTCGGTGATGTCGGTATCCGTTATGGCTATCAGCGCTTTGATGGTACGGTAATGATGATCACCGTCGTTATTCTTGTCATCCTTGTACAACTGATCCAATCACTTGGTGATCGCCTGGTTAAACACGTTGATCATCGTTAATAATAACAGTTCTAACTAACGCTCAAGGAACACCTTGAAAGGAGAAAATAGCATGACCTTTAATCTTAAGAAGCTTTTCACCATTGCCGGCTTAGCGTCTGCGCTAGCACTGGCTGGCTGTAATGATAAAGATGCGCCTGTGGAAGCAAAGCAAGCCGTTGATAACAATAAAATAACCGTCGGTGTCATTGCCGGCTCTGAAGCACAGGTGGCTGAAGTGGCGGCAAAAGTTGCCAAAGAACAATATAATCTAGATGTCGAACTGGTGGTTTTTTCTGATTACATCACACCTAATGCGGCACTGGATGAAGGCTCTATCGATATCAATGCATTCCAGCATAAGCCTTACCTTGATCAGCAAATCCAAGATCGCGGTTATAAATTTGCCATTGCCGGTAACACCTTTGTTTACCCTATCGCCGCTTACTCAAGCAAAATCAAAACACTCGATGAATTAAAAGAAGGTGATCAAATTGCCGTACCCAGCGATCCGACTAACCTGGCACGCTCTTTAATGCTGCTTGAGCAGCAAGGCCTGCTTAAATTAAAAGAAGGTGCGGATCTAAGAGCAACCGTACTGGATATTGTCAGCAGCCCGAAAAACCTTAAAATTGTTGAATTAGAAGCGCCACAGCTGCCGCGCTCTCTGGATGATGTCAGCCTGGCAATAATCAACAATACCTATGCCGGCAGTATCAACCTGAGCGCAGAAAAGGACGGTATCTTTGTTGAAGATAAAGAATCTCCTTATGTCAATCTGATTGTAGCTCGTGAAGATAACGTCAATGCAGAGAATGTAAAAACCTTTGTCAAAGCATATCAATCTGAGCCTGTTTACCAAGCTGCCAGAGAGATATTCAAAGGCGCAGTGGTGAAAGGCTGGTAATCTTTACCGGTTAACGGATCAACAAGGGAGCAACAGGCTCCCTTTTTTAATAATAGCCCGATTTGCGCATCTGCTCCTCGACCAGCTTTTGTGAATCTTGCAAAGCCTGCTCCACAGAGATCTTACCTTCAATCATTTTCGCCATATTGATACCCACTTGCCCTCCTAGCGCAGGAAATTCCGGAATGCCGACAAATTGAATCCCCGTATAGGGTTTAGGTTTTAAAGTTGAGTCCAGAGGATCGGCTTGCTGAATGGCCTGTAGAACAAAGCCGGCAAATGGCGCTGCAGCCAGGTAGCTTTTATTTTGATAGGTCGATTTTCTGGTGCCGGGAGGCACGGAAACCCAGCCCAGCTTCTCACCAACCCGCTCGATATAGGCTTTTGATGTTGCCCAGGTAATAAACTGCAGCGCCTCCTGCTTATGTTTTGATGAATCCGGTATAGCAAGCGCCCATGTCCATAACCAACTAGCCCCTTTCTCTGTCACTGCGATCGGAGCAGGCGCAAAACCGACCTGCGCATGCACTTTAGACTGCTTGGCATTAAACAGCATCCCCGCAGCAATGGTTGCATCAACCCATATTGCACAATGCCCGTTGGCAAACAATGAACGATTCTCATTAAAGCCATTACGGGTGGGATTGGGCGGTCCATAATTACTCAGCAAATCTTTGTAAGTGAATAGGGCATTTTTCCACTCACGGCTATTGAGTTTCGGCAGCCAGTTTTGATCGAACCACTGCCCGCCAAAGGTATTGACCATGGTGCTCAGTAATCCCATATTTTCTCCCCATCCCGCTTTCCCTCTCAGGCAAATACCATAAATTTTTTCTTCAGGGTTATGGATAGCCGCTGCATAGCCTTTAATATCAGCAAAAGTCGGCCGCTCAGCCATCTTTAGCCCTGCTTTGGCAAAGAGATCTTTACGATAAAAAGTCATGGAGCTTTCCGCATAAAAGGGTAAAGCATACAAACTTTTTCTGATAGGAAAGCGCATCGCGCACCGAGTCAAATATATCATGCAGATCATATGCTTCAGGTAAATTTTCCAGTGTGGTCAGCCAGCCTCTTTTAGCCCAAATTGGCGTTTCGTAGGCACCGATAGTCATAATATCAAATTGTCCATCAGAGATAGCAAGGTCACTCAATAAACGCTGGCGTAATATGTTTTCATTAAGGACTCGCCACTGCAGTTCAATATTGGGATGCGTTTGTGCAAATTGCTCGGATAACCCGCGCATCGCGAGCATATCGGTATTATTGACCGTACCTATGGTTAATTTCACTTTTTCCTTGTGCTGTTTTTTTGCTGGAAAAAAGCCCGTGCCTGGCGAGTATTTCCTGCAAAGTGCCGTCGGCAATCAGCGCCTGCAGGCCAAGGTTGAAGTCTTTCTGGTGTTGCTGGTAACCTGGCGATTTTTTGCTAAAGGCAAGATAAAAGGAATTGCTGAGCAAAGGCGGACGCATAAACTCCAGTTCCCCAATCAGATGAGGACGCAGGTTTACCATGAGATCCGACGCGGTATATTTATCAATAACAGCAAAATCTATTCTCTCAACTGCCAGTTTATCGATATTCTGTAAATCTTTGCCGACAAACTGCTTCTTTAAAAATGTGGCTTGATCAAAAGCGGGGGCGATAGAAGCACCGCGAACGACGCCAAATTGATACTGCTGCAAGCCTAAAAGTGCTGCTTTAAGATTGCTGCGCGGATCCTGTGCATAGGAGACTGCTAAGGATTTCCTTTTCAATAAACCAATATTGTCCCCCGGAAAGGGATCGGAAAACAGATATTTTTTTTCTAATCCCGGTTCAAAATAAGAGGGCAGCAAGCCATCGACATATCCTCTTTCCGCCAGATATTTAGCCCTTGCCAGTGGATAAAAAATGATTTCTGTTTCGTAGCCAACGCGCTTAAAGGCTTCAGTTACCAGCTCATGAAGATAGCCCTGATTGAGCAAGCTCTTACCAATATAAGGCGCGCGTTCGGCAGTCGCCAGGAGAACTTTTTTAGCGGCCAAAGCCGGTTGCGGCACGAGCACAAATAACATAATAATAAAAAGTAAAATGCCGGGCTGATTGACACTGATTTTCATAGTGCTTTTCCTTTTCTACCTGCATTGCAGCGATAAATAGAAGTAATACGCTGCTAGCGCACCTATTAATTATATGCTCATACGCAATAAATCACCTGCTACTGCTGCACTGAAGGTTAAAAGCAGCCAGCTGCAAGCCGCTCTAGAACAACATTTTTTTAGTGAAAGGCTTGTACATCATATGCTTTTCTATTTACATTAATGTGTTAGGGACTGTTGCAGTTCGAAATATCTCACGCTAATTGAAAAAAGTATTAAGCTAACAATAAAGCGTTTGATAGATTAGATCAGGCAGGCTTTTATCAACCACAATTTCGTCATCTCAAATAAGGAACTAAAAATGAAAAGCACAGCATTAAAATTAGTTATTGGCTTCCTCATTATCTTTTCGCACTTCAGTTATGCCACTATTCCCAATATTGATAACGGCACAAGAGCCTTTCCCTCGTTAGCGCCGATGCTTAAACAGGTTAACCCAGCTGTGGTCAATATTTCCACCTATTCGACGCTGACACAAACTAACAATCCGCTATTGAATGATCCGTTTTTCAAACACTTTTTTGATATTCCAGAGCAGCCCCAGCAGCGACAAAAACGCCAGCAAAGCGCCGGTTCCGGTGTGATTGTCGATGCCGCTGACGGCATTGTCATGACTAACTACCATGTGGTTAAAAACTCAGAGGAGGTACGGGTATCACTGACAGACGGACGCAGTTTTAAAGCCAAATTAGTCGGCAGCGATCCGGAGTTAGATATTGCCATTTTGCAGATCGATGCCGACAATTTAAGCCAAGTCGCCATCGCAGACTCCAGCCAACTGGAAGTCGGTGATTTTGTCGTGGCCATTGGTAACCCCTTTGGTCTGGGGCAAACGGTCACCACAGGTATTGTCAGTGCGTTGGGAAGAAGCGGCTTAGGTATTGAAGGCTATGAAAACTTTATCCAGACAGATGCATCAATCAATCCGGGCAACTCAGGTGGCGCTTTAGTTAATTTAGCGGGTGAACTGGTCGGCATCAACACGGCAATTATTGCGCCTTCCGGCGGCAATGTCGGTATCGGCTTTGCTATCCCGGCCAATATGGCAAAGGCAAGCATGACTCAAATTGTTAAGCATGGTGAAGTTCGCCGCGGACAAATCGGCATCGGCATTCAGGATATCACGCCGGATCTACGCGATGCCTTCGATCTGAAAAATGGTCAGCTTGGTGTGTTGGTAACGAATGTTATTGAAGGGTCACCGGCGGATAAAGCGGGCATTAAATCCGGAGATATTATTTTACAGGTCGATGGAAAAAATACCATTTCCACCGGACAACTGCGCAGCCTTATCGGTATCAAACAGATCGGGGACAAGGTAGATTTAACCTTATTACGGGATGGTAAAAACAAGCAGCTCACGGTCAAAATAGGCGATCCGCAAACGCTGCCGCAAACTAACCGCCAATTACACAGCTTATTAGAGGGGGCACAATTTGCAGAGGATATTGACGGTAATGGTGTTGTTGTGAAACGCCTGGCACCGAATTCAATGGCAGCCTATAGCGGTTTGCGTACAGGTGATCTTATTGTTGCCGTTAACAAACAGCGGGTTTATGATTTAAAAGACTTCAGTCAGGCTTTAAAACGTAATAAAAACGCGATACTGCTGCAGATTAATCGCGCTGGCGGCTCGTTATTTATTGTGATCAGATAAATACTTATAGCTATGACTGCACTTCTATACCCTTTCCGAATTTTAGTTATCTCGGCAGGGTATAGATTTAAACTTTATTATCAAGGCCTTGTGTAATGTTTAAGCACTTATGTAAATATTTTCTTTATCTGGGCCTGATATGCCTGCTGGAATTATTCTCCAGTCCTGCATTTTCCGTATCAGATCGTGAAGATGAGAATTTAAAGCTCAAATATCCACTATTAATTAATTCACTCTATCAAAACCCAAGCACAGCGCATTTTTGGCTAAACGATTCACTACGAGATGAATTGCAAAAGCAACTAGTACCGCTTGCTTTTTCTGACCTTAACGAGGATCTTTTTTATTCCGTGCAAGCCTTAAAAAAGGCTGAACAAGAAAATAACTGGCGGCGTTATGAGCGTTTAGCTTCGGACCTGTTACTTTTTTACCTCTCCTATACAGAGCAGCTCGCCAGCAAAGGAAAAGAGTGGTTATTTGGTAAAGGGATAGCAAATAATATCGGCCCGCCATCCAGGGAAGCGATAGATGCCTTTTTTAATGCGCCATCCTCGCAGGCGCAATTAAACTATTTACAGAGCTTATCACCCAAAACTGCCCAATATTCTCACCTCTATCAAAATTTGTTGGTGTTTTACCGCAATAAAAAAAACACTTCGGCAAAGTTTACTGCTTTTGCAAAACAGGGTGAGCCGCTTGAGCAAAAGAAGCGATTATTAGGGCGTTTACAGCTTTCCGGCGATATCTCAACAAAAATGAAAAGCTATCTGCAAGCAGAAGAGAAAAAACTTTACAGCCGGCAACTGAGAGAAGTTATTATCGCCTTTCAAAACCGCCATGGCTTAAAAACTGACGGTATAATAGGTAAAAACACGCGATACTGGCTTAACCTCAGCCACCAGGAGCGGCTGCGGTTAATGGCCTTAAATCTTCTGCGAACACAATTTTGGAGCGCGCAATTACGGGCAACAAAAAGTACCCGCTTGGTCTTGGTCAATATTCCCAACTATGCGATGGAGTATTGGGAAGTAGGCGCTAAGGTCTTTGATAGTAAGGTTATCGTTGGCCGTACGGACAGAAAAACCCCCCTTTTTAGCGCTAAACTCGATTCAATTGTATTTCATCCGCAATGGCGAGTGCCAAACAGTATTATGCGTCAGGATCTGCTCCCTGAAGCGCTGGCAAACAGGCATTTTATTACACAGCAGGGATATGAAATAGTGAGCGACTGGCACAGTGAAAAAGTGATTGATCCGGCTCGAATTAACTGGCGATTGCTCACGGCAGAGAATTTCCCCTACAAACTGCGCCAAAAACCGGGAAAAAAGAATGCCCTGGGTTTATATAAATTCAATACGCCAAACCGCTACGCCATCTATCTGCACGATACGCCGGCAAAACATCTGTTTAAATACCAGAAACGTGCCTATAGCTCAGGCTGCATTCGTGTCGAAAAAGCGACCCAGTTTGTACAACTGCTGATGGATAGATCCGGTTTTACCTATCAGGATTACAGAAAGTATCGCGAGCAACAGAAAACCGCTGTAGTGAATTTAAAAAGGATCATTCCTGTGTACACAATATATCAAACAGTTTGGGTTGATCACCGGGGCGTCACGCAATTCAGGAGTGATATCTATAATTATGATCACTGAATAAAAGTAAAACAACAACAATTATTTCCTTTAGCAATAAAACCTTACAGTTCAAAAAGTTAGCAAAACTACGCCGAATAACTCAAAGTCAATGAGTAGTTTATGATTTGACTATCCAGCTAAATACCAGTAACTTCTTGGTAACCTTATTTTTACCTTTAATACAGTCACTATTATGTCAAAACCAGATCTTAGTCGTAGAAAATTTATAAAATTAGGTCTGCTTGCTTTAGGAACAGCCTCTGCCCCCTCTTTTTCCTTTGCTTCAACAGACTCACCTCGCGCATTGCAGATGAATAACCTGCATACCGGAGAAATATTGAAAACACAGTATTTTGATGGCCAGCACTATCAATTGAGTGAACTGCAGAAGATTAATCACCTGTGCCGGGATTTTCGCCAGAATATAGCGGTCAATATGGATAAGCATCTGTTTGATCAAATATCTAATATTCAGCAGCTTATCGGCTGTCACAAGCAAATACAGATCATTTCCGGCTACCGCTCTCCTGAAACCAATAATATGCTGCGTAAAAAATCATCGGGCGTGGCAAAAAAAAGCCTGCATATGCAGGGAAGAGCTATTGATTTTCGTATCGAAGGGGTGCCATTAGCTGAGGTCAGAAAAGCAGCCTTATCATTAAAAGCCGGCGGTGTAGGTTACTACTCTAAAAGCAATTTTATTCATCTTGATACCGGACGCTTTCGCAGCTGGGGTAAATAATAAAAGCAAAAAATGGCGATTTACCGCCATTTTTATATGAATTTGCTCGGCTTATTGCCGCTAGCCGTTACCCAACTGTTTTCCCCAGACATTACCGAGCAGGCTGACATGCACTGTGATCTCTTCGCGATCATGGTAAAGATGCTTGGCCTGCAGCTGATAGTTGATGCCGGCTGCTTCGAGCATATCGGTTAGCACTTTCAAATCCTGCGCAGCTTCCTGGTAACGTTTTTTCATGGGCAGTTTAAGGTTAAAAATCGTCTCTTTGCACCAGCCTGCAATTAACCATTTAGCCATCAGTTTGGCAACGCGTTTCGGTTTTTCAATCATATCACAGACTAACCAGTCAATATTTTTACGCTCCGGCTCAAACTTAAAACCATCAGCCATAAAGTGGGTGACCTGCCCGGTATCCATCAGGCTCTGTGCCATGGCCCCGTTATCGACACAGCTGACAAACAGACCGCGACGCACTAACTGATAGGTCCAGCCGCCCGGGCAAGCACCTAAATCCACGGCGCGCATTCCTGAATGCAGACGCGCTTCCTGCTCCTGCGGGGTTAAAAACACCTGAATCGCTTCGTCAAGCTTTAATGTCGAACGACTTGGCGCTTCACTCGGAAAACGCAAGCGGGTGATCCCCATATACTGCTCACTGCGGTTATTGGGCACAGAAAAGCCGACATAAGCTGACTGATTATCTAAAAAGCACAAATGGTAACAAATTTTCTTGCGGTTCTCTTTTTGCGTTAAGCTCTTCTGTTTTTTGAGCGCCTGGCGCAGCGGCACAGTAAACTTACGGCAGAAAGTTAATAAGGGTTTAGTCTCATCCCCTTCCGGTGTTTCCACATAAAGATCCCCGCCCATCGGCATATTACGCGTCACTTCTAAAATAGGCGTGATGCGATCTTCAAGCGGCAGGTTGTCGACAAAGGCCTGCACGCCAATTAACTGCCGGGAAAAAATCAGTTGTGAATAATCAAGCTGTTTCAGTAAGCCCTCTACCTCCTGCGGGTTATAACATTGATAAAAAACATAACCGCTATTGCGCACTGTTTTGATAAAACCAAATACCTCTAAAGCCGCCGCTTTATCCTGTATCTCGTTCGCACAATCGTTCTCAAAACCGGGGCGGCAATATAATAAAATTCCTAACATAACTTTCTCATTTTTATTTGTCATACATCAGGGGTTAAACGGGGATCTGCTCGCCGCAAGATGTTAACTTCTTTTTAAAACGGCTAATGCAAGCAGCAGCCAGGCGATAATCAATAGCATGCCACCAGCAGGCGTGGCCGCAGAAGCAAGCTTGCTGCCGAGCAGCACATAGCAGTACAAACTTCCGCTGAAAAAGAAAATGCCCAGGGTAAAGGCGATTTTGCTGATTAATAACAGGCGATTGTGGATATAAGCAGACAGCACGCAAAGCACTAACAGAGCGAGGCTATGGAATAACTGATAAGTGACGGCTAATTGAAAATAGCTAACTTGCTCGGCATTGGCCCAGGTGCTTAAGCCATGGCTGGCATAAGCACCGGCAGCCACGCCTGTTGCGCCGAATAATGCGGCGAAAATTAAAAACAGGCGTGTTGTCTTAGATAGTGGGTAATGCTGAATAATAATTACTCGGTATCAATCGCATCTAAGCTTTTGGCTAACTCATCCATCTGTTTCATTTGTGACAGGAAGGGCTTGAGTTTAGCCAGCGGCAATGCGCATGGACCGTCACATTTTGCATTGGCAGGATCCGGATGCGACTCTAAGAACAGGCCGGCAATGCCCTGCGACATACCCGCCAGACCCAGTTGTACCACCTGGCTGCGACGCCCGTCTGCACTATCGCTGCGCGCACCCGGTTTTTGCAGTGAATGCGTGACATCAAAGATAACCGGGTAGCCAGTTTCCTTCATGGTGCTGAAACCTAACATATCTACGACTAAATTGTTGTAACCAAAGCAACTGCCGCGCTCACAGAGGATGATTTCATCATTACCCGCTTCATTGAACTTGGTAATAATATGTTTCATTTCATGGGGAGCTAAAAACTGCGCTTTTTTCACATTAATAGCGGCTTTGGTTTCCGCCATGGCCTGCACAAGATCGGTCTGACGGCTTAAAAATGCCGGCAGTTGAATAACATCAACGACTTCCGCCACAGGTTTCGCCTGATAAGGTTCATGCACATCAGTAATAATCGGCACATTAAAGGTCTTCTTGATCTCTTCAAAAATACGCAGTCCCTCTTCTAAACCCGGCCCACGGAAACTGTGAATAGATGAACGATTGGCTTTATCAAAGGACGCTTTAAAGATATAAGGAATATTCAATGCAGAAGTCGCTTGCACATAAGTCTCCACTACCCGCATCGCTAAATCACGCGATTCCAGTACATTCATACCGCCAAACAGAACAAACGGACGATCATTCGCCACTTCAATAGTGCCTACTTTTACTATTTTTTGTGTCATTAATTTCTTCTCTTCTTAATTAGTGAATAACTTGAGTATTTTTTTCTAGCTGCATCTGTTTAATCTGTTGTTTTAACAGTGCAACAATGGGATCTTCGGGAAACTGCTCGATAAAAAACTCAAAATCACTGCTGGCTAATTTAAAGCAATCAAGCTGCTGAAAGATAAAACCGCGATCCCGCACTTCGTAAGCATCATCAGGATCAATACGCAGCAGAATATCACTGCATAACAATCCCAACGCTAAAATATCTGCTTGAATATAAGCAGCTTTCATGACATTAATAAAGCGTTTTATAATGGTTTTATTATCATCAGGTTTAAGCATATCCAATGTCAATTGTGCATGATTACCCAACTGACCACGCACCCTAAGCTCAAGATCATCCCAGGAAGGCAGCTCTCCGGTAAAAGGATCAAAATAAAGCACCTCATTTTCCAGGTTAATGCGAATGATAAAACCGCTTGGGAAACAAATACCCTGCGCATCAAAACCACAGCTTTTTAATACATCTAAAAATACAATTCCCATACTGATGGGAATACCTTTACGGCGCGCCAGCACTTTTGAAATCAATACATTTTCGACTTCAAAAAAAGATTGCCAGTTGCCTTTAAAACCCTGCTGCTGATAAAGAATATCAATCAGCTTGGTCAGTTTGGCTTTATCGGCTACCGCACAATCTGCTAATTTCGACTTCAGCACGATATACTGCAAATTGAGCTGCTCTTTAATTTTTTTAACGGCAATACCCGTTACTTCAGATTCAACGGCCATCGCAACTTCAATTAATGAACAAGCTGCAAAATCAAATTGCTCATTAAGAGTCAAGCGGCTGTTCTTATCTTTAAAATCGCCATTTCCAATAATGGCATTCTTAGCGTCTCTGATCACGTTTTATCCTACTAATAAAATGGCTTGTTTGCTGATGGCCAAGGTTACGATATAAGCAAGCCAGCCAAAAGCCCCCATAAAGGTCAAAAAACGCAGCCCTTTGCGCCTGCTTTCATCTAAAGCCGCGAAGACCATCAACATATAAGCGACAAATGCACCGAGCTTTTCAATGACCCACAAGCCCTTCTCTGCAAAAGGGTTAATCTGTGCTGCCCATACCAGCAACAAACCTAACAATAAAATGGTTAAATGTGTATGTAATAATATTTTTTTAAAAACTTTTCTTTGCGCATTTTTATGACCGCTTTGCTGCCAGTAAAAAGCGGCAATAAACAAGGCGATAGCCGCTAAAAAAAAGGCTAAGTGCGCATATTTTAAAAAACCAACCATCTATTTATCCTCTTGATGATAAAAAGCCATAGTAACACGCTCATTGCCGCCGTAATCTTTAACTGTTTTTATGCGCGCATAGCTGGCATCTTTTAAAATATTGCGCACCGCCTCGCCCTGTTCAAAACCATGCTCAATCAGCAAAGCACCACCCTCTTTAAGGTAAGCAGGCGCCTGCCCGGCAATAAGCTCAATATCGGCTAAGCCCTTATTACCGGCAACCAGTGCCGACAAAGGCTCAAAGCGCACATCCCCCTGCTGTAAATGATGATCATTTTCATCAATATAAGGCGGATTGCTGACAATCAAATCATATTGACCGTCGACATTGGCAAACCAGTTACTCTGCTTGAATAACACATTATGAATATTTAATTGCCGGGCGTTTTCAGTGGCTAGCTGAATCGCATCGTAACTGAAATCGATGGCGACACACTTTGCCTGAGGGCGCTCACTGGCAAGGGCCAAAATGATCGCCCCGGTTCCTGTGCCCAGATCTAGAATATCGGCATCGTCAGGGCAGATTTCAAGGGCTGACTCCACTAAAATTTCAGTATCGGGACGCGGGATCAGCGTTGAGTCATTGACTTTAAGGGGTAATGACCAAAATTCACGCATACCGACTAAATGCGCAACGGGTACACCATTGAGACGCTTTTGCACCAGATCTTCAAATTTTGCTTTCTGCTCAGCGCTAATTGCGCGCTCCGGCCAGGTCAGTAGATAAATGGTTTCTTTATTCAAGACATGCGCCAGCAGCACCTGTGCATCGAGTAGCGGGCTGTCGCTGCCCGCTAATAAAAACTCCGCCCAGGTCAATGCATCATCTATACGCAATTAATAATCACCCTGTGCCAGTGCCGCCAGTTTATCAGCCTGATCTTCCTGTAAAATAGGATCCAGAAGAGAATCTAAATCCCCTTCCAATATTTCATTAAGACGATACAGCGTTAAGTTGATACGGTGATCACTGACCCGACCCTGCGGATAGTTATAAGTACGAATACGCTCGCTACGATCACCGCTGGCCACCAGACTGCGGCGAATGGACTGCTCTTCCGCCTGGTTTTTTTCATCTTCGGCCTGCTGCAGGCGCGCCTGCAGCACAGACATTGCCTGGGCACGGTTTTTATGCTGTGAACGCTGATCCTGACATTCGACCACCGTCCCGGTTGGAATATGGGTAATACGAATTGCAGAATCGGTTTTATTAACGTGCTGCCCACCGGCACCTGAAGCGCGGAAGGTATCTACTTTCAGATCCGCCGGATTAATGGAAATCGCTTCCGCTTCCGGAATCTCCGGCATCACCACCACGGTACATGCAGAGGTATGCACTCGCCCCTGTGATTCGGTTTCCGGCACCCGCTGCACACGATGTCCACCGGACTCAAATTTCATAAGACCGTAAGCCCCCTCGCCATCTATTTTAGCCACCAGTTCTTTATAACCGCCCTGCTCACTCGGGTTGCTGTTCATCACCGTCATGCGCCAGTTTTTAGTATCAACATACTTACTGTACATACGGAACAGGTTACCGGCAAAGATAGCCGCTTCATCGCCGCCGGCACCGGCACGAATTTCAAGATAACAGTTACGATCATCATTAGGATCCTTCGGCAGTAACAGAATCTGCAGCTCATCCGCCAGCTTTTCCAGCGCTTCTTTCGCCTCAGCAATTTCATCTTTGGCCATTTCGCGCATATCCGGGTCATCATCTTCAAGCATCATCTCGGCACCTTCTAAATCTTCAGCCGCCCCCTGATAAGCCTGAAAACAGTTAACCACTTCCTCCAGCTGCGAATACTCTTTGGTCAGCTCGCGATATTTATCTTGATCATTAATAGTATCCGGATCGCCAAGTAAAGCCTGAACCTCTTCATAACGTTCAACCAGACCTTCCAACTTAGCTATAATCGATGCTTTCATATTTATTCTCTTTTTATAGGTATTATTCTTCTAAATTTAACCCCAGGGCTGCGCGTAATATCTGCAACTCATGGTCATTGCCGGAGCGACTGACATTGGTCAGTGCCTGGCTGGGGTGATGAATCAACTTATTAGTTAATTTAAATGCCAACTCTTTTAATACTTTTTCCGGTTCGCCGCCATTGCTCAGCGCAAAAGTGGCGCGGCTTAATAACTGATCACGCAATAGCTCGCTGTTACTGCGGTATAAACGAATGCTCTCAACCGCTTTTAAGGATTCAGTCCAGCCTATAAAGTCAGCAACGCAATCCGTAATGATTTTCTCCGCCTCAACGGCCGCTTCCTGACGCGCCTGTTTATTACCTTCAATAATGCCATGTAAATCATCAACGCTGTAAAGGTAAGCATCGTTCAACTCGGCAACCTCTGCTTCGATATCCCGGGGAACAGCGATATCAATAAATAACATCGGCTGATGACGACGTGTTTTTAATGCCCGTTCAACCGTTCCCTTACCGATAATAGGCAACGGACTTGCCGTCGAAGAGATTATAATATCAGCATCCGCAAGATGATTTGGAATTTCTTCCAAAGTAATGGCCTGCGCATCAAACATATCAACAAGCTGCACCGCACGCGACAAAGTACGGTTGGCAATAGTGATATTGGGCACATCGTGTTCAATCAGATACTTACCAACCAGCTCAATAGTTTCCCCGGCACCGATTAAGAGCACATGGCTTTGCGATAAATCGCTGAATATCTGCTTGGCCAGACGCACCGCGGCAAACGCGACAGAAATCGCATTGGCGCCAATTTGTGTTTCCGTACGCACCCGTTTGGCCGCACTGAATGCATGCTGAAACCACTTATTAATAATTTTATCTACGCTTTTGGCCTGGCTGGCAGTAGCAAAGGCCTGTTTGACCTGCCCGAGTATCTGCGGCTCACCTAAGACTAACGAGTCCAAGCCACAGGCAACACGAAAAAGATGCTGCACCGCCTGCTCGTCACAATAACAATATAAACACTTTGTTAACTCTTTTTTATCAACACGATGAAACAGGCACAGCCAGTCAATGACCTGTTGACAGTTATCCTGATTGAGACGGCAATAAATTTCTGTACGATTGCAGGTTGAAACAATGACCGCCTCTAAGACTGAACGTTGTGTTAACAACTGCTGATATGCATCCAACAAAGACTCAGGAGCAAATGCGACTTGTTCACGCAATGATACAGGAGCCGTTTGATGATTAATTCCTAACGCAAATAAGGGCATTCAATAAATTCACAACACAGGTTAAAAGTGATTAACATAAGAGGAATAGAATTCTACGGATATTTAGACAATATTTAAAGAAAACGATCCAGATCAAAAGCTATTTAAGCAATTTTATTGCCAATATTCGCTTAATCACGGACAAAAAAAAGAGATTCAGCAAATATCTGTCTTTATCTTTTTACAACTGATAACGCCTTGGGTATTATCGCTACTCTTTTATGAATTAATAAGTTGTTGCAGAAATCATGTCTATTAAAAATATCATCAGCAGTTTCTTTGTCATTTTTTCACTCTCAGGATGTTCCTTTCTTTATGATACCTTTGTCTACCAGATTGATGTTACTCAAGGTAACTACCTGGAAGACGAAAAGCTCGATCAAGTAGAAATCGGCATGAATCAAGAGCAGGTCATCTTTATTCTTGGCTCACCGATGCTGATTGACCAGTTTGACTCATCTCAATGGTACTATATTCGTTATATTAAACCCGGTGGTAAAAAAGTGCAGCAACAGCAAGTGGTGCTGACTTTTGACAACAAACTCCTGACCCATATAGAGCGCCGCGGTCAGATTGCTCAGAACCCCCTTAAAAGCGAAAAACTGAAACAAGCACCTAATGAAGCAGCAGAAAGTCCCAGCGCGGATAATATACAAGAAAACAACACCCCGGTAACGGTTGAACAATAGAAAACCAACGGAGCGATTAACGGCTAAGCCTGCTCGCTCTGAAGCTTGCCACATGGAAGCACAGTCAGCCTCTATTTTTTCTTCATTTTAGCCGCACGTAATTTACGCATCTCTTTGGGATCGGCAATCAAGGGGCGGTAGATTTCAATACGATCGCCCGCCTTAACCACAGTTGATAATTTTTCCGGGCGACTGAAAATACCCACTTTCGCTTTACTGATGATAATTTCAGGAAAATGTTTAATGATTCCGGATAACTTAATACACTCTTCAATCGTACTGCCGACAGGCACAGGTAGAGAAAGCAGCACTTGCCGGTCAGGCAACGCATAAACTACTTCAATCTCAATCATATCACTCATAAATTAATTCCTATCGAATCCCGTAAACAGTTTTCGCCCGTGCGGCAAAAGACTTCACCATAGCGCCCACTAATTCATGAAAAACACGGCCGAAGGCCATCCCCACCAATGAACTGTTGAATTCAAACTGCAGATCTAAACTGACTTTACAGGCGCGCTCATCAAGCGGCGTAAATACCCAGCCACCGCTCAGGTGTTTAAACGGCCCGTCCACTAAGCTCATCTTAATCGCGCGCCCTTCAACCAGGGTATTTTCTGTGGTGAATGTCTGGCTAATGCCCGCTTTAGCCACTTTAACCGACGCACACATTAACTCTTTCGACGAAGATATAACATCAGCGGCCACACAGCCGGGCAAAAAATCCGGATAAGCACTGACATCATTCACTAACTGGTACATCTCATCTGCGCTATACATCAACAATGCGCTACGTGATACTTCTGCCATTTATCAACCTCTTGCAAATAAATAGCATCTTACACTATCCTTTTAGGCTGGGAAAAAAAATAAATTGCAAATTAATTGTAATTAGCATAACTTTTTCAAAAAATGAAATAGCAATTTCAAATTGTTTAGAGGTACAATGCCAGACTATGGCTAAGAAAAAATCAAAAACTAAAAACAACGAAAATACGATTGCACGTAATAAACGTGCCAGTCACGATTACCACCTGGAAGATCGCTTTGAAGCGGGTCTTTCCTTACAGGGCTGGGAAGTGAAATCGTTACGCGCGGGTAAAGCAAACATTGCCGACAGCTATATTTTCCTGAAAGATGGTGAAGCATGGCTATTAGGTGCAACTTTTCCTCCCCTTAATGCAGCTTCTTCACATGTTGTATGTGATCCTATGCGTTACCGTAAATTACTGCTTAAAAAACGTGAGATAGAAACCTTGGTCGGTAAAGTCGAACGGCAGGGTTACTCTATTATTCCAATCTCGCTGTACTGGAAAAAAGCATGGGTAAAAATATCATTTGCACTGGCAAAAGGTAAACAGGCACATGATAAACGTTCCGATGTCAAAGATCGTGAATGGAAAGTACAAAAAGAACGGATGATGAAACATAAAGTGCGCTAAAACGCTGATAAATAATATAATTAATAGCAAATATAAATAATATTATGCAGATAATACTGTTTTAATCATATTGTTTTTGTTATTATTATCTTGTTGACAGTAGTGATACTGATAACAACTGGGGATGATTCAGGATTCGACGAGATTCATGAAACCCTAGGTGCATGTCGAGGTGCGGCTGGCCTCGTAAAAAAGCCGCAAAAGTTATAGTTGCAAACGACGATAACTACGCTCTAGCAGCTTAGGCTAGCTAGCCTTCCACCCAAGTTTCTCCTATGGGCAGGGATTCGGAAGGTCATTTACATCAGGATAGCGAGGGAACCTTGTTCGAGGGTGAACCGCGAAACAGTATCGGACTCGCTTGTTACTATCCTGTCTTTCGGAGAGTAATAAGTTAACCAGAAGAAAGACTAAGCATGTAGTACCGAGGACGTAGGTTTTTCGGACGGGGGTTCAACTCCCCCCATCTCCACCACCTACTGATAAAGGCTTGATTTCATAACGATTTCAGGCCTTTTTCTTTTTTGGGAGTTGAACGCAGGTGTCACGAATATGCGCAGACTGCCCCATTTACAGAAAAACCGTGACGGCGTGTATTACTTTCGTCTCATCTTTAGCAACCGGGTCGCGCTATTGCTAACGCGCCCCGGGAAATTGTCTTTCATTGAAGAGCAAAGATTCGGTTATAGCTATTCAAGCCCCCCATACAGAGGTACTTGATTTCCAGATAATCATCTAAGCCATATTTTGAGCCTTCACGACCACTGCCGGATTGTTTAATACCGCCAAATGGCGCAGCTGCATTGGAAATAAGGCCTTCATTAATGCCGACCATGCCATACTCTAAGCCTTCAGCCACACGCCAAATCCGGCCAATATCGCGCGCATAAAAATAAGCCGCCAGGCCATATTCGCTATCATTGGCCATAGCAATCACTTCTTGTTCATTCTCAAAGGCAATAATTGGCGAGACAGGGCCAAATATTTCATTTTTGGCAACAGCCATATCATTGCTGATATTGGTCAGCACTGTCGGCTGATAAAAATTTTTGCCTGCTGCATCACGTTCACCACCCAGAGCGAGCGTTGCACCGGCAGCAATAGCGTCTTTAACTAAGGCTTCAACATTGCTGACCGCATCAGCGCTTATCATAGGGCCAAGATCAGTCCCCTCGCTCAAACCATCACCTAGGGTTAGCTTGGCCGTCGCCGCTATGAATTTTTCTGTAAAAGCTTCAATAATCCCTTTCTGTACAAAAATACGATTGCTGCAAACACAGGTTTGCCCGGCATTGCGATACTTTGAAGCCAAAGCGCCCTGAACGGCCGCATCAATATCAGCATCATCAAAGACAATAAATGGTGCATTGCCGCCCAATTCCATAGATACTTTTTTCACCGTGGTTGCACACTGGCTGAGCAGAAGCTTGCCCGCCGCCGTTGAGCCGGTGAAGGTAAACTTGGCAATATCCGGGTGCTGCGTCAGTACTTTACCGATGCCTTGCGCATCTTCACCAACGACAACGTTAAAGACACCGGCAGGATTACTGACAACTGCGTTGCACTGCGATGCCAGCAGCCATTGATATACGAACACACCTTAACGAGTTGTTCATCCTGTAAACCTAGTCCTTGTTTATTTTCCATAATTCACCTCTGCTGTTTGAAATTTAAGTTATTAACGAACCTTGCGGAATTCTCCACCCATAACTTGTTTGGGTGGAGATGGATAGCAAACCAGCCGTTAGGTTGGTCTATCTTAGTTGGATACACTATCATTTTTGCCTGTATTTACATGGCGGTGTTCCCTATGAGTGTTGAAACTTTATCTATACTGATAATAGCGATAAGTATCATGGGGTTAATATTATGGATAAGCTACATTTGCTGTTTGCCAACAGCATATTAAAGAACTTTCTTATACTGAATTAAAACGGTTAAATCATCAAGTCGAGTCCCTTCTCTCTGAAGATGAAGTCGGTCAAGTTCTGGCCAAGCACGAAAATCAAATTTCAAGCTGTCCTCATTGCCATTGTCGTACTTTATCTAAATGGGGCTCTACTGCTCAAGGAAGGCAACGTTATCTCTGTCGTGACTGCCATAAAACATTCAGCACCCTCACCGGAACAAGCCTATATAGAATGAAAAAACCAGATAAATGGTTGAAATATATAAACTGCATGATTTTGTCTACTACTTTAAGGGCAGCAGCCAAAACGCTTGGTATCAATCTAAAAACCGCATTTAAATGGCGGCATAGGTTATTAAAAAATCCTTGTGCTCATCAACCTACTGAACTAGTTGGTATTATTGAGGCGGATGAAACGTTTGTTGCTGAAAGTTTCAAAGGTTCTAAAAAAATGCCAAGGGAGTCAAGAAAACGTGGCGGAGAAGGTCGTCAAGAAGTTCCAATTCTACTTGCGTTAGATAGAAGTGGTTCAGTAAACCATCATGTATTAGAGCGTGATACTAAAGAAGAAATTAGCTTCGCATTAAAACCGCTTTTAACTGCTGATTCAGTATTGTGTACAGATGGTAATTTATCTTATAAAAGTATCGTTAAAGAGCTTGATTTTAATATCGATCACAAACGACTTATTGCTTTAGATAATCAAAAAGTTATTGATAAAATATACCATATTCAAACACTTAACAATTTAACCATGCGTTGGAAAACATGGATGAAACGATTTTTTGGTGTAGGAACAGCTTACTTAGATAATTATATTGCATGGTTTATTTTCATGGAAAATAAAGAGTCGAATCAAAATAGTTACTGGCTTAATGAGGCGATTAAGTCAGCCCAACACTCATAGGGAACACCGCCATTTACATCCAGATAAATCAGGTCTACTATGATATCCATGAAAAGCAAAGTTTACACAAAAACGTTAAAAGTAAGAATTCGTGACAAACATGTAAAAACCCTAAACAAATGGGCTTACGGTGTGAATCAAGTGTGGAATTTTTGCAATGAAACCTCAATGAAGGCATTGAGCAATGTCAGTGAACTTGGCCCGGTAAAACCCGCTTTCCTGTCTGGTTATGATCTCCAAAAACACACTAAAGGCATGAATAAAACGCTTGGCCTGAATTCTGCTACCGTGCAGATGGTTGGTCATGAATACGCCACCCGTCGCAAACAATTCAAGAAATACAGATTGAATTGGCGTAAGTCAGGGGGTGTTAGACGCTCACTGGGTTGGATCCCGGTTCGTAAAGACTGCATCGGCTTCAAAAATGGTCAGGTTTATCATAACCGCCACTATTTTGGCATTTGGGATAGTTACGGATTATCTCAATACACGTTCAAATCAGGCTCATTCAATGAGGATTCAAGAGGCCGGTGGTACTTCAACGTTGTGGTTGAGGTGGAAGCAGAGCTGGGTACAGGCAAAGCCAGTGTGGGTATTGATTTGGGTTGTAAAGAAACAGCCACCGACAGTAACGGCTACAAACTAAAAGGCCGTGAATACCGCGAAATACAAAAGCGCTCACGCTGGTATTGTTTTTGAAGAAATCAATGAATCGTACACCACCCAAACTTGCTCGTGTTGCGGCTCTCGCCAAAACAGTCCGAAAGGTAGAGCAGGACTTGGAATAAGAGAATGGACCTGTGAGTGTGGTGTCACTCACGACCGCGATGTGAACGCGGCCAAAAACATTCTTGCGCTCGGGCATGAGCGTCTAGCAGTAGGAATCCCCCACTAAAATCTTTGATTTAGTGAAGGGAGGATGTCAAGTTATTAAACAGCAAATCCACAGCAGATTAAAGAAAAAGCGGGGGCGCCGCTATATCATGCTCGGCCACTACACGGCTTTCTGCCTGCTAAGTTTTATATATAGCAGGCTGGAAAGTATGGCAAATAGCAGCATCTCCAGCACTAAATAACTAAGCACATAGTTAAGGGAATAGACTTCCTGAATAACTTCTGCCCCCCATTGAATTCCTTCAAAAAAAGCCAATAACAGTAAAGTAATAGAGAGGCTAGGTAAAATATAGCGGTAGATTGAAATAGACAGCACCCGGCACACCAGGATAGGTTGTAATATTCCGCGAATTAATAGCAAAGAGATACTCAGTGCATATGCCGCACCTATGACACCAAGCTGTAAAATGAAAACAAACATCATTCCCAGTGTTAAGACAAACTCTGCTATCGATAAATATGAGAGTGTTTTGTAGTGATCTTTTGCCAATAACACCGAGTTCACCGGACTTTGCATATTGGCGATGGTAAAGCCAATGGCGAGTATAAATAATGCGTCTAAAGTGACTTCGGGATAGCTACCTAACCAGATATCTAAAAACCATTCGCCATGTGCCAGTATATTGAAATAAATGATCAGGGATATCAGTGACGAAATAATCAGGCTAATCTCAAATTTCTTGTTAAAGGTGTTATTTTCTGAAGTGATAAATTTACTGAAATATGGCGTCAGTAATAAATTCACCGAGCCCAATACTTGTGAAAATATTTCCATCAAACGCCCGGATATGCGCAAAGGAACGACAACAACGGCAGACATTAGCAGGCTTGTGATTAATATTCCGGCATTATTTCTGACATAATCATTAATACTCAAAAAAACAAAGCGCATTGCTCTTTCTTTAATATATTTAAAGGCATTAAGATCTACCTTGGCAAAAGAAATCTCTGTTTTAAATTTAATTTTAACGGCAAAATAATAACGGCAGATTAATTCAATTAATGATGAGATAAAAAACACGCTAGCCACGCCCATTATCCCGAACCCCATATGTAAACCTCCAATTACACCGAGCGCTCTGTACAGGTTGACAATAAGACGGATAATATTGACCGTTTTAACCTTGAACTCGCCAATAAGAAAGGCTTGAATACCACCGGAGATAAAACTCAAAAAGAAATTAAGCGCCAATAAACTGGCAACAAAGAGAATTGAAGTACCATCGCTGAAATATAGATTATTATCAGTCAAATGATAAAGCACAGCACAAAGTACAAAAATGAGTAAAAAAATCATAGCCACGGACAATAGCCCATAAAATGCGGTGCTTAATTTCCGCTTTCGCTCATCGGCGCAAGAATCAGCAAGTGATACTTGCCGAGTGATCACCATACCCAGACCAAATTCAAATAAGGATATATGAGCTAATAAGGCATATATGACAGTCCATCGGCCAAAATCTTGTTCTCCGAAGAAAGTAAAAATTTCTTTAAATACAAAAAGGCCTAATACAGCTTGAATAACAAGGTTTACAATATTTAAAACTGCGCCTGAGATTACTTTTTTTATTAATCTATTTGCCATTTTATCACGCCAATTTGTTGTGCCGTGTCAACTGATTTCACACCGCTTAGCTAAGCTATTTTGTCAAATAGCTTTTCTTTCCTCAGCACTTTAAACTTATCTTAACGACAACAGGAGCGAAAGTGTAGAGTGATGTTCGCTATTTGTTACTTGTATAGTGTACAAATAATCAATGCAAGAATCTGATATAGGAATGCAGTGCTTAATTTTTTCATTATTATAGAGTAGGAGATGCGGGATATTAGGTCTGAAGATTCGCAACAATACCATTTCGCTTGACATCCTCCTCTCCCTAAAGGAATAGGATTCCGATTAGTAAAAATCGGTAAAGAACTCTCACGAGTATTTAGGTTTCTGTTTCAATGTACACAGCCCAGAGAGCGATGCTTTGTTTTCGCGTTTAGCCCCATAGTAGGAACTTTTAAGCGCTTCACGCAACTCATGCACCCCGGTCTGACACGTACTCCACAGACTTAAAATCCCGCATGTCCTGCGGTATGTTTTAAGTCTAGTCACAGAAACAAGTTTTACTGCAAAGCAGGCTCATAATTAGATGGGTTTGCAATAAATTTGATAGTTTAGTGCTCTACGCTAATCGTCTTACACCCTCTACCTAGAAAAAAGAGGTTTTACGGCGTTTTTTGATAAATAGCGGATCTGTTTATTGGAGCCATGGCTTTAGCCATGCTGATTAGAATTGCAGGGCTGGAGCTGCTTCTTAAAATGTATTTAAACATATTTAAGAATTTCTTCGCACTCTGTTAATGACCTGTTTCCAAGTGTGTAACTAGAGCCTGGGTTGGTCAGTTCCAACCGATAGCGATCTGTCCGTTCCTGCAAGATGAATTTTACTTTCTTAAAGTTCATCCAACGACCAATCTCCTGGTCATCAAGTCTTGCAAGAATGTTTCTCGCAGCATTATAATCTGCCTGCACAACTTCCCCGTTTTCACGATAAAATTTATCTCCCTTCCGAGTGCCTGTTAAAAGCCCTTGATTGAAAGAGTCCATTTGCGAAGTATATGCCGCATTGATTAAATGCAAAGACGAACATCGTCTTTTAGATATTGTGTCTAACGCTTCTGCCAGTATGCCTTTTACCCACTGGTTCAAGCGTCTGTTTGTATTCTTGCCGTAATGAGTTTTGCTTGCGATGGGACTGGTTAAGTCCTCTGCCACAACCATTCCTGCTTTATCAATTAAACGATGGGTTGCAGTAAAAATGAGTGTGCGTAGCTTAGTAACCTGAATATCTTGTCGTTTATCCAGTTTTTGACGGCCTAAATTATTTTTCTCTATTGCAGCGCGCTTATGCGGTTTTTTTCGAGCAATAGCGCGTAACTTATTACGGTTGCGGTATTTTTTGTTTAGGAAATCCGACTCTTTAGAAATCAGTTTTCCTAAACCTTCACCATATCTAGCGTTATCTGAATCAACAAACGCTTCCGTATAGCCCTTATCAATGCCAACCATTTCATCACCGCAGCTTTGCAGTACCTCAACTTCCTGCTGATAATGCACTTCAATTTTACCTTGCCGGATAATCAACCTTAACGTGCCTGATGGGACATGATCGATTGTTGTTTTAAGTGGTATGCAGATAACCTGCCTTGGAACAAGGCCTGGCACTTTTAACCAGCATTGACCGTTAAGTTCAAAGGTTTTGCACATATCAGAACGAATAATGATCTGGTTATGGGTGTGGTTTTCACCATGCTTAAAGTGTTTGCGCATCTGCCTGCGCAAGAAATGGTCATTTTGCCAATTATCACGTTTTAGTAAGGTATAAAGCCGTTTCAGCTCTTTATCATCACTGGTACGAACGCGAATTGCCTGCTTAACTTTATCTTTAGCGGCTTCGCGGTACGCTTTAATGTCAGCCATGGCATCACGCAAGGTTTCTTTCCAAGCGTTTGCACTAACACCAAAGTTTCGCTTTTCTTTCATCCACTGATCGCGGATAGTGCGATCCCGCAACTTAACACCGGAAACAGAGCCAAACCGTTGCCATACCTCACTGCGCACAAGGCCAAGCAAGCGAGCTTGTGCTTGTAACTGCTCAAGTTTCCCCTGGTTTAGTTTGTGGCTGTAAAGTATGCGTGTGACTTTCACGGTTATTCAACTTCCTTAGTATTTATTGGAATTTACGGATAAACGTAATCCCTTTTTCGCACTGTAATTATAACCAGCACCATGTATTATACAAGTGCGTAGTGCCCATTTTGGGTGTATTTGACTATGTTTAGGTAGATAATCGCTATCTATTAATTACTCTGTCTCCATTAATTTATATTCGTCCAGCTTATTAAGCGGCATGGTATAAGAGCGCGAGAAGATGGCTGATCGCCGCAAAACTCCCAACAGCGGAATATTTTGCGGCAAAAACCAGACTATTTGCCTGATTATTAGTTATGGCAACAGAAATCCTCTTTTGTTAGAAGGATCTCAGCGTAAGCTTATTTTTTATTTTCGCTATCTTTGCTATCCTGATCGTCTTTTTTCTCTTGCGCATCTTCTATCTCGTCTTCCTCTACTTGCTCCAAAATAGCAATGTTTTTATCTGAAATAATAGGCCCGGTCTCATGCTGGAACTCACTATTTTCATCATCACTCTCATGGCTGGTAATAAAATCAAGCAGACAACTGCTGTAATTTGCTTCGGCTTTAGCCAGATGCTTGCCATCATCACTGCGCACGTAAATCGTGTCGCCCGCAGAAAAGTCCCCGTGCACTTCGACGATAGAATCGCTGGTTAACTGTTCGCTATGCTCATCAAGCGGATAATCAAAGTCAGAGTCAATCACCAGCTCCCCCTGTGCTTTTGCCGTGTGAGTCATCCAATGCAAATGCTCGGCCATCGGCATCTCATAAGGCGTGAAAACAGTGCCGGGATTCTCACCACTTATCAACTGTTCAAATGAACTTTCTTTGAAACCATTAACTATGTAAGTAGCAATACCGTGTGAAGTGGCTTTTTCAGCAGCCTCGATCTTGGTTTTCATGCCTCCTGTTCCGACACTGCTGTGGGCACCGCCAGCCATATCATAAATATCCTGATCAATATGAGTGACTTCTTTAAACATTTTAGCATCGTCATTGGTATGCGGGTTTTTGTCATACAAACCATCGACATCGGAACAAATAATAAGCGCATCCGCATCCGTTGCTGCCGCCACCATAGCAGATAGGTTATCGTTATCCCCTACTTTCAAGTCATCTGTGGTAACGGTATCGTTTTCATTAATAATAGGTAAAATATCATTGTCAAGTAACGCAAATACCGTTTCACGAATACTTTCATATCTATCCCTGTCATCCAGATCAGCATGCGTTAATAAAATCTGTGCTGATGGAAAATCGAAAAAACGCGCCCAAGCCGCCAGCATTTCATTCTGCCCAGCTGCCGCCATGGCTTTTTTTATTGCCACGGAAGGATTCTCTGCATTTTTAAAAAAATGCCCTCCGGCAGCCACCGATCCTGAAGAAACAAGAATAACCTGTAATCCCATATCCCGGCATTGCAGTATAAATTTAGCAATATGTAGAAGATAACGGGAACTGCAGCCTTTCCTCTCTGGAGCAATTAAGGCACTGCCGACTTTTAATACGATTCGATTCCATTTATGACTTTTCATATTTCCTCTTTTTTTTGTGGCTGCTGTCATCGCAAAATACAAAGCGAGCAGTTGCCTACTTTTTGTTTTATAACGATTGTTTGCTTTCAACGCTTACGCATCAAGAGCAGTAGATATAAGCCTGTTAAAATATCAGGCTTACCAGGAAAGCCGTTATAGAACTTCCTGCAAGATCTATATTAACTTAAAGACTTTTTAGACAACGGTGAAAGTAATTATTGTTCTCTATCATGGGAGTATAGCATAACTATATTCCCTATTTTTTAGGTTTGATTTTACACATAAAAAAGCAACATTTGACAGCGTCATTTTATGTCCAATCAATCCCCCCCTCCCGCTTCTTGTGCATCATTTTGTGATGGAAGCACTTTATCTGTGGCGTCTTTATTGCCACTTAAAACGCTGTCTATTATACAGAAATTTAAAAATTTTGTAGTCCATTATAATTTAATCGCTTATTTGAGTCCGGCTAGCATGCTCTGTGATCTCTGTCGATAATAGACGGCACAAGGCGTTGCAGGCTTTTACATTTTTTTAAAATTTGTCTATCTGGACGTTGATAAATAGCGATTCAAAATATCCTGACCTTCAATTTCCAGGTAATTTAAAAACATTTTAGCAATCGGCGATAAGGTTTTTGACGGGACTTTTACAAGAAACCATTTAGACAATATAGGCAGCTGTTTAACGTCTAAAATGGCCAAGCCCTCACTTTCATTAAACGCCAATGTATGCTCAGAAAGGATAGACACCCCGAGTCCGGCCATAACGCAGTGGCGAATCGCTTCATTACTTTCAATGGTCATTTTAATATTCATTTTTACATTGCTAGCCGCTAAAAAGCGTTCGATAGCAAAACGAGTACCCGAGCCAGATTCGCGCATCAAAAAAGGCTCTTCAGTTAATTCACTTAAATCAATATTGTTTCTTTTTGTTAACGGGTGATTTTCTGCTGCGACCATAACTAAAGGATTGTTGACAAACTCAATAGCATCAATCGGGATATTATCCGGCAGATGACTAAATACGTAAAAATCATCGTGGCCGGCCTGTAAACGGTTAATAATTGTTTGTCGGTTACCGACATTAAACTCAATCTCGATATCAGGATAACGCTGGCAAAAAGGCCCTAATAGATGAGGGATAAAGTATTTTGAGGTGGTGACAACCGCTATTTTTAAGGTCCCGGTTTTCAGCCCGCGTAATGCCGATAACTCACCATCCAAAACATGCATTCGCTCCAATGTATCTCTGGCGGCATTGGCCATAATGATCCCGGCTTGGGTAAATATTAATTTTTTACCCACCTGATCATAAAGTGGTGCATCAATGCTTTGCGAAAGTTTTTTCAGCTGCATAGACACCGTGGGTTGGGTCAAATGCAGCGCATCGGAGGCTTTTTTAATACTGCCTTGTTCATAGACGGTTAATAATATTTCTAATTGCCGAAACGTGCCTATTTTACTGTGAATACGATTTACCATCACTTTCTCCTCTCTTTGCCGCTAAACAGAACAGCTAAAATAGATTTTAATCCATGCTAACAATAAATAACATCTATTATTATCTATCGTCTGTTTTTGTAACAATGCAGCCAGTAAATCATTTAGGAGTTTTTTATGAATTTTCGTCAATTTATTTTTTGCATTTTTGTCGGATTATCTCTGTTAACCATTGGGGCAACACTGGCAAGTAAAGATTTAATCACCTGGCATTTATCAATCATAGGCAGCCTTTTACTTATCTCCACGGCATTAGCCTATAGAGTACCGAAATTATCAAGGGCTAGTATCAAGCCGGCAACATTAAGCCAAGATCATAACTGATCTTCCTTTTTTCAGATCTTTATAGTGAGAGAGTTATTGTTATGTTAGTAGACGCGGTTGTCCTGTTTTTCATTTTTGGAATGGTTATTCAATTTGTAAAAGTTGACTTCTCTTTTCCTGAGCAGTTATCAAAAAGTCTGATGCTGGTGTTATTACTTGCCATTGGCTTGAAGGGCGGGATTGCGCTCCAGGAGCATGCCAGTACAACACTGATCTTTCAGGCGCTGATAGTGGTATCTATCGGCATTATTTTACCTTTATTCGCTTTTCCTCTGCTGCAGTATTTTGGCGGATTAGACCGCAGCAATTCGGCCAGCATTGCCGCGCATTATGGTTCGGTGAGTATTGGTACCTTTGCCGTGGCTATTTCCATTATTGAATCTCAAAATATTAATTATGAGGCTTACTTTCCTCTTTTTGTGGTGCTTCTGGAAATACCTGCCATTGCCGTCGGCATCTATTTAGCGCGCAAACAGACTTCATCTAAGCAGTCGGCAGATGAAAAAGATGGCAAGTCCAAGCTATTACATGAAGTACTGTTCAATCCGGGCATTATTCTAATGCTAGGCGGGCTTATTATCGGCTTTATTTCAGATAACAGCATCAACAAAATCGCGCCGCTGTTTATGGATCTGTTTAATGGTGTGCTAGCGCTGTTTCTATTAGAGATGGGCATGATCGCCGCAAACAAGGTCACCAGCCTGCAGAAAGACAGTTTATTTATTATTGCTTTCTCTATTTTTATGCCGTTACTCGGCGCCGTTATTGGCTCCGCCACTGCGCATTACCTGCTAGCGATGTCAACGGGAGGCATTGTACTGCTGGCAACCTTATCTGCAAGTGCGTCTTATATTGCAGTGCCCGCCGCAATGCGCGTTGCCTTACCGGATGCGAATCATGGTATGCCGATTGCCATGAGTTTAGGCATTACCTTTCCCTTTAATGTTTTAGTCGGCATTCCCATTTATGTCGTACTTGCGCAGTGGCTAAGCAATTAACATCTTGATTATAAAGGCAGCATAAATCACATTCATTTTTATACTTTTTATACTTTTTAACTATATTTACTAGGAACTAACAATGGCAGAGAACACACAACAACCTGTGGTCGGCATTATTATGGGCTCGCAATCAGACTGGCCGACAATGGAAAGAGCAACCGAATTATTAACCTTATTAGGCATTCCTTTTGAAAAGAAAGTTGTCTCGGCACACCGCACCCCGCAAAGACTCACTGATTATGCAACCTCTGCATCGCAGCGCGGATTAAAAGTGATTATCGCCGGTGCCGGTGGCGCCGCTCATCTACCGGGAATGGCAGCCGCGATGACTGAATTACCGGTTATTGCCGTGCCGGTGCAAAGTAAAGCATTGAACGGCATGGACAGTTTATTATCAATTGTGCAAATGCCCAAAGGGGTTGCCGTTGCCACACAGGCGATTGGTGAGTCTGGCGCTTATAACGCGGGTTTATTAGCCGCGCAAATTTTAGCCACCTCGAATGCAGATTTATCAGCAAAACTCGTCGCATGGCGTGCACAACAAACTGACAGTGTTAAAGAAGAGGTAGTCTAATGCATATTGCAATTATGGGAAGTGGCCAGCTTGCACAAATGATGGCAAAAGCGGGCCAAACATTGAACATCACCTGCAGTTTTCTTGCCGATAATGAAGAAGGCGCAAACCCCGTTCAAGGCTTAGGTGATATTGTCTATTACGATAAAGATGTATCGGCGAAAGCGCTTTACCAACTTCTCGGGACGCCGGAGCTGATCACCGTCGAGAAAGAAGATGTCAATCTGGAACTGCTTAATGAACTGCAGCAGTTTTGTCGCGTCGCGCCTTCACCGGGTGCTATCGCCATTACCCAAAATAGATATAGAGAAAAAAGTTTTCTCAATGAGATGGGTTTGCCAACGGTGCAGTATTATTATGCCAGCAGCGCTGAGCAGATCAAAAGCGCGGCCAAAAATATAGGTTTTCCGTTAATTATTAAAGCGCAGGAGCAAGGTTATGACGGAAAAAATCAGTGGCGATGCCGATCAGAACAGCAACTTGAAGCGCTTTTAAAGGCACAAAGTTTAGGTGATGTTGTCCTTGAGCAGTGGGTAGATTTTACGCATGAAGTCTCCATTATTGCTGCTCGCTCTGTTTCTGGTGAAAAAGTATTTTATGCTCTGACTGAAAACGACCATAAAGATGGTATTCTAGTGACTTCTAAAGCACCGGCCACTGGTGACTTAAGGGCCTTGGAAACAACAGCCCAGTCTTACATTAATAAAATACTCGAGCGACTTGATTACGTGGGTATTTTGTCAATGGAATGCTTTGTCGTTGATGGTGAAATTATTATTAATGAATTGGCGCCTCGTGTTCACAATAGCGGACACTGGACTCAATTAGGCAGTACTACCTGTCAATTTGAAAATCATCTACGGGCAATAAGCGCTATGCCGTTAGGTGAGACAAAAATAACCGGCCGTACGGCAATGCTTAATATCTTAGGAAAAGAAGTCAACTTTCAGCCGCTACTCACTCAAAACGCTGAAGTTTATTCTTATCAAAAATCCTGCCGGCCCGGTAGAAAAATGGGCCATATTAACTTCCAGGCACATAGTAAATCTGCGCTTGAGCAGTCATTAACAACCCTGAAAACACATATCTACTCATAATATAGCCTGGTCTTTGCACAACAAGAGGGCATCGCCAAAAATATGGCAGCGGAGTTCACTCCGCTGCCATATTTGAAGGTTATACTTAAGCGAGTGTTGCGAAGGCCGCTTAAATACTATTTGGTTGCGTTTGCCGTGCTAATCAATAAGTCGAGGATCAGAGGTGAATTCCCCAGATGCGCAGCAACTTTTATATCAATACCAGGATAATACTGCTTACTGTCTTTAACGATATTGGGAATATCATCGACGACATGACGACCGGAATTAAGAAAGTAGGGTAAAATAAGGATTTCTGTTGCGCCTTGCTCGCTGCACTTTTTGATAACATCCGGTATCTGCGGAGTGGCAATCTCTAAAAAACCAGCATGGATAATAGGATATTGCTGCGAGCAGTTTTCTTTTAATCTTTCTGCCAGTTCAAGCACTTCAGCGTTTGACTGCTGGCGGCGGCTGCCGTGGGCGATAAGTAATAATGCTTTCATTTTTAATATCCTTAGGATTGATTGTCGCTGTTATCATATACAGCACTGCGAAGTATTGAAAGAAAACACTTGAGCTCCGGTTTAAAGGCCCGGGGTTAAGCCCCCTATTCTTTGCTAACGGTTTTTTACTTTCTGTAAAAAAAGATCTTTTATTAATTTAACCCGCTTTTTATTAACGCCAAAGTCACTGTATCCAACCCGCGATGATGCGCGAAAATGGATGGTATTTTTTACCGGATCCAGCCTGATTTCCAGATCGTCGACAAAGCCAAAGACAGATGAAGAAAAGGTGGCGGCGATATAGCTCTGATTTTCTGTCTCTATGACTCCGCCTAAGCCTTTAATCGTTTCCTGAAGTATCTGCAGACTGTCGACCATCGCACTTTCCGGAAGAGTGACGGGCGTAATATAGTGCTTACTATCTTTCCTATACTCACTGCTCACACAGTTGGCTTTGTCAGGGCATCTGTGCAGTTTCCCTTCTGTAAGACCCGGTGCTTTTCCCGATCGGGAGAGATGGCCAAGTACTGCCAGCAGCGTGACAACAGCGATAATTAAAAGCGTTATTATAATTTTTGCCATATGCTCCTCCCGTTAAGGTTTACGTCCAACGTAGCTAAAGGCAGCAGGCTAAATACTTTTATGGAAGTTAAAGCTTATCATTTGTACTTGCTAAAACGCCACTCTTTAAGTGTTGTTCTTATTGGTAATAATCCCGAGCTGCAATGCAGAAAATAATGTCAGAAGAGAAAAACAGCAATATTGAGTTAACCAAGGATATCAACTGCCTTGAGCAATATCTCAATAGCGAACTACACTTACTCACAAGTATCGATAAAATAGCGCTAAAGGTGGCATATGAAAAGGTTGTTTTATATTACCAATAATCTCGATGATGCTCAGCTCATATCGGACGAAGTGCATCAAGAAGGCATCGATGACTATCACTTTATGTTCTCAGTCGCGA
>CAXXRV010000004.1:0-99095 GCA_963674525.2 uncultured Psychromonas sp. | reverse complement strand
AATTAGAAAAAAACTTGTCACAAGTTTGGATAACGAACTATGCATAATGTTTCTTTACCTTTTTTTCTATATCAATCAATTAAATTAGTTGTCACAAAATATTAAACAGTTTAAACAACAGCTATGCTTATTCGTTGATACACAGTAGGGAACGGTTATCGTATGAAGTAGATACAACCCTTGCTGGATCACCCGTTACAAGACTGCAGGGGCTGGCATCTCCAGTTACTATCGTTCCCGCCGAGATTGTGCTGTTATCCCCTAGGGTAATATTGCCCTTAATCTTGGCATGAGGGCCGATCCACACGTGAGAACCAATATATGGAACTTTTCCACTTTCAATGATATTAGCCGAGCCTATTTTTACATGTTGATATATAGAGCAGAATTTGCCTATCTCACAAGGGGCAATTTTAATACCAGCAAAATGGCCGATATACAGACCTTTACCGATAACGGCCCTGCGATTTATATCGATCCCGTAGAGTTTTACGATCAGGTGATAAAGACAATAGTGTATGGCCAGGAAAAAATAGCGCAGAAAAGCCAGAGAACGACCCGCGAATATAATGTTAACCCATCTTCCGAAGCGATAAATGACAGTCGCTTGAAATCCCATAGAGATTAGGATAATACGGCATTTACTGAGCAAAGATGGCTTCCTCTTTGCCATGTTACAATACCTAAGTAAATCTGAGTTGAGATTCTCAAACATAGGTTTGACTCTCCCCATCTTTTAAGTTGGGAGCATAATTAGACAGGAAACTACAGTTATCAATGTTCCTGCGTACGACTCTTCCTGGATTTCCCTTGATAACAGCATATGCAGGAACATTTTTTGCAACGATCGTTCCTGCCTGCACAATTACACCATCTTTAATAATCTGTCCGTAGATAAGAGAATTAGCACCAATCCAGACATTGTTTCCGATATCTGGGTGTTCTTGTTTCATCAGATTCCTACCAATTGTTACGTTGTGATGGATCACACAACCTGAGCCCATTCTTTTAGGACCTATAATGATCCCTCCTTTATTGGACAAGTAAAGTCCAGGACCTATTTCCGGCCAATTTGCAATGTGGATTTTCAGTGCTATCGTCCAAAACCTACAAGAAAGTATATGAAGTCCGTTATATAAAATTTTCCCAAGTCGGGTGTCAGTTGTCTCTTGCCATATTTTCAGTGCATATAGTATGCGGTAACTTGCTACTGCATAAAAAGCTGGTGAATGAAGTAGCACCCTCAGAGCACCCGGCGGTTTGTTGGAGTGAGCCGGATATAACTCTATATACTTGGCTAAATCTTTTTGTATATCTGAGAGCATTTTTTTATATCCATACATCATGAATTTCCTTAGAAAAAATAGTCACTATATTTCTTATGCGCTCATGCTAGTACCTAAACACAATGAAGATGAACGATTGAAACAACTCGGGGCCGCGGCTTCAGCCGCGCTATAATACACTGTTAGCTTGCTATATCGCTCGGCTAAAGCCGAGGCCCCTGTTGTAGTAAGTCAGCGAACAAATACTTAACTCAAACAATCATAATTAATGTGTCAAGGTACTAGGGCCTGTTTATCTTTCATCGCCAAACCTGTAGTCGCCTAGAAATCACTCAATCAAGGCGCGAGAAGTGTGGTTTAGTTATTCTAAATGAACTTTGAGCAACACAGAGTGAGTGATTTTTAGGCACTACCCAAAGGGCTGGGGCTATTTTTCACTTTGACTGCGTTGTCAAATGTTAACTATAGATGGCTATTACTTAAATTTTCCGTCTTGCCAGAATAAAAAATAGCCTCCAGCAGGAACGGCGATGAAAGATAAACAGGCCCTAGTGATTCCTTACTAAAGGCTAGTCTCTGTTTTTTAGTTTTTCAATCGCCGCAAATGGTATTTGTTAATTTCACGCATATATCACTGAACAGTTAATTAGCGAATTGGTTTAACAAAAATATCAAAATAGAAGGTATTGCAAAAATATACCTGCTCTAAATCATCTTTTTCTGAAAAAAACACAGATATTTAACAATAACTTAGTTGCAATTGAATAATGTCAGGTGGTTTTAACATTGTAAAAAATTAAACTTTTGCAATACTTTAATGTGAACTTGATCAGCATTGTGAATATTTTTATATTTTTTATGTGACTGACATTCTGTATCTACTAAAAACTGTTTGTTTTTTATTTTGCTTTTTTTTCAAAAAAATTCGACGGCTGTTTTTAGCTGGCGCTAGTTAAAACTTGATACTTTTTTGATATGAGATGGGCTCGGAATGTTAAATATCGGCTTTAGCTGCGGAAAGGCAGATGTGATTATTTGAAGGTGTCATTATGAAACGCTTACAGAAAGAACTTTGTCATATTATTCTGATTATGGCTGTAACGTTAGCAAGTATATCAAATGTAAATACTTCCGCTGCGGATACTTATACGGTTGCCGGCTCCGACGGAAACAGTACTTCGGTTTTCCATAATGGGGTTATGAGTGAGCCGATTTCCCTCTCCACTATACGCAATGTTCCAGGCGATTATCCGACTATTCAAGATGCCATTTTTAATGCAGTAGCAGGAGATACCATTGTGCTGGCTCCAGGTACTTATGAAGTAAATAAGACCCTCTATGTTGATAAAAATAACATTTCCATTGTGTCCAGGTACTTAACAAGCGAAGACGAAACCGATATCGATATGACCATTATTAAAGGTAAACCAACTATGCATCTTATCGATGGGGTACAGGGAAAATCAGCAAATTTAAAATTCATCGGTCTGACTATAACCAATACTGGTAAAGGGGTGACCTTTAATGATAATTACGGAGAGGTTCATTATTGCAAATTTTACAATACCCGAAAAGATGCGATCAGTTTTGAGACCAATGCCGGCGGTGCTGTTACACATACTCGGATAGAGAACGCAGGAGATGATGCCATTGATATTGATACAAAATATTACGGCAGTTTCCTGATCGCTTATAACGAACTCATAAATTCGCATGATGATAGTATAGAAATCCATCTTTTCAATAGTTCCAATGTCCTCAATATGCATTATGACATTCATGATAATATCTTTTCAGCTGCGGGAGAGGATGGAATTCAACTTATAGATTATGTTGGTGATTCAAAACGGACATTTGATATTTATAGAAATCTTTTTCAAGGTATGAAGGATGTTGCTATTGGCGCGATGTTTGAGGATACAAAGGAAAACTTTCAAGGTACAGCTATAACTGAACGGGTACGTATCTATAATAACTACTTCTACAATAACGGATATCATATCACCGGTGGTGATAATATGGTTATTCTTAACAATATTTTTGAAGCAGCCGCAACTACAGCGATCAAACGAGTTAAAGGCGATTCTATCTCTGATTACAATCTTTTTTACAACAATCCAATAGATACACAAGATACTGTAATCGGCAGCAACAATCTCTATAGCAATCCACAAAGAAACAGTGACTTTACCTTACAACAGGGTGCTCCGGGTATTGATGCGGGAACGGCAAGTTATACCCATCTTTCTGAACTGGTATTACAAATAGCAAGTGATGATTATGCGGGTCAGAATCCGGATATGGGACGCTATGAATAATACTGGCCAGGTGTTTATCTTTCAGCGGTTCTAAGGCTGGAACCGTATTAAAAATAAGGATTTTTATATGTAGCGTTATTATTTAAAGGTGCATTTTATGAAGCTCTTAAATGGTAAATGGTTTTGCCATATAGCCATGATTTTGGCTGCGATTCCGCTTGATTGTTACGTTATACCTGCAACTTTAGCAGGCATCTTGCTAGTAATGGTTGCCCCTCGATTAATGGCTGACGAGATAGAGCCTAATCTCATTCAGATCATCGATACCTCTAATTTTCCCGCTCCAGATACGGCTGGTATCGTCTACCTTCCCTCTCAAGACGCTTTTTTGATCTCGGACTCTGAAATTAATGAGATGGCTATTTTTGAGGGGAGCAACATATTCAAAGTCGATCGGTACGGTACTCTTCTGGAAACCTTTTCGACGCTTTCGTTTTCCAGGGAGCCTACAGGGGTAACAATCAATCCGGAAAACAACCATTGCTTTTTCAGTGATGATGACAACTATTCAATCTACGAGGTCGATCCGGGGCTTGATGGTGTTTGTCTCACCGCTGACGACAGTGTAACTTCATTCGCCACACAAAATGATTTTGGCAGTAACGATCCAGAGGACTTGACTTACGGACTGGACTCTCTATTTTACGTTGATGGTAGTGCCGATAGAGTGTACCGAATTATGCCCGGAGCAAATGGCGTATTCGATAGCGTATTAACAGGGGACGATCTTGTTAGTAGTTTTGATACATATGCTCTAGGTGTGGATGATCCCGAAGGCATAGTCTTCAATTCAACAGATCACACGCTGTTTATCGTTGGTCGTCAAAACGATTTGATCATTCAGACCTCTATAGATGGAGTGCTGTTGAATACTATCAATATCTCGACTCTCAACCCGAACAAGCCATCAGGACTCGCTCTGGCACCTGGTAGCGTTGACCCGTCAATGACTAGCTTATATATGGTGACTCGCGGTACTGATAATGGTGACGATCCTGACGAAAATGATGGCATGATATATGAATTGGAGATCCCCTATCTGATTAATACCGCTCCGGTGCTCACCCTGAACGGTGGCAATCCACTGAAACTTAATCTCGGTGATATTTTCAGTGACCCGGAGGCAACGGCGATGGACGATAGAGATGGCGATCTTACAGATTTTATACAGGTCGTTTCCGATGTCGACACTGCCGTTGCTGGCCGCTATCAGGTTATTTACACGGTTACTGACTTTGACGGCAAGAGTGCTTCGGCTACTCGCAGTGTTGTCGTCATTGACAATACGGTCGCTCCGCTGATCACCCTGAACGGAGCCAATCCACTGAACCTTAATCTCGGTGATACTTTCAGTGATCCGGGGGTAATGGCGATGGACGATAGAGATGGCGATCTTAGTGCTTCGGTACAGGTCGTTTCCGATGTCGACACTGCCGTTGCTGCTAGCTATCAGATTACTTACAGGGTTACCGACTTTGACGGCAACCGTGCTTCGGCTACTCGCAGTGTTGTCGTCATTGACAATACGGTCGCTCCGCTGATCACCCTGAACGGTGACAATCCAATGAACCTTAATCTCGGTGATATTTTCAGTGATCCGGGGGTAACGGCGATGGACGATAGAGATGGCAATCTTAGTGCTTCCGTACAGACCGTTTCCGATGTCGACACTGCCGTTGCTGCTAGCTATCAGGTTATTTACACGGTTAGCGACTCAGACGGCAACCGCGCTTCGGCTACCCGCCGTGTTGTAGTTAGTAACCCGATGAGTGTTGATATTGCCCCTTTAATAACAGAAACGTCGTTGAGAGAAGGTGGTAACGGAGGTAGTACTGATAGGGTTTTATTGCTGCTCTTTACTTTGGCTGTATTATTGAGATATCAGAGAAGAGGGAAGTTTGCAGTGGTTGAAGCTATTGGACGCGTGCTGCAATAGTTTACTCAGACATAACTATTAGAGTCATCTTTATTATGGAATAAAATTTATCCATAGTTGGTGATTGTTTGTTATATCAATATATTTATTTTGACGTTGCAAAAAACAAGAGGTGTATCACACTTTATATGGTAGTGAATTTTTAATGGATTCGTTTTGCTGTTCTTTATCCGTTAAATAATTCATTTCTAAATTGTCGCCCAATATGCGGATTCAGGTAGTCTTAATAGCCTTGATGACTCAATATTGGATATAAAAATATTCAGCGGTTCCAAGGTCGAGACCGTATTAAAAATAAGGATCCTTATATTGTAAAATGATAGTTTAAAGGTGTGATAATGAAATCCTTACAGAAAGAATACTGCCATATTGCGCGAATTATAGCTGCAACTTTAGTTGCTATCTCTTTAGTAACGGGAGCCTCTCGATTAATGGCCGATGAAGTAGAGGCTGAGCTTATTCAGATTATTGATACTTCAAGTTTTCCCTGCCCGGATGCGGCTGGTATCGTTTACCTTCCCGGCGAAGACGTTTTTTTGGTTTCGGATTCTGAAGTCAATGAGATGGCTATTTTTCGGGAGATTAGGAGCAACGTATTCAAAACCGATCGTTACGGTACTCTCCTTGAAACCTTTTCGACGCTTTCCTTTTCCGATGAGCCTACTGGAATAAGCATTAATCCGAATAACAACCATTGCTTCATTTCTGATGATACAGGAACTGTATCAATCTACGAGGTTGATCCGGGAGGGGATAATGTTTGCTTTACCTCTGACGATAGTGTAACCGGACTTTCTTTGGGAATTGTGGATGCGGAGGATGTGGATTACGGGTTGAACTCTTTATTTATAGTTAATGGTTCTGCTAACAGAGTGTATAGGATCCAGCCCGGTCCAAATAAGGTCTTCGACAGTGTACCGGGGGACGATCTGATTACCAGTTTTGATACAAGGAGCCTGGGTTTAATCGATCCTGAAGGCATTGTTTTCAATCCAGCAGATAACACTCTGTTTATTGCCAGTAATCGAACAGAGTTGATTCTTCAGACCACTATAGATGGGGTACTGTTGCACACTATCGATATCTCAGCTCTTAACGCAGATCATCCTGCCGGACTTGCTCTGGCTCCTGGTAGCGTTGAACCGTCAACGACTAACTTATATATGGTGACTCGCGGTGTTGATAATGGCAGCGATCCTTACGAGAATGATGGCAAGATATATGAATTGAAAATTCCAACAATAATTACATCTGGAAATGAGGCACCTGTCGTTTCAGCAGGAGATGGGCAGTCGATCACTCTGCCGGACAGTGTTCAGCTTAATGGCAGTGTTTCTGATGACGGATTGCCTGATAATACATTGCTCTCTACATGGAGCAAACTCAGCGGGCCGGGAGAAGTTAGCTTTACAGATCCTAACGATCCACAGACCACAGCTTCGCTCTCGACGGCAGGCACTTATGTACTGCGCCTCACTGGCTACGATGGTGAATTGTTTAGCTCCGATGATGTGTCAATTGTTGGCGTTAGTAACGAAACTCCAGGGTTTTCCTTTCTGCAAAGCAGGGTTTCAGCAAGTGCAGATGATGCTGAAGAGTATGCTGATGGAACAATGTATATTACCAGTTCCGATCTTGAACTGGTCGTTAACAAAAGTCGGGAGCAGACCGTCGGAGTTCGTTTCACCGATCTATCTATTCCCGATAATGCTGTTATAAGCAAAGCTTATATTCAGTTTAAGGTCGATGAGAACTCTGTAAACAGTGCTCAGATTCTCATTCATGGTGAAAGTACCGCCAATGCGTCTGGCTTTGTCAATACAGACTACAATATCAGCAGCCGAACCAAGACCAATGCATCGGTTTACTGGTCTCCTGCTGTTTGGGATACTGTCGGAGTCGCGGGGGAAGAGCAGCGAACCCCAGATTTGTCATCTATTGTTCAGGAGATCATCTCCGAAACAGGATGGAGCAGTGGTAATGCCATCGCCTTTATCTTCAGCGATTCAGGAACAAGAGTTGCAGAAGCTTATGATGGAGATCAGGCAGGAGCACCGCTACTTTATCTGGAATATACAACAGATGCCAGCGCTCTCGGCCCGGTGCTTACCCTTAGCGGGGCCAATCCAATGAATCTTAATCTTGGTGATACGTTTACGGATCCGGGGGCAACGGCGATAGACGAAAAAGATGGTGATATTAGTGCTTTCATACAGGTCGATTCAAATGTCAATACTGCCGTTGCGGGCAACTATACGGTTACTTACACGGTTAGCGACTCCAATAATAACAGTGCTTCGCTTACCCGTAGTGTCATCGTCAGTGCTGGGACTGCAGAGCTTTCCATCCTGCAAAGCAGGGTTTCAGCAAGTGCTGATGATGCAGAAGAATATGCTGACGGAGCAATGTATATTACCAGTTCCGACCTTGAACTGGTTGTTAACAAAGGTCGGCAGCAGACCATCGGGGTGCGTTTTAGCAATCTCTCTATTCCCGATAATGCTGTTATAAGTAAAGCTTACATTCAGTTTAAGGTCGATGAGAGGTCTGTAGAGAGTGCTCAGATTCTCATTAATGGTGAAAGAACTGCCAATGCGCCTGGCTTTGCCAATATAGGCTACAATATCAGCAGCCGGACCAAGACCAATGCATCCGTTCCATGGTCTCCCGCGGCTTGGGGGACTGTCGGAGTCGCGGGGGAAGAGCAGCGAACTGCAGATTTGTCACCTATTGTTCAGGAGATCATTTCCGAGACAGGATGGAACAGTGGCAGTGCCATGGTTTTTATCTTGAGCGGTTCTGGAACAAGAGTTGCGGAAGCTTATAATGGAGATCAGGCAGGAGCGCCGCTGCTTTATATCGAGTACCACTTATAGATGTACTTGATTTACAACCCTCACTAATAAGGATTAGGTCGTGTAAGCAATACGAATCACGACTTAATCTATTTTTTCGCCATCTAATAATTACTCTTAGGGGGATTTTACTTCTGACTTTTTATATAACCTTTATAAGCATAAACTGAAAATTTTAATAGCGAATTGATAAAGCTCAAGCGAATAACTTTCCGATAAAAAATCCACTGGTATTTAACCGCACTAAATTTATTCTGTGTCATTCCAGTATCAACACGGTATTTCCCAAGGACTTCATTCAGACAGTGTGCCTTAGGCACTTTACTTAAAATTGCTAGCCATAATCCCATATCCTGACGTTTTCTAATTAATGGCATATATTGCTTACCGGTAACTTGTGTATCATAAATAGCAGTCAAGCATCCAATGACATTACTATAAAGTAATTCCTGATATGAAGTCGATAACGGTGGATTAATTATTCCGAGCTCTGTTTTTGAGGTAAATTTCTGGTATGAGGTATATGTGAAAGCATACTTATTCTTCAGCATAAAAGCGATTTGTTTTTCTAATTTACGCGGTAACCATAAATCATCGGCATCAAGGAAGGCTATATAGCGACCACAGGCTTTTTTAATTGAATTATTTCTAGCCTTGCCGGCTCCACCATTATCAGTCGTTACAAACAGCTTGATACGTGAATCTTTAGCTTTGAAATGTTCAATTATAGCGACAGTTGAGTCTTCAGAATGGTCATCGGTGATTAACAGTTCCCAATGAGAATATGTTTGCGATAATACTGATTCGATGCTCTCTGCAATCGTTTTCTCTGAATTGTAAGAAGGCATAATAATTGATACTAAATTAGTCATAATCTCAAACCTGATGGGAATAATTATTTCTAAATGTTAGAGCCTGTTTATCTTTCATTGCCGTTCCTGCTGGAGGCTGTTTTTTACTCTGGCAAGGCGGAAAATTTAAGTAATAGCCATCTAGAGTTAATATTTGACAACGCAGTCAGAGTGAAAAATAGCCCAGCCCTTTGGGTTGTGCCTAAAAATCACCCACTCTGTGTTGCTCAAAGTTCATTTAGAATAACTAAACCACACTTCTCGCGCCTTGATTGAGTGATTTCTAGGCGACTACAGGTTTGGCAATGAAAGATAAACAGGCCCTAGTGCTAATCGATAAAAATTGTAAAATTATTTACTAAGAATACTATAGTAGATTTTATTAACTTGCTCTATTGACTTTCTCCAATCAAATAATGCTTTCACTCGCTTTTGTCCGGCAATTGACATTGATTTAGATAGCTCTTGATCCAACAGAATTTTTTTAACCGCGTTGGCCAAAGACAGCTCATCTTCCGGCTCAACTAATAAACCCGTTACGCCATCTTCAATAACTTCAGGTAAGCCGCCTAAATTAGAGACAATGATAGGAATGCCGCATGATTGAGCTTCAACAGCAGCCACACCAAAGCTTTCACTTTTGTGCCGGCTCGGAACAACGAAAATATCAAGTTGATTCAGAAATAAAGGGATTTCATCATTGGCTAACCAGCCCATAAATTCTATTTGAGCAGATATACCTAATTTTTCAGCAAGAGACTTTAATTCTCTTTCTTTACTCCCACCGCCAACAATCTTGAATGAAATATTTTTAAAATCATTAGACTCAATGATAAGCGCAGCAGCCTTAATAAAGATATCAACGCCATATTTATCCTCTAATTTTTTCACCATGCCTACGATAAGCTTATGACTGTCTTTTTTTTCTTTCTCATTTTTAAACTTTGCAGTATCAACGCCAAAGGGTGTAACGATGGGGACTGGCAACCTAGGGTAATGAATCGAAAATTCCTTTGCCATAACCCTGCTGGTTGAAAGAACTCTTGTTGCCTTAACACAAACACATTTAAGAATAAATTTATGCAGCCAAGATTTTTTCGGGAAATCAAATACTTCTGCGCCATAGAGCGAGGTGATAAAGGGAACCTTCAAATTAAACAATGCTAATGCCGCTAAAATCCCATTGCCACTGGAATAATGGGCATGGACAATATCCGGACGAATCTTTTTAATTAAAGATCTCAATTCAGGTGCATTCAGGAAATACCCTGCAAGCCTTCCTTTTCCGGAAGCGTTATACACTTTAATAGTAGAATTCAGGGGACGTTCTAAAGGAATATTAGAGAAAAAATGAATCTCATGTCCTAAATCGGAAAGAGCATTGGCCCATCGTGTCGCATGAAATGAGCGGCCACTTGCAACAAAAATTATTTTTTTCATCATTAGCTCACTTTGAAGATATTATTTTTATGGATCTGTTTTGCTGTCTCATTAAGCGCAAGAGATACGCCATCCAACTCCGGCAAGAAGAATATTTTTGCGGGTTTCGGGATAATAAGACAGATAGCCTGGTCTTTTTTTCCCGAGCCATCTCTCTGGAATAAACCGTACTCTTAGATGCAGATAAGTAAATAACCGCTCTTGGATCATTAAGTTTTTTTTTAAATATTTGCTGAGCAAGCGCTAAGCTTTTTTTTTCTATTTTCATTCCAATAAATAGTCCCCACATGGCCTGGTATAAACCTTCTTCCTGAATCCGGCTATTACCTAAGTATCCTTTGAGTTGATTAAGCCTGGAATAAAATCTGATAATACCAATGAGATGGAAAAATAAGTTATTAAGCTTAATAAATTTGAATGTTTTGATAATTAAAAAAATTAAACCCGGTGATCTGAAAAATTCAAAAATAATGCCAAATAAACGGTAATATAAAGGTAGACGATCTGCATAAGCAATTTCCGATATTGCGAAAGTTGCATTTAAATAGGTCGATTTCCCCGAACAAGGCATGCCGAATAATTCCATTTTTTTATCTTCCATTGATCGTGTTCCAGACTATTTTACAAACTTTATTTTTTACTTCTCCATAAGATTTTTCAGCGTCTATAAAATCACAGTTTTTATAGATATCAGCCCTGAGGTTATGCATTACCTCTCTATATTTAATAGCTAAATCAAGGGTTAATTCGTTCGGTTTTCTTTTTAATGACGTTTCCGGTTGGATATCAAACAGGAGATGCTTATCAATATTAATAGACTCTATCTTTGTATAGAAATCAGCTTCACGTCGGGCTAAGTAACCGGCTAGACCCTTAGCATTAACATACTCCGCCAACTTAGGGGCATCGGCAAAATCAGTAATAGCTCTTTGCGGCCACCGGTCGATTAAAACAACATTTCCATTAGCGGCAGATCGGTGTAATTTAGTCAATTCTTTATTTCTGTCTCGTAAACAGAGATAGATCCAGAATAATTTTCCTAAACTGATTTTTTTTATTCCCTTATTTTCAGTTGCAGTCGATCTGTTTTTCTTACTCTTAAAGTCATAAATTATAAATATGAACTTTCTAAATAAACCGGCGCCACTGCGTCCTGTACCTAAGAAGATCCTAGTGACATTTAATTGTTTACCCATTTCCCGATAAACTTCATCTATCATTGTCGATTTACCCGAACCATCCATTCCCACAAAAGAAAATAAGCGAGAGCCATTCACGATAGCCCGCCGGCCAAATGAATAATCTTTTAATATCCGTCGGTAAAACTCAATATGCAGACGCAATAAGTACCTTGATATATTTAGCCTAAAGAACGTTAACCGGCCCATTCTTCTATAAACCAGGAGTTGTTTTTGAAATAAATTAACTTGTTTTGAAGATATGCTTTCAGGTGATTTTAAAAAGTAGGCTTCTGCGATTGCAAAGGTGCCATCGACGCACAACGGATGCTTAACAAAATGGCTTTTGAGATTTTCTGAATTAATACCATTATCTTTCAATAATTGTGCTAAAAACTCATTTTCTTGTAGCACACTGCTTTTTTTTATAGGAGTAGCCCATTTCATATGCATTCTTGTTATGAAGAATAAATATTCGGAAACGGGATCTATATTATAAATATTATACTGCTTAAGATAGACTCTATTCTGCAATAGATAATCTTCAATCGGCGTTCGATATGATTTTACCCAACGATCTCCACAGGGTAATTGGTAATGCATATGAAAATGGATCCAGCGCTGTAGTTCTGCATCATAAAACAGATAATCCTCAACACATGGATAAGTCCTGGCATCGGGTGTGCGAGCTCTGACAAACCCCACGGCAAGCAACACCGACTCACATGTACGTGCATGATATCGACTCACCAGAACATCTAAGTCAGTTTTTGCTTCAAAAGAAGCAGCCAGGTGCTCCGTACTTTTCCAATGACAATAGGTTACATTTTCTTCGTTTAACTTAGAAAATAAGTCCAAGATTATTTTGCTAAACATTTCCCCTCCCAGACTAAAGCCTTATTTGAATGTTTTTCGCTATCATGAGCATCGTCATATACGCCAGAATCGGCTCCGGCAAATCAATAAAGTAATAGCTTATATTATTGATTTATTTACATTTGTTGTGGGGTGAATTCCACGGCAAAAAATAATGAAACGTACCTGAACAGTACAGTTAATTTTTAGCACAACAAACGCAACGCTACACACCATAAAAATGATTAATAACGCAAAAATGTGAATAAAAATTATTGTGCTATAGTTAATTCAGGTAGCTTGGACCTTAATCATAACAACAGACGTTTCGTTTGTTGCGGTTTTAATCAAGAGCCTGAGTTAAGTCCATAAGCATCATGATTTATTTATCTATCACCAAAATTTCAGCGTATTAATATTTACCCGCTTCAGGCTTGAATGCCAGGAAAGTAAATTGCATAAGATCACACCTGCGGTGACCGCAGTCGAAACCCCCAGAATCCCATAATCCCTTAATAGGGTGCCTAATACAGCAGTGACAACAAAAGAATATATAATATTATTTTTATGTACTGATTCATTTTTAGTTGCGATTAATAAGTACGCAACCGTTCCTGTAATTAGATTCACATATTGCCCTAAAATCAAAATTCGAAAACTCAGTACAGATTCAGGTGAAACGAAATCATGACCAAATAATTGCAATATAAAACCAGGAAATAAGTTAACGACTACAAGAACCGGGGTCGCTATAGTAATCAGCAACATAGTGGCAGATTTTACGACATCAACCATTCCATCGTGATCAGCTCGCTTGTGGCACTCGGCTAGTTTTGGAGCAACAATCGTATTAACCGCAGCTATTACAAAACCTAGCAGCATAGTCAATCGTTTTGCAACAGAGAATAGCGCGACATCAGATTCGCTACTCCATATTCCCAGCATAAACTGACCTATATGCTGATTTAAAACCATAAATATTTGAATGAATAATAAAGACCAGGTGCCTGCAACAAACTTTGCTTGTAATATCGAATCTTTACTTAATAGTTTAATGCCTAGCTGATTAGTCACTCGTTCTGCAAGGTATACAGCAAATACGGTTGAAACAATCAGTGAAAATAAATATAGAGCTACGACAGAATTTAAATCGATATCCAGTAACAATAACAGTACACAGCATAAACACGGTGTTAAAAAAAATTGGCACAGCACAGATGAAGATGCTTTTGAAGCGCCTTGCAGATACATACTGACAACCGTCATCACTGAGAAAAATGGAACGGCAAATGCGAACAGTGTAAGCGGTATATTCAATCTTTGTATCTGAAAAATATTTGTAAATACCATCCCCGCCAGGATATATAAAACAACAGCAAAGCAGACTCCGGAAACAAAGGATGTTTTAATGCTGTTAATTAATAGAAATCTGCTTTCTCTATAGTTATTTTCTGATAAACAATATGCATTCTGTCTAAGAGCTTCATTGGTTAAGCCAAGTGATGCTACAGATGCGAAAACGGAGAATATGCTGAAAGCCAGGAAATAAACTCCCGAATCTGCCACTCCCAGCTTATTGGTTATTAAAATTGTCATTGCTAATGTTAATAAACTACCAGAAACCCTTATTATCAATGACTTAGAGCTTTTTTTTATTAAGTTTTTAATCATGACTTACTCCATACTTATAGCTCTAAATATCCGCCTTTCTTTTATTTAGATATGAGGAAGCCAGGATAATCAACACGAGAATTGAAATCACGGGGTGGTTTTGTAATAAAAAAACCTCCCAAAGTGCGCAAAAGCTAATGGCCACAATATATATAAACGAGTATTTCAGGGTGTTATCATTTTCTAACTGTGCCTTTGATGGCAGAGCAAAGTAAAGCATTGCAAGAATAGCAAGCAGAGCAAACACACCGTTTTGAAAAATAATTTGCAGATAACTATTGTGAGCGGATAATTCCATACCCGTGACTGTAGAGGGGAGGACAGCAGTGCCTTTACCCGTGAAGTAGTCAGAGAAGGACATGGATTCAACTATTGCTGACCAAATTTCCTGTCTACCGGAATACAGATTTTTTTCTAAATATAATCTTGATAAATTAGTAATGACACTGCCAATCTCAGTTGATCTGATATTCATGTAGAAAATAGCAACTGAGAAAAATATAGACATTAACATCAAGTAAAGTTTTTTAGGTCCAATACGTAATATAACCGGCAAGAAAAAAGGCCCTGAAATAACAATAAGATATGCACCCAGTGCAGATCTGCTCCCGGATATCAGGATGTTTGCCAAAACAATCAGGCAAAATAAAAACCTGACTTTCCTTCCATAGTTTCGTTGGGACAATATGAAATACGACCCCATAAATGAAAACATTCCTAATGTATTTGAATTATTAAATATAAAACTATATTTACCTTGTTCAACTAAGGTTAAGTAGTTAATTATTGAAATTATGCAGAAGAGTACAAACAAAGCCGACAAGGCACTTTCCAGTGCACTGAATCTCAACATATTGATCAGCGATAGATAAAATACAAGAAAGAATAAGATATTAATGATGAATGTTATTGGTGATGTTGACAGCGAGACCATGCCGAAACAGGTGAGCAAAAAATAGAGAAAAATCGAGCTGGCAACTCTGTCTAGTTTCATTTCACCTGTAATTATCAATTTATAAACTAAGTCAGCAAAAGCAACAGCAGCCATTAATGCTAATGAAGCATAACCTATGAGTTTGCTTAATTCGTTACCAGCTTGTACAAGTGATGAAGAGAAGAATAAAATAGCAGTTGCGATAGATATAATATATTTATCAATATTATTGTGTTTGGGCTGCAACATTTTAACCACCCTGTTTTACTTTTAATTGCCATCAAATTTTATTTTTGATGCGCTTTAAAGATCTGAATAATGTGAAAACACTACGACTAAGAATCAACTTTAGTACATCACGATAAAAACACCACGGATACATAAAGTTATGGGCTGCTATTCCACTATGCGTTTTATAATTGTGAGAATAAGGCTTTGTATTTATTTGATGGTGATTTTAACTTGTCTGGTTCAGGCATCTTCCTGCAACTACAGCACAGTCCTAAATAATAATTAAATCAAAATTTAATTATAAGCAAAAGGGGCTAAAGTAGGAGTTGTGATCTATTTAACAAGGCCGGACCATGTTTCGCTTAATTTTCAACTAGCAGGTCCGGCTTGATATAGATCTTATTTTGATGGACAGTTTAATAAAAATAAACTATATAATTAGAAAGTTATCATAATTGGTTTATGATTATGTTTAAAAGGCTACCTTTAAAACGGTAATGATGTAGAGCTATTTGCAGAGCTGAATATTTAATCAACTTTGTTTTCTAGCTGCAATTACTTAATTAAATTTTAATGTCCGACATTCCACACTGATCTATAACAATTTGATTTAATTAGGTTTTTTGTGTCTGCTTAGTCAGAGAAACATAAAAAACACTGCTTATCAATCGGTTACGAATTTTAGGTGCGGAAAACGGGTAATGTACAAGTTGTTTCGTATTCATTTTATTATTTTCTGCATAGGAACTTTTATGCTTAATCTCGTAAATTTTATTTTAAATAAAAATGTTAATACCACTTCTATTTACGTTTATTGTCCAAATAATGATATTGAGCTGATCGAAAAGATATTAACTAAAAATAACATCAACTTTATAATCAACGATTATTCATTAGATACTTTCCGTAGGAAAATAGTCTGTCATCACAACCGTGCGCTTCTTGATAAGGAACAGTGTGAGTTCTTAATTAAGGCAGTAGGAATGGGGGCACATGTTCAATCTTTAATTAATTACCTCGACCTCCTTTTAGGTTTTATGGAAACTGATTTATTGAATAGCCGTTATTTTTTAAATCAAAATAAGAAATCTTTTTCAATTTTATCTCATCGAACTAATAAATTATTTAAGCGGGTATTTGATCTCTTTTTAGTTTTTTTGCTTTCATTTATAGCTATCCCTATTGGTTTGATTACGGCTGTTTTAATCAAGTTAGAGTCTCCAGGCAGCGTGTTTTTCAAACAGAAACGTACGGGTTTAAATAATACTGAATTTGAAGTTATAAAATTTCGCTCTATGCGTATTGATGCTGAAAAAGATGGGGCGCAGTGGGCCAGTCGCAATGATGCTCGTGTGACCAGAGTTGGTCGCTTTATTCGTAGTACTCGGATTGATGAGCTACCACAGCTGATTAATGTCCTCAAAAACGAGATGTCGATGATTGGACCTCGTCCTGAACGCGAGTGTTTTATTAAATTGCTTGATACCGAGATACCATATTATCGTTTCCGCCATGTAGTACGTCCAGGTATTACCGGGTTAGCGCAAGTAAAATATACATACGGAGCTTCAATTAAAGATGCGTTTTGGAAGCATAAATATGATCTTCATTATATTAAGCACCAAAGCCTGTTAATGGATCTGAAAATCGTTATTTTAACGGTCAGAACGGTACTGTTTGGAATGGGACGCTAAATTAGTCTGCCAGTTTCGCTTTGAGAGCATGCAGTAGAGCGATATTGTTTAGGGGCGTGGAATTCAGTGCGCCTGTTTTTTTTATTACTGGGGCTGCGGCTTTAGCCGCGCTGTTTCTGTTTAGTTTTTTGGTGGAATAAATTCCACACCCCTTGGTTGTACAAGCGCACTTTCTCTTCGTCACTCCAGCAATTTACTAACCCTTCATGCCTGTAGTTTACCAATCCGTCATTTCAGCAGTGTTTTAGCTGGAATCCCGGCGCCTTAAATAGCAAGCTAAGCAATAAACAACCCGAGGAAAGGGCACTCAGTGCAGAATAAGACCGGCGACACACTCACCGGAAAGGAGTCGCAGGGCTCCTCCGCTCATGATACTAGACTGTCGTCTAATTCGCTCCTCGATAACCCCCTCGAGGATGACGGTTAAGGGGCGCGGAATTCAGTGCGTCAAGCGAAGCTTGATGCATCTTGCAGGGTGAAAGTCCCTGTCAGGTAAGGTTTAACCAACCACCTGTATCGAGTGTTGCGCCTATGGCGGAATTTGGGATTCGTGAACACTTATCTGCGATTTTAATCGCGACCAGATGAACAAAATAGGTGAAGCGTACACAGAGTATCATATAGGCCATAGGGGATACGTGTCCCTGAAGTGCTGGCATCGCTCCGAAAAGCGTTCATTCTGACTGACGAGGTATGTGAATTTATCGAAGTCCAAGCAAAGCAATCGTAATGGTGAGATTGTGGCGAGTCAGCGGAGTTATCAAGCCGTGGCATGTATGAAGAGATGGATCAGGAACTTGAGAGATCCAAAGGAGCTCCACAAGGAGAGTGGTAGGGTTGCCAAGCCAAAAGCAAGGCGAACGATGGCTCTTTGGAAGTCAGATCAGCCCATAGTAGTCTGAGCAGGGGAAAGCCCTGTACATGGCGAAGGAGCTGACAGTTATATTCGTTATTGAGCAGATACATAGTCCGGACGAAGTAGGGCTGGGAGAAACTATGACAACCACACTTAATAACATCACATTTAAAGCATACACTCACCCCAAGCACAGGTTTCAGAATTTATACGGATTACTAAATACTGAACGCTTGTATCAAAGCTGGGGAGAGCTTAATAAACAGGCTGCACCTGGTATTGATGGTGTCACCATCGAAGCGTACCAACAAAGCCTGCCTGAAAATATCAAGCGCTTAAGTCAGGAGCTTAAACAGAAATGTTATCGAGCTAATAACATTAAGCGTATCTTTATTCCGAAGAGTAACGGTAAACAGCGGCCATTAGGTCTACCAACAGTGGACGATAAACTGGTGCAACAGAGTGTCAGTCAGATCCTGCAAAGTATCTGGGAACAAGATTTTCTGCGTAACAGCTATGGTTATCGTCCGAATAAAAGTGCTCACCAAGCAATACAGAGTTTAGATTCTAATCTGCAATTTAGAGATTATGGTTACATTGTTGAAGCTGATATTAAAGGCTTTTTCGACAACCTTAACCATGATTGGCTGATGAAGATGCTTAAACAAAGAATTGATGATAAGGCGATGCTTAATTTGATAAACCAATGGTTAAAAGCAGGGATAAAACTGCCAGACAAGGAAATTGGAAAGCCATCTCGAGGCAGCCCTCAGGGCGGTGTTATCAGTCCAGTATTGGCAAATATATATCTGCATTATGCTTTGGATTTGTGGTTTGAAAAGAAAGTAAAACCAAGAATGCGAGGGCGATGTATGATGATCCGTTATGCGGATGATTTTGTCTGTGCATTCCAATTTAGCAGTGATGCAGAGCGCTTTTATAAGGTGTTACCGAAACGGCTTAAGAAGTTCAACCTGGACGTAGCAGAAGATAAAACATCATTAATGCAGTTCAGCCGAACTAGAGTTTGCAGAAAACGTCACTTTGTTTTTCTCGGATTTGAATTTTACTGGGATCACAACAGGAAAGGTCAAGCGAGACTCAGGCGAAGAACCTCTGCGAAGAAGCAGAAAACCACTTTGAAAGAGTATACTCAATGGATCAAGAAACGACGCTCGCACAAGCTTAAAGAGTGGCTACCTCAACTAAAACGTAAACTGATGGGGTTCAGAAACTACTTTGGTTTATCGGATAATAGTGGCAGCTTATCGAGTTTATATAACCATGTAGTTCAGTCGTTGTATAAATGGCTCAACAGGCGAAGTGGGCGTCGAAGTTGTAACTGGAGTGATTTTAAACAGATATTGAAACATTTTCAGATGGAAAGGCCGAAAGTTAATAGGCGAACTATAACTTTCGACTGGTATTAATGGTGTGTTTTACACGAGTGAATATATAACTGAAGAGCCGGATGCGGTAATTCCGCACGTCCGGATCTGTGTGGGGTCGGTCTGGTAACGGGCCGCTCTACCACGATTTCCGCCATTTTCTGCTTCTTCCGCTCAGTCTGCAGGTGGAATAAATTCCACACCCCTTGCTATGGTGCTATCACAGAAGCCTCGACTTTAGTCGAGTGATAACAGCGCGGCTGAAGCCGCGGCTCCGGGCTTTGTGCGTTACGACTTGTTATCGTATGTTCAGGGGCGCGGAATTCATTCCACCTGATTTTACTACTTTCACCAAGCCCTTTTTTGCAAAGAAAAGACTTTTTAATGGTATTTGATTTATAATAGTTGTATCTTTATTACCCATTACCCATTACTCATTACCCATTACTCATTACCCATTACTCATTACTCATTACCCCCAACCAGAGGGCCATCAATTTGCAACTAATTTCCCATGGCGGCGCGCAGGGCGTCACCGGCTCATGCCATGAGCTGCAGATCAACCCAAATAACAGCCTGCTGGTGGATTGCGGCATGTTTCAAGGTGATGAAAGTACGCACCTGGCAAATCAGTGGCGCATCGATTTTCCCATAGCTAATATACAGGCGCTATTGCTCACCCATTGTCATATTGACCATGTCGGCCGTCTTCCGGCACTGCTGGCTGCCGGCTTTAGCGGCCCCATCTACTGCACCAAAAGCACCGCGTTATTACTGCCAGCGGTCATTGAAGATGCGCTAAAAGTCGGCGTGACACGCAATCAATCCTTAATCAAAGCCGTATTAAACCGCTTACAAAAACAACTTATCGGCCTGGATTACGGCAAGTGGCTGAAAATAAACGAAGAAAAGGAGTCGCAGAGCTCCTCCGCTCATGATACTAGACTGTCGTCTAATTCGCTCCTCGATAAAAAGACTTCGAGGATGACGGAAGAAAAAAGCGCAGTAAAAATAAAATTCAAACCGGCAGGGCATATTATCGGCTCGGCTTATATTGAAGTTGCAGTGGCAGAAAAAGGCCAGAAAACCCGCATCGTCTTTTCCGGCGATCTCGGCGCACCTTATACCCCTTTACTCTCCGCACCTAAATCCCCTTACCGCTGTGACTGGCTGATTTTAGAAAGCACCTACGGCAATAAACAACACCAGGGGCGTGCAGGTAGAACCAAGGCGTTAAAAGCCGTTGTTGAGCGCAGTTTACAAGATGGCGGCGCTATTTTAATTCCGGCCTTTAGCATCGGCAGAACCCAGGAGCTGCTCTATGAGTTAGAAGAGATCATCTATCAGGTGACGCGCAGCAAACCACGAGAAAAACTAAGCAAGCAGAAAACAGCCTCCCGGCAGTTATGGCAAAACCTGCCCATAATTGTCGATTCCCCTTTGGCCGCGGATTTCACAACACTGTATCGCCAGCTTAAACCGCTCTGGGATAAAGAAGCCAAGCGGAAACTAAAAGCCGGCCGCCATCCGCTTAACTTTAATAATCTGATCACCATAGATGATCATAATGAGCACCTGGCATTAGTCTCCCGTTTACAAAACAGCAACGAGCCGGCGATTATTATTGCCGCCAGCGGCATGTGCAGTGGCGGGCGCATTGTCAATTACCTCAAGGCATTGCTGGAAAACCAGGAAACAGATGTACTCTTTGTCGGCTATCAAGCCCAAGGCACACCCGGACGGGATATTCAGAAATACGGCCCGAGGGGCGGTTATGTGATACTCGATGAACAACGTATAGATATTAACGCCCAGATCCACACCCTGAGCGGCTACTCCGCCCATGCCGATCAAAGCGATCTGCTTAATTTTGTCAAACGGATGCGACATAAACCCAAAAAAATTAACTTAGTGCATGGTGAAAGCGACGCAAAACAGAGCCTGGCAAAAGCATTAGGTAAAATAACGAAGGCACGGATTAATTGGGTTTGATCCTTGCGCTTTAACTCGTCTTAGTTTTTTGGTGGAATAAGTTCCACGCCCTGTATAATTCAATTCAAAATGAAGGACCTGAACCCGAACCAAAAAGAAATGGCACTCCGGCAAAAAAAGGTCTAAAATTAGGTCTTAATTTAATGCTAAATTGGTGGTGTATATGAAACAAGTTCTAGCTGACTGTTCAGCGAGTATTTCAGAGTTAAAGAAAAACCCAACAGCTCTTTTGAATGAAGCCGATGGTTCTGCAATTGCAATTTTAAATCATAATAAGCCAGCGGCCTATTTGGTGCCAGCAGAAACATATGAGTGTTTAATGGAGATGCTGGATGATTATGAGCTTGGGAAATTGGTTGAGGCTCGTCGTGCTGATTTATCGAAAGCAGAGGAAGTGAGCCTAAATGACCTATAAGTTAAAATTTGTTCCTGCTGCGAAAAAAGAATGGAGTAAATTGGCGCCACCCATTCAAAGTCAATTTAAGAAAAAATTAGCCGAACGGCTTGAAAATCCTCATATACTTTCCGCTAAGCTGCGTGGCTATGACTCGGTTTATAAAATTAAACTTAGAACAGCGGGTTATCGCCTGGCTTATGAGGTTATAGACGATGAAATTGTCGTGTATGTTTTAGCTATTGGTAAACGTGATAAAGATGCAATATATAAAAAGTTAGCGTCACGGTTTGAGTAAAGCTGCATAAGCTGTCGCTATTCACCTTTTTCTGCAAATGGCGCGTAATCAATTTTCTGCTTTATCTGTTTTGCCGTAAAACCTCTTCCTTTTAGGTAGAGGATATAAGGCGATTAGAGCAAAGCGCTGATGGTTTGACAATATTGTTTCTGCTTCTAAACTTAAAACATACCGCAGGACATGCGGGATTTTAAGTCTGTGGAGTACGTGTCAGACCTGGGGAGCATGAGTTGCGTGAAGCGCGTAAAAGCTCCCACTATGGGGGCTAAACGCGAAAACCAAGCATCGCTCTCTGGGCAGTGTACATTGAAGCAGAAACCTGAAAACTCGCGAGAGTTCTTCACCGGTTTTTACTAACCGGAATCCTCTTCCTTTAGGGAGAGGAGGATGTCAAGTCTTTTCTGTTTAGCTTGTTGGTGGAATAAATTCCACGCCCCTTGCTATGGTGCTATCACAGAAGCCTCGACTTTAGTCGAGTGATAACAGCGCGGCTGAAGCCGCGGTTCCCGGCTTTGTGCGTTACGACTTGTTATCCTATGTTTAGGGCCACGGAATTCATTCCGCCATGTTTTTGTTTCTTCTGTTTAGTTTGTTGGTGGAATAAATTCCACACCCCTTGGTTATATACCAGCGTGCTTCGCCTTCGTCATTCCAGCAATTCACCACCCCGTCATTCCAGCAGTGTTTTAGCTGGAATCTCAGCGCGTTAAATGGCAAACTAAATGTTAAACACCTCCGAGCTCCTCGATTAAACACTTCGAGGATGACAATTAGGGGCGCGGAATTTATTTCGCCCCTGACGAAGTGAAAGACCTGGACCCAAGTACTTGAGGTTATAATGAATTTTGAAAAGTTAAAACCGAAAATATTAAAACTTGCTCAAGAAAATGATGATATTGAAGTACTTTGGCTTTACGGCTCTTATGCAAAAGGGGGCGCGCATGAGCATAGCGATATCGATTTAGCTGTTGTGTTTAAAAAATGGGTTGATGATGTAATTGAACGGAGAATTCGTCCTGAGTTGTTAGCTATCGACTGGCAAAACAAACTAAATTTACAGGAAGGTGATTTAAGTATCCTGGATATGAATAATGCCCCGATTCCAATTGCAATGTCAGTACTTAAACATGGCCAGTTATTATTAAGCAAAAATATTTCCAGACAGCTTCAAGAGCAGCAGCGCATCATGTCCAAATGGGAAATAGATCATTTATATCATTACAAAAACATGAAGGTTATTTATGGATGATACTTATATCTTTTCAATGCGCGAGCATCTTGCTGAATTAAAAAGTGAGCTACAAGGCTTAACTGAAATTACAGAAGAGCGGGTATTAAGCCGTTATGAATATCGCGCATCGGAGCGGACACTGCAAGTGCTGATAGAGGCCTGTATCGGCATCGCCAAGCATTGGTGTTACGCCTTGAATCAAACGGCCCCCGCAGATGCTTATTCTGCATTTGAAAAGCTATCACAGCAAGGTGTTGAATCAGTGAATGAAGTGCCGTGGCGTAAAATAATCGGAATGAGAAATGCCCTGGTGCATGACTATTTGAATATTGAGCCGGAAATTATTCGAACAGTAATAAAAAAGGCATCCTATACAATGCTGTTTGATTTCGCCGAAAATGGCTTAAATCAACTACAAAAACTTTTTGAGCTATAGCAAGAAAAAGAAGTATTTCCTGCTTGTTTAGTTTTGAGTTGCACGGCCCTGGGTAGGTTGCTATCACAGGGGCTTCGACTTTAGTCGAGCGATACCAATCTGATGAATTAACAGCTCTGCTTTCATGTTGGAAGTGCGCTTTCAAGCGCGCCTTATACCAAGCTGCGCGGCTGAAGCCGCGGTTCCGGGCTTTGTATCGTATGGTTCGGGGCGCGGAATTCATTCCGCCATTTTCTGCTTCTTCCGCTCAGCCTGCAGGTGGAATAAATTCCACACCCCTTGCTATGGTGCTATCACAGGAGCCTCGACTTTAGTCGAGCTATAACAGCGCGGCTAAACCCGCGGCCCCGGGCTTTGTGCGTTACGACTTGTTATCCTATGTTTAGGGGCACGGAATTCATTCCGCCTTATCGTGAATCTATCCATATTCGCCACCCTGAACACTCATTACCCATTACCCATTACCCATTACCCATTACCCATTACCCATTACCCATTACTCATTACCCATTACTCATTACTCATTACTCATTACTCATTACTCATTACTCATTACCCGCAACGAACAGCACACCCTTTTTAACCCTCCTGTTTGCTGAAAACCATAACAACTTTGTGGCTAATGAAAATCAAAAAACAGTACATTATTTATAAAAAGGTGGCAGAGGTCACGTAATATCCTTATAATGCGCCAAATTTTTAAATCATCACAACTGGGGTTGCACACTCCAGGGGCGGTAGCGTGCCTGAAAGCTAATTGACTAGAATAGGGCCGGCTTCACTGTAATGGTTTTGTCACATTATATTCTCATTATGTACAAAATGTTTTAATCACATTGTTACTGGAGCTAGACACTCCAGGGGCGGTAGCGTGCCTGAAACGTACTTTGCATGGTATATTCGCATTACCTATCGAGCCGCTTTAATCTTTTTTCAGTCTATTGTTGTATGAACAATGAAAGATAGATTGGAGAAATAGATGAGCAGACCATTACGATTAGAATTTGCCGGTGCGCTTTACCATATAACCTCTCGTGGTAATGGCAGAAAAGCAATCTATCTTGAAGAAAGTGATTTTGAGCTGTTGTTTATGGAAGTTTGGCGAATTGAACGCCAGTTTAGGGTTATGAGCGGGTGAGCTCTGCGAACCCTGGTTCTTTAGTCGCGCCTATAAGTGTTTTGAGCTGTTTGTCAGCAGTATAACTGGGTGATCCATGCTTACTGTTTAATGGATAACCATTGCCACCTGTTGCTGGAAACACCTGATGGCAACCTGAGTAAAGGGATGCGGCCCATTACTTTAAAAAGAGCAACGGTGTTTTTACCCAATCGATGAACAGAAAGCATCATCGCGTCGGGCATCTTTTTCAAGGCAGATATAAATCCATTTTGGTAGATAAAGAGGTTTATCTGCTGGAACTCTGCCGGTATATCGTTTTAAACCCGGTCCGTGCGAGGATGGTTGATACCCCCGATGAATGGCAGTGGAGCAGCTGGCATTATATGGTCGGCAAAGAAGCATCCCCTGGCTGGTTGGCGACCGATGCGTTATTAAATCTTTTTGCTAAAAAGCGCACAGAAGCCATTACAGAATATATCCACTTTGTTGAACAAGGTGTCAATAAGACAATCTGGGATGATCTGCAGCAGCAAATCTTTCTCGGTGATGATGCCTTTGTAGAGAAACATCAGTTAATGCAGGAATTGCTCGAAGGTGATCTGTCAGAAATCCCCTTCAAGCAGCGTAGTGTAAAACCGCTGAGCTTAGATGAATATCAACAACAATCAGCAACACGCAACGAAGCAATAATAAAAGCTGACCAGTGCTTCTGAATCGTCATCCTCGAGATCTTTTATCGAGGAGTGATTTGAACGACAGTTCAGTGTTATGAGCGGGCTCTGCGTGCCCTTTCCTTGGTGAGTTTATGCAACTAGCAGTTTGGGGATAATTAGCAGTATTGCGAATACTTTAAAGTGCATTATTCACTGGTTAGCCGTATAGTTGCTGCTAGTAAAAAGTGACTCCCCAAAAACGGGAGCATGATCCCGTGGTTTCTGAGGATTTTTGATGACATATTATGAACTGCGCTGGCAACAGCGGTTTCAGAATTTTAGCCGTGCTTTTTTATTACTAGAACAAAGTGTTGAATTAGAGAATCCAAGTGTCATTGAACGTGCGGGTTTAATTCAGTTTTTTGAAATGGCTTTTGAACAGTCATGGAAAGTGCTTAAAGACTTCCTGGAAGAGGAAGGTTTTGAAGTAAAAAGTCCGCGAGACGCAATAAAAACGGCATTTCAATATCAATTAATTAACGATGGACAGGTATGGTTGGAAGCGTTAAAAGATCGTAATTTAACGACACATACCTATGATGAATCAACCGCTCAGGAAGTAGAGAGAAATATCAAAACCCGTTACTATCCAGTTTTAAAAGCGTTGTTTATTAATTTTAATGAAAAACTGAGCCAATGAAATCGACTTTGACGCTAAATGAGCGTACTGGACTGACAGAGGAAGAGTTAGGCGAGATCACCTCAACTATCTCCTTATTTCCTGAAATTGAAAAAGTTTTCATATTTGGCTCAAGAGCAAAAGGAAATTACAAACGAGGTTCAGATATAGATCTTGCTATCTCAGGGGATAACGTATCTTATTCAATAGTAAATCAACTCGCCTACAAACTAAATGAAGAATCCTTGTTACCCTATTACTTCGATCTGCTGCATTTAGAAAAAATCAGCTCAGAAGCTTTATTAGAGCATATTAAAAAATATGGTATTGAATTAGATATATCATGATTTTAGAGCTGAAATAAGATTTTCAAGTTGGGTGGAGTTTTTTATTAAGTGCTTTCTATGCAAAATGAAAGACCTACCCCGGGGATTTCTTTGCTGTTCCATTTCTTTGTGTTTTCTGTAGTAAATTAAGTAGAATCAAGTGAATATAGTTAAAAAACTAGCTGATTTAAAGAGCAATTCTGGTGCGATTAAGTACTTAAAAAACACTTCATGGCTGCTTGGAGAAAAATTATTAAGGATGACTCTCGGCCTTTTCGTTGGTATTTGGGTTGCCAGGTATTTAGGTCCTGAGCGATTTGGATTATTTAGCTATGCTCAAAGTTTTGTAGCTCTTTTTGCAACAATAGCGACTTTGGGCCTGGATGGTATTGTTATTCGAGAGTTGGTTAATGATGAAAAGCAGAGGAAAAAGCTATTAGGTACTGCATTTATACTTAAACTGATTGGTGCTGCAGTAGTGCTTTTATTACTTGCTGTTTCAGTGTTTTTTCAATCACATGATCACCAAACTAATCTGCTTATCTTTATTATTGCATCAGCTACGGTGTTTCAAAGTTTCAATGTTATTGATTTTTATTTTCAAAGTGTGGTGTTAAGTAAATACGTAGTTTATAGCAACGTATTTTCTCTCTTATTGTCATCTTTTATTAAAGTCATATTAATTTTAAATGAAGCCCCTCTAATTGCATTTGCTTATGTCATCCTTTTTGACAGTCTGGTCTTGGCAAGTGGGTTTATCTATTTTTATGTGTTAAAGCGTTTATCTATTCGGTCTTGGCGTTTTGATAAAGTTGTAGCTAAATCATTATTGAAAGATAGTTGGCCACTAATTTTAAGTGGATTAGTTATTTCCATGTATATGAAAATAGATCAGATAATGATTAAAAATATGCTGGGAAGCACTGAGGTCGGGCTGTATGCCGCCGCTGTTAGGTTAAGCGAAGTCTGGTATTTCATTCCAATGGTTATCTCTTCATCATTATTTCCTGCAATTCTTAATGCAAAGAAGATATCAAAAGAATTATATCACTCACGTATTCAACAACTTTATGACCTAATGGCATGGATGGCGATAGCAATAGCTATCCCAATGACGTTCTTGAGTGACTGGATGATTCATTTGCTTTATGGCGCTCAATTTAGTGCAGCTGGCGGGGTGTTGATGATTCATATTTGGTCAGCAGTATTCGTTTTTTTGGGCGTTGCAAGTAGTAAATGGTTTATTGCTGAGGGGTTGCAAAGGTATTCATTCTACAGGACTCTTTTTGGCGCCATTTTAAATGTAGGTTTAAATATAGCATTAATTCCACAATATGGGATTTATGGGGCGGCAATTGCGACTTTGGTTTCACAAGTTGTTGCATCCTATTTATTTAACGTAATAAATAAAAAGTCCCGCATAACGTTTGTTCTGCACAGTAAAGCTTTACTATTACCTCTTAGAAAAATAGGGTAGAACTTTAATAAAGTTAGCGGCAATATTTTTTGTTATCAAGCCAAAGAAATAAACGAACTGTTAGGTAGCTTAAGCCCTTTTGAACTCGCTCTGTGTTAATTTGTCTCCAATGATAACAAACTTAAAATTGTTAGTGACTTTGCGTAGATACAAACTCAATGAGTTAACTCTGTAGTTATTGAAAAGTTTCAGTTATAAAAGCGTTACTAGAAGGCAATGTATTAGCTGTATAAGGTTACAAATAAAAAATGAATATCGTAAAGGTTGGTGCAAAATGAAATACCTACCTCTGTTGTTTGTAGATAAGGCTAGTAAAAAATTAAATAATGGTTCTGTAACTTTCATGGAGTTGTCTTATACAACTCTGATGGTACTAAATCTAGAGGAATAAGTGTGGATTTCAATAAAGGTTTAATATGCATCGTCGCCTACAATAGATGGTTGCCTCTAAGAAAATTAATGTCAGATATAAAGGATAGTGACATTACTGATTTTGATATTGTTATCTCAATTGATCATAGTGATAAACAAGATGATATCTGTAAAAAAATTGAAGATAGCAACCTATTGCCAAAGGTGAAAATTATTAGGCATAAAAATAACATTGGTTTAAAAAGGAATGTTCTTTTTTGTGGGGATTTAGTTAAAGATTATAATTTTGTAGTCGTTCTTGAAGATGACTTGAGAATATCTCCATTTATAAAGAATTATATTGATTCTTGTTTAAAAAGTTCACTTGATAGGATTGCATCAATTTCACTTTATTCATACAGGCGCAGTGAAGGTGATTTGTTAAATTTTTTTCCAAAGGTAGGCTGCTCAGATGTTTATTTTATGCAGTTTCCAAGTTCTTGGGGGCAGATTTATACCAAATCAATGTGGTTTGAATTTCGTAAATGGTTAGATAAAAATGATTGTGATTATTTTCAAGATAGTGAAGTTCCAAAGTATGTCTGTAATTGGCCTTCTACATCTTGGAAAAAACATTTTATTAGGTACATGATTAAATATGATAAATTTTCTATTTACCCTTACTTTTCAATGACGACTAATCTAGGCGAAGATGGTACTCATCATCGAAATGTTGGAAAATTATGGAATGCAAGTTTACTTGTAAATGATAGGGCTTGGAATGTCGAATCATTTAACAAAAAGTCAGTTAAATATAATTCTCACTTTTTACAAGGTTCAAATATTAAGAAATATACTAAATCAGAAATACGGGAACAATGGAGAAGTGAACTCCCTTTTGTTCATATAGATTACGCTTGGTTTCTACTTGTAGAAATAATTAGCTATATTAAAAGGAAGCTAAATAATGATTAAGTACACAATTATTATTCCTACTCATGAAAGACCGAAGGAACTCAAGTCTTGTTTGGTTAAACTACAACCTATATTATGTGCAAATATAACCTGTGTGTTGATTTTAGATGGATCTTCGAAAGAAGTTAAATCTATTGTAGAAAGTTTCAAATCTGAATTTATTCATGTCATTCATGGCGATGGTAATTTATTCTGGGGAGGGGCTATTTCGTTAGGAATGAAATTTTCTTTTGAAGCCCTTTGTTCTGATAGAGTAATTTGGCTTAATGATGATACAAATTTTGATTCAGGTATGATCTCTGATTTCATTGAGAAAAAATATGATGAAAAAAGTATTGTAGGTGCTCGATTATATGCTTCAAATGTTAATCGATGTATTTACTCTGTAGATGAGAATGCAGGTCTTGTCGAAGTTAAGTACTTAAATGGAAATTTCACTTCGATCCCTAAATATGTTTTCTATAAAATAGGTAATATTGAGCCGAATAAATACCCTCATTTTTCCGATGCTCCATACATTGATTTAGCTAAATCTAATGGAATAAAACTATTTTGCAATACAAATGTTAGTGTCGAAATATATTATGACGTTTTACGTCACCTATCTATTGATGAGCAAGTTGTTTTACGGCGGGATAAAATTAGGTTTATTTATTGGTCTTTCTTTGATATTCGATCTAAATGGTATTTAAGTTATAGGTATTACTATACAAAAAATAAGTTTCCCAAAATGGTTGTTCCGGTATTCTTTGCTGTTTTTGTGAAAGACTGGTTAAAGCCATTAACGTTATTGCCTTTGTATTCTTTATTTGACAAACACTTTTCAAAGATGACTTTAAAAAAAGTCAAAAGTAATTTAAGCAAAGAAGAGTATGGCTCTTTAATAGATGAGATTGAGATAGAATGAAAATTGTTATAACAAATGTATTTGGGCCGCTAAATTTAGGTGATTTCGAATTATTTAAAAAATTAGTTGAACGAATTGATCTAACTAAGAATGAGGTGTCTGCTATTGCTCGAGACAGTGAGCTGTGTGAAAAGCATTTTTCTAAAATTGATTTTTTCGAGCAATTAGGTAAAGCAAAGTCAAGATATTCCCGCCTTTTTTATTTGTTTCTTTCACTATTGTTTGTCTTTAATAAAAGAATTCCTAAATGTTTCTTACCTAAGAGTCAGTTTGACGCATTACTTAAGCTTGAGGCTAGTGATATGGTTTTAGCATGTCCAGGTGGTTTTTTGGAGGATTCTTCACTTTCATTTTATACTCATTTGATACAGCTTTATGTCGCTTCTAAGTTAACTAAAGCCTGCATTCTTAGCCCGATGTCTATAGGACCTGTAAGGTCTCGAATTAAGCGTTTTTTATTGAAAAAAACCTTATCTAATGTCGATAAGGTATATGTTAGAGAGTTAGTTAGTTCAGGGTTATGTCGTGAATTAGCGATAAATCATGAAATAAGTAATGATTTGGCTTTTGAATTTAATACTAAATGTGACGTTAATAGAAAGTGTAAAAATATAGCTTATTTTACGATTATTAATTGGAATTTTCCTCTATCTAAAGATAAGGAATATCAACTTGATAACTACATAAATTCGTTAGTTGAAACTGCTATTTTTATTAGGGAAAAATATGGCTTCAATATCAGTGTCATACAACAAGTAGCAAGTGATAAACCAGCAATTGATCGATTTTTAAATGAACTATCCAAAGTAGGGATATCTACTACAACAGTAGGTGAAGGGCTTACACCAGATGAAATAATGTTACTTATATCTGAAGCGAATATTGTTATTGCTTCTAGGTTCCATAGTGCAATTTTTTCCCTCAATGTAGGAACTCCTGTTGTTGCTATTAGTTACTTACCAAAGACTACAGGAATGCTTGATTTATATGAAGTTCCAGAGCTATATTTATATATTACTGATTTAAGAGCATGTTTGCTAAAAGAAAAGTGCTCGTCTTTACTAGATGATCCTGTTTATTATCCTAATTTAAGGAGGCGATTAATTAATAATTTTGTTTTACATGACAAGTTTTGTCTCTAAAAAAATTAGACATATTTACTAATAAATTTGTTGTACATAAATTTAAGCGTGCCCTTGCTGTGATTTAACAATCTATTCAAATTGGATACTTCTATTTTGGAGAATACTATTCATCTATGAGGTGAACTTAAATACTAAGTGTCAGTATAAACACCATCACCGCTGGATATGAAGCCGAAGCGCTAGCGCTAGTAAATAAACAAGATCTCAGGGTTCTAGATACTGCTTCTTTTTGAGGGGAGGATTTGTGGTTGATAAGTGTTTTGTAAATATTTTACCTGTTTTTATTTCAGCTAACTTGCTGATATAAAAATGGTTGTGATATTGACTTTCATGAAAAATAGGCTGTACCGCTTAATTCCTTTTCTTAAAAACGCAGGTTATTGAAATGTTAGAGATCCAAAGAGTTGTACCAACAATTGTCTTTTATGCAATGAGAGTTTAACGGCAAAACGATGATATATAAAAATGCAATAAATTTACTATGTACATTCTCTCTATTCGTATATGGATTACAATATCCAACTTATTATATATTACTGATACTTCCTCTGGCATTAATATTTTGTTTTTTAAATTACAAGCAGTTTATTCATAAAGATATGATTAGAGTTGTTGTTTTATTATTATTTCTTTTTTCATATGTGGCAATTGGAAATGTTTATGGGTTGGTTGAATGGAGTTTTTTATACACAGCATCCATTATGATTGTTTTGATATATATTTATGCTATTTTTTCTCCCTTAAATATAAGAGTATCAATATTTTCATTAGTTTATGGTTTTATTGTGTTTGTTGCTTTATCTACTTATTTAACAAGTAGAGTGGAGCCTTTGCTGATTATAAACTCTAGAAAAATCCTTAATGCTTGGACATTTGGAATACATAACAGTCCGCTTTTTGGGGTTTTTTTATCATTTGGATTATGCCTTTTTATTAGCTCGGTTTTTTTGAATAAAAATATAATGTTGCGTATGCTCATTTCTTTACCTTTATTTATTTTATCAGTATTTTGCTTGATTAAATTTCAAAGTCGAGGCCCCTTTTTAGTATTTGCGATAATAACACTTATGTCAGTTGTTAAGTTTAGGAAATACTTGGTTTTGAATAATAACCGGTTAACGGTTTATTTTATGTTGTTTTTGTCTTTTCTATATTTTGTATCCAATTTTATTATTGCCAATTATTCTGAATTAGGTATAGATGTTTATACTGATAGGCTTCAAGAGCAAGGTTTTGAATCAGATAGGTTTAGAACCTGGATGATAGGCGTTAAATCTATATTCTTTAGTCCTTTGGGGGGGAGAGAGATCGCTTTAAATAATAATCTCACTGGTTATATACATAATGCATATCTAGATATAAGTTATATATCAGGTGTAGTACCGCTAATTTTCTTAGTGCTTTTTTATTTCTTACACATTAAAGAAATTAAGTTTTTTTTCAATAGCAATATTAATGTGGATTATAAAGTTTTAATGTTTATTTTTGGTTTATGCTCTTTTATTAATTTACTTTATGAGCCAGTGCTTCAAGGTTCACCAGTTTTTTTTACACTACATATATATTTCTTAGGTCTTATTTTGAATCATAATCGCCGAGGCGAACATGACTTTTAAGGGGCAATGTGGGGTTTAGTAAATTTTAAATAGTTGTTAATGTGTTGTTTCTGATTTTAAAAGTCTTATTTAAGAAAAACATTATGTATCGGTTTTGCCTTCGCTATAACAAGGAAATCTATAACAAGGAAATCTATTTTTTTGCAATTATAACTCTTCATCGAGCATATATAAAAGTGTTTTCAATACAATCCTTAATTTTGAAGGTTATTTTAAGTAAATTGCATTTCCTGTTTTTGTTAATTAGGTCTATTTCATTTGATATTTGTTGTCGTAATGATAGAAGGCTAATTTTTACATTTTGCTAAGGTTTTTGAAAGAGATTAACCTGGATTAATGTAAGCGGCATCGTGCGAAACTTAAGGAAATGTCTATTTCTAAAATCATATTTTCATCACATGCTTTCATATATAGTGCATGGTTTTAATTATGGAGAAAATAGAAAATAGAAAATAGAAAATAGAAAATAGAAAATAGAAAATAGAAAATAGCAAATGGTGTTAGTTTTAACCTGTAAGATTAAAACGTTAAAATGAAGGATTATAGGTAATGTATAATTATAGTTATACCGCTATGTTAAGTAATGCTCTTAAAACAGTAAACGATTCTTATAATGCCTATGAAAAGGTATCCAGGTTTACGAATATAATTGAGGAGCTTAAGAAGTGATTGTTTTTGTTGGCCCTTCACCTAAGCCAATAACAGGGCAGTCATTGGCATTTGATATTATTAGTAGTCATTACAACAAAAAGAAGAAAGTTTTTTATTATGGGGCAAGTTTTAGTAATAAACTTGCAATTTTTTGGGGGACATTTTCTGTTTTCTTTAGTTTTTTCTTCTTTTTAATTACTCAGCGTAATATAAAGACTTTGTATATAACTACAAGCAGAACAACTCTTGGTTTTTGTCGCGACATGTTATTTATCCTTACTGCGAATGCATTCTCAATCAAAGTGGTAAACCATCTACATGGTGCCGATTTTAAAGCTTTTCGTTCTAATATAAGCCCCAAGTTTAGAAAACTCGTTGACTATGTTTATAGTAAAATAAATACATCTATTGTGCTTTTACCAAAAATGAAAGAACAATATGATATGTATAAAAAAATGAATGTGGTCAGTATTAGTAACTGCGCCTTGCCGCTTGCCGATTTACCCAAAAATAGTTCTGACTGTTTAAAAGTTTTGTACTTATCTAACATCATGCACTCAAAGGGGATCTTATTTGTCATCGAGGCCGTTGATAACCTAGCTAAATCAGGTGTAAAAATACAACTCTCTATTGCCGGTTCTCCAATGGGCGATGAATATAAAAGCGTTGATGAAATTACGTCTGCTTTTCAAAACATGATTAAAAATAAAAATTATATTGGCTATTTAGGAACTGTTACCGGGACGGAAAAAGAACAGTTATTGATCGATTCTGATGTATTTGTTTTACCTTCATTTTATAAGACAGAAGCTCAGCCAATTTCAATCATTGAAGCAATGTTATCTGGATCGGCGATCGTCACCACAAAGCATAATTATCTTAGTGATATGGTTAGCTCTAATAATGGTTTTGTAATCGAGCCTCGTTCCACAAAAGAAATAGAATCTTCTCTTTTAGAGTTAATAAATAATAAAACAAAATTAGAAGCGATATCTAACTACAATAAAAATTATGCTGCGGAGCATTATTCTTTAGAAAGATACGTTAGGGATATATCAACAGTTATAGATAGCTAGAAAGTTTAATATTTTAGAACCTTGGTAGTACAGTGTAAAAATGACAATCTTAATATGAGAGATAAAAAATGAAAAAAGCATTAATAACAGGTGTAACAGGACAAGATGGCTCATACCTTGCAGAGTTATTATTAGAAAAAGGTTATGAAGTACACGGTATTAAACGTCGTGCTTCTTCATTAAATACTGAGCGTGTTGACCATATCTACCAGGACACGCATGAAGAAAACCCACGTTTCTTTCTGCACTATGGTGATCTGACAGATTCTTCTAACTTAACGCGTATTATCAAAGATGTGCAGCCTGATGAAGTGTACAACCTTGGTGCGCAGTCTCACGTTGCAGTTTCTTTTGAATGTCCTGAATATACAGCGGATGTTGATGCGATGGGTACACTGCGTCTGTTGGAGGCGATTCGTTTCTTAGGCTTAGAAAAGAAAACAAAGTTTTACCAAGCTTCTACTTCTGAGCTATATGGTGAAGTACAGGAGATCCCGCAAAAAGAAACTACACCGTTTCACCCTCGCTCTCCTTATGCCGTTGCTAAAATGTATGCCTACTGGATAGTAGTGAACTACCGTGAATCTTACGGTATGTATGCCTGTAACGGGATTCTGTTTAACCATGAATCACCACGTCGTGGTGAAACTTTTGTAACACGTAAAATCACCCGTGGCATTGCTAATATTGCTCAAGGCTTAGAACCTTGTTTATACCTGGGTAATATGGATGCGCTTCGTGATTGGGGACATGCAAAAGATTACGTGCGTATGCAATGGATGATGCTGCAACAGGAAACTGCGGATGATTTTGTTATTGCAACGGGCAAGCAAATTTCTGTACGTGAATTTGTTAAGTTATCAGCTAAAGAAGCGGGCATTGAACTGGAATTTTCTGGTGAAGGTGTAGATGAAATTGCGACTGTAACTGCTATTACCGGTGATAACGCACCAGCACTGAAAGTGGGTGATGTGATTGTACGTGTTGATCCGCGTTACTTCCGTCCTGCTGAAGTTGAAACATTACTTGGTGATCCATCGAAAGCTAAAGCAAAACTAGGTTGGGTGCCGCAGATCACCGTTGAAGAGATGTGTGCAGAGATGGTGGCTAACGATCTTGATAAAGCCAAGCAGCATGCACTGCTTAAAGCGCATGGTCATAAAGTTGCTGTAGCGATTGAGAATCAGGGATAAGCGCGGAGCGCTATGAGGTTAAAGGTTAAAGGTTAAAGGTTAAAGGTTAAAGGTTTAAGGCTTATCCTTTTAATTTTTACCTTGTACCTCACAGCTCACACCTTACGCCTTTTACCTCGCATCTTAAACCTCGTACCTCCTAGAGGAATCTAAAGTGAAAAATCAAAATAATAAAAAACGGGTATTTGTTGCGGGGCACCGTGGCATGGTTGGCTCGGCGATTGTTCGCCAGCTTGAAAAACAAGGTGATTGCGAGATTATTACCCGTACGCGCGATGAGTTAAATCTGTTGTCACAGGCTGATGTTACCCATTTTTTCGAAACTGAAAATATTGATCAGGTTTATCTGGCTGCGGCGAAAGTGGGCGGTATTGTCGCCAATAACACTTACCCTGCTGAGTTCATCTATGAAAATCTGACTATTCAAAATAATATCATTCATGCTGCTCATACTAATGGCGTGCAGGATTTACTGTTTTTAGGTTCATCTTGTATCTATCCTAAATTTGCTGAACAGCCGATGAAGGAAAGCGCATTATTAACAGGTACATTGGAAGAAACCAATGAACCCTATGCAATAGCAAAAATTGCCGGCATTAAGATGTGTGAATCTTACAATCGTCAGTATGGCCGTAATTACCGCTCTGTTATGCCAACTAATTTATATGGTGAAAATGATAATTTTCATCCACAAAACTCGCATGTAATACCTGCGCTTATTCGCCGTTTTCATGAAGCAAAACTTGCTGAACAAGCTGAAGTTTGTTGCCTGGGGAACGGGCAAACCGATGCGTGAATTCCTGCATGTGGATGACATGGCAGCCGCTAGCATTTACGTGATGAATCTTGATCAAGCAACCTATCAAGCTAACACTCAGCCAATGTTAAGCCATATCAACGTCGGAACGGGTATTGATTGCACCATTCGCGAACTTGTTGAGGACTGTTGCCAAAGTGGTTGGTTATCAGGGTGAGATTGTTTTCGATACCAGCAAACCCGATGGCACACCGCGCAAGCTGATGGATGTATCCCGTTTAGCTGATTTAGGCTGGAAAGCGAGCATTGAATTAGAAGCCGGGCTGGCTGCGACCTATCAGTGGTTTTTGGAGAATCAAGTAGAACTTTCGAGGTTAAAGGCTGAAGGTACGAGGTTGAAGGACGAAGGTTCTAGGTCCAAGGTTGAAGGTACGAAGTAGAAGGCTAGAAGTGACGGGAGTGTTATGAGTCGTTTTGAGGATCTTGCTGTTTGGAAACGCTCTGCTCGGTTATCAGCTGATATTTATAAACACTTTGCCTCCTGTAAAGACTATGGATTCAAGGATCAGATAACGCGTTCTGGTTTATCTATACCCTCAAATATAGCTGAGGGCTATGATCGGGGAACGATTAAAGATCAAATCCGTTTCTTCTACTACTCGAAAGGCTCTTCTGCAGAATTGCGAACACAAATTTATATAGCCATAGATATTGGTTATATTTCAAGTGAACTTGGGAAGGCTTGGATTGCTGAAACTGTTGAATTATCAAAAATGCTCCAAGGATTGATTAACTCGTTTAATAATAGAGATTAGGTTGAAGGTTGAAGGTTTGAAGGTTGAAGGTTGAAGGTTGAAGGTTGAAGGTTGAAGATTATCTTATACCTTATACCTTACACCCTGCGCCTTGTACCTTATACCTACCTTATACCTTGCACCTCTTACCTTAACCCTTGTATCTTTCTCCTTTTATCTAAATTTCTGAGGACTTATGTTACTTCCCCTTAACACCTTCAAAACTATCATCGAACATGCGCCGCTTATCTCTATTGATCTTGTTGTTGAAAATAAACAAGGTGAGGTGTTGTTAGGGCGTCGCAATAATCGTCCTGCTCAGGGTTACTGGTTTGTTCCCGGCGGGAGAATTTTAAAAGATGAGTTGATGAGTGATGCCTTTAAGCGGTTAACCGCTTAATGAATTGGGGGCTGAATTTGAGATAGCCGAAGCTGAGTTTATTGGCCCTTTTGAACATTTTTATGATGATAATGTAACAGGCACTGATTTTTCTACCCATTATATTGCGTTAGGTTATCGCTTAACTGTTGATGAACTCCCTTTGTTACCCAAAGAACAGCATAGCCAATATGTTTGGTTCAGTGTTGAAAAGTTATTGGCAGATTCTGGTGTACATAAACATAGCAAGTGGTATTTTGAACAGAGGTTAGAGGTTAGAGGTTGAAGGTTGAAGGTTGAAGGTTGAAGGTTAGAGGCTGAAGGCTAGAGGCTAGAGGTTAATGACCTTGTACCTTAACCCTTAGGACCTTGCACCTTGTACCTTAACCCTCATACCTTTAACCTTTCCCCTGATTTACAAAGGAATAATTTATGATTTTACCCGTTATTATGGCAGGCGGTACTGGCTCTCGCTTATGGCCTCTTTCTCGTGAACTTTACCCGAAGCAGTTTTTAACTGTGACAGTGTGAACAGTCGATGCTGCAGCAGACTGTTGCGCGTTTATCTGATATTGAACATACTGCACCTGTTTTGATCTGTAATGAAGAGCATCGTTTTATTGCTGCTGAGCAGATGCGTTTAGGTGGTTATGCACATGGTGGTATTATCTTGGAGCCTGTTGGTAGAAATACTGCGCCTGCTATTGCGCTTGCAGCACTGCAGGCCGTTAATAATGCAAGTGACGGGGAAAGAGCCAATTTTATTGGTGCTTGCTGCCGACCATGTGATTGAAAATACACAAGCTTTTACAACCTCAGTCGAAAAAGCGCTGCCGTTTGCTGAAGATGGTCAATTAGTTACTTTTGGTATTGTGCCTACTGCGCCGGAAACTGGGTATGGGTATATTCGCGCTGGTGAGCAAGTAGAAAGTGGAAAGATACAAGTAGAAAGTAGAAAGATACAAGTAGAAAGTAGAAAGGTTGAAGGTGGGAAGTTCAGAGGCTCAAGGTACAAGTGATGGCTTTGTTGTTGCTGAGTTTGTTGAAAAACCGGATTTGGGCGACTGCGCAGGGGATATTTAGAATCGGGGGGAGTTTTACTGGAATTCAGGCATGTTTATGTTTAAGGCAAGCCGCTACCTTGAAGAGCTGCAGAAGTTTGCTCCTGAGATGCTCGATGTGTGTAAACGTGCTATTGCAGCGCCATCACAAGATCTGGATTTTGTGCGTGTTGATAAAGCTATCTTTGAAACTTGCCCTGATGACTCTATCGATTATGCGGTAATGGAGAAAACCGATGCCGCTATGGTTGTACCTATGGATGCAGGTTGGAGTGATGTCGGCTCCTGGTCGGCACTATGGGATGTGTCAGAGAAAGATGAAAATAACAATGTCAGCAAAAGGTGATGTGATTGCCGTTAATTCAGTAAACAGTTATCTGCATGCTGAAAATAAACTGATCGCTACTGTGGGCATTGATAACCTGATTGTTGTGGAAACAAAAGATGCCATTCTGGTTGCTGATAAAAATCAGGTGCAGGATGTGAAAAGCGTTGTTAATGAATTGAAAAAGAGCAGGGCGCAGTGAATATAAACTGCATCGTGAAGTTTACCGCCCTTGGGGTAAATATGACTCTATTGATTCCGGTGCGCGCGATCATGTCAAACGTATTACCGTTAAACCGGGCGAGAAACTGTCCATTCAAAAACATCACCATAGGGGCTTGAACATTGGATTGTTGTATCAGGTACGGCAAGTGTGACTAATGGCGATAAAGTGACTTTAGTGGCTGAAAACGAGTCGACCTATATTCCATTGGGAGCGGTTCATTTCTCTCGAAAACCCGGGTAAAATCCCACTGGAAATGATTGAAATACAAACTGGCAGTTATCTTGGAGAAGATGATATAGTACGTTTTTCGGACAAGTATGGTAGAAAGTAGAAAGTAGAAAGTAGAAAGTAGAAAGTAGAAAGTAGAAAGTAGAAAGTAGAAAGGTACCGAGGTTAAAGGTACAAGGTATAGACTTTAACCTTCAACCTTCAACCTTCTGCCCTTTAACCTCCAACCTTTTGGAATAAGAATGAAAGTATCAATCATTACCGCAACTTATAATAGCGCTAACACCATTGCCAGTACGTTAAAGTCTTTGGAAGCGCAAACGTATCATGATATTGAATATATTATTATCGATGGGGCATCAAAAGATAATACGTTGGATTTTATCAAGGAGCATAGTACGCGTGTCACTACTATGATCAGCGAATCTGATAAGGGTATTTATGATGCGCTGAATAAAGGTATCCATGCGGCAACCGGGGATATTGTGGGTTTTTTTACATTCTGACGATCTGTTTGCTTACCCGGATGCCGTAAAAGATATTGTTACCACATTCAAAAATTCCAAATGTGACGCTAGTTATGCGGACCTTGAATATGTGTCCAAGGATGATACGGATAATACTGTGCGCTTATGGAAGTCGGGAGACTATTGTCGATCTAAATTAAAGCGTGGCTGGATGCCGCCCCATCCCACCTTTTATATGAAGCGCGATTTATACCATAAGTTTGGCCTCTTCGATTTAAACTTTAAAATTGCTGCCGATTATGATTCTTTACTGCGCTATCTTTGGTCGCATGATGTAAAAAATGAGTTATTTGCCTAAAGTTGTAATGAAAATGCGTGTTGGCGGTGCCAGTAATCGCAGTTTGAAAAATATTATTCATAAAACCAAAGAAGATGTTAAGGCTCTGGAAAAACAGCTCGGTTTTCTGGCCTCGTGCTTTGCTATTCAAAAACCTTTCTAAAGTTCCACAATTTATTTTTAAGAATTAGAGGGAGTTATTAATAGCGAGTTATCTGCTTACAAGTAGGTGTGCGCAATTATCGACTTAATAACTCTATATTAAAGGATTAACATGTTAACCAACTCAAAATTAGTCAGTGCAACTGTTATTGCTGAAAGCGGTGTTGCTTTTGGTACCAGTGGTGCGCGTGGTTTAGTCACACAATTTACACCGGAAGTGTGTGGCGCATTTACCCATGCATTTATTGCCGGTATGCAACGCAACTTCACTTTTAAGCAAGTCGCGATTGCCATTGATAACCGTCCGAGCAGTTATGCGATGGCTATGGCCTGTGCGGCTGCCCTGCAGCAATTAGATATTGAGGTTGTTTATTACGGCGTAGTGCCAACGCCTGCTTTAGCTTACGTTGCTCAAGAAGATGCCATTCCCGCTATTATGGTTACGGGTAGTCATATTCCTTTTGATCGCAACGGCCTTAAGTTTTACCGCCCGGATGGTGAAATTAGCAAAGCCGATGAGCAGGTGATCCTTACTGAGCAGATCGAGGTTTGCAGCGCTCGGTGAATTACCGGACTTAGCCGTTAATAACCGTGCTGCTGAAGCGTATATTACTCGCTACACATCACTATTTGCTACGCCCTGGCTTGCTGGTAAACGTATTGGTATTTATGAGCATTCCAGTGCAGGGCGCGATCTTTACTACCGTATTTTTGAGAAACTGGGTGCCGAAGTGATTGCGCTGGAGCGTAGTGATCAGTTTGTTCCCATTGATACCGAAGCGGTTTCTGAAGAAGATAAAGCCAAGGCGATTGCCTGGTCTAAACAGTATCAACTTGATGCTATTTTCTCAACGGATGGTGGACGGAGACCGGCCACTTGTTGCCGATGAAAATGGTAATTGGCTACGTGGTGATATTCTTGGCTTATTGAGTGCAGAAGCTTTAAATATTGAAGCGCTTGCTGTGCCTGTTAGCAGTAATAGCGCTATTGAGTCGTGTGGACGTTTTGCTTATATAGCCCGTACTAAAATTGGTTCCCCTTATGTGATTGCGGAGTTCGCTGATTTAGCTAAGAAATTTAATTCAGTTGCCGGTTTTGAAGCCCAATGGTGGTTTCTTGCTGGGGGAGTGATGTAAAAATAAACGGTCAACCATTAAAAGCACTGCCGACTCGTGATGCGGTTCTTCCTGCAATTATGTTGTTAATGGCTGCAAACGACGGAGTTATTTCAACATTAGTCGGTACATTGCCACAGCGTTTTACCCACAGTGATCGTATCCAAAAACTTTGCGACAGAAAAAAGCCAGGCGATTATCGCGCAAGGTAAAAATAGACCCGCAAAATTTATTAACGCAGTTGGGTTTTGATAATGTAGTGATCAAAAGTGTTAATGACACCGATGGTTTAAGAATGACCTTAGAAGATGATAGAGTTGTTCATCTGCGTCCGTCTGGTAATGCGCCTGAATTACGTTGTTATGCGGAAGCTGGCAGTTATTTAGCTGCTAGTGATTGTGTTACAGCTAGTTTGAAAAAACATCCAAAAGTTATAACTTGAATTGAGATTCTCTTTCAAAACCTTGCAGGCATTCATTTTTGTGAATGCCTTTTCTTTTTTAGGATTTATTAAATGATGAAAATCGCTATTGCCGGTACAGGTTATGTCGGCCTGTCTAACGCTATGCTGTTAGCGCAACACAATGAAGTGGTTGCCGTTGATATTATCGAAGAAAAAGTCAATCTGTTAAATAATAAGCTGTCACCTATTGTCGATGTTGAAATTGAAGATTTTTTAGCAAATAAAAATCTTAATTTTACGGCAACCTTGAATAAAGAGCAGGCTTATAAAGATGCCGAGTTTGTGATTATTGCCACCCCGACTGATTATGATGTTGCTACCAACTATTTTAATACCTCTTCGGTGGAAGCGGTGATTGCCGATGTGACGGCGATAAACCCTGATGCAGTGATGGTGATTAAATCCACCGTGCCTGTAGGTTATACGCAGCGCATTAAGGAAGAGCTGGGTTGTGACAATCTGCTTTTCTCACCGGAGTTTTTACGTGAAGGCCGTGCTTTGTATGACAACTTGTATCCGTCACGCATTATCGTTGGCGAGCAGAGTGAGCGCGCTCAGGTGTTTGCGGATCTGTTGGTTGAAGGCGCTGTAAAAGAGAATATTGAGGTGCTGTTTACCGACCCCACAGAAGCGGAAGCGGTGAAGCTTTTCTCTAATACCTACCTGGCGATGCGTGTGGCTTACTTTAATGAGCTGGATACCTATGCGGAAACCCATGACCTGGATACTAAGCAGATTATTGAAGGGGTGGGTTTAGATCCGCGTATCGGTTCACACTACAATAATCCTTCCTTTGGTTATGGCGGTTACTGTCTGCCGAAAGATACCAAGCAGCTGCGTGCAAACTATGCGGATGTGCCGAACAGTATTATCGGTGCCATTGTTGATTCCAATACTACCCGTAAAGATTTTATTGCTGATTCCATTCTAAAACGCAATCCGCAGCGTGTCGGTATGTATCGTCTGATTATGAAATCCGGTTCGGATAACTTCCGCGCTTCGAGTATTCAGGGCATTATGAAACGCATTAAAGCCAAAGGGATTGAAGTAGTGGTTTTTGAACCTGTGCTTAAAGAGGAAGAGTTTTTCAATTCACAGGTGATTACTGATTTGGAAGAGTTTAAAGCCACTTCGGATGTGATTGTCTCGAACCGCATGGCGGAAGAGTTGGCTGATGTGGCGGATAAGGTTTATACCCGGGATCTGTTCGGGGCGGATTGATAGCTATTTTTTGACAGGTTTTAAATGTGTTCGGAACTGAGCCTTCAGGCTCGGCGGTTTGGTGTTTTGTTAACGCAGCCGGTGAGCTTTATTGACCGGATGTTTTTGCAAAACATGGCCCGCCTGAAGGCGGGATTCCAAAAGCTGGTTATTTACTCGGAACTGAGCCTTCAGGCTCGGCAGTTTTGCTGAGTTTGCTGGTGGATGGGATATTGCTGACATGATGTTTTTGCAAAACATTGCCCGCCTGAAGGCGGGATTCCAATAGCACGCGCAAAGACTTTATTGCCGAGTCCATTTTATAACGCAATCCGCAGCGTGTCGGTATGTATCGTCTGATTATGAAATCCGGCTCGGATAACTTCCGTGCTTCGAGTATTCAGGGGATTATGAAGCGCATTAAAGCCAAAGGCATTGAAGTGGTGATTTATGAGCCGGTGTTGAAAGAGGAAGAGTTTTTCCACTCGAAAGTGTTAACAGATCTGGATGAGTTTAAAGCAACCTCGGATGTGATTGTCTCTAACCGCATGGCGGAAGAGCTGGCCGATGTGGCGGATAAGGTTTATACCCGCGATCTGTTCGGGGCGGATTGATAGCTGTTTTTTGACTGGTTCCAACTATTTTCGGAACTGAGCCTTCAGGCTCGGCGGTTTGGTGTTTGGCGTAACACCAGACCAAGGGGCGTGGAATTTATTCCACCAAAAAACAGGTGTGGTAAAAAAGAACATGGCGGAATGAATTCCGCGCCCCTAAACAGCTGTGACACGACTCCTACGCATAAATAACTGCTCGTTTTATTGGGGCCGCGAGTTTAGCCGCGCTATGTAATGCAGGATGTTTTTGCAAAACATGGCCCGCCTGAAGGCGGGATTCCAAAAGCTGGTTATTTACTCGGAACTGAGCCTTTAGGCTCGGGTGTTATGTATGGCGTAAAACCAGACCAAGGCCCCTTGGTTTGCCGCTTTGTTTTGAGTGCGTGGCAAAATGTGCTCAAAGAACATATTGCGTGTATCCAGTAGCTACACTATGCTTGTGTAGTCAATCAATATACAGGAGCTTTTGCATGGCTACTAAAACAGCACCTATTAATATGAGGGTCGAACCCTCTGTTCGAAGCATTATTGATGCTGCCGCAAGTTTATTAAAAGTAGATCGGACTGTTTTTATTCAACAAGCAGCTCTTTCACAAGCTCGAGAAGTAATTGCCAACCAACGTGACTTCATTTTAGATGACAAAGGCTTTGAAGCATTCGAGCAGGCATTGAATGTTGCTCCCGATGTGAATGAAGGTATGGTGGATCTACTGAATAGGAAGTCACCTTGGGAATAACAGCACCAGAATTACTTACCCATGTGGCGCGTAAAGCCCCTTCCTTTAGGTAGGGGATATAAGCGTAAGTTCTTTTAATACGGTCTGTCTTGCTGTTCGATATATTGTTTTAAAACTTCCAGTGGAGCACCACCGACTGAGCCTGCAAAATAAGAGGGACTCCACAAAGCTCCCGATTTCTTATTAGACCAATGGCATCTAATGTTAGGGAACTTTTGTCTAACCTTTCGGCTAGAGACTCCTTTAAGAGAGTTAATCAATTTTGATAAGCATACTTTGGGAGGGTAGTTGATCAATATGTGGATATGATCGCTCTCCCCGTTAAATTCTGTTATTTCAACTTCAAATCCAGTTGCAATATCTTTCATAATGCTTTCAATATATTCAAGCGCATCATTGGTAAGTGTTTTTCCTCTGTATTTAGTAATAAATATTAAGTGGCAATGAAGCATAAATACACAGTGCCTACCTTTTCTTAAGTCTAACTCTTCATTGTCCATAGACCAATCCTGGATTATCTTGTTTTAACGTACTAATATAGCATTCATGAGTAAACAGGCCAATGTACTTAAAACGCTAAAAGTCAGAGTGAAGGATAAGCATAAAGTGATCCTTAACCGCATGGCGTTTGAATCAAATCAGGTGTGGAACGCTGCAAACGCTGAGACGAGCGAATGGTGTTATATCCCCATGCCTGAAGTTGGCTATATCCGAAACAACATATCTGCTTTCGATCTGCAAAAACAGTTAAAATCCATTAAGAAAGAGCGCGGCTTTATTATCCCGGCGGTAACCGTTCAAGAAGTGATCGCGGTTCACGCCAAGGCCAGAAAGCAGTTCAAGAAAGATAAATTAAAATGGCGCACAAGCGGTGGGCCAAGACGCGCTCTCGGTTTTGTGCCCTTTAAATCGGGTGCTGCTAAGTGGGTTAATGGCCAGGTTAGATTTGCCGGTTTCTTTTTCAGTGTCTGGGATAGCTACGGCCTAAGTGAATTCTCATTTAGATCAGGCAGTTTCAGCGAAGATAGCCGCGGTCGCTGGTACTTTAATATTGTGGTTGAAGTGCCGCAGGCTGCATCAACGGGCATTGGTGAGATTGGTATTGATTTAGGGCTTAAGACAACGGCCACTTGCTCCGATGGTACGAAGTTGGTTAGAAAGGCGTTTTATAGAAAATCAGAAAGTAAGTTAGGTAAAGCGCAAAGAGCGAAGAAGAAAAAACAGGTAAAAAACATTCATGCCAAGATAAAAAATCAGCGCCATGATGCACTGCACAAGTTTTCAACTGAGCTTGTGAAAAATAATGGTTTAATTGTTGTCGGAAACGTCAGCAGTGCTGCTTTAGCAAAAACTAAAATGGCTAAATCTGTTTTAGATGCCGGGTGGCACATGCTAAAAACCCAACTAGATTATAAATCCAAAGGGATGCTAGTTGAGTTTGTTGAAGTTAACGAAAAATACACTACTCAGATGTGTTCGTGTTGCGGAGAAATATCCGCTAACAGTCCGAAAGGTAGAGCAGGTCTTGAAATAAGAGAATGGACTTGTGCGTTGTGTGGCACAAAGCATGATAGAGATATGAATGCAGCAAAGAACATTCTCCGTTTGGGGCATCAAACGCTAGCAGTAGGAATCCCCGTCCTTTAGGTCGGGGAGGATGTCAACGAGTCTCCATTTGATCCTTTGACACTAATGGCGAGAGTTTGTGATATTGAAGCCGTATAGAGGCTGCTTTCAATTGTTCATCTAAACTCAATTTTCATATTCTCTACATTTTTAATATTCCATCAAAAAAGATAAAAACTATGACCAGAAAATACTTCGGCACCGATGGTGTGCGCGGCAAGGTGGGTGAATACCCGATTACTCCTGATTTTGCTCTTAAGCTTGGCTGGGCGGCAGGGCGAGTATTATCCCGCCTGGGCACTAAAAAAGTGATTATCGGTAAAGATACCCGTATTTCCGGGTATATGCTCGAGTCGGCATTGGAAGCGGGTTTATCGGCAGCGGGGATCAGCGCGGTATTAACCGGGCCGCTTCCGACACCTGCGGTGGCTTATTTGACCAAAACCTTTCGCGCCGAAGCGGGGATTGTGATCAGTGCTTCACATAACCCCTATTATGATAACGGCATTAAGTTTTTCTCGGCATCCGGTGAGAAGTTGCCCGATGACATTGAGCTGGCGATTGAAGCGGAACTGGATAAACCCCTTGTTTGCGTAGACTCGGAGCAGTTGGGCAAAGCTTCTCGTTTGAATGATGCAGCAGGGCGTTATATTGAGTTTTGTAAGGGCACTTTCCCATCATCGATGTCACTGGCAGGAATGAAGCTGGTGGTCGATTGTGCGCATGGTGCGGCTTATCATATCGCCCCTGCGGTATTCAGTGAACTGGGTGCGCAGGTTATTGCTATTGGCGATCAGCCCAATGGTCTGAATATCAATGACAAGTGCGGGGCGACCTCCACTGCATTGCTGCAGAAGAGGGTTGTGGCTGAACAAGCGGATTTGGGTATTGCCCTGGATGGCGACAGTGACCGTATTATGATGGTTGATAGTCGAGGTAATGTTGTCGATGGCGATCAGCTGCTTTATGTGCTGGCGAAACATGCACTGATCAATGGTCAGCTAAAAGGCGGGGTGGTCGGCACGCTGATGTCCAATATGGGACTGGAAGTGGCGCTGGCTAAGTTAGGAATTCCCTTTATACGCGCCAATGTCGGTGACCGTTATGTGATGGAGCAGCTGCTGGAGCGTAACTGGTGGTTAGGTGGTGAAAACTCCGGGCATGTGATCTGCCGTAATCTGGTGACAACGGGGGATGCAATTGTCGCAGCGCTGCAGGTATTGGCGGTTGTTAAGCAGAGTGGTAATACACTCGATGAGCTGGTGGCCGAGATGCCTATGATGCCGCAGATACTGGTCAATGTGCGCTTTAGCGGTAATTCGCAACCGTTACAATCAGAATTGGTTAAAACTGCAGTCAGCAATGCTGAAAAAGCGATGCAGGTGGGCAGTGAAACACCGAAAGGGCGTATTCTGCTGCGTAAATCGGGCACAGAGCCGCTGATTCGAGTGATGGCGGAAGCGGAATCGCTTGAGCTGGCTGAAGAGTGGGCAAAGCATATTGCACAAGCTGTGCAGGCGGCTTAAGGGATTTGGGGCGCGGAATTGATTTCGCCCGTTTTGGCTTTCTGTGTAGCTTGTTGGTGGAATAAATTCCACGCCCCTTGGTGTGGTGATTTCTTAGGGGCGCGGAATTTATTCCGCTGCGTTGTGCTTTTTCTGTTTAGCTTGTTGGTGGAATGAATTCCACACCCCTTGGTTAGGTGATTGTTCAGGGGCGCGGAATTGATTCCGCTGCGTTGTGATTTTTTTGTTTAGTTTGTTGGTGGATTGAATATTGCTGACATGATGTTTTTGCAAAACATTGCCCGCCTGAAGGCGGGGTTCCAAAAGCTGGTTATTTACTCGGAACTGAGCCTTCAGGCTCGGCAGTTTCGTTTGGCGCTGAAGATAAAACGCATTGTTTAGGGGCGCGGAATTTATTCCGCCTTAAAAAGGCGCTTATGTCGCCAATTTACAGGTTGTTTTTCACTTATATTTTTAACGAACCTTGCGGAATTCTCCACCCATAACTTGTTTGGGTGGAGATGGATAGCAAACCAGCCGCTAGGTTGGTCTATCTTAGTTGGATACACTATCACTTTTGCCTGTATTTACACAAGGGCTATCCACTTAGCCCGACCAGGCACTATATGTAGTGATTATCTATTTTTTATTTCGTCATCTGTTAGCGGTTCAGTAACTATTGTTTGTTCAAGTAATTCAATAAATTGATCCCAGTTTTTAGGGTAATGTTCACCAGCTTTGAGTGAATTTGAGTTTTGTGTCATTACTATATATTGATGCAGGTCGGGCTAAATGGATAGCCCTTGTTTACACCCAGGTAGATCGGGTCTACTATGCTCAGTATGAGAAGCAAAGTACACACAAAAACGCTAAAAATAAGGATCCGTGACAAACATGTAAGCACCCTAAACAAATGGGCTTACGGTGTGAATCAGGTGTGGAATTTTTGCAATGAAACGGCGATGAAGACATTGAGCAATGTCAGTGAATTTGGCCCGGTAAAACCCGCTTTCCTGTCTGGTTATGATCTCCAAAAACACACTAAAGGCATGAATAAAACGCTTGGCCTGAATTCTGCGACCGTGCAGATGGTTGGTCATGAATACGCTACCCGCCGCAAACAATTCAAGAAATACAGATTGAATTGGCGTAAGTCAGGGGGGATTAGACGTTCACTGGGTTGGATCCCGGTTCGTAAAGACTGCATAGGCTTCAAAAATGGTCAGGTTTATCATAACCGCCACTATTTTAGCGTTTGGGATAGTTACGGATTATCTCAATACACGTTCAAATCAGGCTCATTCAATGAGGATTCAAGAGGCCGGTGGTACTTCAACGTTGTGGTTGAGGTGGAAGCAGAGCAGGGTACAGGCAAAGCCAGTGTGGGTATTGATTTGGGTTGTAAAGAAACAGCCACCGACAGTAACGGCTACAAACTAAAAGGCCGTGAATACCGCAGGCTAGAAAAAGATTTAGGCATTGCGCAGCGGGCAAAGAATAAAAAGCGCGTCAAGGCTATCCATGCAAAGATAAAAAACCGCAGAGTAGATGCTTTGCATAAATACAGCCGCAAACTTGTTAATGAGAATGCGGCGATATTCATTGGCAACGTAAGCAGTCAAAAACTGGTCAAGACTAAAATGGCCAAGTCCGTTTTAGATGCTGGCTGGTCTACATTAAAAACACTATTGGAATACAAAAGCGCTCACGCTGGTATTGTTTTTGAAGAAATCAATGAATCGTACACCACCCAAACTTGCTCGTGTTGTGGCTCTCGCCAAAACAGTCCGAAAGGTAGAGCAGGACTTGGAATAAGAGAATGGACCTGTGAGTGTGGTGTCACTCATGACCGCGATATAAACGCGGCCAAAAACATTCTTGCGCTCGGGCATGAGCGTCTAGCAGTAGGAATCCCCCACTAAAATCTTTGATTTAGTGGAGGGAGGATGTCAAAATTATTTATCAGAAAGAGTGTCTCGGTTATTTAATCAGTGGTAATCTGTGACGCATCTCGCTTTTGATGTAAATTTCATGTTTGTTATTGCTCTGTGAATAACTTACATCAGCACATGCCGTTGGTTATAGCAATTTGTGATCAACATACATTTTTATATGGAGCTTAGTTTTAGGGATGTTTACTACACTTCTTGTTGTTGTTGCCTTTGTCAGTTCATTTTTTGCGATTATTATGTTGCGTCCTGTGGCTGTTAAAGTCGGTTTGGTTGATAAACCTAATGTGCGTAAGACCCATGTCGGGCATATTCCTCTGATTGGCGGTATTTCGGTCTATCTCGGTTTGCTTGTTGCTTCGCTATTGGTGCTTATCTTTTCGCCCGGCGATGTGGAACAGTTGACCACCTATCTTCTGGCTTCACTGTTGATGGTGATCACCGGTGCGCTGGATGACCGCTTTGATTTGAGTGTCCGCGTGCGCATTGTGGTGCAGGTGGTGATCGCCTCGATTATGATGTTTGTCGCCGGCAATGCGATTTTCAGTCTCGGCAATCTGCTGGCTTTTGGTGAGCTGTCGCTCTGGTACTTTGCCTACCCTTTCACTGTGATTGCGGTGTTAGGGGCGATTAATGCTTACAATATGGTCGATGGCATTGATGGCCTGATTGGCGGGATCAGCGTCTCGACTTTTACCACTTTAGGTATTCTTTTTTACCTTTCCGGTGATATCAAGGAAGCGACTTTCTGTCTGCTATGTGTGGCGGTGTTGCTGCCCTATCTGATTTACAACCTGCAGCTGTTTATGTTCGGCCATAAAAAGATCTTTATGGGCGATGCCGGCAGTATGTTTATCGGTTTTACGGTGGTCTGGTTATTGGCCATCGGCAGTCAGAATCACTCTTCAGGTTTGAGCAGTGACAGTTCCTCTTTTTCGCCTGTCGTGGCTTTATGGATAGTAGCTCTGCCGCTGATGGATATGGCGGCGATTATGATGCGCCGTATTAAAATGGGTAATTCTCCTTTTCAGCCGCGATCGCGACCATCTGCAATCATATCTTTATGCGCGCCGGGTTTAGCTCGCGGGAAACGCTGATTTTTATAACGCTGTTTTCGTTATTGTTAAGCTTAATCGGTGTCTTGACCACAGTACTTGCTGTGCCTGACTGGCTGCAGCTGATGGTCTTTATTGCTTTGTTTGTCGCCTACAAGCAATCCCTTGCCCATGTCTGGAAACTGGTTTCGCTGTACCGTAAAGGCAAAGCCTACAAGCGTCTTGCGCAAATAAAAAATAATGCTAAGCGCAAACGCAAATCAGGTGATGCTGCTTTTTAGCTGTTCCAGCTTTAGCCGCGCAGTTTTGCTGAGTTTGCTGGTGGAATGAATTCCACGCCCCTTGGTTTGGTGTTTACGCTTGGAGCTGTAGATAACAAGCTTTGTTTAGGGGCGCGGAATTCATTCCGCCTGGTTGTGTTTTTTCTGTTTAGTTTGTTGGTGGGTTGAAACCCACGCCCCTTGGTTTGGTGGTGTTGGCTTGGCGAAGGAGATAGCACGCATTGTTTAGGGGCGCGGAATTGATTCCGCCTGGTTGTGTTTTTTCTGTTTAGTTTGTTGGTGGAATGAATTCCACGCCCCTTGGTTTGGTGGTGTTGGCTTGGCGAAGGAGATAGCACGCATTGTTTAGGGGCGCGGAATTTATTCCGCCTGTTGTGTGTTTTCTGTTTAGCTTGTTGGTGGACTGAAGTCCACGCCCCTTGGTTTGGTGGTGTTGGCTTGGCGAAGGAGATAGCACGCATTGTTTAGGGGCGGCGGAATTTATTCCGCCTGGTTTTTATTCCTCATAAACTCCGTAAAATCTCCTTTCTGCATCTTTTAATCCCGCGCTTTGAGCATTGTTTTTTAATATATTGATAGGTGACTTGAAACTGTTTTTCGGTTCTGACGACTTTATCGAAATAACCTCTGTCCCATAAAGTGCCTGTCCTCTTATAATGTTTATTCACTAATTGGGCAGTTGCTCCTTTTAGTTTTTTCATGGTTTCCATCAGCGGCTGAATCTGTTCAAAAAGCAGATGTATGTGATTGGGCATAATAGAGACGGCTATTAAGTTGTAGTGAATTGTATGTTTTGATTTGAAGAAGGTGATAAGCAGTTTAATCACTTGGTCATTCAAAATAGCACCTGCGCTGCTGCTGTCTAAAAATCTGTCTTGTCTGAGTTGCTGTTTGGCGATGCTTTCTGCTGTATTGATATTATTTTTCGCAAGGTAGTAGGCGACACTTTCCTGCGTGCGAAAGGTAACGAACTGAATGGCATTTTTTTGATCGATATGCATTAAGCTTTTGCGTTTCATGGGCGGGTATTTACCATGGCTTTGAAGCGATTAAGTTTAGTATAGACATCGATATTTTTTAGGGGCGGTATTTATTCCGCCTGTTGTGCTTTTTCTGTTTAGTTTGCTGGTGGAATGAATTCCACGCCCCTTGTCTTGCTGTTTTACGCTTGAAGCTGGCGATAAGACGCATTGTTTAGGGGGCGCGGAATTTATTCCGCTTATCAGTTTTGGAACGACGGCAGCGGTTAAACCTATAACTTGTCGTTAATGTTGTACATGTTATATTTTTCGGTTAAACTTGTCTTATTTGTTGTACAACTAACAGGTGGTTTATGCGTATTGTATCATTCACTGAAGCGCGAAACGGGCTGAAATCAGTTTTAGATCATGTGGCTGATGATGCCGACTATACTATTATCACGCGTAGAGATGCGGAAGATGCTGTCGTAATGTCTATGGAGCATTACAATAGTTTAATGGAAACTGTTCATTTATTAAAATCACCCGCTAATGCGGCACATTTGTCGAAGTCAATAGAGCAATTTCACCTAGGTAAAGTGACTGAACGAGAAGTTAATAATGACTAGGCAGCTTGCATGGACTGATGAGGCTTGGAAAGATTATCTGTATTGGCAGGGGCAGGATAAAAAAACGCTGAAGAGGATTAACAGGTTAATTGGCGATACAAAGCGTACTCCATTCGAAGGAATTGGAAAACCGGAAGCATTAAAAGAAAACTTATCTGGTTTTTGGACCCGCCGTATCGATGAAACCAACAGGTTAGTTTATGCTGTAACGGATGTTTATCTGACAATTATTTCTTGCCGTTATCATTATTAGCGGATGCCATTCGCAAGTTTTACCTGAAAGCTGGCACTGCGTAGCAGAACGCGCTTTGTTTAGGTGCGCAGAATTGACTCCGCCTGGTTGTTGTGTTTTTCTGCTTGGCTTTTTGGTGGAATGAATTCCACGCCCCTTGGTTGGGTGCTTTGCGTTGAGCCTGTTGTTTAGGGGCGCGGAATTTATTCCGCTGTGTTTCTATTCAATCGTGCATTTCGTTAATTGCTAAATTCATTCATTATGTCGTCGATATTGCCCAGTGCAAAGCAGCGGTGCTCTATTTTATAACCTTTTAATTTTAGCTTGGAAAGCAATTGTGCGGATTTCATTAACAGTTTACTTTGGCTGTATCGTTTAGATTGGCGCTTTACTTCAACGATTAAGAGTCGTTTGTCAGCATCGTTAATAGCGATAAGGTCAATCTCATTTTCTCCTTTTTTGTCCCAATAGCTTCCAATGCGATTAAACTGCTTAGATTCAATTAAAATAGCTTCAAAGAGTGACTCCAGCTCTATCCCTGAAAAAGTCTCAAAATCACGTTTAATCACTTTTTTAAGGTAATCGAAATTCTCCATTTCAACGGCGCTTCGGTTGCTATAAATAAACCGGAACCAAAACTTTAAAAAGGGATCGGATATTTCATATCGTACATCGCGTGAGGTTTCTTTTGAGGTGATTGGCCGCATTTTACGCAGGATATCAAAATCGCCTTCTAGTTTATCTAAGTGCATACCGACGCCAAGTGATAGATAGCTTTCAATTCGAGCTCGCGTTGTGTGGCCATTGGCGATGGCACCCAGTACATCAAAAAATGCTCTATGCTCTGAGCCGAAATCTTCCACCAGGCGATGCGAGCCTTCTTTTAAGAAAGGTGATGATTCAGAGATAAGCTCATCAAATAAAGGGCCTTTGGCATTATTTAGCCATTCCAGATATTTAGGAATGCCACCCGACAAGCACCACCAAAGCAACAGTCCCTCTGCGCTGTATTTTTCGCTATCCAGCATAATTTTTTTGATATACGACGGGGTGAGGGGCTTTATTTTAAAGAAGTAATCATCACGATTTAATAACGGCTCTTTAGTTCCTTTAAAAATTTTAGTCATTAAGTTGTACAATGAGCCACAGCATACCAGGTGCATCATGGCGTTATTTTTATTCGCGTCCCATAGATTTTGCAGATCAGAATATAATGCGTTGTTTATCTTGCTAATATCTTGAAACTCATCAATAACGATTGTCAGTGGCTCTGATTTAGAGTAGTGGAGAAGATAATCGAAAATATCTTTAAGGGACTGAGGTTGAAAGAATTTTGCATCGAGCTTTTCAGCAATGAGTGCGGCAAACTCATCAACTAAGGCTGCTTCTGACTTTCGGCTGACAAATAAGTAAAGGTATTTGCTTTTGATATTGGCAAAGGCTTCGTTTAATAATCGGGTTTTTCCGACACGACGACGCCCGACAACTACGCTTAAACGACCTTTGCTGTCGTGGATGTTCTCTGTTATTTCCTGCAGCTTAGCTAATTGCATTTCTCTATTGTAGAACTTCTTCATATTTATCTGCCTGCATTTACTTCTGTGTTATCAGTATAGCAGCTTAAGTTTTCTTGGTAATACAGAATTTTTTTCAGTGTAATTTAAAATACAGTATTTATTTTTACGTTGCGCTTTGGGCTGTTGAGTGCCTGGCATCGCGCGTTGTTTAGGAGCGCGGGATTCCAAAGGCTGATTATTTATTCTTGGAACTGAGCCTTTAGGCTCGGCAGTTTTGCTGAGTTTGTTGGTGGATTGAATATTGCTGACATGATGTTTTTGCAAAACATTGCCCGCCTGAAGGCGGGATTCCAAAGGCTGATTATTTACTCTCGGAACTGAGCCTTTAGGCTCGGCAGTTTTGCTGAGTTTGTTGGTGGAATGGATATTGCTGACATGATGTTTTTGCAAAACATTGCCCGCCTGAAGGCGGGGTTCCAAAGGCTGATTATTTACTCTCGGAACTGAGCCTTTAGGCTCGGCAGTTTGTTGGTGGAACAAATTCCACGCCCTTGGTTTTTAATATTCTAGCGTGTTGAATATTGCTGACATGATGTTTTTGCAAAACATTGCCCGCCTGAAGGCTGGGTTCCAAAGGCTGATTATTTACTCTCGGAACTGAGCCTTTAGGCTCGGCAGTTTTGCTGAGTTTGTTGGTGGATTGGATATTGCTGACATGATGTTTTTGCAAAACATTGCCCGCCTGAAGGCGGGATTCCAAAGGCTGATTATTTACTCTCGGAACTGAGCCTTTAGGCTCGGCAGTTTGTTACTATTAGCTTTAGCCGCGCGGAATTGATTCCGCCTGATTGTGTTTTTTCTGCTTAGCCTGTTGGTGGAATGAAGAAAGGAGTCGCAGAGCTCCTCCGCTCATGATACTAGGCTGTCGCCTAATTACTTCGGGCGTCCTGCCCTACGCCTTCCAGGTCATTGTCGTAAACTCCAATGTTCAAATTTGTTCCTGACACATTTGTCGCTCCACGCCCCTTGGTTGGATGTTTTGCTTTGAGCCGATTATCAACAACCTACTGTAATAACGTTTATGTAATTCCTTTACATGAAGTATCCTGCAGGCTACAATTAAGTTATGAAATATTCTATTGAAAAAACATCACTTTTTGATAAATGGTTATCCAAAATAAAGGATAGGACAGCAAAGAAAGCTATATTAATGCGTATTATGAGGGCCGAAAATGGTAACTTTGGAGATATAAAAAGTGTTGGAACATCGGTACAAGAAATGCGGATCTTTGTTAGCAAAGGTTATCGAATCTATTTTACTGTACGTGATAATAAAATTATCTTTTTATTAAACGGTGGTCATAAAGGGACACAACAACAAGATATTGAAAAAGCGCATAAATTACTAATAGAACTGGAGGGTTAATATGCCAAATAAAACAAGCCCATTTAATCCTTTCGATTACATGGATACTCAAGATGAAATCAATGATTTTTTACGTGAATGCTTAGAAGATGATGATCCTAATGTTTTTGTTTCAGCATTGGGGCATTTAGTTAAAAGTCATGGTGTTACTGATGTAGCCGAAATTACAGGGCTAAGTCGCGAAAGTTTATATAAAACTTTCAACGGAAAAACTCAGCCGAAATGGAGCACAATATTTAAAGTAACCCATGCTATAGGGCTTCACTTAGCGGTGGCTTAATGAAGCCGTTCCAAATTGCTTGAGGTTAGCTTGGGATACTGCAGCGGAAGTGATAATGACAGTGGTCTTCCCCGTTTGCTTTCAATCCAGTTTTTGTCATATTGGAATTGATGGGCGCCATTGGTGAGTTTTATTAGCTCGCCGACACGTTCTCCATTCATATAAGCAGTCAGTGATTCCATTACCATATCTCATCATCTGCAGAAGTTGGCTCTGATGTGTTGCGTTGATGAATATCCAGCTCCAGCTCTAATGCCTGAATTATTTTGAAAAAGGTTTTTAACTGAGTAGTGTCCGGGTTGGTTTCAAAGCTCGATACGGTGGATTGCTTTAACCCCACTTTTTTGGCTAATTGCGTTTGAGTAAGATTGTTTTTCGCTCTGATTAGCTTTAAGCGGTTGGCTAGTTGCTTCGGATTATAGATCACACAGACGTCCTTTTGCTTAAGGTTGTTATTGCTTATTCCCTAGATGGGATAAGCAGGCGCTGGTAATACCTGGAAATAAAACGCGTTGTTTAGGGGCGCGGAATTCATTCCGCCATGTTGTGATTTTTTTGGTTAGTTTGTTGGTGGATTGAATATTGCTGACATGATGTTTTTGCAAAACATTGCCCGCCTGAAGGCGGGGTTGCAAATGGCAGGTGCGTACGTGCTGTTGGAACTGAGCCTTTAGGCTCGGCAGTTTGCTTAGTTTGTTGGTGGAACAGATTCCACGCCCTTGGTTTTTAATATTCTAGCGTGTTGAATATTGCTGACATGATGTTTTTGCAAAACACTGCCCGCCTGAAGGCGGGGTTGCAAATGGCAGGTGGGTACGCGCTGTTGGAACTGAGCCTTTAGGCTCGGCGATTGTTTCGCTTGGTGGAATAAACTCCACGCCCTTGGTTTTTAATATTCTAGCGTGTTGAGTCTTGCTGACATGATGTTTTTGCAAAACATTGCCCGCCTGAAGGCGGGGTTCCAAAGGCTGATTATTTACTCTCGGAACTGAGCCTTTAGGCTCGGCAGTTTGTTGGTGGAACAAATTCCACGCCCTTGGTTTTTAATATTCTAGCGTGTTGAATATTGCTGACATGATGTTTTTGCACAACATTGCCCGCCTGAAGGCGGGGTTGCAAAGGCTGATTATTTACTCTCGGAACTGAGCCTTTAGGCTCGGCAGTTTCGCTGAGTTTGCTGGTGGATTGAAGAAAGGAGTCACAGAGCTCCTCCGCTCATGACACTAGACTGTCGTCTAATTCGCTCCACGCCCCTTGGTATGATGATTTTTAGGGGCGCGGAATTGATTCCGCCTAATTTTACTCCTCATAAACTCCGTAAAATCTGCTTTGTGCATCTTTCAACCCGGCACTTGGTGCATTATTTTTGATGTATTGATAGGTGACTTGAAACTGTTTTTCGGTTCTGACTACTTTGTCGAAATAACCCCTGTCCCATAAAGTGCCTGTCCGCTTATAATGTCTATTCACTAATTGGGCTGTTGCTCCTTTTAGTTTTTTCATGGTGTCCTTAAGCGGCTGAGTCTGTTCAAAAAGCAGATGTATATGGTTGGGCATAATGGAGACGGCTATTAAGTTGTAGTGAATTGTATGTTTTGATCTGAAGAAGGCGATAAGCAAAGGGATCGCTTGGCCATTCAAAATAGCACCTGCGCTGCAGCTGTCTAAAAACTTGTCTTGTCTGAACTGCTGCTTTGCAATGCTTTCTGCTGTATCGATATTATTTTTTGCAAGGTAGTAGGCGACACTTTCCTGGGTGCGAAAGGTAACGAACTGTATGGCGTTTTTCTGGTCGATATGCATTAAGCTTTTGCGTTTCATGGGCTGTTCTTTAACATTGCTTTGAAGCGATTAAGTTTAGTATAGACATCGATATTTTTTAGGGGCGCGGAATTGATTCCGCTGTGTTATGATTTTTCTGCTTAGCTTGCTGGTGGAATGAATTCCACGCCCCTTGGTATGGTGTTTTTCGCTTGGCGCTGAAGATAAAACGCATTGTTTAGGGGCGCGGAATTCATTCCGCCTTGTTGTGATTTTTTTGTTTAGTTTGTTGGTGGATTGAATACTGCTGACATGATGTTTTTGCAAAACACTGCCCGCCTGAAGGCGGGATTCCAAAGGCTGATTATTTACTCTCGGAACTGAGCCTTTAGGCTCGGCGATTGTTACTATTAGCTTTAGCGGCGCGGAATTTATTCCGCTGGTTGTTTTTATTTTATTTTGTTTCTTAAGCGAGCCGTTTTACCATTTTCAATGAGTTATCAAAAACTGCTTTAGCAACGTGTGCCGGAAAATCTTTGGGGAGCGCGCTTTGAACCTGGGCAACGGCTTTTGGAAATGCAGTTATAAATTCATCCAGGATATCCTGCATACGTTGTCGATCAAAGCCAACCTGCTTGGCTGTATCTAAAAAGTGACGAGAAAAGATCTTATTCAGTTGGTACTTTTTCCCCTTTGTTGACTTCAATCCCATTGCTAATTTTAATGAGCGAATGTTGAGTCCTTTCCCTCCTAGGATAGGGTAAGCCGACAGGATGTCATAGAAGGGAGTCAGCCGGTAGCTCCCCATAGGTTCGATAAAAATTGAGAAGTTTTTTGCATGTCCATCGGTTGCGCCTATGATCCATTGAAAAACTTGAAATCGCATAAAAGCATCTCTGTCTTGTAAAGGTTGGCTGGAGCCCAATAATAGTTCCATTATTTCTTTGATACCCGGACCACCATCGGCTTCATACTTAATGGCTGAGGGGAGCCCAAACGCCTGGCACATATCTTCCTGAGGCAGCCTTAATAACCAGGTGTGATCCTTTGACCAGCGGCGATCAAATCGTTCGACAGCAATAGCTTTTATTTCTTCACATTGAATGATATCGACATGAGGAACCGGTAAACCTAGTGCTCTTGCAAGCTGTATACATAAATATTCATTCTCGACACTATCGGTCATATCCAGCGTGGCATTGGGTTGCTGTATTTCCCCAATCGGCAGTTTGATAATATGCGTGGTTGGAGTCGATGCTTTGGGAATGCACCATTGGTCATTTATTTTCAGCAGCGCCGTTTTTTCCTGAGCGCCGGCAACGGAGATCCTGAAATCGTCTTCTCCTTCCAGCATTCCAAGAGGAATATTTAGCTGATAGGCGCAAAGAAGCTGTTTTAGTCGCTCAGCACTGAGTATCTCATAGTCCAGCTTTCTGATATTGGGAGAGGTATCTTCAGTCAGTAAGGATATAGCACCGACGCTGTCTTTACCCACTTCTTTTAGTAAATCAAATGCCTGTCGGGACTTTGCCTGATACCTGGCTATAATCCGATCTCTGATCTCAGGACGGTCTGGTAGTAAGTTATCAAAGTAATTGATCACATTGCTTGAGGTTAGCTTGGGATACTGCAGCGGAAGTGATAATGACAGTGGTCTTCCCCGTTTGCTTTCAATCCAGTTTTTGTCATATTGAAATTGGTGCGCTCCATTGCTGAGTTTTATTAGCTTGCCGACACGTTCCCCATTCATATAAGCAATCAGTGATTCCATTACCATACCTCATCATCTGCTGGAAGAGGCTCTGATGTACTACGTTCGTGGATATCCAACTCCAGTTCTAGTGCCTGCATTATTTTGAAAAAGGTTTTTAACTGAGTGGTGTCCGGGTTGGTTTCAAAGCTCGATAGGGTGGATTGCTTTAACCCCACTTTTTTGGCTAATTGCGTTTGAGTCAGATTGTTTTTTGTTCTGATTAGCTTTAAGCGGTTGGCTAGTTGCTTCGGATTATAGATCACACAGACGTCCTTTTGCTTAAGGTTGTTATTGCTTATCCCCTGGGTGGGATAAGTAAGTTTATATCCCTGTTTGGGGATAAGCAAGTTTATATCCCTGTTTGGGGATAAGCAGGCGCTGGTAATGCCTGGAGATAAAACGCGTTGTTTAGGGAGGCGGGATTCCAAATGCCAGGTGGATACGCGCTGTTGGAACTGAGCCTTTAGGCTCGGCAGTTTTGCTTGGCGCCGAAGATAAAACGCATTGTTTAGGGGCGCGGAATTCATTCCGCCTGGTTGTGTTTTTTCTGTTTAGTTTGTTGGTGGATTGAATATTGCTGACATGATGTTTTTGCAAAACATTGCCCGCCTGAAGGCAGGATTCCAAATGCCAGGTGGATACGCGCTGCTGGAACTGAGCCTTTAGGCTCGGCGATTGTTGCTATTAGCTTTAGTCGCGCAGTTTTGCTGAGTTTGCTGGTGGATGGGATATTGCTGACATGATGTTTTTGCAAAACATTGCCCGCCTGAAGGCGGGATTCCAAATGCCAGGTGCGTACATATTGTTGGAACTGAGCCTTTAGGCTCGGCGATTGTTACTATTAACTAACCGCTTAGCTATTGGTAAGCCTTCGCCTGGAACGTCTGATTTAACTTTTATCAATAGATAATAAAAAATAATACTGTAAAATCAGTTCGTTATAGATTAAGCAAATATTGGGTAAATTAATATAAAAAGCCAAATAGATACAATGGGATCTCATATTTACTACCCGTCAAAATATTATCTTTTACTAAGAACGAGTTATCTAAGTGGTCTTTTATCTGTTTTAAATTTTTACTTTTGCCACCGATCTCAACGTTAATATTGTTAACGGTAAAATCACCGACTCCACTGAAATGTATTTTATTACCGGAATTAAGAATCATCTTAATAAAAAATATTTCTCTCAGGGTGCCTATGGGTGTTTCAAACCCGATTTCCTCGCTTGTGGATGTATAGAGATCCGCATTATCCAAGAATATTTTCTCGGTTTTCTTTAAGATATTACTGCCTGCTTTATTTTTCATAATAAGCTGTATTAACCCTGTTTCTTGTAAAATATTCAGGTAGTTCTGTACTGTTTTGTTATCTAAGCCAATGTTTTTTGAGATGTTATTTCGATTCAACTCACCAGGTGAAATGGTCGCCATATAGGAAATAATGCGTTTAAAATAGATGAGGTTTTCTGTTTTCAACTTGTAGTAATTGGCAATGTCTTCATAGATGGTTTTTTCAATAATACGCTGAATTTTTTGACTGTAACTTTGCGGATCTTCAAGTGCAAAAGGATAGTATCCTTTGCCTATATATGCTTTAAAATGCCCCATTAGCTTTTTGATGGTGCCTATTTCAGCTTCATACCGGGATTTTTTTTCTAATAGTTCTGCTAATGTTATTACAGGTAAGTCTGCAATATCATTAAATAACAGGTATTCACGAAAAGACATGCCGCCAATTCGATATATGACACCTCTTCGTGATAAATCGTATCCCCCTTTGATGAGATCCAGACTTGAACTGCCGGAGAAAACAATCTTTATATCTGGATAAGAATCATAGAGATTTTTTAGCTCTTGATTCCAATTGGGGTATTTATGCGCTTCATCGAGAAAGAAATATCGCACGCCATAAATATCGTAAAGCTCTTCTGCAAACTCAATTAAATTATTTTGTGAAAAATAGATATTGTCTAATGAGGCGTAAATACATTCATCTATATCTAAATGTTGCTTAATATATTGAAGAAGCAGTGTCGTTTTACCCGTACCCCGAGGCCCGATTAGCCCTGTTAATCGATTATTGAGAGAAAAATCTTTATAGATGTATCTGTGATGAGTAAATTTTGTATGCTGAAGTAATCGTTTATAGGTTGCAATAATTGCAGATAACATGATTGCGCTCCTGTTTTTTGTTTTTCTGGTTGGGTTGTAGTCTGTCTTTTTGTCTCTAATATTGGAGTTTAGTCTTGTTTTTGTGTTTGTTGTCTTGAGTGTATTCTGGTTTGGTGTGGTTTGCAATATTTAACATCATCTTCGAAGTCTTTTATCGAGGAAGGGCGCAGCGACTCGTTTCCGGTGAGTGTGTCGTATTCTGCCCTAGAAAGGGCACGCAGAGCTGTGTTGTGTTTTTCTGCTTAGTTTGTTGGTGGATTGGATATTGCTGACATGATGTTTTTGCAAAACATTGCCCGCCTGAAGGCGGGATTCCAAATGCCAGGTGGGTACGCGCTGTTGGAACTGAGCCTTTAGGCTCGGCAGTTTTGCTGGGCGCCGAAGATAAAACGCATTGTTTAGGGGCGCGGAATTCATTCCGCCTGGTTGTGTTTTTTTCTGTTTAGTTTGTTGGTGGATTGAATATTGCTGACATGATGTTTTTGCAAAACATTGCCCGCCTGAAGGCGGGATTCCAAAGGCTGATTATTTACTCTCGGAACTGAGCCTTTAGGCTCGGCGATTGTTGCTATTAGCTTTAGGGGCGCGGAATTGATTCCGCCTTGGTTTGTTTTATTTTATTCTGTTTAGCTTGTTGGTGGAATGAATTCCACGCCCCTTGGTTGGTGTTTTGCGCTTGGGCGAGAGATAAAACGCATTGTTTAGGGACGCGGAATTGATTCCGCCTGGTTGTGTTTTTCTGTTTAGCTTGTTGGTAGAATAAATTCCATGTCCCTTGGTTTGCTGTGGTTTTGCGAGAATGGGGGGATTCCGCCTGGTTTTTCTAAAAAAGTCGCGATTATCGCGTTACAAAGCGCTGAAAAATCCTTATACTTAGCTGCTTTATTTTCCGGTGGCAGTGATCAAGCCAGGCGTTTGCATCTTTGCACCTTTTACTTTCTCCTTTTTAAGTGAGATTGTTTTACCTTCCATGATAGATGATTGGAACGGTACTATTAATTATTAACAGTGGATATATAAGTTATGAGCACAATGAAGACTGAAAACACTAAAAGCTCGCTGGATGGGCTAAAATGGGGCGTGACTATTTTATTATTGGTGGCAATTGTTGTCGGTAATTATGTCTATGGTGAGAGCCTGCATGTGGTAGCGCGAGTGGCTGTACTTCTGCTTTTAGCTGCACTGGCTTTGTTTTCAGCGGCCATGACTGAAAAGGGTAAAACTTTTCTTGGCTTTGCAAAAGAGTCTCGTCTAGAAGTGCGTAAGGTCGTCTGGCCGACGCGTCAGGAAACAATGCAGACAACCTTGATTATCCTTGCTGTATCAACCATTGTTGGTCTGCTTTTATGGGGTCTTGATGGTGTGTTTGTGCGTGTTGTTTCCTTTATAACAACAGCAATTTAAGGGTTTAATATGTCAGAAGCAGTACAAAAAAAGAGATGGTATGTTGTTCAGGCTTTTTCCGGCTATGAAGGGCGTGTGCAGAAAACATTGATTGAGCATATTAAATTAAGCGGAATGGAAGAGTATTTCGGTGATATCCTTGTTCCGACTGAAGAAGTTGTGGAAGTGCGTGGCGGACAAAAACGTAAGAGCGAGCGTAAATTCTTTCCCGGCTATGTGCTGGTGGAAATGGCGATGAATGACCAAAGCTGGCACCTGGTGAAAAACACTGACCGTGTTATGGGCTTTATCGGCGGTACGGCTGAGCGTCCTGCGCCTATTTCGCAAAAAGAAGTGGATAATATTATGAACCGCCTGCAGGAGTCTCATGATTCACCTCGTCCGAGAACGCTGTTTGAGGTCGGTCAGATTATTCGTGTTACCGACGGTCCCTTTGCCGACTTTAACGGTACGGTGGAAGAGGTCGATTATGATAAAAGCCGCCTGAAGGTGTCGGTTTCTATCTTTGGTCGTGCCACGCCGGTTGAGCTGGAGTTTTCTCAGGTAGAGAAAGACTAAGCTTCGTTTGAGTGATTGAGTGATTGAGTGATTGAGTGATGAGTAATGAGTAATGAGTAATGAGTGATGAGTGATTAAGTAATGAGTGATTGGGTAATGAGTTCACCATTCACCATTCACCATTTACCCATCACCATTCACCATTCACTATTCACTCATAGCTTAAAAAAAACACAAAAGATCTTGTTAAGGGCGGTGGATTACAGTTATAATTCGCCGCCCTTTTTATTTGACTGCCGGTTTTTATGAGCGGTAGTGGTAAAAATTTTTAATCGGGAAGCTAATCGTTTGAATTAGCGTTAAACCCAAACATAGGTAATATTATTATGGCTAAAAAAGTACAAGCATATATCAAGCTGCAGGTTTCAGCTGGTATGGCAAACCCGTCACCACCAGTTGGTCCAGCTCTTGGTCAACACGGTGTTAACATCATGGAATTCTGTAAAGCATTCAATGCAAAAACAGATTCAATTGAGAAAGGCGCTCCGGTACCTGTAGTAATTACAGTTTACTCTGACCGTTCTTTCACTTTCGAGACTAAAACTCCACCTGCATCTTTCTTACTTAAGAAAGCAGCTGGTATCAAGTCTGGTTCTGGCGTTCCTAATAAAAACAAAGTGGGTAAAGTTACACGTGCTCAACTTGAAGAGATCGCTAAAACAAAAGAGCCGGATCTAACGGGTGCCGATCTTGATGCGATGGTACGTTGTATTGCGGGCTCAGCTCGTTCAATGGGTCTGGAAGTAGAGGGTTAATACAATGGCTAAATTATCTAAACGCATGCAAGTGATTCGTGACAAAGTTGACGCGAACAAAGAATACGAAATCAACGAAGCGGTAGCGCTGCTTCAGGAACTGGCGACGGCTAAATTCCCTGAAAGTGTTGATGTATCTGTAAACCTTGGCGTTGATCCTCGTCGTAGTGATCAAAACGTTCGTGGTGCAACTGTATTACCACACGGTACTGGTCGTGAAGTACGCGTTGCTGTATTTACACAGGGTGCAAATGCAGAAGCTGCTAAAGAAGCGGGCGCGGATATCGTTGGTATGGACGATCTTGCTGCACAAGTTAAAGCTGGCGAAATGAACTTTGACGTTGTTATTGCTTCTCCGGACGCGATGCGTGTGGTTGGTCAACTAGGTCAAATCTTAGGTCCACGCGGTCTAATGCCTAACCCGAAAGTAGGTACTGTAACACCTAACGTTGCTGAAGCAGTTAAAAACGCTAAAGCGGGTCAGGTTCGTTACCGTAACGACAAGAATGGTATTATCCATTCTACTATCGGTAAAGCGACTTTCTCTGCACAGCAGATCAAAGAAAACCTGGAAGCCCTATTGGTTGCTCTGAAAAAAGGCAAACCAGCTGGCGCGAAAGGTCAATTTATCAAAAAAGTTTCTCTATCGACAACTATGGGTGCCGGCGTTAAAGTTGACCAGGCCACTCTAGATACGACGGTAGCTTAATTTTTCTGGTAACTGTTCAAAATCTTGAACCACCGAGAACACAGAGTTTTCCGAGAGAAGGTTTTATTTAAATTTTTTCTCTGTGTAGCGTAGCGCTCTGTGTCCTCTGTGGTGAATAGTTACAAGTTTTTTATAGTTTGACGTCTAACGTCAGCTATACAAGGCGATAACTTATCTGTATAATTTATCGCCTTACTTTGGAGGGCCTTAGGTCCCTTCCGAGACCGTAGGTGTTGCGCAGCAGTGCAGCTTAATTTCCTACGTAGATGGTGCCGGACCCCAGAAAGAATTATTCTACCTGGATCCGATTACCAAATAGTGCCTCATCTCTAATAGGTGAGGGTGTTTAGCTGGGGTAAAACCCAGTGGAATCCAGGAGTAAAACCAACATGGCATTAAGACTCGAAGACAAACAAGCTATTGTCGCTGAAGTCAACGGCGCAGCTCAAACTGCTCTGTCTGCTGTTGTAGCCGATTCACGCGGTGTAACAGTTGGTGCAATGACTGAACTTCGTGCACAAGCACGTGCAAACGGTGTATATCTACGTGTAGTACGTAACACCCTAGCGCGTCGTGCAGTTGAAGGTACTGACTTTGCATGTTTAACAGAGACGTTTACTGGTCCTACGATCCTTGCATTCTCAAACGAACATCCGGGTGCTGCAGCGCGTCTTTTAAAAGAATTCGCTAAAGCAAACGAATCGTTTGAAATCAAAGGTCTGGCATTTGAGGGTGAATTTATTGAAGCCGCTCAAGTTGACCGTCTAGCGACACTACCGACATACGACGAAGCAATTGCGAAACTGATGGCGACTATCAAAGAAGCTGCAGCTGGCAAACTTGTACGTACTCTGGCTGCTATCCGCGACCAGAAAGAAGAATCTGCAGCATAATCGCTGTACACTAAATTATATTTTAATAGGAATTGAGTCATGTCTATTACTAAAGACCAAATCATTGAAGCAGTTGCTGAACTATCAGTAATGGAAGTTGTTGAACTAATCGAAGCAATGGAAGAAAAATTCGGCGTATCTGCAGCTGCTGCAGTTGCTGCTGGTCCAGCTGCCGGCGGCGAAGCTGCTGCTGAGCAAACTGAATTCGACGTTGTAATGACTGCGTTCGGTGACAACAAAGTTAAAGCTATCAAAGCGGTACGTGGCGCGACAGGTCTTGGCCTGAAAGAAGCTAAAGCGGCTGTAGAAGCTTGCCCGACTGTAATCAAAGAAGCAGCTACTAAAGAAGAAGCTGAAGCTCTTAAAGCTGAATTAGAAGAAATCGGCGCAACAGTTGAACTTAAATAAGTTATACCCTATAACTTATTTAGCCATGTAAAAGTGGCGATGGCTGGTGATTTTTTAATCACCGGCCTTTTTGCGCTATAGGATTTTATAAATTTCCATCATTTTTTTTATAAAATCGGCAGAAAAAGGTGTTACAGAACGCACCCCAAACAGATTTAAAATGATGTTCGCCGTTGTCTAACAATAGACTTAGGCAGCTATGATCACTTATCAGCGAGCAAAGGAACCACATGGGTTACTCTTATACTGAGAAAAAACGTATTCGTAAGGATTTTGGTAAACGTCCACAGGTGATGGAAAAGCCATACCTGTTGTCGATTCAAATAGATTCATTTAAACGATTAATTGAAGTCGATCCAACTGGTGAAGTTGGTTTAGAAGCTGCTTTTCGCAGTATATTCCCGATTGCCAGTTATTCAGGTACTTCAGAACTGCAATATGTCAGCTACCGTCTGGGTGAGCCGGTATTTAATGTTAAAGAATGCCAAATCCGTGGAGTAACGTACTCTGCTTCAATACGCGTTAAATTACGCCTTGTTATCTATGATCGTGATGCACCGGCAGGCACGGTTAAAGATATTCGTGAACAAGAAGTGTATATGGGTGAAATTCCGCTCATGACCGAAAACGGTACCTTTGTGATCAATGGTACTGAGCGTGTTATCGTTTCTCAATTACACCGTAGTCCGGGTGTATTCTTCGACCACGATAAAGGTAAAACGCACAGTTCAGGTAAGGTACTTTATAATGCCCGTGTTATCCCTTACCGTGGTTCCTGGTTAGACTTTGAGTTTGACCCGAAAGACAACCTTTTTGTTCGTATTGACCGTCGTCGTAAACTGCCGGCGACTATTATGCTGCGTGCCCTTGAGTACACTACAGAAGAAATTCTGGCGATGTTCTTTGAGACCACCAAGTTTGTTATTCAAGACGGCAAAATTACCATGGAGCTGATCGCTGATCGTCTGCGTGGCGATACGGCATCCTTTGAAATTGTTGCTGACGGCACAACCTATGTTGAGCAGGGCAAACGCATTACTGCCCGTCATATTCGCCAGCTTGAAAAAGACGGCATCGATCATATCGATGTACCGGTTGAGTACCTGGAAGGCAAGGTTTCTGCAAAAGATTATATTAACAGCGAGACCGGTGAGATTATTGTCAATGCCAATGATCCGCTGACCATGGAAACCCTGGCTGCGCTGTCGCAGGCGGGTATTAAAGCCTTTGAAGTGATCTATACCAATGAGCTGGATCGTGGTGCCTTTATCTCAGAGACCCTGCGCATCGACTCTTCAACGAACCGCCTGGAAGCGCTTGTTGAAATCTACCGCATGATGCGTCCGGGCGAGCCGCCGACAAAAGATGCGGCTGAAGGCCTGTTCCAGAACCTGTTCTTTGCCGAAGAGCGTTATGACCTTTCTAAAGTAGGGCGTATGAAGTTTAACCGCCGTGTCGGCATCGCCGGCGATGAAGGTCCGGGTACGCTGTCCAATGACGATATTCTCAGCGTGATGAAGACGCTGATCGATATCCGTAACGGTAATGGTGAAGTGGATGATATCGATCACCTGGGTAACCGTCGTATCCGTTGTGTCGGTGAAATGGCTGAAAACCAGTTCCGCGTTGGTCTGGTACGTGTTGAACGTGCCGTGAAAGAGCGTCTGTCACTGGGTGACCTGGATGCCACTATGCCGCAGGATCTGATCAATGCCAAGCCTATCTCTGCTGCCGTGAAAGAGTTCTTCGGTTCATCACAACTGTCTCAGTTTATGGATCAGAATAACCCGCTTTCCGAAGTAACTCATAAACGTCGTATCTCAGCATTAGGCCCGGGTGGTTTAACCCGTGAACGTGCCGGCTTCGAAGTGCGCGATGTTCACGCAACGCACTACGGTCGTTTATGTCCGATTGAAACGCCAGAGGGACCGAATATCGGTCTGATCAACTCGCTGTCGACCTTTGCCCGCACTAATGATTACGGTTTCCTGGAAACACCTTACCGTAAAGTAGTTGACGGTAAGCCGACGGATCAGGTTGAGTACCTTTCTGCGATTGAAGAGGGTACCTTTGTTATCGCTCAGGCCAGTGCCGCTATCGGTGAAGATGGCTCACTGACTGAAGAGATGATCCCTTGTCGTCATAAAGGTGAAACCACCTTTATGAGCCCTGAGCATATCGATTATATGGATGTCTCGCCACAACAGATTATCTCTGTGGCGGCATCGCTTATTCCGTTCCTGGAGCACGATGATGCTAACCGTGCCTTAATGGGCGCGAACATGCAACGTCAGGCGGTACCGAATCTGCGTGCTGATAAACCGCTGGTAGGTACAGGTATCGAACGTCGTCTGGCGATCGACTCCGGTGTTACTATTATTGCTAAACGCAGCGGTGTGATTGATTACGTTGATGCGTCACGTATCGTGGTGAAAGTGGATGAGTCTGAGCTGCTTCCGGGTGAAGCGGGTATCGATATCTACAATTTAACTAAATACACGCGTTCTAATCAGAATACCTGTATTAACCAGAAACCAACCTGTAATCCGGGCGAGCCTGTTGTTCGCGGTGATGTACTGGCTGACGGTCCGTCAACGGATATGGGTGATCTGGCGCTGGGTCAAAACATGAAGATTGCCTTCATGCCTTGGAACGGTTACAACTTTGAGGATTCGATCCTTATCTCTGAGCGTGTTTCGCAGGAAGATCGTTTTACGACTATCCATATTCAGGAGTTCTCCTGTGTTGCCCGTGAAACTAAGCTGGGTAGCGAAGAGATCTCTGCCGATATTCCTAATGTCGGTGAAGCGGCGCTAAGCAAGCTGGATGAGTCCGGTATTGTTTATGTCGGTGCGGAAGTGAAACCGGGTGATATTCTGGTTGGTAAAGTAACCCCTAAAGGTGAAACACAACTGACGCCGGAAGAAAAACTATTACGTGCTATCTTTGGTGAAAAAGCCTCTGATGTAAAAGACAGCTCGCTACGTGTTGGTGCCTCTACCTACGCAACTGTTATTGACGTGCAGGTCTTTACCCGCGATGGCGTGGAAAAAGATAAGCGTGCCCTTGAAATCGAAGAGATGCAGCTGAAAGCGGCGAAGAAAGATCTGACCGAGAAGTTCCAGATTTTAGAAAACGCTATCTATGAAAAAGCGCTGAATATTCTTCTTGATGCCGGTTATGAGCAGGCGCGTCTACTGCAGATGCCGCGTGCACAGTGGTTGGAGCTGTTTATCGAAGATGAGACGAAACAGTCTTATCTGGATCAGATTATCGCGCAATACGCTGATATTAAAGCTGATTTTGATAAAGAGTTTGATCTTAAGCGTCGTAAAATCACTCAAGGTGATGACCTGGCACCGGGTGTACAGAAGATTGTTAAGGTTTACCTGGCCGTGCGTCGTCGCATTCAGCCTGGTGATAAAATGGCCGGTCGTCACGGTAACAAAGGTGTTATCTCGAATATCGTACCTGTGGAAGATATGCCGCATGATGAATACGGTGTTCCTGTGGATATCGTCCTTAACCCGCTGGGTGTACCGTCACGTATGAATATCGGTCAGATCCTGGAAACCCATTTGGGTCTGGCGGCGAAAGGTGTCGGTGAGAAACTGGAGCGCATGATCAAAGATCAGCGTGAAGTTGAAATCGGTAAGGTACGTGAGTTTGTACAGAAACTTTACTCCTTCGGTGATGCGCCTTGTCATGTTGATCTCAATGACTTTGATGATGAAGCGGTAATGCGTCTGGCGAAAAACCTGTACAAAGGTCTGCCGGTAGCAACACCAGCCTTTGATGGCGCCAATGAAGGCGAGATCCGTGAGCTACTGCGTATGGCGGACTTACCTGAGTCAGGTCAGCTGAAGTTAATCGACGGCCGTACCGGTATTCCATTTGAGCGTCCGGTAACCGTGGGTTACATGTACATGCTGAAACTGAATCACCTGGTTGATGATAAGATGCACGCCCGTTCAACCGGCTCCTACAGCCTGGTTACACAGCAGCCGCTCGGTGGTAAAGCACAGTTCGGTGGCCAGCGTTTCGGTGAGATGGAGGTATGGGCACTGGAAGCATACGGTGCAGCTTATACTCTGCAGGAGATGCTGACGGTTAAATCGGATGATGTTAACGGCCGTACTAAGATGTACAAAAACATCGTTGACGGCGACCATAGAATGGAGCCGGGTATGCCGGAATCCTTCAACGTATTGTTGAAAGAGATCCGTTCATTGGGTATCCATATCGAGCTTGATGAAGAAAATAACTAAGCATTAGTTGTAGTATATATGTGGCGTCTTGCACACAAGACGCCTAGTTTTAACTCCTATGGGAGAGTAGCGTGAAAGACTTACTAAAGTTTTTAAAGCAACAAAATAAAAGCAAAGAATTTGATGGCATTAAAATTGGTTTGGCCTCACCGGAAACCATCCGTTCCTGGTCATTTGGTGAAGTAAAAAAACCGGAAACCATTAACTACCGTACCTTTAAGCCTGAGCGTGAAGGCCTGTTCTGTGCGCGTATCTTTGGTCCGATTAAAGATTACGAATGTTTATGTGGTAAATATAAGCGTCTTAAACATCGTGGTGTTATCTGTGAAAAATGTGGTGTTGAGGTAACGCAGTCTAAAGTGCGTCGTGACCGTATGGGTCATATCGAGCTGGCATCACCTGTTGCCCATATCTGGTTCCTGAAATCACTTCCGTCCCGTATCGGCTTAATGCTGGATATGACGCTGCGTGATATCGAACGTATTCTTTACTTTGAATCTTTCGTGGTTGTTGAGCCGGGCATGACCGACCTTGAGCGTCGTCAGATCCTGCTTGAAGAAGAATACCTGGATATGCTCGAGCAGTGGGGCGATGAGTTTGAAGCACTAATGGGTGCGGAAGCGGTCTTTGCGCTACTGAAACAGCTGGATCTGGAGCACGAAATTGAAGTGATGCGCGAAGAGTTAGGCACAACTAATTCTGAAACCAAGCGCAAGAAACTGACCAAGCGTCTTAAGCTGGTTGAATCTTTCCATCAGTCGGCGAACAAGCCGGAGTGGATGATCCTGACTGTGCTGCCGGTGCTGCCGCCGGATCTGCGTCCGCTGGTACCACTGGATGGCGGTCGTTTTGCAACGTCGGATCTTAACGATCTGTACCGCCGTGTAATTAACCGTAATAACCGTCTGAAACGTCTGCTGGATCTGGCTGCGCCGGATATTATCGTGCGCAACGAAAAACGTATGCTGCAGGAATCTGTCGATGCGCTGTTAGATAACGGTCGTCGCGGTCGTGCTATTACCGGTTCAAACAAGCGTCCTCTGAAATCACTTGCCGATATGATCAAAGGTAAGCAGGGTCGTTTCCGTCAGAATCTACTCGGTAAACGTGTTGATTACTCCGGCCGTTCGGTAATTACCGTAGGTCCGTCACTGCGTCTGCACCAGTGTGGTCTGCCGAAGAAGATGGCCCTTGAGCTATTCAAGCCGTTTGTTTACGGCAAACTGGAAGCAATGGGTCTGGCAACAACCATTAAAGCAGCTAAAAAATTAGTTGACCGTGAAGGCGGTGAAGTCTGGGATATCCTGGAAGGCGTGATCCGTGAACATCCGGTACTGCTTAACCGTGCGCCAACGCTGCACAGACTGGGTATCCAGGCCTTTGAGCCGGTCCTGATTGAAGGTAAAGCGATTCAACTGCATCCGCTTGTTTGTGCGGCCTACAACGCCGACTTCGATGGTGACCAAATGGCGGTACACGTACCGTTAACCATTGAAGCGCAGCTGGAAGCACGTACTCTGATGATGTCGACCAATAATATTCTATCGCCTGCAAACGGTGATCCTATTATTGTACCTTCGCAGGACGTTGTTTTGGGTCTGTACTACATGACTCGTTCTAAGATCAACGCCAAAGGCGAAGGCATGTACTTCCAGAATGCCAAGGAAGCTGAAAAAGCTTACCGTGCCGGCGTGGTTGCCCTGCAGGCAATGGTAAAAGTACGTATGACCCAGGTGCATATTGCGGAAGACGGCTCTCGTACTGAAACTACCGAGCTGGTGGACACCACAGTCGGTCGTGCCATTCTGTCACTGATTATGCCGGAAGGTCTGCCGTTTGCGCATGTTGATCAGAATATGGGTAAAAAAGCGATCTCTAATGTACTGAATGCCTGCTACCGTTTACTGGGTATTAAAGATACGGTTATCTTTGCCGACCATTTAATGTACACAGGTTTTGAGTATGCAACGCTATCCGGTGCCTCTGTGGGTATCGTCGATATGGAAATTCCAGAAGCCAAGAAAACGCTGGTTGCGGCAGCGGAAGCTGAAGTGCTGGAAATTCAGGAGCAGTTCCAGGCGGGTCTGGTAACAGCCGGTGAGCGCTACAATAAAGTTATCGATATCTGGGCAAGCGCCAATGAGCAGGTTGCCAAGGCGATGATGGAAAACCTTTCTAAAGACACGGTTCTGACAGCGAAAGGTGAAGAAGTCGAGCAGGATTCCTTTAACAGCGTTTATATGATGGCCGACTCGGGCGCACGTGGTAGTGCCGCTCAGATTCGTCAGCTGGCGGGTATGCGTGGTCTGATGGCTAAGCCGGATGGCTCTATCATCGAAACGCCAATCGTGGCTAACTTCCGTGAAGGTCTGAACGTACAGCAGTACTTTATCTCGACCCACGGTGCGCGTAAAGGTCTGGCCGATACGGCACTGAAAACGGCAAACTCCGGTTATCTGACCCGTCGTCTGGTTGATATTGCGCAGGATCTGGTTATCACAGAAGAAGATTGTGGTAGTGAAGAAGGTCTGCTGGTCACACCACTTATTCAAGGTGGTGATGTTGTTGAGCCGCTGCGTGAACGTGTACTGGGTCGTGTGGTTGCACAGGATATCATTAAACCGGGTACTGAAGACGAAGTGTTAATCGCGCGTAATGTGCTGCTTGATGAGAAACTTTGTGATCTTATCGAAGAATGTTCTGTGGATCAGATTTGGGTACGCTCTGTTATTACCTGTAAAACTGACTTTGGTGCTTGTGCGGCTTGTTACGGTCGTGATCTGGCGCGTGGTCATATGGTTGGTCAAGGTGAAGCAGTCGGTGTTATGGCGGCACAGTCAATCGGTGAGCCGGGTACACAGCTGACCATGCGTACCTTCCACATCGGTGGTGCGGCATCGCGTGCGGCTTCTGAAAACAACGTTCAGGTTAAAAACAACGGTAAGATCAAACTGCATAATGCCAAGTTTGTTATCGACTCTGACGAGAAAGTGGTTATCACTTCCCGTTCTACCGAGTTAACCGTTATCGATGAACTGGGCCGTACTAAAGAGAACCACAAACTGCCTTACGGTGCGGTACTTGAGAAGCAGGATGGCGAGCAGATCACAGCCGGCGAGATTATCGCTAACTGGGACCCGCATACGCATCCGATTATTACCGAAGTAGAAGGTAAGATTCAGTTCCTGGACTTTATCGAAGGTGTGACTATCAACCGTCAAACCGATGAACTGACCGGTCTGTCAAGCATTGTGGTTATCGAACCGTCACAACGTCCGGCTGCGGGTAAAGTGATGCGTCCGATGGCGAAACTGGTTGATCTGCAGGGTAACGATCTGTTTATTCCTGGCACGGAAGTGGCTGCGCAATATGCACTGCCTGCCAATGCGATTGTCAGTCTGGAAGATGGCTCGCAAGTACGAGTGGGTGATGCGGTTGCACGTATTCCTCAGGAAAGCTCGAAAACGCGTGATATTACCGGTGGTCTGCCGCGTGTTGCCGACCTCTTTGAAGCCCGTACGCCAAAAGATGCGGCGATTCTTGCGGAAGTGTCAGGTACATTATCATTCGGTAAAGAGACTAAAGGTAAAGCGCGCTTGATTATTACCCAGGCGAATGGCGATACTTATGAAGAGATGATCCCTAAATGGCGTCACCTGAATATCTTCGAAGGTGAGAAGATTGAAAAAGGTGAGGTTATTTCTGATGGTCCGGAATCTCCGCATGATATCCTGCGTCTGCGTGGTGTCAGCCCGGTTGCTAACTACATTACCAATGAAGTACAGGAAGTTTACCGTCTGCAAGGCGTTAAAATTAATGATAAGCACATTGAAGTTATCGTTAATCAGATGCTGCGTAAGTGTATTATCACCGATGCCGGTGATTCCAGCTTCTTAGCCGGTGAACAGGCGGAAGTGGTACGTGTTATTATCGAAAACCGTAAGCTTGAAGCGGAAGATAAAGTACCTGCGAAATTTGAGTACCAGTTACTGGGTATTACTAAAGCCTCGCTGGCGACTGAGTCATTTATCTCAGCGGCGTCTTTCCAGGAAACCACACGTGTTCTTACGGAAGCGGCTGTTGCCGGTAAGTGTGACCAGTTACATGGCTTGAAAGAGAATGTAATCGTGGGTCGCCTGATCCCGGCCGGTACAGGTTTTGCACATCATAAGGCGCGTGCTGCTGAAAAAGCGAAAGCACTTGAGCCGAAAGTGGAAGAGCCGGTTGTTGATGTAGATACGGCTGAGCAGAACTTAGCAGATCTATTAAACGCTGTTGATTTCGGTGAATAAGCTTTAGTTTACCAGCTAATCAGGAGTCGCGGCTTTAGCCGCGCTGTATAAAAAAAGGTGCTTCGGCACCTTTTTTTGTGTCTGATGGTTGAGTGATGGGTGATGGGTGATGGGTGATGGGTGATGGGTGATGGGTGATGAGTGATGAGTGATGAGTAATTGAGTGATGAGTAATTGAGTGATGAGTGATGAGTGATGGGTGATGGGTGATGAGTAATGAGTGATGGGTGATGAGTGATGAGTAATTGAGTGATGAGTGATGAGTGATGAGTGATGAGTAATGAGTAATGAGTGATGAGTGATGAGTGATGAGTGATGGGTGATGAGTGATGAGTGATGAGTGATGAGTGATGAGTGATGAGTAATGAGTAATGAGTAATGAGTGATTAGTTAGCCATCACCCGTTCACCGTTCACCGTTCACCGTTTACCGTTCACCGTTCACCGTTCACCGTTTACCGTTTACCGTTCACCGTTTACCGTTTACCGTTTACCGTTTACCGTTTACCGTTTACCGTTTACCGTTTACCGTTTACCGTTTACCGTTTACCGTTCACCCATTACCTATTACCCATTACCCATTACCCATTACCCATTACCCATTACCGTTCACCCATCACTAAAATATCTTATCGTTTCTTGTTTTTCGCCAACTTCTCCTCCAATATATACCCACATTTATTTGCTCACTTAAAGGTAATAAACAGATGACCACTAAAAAAATTATCAACACAGCACAGGCACCGGCCGCAATCGGCCCTTACTCGCAGGCTAATCAAATCGGCAATATGGTCTTCACCTCCGGACAAATTCCGCTGATTCCACAAACCATGGAAATTATCGCCGGTGGTATTAGCGAGCAGGCGGAACAGGTGATGAAAAACCTGATGGCGGTTCTGGAAGAAGCACAGGCCTCTGCGGCGACCGTGATTAAAACCACCTGTTTCCTGAAAGATATGAATGACTTTGTTGCCTTTAATGAGGTTTATGGAAAATATTTCCCGGACAATGCACCGGCACGATCTTGTGTGGAAGTGGCGCGTTTGCCCAAAGATGTGTTAGTGGAAGTGGAAGCGATTGCCATTAGTGTGTAGTCGTCATCCTAACCTAGTTCCCATGCGGAGGTGGGAGCTAGATAGATAAGGAATCTAAATGGTGAGTGACCAGAGTATTAAATTTTCCATTGTCGTGACCGGCGCACCTTACGGCTCACAAAGTGCCAGCAGTGCTTATCAGTTTTGTGCTGCTGCGCTGCAGGCCGGCCATGAAATTATTTATGGAGTGTTTTTTTAATGTCACAGCAGAAAATTAAATTTTCCATTGTCGTGACCGGCGCACCTTACGGCTCACAAAGTGCCAGCAGTGCTTATCAGTTTTGTGCTGCTGCGCTGCAGGCCGGCCATGAAATTATTTATGGAGTGTTTTTTTAATGTCACAGCAGAAAATTAAATTTTCCATTGTCGTGACCGGCGCACCTTACGGCTCACAAAGTGCCAGCAGTGCTTATCAGTTTTGTGAAGCAGCCGTATCTGCTGGCCACCAAATTGCCGGGGTGTTTTTTTATCAGGAAGGGGTGCTTAATGCCAGTCAGCTGGTGAGCCCGGCAAGTGATGAAATCAATCTTCCCCAGTTATGGGCAAAGCTGGCAACGCGGTATCAATTTCCGCTTGAGGTCTGCGTCTCGGCAGCGCTGCGTCGCGGTGTGGTCAATGAGCAGGAAGCAGAGCAGCTCTCTCTCGCACAATTTAATCTGCAGCCCCCTTTTGTATTAAGCGGCCTGGGACAGCTTGCCGAATTAAGCGCTCACTGCGATCGTTTAGTGCAGTTTTAGGAGCTCGTGATGGAAAAAAAAATTGGCATTATTAACCGGCAAGCGCCGCATGGCAGCGCGCAGGGGCGCGAAGCCCTGGATCTGGCGTTGGCGCTGTCTGCCTATAATGAATCCCTGACGCTGTTTTTTATCGGCGATGGCGTTTATCAGCTGCTTAAGGGCCACGCGCCGCAGGAGATACTGCACAAGCATTATCAGCCGCTGTTTAAGATGCTGGCGCTTTATGATGTCGAGCAGATCTATATCTGCAGCGCTTCGCTTGAACAAAGATGTCTGACCTCTGCCGATCTGCTCATTGATGTCGGCTTATTAAGTACAGCGCAGCTGCAGGCTAAATTAGCCGAGCAGGATCAATTACTGAGTTTCTGATTATGATATTACATACGGTTAATACCTCACCTCTGCAAAGCTTGGCCCTTGCTGACTGCTTACAGTTAATGACGGAGCAGGATAGCCTGTTATTAATTGAAAATGCTGTTATTGCCAGTCAGGCGCAGCATTCACTTGTGGCTGAGCTTAAGCAGCTCTCCGAGCAGGGGCGGTTACTGGTGCTGAAGGCGGATCTTGACGCCCGCGGCATTACCAACAGCATCGGCAAAGCCTGCTCCTACCTGGATTTCGTCAATCTGGTGATCAAGCATAAAAGCCAGCTCGCCTGGTGATGAGTTATTTAGTGATGGGTGATGAGCGATGAGTGATTTAGTGAATGGTAATGAGTAATGAGTAATGAGTAATGAGTACCATTTACTCATCACTATTTACCATTCACTATTTACTCATCACTAAATCACCATTCACCCATCACCATTCACCATTCACCATTCACCCATCACCATTCACTCATCACTCATCACCATTCACTCATTACCATTCACCATTCACCATTCACCACTCACTATTCACCCGTCACCATCCACTAAACACAATTGCTTAATTATTGACTCCTTTTGCTAATCAGCGTAAACTCTCGCCACCCTTAAAATAGGGTTGATTTTTCACACACATTTAGGAGCTATTTAAGAATGGCAACAATTTCACAATTGGTACGCAAATCGCGTAAGGACAAAGTTATAAAAACTAATGTTCCTGCGTTAGAAGCGTGCCCTCAAAAACGTGGTGTATGTACTCGTGTATATACTACTACTCCAAAAAAACCTAACTCAGCAATGCGTAAAGTTGCTCGTGTTCGTCTAACTAACGGTTATGAAGTAACTTCATACATCGGTGGTGAAGGCCATAACCTGCAAGAGCACAGTGTAATCTTGATCCGTGGCGGTCGTGTAAAAGATTTACCGGGTGTTCGTTACCATACAGTTCGTGGTGCACTTGATACTTCAGGTGTTGCAGATCGTCGTAAAGGTCGTTCTAAGTACGGTGCTAAAAAGCCTAAGTCTTAAGCTTTTCCGTAAGTAAGGCCAAACAAACACTATTTTAATTTAATATGTTTTGGGTAATATCCTGAAGCGCACGGAGAAATAAGATGCCAAGAAGACGCGTCATAGCTACTCGTAAAGTACTACCAGATCCTAAGTTCGGATCGGAAATTCTAGCTAAATTCGTTAACGTTGTAATGGTTGACGGTAAAAAATCAGTTGCAGAAAAAATCGTATACGGTGCACTAAACACTGCTGCAGAAAAAAGCGGCAAAGCAGCACTGGACATCTTTGAAGTAGCTCTTGAAAATATACGTCCAAGCGTCGAGGTTAAATCTCGTCGTGTAGGTGGTTCAACATACCAGGTTCCTGTAGAAGTTCGTCCTTCTCGTCGTAATGCGTTAGCAATGCGTTGGTTAGTTGAAGCATCACGTAAACGTGGTGAAAAATCAATGGCATTACGTCTGGCTGGTGAGCTAGTCGATGCAGCAGATAACAAAGGCTCTGCGGTTAAGAAACGTGAAGACGTTCACCGTATGGCTGATGCAAACAAAGCGTTTGCACACTACCGCTGGTAGAAAAACATTAGCACAGGCAGTGGCTTGTGCATTTTCGTTTCTTTACAAAGCTAAGTTTTATTTAAAAGGACATCATTTTGCCACGTACAACTTCAATTGAGCGCTACCGTAATATTGGCATTGTTGCTCATGTCGATGCAGGTAAAACAACAACGACTGAACGTGTTTTGTTCTACACCGGTCTATCTCACAAAATGGGTGAGGTGCATGACGGTGCAGCAATCATGGACTGGATGGAGCAGGAGCAGGAGCGTGGTATTACTATCACCTCGGCTGCGACGACAACATTCTGGTCGGGCATGGAAGGTCAGTTTGAGCAGCATCGCATCAATATCATCGATACTCCGGGACACGTAGACTTCACCATTGAAGTGGAACGGTCACTGCGCGTACTTGATGGTGCAGTTGTTGTATTTTGTGGCACATCCGGTGTTGAACCGCAATCAGAAACAGTATGGCGTCAGGCTAATAAATACCACGTTCCGCGTTTAGTATTTGTTAACAAGATGGATCGTACCGGGGCTGATTTTGAAGCTGTGGTCGCACAAATCCAGACTCGTTTAGGCGCGACTTGTGTTCCTATTCAATTGAATATCGGCGCAGAGGAAGAGTTTAAAGGGGTAATCGACCTGATTAAAATGAAGGCGATTAACTGGAGCGAAACCGATCAGGGAATGACCTTTAATTATTACGACATTCCTGCTGATCTGCAGGCGCGTGCAGAAGAGCTGCACGAAGAGCTTGTAGATGCAGCTGCTGAAGCAAACGATGAACTGATGGAAAAATACCTGGAAGAAGGTGAGCTTTCTGTCGAAGAGATCAAAGCAGGTTTACGTATCCGTACGTTAAACAATGAAATCGTACTGGCAACGTGCGGCAGCGCCTTTAAAAATAAAGGTGTGCAGGCGATGCTCGATGCGGTGGTTGACTTTCTGCCTTCGCCTAATGAAGTTGCTGCTATTAAAGGCATCGATGACAAAGAGCAAGAGATTGAATGTCCTGCTACTGATGAGGCTCCCTTTGCGGCACTGGCATTTAAGATAGCAACCGACCCTTTTGTCGGGACCTTGACCTTTATGCGTGTGTATTCAGGTGTGGTTAATTCAGGGGATCATGTTTATAACTCAGTGAAAATGAAGAAAGAACGTTTTGGCCGTATCGTGCAGATGCATGCCAATGACCGTAAAGAGATCAAAGAGGTACGTGCCGGCGATATTGCTGCGGCAGTCGGCCTTAAAGATGTCACTACGGGTGATACGCTTTGTTCTCCTGCTCATAAAGTGATCCTTGAGCGCATGGAGTTTCCCGAGCCGGTAATTCAGATCGCGGTTGAGCCTAGAACTAAGGCCGACCAGGATAAACTGACTATCGCTTTGGATAAACTCGCTGCTGAAGACCCTTCATTCCGTGTTGAAACCAATGAAGAGTCCGGGCAGATACTGATCTCCGGTATGGGTGAACTGCACCTGGATATTATCGTGGATCGTATGCGTCGTGAGTTCAGTGTGAATTGTAATGTGGGTAATCCGCAGGTCGCCTACCGCGAAGCTATCCGTCAGACGGTGGAGGTGGAAGGTAAATTTATTCGTCAGGGCGAAGGACCTAGCCATTACGGCCATGTCCAGCTTAAACTTGAACCGCTTGAACGTGGTGCAGGTTTTGAGTTTGTTAACGAAGCAACAGACGGAAGTGTTCCAAAAGAATATATTCCTGCCGTTAGCAAAGGCTGTGAAGAACAGATGAACCAGGGGGTGCTGGCCGGTTTCCCGATGCTGGATATTCGTGCAACATTAACGGGGGGTTCATTCCACGAAGTTGACTCGAGTGAGATGGCATTTAAAATTGCAGCTATGATGGGCTTTAGAGAGGGAGCATTGAAAGCGGATGCGACTATCCTTGAGCCTGTGATGAAAGTGGAAGTAACAACACCGGAAGACTGGATGGGTGATGTTGTTGGCGACCTTAACCGTCGCCGCGGTATGATTGAAGGTATGGATGACGGCCCGGGTGGCGTAAAAATCGTTCATGCCAAGGTACCGCTTGCGGAAATGTTCGGTTATTCGACCGCATTACGCTCGGCAACACAGGGCCGCGCCTCATATTCTATGGAGTTTTTAGAATATGTGGCCGCTCCTAAAAAAATTGCTGATGCAATTATTGAAGCGAAATAAAAAATAAACTAAACTACGGACTTTCCATGTGACGGCATGTGGAGAGGTATTAACTGATAAAGAAGGTACACACTGTGTCTAAAGAAAAATTTGAACGTAATAAACCACATGTAAACGTTGGTACAATCGGCCACGTTGACCATGGTAAAACTACTCTAACTGCTGCAATTACTAACGTACTTGCTAAGCGCGGCGGCGGTGAAGCTAAAGATTTCGCATCTATCGATAACGCTCCAGAAGAGCGCGAACGTGGTATCACAATCTCAACTTCTCACGTTGAGTACGATACAGAAACTCGTCACTACGCACACGTAGACTGTCCTGGACACGCCGATTATGTTAAAAACATGATCACTGGTGCTGCACAAATGGACGGTGGTATCCTGGTTGTTGCTGCAACTGACGGTCCAATGCCACAAACTCGTGAGCACATCCTGCTTTCTCGTCAGGTTGGTGTACCACACCTTGTTGTATTCCTAAACAAATGTGACATGGTTGACGATGAAGAGCTACTAGAACTAGTAGAAATGGAAGTTCGTGAACTTCTTTCTGAATATGACTTCCCGGGTGATGACATTCCAGTAATCCAGGGTTCTGCTCTTAAAGCGCTTGAAGGCGATCCAGAGTGGGAAGAGAAAATCGTTGAACTAGCTGACGCACTAGACAGCTACATTCCGCTTCCAGAGCGTGATATCGACAAACCATTCATCCTTCCAATTGAAGATGTATTCTCAATCTCAGGCCGTGGTACTGTTGTAACTGGTCGTGTTGAGCGTGGTATCATTAAAGTTGGTGACGAAGTAGAAATCGTTGGTCTTAAAGACACTGTTAAAACTACATGTACTGGTGTTGAGATGTTCCGTAAACTTCTTGACGAAGGTCGTGCTGGTGAGAACGTTGGTGTTCTTCTACGTGGTACTAAGCGTGAAGACGTTGAGCGTGGTCAAGTTCTAGCTAAGCCTGGTTCAATCACTCCTCATACTAAATTTGAGTCTGAAGTATACGTACTAAGCAAAGATGAAGGTGGTCGTCACACTCCATTCTTCAAAGGTTACCGTCCACAGTTCTACTTCCGTACAACTGACATCACTGGTGCTGTAGAGCTTCCAGAAGGTGTTGAAATGGTAATGCCTGGTGATAACCTTAAATTCGTTGTTGAGCTAATCGCTCCAATCGCAATGGATGAAGGTCTACGTTTCGCTATCCGTGAAGGTGGCCGTACAGTAGGTGCTGGTGTTGTTTCTACTATCATCGAATAAGATGTAAGTAAATAACATTCAAAAAAGAGCGCTAAGGCGCTCTTTTTTTGTTTGCCCAGCAAAGCTGGCAAACCCGCTCACTTGCAAGAGAGTGAGATCACCCCGACTGGGGGGAAGATAATCCGAATGGCAAGGGCGTTGTTGGCCAACGACAAGGTCTGAAGGAAGCCATAGGAAGTTAGAGGTACACAACTAACCGTAACCTGTTTCGGCAGCATGGGTGGGTAAGCGTCCAAAATAGCGCAAAGCCCGATACTCAGTCAGACCCATGCTGTGTTTGAGGGTGGCATTTCTAACAGGGAGTCAGTGTAATAACTGGGGAAGCCTGGCACTGCATCCAGTCCGAAGGATTGGGCATATTATCTCAAGAGGTGACTCAAGGTTAATATGAGTGTGAGGTGGCAGATGAACCCGTAGTAGTGAATAAGGCTCGGCCGATGAAAGCCAGTAATGGTGTGGAGGATAAAACCAAGCCGACTATCAGCATGATGTCTGATAGAGTCAATTTCAGTCAAAAGCTTTAATTGATTGCGAAGGGGGGAAGTATTCTTTAAGCATATGAAAAGTGCCGAATTTAAACTATCGGCTCACAAGTGCTTTGACGAAAGCAGGCCTAATATGACGGCTAAGCAGAAATGTGGACGCTGAGAACAGAGGGCTGAGCAACGGAGTAATTGCATACCGCTTAGGCAGATTGCCGATGGGCTAGCACACCTAATGTAGCAATGAAGAATCGAACGATAGGATAAAGGACAGCGACCGGGCATATCGCAAGCAAGGGCAGGTAAGTGAGAGTTTATTACAGCTTGTATCAGCAGATATTGGACATCAACAACTTGTACAAGGGGTTCAAAAAGGTCAAAAGCGCCAAAGGAGCAGCCGGAATAGATGGGCAGTCCATCGGTGAGTTTGCCGAGCACCTGGAAATAAACTTAAAACAACTGCAATTTGAACTGCAAACTAAACAATATCGCGCGCAGGCCGTTAAACGGGTGGAGATCCCCAAAGACGATGGTGGTGTGAGATTATTAGGAATACCCGCAGTTCGAGACCGCATAGTACAACAAACACTATTAAACATACTCCAACCGATCTTCGAACCGGAGTTCCATCCATCAAGTTATGGGTATCGACCGGAGCGAAGTTGCCATGATGCTATCAGCAAAGCGACCGTATTTATGCGTAAATATGAGCGTCAATGGGTAGTGGATATGGATCTGTCGAAGTGTTTTGACCTGCTTGATCACCAGTTGATCATAAAAAGCATTCAAAGACGGGTAACAGACGGTAGCATTTTAAAGCTGATCACTCAGTTTTTAAAAAGTGGGGTCATGATTGGCAAAAACTGGGAAGCGAGCCGGGTAGGCAGTCCGCAAGGGGGCGTTATCAGTCCGCTTATTGCAAATATCTACCTCGATGCGTTTGATCAAGAGATGAAAAAGCGTCAGCACCGAATAGTGCGTTACGCTGACGACATCCTGATCCTGTGTAATACAGAAAGAGCCGCCGAGAACGCCTTAACGCAAGCGACGCAGATACTGGAAAAAGACCTGAAACTGACGGTCAACAAGAAGAAAACCCACATAGCGCATAGCGATAATGGGGTTAAATTCTTAGGCGTGGAGATAGGTAGCCGCTACACGCGGATACAACCATCCAAGCTTCAAGGCTTTAAAGTAAAGGTTAAAGCGTTAACAAAACGCAATGGTGGTCAAAACCTAGCCGAAGTGATCAAACGGCTTAATCCGGTCATACGGGGTTTTGTAAACTACTTCAGTATCGCCAATTGCAAACGTGAGTTAAAACGATTAGCCGGCTGGATCAGGCGAAGGTTAAGGGCAATACAGCTTAAACTGTGGAAGAAGCCGAGCAGGTTGCATCGACGGTTAAAGCAGCTGAGGTATAAGCCACCCTTTAAGTTCATAAAGATGAACTCGTGGCGAAATTCCAGAAGCCCCTTATCGAGCTATGCCATGCCGAACAGTTGGTTGGAAGAACTTGGTTTGTATAATATAGAAAATGTGAGTACCGGTTGGCTTGCTCCATCAGCGTTTGTGAAGACGCGATGATGGAATCTGAGAATACATGAGCCGTATACGAGGTCCGTACGTACGGTTCTGTGAGAGGGATGAGGCATAAAGCCTCACCCTACTCGATATGCCAGAAGAAAGCCTACGTTTCGCTATCCGTAAAGGTGGCGCTATACCTCATAAACAGGGTAGGTGCTGGTGTTGTTTCTACAATCATCGAGTAATAATTACTCTTTAGATTGAACAACACAAAAAAGAGAGCTTAGGCTCTCTTTTTTTGTTTGCCCAGCAAAGCTGGCAAACCCGCTCACTTGCAAGAGAGTGAGATCACCCCGACTGGGGGGAAGATAATCCGAATGGCAAGGGCGTTGTTGGCCAACGACAAGGTCTGAAGGAAGCCATAGGAAGTTAGAGGTACACAACTAACCGTAACCTGTTTCGGCAGCATGGGTGGGTAAGCGTCCAAAATAGCGCAAAGCCCGATACTCAGTCAGACCCATGCTGTGTTTGAGGGTGGCATTTCTAACAGGGAGTCAGTGTAATAACTGGGGAAGCCTGGCACTGCATCCAGTCCGAAGGATTGGGCATATTATCTCAAGAGGTGACTCAAGGTTAATATGAGTGTGAGGTGGCAGATGAACCCGTAGTAGTGAATAAGGCTCGGCCGATGAAAGCCAGTAATGGTGTGGAGGATAAAACCAAGCCGACTATCAGCATGATGTCTGATAGAGTCAATTTCAGTCAAAAGCTTTAATTGATTGCGAAGGGGGGAAGTATTCTTTAAGCATATGAAAAGTGCCGAATTTAAACTATCGGCTCACAAGTGCTTTGACGAAAGCAGGCCTAATATGACGGCTAAGCAGAAATGTGGACGCTGAGAACAGAGGGCTGAGCAACGGAGTAATTGCATACCGCTTAGGCAGATTGCCGATGGGCTAGCACACCTAATGTAGCAATGAAGAATCGAACGATAGGATAAAGGACAGCGACCGGGCATATCGCAAGCAAGGGCAGGTAAGTGAGAGTTTATTACAGCTTGTATCAGCAGATATTGGACATCAACAACTTGTACAAGGGGTTCAAAAAGGTCAAAAGCGCCAAAGGAGCAGCCGGAATAGATGGGCAGTCCATCGGTGAGTTTGCCGAGCACCTGGAAATAAACTTAAAACAACTGCAATTTGAACTGCAAACTAAACAATATCGCGCGCAGGCCGTTAAACGGGTGGAGATCCCCAAAGACGATGGTGGTGTGAGATTATTAGGAATACCCGCAGTTCGAGACCGCATAGTACAACAAACACTATTAAACATACTCCAACCGATCTTCGAACCGGAGTTCCATCCATCAAGTTATGGGTATCGACCGGAGCGAAGTTGCCATGATGCTATCAGCAAAGCGACCGTATTTATGCGTAAATATGAGCGTCAATGGGTAGTGGATATGGATCTGTCGAAGTGTTTTGACCTGCTTGATCACCAGTTGATCATAAAAAGCATTCAAAGACGGGTAACAGACGGTAGCATTTTAAAGCTGATCACTCAGTTTTTAAAAAGTGGGGTCATGATTGGCAAAAACTGGGAAGCGAGCCGGGTAGGCAGTCCGCAAGGGGGCGTTATCAGTCCGCTTATTGCAAATATCTACCTCGATGCGTTTGATCAAGAGATGAAAAAGCGTCAGCACCGAATAGTGCGTTACGCTGACGACATCCTGATCCTGTGTAATACAGAAAGAGCCGCCGAGAACGCCTTAACGCAAGCGACGCAGATACTGGAAAAAGACCTGAAACTGACGGTCAACAAGAAGAAAACCCACATAGCGCATAGCGATAATGGGGTTAAATTCTTAGGCGTGGAGATAGGTAGCCGCTACACGCGGATACAACCATCCAAGCTTCAAGGCTTTAAAGTAAAGGTTAAAGCGTTAACAAAACGCAATGGTGGTCAAAACCTAGCCGAAGTGATCAAACGGCTTAATCCGGTCATACGGGGTTTTGTAAACTACTTCAGTATCGCCAATTGCAAACGTGAGTTAAAACGATTAGCCGGCTGGATCAGGCGAAGGTTAAGGGCAATACAGCTTAAACTGTGGAAGAAGCCGAGCAGGTTGCATCGACGGTTAAAGCAGCTGAGGTATAAGCCACCCTTTAAGTTCATAAAGATGAACTCGTGGCGAAATTCCAGAAGCCCCTTATCGAGCTATGCCATGCCGAACAGTTGGTTGGAAGAACTTGGTTTGTATAATATAGAAAATGTGAGTACCGGTTGGCTTGCTCCATCAGCGTTTGTGAAGACGCGATGATGGAATCTGAGAATACATGAGCCGTATACGAGGTCCGTACGTACGGTTCTGTGAGAGGGATGAGGCATAAAGCCTCACCCTACTCGATATGCCTATAAAAAAGGCCATCCATGAAGGTGGCGCTATACCTGTAAAGGACGTAGGTGCTAGTTTCTACTATCATCGAATAAGATGTAAGTAAATAACATTCAAAAAAGAGCGCTAAGGCGCTCTTTTTTTATACCTGCAGAAAAGTGCTATCCATCACACACAGCCGAGCCTAAAGGCTCAGTTCCAGACATCGCAGCACCGGAATCCCGCCTTCAGACGGGCTGCAACACTGACAGGCGAGCCTAAAGGCTCAGTTCCGGACATCGCCGCACCGGAATCCCGCCTTCAGACGGGCTGTAACACTGACAGGCGAGCCTAAAGGCTCAGTTCCGGATATAGCCGCACCGGAATCCCGCCTTCAGGCGGGCAATAACACACACAGCCGAGCCTAAAGGCTCAGTTCCGGACATCGCCGCACCGGAATCCCGCCTTCAGACGGGCTGTAACACTGACAGGCGAGCCTAAAGGCTCAGTTCCGGATATAGCCGCACCGGAATCCCGCCTTCAGGCGGGCTGCAACACTGACAGGCGAGCCTAAAGCTAGCAGCACTGGAATCCCGCCTTCAGGCGGGCTGTAATACCAATGGAATTAATTAACTGATCTGTTTTTATATTGGAAGTGCGGTTTCAACCGCGCCTTATACCAAGCTGCGCGACTGAAGTCGCACTTCCAAAAGTAGATCACAAACTTAATAATATTGGTATAACACACACAGGCGAGCCTAAAGGCTCAGTTCCGGATATAGCCGCACCGGAATCCCGCCTTCAGGCGGGCTGTAACACACACAGCCGAGCCTAAAGGCTCAGTTCCAGACATCGCAGCACCGGAATCCCGCCTTCAGGCGGGCTGCAACACTGACAGGCGAGCCTAAAGGCTCAGTTCCAGACATAGCAATACTGGAATCCCGCCTTCAGGCGGGCTGCAACACTTACTGCCGAGCCTAAAGGCTCAGTTCCGGATATAGCCGCACCGGAATCCCGCCTTCAGGCGGGCTGTAACACTGACAGCCGAGCCTAAAGCTAGCAGCACTGGAATCCCGCCTTCAGGCGGGCTGTAATACCAATGGAATTAATTAACTGATCTGTTTTTATATTGGAAGTGCGGTTTCAACCGCGCCTTATACCAAGCTGCGCGACTGAAGTCGCACTTCCAAAAGTAGATCACAAACTTAATAATATTGGTATAACACACACAGCCGAGCCTAAAGGCTCAGTTCCAAGTACTGCAGTACCTGATTGCTGAGCGGAGCAAACAAAAAAGCCTTCGTTTGACGAAGGCTTTTTATAAGGAGGTGTCAGTAACGGTTAAATACCGCTGCCTTGCTCTTCGCTGTCATCTTCATGCAGGCCGCATTCGCGTTTCAGGCCGAAGAAGCGGGTTTCCTCTTCGCTCATACCCGCCTCCAGCGGACGTGAGGTCTGTACATCGCCGACAGAGACATAACCCTGCTCCCATAACGGATGGTAGTCCAGACCATGCTCTTTCAGGTAATAAAAGACATCCTTATTGCTCCAGTCGATAATGGGCAGAAACTTAAAGCAGCCATTTTGAATGCTCAGCACCGGTAACGCATCACGGCTGGATGCCTGTGAACGGCGCAGCCCGGAGAACCAGGTACCGGCATTAAGCTCTTTCAGCGCGCGTTTCATCGGCTCCACTTTATTGATCTGGTTGTACTTGGTTAAGCCTTCCACGCCTTGCTCCCAAAGTTTACCGTAGCGTGCTTCCTGCCAGGCACTGCTGTGCTCGGCGCGGTAAATCTTCAGATTAAGGTTAAGCTGCTCAGTTAACCGGTCAATAAACTGATAGGTCTCCGGAAACAGATAGCCGGTATCGGTTAAAATAACCGGAATGTCAGCCTTTACCTGAGTGATCAGGTGCAGGCAAACCGCCGCCTGAATACCAAAGCTTGATGACAGAACAAATTCGCCTTGCAGGTTGTCTATGGCCCACTCAACACGCTGACGCGCGCTTTGCTTTTCCAGCAGGGCATTAACTTCAGCCAGAGCTGCACTGCGCTGTGCTTTGTCTAGGGTTAACAGCTGTTGTAAATCCAACTTTTTAGTCATGAAAGTCCTTAGAAGCAATAACCACTTCAGCTACTATGCCGGCACGGATCGCAAAATCCCCAAAACATTCGCCGCTGTTGCGCTCATTTGCCCAGCGTCCGATCAGCTCATCCAGGGTTTGAAGAATGGTGCTTTCATCGATATTTTCCTGATACATTTTCGGAATGCGCGTACCGTTGGTATTACCGCCAAGATAAAGGTTATAACGACCCGGCGCCTTACCGACCAGACCTATTTCGGCGAGCATGGAACGTCCGCAGCCATTCGGGCAGCCGGTGACGCGGAGAATAATATGCTCCTCGGCAACGCCATGTTTTGCCAGTAAGGCTTCCACGTCGGTGACCAGACCCGGCAGATAACGCTCAGCTTCCGCCATGGCTAATGGACAGGTCGGCAGGGCCACACAGGCCATGGAGTTCTTACGCTGCTCGCTATGGGCATCATCAATCAGTCCGCATTCGCGCGCTAAGGCTTCAATATTGGCTTTCTCTGCTTCCGGGACGCTGGCAATAATCAGGTTCTGATTGGCGGTCATGCGGAAGTCACCCTGATGCACTTTGGCAATTTTAACCAGACCGGATTTCAGCGGTTTACCCGGATAATCAAGAATACGGCCATTTTCAATAAATACGGTCAGGTGCCATTTATTATCGACCCCTTTTACCCAGCCGAAACGATCGCCGCGCTCGGTAAACTCATAGGGCTGTGAGGGCGCGAATTTAATACCGGTGCGCTGCTCCACTTCGCTTTTAAATTTGTCAACACCATGGGTTTCCAGCGTGTATTTAGTACGCGCATGGGAACGGCTGATACGCCCGCCCAGATCGCGCTGCGTGGTCACCACGGCTTCCGCGATAGCAAGAATATTATCGGCAGCAATAAAGCCAAAGTCATCGGCTTTACGCGGGAAGGTGCTCTTATCGCCATGGGTCATGCCCAGGCCACCGCCGACCAGTACGTTAAAGCCGATAATCTCGTCGTTTTCAACAATAGCGACGAAGTTAAGGTCGTTGGCATGGACATCGACATCGTTATAGGGCGGCAGTACCACGGCGGTTTTAAACTTACGCGGCAGGAAGGTCTTGCCGTAAATCGGCTCCTGCTCGGTTTCGTGTACTTTTTCACCGTCTAACCAGATCTCCGCATAGGCATTGCTGTGCGGCAGTAACAGTTCACTGATCTGCGTCGCCCACTGGTAGGCTTGCGCATGCAGTTCAGACTGCATCGGATTAGAGGTACAAATGACGTTACGGTTAACATCGCCGGCGGTAAAGATGGCATCGATATCCGCTTTAAACTTCAGCTCCTGAAACACAGACTTCAGATTGCGTTTGTAAATGCCGTGGTATTGAAAGGTTTGGCGCGTCGTTAAACGAATACTGCCGGCACTGGTTAATTCACTGGCAATACGGTCAATCTCTAAGAGCTGCTGCGGTGTCACCACACCGCCGGGCAGGCGGGCGCGCAACAGGAATGAATAGAGCGGCTCCAATTTTTGTTTTTTACGCTCGGCACGACGATCGCGGTCATCCTGCTGATATAAACCGTGAAACTTTACTAACTGCACTTCATCAGGTGGAAAAGAGCCTGTGGTATTATCGTTCAGCCCTTCAACTAATTTACCGCGAAGAAAGTTACTCTCAATTTTAATGCGTTCGTTATCGTGTAATTTCTGAGTCATTAGTAGACATCCTTCTGGTAACGTTTTGCTTTACGTAGTTCATTTAAATACTGTTCAGCCTGCTCCGGGCTCTGTTGCCCCTGTTCGCTGATAATGTCGATTAATGCCTGCTGTACATCTTTGGCCATACGGTTGGCATCACCACAGAGGTAAAGGTGCGCGCCGTCCTGCAGCCACTGATACACCTGCTGCGCATTTTCTTTTAAGCGGTCCTGCACATAGATCTTTTCCGCCTGATCGCGCGAGAAAGCCAAGTCAAGTTTAGTGAGTAAACCGGACTTCAAGTACGCCTGCCATTCGCTCTGGTAGAGGAAATCTTCAGTAAAGGTCTGATCGCCAAAAAACAGCCAGTTTTTGCCTGTTGCCTCGCTGGCTTCGCGCTCCTGCATAAAGGCGCGGAAAGGTGCAATACCTGTGCCCGGGCCAATCATAATAACCGCTGTCTCGGGATTTTGCGGTAGGCGGAAGTTATGGTTGTCTTCGATAAAGACTTTCACCTCTTCCCCTTCCTGTAAACGCTGGGTCAAAAAGCCCGACGCTGCGCCCTGGCGTGTTTCACCCTGAGCATTTGCAAAGGTTACCGCACCGACAGTCAGATGCACTTCTTCCTCAACTTCGCTTTGGCTGGAAGCAATGGAGTATAAACGCGGGCTAAGGCGGCGTAATAGGGCGATAAAGTTTTCGCCGTTAAGCGCGTCATTATTCTGCTCGGTAACGACATCAATAATCTGGTGGTTATTGGCAAACTCGCGCAGGGCGTTTTTGTCCTCTGCCAGTTTTAGCAGTTCGCTATTATTGGTTAATTGCGCATAGCCTTCGATAAAGCCGGGATGAGCGGCGGTTAACTCAAACTCTTCTGTTAACGCCTGCTGCAGCGGCATACTCTTGTCACCGACCTGCACGGACGTTTCACCATCAAGGCCGAGCCTGCTGATAAGCTGCTCAACCAGGGCGCTGTCATTTTTAAACCACACACCCAGTGCATCGCCTGCTGTGTAATGCAGATCCGAACCTTGTAAATCAATCTCGATATGACGGACATCTTTTGCTGAAAGGTCACCGGTGATTTTCTGGCTGACAATCAGGCTGGCTGCAAAAGGATTATGTTTATCGTATTTGTTGGCCGTTGCCGGTGCACTGCTTAGCGCCGCAGCAGGGGCAACAGTGCCGCCTTTTTCCAGCGTTTCTTCAACCTTGGCTAAGGCAGCGTCAAACCACGCTTGGGTAACCTGCTCGTAGTCAACATCGGCATCTAAACGCTCGACCATCGCGGTGGCGCCCAGCGCGCTTAAACGCTTATCAAAATCCTTACCGGTTTGACAGAAAAATTCATAACTGGAATCGCCTAATCCTAATACGGCATATTTTAGCTCGGCCAGTTTAGGCGCTTTTTTGCTGGCTAAAAACTCATGCAGATCAATGGCATCATCAGGTGCTTCGCCTTCGCCATTGGTGCTGACCACGACAATCAGGTGACTTTCATCTTTGATTTTTTTCGTTTTGTAATCAGCCATCGACACCAGCGTGTTGGCTATGCCTTTAGCCGTTGCCTGCTCAGCGAGCTGCTCGGCAACCCCTTTGCTGTTACCGGTTTGTGAGCCGTAGAGAATGGTTAAGCTTTGTCCTGAACTGACTGCTGCCGGCGCAGCAGGGGCCTGGCTTACGCCAGCTAAATAACCGCTGACCCATGCCGTCTGCACCGGCGTTAAATCGGCCATCGCCTGCTGCAGTTTAGACAGCTGCAATTCAGATAGGGGAGAGGTCAAGGCCGTGAGATTGTTTAGTGCCATAAGAGTAATTTCCGCTATTACATTAAGATATCATTAATACTACGCACAGTTGATCTTAGTAGATAATAATAGAAACGAATGTTTTATAACGAAATGGAATTACAACTTACTTTTTATATTGTAATTCTGCTGTCGTGAACACTAAACGCCAGGAGAAAAGCGCGGCAACGCAGGTTTGCCGGCGCTTTGCTATGCTGCTTAAGCAGGCTTAGAAGTGCACTTCCAGGCCGGCAAAGGGGCCTTTAGATTCCTGTTTAAAGTCATCAATGCTCGCATCCTGATAACGGTAACCGGCACGGACGCTGACATTAAGCAGCAGCGCATCGGGGTTAAAGTTATAAGAAAGGCCGATTTGCGCATCGTTGGCTTCATCACTGCGCACTGAGCCGGTAATAACTTCACTGAATGCATGTATACCGGTTCCCGGTATATGCAGTTTTGCCGCGCCGTAGGCTTGTGCCAGCTGCGTATCCAGGCTACGGTAATCTGTTTCAATATCGCTGTAAGCTAAGCCCAGATCAATCTCAAACAGGCCGTTATCAAATAACTCATAGTATAAGATGGCATTGCGCATGGAGCTGTCAATTTCACTGCCATCAGCACTTTGTTCAGCGCTTAAGTCCGAATATCTGAATTTGGCGTTGGGCAGCATAGGGATAAAGTGCTCAAAGGCGATATAGCCGGAAAAGTTATTGTTGTCATCGAACTCTCCGGCGTAGCCGTTGCGGGTATGTTCAGTGCTGGTGGTCTGGTAATCGATACCGGCATAAACACCTAAAAAGTCAGCCATAGTCGGCATGCTGATAGCGCCGGCAACCAGCGCTGCACAGATCTGTTTTTTCATAGTCATTCCTAATCGTAGTTGTTGTTATTAAAAGAGTTAAAAGTTATCGCTAATATCAATTAATGAAGACAGGCCCCGGAATGCAAAAAATGTTAGCAAAACAATCATTTGTTTTTTTGCACGACAAAATAATAGAGCACAACAGCCAGTAATATCCAGAAGCCGAATTTAAAAACAAAGGATAGTGTGCTCAATAATATAAAACTTATCAGCATGATCAAGGTGATTGCAATAATACTCATTGCTGATATGCCAAATAGAAACAGCAGCAATGCACAGAGTAATAAGGCGGCCAGTTCAAGCATATAAAAATTCCTTAGCAAAAAAAATGCAAAGCCAGGAAACCTGTACTTTGCATTTTAGTGGTTAGCGTCGCACTTGCCTAAGGCGTTATGCGTTTAACCGCGTAACGCTTTTTCACCGCGGGCGATGCCGCAGACACCGGAGCGCACCACTTCAATGATTTCGCTGGTATCTTCAAGTGTGCGCAGAAACGCATCGAGTTTTGAACAGGTACCGCTTAACTGAATCGTATACAGGTTTTGCGTGATATCAACTATTTGTCCGCGGTAGATATCCGCACAACGTTTAATCTCTTCACGAGTGTCATTAAGCGTGCGCACCTTCACTAACATCAGTTCCCGCTCAATATGCGGGCCTTCGGTCAGTTCAGTCACGCGCAGTACATCAATCAGCTTATGCAGCTGTTTCATCATCTGCTCCAAATCCGCATCACTATCCACATCCGTGGTGATGGTCATGCGTGACAGCGTGTGATCATTGGTCGGTGATACCGTTAATGACTCGATGTTGTAACTGCGTTGCGAGAACAGGCCAACCACACGAGACAGTGAACCGGATTCATTTTCAAGTAAGACAGAAATAATTCTACGCATTAGTCTTCTCCGTTTTGCTCAGGAACATATCTTCCATGCTGCCGAATTTTATCTGCATCGGGTATACATGCTCTTCCGGATCGACGGCAATATCAATAAATACCACGCGATCTTTCAGTTCAAGGGCACGTTCAAATGCCGGCTCCAGTTCCTCAATTTTATCGACGCGAATGCCGACATGATTGTAGGCTTCCGCCAGTTTGACGAAGTCAGGTACGCTGTCCATATAGGAGTGCGACTGACGGCCGCCGTAAAACATCTTCTGCCACTGCTTAACCATACCCAAAGAGCGGTTATTAAGCAGCACAATAATCACCGGAATATTGTACTGCATGCAGGTGGACAGTTCCTGAATATTCATCTGAATCGAGCCGTCACCGGTAATACAGCAGACGGTTCTATCCGGGTGGGCAATTTTAACACCGATCGCCGCCGGCAGACCAAAGCCCATTGTTCCTAAACCGCCGGAGTTGATCCACTGGCGCGGCTCTTTAAAGGGATAATAGAGAGCAGCAAACATCTGGTGCTGACCGACATCGGAAGTCAGGATCGCATCACCCTGAGTGACCTTGTATAAACTTTCAATCACCTGCTGCGGTTTAATATGCGTCGGTGAAGTTTTGTAGGCAAGGCAGTTTTTGGCACGCCATTGCTCAATCTGCTCCCACCACTCTTGGATCTTTTCGCTATCATTGCTGGCTTTGCTGTCCGCTAAAAGATCCAGCATCTGCTGCAGGACGATATCAACGGAGCCGACAATCGGCAGGTCAACATGGACATTTTTCGAGATAGAGGTCGGATCGATATCGATATGCATGATTTTGGCATTCGGACAGAATTTATCGACATGGTTGGTAACACGGTCATCAAAGCGTGCGCCGATGGCAAAGATCAGATCCGCATTGTGCATAGTTAAATTGGCTTCATAGGTACCGTGCATACCGAGCATGCCGAGATTTTGTTTATGCTGGCCGGGAAAAGCGCCTAATCCCATTAAGGTATTAGTGACCGGTAGATTGAGCTTTTCAGCCAGTTCAATAATCTGTTTTGACGCGTTAGAGAGTATCGCGCCGCCACCCACATAAAGTATCGGTTTTTTCGCTTCTAACAGCGCTGCCAGCGCACGCTTGATCTGCCCTTTATGGCCACTGACCGTTGGTTGGTATGAACGTAACGAGACACTTTTCGGGTACTCATAGGGGTACTTATTGAGCGGATTCTGCACATCTTTTGGAATATCAATAACAACCGGGCCGGGACGACCGGTGGAGGCAATATAATAGGCTTTTTTAATGATCATCGGCAGATCTTGGGCATGCCTGCATAAAAAGCTGTGCTTAACGACCGGGCGGGAAGCGCCGATCATATCGGTTTCCTGAAAGGCATCGTCGCCAATCCAGTTGGTAGGTACCTGCCCGGATATCACAACCAATGGAATCGAATCCATATAGGCGGTGGCAATGCCGGTAATACAGTTGGTTGCGCCGGGGCCTGCGGTCACTAAAACTGTGCCTACTTTTCCTGTTGCCCGTGAATAAGCATCGGCCATATGTACGGCGGCTTGTTCATGGCGGACTAAGAAATGTTCAATATCACTACACTGGAAAATTGCATCGTAGATATCCAGTACAGAACCTCCGGGGTAACCGAAGATATGTTCAATACCTTCATCCTGTAGTGAGCGGACCACCATTTCGGCGCCAGATAACATTTCCATAAAATCTCCTTAGTACAATTGGTAAATTGCGTCGCTTTCCACCTGTATCGGGTGGAGGCGAACTTTGTTGCATCATCATGATGTCGCTTAACTTTACTGCAATGGAAAATAAATGCACCAATAAATATACTAAAACAGACAATTTTTATTACTTTTGGGGCGTATGGGCTATTTTTACTAGTAGTTGCCTGGTTAATGGTTACGGAAGGAGTGATAAGCATGGAAATTCTTGTTTGCGCGAATTGTTGCGCACTGAATCATATTGCCGCAGAGCAGATCCGTGAAGATCCGCAATGTGCCCGGTGTGAAGAATGCGGGGCGCGGTTATTGCCAGATAGTCCCATTGATGCCGACACTGCGTTATTTAAGCGTTTTATCGCGCACTCCAGCCTGCCTGTTGTGGTTGATTTCTGGGGCAGCTGGTCGGGCACCTCGCGGGAGATGGCGCAGGTATTTGCCAATTTAAACCATAGTTTTCAAGGTGATGCGCTTTTTCTGAAGGTCAATAGCGAAAGCGAACAGGTACTGGCCGGCGAACTCAATCTTTCCGCTATTCCTACCTTTATTCTCTTTAAGGAGGGCAAAGAGTATCATCGCATCACGGGTTATCATCTTCAGGCCAGATTTCATGACTGGTTAGAGCGTTATCTGCGGGTAAAAAGGCAAAGGACGTAGTGTTTTTTGTTGTGCCGGAAACCTTTCTTTATATAATTTCCAAGGTATGCATAAATAGCGGCAAGTAGTTTAGGTTTATTTTCTATTCGCTCTATATATTTGTTGTTATTTTGGTTAAAATTCGTCTCTTTTTATTAGCAAGCTAATTGAGATTTTCGATGTTTGAAATCAATCCTATTTTAAATAAAGTTAAAGACCTGACTGAGCGCACTGAGCTGCTTAGGGGGTACCTTTGACTATGACGCCAAAGCAGAACGTTTAGAAGAAGTCAGCCGCGAGCTGGAGTCTCCGGAAGTCTGGAATGAGCCGGAGCGCGCGCAGGCTTTAGGGAAAGAGCGCAGTGCCCTGGAACTGGTCGTGGAAACCATTGATACCTTGACCGAAGGCGCCGAAGAGATTCAGATGCTGGTGGAAATGGCGGTTGAGGAGCAGGATCAGGACAGCTTTGATGAGGCACAAAGTGAAGCTGATGAGTTAGAGAAAAAGTTAGAGACTTTAGAGTTTCGCCGTATGTTCTCCGGCAAGCAGGATGCCAACTCCTGCTATCTGGATATTCAATCCGGCTCCGGCGGTACAGAAGCGCAGGACTGGGCGAATATGCTGCTGCGCATGTATCTGCGCTGGGGCGAAGCACACGGTTATAAAACCGAGTTGATGGAAGTGTCGCCCGGTGATGTGGCCGGGATTAAAGGGGCGACTATCCGTTTTTCCGGCGAATATGCGTTTGGCTGGCTACGCACGGAAACCGGCGTGCACCGTTTAGTGCGTAAATCCCCCTTTGATTCGACAGGGCGCCGCCATACCTCGTTTGCATCTGCTTTTGTTTATCCGGAAATTGACGATAATATCGAGGTGCAGATAAATCCGGCGGATCTGCGTATCGATGTTTACCGGGCGTCGGGCGCGGGTGGTCAGCACGTTAATACCACAGAATCGGCGGTACGTATTACCCATGTACCGACCAATATTGTGGTGCAGTGTCAAACGGATCGCTCCCAGCATAAAAACAAAGATCAGGCGATGAAGCAGCTGAAAGCTAAATTATATGAATATGAGCTGCAGAAACAGAATACTGAAAAGCAGATCAGTGAAGATAATAAAGCCGATATCGGTTGGGGCAGTCAGATCCGCTCATATGTTCTGGATGATGCGCGGATTAAAGATTTAAGAACCGGTGTTGAAAGCCGCAATACTCAGGCGGTGCTTGATGGCGGCCTGGATAAGTTTATTGAAGCCAGCCTTAAATCAGGGCTGTAAACATTGGCTATCGGTCGTCAGCTTGTAGCTGTCTGTTCGGAGCCGCGGCTTTAGCCGCGCAGTAGTATCCATTCCCTCGCGAAGCGTGGGAACGAGCAAGAAGGCAGGCAGCAAGCCTGCCTTCGCTAGATTAATAAGCAAATTAATTGCGCAAGATAATAGGAAAAAACATGTCAGTACATAGTGAAGCAGAAGCACCTAAAGAAGAGATAAACGAGATCCTGGCACAGCGTCTGGCTAAGCTTGATGCGATGCGTGCCAAGGGGCAGGCTTTTCCCAATGATTTCCGTCGTGAAAATATCTCTGATGATCTGCATGAGTTATATGATGACAAGAGCAAAGAAGAGTTAGAAGAGCTGGCCGTTGAAGTGAGTGTTGCCGGGCGTATGATGATGCGCCGTATTATGGGTAAAGCCAGTTTTGCCACGCTGCAGGATATGGGCGGCCGTATTCAGGTTTATGTAGCCCGCGATAATCTGCCGGAAGGTTTCTACAACAGCGAATTTAAGAAATGGGACTTAGGCGATATTCTTGGCGCGAAAGGGGTGTTATTTAAAACTAAAACCAATGAGCTGAGCATTAAAGTTAGCGAAATCCGCATTCTGACTAAAGCATTGCGTCCGCTACCGGATAAGTTCCACGGCCTGTCTGATACCGAAGCCTGTTACCGTCAACGTTACCTGGACTTAATTGCCAATGATGAGTCGCGCCGCACCTTTATTCTGCGTAATAAAATCATCAATGCGATCCGTCACTATCTCAATGAGCGTGACTTTATGGAAGTGGAAACGCCTATGCTGCAGGCGATTCCCGGTGGTGCAACCGCGAAACCTTTTGAGACCTTCCACAATGCGCTGGATCTTGATATGTACCTGCGTATTGCCCCTGAGCTTAATCTGAAACGTTTAGTGGTGGGTGGTTTTGAGCGTGTCTTTGAAATCAACCGCAGCTTCCGTAATGAAGGTGTGTCGACGCGTCACAACCCGGAATTCACTATGATTGAATTCTACCAGGCTTATGCGGACTACGTGGATCTGATGGATCTGACCGAAGATATGCTGCGTACTATTACCAGCGATGTGCTAGGTTCAAATCTGGTTCAGTATGGTGAGCATGAGTTTGACTTCGGCGCGCCGTTTAAACGTATGACCATGAAAGAGTCGGTGCTGGCTTACAATGATGGAATAGCAGCGGGCGAACTGGAAAGCATGGAAGGTCTGAA
>CAXXRV010000003.1:0-16850 GCA_963674525.2 uncultured Psychromonas sp. | reverse complement strand
CTTTTCCAGCACTTCAACGGCATCATGATTGATCACGCGCAAGTTGTTAACGCCGGCTTCACCTGCATCCGCAAGACAGGCGCCCACACCCGGGCCATGCACTTCAATACCGAGAAAGTTTTTTTCCGGCGCATTTTGTGACATTTCTACTAATGATTTTCCCATACCGAAACCAATTTCTAAAACAACCGGCGCTTCGCGTCCAAATAACATTTTAAAATCAATTAATTTATCCTGATAGTCGACGCCCATGGTCGCCCACAGGGTATCGATGGCCGTCTGTTGCCGATTGGTCATCCGCCCTTCTCGTTTTACAAATGAGCGAATTTTACGCATATGTTTGTGCTTTTCGGCAGGTTCAGCATGCTCTGTCTTTGCTGAATTTTCTTGTTCAGTCATTTTTGTACCTTAATTATGGGGTCATTTATAGCCGCCATTATACCAATAATATTCAACAATGGATCGACTTTATCTTTTCCTAAATCCAGCCGCTCATTATCAGCACACAAAAAACAAAAACATTTAAAATCAAAGCATTACTGAAAAATACCACATTAAAATGCTTAACAGATTGATTTTGCGCCGTTTCAGCCTGCTGCTATTTCACCCTGTTAACCACCTGATATTTGTGGCGTTATATTTTCCAAGCAACTCTGTTATGCTCCCTGTCCCTAAAAAGAGTATTTAAACGATGAAAGAGTTTACCCTGAATCACGAAAATTTTAGCCGGCGGATCATTGCATGGCATGAAAAATTTGGCCGTAAAACGTTACCCTGGCAACAGGATAAAAGCCTATATAAAACCTGGGTGAGTGAGGTCATGCTGCAGCAGACTCAAGTCGCGACCGTTATCCCCTATTTTAAAAAGTTTATGCGTTCATTTCCGACCATCACTTACCTTGCCAATGCCCCTTTGGATGAGGTTTTGCACCATTGGACCGGGTTGGGCTATTACGCCAGAGCACGAAATTTACATAAAGCAGCGCAATTTATCCATGATAATTATGACGGGCAATTTCCGCAAGAGTTTGAACAGGTGCTTGCGCTGCCCGGTATCGGGCGTTCAACCGCCGGGGCGATTTTATCGCTCACTTTAGACAAACACTTTGCGATTTTAGACGGTAACGTGAAACGGGTCTTAACCCGCCATCAAGCCATCGAAGGCTGGACGGGCGAAAAATCCGTTGAAAACAGACTCTGGCAACTTGCAGAAAAACTAACGCCGGCAAAACAGACCAATATCTTTAATCAGGCCATGATGGATATGGGGGCGATGGTCTGCACCCGCAGCAAAGCAAATTGTGCGCAATGCCCGGTGCAGGAAGATTGTTTAGCGCTGCGCAACGGCACGGTGCAGGATTACCCCACTCCCAAAGCTAAAAAAAAGATTCCGGTCAAAACCGCGGTTATGCTGGTACTGCGGGAAAATGGTAAAACCCTGCGCTTAAAACAGCGCCCCCCTGCGGGAATATGGGGCGGATTATGGTGTTTTCCGGAATATGAAAATGAAGCATCATGTCTTGCGGCCCTTCAGGTACAAGGTATTGAGCAGTTTAATAAGACGCTATTACCTGCCTTTCGTCATACTTTCAGCCATTTTCATTTTGATATTACTCCACTGCTAATTGATGTGTCGGTCATAGAAACAAAACAAGTAATGGAAGAAAGCGGCTCTTTTTGGTATAACTTACAGCACCCACAAAAAATTGGCTTAGCAGCCGCAACAAAAAAAATTATAAACGCTGTTAACAAAAACCTCTAAAAGGAACAGACAGATGACCAGAATGGTATTTTGCAGTTATTTAAAAAAAGAAGCACCCGGCTTGGCCTTTCAATTAATCCCGGGAGAATTGGGAAAACGTATCTTTGATAATATCAGCCAGGAAGCCTGGACAGAGTGGCAGCGCAAACAGACAATGTTAATCAATGAAAAAAAATTAAATTTAATGAAAGCTGAAGATAGAAAAATTGTTGAAGACGCAATGGTTGCTTATCTTTTTGAACACAAAGAAATAGAAATTGAAGGTTATACGCCGGAAAAATAACCGCCCCGGCAACAAGTGTTCATAAATAAAGCTGATAATGCTCAAAGTACGTGCAAACAGCAGAAAAACAAAATAAATATACAAAAAGTAGTTGACGGTCGGGACGAAAATCTATTTAATACGCCTCGTTCCGCTTCGTTAGCTCAGTCGGTAGAGCAGAGGATTGAAAATCCTCGTGTCCCTGGTTCAATTCCGGGACGAAGCACCATATTTAGTTTTGATGAATGCAGATTCACTAAAACGACAGTTATAGCAAAAATGCCAGTTATAACTTGCACACGGTTTCGTGTGCCGACTTAGCTCAGTCGGTAGAGCAACTGACTTGTAATCAGTAGGTCACCAGTTCGATTCCGGTAGTCGGCACCATTAATTACTTCTTTATTTTTAAAGAAGCTTGTTTTAAAAGAACAAGAAAAGTTTTGCTTCGTTAGCTCAGTCGGTAGAGCAGAGGATTGAAAATCCTCGTGTCCCTGGTTCAATTCCGGGACGAAGCACCATCATTTAAGCCCTTAGAGTGAAAACTCTAGGGGCTTTTTTGTATCTGTTGTTTAGGCGCAGGAAAAAGGAATAGGAACAGGCCTTGACTATCCAATAACCGGCGGCGTGATTGAAAACAACGCTCTTTCAGCCATTTTTCCCACAAGGCTGTTCAGATGGTTATGCGCAATAATATAACGCTCAGCCAATGTAAAAGCTCTTCACAAATAGCTGATTTATAAATTGTAGTCTTCAGACAAGATGGCAATAATATATCCAATCCGCTTCAAGATGCATCTTCAAGCAGTTGGGTTATATAAACTAAACAGCCTATAGCAAGGAGCTGATATGCCGCATTTTTTTACAGGGACAAAAGTAACAAAAGAAGATAATTTTTCCTTTCTGTTATTCGGTCTTATTTTTTTACTTTTTTCCAGCGCATGTGTTGACCAATTTTTTGCCAGTAGCCGTTTCGGCCAATACCTGGTTATCGCGTTAACCATCATCTCCATGTTAATAGGCCTTTGGAGTTTCCGGAATCGCCATCTTGCCTTCAAAACAAGCCTTGGCATTGTTTTATCAACCCTGCTGATCACCGCGGTAATAGCAATACTTGATAAAGTGGAGCTGGAGTTCATTCATCTGTTGCTGATGCTTGTATTTTTTACGCTCTCCGTAAAACTGGCTTTTCAACAGGCTCTCTTTTCTGGCGAAATAACCACCAACCATATTGTCGGCTCAATCTGTATCTTTTTATTATTGGGCTTAATATGGGCAGTGCTGTATTTATTACTGATGGATCTTATACCGATCTCTTTTTCCGGAATAGAACAGGGATCATGGAAAGTGAATTTCTCTGATTTTATCTATTTTAGTTTTGTGACTCTTACCACTTTGGGATTTGGTGATTTACTGCCTCAAGCCCCGTTGGCGCGCTTTCTAGTGTATATGGAAGCCGTTGTGGGGGTATTTTATATGGCGATTGTCGTGTCAAGTTTAGTCGGGGCAGCCCTAAACTCTTCAAGTATAAAAAGGGTTAACTAGATGTTTTACGAAGGCACTGAAAAACGTTTGGAGATTTGTGTAAAACAATTTAATTTATTCACTTTTACAGATGATTTTTGGCAAAAAATGGTGCAGCAGGCGAATGCTTTTATTATATCTGAAATAAAAAACAAGCAGCTCAAGGCCTACCTGTTATCGGAATCAAGCCTGTTTATCTGGCAGGATAGATTATTACTGATCACCTGCGGCAGTACCCACCTGGTCAGAGCAGCACAATTTTTCCAAAACAGGATAGGCAGAGAGCATATCCAATCCCTCCTTTTTCATCGCCACCAGGCTCAGTTACCCGCTCTGCAGAAAAGTAGTTTTGCACAGGACACGGTGATTTTAAAAACGCACCTGCAGGGGGAAACTAAACATTGGCAGGGCAACTATCGCGGTGATCTTTTTATCTTCGGAGAAGCGACGAACGGCGCAGTAAAGAGCAGACAAATATTGATGCTGCATGGCTTGTGCGGTGAATTTGCCAGTTCATTACAATCGGGTGCGGCCGGCGAGCAGTTAATCGAATCAAGATTATCCCTGTTAAGGTTTTTCCCCTGCCTGCAAATTGACCAGTTTACCTTCACCCCAAAAGGTTATTCATTAAATGCAATTGCAGACGGGCACTACTTAACTATTCATATAACACCGGAAAAGTTAAGCACCTATTTAAGTTTAGAGAGCAGCTTTGCAACGCCAGAAATAACTCCCTTTATCGAGCATCTGCACAGTCTGTTCCAGCCGCAGCAAAGTAACTTGATGAATTTCATGCAGGATCCCGATAAAGGGCTAAAAATCACCGTTTCATCTGTTTAACCAGCTAATACCAAAAGAACTAAAAAGGTGATCACTCTTACTTGTTAAAATCAGCCCTAACTGCGTTGCGAGTTTGATGCAGAACATCCTATTCTTTACCACTGTCGTGGCCAGCTAAAGCTGTTCAAAATCGTTCCATACGATTTTGTGAAGTGAGAACAACTATCTCCTGCAACTCGCGCCTTGTTAGTGCTCATTTTTCCTGTGCAATACTTGATCACTTCATTAATTCCTTTGGTATAACTATTCAAGTGTGAATACAGCCTGTACCTGGTCGTTGATTTTGATCTTGTTAAGCTGATAAGTATCATCACTGTTTTTTTCACTCATCGCGCGCATCATTAAGGGCTGAGCATACTGCTGCTGGTAATTAATTGAATAAATTTTGCCTAACTTCGCCTGATAGGCTGATGCCAAATTTTCAGCTTTATCCCTGGAATCTTGAACAGCCAGTTGGCGCACTTTTAATAACCATGCTTGCGGTGATTGTAAACCGTAGTGCATTTGCTCAATAGAATCGATATTTGCCGCCACGACAGACTCTAAAAATAGATTCACTTTATCAAGATCCGTTAACAGATAAGTTAAATCACGTGTTGCGGCAATTCCCTGCAGGCTACGTTGCTCTTTTACGTATTGATATTGCTCCCTTGTATTAATAGTGCCTCTTTCCAGCACGGCCGGATCAAAACCGGCTTTTTCCAAGTTCACTAACAGCGCCGAAATTTGCTGATCAACCTCCTGTTTTGCTTCCCTTGCAGTATTTTCTAATGCGCTCGCTTTAAACTGAATAACGACCTGATCCGGCTGCACTTCAATTTGCGCACTGCCTGTAACGGCAACATGCGCTTGGTCAGGTAAAGAATTTATATTGGCGAAACTGCCAAGCGAAAAAGTCGACAAAATACCCAGTAACAGACAGTGATAATAGCGCATAGTTCAGCCTCCAATAAGTGATGCAGTCATTCATTAAACCTATGACAGAACTTGCATTAATGCGAAATTTTAGGTAAAAAAAAGCCAGCAGTTAAGCTGGCTTGATAATTTAAAGTGCCTGCAGGTATGCAGGCTGGTTAAATTATAATACGTCGACTGCGTTAAGGTCAGCAAATGCCTTCTCAAGACGCGCAACCATTGACTCTTGACCAGCACGTAACCAAACACGTGGATCGTAGTATTTTTTGTTAGGCGCATCTTCACCAGTCGGGTTACTACGATTTGGCCTTGCAGGTAATCATGGTTTTTAGCTTCGTAATTACGGACACCATCCCAACATGCCCACTGAGTATCTGTATCGATATTCATTTTGATAACACCGTAACCGATAGACTCTTGGATTTCAGCTTCAGAAGAACCAGAACCACCGTGGAATACGAAGTTTAGTGTGTTAGCAGGAAGACCGTGTTTTTCAGAAACATATGCTTGAGAATCACGTAGGATAGTCGGCGTTAGTTTAACGTTACCTGGCTTGTAAACGCCGTGTACGTTACCGAAAGAAGCTGCGATTGTGAAGTTAGGGCTAACTTTAGACAGTTCAGTGTATGCGTAATCAACTTCAGAAGGTTGCGTGTACAATAAAGAGGTATCCATATCAGTATTGTCAACGCCGTCTTCTTCACCACCAGTACAGCCTAGTTCTATTTCCAGAGTCATACCCATTTTAGCCATACGCGCCAGGTACTTAGCACAAGTTTCGATGTTTTCCTCTAGAGGCTCTTCAGAAAGGTCGATCATGTGTGAAGAGAAAAGAGGTTTACCTGTTACAGCGAAATGCTCTTCAGATGCAGTTAGCAGTCCGTCAATCCAAGGAAGCAGTTTTTTAGCTGCATGGTCGGTATGAAGAATAACTGGAACACCGTAAGCTTCAGCCATTGCATGGACGTGTTTTGCACCTGAAACTGCACCAAGAATGGCGGCTTTATGCCCTTCAAGTTTAAGACCTTTACCTGCGTTGAATACTGCGCCACCATTTGAGAACTGGATAACAACAGGTGCTTTCACTTTAGCTGCGGCTTCTAGTACTGCATTGACTGAGTCAGAACCAACAACATTTACCGCTGGCAGTGCAAATTTGTTTTCTTTTGCAACGGCAAATACTTTTTGAACATCATCACCGGTGATAACACCTGGTTTTACAACGTCTAAAATTTTAGTCATGATATATTTCCTATATTTTGTTTAAATTAAATACTGTTTAATTTAGTGCGTTATTCCGCATAATCATATGGCAGAAAATACGCAATAAAAAGCGAGATATTATCTCGCTTCAAATATTATATTAAGCGTTTGCACGTGACTCTAACATTGCCACTGCAGGAAGTTTTTTACCTTCCACAAATTCAAGGAAAGCACCGCCACCGGTTGATATGTAAGAAACGTCTGCTGCGATACCGAATTTATCAATCGCCGCCAGTGTATCACCGCCGCCTGCTACAGAGAAAGCTGAAGATTCTGCAATCGCTTTCGCGATACCAGCTGTACCCGCTTCAAAGTTTTTGAATTCAAATACGCCTACAGGACCGTTCCAAAGAATGGTTTTTGCTTCTTTAAGAATTGCAGCAAGTACCGCTGTGCTGTCTGGACCTAAGTCAAAGATCATATCGTCATCTTGCACGTCTGCAACGTTTTTAATTTCAGCGGTCGCGTTTTCATCGAATGCTTTTGCACAGGCAACATCCGTTGCCACTGGGATTGCACACTCATCCATTAATTTTTTAGCTGTATCAACTAGATCTGCTTCGTATAAAGATTTACCAACATTATGGCCTTGTGCGGCAATAAATGTATTTGCAATACCACCACCAACAACAAGCTGGTCAGCAACTTTAGACAGAGACTCAAGTACAGTCAGTTTAGTTGATACTTTAGAACCGCCAACAATTGCAACTAACGGACGAGCCGGATTGTCCATCGCTTTGCCCAGCGCTTCAAGTTCAGCTGCCAGTAACGGGCCCGCACATGCGATTGGCGCAAATTGACCAATACCGTGAGTAGAAGCTTGTGCACGGTGAGCCGTACCGAATGCATCCATCACGTAAACATCACAAAGCGCAGCAAGCTGCTTAGATAATGTTTCTTCGTTTTTCTTTTCGCCTTTATTAAAACGAACATTTTCAAGTACAACTACTTCGCCTTCATTAACTTCCAGGCCGTTTAAGTAATCCGTTGCCAAACGAACAGGCACCTCTAATGCTTCATTTAAGTAATCAACAACAGGCTGCAGAGAGAATGGCGCATTCTCTTCAGCTGTGCCACCTTCAACAGGGCGACCCAGGTGAGAAGTAATCATCAGTTTAGCGCCTTTTTCTAACGCTAATTTGATTGTTGGAATTGACGCACGGATACGCGCATCAGATGTTACTTTACCGTCTTTAACAGGCACATTAAGATCTTGGCGAATAAAAACACGTTTGCCTGCTAAATCTTGATCTACCATTTTTTTTACTGACATGATGAGTCCTCTCATTTAATTTTAAAACTATAGAATTCTGATCTTACTACCTGAACATTCATCCAGGCTTAGTCATAACACTGCTTTATAGTAAGCATTTATTGTTTCAACTTATTGTAGAAACAGCATTATAGACGAAAGTTTTTATTACTACGATCTCAATGAGGATGTAATTTACCTTTTTACATTATAAGGAAGTTGATTTATATCACTTTCCGTGACTTTTTTCACAAAACAGTCAAAAAAAACGAATGTTTTATAAAAAAAACATCCACTAAACAGGATGTCAAACTCTATTGCAAGCCTTTTTATTATTGACGTTAATTTACCCTTCCTCGTTTACCTGAGAACTGCCACTTACCTTTCTTAAAACTGCTGCAGACACCAGATCCTATTTAAAAACCGTAATAGACTGAATTTAAAGTAATTTTTATGGATAAAATGGGACAGCTAGCGACTCTATGACAGCAGGCGCGTTAGCGGTTAGGATGAAGATACGATTGCAATGATGGCAAAGCAGGCATTCGCTGACCTCCTTGCGCGTGGCAAAGCATATAACCTGACTCTAAATTTCGTATTTTTTGCGGTCGCCAAGGTCATAAAAGAGCGGCATCCGCGATTTTTTCCAGGCCATATAAAGGTACAAAAAGGCTGAGACAATAAAACCGCCGCTTGCCCATGCTGCTTGAGCAAAAAACACCGCAAACCAGGTGAAAATAAATATCAGCGGCATTATTTTCAGCAGGGTTAATGAAAAACAAAAGCTTTCTTTGTAAGCGATCCCCGATAACGTGATAAACAGTGCGCCCAGACTCAGGTATGCCGCCTCTAATCCACTTGTTGCAAAAGCAAGGCTGGCCAGCCAAACGCCCATCCAGCAGGCATTGACCAATATCCAGCGTACAGACTTTTTATAGATATGCAGTGACGAGGCCTGCAGTAAAGTCCCCAGCGCTAAAAAGACCAGAGTATGTTTAAACCAGTAAGGGTAAAACAGTTGCTGCAGCGCCAGTAGCAATAAAGCCAGCCCGGTGATAACCATACCGAGACGATACAAAGTGATACTGAATTTATCCCAACGGTCCAAGCGCTCTTTTACCTGCGGATCTGCCATCTCTTCACCTCGATTTAAAAGAACACTGGACAAAATTAAACAGAAAAATAATTAACGGATTTTTCGTTGTTTGTTAAGAATATGTAATAATCAACATTCTTGCAGATATTTTGTTATAAAAGTAGAGAGTAAATATGAGCAGCATCGAAATTCATGGCGCTAAAACCCATAACCTTAAAAATATAGATCTCTCTATCCCACGCGATAAGCTGATTGTTATTACCGGACTTTCAGGTTCCGGAAAGTCATCGCTGGCTTTTGATACCCTGTATGCAGAGGGGCAGCGCCGTTACGTTGAGTCCCTCTCGGCTTATGCGCGGCAGTTTCTCTCTTTAATGGAAAAACCGGACGTTGAGCATATTGAAGGTTTATCACCAGCTATTTCCATTGAACAAAAATCGACATCACATAATCCCCGCTCGACGGTCGGCACCATCACGGAAATTTACGACTATCTGCGCCTTCTGTTTGCCCGGATAGGCGACCCGCGCTGCCCGACCCATAATGTCACTCTGAATGCGCAAACCGTCAGTCAAATGGTCGATGAGATCCTCAGCAATCCGAGCGGCAGTAAAATGATGCTGCTTGCGCCGATCATCAAAGAGCGTAAGGGTGAACATGTTAAAACCTTTGCCAGCCTGGCCGCCCAGGGGTTTTTACGGGCGCGTGTTGACGGCGATATTTGTGATTTAAGCGATCCTCCGCCATTAGCCTTACATAAAAAACATACCATTGAAGTGGTTGTGGATCGTTTTAAAGTACGCGATGACCTGAAACAACGTCTGGCGGAATCTGTCGAAACCACCCTGAATTTGAGCAGCGGCTCCGCTGTTGTCGCCTTTATGGATGAAGATAAACCGGAACAGCTTTTTTCCGCTAACTTCGCCTGTCCGCACTGTGGCTACAGTATTGCCGAATTAGAGCCGCGCATCTTTTCCTTTAATAATCCGGCAGGTGCCTGCACAACCTGTGACGGGCTCGGTATCGAACAATATTTTGATCCTAAACTGGTGGTCAGCAACCCGTTATTAAGCCTGGCGGCGGGGGCTATTGAAGGCTGGAGCAGTAAATCTAATTATTATTTTCAAATGTTAGCGGCGGTGTGCGAGCATTATGGGTTTTCAGCGGATACGCCCTTTGCAGATCTTGACAAGCAACAGCAGCAGGTTATTTTATATGGCTCAGGCAAAGAGAAAATAGCGTTTTCCTACAGCAATGATAAAGGGGATATTGTCTCTCGATTGCATACCTTTGAAGGGGTGATACCGAACCGTACACGCCGTTACCGCGAAACAGAATCCAGCGCAATGCGTGAATACCTTGCTAAATATATGAACCGCCAGCCCTGCTCCGAGTGTGAAGGGTCGCGTTTAAAAAAATCCTCCCGCCATGTGTTTATTGATGATGTGAATTTGCCTTATATCTCGCAGTTATCGATTGCCGATGCGCAGTCTTTTTTTACCAATATCAAACTGCACGGGCAAAAAGCTAAAATAGCGGAAAAAATTCTTAAAGAAATTTTGGAGCGCCTCAGCTTTTTAGTGAATGTCGGTCTTAATTACCTGAGCCTGGAACGCAGTGCTGAAACGCTTTCTGGTGGTGAAGCACAGCGTATCCGTCTGGCCAGTCAGATTGGCGCGGGCTTGATGGGGGTGATGTACGTCCTGGATGAACCTTCTATCGGCCTGCATCAGCGCGACAATGAGCGTCTGCTCAAAACCCTGACGCATCTTCGTGACCTCGGCAATACGGTGATTGTGGTGGAGCATGACGAAGATGCAATTCGTCTCGCCGATCATATTATTGATATCGGCCCCGGCGCCGGGATCCATGGCGGTTTTGTGATCGCTGAAGGTAATTATCAAAGCATTCTTAAGGCTGAAAATTCATTAACCGCCGATTATCTCAGCGGCCGTAAATCCATTGCGGTACCGGAAACCCGCACTGCTCTGACCGGCAAGTGGATTAAATTAAGTGAAGCAACGGGTAACAACTTAAAATCGGTCAACCTTGAGATCCCGATTGGGGTCTTAACCTGTATCACCGGCGTTTCCGGTTCCGGTAAATCAACCTTAATTAATGACACCCTCTACCCGCTTGCACAAACAAAATTAAATAAAGCGACCACGATTCAGGCTTCGCCCTATAAAAAAATAACCGGCCTTACCCATCTGGATAAAGTCGTTGACATAAACCAGAGTCCGATAGGAAGAACACCGCGTTCAAACCCGGCCACCTACACAGGTATTTTCACACCGATCAGGGAGCTATTTGCCGCCACGGCAGAATCACGCGCACGCGGTTATAAACCGGGCCGTTTTAGTTTTAATGTAAAAGGCGGGCGCTGTGAAGCCTGCCAGGGTGACGGGGTGATTAAAGTTGAAATGCACTTTCTGCCCGATGTTTATGTGCCCTGTGATACCTGCCAGGGCAAACGTTATAACCGCGAAACCTTAGCCGTTAAGTACAAAGGCAAAAATATTCATGAAACCCTGGAAATGACCGTTGAAGATGCTTTTAAGTTTTATCAGCCGGTTCCGGTGATCGCGCGAAAATTACAAACTTTAATGGATGTCGGCCTGTCATATATCCGTTTAGGTCAGGCTGCAACCACCCTGTCAGGCGGGGAAGCTCAGCGGGTAAAACTGGCCAAAGAGCTGTCAAAACGTGATACAGGTAAAACCCTGTACATTCTTGATGAGCCGACCACAGGTTTGCACTTCCATGACATTGCCCAGCTTTTGAAAGTCATCCATACTCTGCGTGACCACGGTAATACTATTATCATTATTGAGCATAATTTAGATGTGATTAAAACCGCGGACTGGATAGTTGATTTAGGCCCTGAAGGCGGTAATGGCGGCGGGGAAATTATTGCTACCGGCACACCGGAAGAAGTTGTAAAAGTGGCGGCCAGTTACACCGGGCAGTTTTTAAAAAAACTATTAAACAAAAAACAGCAAACGAATAACATCAAGCGCTGAGCATAAATGTTGCAGTTATAAAAAGAGAGCAGTTGATAAATGGATTTACAGCAAAAATTAACCCGTGCATTTGTAATGACCTTTGCACTTTTAATGGGCATCGGAGCTCATTATTTCCAGCATAACCAAGGCGGCAGTGGCCTGGAATTAGCGCAGAACAATGCGGTATGGATCTTTTTTTCAGTCTTAATCGGCTTGGGGTTATGGAAAATAAGCGCGCAGCAAAAAATATTCTATAGCCGTTTTACGGTGCTTTTATTAACCGCTTTTGTCCTCTTTTGTATTCCGCTTTTTTACCCCAATAATGCACTGGCAGATCAAAGTTATACCCGCTTAATCGGCCTGTTTGCCGGTGTATTGCTGTTTGTCAGCCTGCAGCAGTTCCGCTTTAAGCGCGCGGATATGAACAGCCTGTTAACCTTAATTGTCGTTGCGGGATTTTTCCAATCCTGCTACAGCCTGATGCAGGACTACCTGCTGGCTCCCGGTAATCCTTTGGGGTATGACGTCGGTTTTGGCCGTCCCTATGGCATTTTCCAGCAACCGAATGTGTTAGCCAGCTTTATGGCAACCACCATGATCTTGGCGGGTTATCTATTACAGCAGCTCAATGAGAGAAAATTACAGGCATTTTTGCTGGTCACCGCCCTGCTCAACATATGGGTGATAACCATCACTATGTCTCGCGTAGGATATTTAGGAAGCTTGATTGCAGTTCTGCTGTTTATTCCCTGGGCTTGGCAGAACAATAAAAAGAAACTGGGCATTTTTCTTGTCGCTTTATTTCTGGGGATTGCTGTTGCATCGCTCAAAGGTGACGCTTTAGGCGCAAGAAACATTGATGACCTGAAAGAAGGTGGGGAACGCTTATATATTTACTCCCACAGCTGGCAGATGCTCAAAGAGCACCCTTTAATGGGATATGGTTACGGTGGATTTGCAAAAATTATTTAATCACTTACGCTGAGCAGGTAAAAAACGGAAATTTACCTGTTCTTGATTTATTCCTCACCCACCCGCATAACGATACCTTATTCTGGGCGGTCGAAGGCGGTGTTGTTCCGGTATTTGCAATATTATTATGGTTATTGGCTTTATAGGTCTGCTCCGTCCTTTTAAATTCACCCATGCGATGGCCTTATCCGCACTCGTTGCGCCAATCATATTGCACACTCAAACAGAGTACCCGCTCTACCATTCCGCCTTACATTGGCTGGTATTGTTAGTCTTGGTTTTTTACATTGATCAAAAGTCCGCAAGCAGTCAGCAAAAGATGTTCCGGCCAACCTTTGCACTACGTGCCTTTGCATTATTAACTCCCCTATTCACAACCCTGTTTATGATCAGCAACCTGCATACCATCTCGAAAATAACCGCCTTTGAACGCAGTAAAGAACCGGACATTCAACTGCTGCTTGATGTGGTTAATCCCTTAGTGTTTGAAGATCGCTTTGAATTCCATCTTAATCATTTCCGTTTAGCGGTTGCAACCCGGATGCATAAAACGGAAGAGATTCAGACAGTGATAGATTGGACAGAAAAAAGCATTGAGAGCAAGCCAAAATCGTTTTTTTATCTTATTCTTTATCTTGCTTATCTCAATAATCAGCAGCCGGAAAAGGCACAGCAGGTTTTAGATTATGCGCGTTATCTGTATCCCAAGGATCGCCAGTTGGCCAATATAGATAAACAAACAATTAAGGCTGCAGCAAGCAGTTCAGCTGATGCTTCACTGCTCAGTGTAAACAAAGCAGACAGTATAAACTCAGCACTAACTGAATAACGATAAGAGTCATTAGAGGTTATGGAACAACCGAAGAGCACCCAAAAATGGAAAATTAGACTGATATTATTCATTAGTTTACTACTGATGAATAATGCTAACGCTGATATTTATATGTGGGTTGATAAAGAAGGTAATCAGCACTTTGATGAACGTCAGCTTACCCCGGAATACCGTTTAATATTAAAAAGCGACTCCAATACGAGTTCCAACTCATTCAATACAAAAAAACGTAACTATTTTACAAATATTCAAGTACCGAAGAACAATACACTGCAGAAAAAATACCATCCTATTATCGTTCAGGCCGCTGATAAATACCACTTGGAGCCCTCCTTTATCCATGCCGTGATCTCAGCAGAATCAAGCTATCAGCTTGATGCTGTTTCATCCGCGGGGGCGCAGGGGTTAATGCAGCTGATGCCCGCTACGGCGGTACGTTTTGGTGTCAATGACCCTTTTGATCCGGAGCAGAGTATCCATGCCGGCACAGAATATCTGTATCAACTGCTGCAGGAGTTTAAAAGTAAAGAACTCGCATTAGCAGCATATAATGCGGGAGAGGGAGCGGTAAGACGCTATAATAAACAGATTCCGCCTTACCCGGAGACTGAGCAGTACGTTGACAGAGTGATGCGCTATTACCGCTATTACCGCAACAATCTATAACCGCGGCCATTATTTTTTATTAAAAATACAATCAAATTTTCTGTGCATAAAATAATGACCTGTGCAACGGAAATTACAGTTTTTCAACCGCGCTTTGCAGCTTTTGCTGTAGCTCTGTATTGATTAATATCCCCTCTTCCAGATCGAAGTTATCATAGAAATTGGGTACTGAAAGTGTTGCTTTCACATCCGCCGCGAAATAAGGTGCAGAGGCAGCAGCAGCAGCGAGTACACTCGCGGCACCGCCAGGTCCGGGTGAAGCCGCTAACATTATCATCGGCTTGCCTTGGTATACCTGCTTATCAATACGTGATGTCCAGTCAAACAGGTTTTTGAAAGCAGCCGGATAATAACCATTATGCTCAGCAAAGGAGACAATAATTGCATCAGCCTCACCAATTTTTTTAAAGAATTGCAACGCCTGCTCAGGTTGTCCTAAGGCCAGTTCCCGTTCATCGCTGAAAATTGGCATTTCAAAATCGTTATATCCAGTACTTCAACCTGCGCATCAGCGACTAACCCTGCAGCATAGGTGGCCAATTGTTTATTGATTGAGTTTTTATTATTACTTGCTGCGAATGCTAATATTTTCATGAAAACACCTTTGATTATTTATTAAACCTTAAAAACAACTATATATTTAATTCCTGCGGTTGATTAATAATGGAAATGACAATTAACTGTTTCCATATGAACAGCAATGGGCACTCAGATTAACACCTGTTTACAAAGAAGCATTAAAAACTAATTGCCTTGCGTGCTTTTTTTCCTTTAGCTGACGCTGCTTTTTTTTCTTTCTTATTCTCTTTGTGAGGATCTGTAACAGACTCCTCTTGCCTTACTATCTCATAGCCATCCGTTTGACCTTTTAAAACGATCTGATAATGCTGCTCGTTAAAAGTGATGAGATCCCCCGCATAGATTTTTTTGCGTTTCTGCGTTTCCACTTCTCCATTCAAAAGGACATAACCTTCAGCGATCACCTGTTTCGCTTCCCCGCCGCCGGAAACCAGGCTTTCGAATTTTAGTATTTTATAAAGCTCGGTCGGCTCCTGGTTAATCTCCACCAGAGTTGCGTAAATTTCCTGCTCATGCTCAGACATATCACTCTCTTTATCATTTTGTTAATAGCAATTCCACAATCAGATACTGCATTTAGGCGCAGAAAAATGGGTGGATTTGCTATAAATTTACTTGCCCGTCAGGCTATGATCCCACCCCTTCCAGACAGCCTCATAGCCTTTTGATTTAATCATCTCAGACATTTGCGCAGGCGTTCTTTCATCGGATATTTCAAACTGCTCAAGGGCTTTTACAGATTTTTCTGCATAACCGCCGGGCTGAGTACTGGATCCGGCACTTACCGAAGTAATACCTAAAGGTAAAACATGATCACGAAAATGTTCGGACTCCCGGGTTGAAAGTGATAACTCCACTTCGGGATTAAACAAACGGAAGGCGCAAATCAACTGCACCAGTTGTTTATCCTCCATGACTGACTTTATCTCCATACTGCCGGCACAGGGGCGCAGCCGTGGAAATGAGATAGTATAGTGGCTTTGCCAGTACTTTTTCTCTAAATAATTGAGATGTGCCGCCACATAAAAACAGTCGCTGCGCCACTCTTCCAGGCCAATCAGACAACCCAGTCCCATTTTATGGATGCCCGCTTTACCGAGCCTATCATGCGTATCTAAGCGATAATTAAAGTCAGATTTTTTGCCTTTCAGGTGATGCTGCGCGTAAGTCACCGGATTATAAGTTTCCTGGTACACTAATACGGCATCCACACCATGATCAATCAGGACTTCATACTCGTGCTGATCCAGAGGCTGCACTTCAATAGAGATATGCGCAAAATGTTTTTTAATAACAGGCAGAACCTGCTTAAAATATTCAACACCGACCTTACGCTCAGATTCCCCGGTAACTAATAAAATATGGGCAAAACCCATCTTTTTAATCGCCAGACACTCCTGCTCAATCTGCTCCTTATCCAGGGTGGTGCGGCGAATGGCATTGTGCATGGAAAAACCACAATAGGTACAGATATTGCTGCACATATTGGACAGGTAGAGCGGAATATAAAACTGCATTGTTTTACCAAAACGCTGCTGGGTCAGTTGCTGTGACTTTTGCGCCATCTGCTCTAAAAAAGGCTCGGCAGCGGGAGAGATTAACGCTTTAAAATCCTCTAAATCTAAACGCGGTTTAGATAACGCGCGCTGCACATCATTCGCATTTTTACTGTAAATAGAAAGACCGACATCATCCCACTGATAATTTTTTATATGCTCACTGAAACTCATCGCTTGTCTACCCCACCTGTAAAAATGCAGTCAACGGGCTTGATGCAATCGCATGATTAACCTGTCCGGCCAGACCGGCAAGATATGCCTGTCGCCCTGCCTGCACGGCTTTAGCAAAAGCTTCACTCATCGCCACGGGATCGCCGGCAACTGCC
>CAXXRV010000002.1:0-15517 GCA_963674525.2 uncultured Psychromonas sp. | reverse complement strand
ACGGTTGATTAACTGGCTAACCCGACCTTTAGATTGCCTGCTGAAACGCGTGGATGTGTATGGTAATAAGTGCCCAGGTCGCTTGTGCATTTGGGATGTTCTGCGCGTCGGCATTACCGAGAATGCTGGGCTCTAAACCTAAGCGCACCATCATTGCATATAACGGATCCGTTGCTGTGAATATGCACCATTCAAAGCCTTGCTCAATAAGGTGTCTGGCCATTAATAAGAAATGCCATGGCGAAACACCTTTAGAGAAGCTAGCCAGTTGACCAAATTCAATCAAGGTTGCGCGTTCAATAGGTTGTGAAAATTGTTGACCCATTATCTGCTCAGCAGGCATCGTTAAATACCGCTCAGAAAAAGAGGCTCTTGGCTGGCAATACGGTAGCCACAAACAGAAAGTAGTTCGCCTTGTTCTGAGTAAACACCTAAAAACGTAGGCATGAACTCAGTGATATGTGCGTCGAATGCTAGCGAGTATCGAGATGCAACGTACTGCTCTACTTCTTGACGTAACGGATGCGATTTTTCGATAACTTTTAATGTGACGGGTTGTGCTGGTTTCATTATGCGACCCTCTTGACGACAGTTGAGTTAACTTTAAGAGTCAATACTTAAGAAACACTTAAGAAATAGAATTTTATGATAAATTTTATTTCAGTACTGCGCTAGAGCCTGTTTATCTTTCGCTTCAGCCCAACAGCATCTATAGTGATCTGCAACTTCACAACAATTCAGGGCTGATCTATGGGGAAGCAAGCAAACAATCACCTACAAATTATCAAAGATTATCACCAGCAAACCAAGCATTACAGCAATCACTATGCCCGCTCTTTGGGTTATATGGACTGGGCCAACCAGCCTTTACCTTACCGCTTGTATGAGGGGGCGGAAAAAATTAGGTTACCCTTTATTGAGCATAATCAGCAGTTACAGGTTAACAAACAGCCTGAGCATATTACTCTCAAGGCTGTCGCTGCAATGTTGGAGCTGAGCTTAGCTTTATCCGCGTGGAAGCAATACGCTGACTCAGAGTGGGCACTACGCATTAATCCCTCTAGCGGTAATTTACACCCCACAGAGTGTTATCTAATACTCCCTGATTTAGATGAACAAAGCGCCTGCAGTGTGCATTACAATTCTTATCTTCATAGCTTGGAAAAACGTGCCGAGTTGCCCGCAGAGCACGCCAAGTGGTTAAATGCTTGTTCAGGCTTTGCAGTGATACTAACAAGTATTCCCTGGCGTGAAGCCTGGAAATACGGCGAGCGAGCCTACCGCTATTGCCAGCATGATGTAGGTCATGCGTTAGCCGCACTGGCCTTTGCTTGTCGCCTCAATGGATGGCAAATACAGTTACTCGCGCAGGTTCGCCCCGAGCAGCTTGAGAAGATCTTAGATTTAAAGCAATTACAAGGTGAAACTGAATATGCAGACTGTATCTGTTGGGTAAGCGCTATCGATTTTCAGCCGGAGCAAGTGAGCCTATGGCTTAATCAATTACCTGGACTGCAAAGCCCATATCAACCTAATCAACTCAGTCGTGAACATCAGGATTGGCCCATTATTAATAAGGTTTGGCAAGCCATCCAAGCAGAAAGTGTTGAACCTTGTACAGCGCTGCACAATAAAAATCAGCACAAAGAGCATCACAGAATAAACTCACTACTGAAGCGGTTATTCGCCAACGACGCAGTGCACAAAGTTTTGATCGCAGCTTAAGCTAGAGCGATTTAAATCGCTTTTTACAAACGCTGCAGCAAACCCTGCCGAGCAATAGCTGCCCATTTTCCACTTTCAGTTATCCAGCCCGGGTACACCTCGTTATTTTTGTACACGCCATAACGGGTTTCGAGCCCGGCTTGTATTTCTGGGTACGTCAGCCAAGTCATCTAAGCGACTTAAAAAAACAAATGCACAGTGACTTTGAGTGGTTACAAGTGCAGGCCGGTCAGCCTTTATACCGCTTAAAAACAGGTGATTATCGAGCAAGCGCAGAGGCTATTAGCTGTCAGCAAAGCATTGCCGGTGACAGTGCCTACTCACTGGCCATGTTGGCACAGTTTTCTGACCTGTTAGCAGCCGACCCCGGTATGTATCCAAGGTTATATTGGGAAACCGGTTTAATTGGGCAAGTGCTGTATTTACAGGCAGAAGCAATTGCTCTGCGCGGTACGGGAATTGGTTGTTTCTTTGATGATCAGATGCATCAATTGCTGGGGTTGAACAATGATAAATGGCAAGACTTGTATCATTTTACCGTCGGTTATCCGATAGAAGATAAACGCCTGCAAACTAAACCCGCTTATTTCCATTTATAACAATACAGGGAACAGAGCAATGTCTGAAAATAGATCCGCTGATTATTATCACCAGGCTGCACTTGCGTAGCGAGGCAAGCTAGTCTAAGCTCGCGCTCGATTATGCTAGCGAAAATCGCTATCGATCTGTCTATATCCCTTCAATTATAAATAGGTAACTCATGAATATTATTAGCGTTCCAGAAATGGCGAAACCTGCACTTAAAAATCACCACAAAGCCCGCCATATGAAAAAAATGGCCATTGGTCCTTTTGCTCAAACCTGTGCAGAAATTCGTTCAGTGCGGATATGAAAAGTTTGACCAGGTCGACAATGCTTTAATTGAGTGTCAACAGCAACAAGGCTGGGATCTATTTATCGCCTATTTTAATGAGCAATACCACGTGGCGATTAACTTCTTCACTGAGCAGGAAGAGGTCGATACAGTGCTAGAAATGGCTAACGCAGTCCTTGTGAATGAGCTCGGTAAGCTTGAGTTACAAGTGTTAGTGGGGATGCCAACTACGGCGATTGGGACAGTTGCTACACAGCCTAAGCGCTAAAGAGAAGTATCGCCGGCACAGCCTGGCGATACTTTTGTTTTCAGTACTTTCAAATCATTAAGCGGGCCACTACAAGTCTGCAGTTATCACCCGGTTACGGCCATTCTCTTTAGCATAATAGAGAGCCTGATCAGCACGCTGCATCATACTTTGCTGGGTATCTTCTGCATTGAAGCTGGTGACGCCGAAAGAGCAGGTCAGATCATGAATAACCGGGAAATGTTGCTGCTTAACGGCCTGACGGATTTTCTCTGCGAAGCGTTTTGCACCTTGAAGGTCGGTATCCGGGCAAATAATCAAAAATTCTTCGCCGCCCCATCGTCCGACTGTGTCGGTGCAGCGTGCATTGTTGGTCAACACTGTCGCTAACTCTTGAATGACTTTATCCCCAATCTGATGCCCATAGGTATCATTTACCTGTTTAAAATTATCCAAATCAGCGATTATTATAGAAAAGCGTTTTTTATAACGTCGCGCCTTATTGAGCTCGTAGGTAAAGACATTATCGAGCTTGAAGCGATTGTATAGTCCGGTCAGGCTATCTATTGTGGAGAGGATCTCTAGTCTATTGGTGTGACTTTTAATCTGCGCTTCATAAGAGATGATCAGAGAACGAATGCGTTTTTCAAAAAACACCATAATTGCGATTGCGCTGAGGATAGTCAGAAGTGCGATGGCAAGAGAGTGAATCTTCTGTTGATTGTGGGTCTCCTGCATCTTTGCGGTTTCCTCGGCAATAAGCAGATCCAGATCATCAAGGTAAACACCGCTGGCAACGACCCAGTCATAGGGCTTATAGAGCTTGGCGAAGGATATCTTATGAGCAATTTTTTCTGAGTTCATCTTTTTAAAATAATATTCAAAATAAAGCTCGCCATGCTGGTTAATACCTTCGAGTTCTATCGCATAGGGTTTATTACCCTGGCTATCGGTCATATCGGTTGAGAGGAGCATGCCTTCGCTATCAGGAAGGTTGGGATGAATCAGGCGGACTGCATAGTTATCACCTCCGCCATAATCAATAATATGGTTTACCCAGATATAACCGTCATTGACAAGGCGTAAACTGCGGATCAATGCGCTGATTTGCTGTACGCTTATTGATTCAATCTGTGCTTCAGTCAATTCTTTATCGGCATGTTCACGCTTTACTTGTGCTCTAACGTTATCAATAAGAAAAAATGTTCGCTCCACAGCATTACGTAAAAATAGTTTTTTCTCTTTAATGATACTGGTTGATAACTGCTCAATTTTAATCGCCAACTCCTTTTCTAAACTCTGTGTATAGGTTAAGGAAAGAAACGATACAATTAGGGCAATGGCAGATAAGGAGCCGATATAGAAATAACGACGAATGATATTTTTCTCGATACGAATAGCATTAGTCCTTGTTTTTAGTTTTAACATCTTTGAGCTTTACATCCGTGTTAAGCATGGACTGGCATCTATTGTAATAGGGCGACTGAGCGTGCTACGTTTTCGGTATAGAAAGGAGACTCAATAACTTGCTCTTAGCTTTTTTAGACATTAATAGCATCATAAAATTAGCGGATATTTTGCTCAAAACAATTCATCCCCCTGATTGACTTTATGCTGCGCACCTTCCTGACCGAGCGGCTTTTCTGCCAATGCAGGAGAAGCAACATATTCTGTCGGTACTGAGTCACTTTTAAAGTATTCAAAGCGTGTTGTATGATCTGTTTTATTGCTTAGTAACCCGCTGACCAGATCGATACGGGCTGTGGAAATATTGAGCGGCTTTTCGGCAACGACAACAGGCTGCGATAAAGCAATTTCCTGCATAAATTCAATCCATGCCGGCAAGGCTGTTTTGGCGCCAAACTCCCCGCCGCTAATCTGCTCTTTACTGAGGTTTTGATTAAAACGTGTTTTTCCCAAATCGCGCGCAAAATCATCAAAACCTACCCAGGAGGTGGCCACTGTATTACCGACGTAACCGGAGAACCAGGCATCTTTAGAGTCATTGGTTGTACCTGTTTTACCGCCCATATCTTTACGTTTAAGCGCGCGCATGGCCCGCCATCCCGTGCCGTTCCAGCCGGTGTTATGTTGCCAGCTGCCTCCTCCAAAAATCGCGCTGTTTAGCAGCTCCCGTGTTAAAAATGCCGTTTCTTCACTGATAGCCGAGGGGGCAATCTGCTCTTCACTGACAGGAGAAATAAAACAACTTTTGGCGGCTAATTCTTCTTGCGTTTGCCCTGCGATAAGCTGCGTCGATGCGCGCTGTTCTGCATATAACTCTGCGCAGTTTTTACAGACAATTTTAGGGCTGGCCTGATAGATGATGGTGCCGTAGGCATCTTCAATACGTTCAATAATATAAGGCTCTATCTTAAAACCGCCATTGGCGATAATTGCATAGCCGGTTGCCAGCTCTAAGGGGGTCATGGAGGCCGAACCAAGGGCAATCGAGTAGTTCTTCGGTAGATCGCTTTTATCAAAGCCGAATTTTTCCAGTTGCTTGTTGACCTTGCTTATCCCGAGATCTTGCACCAAACGCACTGAGACAACATTTTTAGACTGGCCGAGCGCGCGGCGCAAGCGAATTGGCCCGGCATATACTGCCGGGGAGTTTTTCGGGCGCCAGGCCTCGCTGCCGCTCCATTGGTTAATCGGGGCATCATTGACCAGTGTGGCCAGCGTATAGCCATTATCCAGAGCAGCAGAATAGATAAAGGGTTTGATATTAGAACCGACCTGGCGTTTTGCTTGAGTTGCCCGGTTAAATTTACTCTGGGTAAAGCTAAAGCCACCAACCATAGCCGTAATAGCGCCATCTTGCGGATTGAGGGCGACAAAAGCGGCGCTTGCTGCCGGGTATTGAGACAGCTCTAGTCCCTGCGCTGTTTGCCGTACCCAAATCTGCTCACCAACGCTAAGAATATCTGCTGCTTTTTCTGGTGCTTTACCCTGAACTGAATCGCTTTTAAAAGGACGGGCCCAATTTAAACCGTCCCACTCGATAGTTTGTACTTGCTCTCCGCTATGCTTGCTGATGACTTGAATCGACTGCTCATCGACCTTGATAACGACCGCTGGTTGTAAGTCTGCAAAACTGGGTTGCTTTTTCAGATAGGTTAAAATTTCTTCCGTAGACCAGCTCTCGTCAGGCTCTGCCCATAATGTTTTTTCAGCACCACGGTAGCCATGACGCCGGTCATATTCATGGAGGTTATTAATCAGTGCTTTATTGGCAGCCTGCTGCGCGGGTCTGTTAATGGTTGTATAAACATTAAAGCCGTCATTGTAACTGCGCTCAGTCCCGTACAGTTCAATCAGTTTATTACGTGCTATTTCGGCAACGTAGTGTGCAGACAAGGTGATCTCTGCACCATGATATTTAGCTGTTATCGGGCTGCTCACCGCCTCTTCATATTCGGCCTGAGTGATATAGGATTCATCGAGCATGCGTAAGAGAACGGTATTACGACGGCTTTTGGCATTTTCCGGGGAATAGATAGGATTTAAGCGCGAGGGGGCTTTAGGCAAACCCGCGAGCACGGCCATTTCCGGTAAGGTTAATTCCGCGACTTTTTTGCCGTAATAAACCTGTGCCGCGGCCCCTATGCCGTAGGAGCGCTGACCTAACGAAATTTTATTCAGATAGAGCATTAAAATCTCATCTTTAGTTAACAGCTCCTCTATCTGTATGGCAATAAAAATCTCTTTTATCTTACGTATAAATGTTTTTTCGCGAGTGAGAAAGAAATTTCGGGCAACCTGCTGGGTGATGGTACTCGCACCCTGTTTGGCGCTACCGGTGGAAGCATAAACCAATGCCGCGCGCACAATACCAATAGGATCAATACCAACATGCTGATAATAGCGGCTGTCTTCGGTAGCAATAAAAGCTTGAATCAGCTTTTCGGGAACCTCCTCAATGGTAAGGGGAATACGGCGCTTTTCGCCAAACTGGGAAATTAGTTCGCCATCAATGCTGAATACCTTCATCGGTACTTGCAGCTGTATATCTTGAATTGAAGCAACATCAGGCAGCTCTGCTTTGACATAATAATAAACAGCAACGATGGTGCCGATACCGGCCAGGCAGAGAAAAATAGATATGAAGAACAGGCGTTTAATCCATTTAAGCATAGTATTGATACCTTAAATATTGCTTGTTAATTCTGTTGACAGAATGTTTTTTAGAGGCAAGCCACAGTATATAGTTATATTTGCCGAGTGAAAGGGGAATAATCGATTATCACCTTGGAAGTTGCTGATTTTAGTTTTATGATTAGTTGTCAGTATTGTTAACTACCTTATTCAATTAATTATGGCAAGAGTGTTATGTTTGAAAATATGAAGAAAAGGAATTCAAATGCTTTAATTGGCATAGACTTCGGTTCAAATTCAATTAAAGCACTTGCTGTTTCTAAAGGCAAAGGAACATTTCAAATCGATGCCGTGGCAGAAGCCCCGATTGAAAAGGGGTTGATTGTTGATAATCATTTTGAAGATATTACAAAATTAACGCAGGTTATCAAGCAAATACAAAAGAATTTTCCTGCCTCCTATAAAAACGCCGCGATTGCCGTAACCGGGGCGGATGTCATTACCAAAGTCATTCCAATGAGTGCTGATTTAAGCGAGCTTGACTTAGAGGCGCAAGTTGAGCTTGAAGCTGAAAACAATATCCCTTTTCCGGTAGATGAAATTTTTTTAGATTTTGAAATTATCGGTCCGAATACTAATAAAGCGTTAAATGATGTTTTAGTGAGTGCCGCGCGAAAAGAAACGGTACTCTCGCAAGTTGACTGTGTTGATGCTGCAGGTTTAACGACGAAAGTGGTTGATGTCGCCAGTCATGCTTTAGCGCGTGCCTGTGAACTTGTGTTTATGCGCGAAGACTACGATAAGGGCATAGCTGTCCTTGATATCGGCGCATCACAAATGATGCTTAATATTCTCCATCAGGGGCAGGTGATTTTTTCTCGCTCTAAGAATCACGGTGGTGCGGTGTGCACACAAATGATCGCGGATCATTACGGTTTTAAATTTGCTGAAGCTGAAAAAATAAAAATTGAAGGCAAGTGGCCCGTTGATTGCGATGTTGACGTTATTGCCCCCTTTGAAAATATGACGGTCAATCATCTGCGCTTTGATTTGCGTATGTTTACCAACGCGCCCAATAACATCAAAGTTGAGAAGTTAATTCTAACGGGCGGCTGTCAACTGCTTCCTGGATTAGTCGCACAGTTATCTGAACAATTAGACTTAGAGGTGGAGGTGGCAGATCCATTTATCGGTTTCGAATATAAAAATGAGTCCGATAAAATTTTACTTCATGAAGCCGGTGTGAAATATATGATCGCGCTTGGCCTGGCATTAAGAGGGATCGAATAATGTCGCATATTAATTTATTACCCTGGCGAGACGATCTAAAAAAGAAAAAGAAGCAGCAGTTTTTTGTGCTGTTAGCGCTAAGCGCTTTGCTCGTACTGGGGGTGTCTTATGGCGGCAAAATCTATGTTGATTCTTTAATTGGCGCACAACAACAGCGCAATCAGTTTCTGCAGACACAAACCATTATTTTAGATCGCCGCATCGCTGAGATTAATAAAATCAAAAAAGAGAAGGCAGAGCTTGAGCGGCGTATAAAACTCATTCAGGAGCTGGAAGAAAAACGTAATTATGCAACGCTTTTATTTAATACATTACCAGAAGTCGTACCAGAGGGGATTTATCTCAATAATGTCACCTTTGTTAATGAACAGGTTGATGTGAAGGGCATGAGTGAGTCAAATAACCGTTTAGCAAAAATGATGCGTAATATTGATGGCTCCGATTGGGTGGGGGGCGCTTATATCAGTTCAATTATTGCCGGGCCTTCCAAGCCCATAAAATTAAGCAAGTTTGCGATGAAATTTGTTGTTGCTCCTGACAGTCAAGGGGAAGAATAGTGGACTTAAATGAACTGGATTTTGAAAATGTGGGCAGTTGGCCTGCGCTTTATCGTGGTGTGTTTATTGCTATTGTCTGTATCCTGTTAAGCGGAGCTTTTTTCTATTATGTTACCAGTCCTCAACTGGATAAACTGGAAAGCGTTAAGCAGGAGGAGATCAACCTTAAAAATCAATTTAAGGCCAAAGCGGCACTGTCGGCTAATTTAGAAGCCTATCGTGCTCAGATGGTAGAAATAAATATTATCCTTGACGGTTTATTGAATAAACTGCCCAGTAAAGCAGAGATTGCCAGTCTGCTTGACGATATCAGCTTTATCGGTGCTAATAATGGTCTGCAGTTCAAAAGTATCAATTGGGGAGTGGTGAAAGATCAGGAGCTTTCCGTTGAAGTTCCGGTGAGTCTACAGGTTGTCGGCAGTTATGAAGAGCTGGGTAAATTTGCTGCCGATATTGCCGCTTTACCGAGAATTGTTATTCTTGACAATATCAAACTGGTCAAAGGAAAGGGCGAATCGTTAACATTAAACGTGGTGGCTAAAACTTACCGTTATAAGGAGGAAAAAAAGTGAGATTTTTTACTCTTTTATTGATAACGCTGCCGCTGTTCTCATGTGTAGAGGCTGAAGTGGATGATTTGCAGGAGTTTGTTGCTAGAACGAAATCACAAATTTATCCGATTAATGATAAAGTGCCGGCGTTAAAAAAAATAGATGCCATTGTTTTTACCTTGGATAACGGCCGTAATCCGTTTTCTGAGCCGCGTGCGGAAGAACTGGCTCCGGTAAAAAACAAACCGAAAAGTTGTCCTCAGCCCAACTTTCAGCGTAAAAAACATCCTTTAGAGATGTATTCTCTTGATAATTTAAGCATGCGCGGCACATTATTGCTTGATGATGCCTTGTGGGCACTGGTACAGGTGCCTGGAGGGGAAATACACAGAGTGAAAGCCGGCGATTACCTTGGCTTAAATTACGGAAAAATCTTAAAAATTAGCAGGCAAAAAATTGAGCTATTAGAGATAGCTTCTGATAAAGATGGTTGTTGGCAAGAGCGTATAACTCAAATCACGTTACAATCGCAATGATATGACAGCAGGGATGATATTCATGGAAATTATAAAGTTAAAGCAAGTTTTGCGCCTTTTTTTTATGCTCGGAGGGCTGTTTTCTGCAGTGGTTTTTGCAGAATCACAACTGACTAAGGTAAATGTAAACCCATTGATTGAAGGCAAGTTTGAGTTAAAATTTGAATTTAGCGATATGATTGGTGGTTATACGGATAAGCTGCATTACCGTCCGAATAAGCTGGTTATTGATATTGATGACGCCAGTTCGGTATTAAAGCTCAACCCGATTAAAATCGATAAAAACGGGGTTGATAATGTGGCAACGGAAAGAACGGTAGACGGGCTGCGTTTAATTATCTCGCTGGATACATTAATGCCGTATCGCGTCGTCAATGAAGGTAAACAGTTGTTTGTCCGCTTTGGAGAGGTAGCCTCCGAATCAACAGAGGTTGACGCTATTGAAGCGGGATTAGCCGCTGCTGTTGTGCAAAACTCAAGTAATCAGAGTGGCCTTGCTGCACAAAATAGAGTCAAAGCAGTTGCCCCCATCACTCATTCTTCAGCAAGCCCTAAAGGTTACGTAAACAGCATTAAATCAATCGACTTTACTCGCGGCTCTGAGGGGCAGGGTAAGCTTTTGATTTATTTAAATAACTCCAGTGTGGCTGTAGATATTCGGCGTCGCGATCAGCAGTTAATCGCTGAATTTCAAAGTACCTATATTGCCGATGAATTTTTATACATTATGGATGTGATTGACTTTGCGACCGTTGTCGAGAAAGTTGAAACATTCAAAGAGGATGGTAAAGCACGCTTTGTTTTTGATCTCAAAGATGAATATAACTACCGTTATGATCAGCTTGATACTCTGTTTATGATTGAGGTCTCTGAAAAACCCAAAGGTGAGAAGGAAAGCGCTTATCAAGGTAAAGCTATTTCGCTTAATTTCCAGGATATTCCTGTGCGTACGGTATTGCAGTTGATTGCTGATTTTAATGGCTTCAATCTGGTTATTACTGATTCAGTAAGTGGGAATATCACATTGCGTTTAGATGATGTTCCCTGGGAGCAGGCGCTGGATATTATTCTCAAGGTAAAAGGACTGGGTAAGCGCATGGATGGTAATGTGCTGATGATTGCGCCTGCAGCTGATTTGGCTAAGAGTGAACAGGAACAGCTGGAAAGCGATCAGAAGGTTGCTGAGTTAGCGCCGCTTTATTCCGAGTTCATACAGATCAATTATGCCAAAGCAGCTGATATTGCCGCTATGTTATCCAGCGGCAATACCAGCTTGTTATCTGAGCGCGGCTCGGTGAGCATCGATGAAAGAACCAATACCGTGCTCTTAAAAGATACGGCCAGCGTTATCGATTCGGTTAAAGATATGATTGAGGTGCTCGATATTCCGGTACGTCAGGTGATAATTGAGGCGCGTATGGTCACCGTCAGTGACTCTGTCGGTGAAGAGCTGGGCATTCAGTGGGGGCTGACTGCTTCGGGAGGGAATAGTGCGACTTCCGGTTCATTGACGGGTGCTGATGCAGCAAATGATGGAACTGTTGCTTCTGTTGATGATCGTTTAAATGTTAACCTGCCTATTGCCGATGCCGCGGGCTCTATTGCCATTCAAGTTGCCAACTTAGCAGATGGCAATATATTAGATTTACAACTTTCAGCTTTAGAGAGCGAAAGTAAAGCGGAAATTATTGCCAGTCCGCGTATTACCACCGCCAATCAGCAAACCGCCTATATCGAGCAGGGTACTGAGATCCCTTACACAGAATCTTCTTCATCGGGAGCAACCTCAATCAGCTTTAAAAAAGCCGTATTGGCTTTGGAGGTGACCCCGCAGATCACTCCGGATAATAAGGTTGTTTTGGATCTTGTTATTAATCAGGATACTGTCGGCAGTATTGTGACTACCAGCGATGGCAGTGAAAGCGTTTCTATCGATACCCAGGAAATCTCTACCCAGGTATTAGTGGATAATGGTGAAACCGTAGTATTAGGGGGGATTTATCAACAGACAATGAACAGTACGGTAAAAAAAGTACCGTTACTGGGTGATATTCCTTTCTTAGGCGCATTATTCCGTTCAACGAGCGAGGACACAAGTAAAGATGAGTTACTGATCTTTGTTACTCCGCGAATTGTCATGCAGACTAAATACTGATCTCTTTTTATCACTCCTAGACAAGCAGATAATAGGCCTGAAATTAATCTTCGGGCTTATTTCTTTTATCTGCTTGCAATAAGTTATTAACAATTGCGATAATACGCCGCACTTCTTTTTTTATAAAGGGGCTTTCCTGTAATCAATCACTTGAGTAATAATCCAACATGGCAGAACAACGTAATATTTTCTTAATTGGCCCTATGGGGGCTGGTAAAAGCACAATTGGTCGTCACCTGGCACAAATGCTGCACCTTAATTTTCATGACTCAGATGCTGAGATCGAAAAGAAAACCGGTGCCGATATCGCATGGGTTTTTGATGTTGAAGGCGAGGAAGGCTTTCGCAATCGAGAGCGCGACATGATTGATGAATTAACACAAAAGCACGGCATTGTTTTAGCGACGGGTGGTGGTGCTGTTATTCGTCCGGAAAATAGAACGCATTTATCTGCTCGCGGTATTGTTGTTTATCTGAAAACCAGTGTTGAAAAACAGCTGGCGCGCACCTTAAAAGATAAACGCCGACCACTACTGCAGACAGAGGATCCGCGCTCAGTACTGGAAGCGCTGGCTGAGAAACGTAATGCTCTGTACAGTGAGATTGCCGACTACACTATCGAGACCGATGACCAGAGTGCTAAGGTTGTTGCCAGTCAAATTATTGCCTTACTGGATTTCTAATGGATAAATTAATTGTTGATTTAGGCGAGCGCAGTTATCCGATTGTGATTGGTGAAAATCTGCTTGAACAATCTGAACTTTTTGGCACTGCGATAACGGGCAAAAAAGTAATGATTGTCAGCAATGATGTGGTGGCTCCTCTGTATTTGCAGCAATGTCGGGAAACGCTACAGGCCTTTGATATTGATGAGGTTATTTTACCTGATGGCGAAAAGCATAAAAACTTATCGACATTTGAAAGCATTTTAACTGCACTGCTGGCCAAGAAGCATGCGCGTGACACCACTATTATTGCCCTTGGCGGCGGTGTTATTGGGGATATGGCCGGCTTTGCCGCTGCCTGCTACCAACGTGGTGTTGCTTTTATTCAGGTGCCGACAACCCTTCTATCCCAGGTTGATTCATCAGTTGGCGGTAAAACCGCAGTTAACCATGCACTTGGTAAGAATATGATCGGTGCCTTTTACCAGCCGCAGGCGGTGATCATCGATATTAATTGTCTGAACACTTTACCCGCACGGGAGTTTGCTGCCGGCATGGCGGAAGTGATTAAATACGGGATTATTTACGACCACGCTTTTTTCTGCTGGTTGGAAGAGAATATCGCGAGTATTAAGGCGTTGCAGGCTGATGCGTTGACTTACATGATCAAGCGCTGCTGTGAAATTAAAGCGGAAGTGGTTGCGCTGGATGAGAAAGAGAGCGGCATTCGTGCATTATTAAATCTTGGCCATACCTTTGGCCATGCCATTGAAGCAGAGCAGGGCTATGGCAACTGGTTACATGGAGAAGCGGTCGCGGTCGGCATGATTCAGGCTGCGCAAACTGCAGCACAGTTGGGATTAATTGAGCGTGCCCAGGTTGAACGAATTACTGCGTTAATCAAGCAGTTTGATTTACCCTTACGCTCTCCTGAAAGCATGAGTTACGCAAACTATGCGCAGCATATGCAGCTCGATAAAAAAGTACTCAATGGTAAGCTGCGTTTAGTATTACCTACCTCTATCGGTAGCAGTGAGTTATTTGATAATGTTGACGAAGCGGTGCTGCGTCGCGTTATTGAACAGTCATAACCATGTTCACCGGTCGATTAATTGCCTCGTTGTCGCGCTTACCGTTGTCTGTGCAGCGGCCAGCGCAGATTCATTTATTAGCAAATCTGGACACTTGGATTAAAAACTATCAGCGGTTGCTTCAGGGTTTACGATTTATTAATGAATAAAAAAAATAGAGCATTTCTAAAGTGGGCGGGTGGTAAATTCGCCCTGACGGAGCAGATTAATCAACGCTTACCCAAAGGCAGGCGCTTAATTGAGCCTTTTGTCGGTGCCGGTTCAGTTTTTTTGAACAGTGACTTTGATGAATATCTGCTTAATGATATTAATCCTGATCTGATTGAAATGTATAAGATCATTAAGCGTAAGCCGAAACGCTTTATCCTTGATGCAAAATATTATTTTCAAGATAAATTTAATGATGAGGTGACCTATTATCGATTGCGCGATGAGTTTAATGCCTGTCGTGACCCTTATCAGCGCTCTTTATTGTTTCTTTATATGAACCGTCATGGTTATAACGGTTTATGCCGTTATAATAAAAGCGGCGGTTTTAATGTCCCTTTTGGACGTTATAAGAAACCCTATTTTCCGGAAAAAGAGTTACTGTTCTTTGCGCAAAAAGCGAAAAAAGCAACCTTTACCTGCAAGCCCTATCAGAAATTGTTTCAGTATCTGCGTGATGATGACGTGTTGTACTGTGATCCCCCTTATGCGCCACTGAGTAAAAGTGCCTCCTTTACTAACTATGCCAGTGATGGCTTTACCTTAGATGATCAGGCCAACCTTGCCCGGCTGGCAAGAGAGTCGAAATGTAGCGTGCTGTTAAGCAATCATGATACAACCTTAACCCAGGAGCTTTATCGCGATGCGCATTGTGACAAGGTACAGGTCTCGCGAACTATCAGCAGCAACTCTGCAACACGTATGCCGGTCGGTGAAATTTTTGCCTTATTTGCCGCGCAGCCAAAAGCTTAAAATAAAAAAATAGTCTGTTTGCTTTTGCTTCGGTAGAATAAGCGCTCAATTTTAAAACGGGAAACAGACCATGACAGACTATTTAATCGCCCCTTCAATTCTTTCTGCAGATTTTGCCCGTTTAGGCGAAGATGTAGAAAAAGTAATCAACGCTGGTGCCGATGTGGTGCATTTTGACGTAATGGATAGCCATTACGTTCCGAATTTAACCATTGGTCCAATGGTCTGTAGTGCATTGCGCGAATACGGTATTACTGCGCCCATCGATGTCCATTTAATGCTTAATAATGTTGACTTCATGATTACTGAGTTTGCCAAAGCCGGAGCTTCGATTATCACTTTTCATCCGGAAGCGTCTCAGCATGTTGACCGCAGTTTACAGTTGATTAAAGAGCATGGCTGTAAAGCCGGCCTGGTTTTAAATCCGGCGACTTCATTGGAAGTGTTAACCCATGTTATGGATAAATTAGATGTGATTCTATTAATGTCTGTTAATCCGGGATTTGGCGGACAATCCTTTATTCCGCATACGCTTGAAAAATTACGTCAGGTTAAAGCTTTGATCCAAGCAAGTGGTCGCGATATCCGTCTGCAGGTGGATGGCGGTGTTAAAACAGACAATATTAAAGAGATTGCCGAGGCGGGAGCGGATATGTTTGTTGCCGGCTCAGCTATTTTCAATGAGCCTGATTACAAGGCGGTTATTGATAAGATGCGCAGCGAATTAGCCGCAGTTGAAGGTTAAGCAGGTATTGAATGCTGAGCAAA
>CAXXRV010000001.1:0-8079 GCA_963674525.2 uncultured Psychromonas sp. | reverse complement strand
TATACTGATCACCGCAGATATACCTATTGTTTGCTAAATGACGATCCAGCACGTCCAATTGACGTTTCACTTCCATCGTGAAGCGATCAATACAATATTTAATTTTTTCTGGCGCATAACAATAGAAATGACCAAAACCGCCACCGAGATAGGGTGCGCTGCCCATTTGCCAGAATAACCAGTTTAAACATGTTGCACGCCCGGCTGGATCTGTTGGAATAAAGGCGCTAAATTTTTCCGCAAGATGCAAAAGTATTGCTCCTGATTCAAAAATCCGAATCGGAGTCAAGCTGCTGTTATCAACAAGTGCAGGGATTTTCGAATTGGGATTGACCGCAACAAAGCCACTGGCAAATTGCTCGCCCTCGTTAATGTTGATCAGATATGCATCATATTCCGCGCCGCTATGCCCGAGCGCCAATAACTCCTCCAGCATCACCGTGATCTTTACGCCGTTAGGTGTGGCCAGCGAGTATAGTTGCAAAGGATGTTTACCGAGCGGTAGCTCCCTGTCATATGCAGCACCTGCCACCGGACGGTTGATGTTGGCGAAGACTCCGCCATTTTCTGAGTCTTGTATCCAGACTTTAGGAGGTGTGTAGGCAGTTTTATCAGTCATGAACTCGTTCCTTTTGCGCATACTCGTTGTAATGTGAATTTCATATTTATACCAACTCCATTAATTAGGTGATCTATTTAGGCGTAGAAAAATGGATGAAAGCAAGGCATTGATTGCAGTAACTAGTTGCGCTAATTACAAAATCAATAACGAAGCTAGCATTCATTTTAACCGGCATAAATGAGTAGATAATTAGTGGAATTGGTATTGCTACTCTCGCAGTAACTATCAATTCCTTGCTCACCAGCAATGAGGAGCGTAGCTAATCATTTTAGAGTATACCAAGCGGATTAAGAATGCACTCTTGCATTGGTATGATTTTCCTTCCACAAAATAATATTGAACTTTTTCCAAAAAGGAGGAACTCCGCTAGAAAATAAAACTAAACACCTCAAACGAAAACCTGCAAACAAAACACCCGACTATCATCCACAGCCCTAGAGCACTATATAGTTTAAAAAAACGGCACCAGCAAGAGCCAAAATGACCTCATGCGACGTTGTGTCAGCTTGAAATAGGTCACTATTCCTTCACTAACACGCCTTCTCTGGGCAATTTTCAGTCTGCTCTGGTGTTCGTTTTTTTAAACTACATGGTGCTCTAGTGCCCTTTCTGCAGGTGCTGGCCCTCGCAATGGTGAGCATCTTCCCGTTCCTGGCGTTGTAGTGGCGATAATGGACAGTCTCAACGGCGGTAATTTCTTTTCCGGAGGTAAATGATGATGAAATATAAAATAGTCGTCATGGGTGGGTCTGGCTGTGGTAAAAGTTCAATTGGCAGCAAGCTGGCGGAGCGCTTAGGCCTCACCTTCTTTAATGGGGATGATTACCATTGTGCCGTAAATATCGACAAGATGCGGCAGGGGATCCCCCTCACGGAGACAGATAGGCAAGGCTGGTTAACAACCTTGAACAAACTGCTCCGGCAACGCACTGAAGCTGTTGTTGCTTGCTCTGCATTACGCCCTGAGCACAGGCAAATGCTAAGTTACAATAACCCGGATTTACTGTTCGTTTATTTAGAAGGTGATTTCAATACGATTTGGCAGCGTCATTAAAACCGAAAAGACCATTATTTTAAGGGTAAAACCCTGCTTGAAAGTCAGTTTGCCGAGTTAGTTGAACCCAGCGCATGTGAAGCGCTGATTATTGACATACGCCAAACTGTTGAACAAATAATCGCAGATATTATCCACAAGCTAAGTAATTTAAACAGTGCAACAACTTTAACCAATTTAGCTAAACACTGAGATCTGAATATATCGGCCCAATCGGCTCCGGTCATTTCGTGAAAATGGTGCATAACGGTATTGAGTATACCGACATGCAGATGATTGCTGAAATAGTACAATTTATGCAGCAAATGTGTGCGATGTCTGCGCCTGAGGTAGGGGCTGTATTTAGTCAGTAGGACAAAGGGAAACTGCAAAGCTACCTTATTGAAATCACGGCTGACATTCTTCAGGCAGTCGATCCCAAAACAGGGCAACCTCTGGTGGATGTGATCATGGATCAGGCCGGCCAGAAAGGAACTGGCAACTGGACTGCACGTGAAGCACTGGAACTGGGCGTTGCGGCATCGGTGTTTGCTCGCTGCCTCAGTACACAGAAAATGGTCTGCCAAGTCGGTGCAAGACAGTTAACCGGCCGGCTATGAACAGTGCAGATAAAGCGGCATGGATTGATAAACAGGCAGATGCTCTTTACTGCTCAAAGATATGCAGCTATGCACAGGGTTTCGAACTGATGTCTGCCGCTGAGAAAGAATATGGCTGGCAACTCGATTATGTTTCAATCGCAAAAATCTGGCGGCAGGTTGCGCTTATACGGGCTAATTTCCTAAATGACATTGCCAAAGCATATCAGACGGAGCCTGAGCGAGTTAATTTAATGTTGGCGCAAAGGTTTAATGACAGCCTGGCGAAGGGCCAGTTAGCGTGGCGTGAAGTATTGACGAACGTCATTATGCAGGGTATGCCAATGCTGGCAATCAGCGCTGCAATGGGATATTACGATGGCTACCGTGAAGCGGATTCATCCGCCAGCCTGATCCAGGCCATGCGCGATTATTTTGGCGGTCATACATATCGCCGTAAAGATCAAAATAGCAAGCAGCGTTTCCATTACGACTGGCATTTTGGGGGTGGTGAACAACGTATTGGGCATTAATCATCAGCAGGTCATAATCTGACCTGTCATTTTAAACACGGCAAAAATTTGCGCTAAGGGCGGTAGCGCACCCTGCTTATCACGCTGAGGTTATTAAACAAGTTTAAAGGTTAATAACTGCCAACGGCGCTGTTGTTCAGCTAAACAGTGTTTTAACTCCTGATATTTTTTCATTAGCTCTGAATTTTCAATATCATTGCTAAATTGTTTTGTCTTACCTGAAAACAACCGCTTACGTGCTGCATAATACTCATTGATTTTGGCAACAAGGAGATCATATTCAGCTTGTAAACGCTCCAGGATTTTTTCAGCGTCAGGGTGTGCTGCTAATTTTTTGCTGACACAGTTTTAAGGTCATGGCTAATTTAGCTTTTTTCCACGCGCTCTTCAGGACTGGTGCGCAGTTTTGTGGTCAATTTCAGATACTCGCAGCTCTTGATCAGCCACTTGGTCGGATCAAATTGCCACCAGCGGATACCATTGCGGTAATCATTTTCAAAAAGATGGTGGTAATTATGGTATCCCTCACCAAAAGTAAGCACAGCCAGGAAACCATTATCTCTGGCAGTATTTTTATCGCTATAGGTTTGTTTACCCCATATATGCGCCAGGGAATTGATAAAAAAAGTGCTATGCTGACTTAATACTAAACGTAAAAAACCAGCTAATAAGAGACTGCTAACAATATCACCATGCCAAAAGCCAAAGAGCAAGGGGATGCCGATATTTAACCCCAGTGTTAACGGCAGATAATAGTTATGCTGCCACATTACAATCGGATCCTTTTGCAGATCCCGCACATTACTGTAGTCATTGTAATGATCTGGGTGATATTCGCGCAGCATCCAGCCAAGATGAGAATACCAAAATCCCATTTTGGCGGAATATGGGTCTTTATCATTGTTATCAACATATTTGTGGTGCATACGGTGGTCCGAAGACCAATGTAATATACTGTTTTGCAGAGCGAATGCCCCACCTAAAGAAAAAATAAAGCGTAAACTCCAATGCGCCTGATAGGTTTTATGCGACCACAACCGATGATAGCCCGCCGTAATTGACATGCCGCAGAAAATAAAACATAACAATGCAAAAATAATTTCGGGGATATCAAAACCATGGGTAATAGCGCGGTAGGGTACAGCAATAGCGGCAACTAAAAACGTGATCAAAAAGATCATCAGGTTAAGCCAAAGAATCTGCGGTTTAGTCATTTTTCCTCCGACACTCGCAATACAGAGACCAATCAAAAATCCAGCGTACAGCTGTACACTTTTTGTGCATCATAGCACAATGATCATATATGCAGCAGGTTATCTATTAAAATGTCAAATAATACGCGCAATCGAGGTGCATGGACAATTCACGCATATTCCAAACGATCACATCCAGATCCGCAAACTCGCCGGTTAATGCGAAAATGACAATAGATGGGATTGTTTTGCTGGCTATAACCACTCCTGCTCGATGCTCATGATCGACAGATCTGCAGCTTCTTCGCACAGTGCCCGAATCTTATTGGTATTGGCAAGCAGCAGACGTTTGTCATTGCCTACCAGGCAAACCGCCAGCACCGAGCGTTGCCATTTATCCAGATACGCTACTTCGGCAACCGATGCGTTAAAGCGGCTACGAATACGCTCCTTAAGTCCGCGAACCTGCTGGCGTTTATCCTTAAGCGAATGGGCAAAGGGGATCATCAATTCAATGTGCAGCAGCGTAACAAAACAAGTTTGCTCAATCATAGTATCCCCTTTGGTCGCTAAGCTTTGCATAACGCTATCTATTATTGGATCAGGTAAACCATCAATCAACTGGATTTAAATATAGCTCTTTTCCACAGGGCTTTGCCCAACTCTCCGGTTTTTTCCCAATTTTTTGCCATGATTAAATCCACAATTTCTTTTGCTACATTCGGGATCCATTGAGGCTTGTGCTGAATATCATCATCTAACATCTCCAACCATTTTCCGACGAGATCTTCATCTAAAAAATGCATGATATCTGCCAACTGTAATTGTTCAAGTGCCAGCGCGTTAGACTGCTGTTCCATTTGCCCCTGAATTGGTTTCGCCAGTATCGGTAGACCCAAGTGTAAACATTCACTGATTAATTCAAATCCAGAATTGCAAATCACCCCCCGGGTGCGGGTTAAATTATCTTTAAAACCCTGATAACTGGTTTTTTGCCACAATACGTTTCCGTGTTGCGCTTCAGTTAGCTGCGTGTGCGTAAAGCATAAAATGATAATCGCTAAATACATTTAATAGCTCAGTTACCTCTAGCTGATCTTCAAAAGGCAAATACACTAAAATAAAATTATGCATGGTGTTAGGAGATAAACTAACATCGATAATCGGCGGCAGTACATTCCCCTGATAGGGGTGCCAATGCAGACCGATACCATATTGCACAGGCGCAAAATTGTGCAGCACCCATTTTGCCACCCAACTGCCGTCAGAAAATGGTGTACCGGGTCCAAAGGCATATTGATGGCCTAACCCGATAACAGGCTTATTTCTCAATTTGGCGGCCCAAGCCGTGATCGGCTCAAAATCGGTGATGATTAAATCATAATGGTTCAGGTCCAATGAAAAAACATCTTTAATAAATCGCCATATATTATTTTTTAATCCGGTCTTTAAATAACTAATTTTCCCGCCTTCACTGATAAAGGTGAGTCCGTCACGAACCAGGTAATCATTAAACACCTCCATTTCGTAATATTGATTTTTTTTCGCGTCCGGAGAATAAATAGGTGACATTCGCACCGCGTTCGGCAAAATGTTTTGCCATCACCCTGCTGCGCGATACATGCCCATTGCCTGTCCCCTGAATGCCGTAAAGTATGTTCATAAAAGGCGCTGTTCCACTTAAGTGTTGGTATTAACTATACTTATAATAACCTTAAATAACATAGGGGTAATGTTATGGATAAAGTAACTTTTACCGCTTTCCAACACTGTATTGATGAGCTTTCTTATACGGAATTAAAGCGCTTAAATCATCAAATCGATTCCCTTCTTTCTAAAAATAAAGTTGGCCAAGTTCTGGCTAAACATGAAAATGAAATAACAAACTGCCCTCATTGTAATAGCAATGCATTATCTCGATGGGGAAGCACTCGTCAAGGAAAACAGCGTTATCGTTGCAATAAATGCCATGCAACATTCAGCACGCTCACTGGAACAAATCTATTTAGAATGAGAAAGCCAGATAAGTGGCTGAAATATATAAAATGTATGCTTTTATCTACAAGTTTAAGATACGCAGCAAAGCAGCTTGATATTAATTTAAAGACTGCATTTAAGTGGCGACATAAATTACTTAAAAGCCCTTGTGCTCACCAACCGACAGAATTAGTTGGAATCGTTGAAGCTGATGAAACTTTTGTTCCTGAGAGTTTCAAAGGTTCTAAAAAAATGACAAGGGAACCGAGAAAGCGTGGTGGTCCTTTAACCATTCCAATTTTACTTGCTCTAGATCGAAATGGTTCAGTTAGTCATCATGTATTGGGGCATGACACTAAAGAAGAGATTAGCTTAGCATTGAAACCGCTTCTATCACCTGACTCAGTATTGTGTACTGATGGGAATTTATCTTATAAAAGTATCGTTCAAGAGCTTGATTTTAACATCGAACATAAGCGACTTATTGCCTTAGATAATCAAAGGGTCATTGATAATATTTATCATATTCAGACACTTAATAATTTAACAATGCGTTGGAAAGCTTGGATGAAAAGATTTTTTGGAGTTGGGACTGCTTATATGGATAATTATATTGCATGGTTTGTTTTTATGGAAGATGAAAAATCCCATGAAAATAGTTATTGGCTTAATGAAGCAATGACGTAAAAGACCAACATCCAAATGGAACAGCGCCTCATAAAACCACCATTAAATAAACTAAAATTGTTCCTATCATTGCCCCGGCAACAATATCGCTTGGAAAATGCACCCCCAAAACAACCCGTGATATCGCCACCAGCCCTGCCCATATATAAAGCGGCAACGCGATAACACCAAAGTAAAAGGTAAAAAAGTCCCGCCAATGTGAATGCCGCCATAGAGTGGCCTGACGGGAAACTAAACTGATCTGATGCTTGTACTATGCTGTTGAAGTCCGGGATAACCTGTGGTGGTCGGCGCCTGCGTAGGCTGTGCTTTAAACAAAAATAGAGTAACCGCTCGAGCATAAAAGTTGTTATCGCCAACAGGAAAAAATGGTATTGAACTTGTGTGGATATTAGCCAATAGAGAGCAGGCAGCAACAGTTGTAAATAACCATCACCGCTCTTTGATATGATCCTCACCAGGCTAATCACACTGTGCGATGCAGTGCTTTTTTCTGCACCACAATAATAGCTTGAGATCGTATTGATAAATATTATTAATCATATTCATAATCAACACATTAAAGGTTAATTATGACAATGCAGTGACAAATTTAAATTAATGGACAGGGCGTTATATTAATAGGCTATGTGCTTGCCTGTCTGCTGCAATGCGTTTCAATCAAAAGCGGATATTGCCGGTTAATAAAAAATATTCGCCATTAATTTGCTGGCGATATGTAAACCTTAAAAGGCGGCACGGCGGGCTTCATAGGCATCAGAGAATGCCGTAATAAGATCATGCTCATAGGGTTTTAAACCGGCGACCACTAACTTTTTGATGCCGCGCCCAATCCTCTGCTCGCCATCGGCAATGTCGAAATGCAGAAAGTTATTAGCACGCTTGGGCTCTACTTCAAAATAAGTATCAGCCAATTTAACGTTGACCGGGTTATCCAGCGATAAGTTATCAAATTCAAAACTCATGCTGTTATACATTACTAGCGGGCGTGCGGGATTAAACATCACATTGTGTTTTTTCATTAGCGGCATTAATAAAGTCGGGAAATTTTGCCCGGAAAAAAGCACATAATTTTTTAATTAACGAGTCGATTAAAACAGGATCATGGCTAGTCTTACCCTGTTTTTTAATCTCCAGTACACTTTTTCCCTGTTCATTGGTAATAATAATATCTTCACCCTCAGCTTCAGGAAAAACGATCCCCACATTCGCGCCAACCATATTGGTAAAAGTAAAACTCATTGATTCACTTACCCCATATTCATGCAGTGCTAATGAAAAAAAGCAGATCTCCCGGCACACAGAAACGCTTATTATCAGGATCATGAATAGGGTTAAAGTCGTGACACTGCTGTTTTGCGAAGTCGCTTGCCTGCTGCGCCGAAATACTGATTATGTTGTCACGTTTAGTGTAATAAGATGCTAATAACATTAA